>JAFQBK010000003.1 GCA_017399695.1 Clostridia bacterium | reverse complement strand
GCAGTTTTGGGTTAGAGATTTTTCGTTTTAAGACAAGACATAAAAAATCCCGTAATACTGTCGTATTTCGGGATTTTTTTGCGCGGGATTAACGGAAAATAACAAGCCAAAACCGATTCATCCCTAAGCGAGGACGCCCTTCGAGGTCCTTTTTATTTTAGAATAATCCGGTAATTGTTCCGTCGTTATCGACATCGATATTGCAAGCAGCAGGCAGTTTCGGAAGACCCGGCATTGTCATAATACTACCGGTCAGCACAGTTACAAAGCCTGCGCCGGCGTATGCCTTTACTTCTTTGACTGTTACGGTAAAGCCTTCGGGTCTACCCAAAAGGGAGGCATCATCCGAAAGTGAATACTGCGTTTTCGCCATACAAATCGGCAGCTTATCATAACCGTTTTCTGTCAGCGTTTTAATCTGCTTTTCTGCCGCCGGTGTATAAGATACGCCGTCGCCACCATAGATTTCTTTTACAATGGTTTCAATCTTTTCCTTAATCGGAAGATTTGCATCATATATCGGTGCGAAATGGCTTTCCTTATTATCAAGTATATCAACTAACTTTTCCGCCAGTTCTACACCGCCATTACCGCCATCGGCAAAGACTTCACTTAACGCAAACTCTGCACCCTGCTCTTTACAGTAATCGGCGATATAGGAAAGCTCTGCTTCTGTATCTGTACCAAAACGGTTGATAGCAACCAAGACATTGACATTATACTTTCTCATATTTTCAATGTGCTTTCCGAGGTTTACGATACCAGCTTTTAAAGCGTCAAGGTTTTCTTCGGAAAGATTTGCCTTTGCCACGCCGCCGTTATATTTGAGTGCTCTTACCGTTGCAACAATGACAACTGCAGAGGGCTTAAGACCAGCCGCACGGCACTTGATATCCAGGAATTTTTCTGCGCCCAAGTCTGCACCAAAGCCCGCTTCTGTAATAACATAATCGGCAAGCTTAAGCGCAATCTTTGTTGCCTGAATACTGTTACAGCCGTGTGCGATATTGGCAAACGGACCGCCGTGCATCAAGCAAGGTGTATTTTCTAAAGTCTGAACCAAATTCGGCTTAATCGCATCCTTTAAGAGCGCGGTCATCGCGCCTTGCGCACCAAGGTCTGCCGCCGTCACTTCTTTGCCTGCGTATGTATAGCCGATGATGACTCTACCGATACGTTCTTTCAAATCAGAAAGGTCAGCCGCCAGACACAAAATCGCCATCAGCTCGGATGCTACAGTAATGACGAAACCGTCCTCTCTTGGGGTACCGTTGATGCTTCCGCCCAAGCCAATCACGGTTTCACGGAGTGCTCTGTCATTCATATCCATCGCACGCGGGAAAATCACTTTGGTCGGGTCGATGCCGAGAGCGTTGCCCTGCTTGATATGGTTATCCACCAAAGCACACAAAAGGTTATTCGCTGCAGTAAGCGCGTGCATATCACCGGTGAAATGCAGGTTAATGTCCTCCATCGGAACAACCTGCGCATAGCCACCGCCTGCTGCACCGCCTTTTACGCCCATCACGGGGCCTAAGGACGGCTCACGAAGAGCGATGATCGCCTTTTTATTGATTTTTGCCATTGCTTGTCCAAGTCCTACGGTTGTCGTGGTTTTTCCCTCGCCTGCAGGTGTCGGGTTGATTGCTGTCACCAAAACGAGTTTTCCGTCTTCTTTGTCTTTTAAGCGGTTCCATACATCTTTCGAAAGCTTTGCCTTATACTTTCCATATAGCTCAAGCTCATCTTCCGACAAGCCAATTTGCTTCGCGATTTCAGTAATCGGAAGCATGGTTGCGCTCTGTGCAATTTCAATATCAGTTAACATCAGTCTTCCCCTCTTTCCTTTGCTTTTGCCATAAATTTTTCTATATCGATGATAAATCGTTCATGTTCACAATCCGCTACTTGACCGGCATTATCAGAGGCCGTAATTCGAAATACCAGTCGTCTTCTATCAATTTCAACAAGTTCTGATTCGCAAGACACTTCTTTTCCTGCCACCGTAGCTGCAGTATGGTTTAAGATGAGCTTTGTTCCTACCGTAGCTTGTCCATCTTCTATGTACGGGCGGACACTTTCCTCCGCCGTCTGTTCCATTAGTGCCGCAACATAGGGCGTAGCAAACACCGGAAGTGTTCCGCTTTTTGCCGCTATGGCAGTTTTGGTTTCGTCAATTATCATTTTGTTTTTGTGTTTGATTCCTGTCACAAGTGGCATCTTTATTTTTCTCCTTTGTCTTCTCTATCATCTCATACAGGCAGGAAAGGGCTTCCCGAATACCGCCGATTTCATCAATCAGACCGATTTCCACCGCTTCCTCGCCCATAATAATACAGCCTACATCATTTGCCATTTCACCGGTTTTCATCATCAAATCAGTGAATTTTTTCCGCGAAATATTCGAATTTTCTGTCACAAAGCGCACGACTCTGTCCTGCATTTTATTAAAATATTCATAGGTCTGCGGAACGCCAATGACAAGACCGTTCATACGAATCGGGTGAATCGTCATTGTTGCCGATGGCGCAATAAACGATCGCTTGGACGACACCGCAAGCGGAACACCAATGCTGTGCCCACCGCCCAAAACCAGAGAAACCACGGGCTTTGTCATACTGGCAATCATTTCCGATATAGCAAGACCAGCTTCCACATCACCGCCGACGGTGTTTAAGATGACAATCAAACCGTCGATGCTCTCGTCTTCTTCCACCGAAACCAAAAGCGGTATGACGTGCTCATACTTGGTCGTCTTATTCTGGGGGGATAAGATGGTATGCCCCTCCACCTGACCGACAACCGTCAGGCAATGAATATTTCCTTTGGAATTGCGAATATTACTACTGCCGAAATTTTTAATGTTTTCGGTATTTTCAAACGTCTCTTCCGTTTTGTCAGCACCGCTATCATTCGTGTTCTTTTCCTCATTGTGCATATAAACAGCTCCTTTTTAGTTGATACCATTTAGTATGGAGCAATTATATGTGATTATGCAGGCAAAGCCAAAAGAGACATTTATTTTATTTTCTCACATTTTACATCAAATTGCAATGCAAAATTCAAAACTTTTTTTGCAATTTAAGGTGCTAAATCCAGTGCGTGATCTACAATCGTCTCATCGCTCGATTCCACCTGGAAATAACTCTCCGGAACTTCGCCC
This sequence comes from Clostridia bacterium, assembly GCA_017399695.1. Lineage (GTDB taxonomy): Bacteria > Bacillota > Clostridia > UBA1381 > UBA9506 > RGIG1666. The sequence continues at coordinate 66,657 of JAFQBK010000003.1, read as the reverse complement.
AAAAGGATGGTCTGAAATACGGGAATCGTATCTTCTACACTATGTACGGTGTCTACCGTTGGCATCAAAAGTCCCAACTCGGTTTGTACTTTTAAGTTGACACAAAGACGCGTCTGGTTCACACCCGCAGCCTCAAAGCTCGATAAAAACTCAAGTCTTGCATTTCCGTAAGGCATCAGTTTTACATGGATAAAAGGGCCAAGTCCTGCGAGCATATCAATATCACTGAGACTTCCAAGAGGAATGGTAATCTCTGCAAGTTCAATTTGCTCAATTTTATCCTGAATCAAAAGTGCGATATCTGCCTTCATTCGATTAATTGAGGCAAGGTCGGACTTTAAGGCGCAAATATTCCCTTCCGCATCCTTTTCAATCTGAACGAGTTCTGTATAGCTGAAAGGATTTTCCGCAAACACCTCGGAGACCGAATGCTGAATTAAGTCTATCGCCAAAAACTCTGCCTCTGCTTTTGCAAGGCGTATCATTGCAGGACGAACACTATTTAAAAAGTACATAAGCATCGCAAGCATAAGCGCAAAAATGAAAATAAACAAAAGAAATAGCGAACATTTTCTCTTTTTCGCGTGATTCATCCGGATGGCTATCCTTTTTTTGCTTCCCAGTCGCATTGTTTGCCTCCGCTATTTTTGTCTGTATATTATTATATGAAGCGAATAAAGAAATGTTCCGAAGATTCATTTCTTTCATTTTCAGCCATTTTTTTCATGTCAAAATTGCTCATTTTTTTGAATATTTCATCTTCTCCTGCGCAAAATAGTATCGAGGCTAGACCTCAAAAATATATTTTTTATTTTTATAAGGAGTGTAGGATATGACCAGCAATAAGAAAGTCGTTCCGGAAGCAAAGGAAGCATTAAACAAGTTCAAGATGGAAGTCGCAAACGAAGTAGGCGTTAACTTAAAGCAGGGCTACAACGGTGACCTGACCTCTAAAGAAGCAGGTTCCATCGGTGGTATGATGGTTAAGAAGATGGTTGAAGCTTACGAAAACAGCATTAAATAAATTCTGTTTTATAAGTTTTAGCAAGTAAAAAAGAAGAGCGTCTTTTGAAAGCGGGCTTTCAAAAGACGCTCTTTTCATATTTCGAATTAAAATTCTAATGTGAGTGTGCCCTTACCCGGCAGGTCGAAATAAACCATATCGCCTTCTGCACGGAAATCAATCGCTTCCCCGTCAAAGAACATCTTCTTCGGCAGGCGGCTGATTTTCAGTTCACATTCTTTCTGTGCATAATCCGTTTCAATCGTCATTGATTTTTCATCTGCACACAGTGCGTTCACACGGATGTTGGCATCATAAAGCTGAATGCCCTCTTCGCGGCTGACTGCAAACAATGCACTTGCACGGCAATCTAAGTCTACGCTGACAGAATCCACATTCCTAAACTGTTCTCCGGTCCATACATTAGTGAACGTAAATTTACCATCGCCAAGACCCATATCAGAAGCCTTAACAGAAACGGTTCTTGCCTCATCATCTACGTTAAAGAGACCTACCGTAACTACCGGCATGGATGCGTTGCCTTCCTCTACAGAGAAGTGCGGAGTCTTAAAGTACATTGCATCCGGCATCGGTCGGGTTTCTTTTGCGCGGTAATCATAGTTCACCAAATATACATCCTGACCGTTGTTCGGGTTACAAATCGCTTTTTTGAGCGTATGTAGTCTTTCTTTATTATCACTCTTACTGAGCTGACCTGCAATTTCAACCATTGAGTGTGTTACTAAGCAGAAGTTAATGCAGAACATAGCCTCGTTCTCGCCAAGACCCGGGAAAAGACCAATCGAGTCGCTGTTCGGTACAAACATATCACCGGTATGCGTTGCAAAACAGTTCACACCCCAAAGGATGGTCAGTTTGACCGTCGGCCAGTTGCCGTGACCGATATCTACACCATAACGGTAGTTCGTTGCAAATTCGCCAAGGAACGGGTTGCCCATTGCAATATCACAACCGGTCTGCAAGTAACCGTCACGCGGCAGAACCTCACGAATTGCCTCAAGCCACCATCTTCTGTACTCATAGCCGGAATGATGTGTGTCAGAATACAAAGCATGACAATCTTCAAACGGATGGCTCCAGAAATCCATTTTCATAGAATCAAAGCCATATTCCAAAAACAGTCTCTTGATTGCGGAAAGCATATACTCACGGACATCTTCGCGGCTGACATCAAACGGAAGACCGGTTTTTAATACATGTGCATAATCTAAGAACCATTCCGGATGCTCATTAACAATTTTTGCTTCCTTCGGAACCTTTCCGCCCATCCAAAGTGCCGGACGGATACCGATTTTACGAAGTTCATCGGAATAATGGCGAATACCTTTCGGGAATTTTTCATGGTCAACTTCTTCCTCGCCGGCATACGGCATACCAAGGCTGTGGCACCAGTTATTAATTGCATAACCATCGTCCATCTGAACCCAAGCTGCCGTCGGGAAATGGTCTTTTAAGTAGCGTGCTTCTTCTACAATCAAATCCTCGGAAATATTTCTCCAAAGACCGTCGTTCCACGAGCCCCAAGCAACATATTTGCGGTTTGCGTCACTTCTTCCGTACATAATCGGAAGCTTTTTACGAAGTTCATCACTGTATTTTACGAAAATGCGCTCGATATCATCCGCCTCATCCGTAAAGCCCAAATACCACTCATCAACGATGACTCTGCCCGGCTCCATCGTAAGCGCATCAATATCCATGAATGAGGAATAAATATCGAGGCAAACACCGCTGTCGTCGTGGCTGACATCGTAGTTATGGTAGCAGACATCCTGGGAAAGCGTACCATGTACCAAACCTTTTTTTGTCTGATAGTTACTGATTAAAATTGCCGGGAACGGCTGAAAATAGGTCGAACCGATACGCGCTTCAATCGGCTCGGAATTTTTACCCATATCCGGCCAGGTATCACCGGGAACGATACCGAATTTTTTATTTCCCTCTGCCTCGTGATGAAAACGATCATAATCAATCGGGAAGGTGTTGTTACCAAACACACGGGAATTTTCAATATGGTAAAAATAATCGTCGTCTTTGTCTTTATCAAAGCCGATGCCAGAAATCCAGAAAGCAAGTTCTTTAATTCTAATTTCTTTATCCGAAATATTTTCAAATACACGTCTTGCCAAAATTTTGTCGCCGTTATAATCGAACACCAGTGTGTCTCTGAACGTGTTTTCGTGTTCGACCCTTACATACATTGTTTTTTTGTCGCTGTTTAATTCATAGGTGTAGTCAGGCAAAACTTTTTCTCCGCCTGCGAAAACAACACCCGCTTTTGCTGCGATTTTTCCGCAATTAAGTTTTTCAAAAATACTGTTGAAGTTTTGCATCTTCGTGCTCTCCTCTCGTTTGTCATCGGACATCTTCATCCATTTTATATCAGTTTCATTATAGTAAAATACTCTCTGTTTTTCAATAGAAAAATGAATATTCCCCGTTTTAGGTAGAAATTTCATCCCTTCGGGTACATATTTTTACATTATCTATGGTTTTTTTGAAAATTTACCTTTCTTTTTGTCCCAAAATTTTGTATAATAATAATTAGAAAGAAAATGGGAGGATACGGTTTATGCGCGAAATTTTCAGTCGAACAGAGCGCCTTTTGGGTAAGGATGCGATGGACAAGCTCTCCCGAGCAAATGTTTTGCTCTTTGGCGTCGGCGGCGTCGGAAGCCACGCAGCAGAAGCTTTGGTTCGCTCAGGGCTTGGACATTTAACCATTGTTGATAACGACGAGGTTTGCATTTCCAACTTAAACCGACAGGTTGAAGCAACGCGGGAAACCATTGGACAGTCAAAGGTGCTTGCAATGAAAAACCGTCTGCTCTCCATTAACCCCGATTGCGACATTAAGGCCGTTTCCGAATTTTATTTATCGAACGAAAAAAGCGGGCTCATCACTGACGAATATGACTACATCATTGATGCGATTGATACTGTCAGTGCTAAAATTGATATTTGTCTTACCGCGCAGAAAAAAAACATTCCCTTAATCAGTTGTATGGGAACGGGAAATAAGCTTCATCCGGAAATGCTTCAAATTGCAGACCTGTTTGATACCTCGGTCTGCCCGTTGTGCCGGGTGATGCGCGCTGAACTCAAAAAACGCGGAGTCAAAAAACTCAAGGTGGTATATTCCACTGAAGCACCGATTCCGCCGCAAACAGAAGACACTGAAAGCACAACCAGCAGGCGCCAGACCCCCGGCAGTAACGCTTTTGTGCCACCGGCTGCCGGTCTTTTGATTGCATCTTGCGTAGTACAAGATCTTACAAAATAAATCCTTTCACTATTACATCATCAAACGGGAGGAAACCATGGAATCAAGATTTACCGAACAAAATATCACGAATGCGCTGGAAAAAAACTATATGCCCTATGCAATGAGCGTTATTATTTCCCGTGCCATTCCCGAAATCGACGGGTTTAAGCCGTCACACCGCAAGCTTCTTTATACGATGTATAAGATGAATCTGCTTTCGGGAAACCGGACCAAATCGTCAAATGTAGTGGGACAAACGATGAAGCTTAACCCCCATGGCGATATGGCAATTTACGAGACCATGGTGCGCCTAACGCGCGGTAACGGTGCGCTTTTGCACCCCTTAGTCGACTCCAAAGGAAACTTTGGTATGCAGCAGTCGCGCGATATGGCGTTTGCGGCACCCCGATACACAGAGGTACGTTTAGACCCTATCTGCGCCGAGCTTTTTGGGGATATTGATAAAAACACCGTTGATTTTATGGATAACTACGACGGTACGATGAAAGAGCCGACGCTTCTGCCGACCTCTTTTCCGAACCTCTTAGTCAATCCGAATCAGGGTATCGCCGTTGGTATGGCATCCAACATCTGCAGCTTCAACTTAAATGAAGTATGCAAAACGACCATTGCATACCTAAAAGACGCCGAATGTGATTTATCGGAAACTCTGCTTGCGCCCGACTTTTCTACCGGTGCACAGCTGATTTATAAAAAAGAGGAAATGAATAGCATTTTCGAAACCGGCAGAGGCAGTTTTAAGCTCCGGGCGCGATATAACTATGATAAGAAAAACAACTGCATCGAGATTACCGAAATCCCTTACACCACCACCGTCGAAGCAATTATGGATAAAATCGTCGAGCTGGTCAAGCAGGGAAAATTAAAGGATATCTCCGACCTGCGTGACGAAACTGACTTAAAGGGCTTAAAGCTGACGCTTGACTTAAAGCGTGGCACAGACCCTGATAAGCTGATGGCGCGCCTTTACAAGCAGACACCGCTGGAAGATTCATTTAGCTGTAACTTTAATATCTTAATCAGCGGTTCTCCCCGTGTGATGGGTGTCCGCGAAATCTTAAAGGAATGGAGCGCATTCCGTTTAGGTTGTATTAAGCGTCGCTTGGAATTTGACCTTGACAAAAAATCTCACCGCTTGCATCTTCTGCGCGGTCTTGAGAAAATCCTTCTGGATATTGATAAGGCAATCGCTATCATCCGTGAAACCGAAGAAGAAGCAAAAGTTATCCCGAACTTAATTGATGGCTTTGGTATTGATGCCATTCAGGCAGAATATGTCGCAGAAATTAAACTCCGTCACTTAAACAAGGAATATATATTAAACCGCTTAAATGATATTGATTCGCTGACAAAGGATATCTCAGACCTCCAAAAGACACTTGCAAGCAACGTTGCAATGAAGCGAATCATCATTCGTGAGCTTGAGGATATTATGAAGAAATTCGGTCAGGACCGTCGTACCGAAATCATTACCGAAGACGACATCGTTGAGACCGTTGAAGAACAGTTTGTCGAAGACTATAACCTCAAAATGTTCCTTTCTGAGCAGAACTACTTAAAGAAAATCTCTTTGGTATCTCTGCGTGCGAGTGCAGACCAAAAGCTCAAAGAGGACGACCGTTTCATCAATTCCATCGAGTGTTCCAACCGTGATGAAGCTTTGTTCTTCAGCAATCGCGCCAATGTGTACAAGATGAAAATCAACGACATCCCGGACTGCAAGGCAAGAGATTTGGGTGAATATCTGCCGAATCTTTTGGGGATGGAAACCGATGAAAAGATTGTTTATATGGCAGTAACCGATGGAAAATATGCTGGCTTTATGCTCTTCAGCTTTGAAAACGGAAAGATGGCAAAGGTGCCGCTTGAGGCATATCAGACCAAGACCAACCGTAAAAAGCTAACGAATGCCTACTATGAAAAGTCTCCGCTTGCGGCAATCCGTTTTCTCACTGCCGACACAGAGCTTGTGGCATTTTCGAGCTTAAACAAGGTCTTAATTTTCAACACGGAAAAGATTCCGCTAAAGACCACGCGTACCTCGATGGGTGTTCAGGTCTTAACTCCAAAAAAAGGCAGCACTCTTGCGAAAGTGTTATCACTTGATGAGGTCACCTTTACCGACTTCGATTATTACCGCACGAAAAACATCCCTGCCCGCGGCGCCTACTTAAAAGATGATGATGTGCAGGGTGAACAGCTTTCGTTGATTTAAGAGTTTTATAAACAACAACAAAAGGTCGTAGCAAATTTTGCTACGACCTTTCAACTTTATTACCCATTCACTTTTTCCACATCTCATCCGGCTCGTACTCCTGAAGGCGCGCTAAAAAACCGCGTTCGCGGAGCTTTTCTTCAATTAAAAGAAGCGTTTCTGCGCTTTCTGCCGCCACGGTATGATAATGATACCCTGAGGTGACATTTTTCAGCAAGAGTGACTTTCCGGCTTTGATATTGTCAATATAGTTTTTCACATCCAGTCGGGATTTAATATCGAGGGTTGCCGTCACCTTGTTATAATATTTATGGTACACAAAGACATCGCGCACGATACCGCCTAAATCCACGATGGTATTGAGCTCCTCTTCCACTTCCTCATCGGTATGAATCAGCTTAAACACGCGCTCAGGCATCAGTTTTGCATCTAAAAGATAGCCTCTGATATGCGACTGGATGGGGATTCCCTCCTCGCGCAAAATGGCAATATCTTTGACAATACTTTGCCTTGTGACGCCGAAGTTTTGCGCGAGTCTCCCCGCAGAAACCGGTTGATCAGAAAGAGAAAGAAGCCGCTTGATTTCCTCTCTTCGTAATTCGCCTTTCATAACTACCTCCAATTAAACTTCATGTAGGTTTTTTAAGGATAAGTCTAAAATCGGTGCCGAGTGTGTGAGTGCACCACTTGAAATATAATCCACACCCAAATCAGTAAGAATCGCAATATTTTCCTTGGTTACATTACCCGAAACCTCAACCTCTGCTCTGCCGTCAATAAAAGTCATCGCCTCTTTGATTTCATCGTGCGTCATATTATCAAGCATAATAATATCTGCGCCTGCTTCTACCGCTTCTTTCACCATCTGAAAGGTCTCTACCTCAACCTCAATCTTTCTTACAAACGGAGCGTATGCCTTTGCCATTTGGATTGCCTCTTTGACACCGCCTGCCGCGCCGATATGGTTATCCTTTAAGAGCACGCCGTCGGACAGATTGTAGCGGTGATTCTTCCCGCCGCCGACACGAACCGCATATTTTTCAAAAATACGGTTGTTCGGCGTCGTTTTTCTGGTATCCAAAAGCGTGGTTTTTGTGCCAGCAAGCAAATCAGCAACCGCTTTGGTATAGGTTGCAACACCACTCATTCTCTGCATATAATTGAGCGCTGTACGCTCTCCCGAAAGAAGTACCCGGATATCTCCGCGCAGTTTCGCAATCAGTTCTCCTTTTTTGATACTGTCGCCGTCTTCTTTATAGAAGGTGATTTCTGTTTGCTCGTCAAGAAGTGTAAACACGCGGGCAAATACCTGCGTTCCGCACAGAATTCCGTCCTCTTTACAAATCAAATCCACCTCGCCAAGCTTTGCCGTTGGCATCACACTGTTGGTGGAAACGTCTTCGCTTGTAATATCTTCCTCGAGTGCCCCTAAAATCAAGGGGTCTACTTTTAATTTTAATGTTGCGTTATCAAAAACCATTTCTGTCTCTCCTTACTTTCGATTTTCTTTCTCTATTTCATCAAGTACTAATTTGCGGTATTCTTTCTTTAATGCCGCAAGGTCAGAATATTCAGAAAAATCAATCTCCGGCAACTTTTGTTTTACTACCGGATTTTCTTTCATATCCATCGCTGCACGCTTAGCAAAAACCAAGCTCTCAAGTAGCGAGTTACTTGCCAGACGGTTCCGTCCGTGCACGCCGTTACACGCAGTCTCGCCTATTGCGTAAAGCCCTTGCATCGAGGTTTTGCTTTCATAGTTTACACGAATGCCGCCCATAAAATAATGCTGTGCCGGTACGACGGGGATACATTCTTTAGTAACATCCAGCTGATTTTCCGCACAATGTCTGACGATATTCGGAAAATGCGCCTCGAGTTCTTCTTTTGGTATCGTCCTGAGGTCTTCCCAGACGAACTCGGTATCGTCTTCCTCCATCTGCTGATGGATGGCATTGGTTAACACGTCCCGCGGCGAAAGCTCGTTTGCAAAACGCTGCATATCTTTATTATAAAGTTTTGCACCCTCTCCTCGGACCGATTCAGAAATCAAAAACCGCCGTTCTCCCTCATTTTCCGAAAACAAGGTCGTCGGATGAATCTGCACATAATTGATATCCCTAAGCTCAACTCCGTGGCGGATAGCGATAGCAATCGCATCTCCCGTTAAGTGTCGGTAGTTGGTGGAATGGCTGTAAAGACCGCCGATGCCGCCGCAGGCAAGCACTGTAAATTCCGCGCCGATAGCAAAAAGCTCACCTTGATCATCAACCGCAATGCCGCCGATACATGCACCGTCTTTTTCCACGATATCAACTAATGTCGTATGTTCTAAAAGCGTGATGTTCTCTGTCTTTTTGACTTGTTCCAATAATTTACTCGTGATTTCCTTGCCCGTAATGTCGTAATGGAACAGGATACGGTTAGCAGAATGCGCGCCCTCTTTGGTGTATTTTAATTCACCATTTTCATCGCGTGTAAATTCCACTCCGTAATCAATTAAATCATTGATGACATCCCGCGAGGAACGAATCATTATATCCACACTCGTGCGGTCATTTTCGTAATGTCCCGCCTTTAAGGTATCTTCAAAAAACGAATCATAATCGCCCTCGTCCCGAAGTACACAGATGCCGCCCTGTGCCAAAAAGGAATCGTTTTTTTCGGCACTCGATTTGGTAATAATCGTAATTTTCTTTTCTTTCGGCAGATGCAAAGCGCAATAAAGCCCTGCGCACCCACTACCCACAATCAAAATATCTGTATCCATAGCGTCCTCTCTCAACTGTAAATATCCTTTGAAATAAACTGCTTCTTAAACAGTATAACAAAAAAGTTTACACATTTCAATACATATGTAAACTTTTCTGTCAACTTTTATTGACTTTTGCTCTATTTCAAGGTATAATAATCAATATACGGAGGGGAAATTATGCTGACTATGAAAGAATTACAGAAAAGAATTATAGAGCTGAAAAAAGAAAAAGATGTCTGTATTTTGGCACACGCTTATCAGACACACGACATTTTGGAAATTGCTGACTTTGTCGGGGATTCTTACGGATTAAGTGAACAAGCCGCCAAAGCACCGCAACAAACGATTTTGATGTGCGGCGTTCGGTTTATGGCAGAAACCGTCAAAATCCTTTCCCCCGAAAAAAAAGTCCTTTTATCTCATTCCGATGCAGGCTGCCCGATGGCAGAACAACTTTCGGTAGATGAACTTAAGAAATTAAAAGAAAAGCATCCTTCCGCCTGTGTGGTAGCATACATTAACACCACTGCTGCCTTAAAATGCGAATGTGATATTTGTGTCACCTCCGCTTCTGCACTGGATATTGTTAAAAATCTACCGCAAAAGGAAATTTTATTTATTCCTGACTGCAATCTCGGCGCCTGGGTCAAAGAGCAAGTCCCGGAAAAGACATTTTACTTTATCGACGGCGGTTGTCCTGTGCACACCGCTATTTCCGAAGAAGATGTTCACCGCGCAAGAAAAGCGCACCCTGATGCACTGCTTTTGGTGCACCCGGAATGTAAAAATGAGGTCAGCCGCTTAAGTGATTATGCCGGCAGCACCACCGGGATTTTATCGTATGTGGAAAAAAGCGACGCCAAAGAATTTATTATCGGAACGGAAAACTCCATCGTACAGCATCTTAAGTTTTCCTACCCCGAAAAACAGTTTTATCCGCTGTCAAAAGACTGCATCTGTCACGATATGCGTCTCACTACTTTAGTGGATGTTTACCGCGCAGTCAGCGGCACGGGCGGCGAGGAAATTACCTTACCGGAAGAAACCATCAAAAACGCTAGAAAAAGCATTGACGCAATGTTAAAATAAGAAAAAGCCATCGAGAACAACTCGATGGCTTTTTCTTATGGAATTAACTGATTAAATCATAAATAGCAACTGCAGCCGCAATTTTATGCCTCGAACTTACCGCGCCGGTAGACACGATTGGATATTTACCGGTCAGCATTTTGTTGCGAACCGCGTCTGACACAAACGAAACAAGCTTACCCGCACGGTAAGAAAGGTCTCCGCACAGAACTATTTTATCAAAGGAAAAAATATTGTTTGCTGAAACGATGCCACAGCTTAAATACTCCGCTTCCTTCTTCATCAGTGTCTCGTCATCTGCGTCTACAACTTCTTGCCAGCTTTGATACGGCGTCCCATCCAGAATGGCCGGAATTGCAGCATATTTTTCCATGCATCCTCGATTGCCGCACTCGCAAGGCTTTCCGTCATAGGATATGGATATATGACCCAGCTCGCAAGGACCGCGAAACAATACATCATCAAGCACGATACCCGAACCGATACCCTCGTCCACACGCAATGCCAGAAAGTTTTCTGTCCCAATCGCTGCGCCAAACAATTTTTCAGAAAGCGCCGTCGCCGAAGATACATTTTCAAACACAAAGGGGACGCCAAGCAGTTGTGTCAGTTCAGAAACAATCGGGAAATGATGCCACTCATTAAAGTTTGGTGGATTTAGAATCATTCCGTTTTCGATATCCACCGGCCCCGGCGTCACTACAGCTCCTTTATAAATCTTCTCCTTCGGCACCTTGGCAGTCTTCATTTGCTCTTCTACACTATGTTTGATTTTCGCAAGTGTCTTGTTGCACTCACAAAGAGAAAAATAGTCAGAAGACACCATTTTCCCTGCCAGATTCATTATCCCGACGGCAACATGATGTCTCGTAATATTGATACCAATCACATAAAAGGCATCGCCGTTTAACGAAAGCATTTTCGGGTTTCTGCCGACAGTTTCGGATTGTCCGTCCGTTTCCAAAAGGATACCTCTGCTCATCAAATCATCCACAATAAACGTAATCGCAGCTTTGGTTAGTCCGGTTTTTTTCGCTATTTCTACACGGGAAATGGGAGCTTTGTAAATCATAGACAACACAAGCTTTTCATTTTTCCTGCGCATCAACGCAGAATTGGTTGCTTTTTTCATTTGTTCGCTCCTTTCATTTCCGTCAGTCAGATGTATCTATTATACCATAGATTTCAACAAAAGAAAACTGTTTTTTAATAGCACTCTACTACCTGGAGGTTACCTGATAATTCAAACCTTCCCATCAGGCAGCACGGCAGAAAGAAATAGTCCCCCTTATGTAATTCGCGGGCATATTCCTTGCCGGTCAGCTTGCCGTTTCCGTCAACAACAATATACACACCATAGCTATCATTTACGCAAGGAGTGAAGTTACCGCCATCAAGCGTGATGCGATTGACTATGAAGCAGTCTGTATCTGAGGGCTTAATCAGCTTTTCTACCATAACTCCGTCTTCATTTTGGACAATTTCCGGGGGAAGCTTTGTATCCGGCGCTTTTTCAAAATCGAAGCATTCGAGCGCATCTTCTTTCGAAAGACCGATATACATTTCCATATCGTTTAAGTGATAGTCATCGCACCAATGCTCCGGCTGAATGGTAAAGTCGGTCGGCTCCTGAATCTCCAAAATCAGGCAACCTGCACCAATGGCATGCACCGTTTTCGCCGGCACTAAATAGATATCACCTACGTTAGGTCTGCGGTACTCCATCAGGCGTTCCATTGCATCCTTATCCGTTTCGCTGTCATCAATCGCCTTGGCAAATTCTTCTTTGGTGACACCGTCTTTAAAACCGAAAAAGATTTTTGCATCTTCTCTTGTATCCAGAATCAGCCAACTTTCTGTTTTTCCGTACTCGGACTGAAAGTGTTTGCGCGAAAATTCCTTATCCGGATGCGCCTGTGCGGGCAAGCGGACGGCACTGTCTAAAACCTTAACTAAAATCCGCATCTTTTGTTTGCTCCCCAGCATTTCTTCCGGGTAGTTCGCTAACAGCTCATCAAAATACACATCGCTGTCTTTTACCTTGGAAATGCCCTCTTTTTCGTGCGCCATTTCCTTATTTAACGCTTTTACGGAAGAGGCTATCCACTCCTCCGGCAAAAATCCGTCTTTCGCCTCATCGCCGAAAAATCCGTGGAATAGCTTTCCTCCGCTATAAACCCGACCCACACGGTTTCTTTCAAAAAATATAGGTTTCATATCCATTGTTTGTTCCCCCATCAACCATATTGAATCACTTCTTGTGCCTCTTTCGCATTCTTATAGATGCCGCAGGATACGCCCCCAAAAAGAGCTGCACCAAATGCCGCTTCCTCCAAATGTTTCGGAATTTTCATTTTGGCGTCAAATTTTTCTTCAAACATTTTTACCAGTGCGGCATTTTTTCTGATGCCGTTACCGGAGCCAACAATTCCGCATTTTTTCAAACTCATCTTTTGATACATGTCAAACCGTTCCCTTGCCATACCTTCAAGCACACCCAGGGTAAGCTGCGAGGGGCGGAAATTCTCTGTTGTAATCCCCGAAATGCTGCCGCAAAGCTCTGCATTGCTTCTTGTTCCGGCAAAGCGGGTATCCACCAAAAGCGAGGAGGCATGAATCTGTGCAAGCATTTGATTCATCAGGCTATAAACCTTATTGTCATCCGTTGGCTCGATATAGCTTAAAATTTCTGAATAGAAGTTTTTCAGAATGGAATACGCCCTACCTCCGCAAAGTGCAGAACCGACAATCAGGTATTTACCGTCAAAATACGGTCTGGTTTCAACATTTTCAGCTGCCACCGGTGCATCCGATATAATAGAAACCTGACTACCGGTACCAACATTCAGCAAAACATCCTCTTCATCTGCAAGCGTCGAAAATACACTTGCCTGATTGTCACCGATGGCAACACTGACCGGTATGCCGTCATACTCACCAGCGAGTTTGAATTCCGTCGTAATCTCGGCATCATAGTCATAATCAAACCGATGTCTTAAAAGGTCATAGCATCCCAGACTTGCCGCATCGCTTGCGTGAACCACGGGCATTTTAAGACCGCACAGCCGCATCACGAAATAATCGTGAATCGTGCAATAACCGACCGCATTTTTCGGTCTCAGACCATTTTCACGATTGTAAAAATCTGTCACATTGCCGTAGCCACTGCTTGAGCCAAGATATCTTGCGTAAGTTGTATCTTTGTACGGCAAATTCCCTCTTTCATCCTGCCAGGTGTACAAAGGACTAACGGGGTTTGCGGATGCATCAAAGTACAAAATACCGTGCATCTGGCCCGTGACGCCGATGACATCTGCGCCCTCGGTTTTTAATCGTTCCAAAATATCAAGAGCTACTGCTAGAATCTTCTCTACCGACTGAATCTTTTCCCACGGAGCACAGCTGTTTAAGAACGCATCACTGTTTTCGGTATAGGAACGGAGAACTTCTCCACTTTGTGTGTCCAGTAAAATGCCGCAAATGCTGGTTGTTCCAATATCAATACCTATTGCTTTCATATTGATTCTCCTAACAATTATTTATTAGCCGATTCCCAGTCACACAAAAATTTCTTAATTCCCGCATTCGTCAAAGGATGCTCGGACATTTGTTCAATTACTTTGTAGGGAATGGTTGCAATATGAGCACCCGCCTTCGCCGCCTCAACTACATGTAACGGATTTCTCGTGCTCGCCGCAATGATTTCTGTTTTAATTCCATGAAGCTTAAAAATTTCAGCAACATCTGAAATCAGTTGTATTCCCGTCTCACCAACATCATCAAGTCTGCCCACAAACGGACTGACATAAGTCGCTCCGGCATTTGCTGCCAAAAGTGCCTGTGCCGCAGAAAAAATCAAAGTAACATTCGTCTTTATTCCTCGTTCGCTCAAGATTTTAACTGCGGCGAGACCCTCGAGCGTCATCGGGATTTTAATTACAAGGTTTTCAGCATCTACTTTTTCAATTAGTTCTTCTGCTTCTACCACCATCCCCTGTGTATCAAGACTAATTACCTCCGCACTAATAGGACCATGTACGATTCTCGTAATTTCTTTTACAACGGCAAGAAAGTCACGGCCTTCTTTGGCTACAAGTGACGGGTTGGTGGTAACTCCGCAAATCACACCTAAATTATTTGCTTTTCTGATTTCTTCCACATTTGCAGTATCAATAAAAAATTTCATATCCATTTCCTTTCCTAATGTTTGACCTAACAACCAAAACTGGTTGATTTTAAATCCAGTCTTGTAATAATATCCTGCTGAATTTCGGGCGATAAATCCAAAAAGTTTACAAATGTGCCATGAATTCTCATAATATATACACCGCTCGGCGCATATTTTTCCGGATTGGCAAGCACTTTGCGCAGTGTTTCCGGCGTGGTCACATTCACATACAGATAGAACGGGGAAACGCCCTCTTTCATCTCATTGAAAAACAACGGTGCAACAATATTATGGTAAAATTCCACGCCCTTTTCTTCCTTGCTCTCCGCCATAAAATATTTCGGGTCAATACCAAGGTGTGACGCATAACCTCCATTAAATTCCTCAAACGGCAACTGCATATTGGAAAGCATACGGAATCCCAGACCGTTGGACGCCTCGCCGTACAAGGGGTCAACCCCGTAGCCGAGCATATCGCGGCTCTTTCTTCCGTCAGGAGTCGCGCCTACCCAATAACCATAGGTCAGGTGGGTTGATGGGCTGGAAAAGTCGGGACGGAACGAATTGCCGAGATAATTCTTCTTACTGCGGAGCATTTTTGCTACACGAAGTGCAATATCTCTTGCTTCTTTGTCCACTACCTCAATATTGTTTCCGAATTTCGGGCAGGACAAAAGAAATTCTCTCACGGACTCATAGCCTTCAAAATTATTTTTGAGTGCCTCAATCAGCGTTTCTTTGCCATCCGGGTATTTCTTACTGTATTCGTCAATCGCAACAAAAGAATCTGCAAGTACAGAAAGGCCGTGAACCAGGCATCCGCTTCCGTTATATTTGGTTCCCTGCATTTTGGTATCGCGCATATCTGCGCCATATTCCAAGCCACCCATAAAGCAGCTCAAAAACGGTACTTTTAATTCAGAAAGCGCACACGAAGCTCCATTTGCTGCCAACACCATTCGGTCTACGACTTGATCGAGGGTCCGATAAAATACCTCGCGGATATTTTCCAATTCAAACGCTTCTGCATTCATCAGTTTTTCGCCGGTAATCATTGAAACGCCACCGGTCAACACCATTTCGAGCACCTTGGGAAGGCTCAGCCAACTGTTGGTAGTGTTGGCGTTATCTTTTCCCATAATTAAAGGTTCCTGACAGCCTGCAACAGAATAATCAGGGATATCTTCTTCATCCACACCGTTATTTTTGAGCACCTCAAACAGAGCATCGTCATTAAACAACGATGGCGTTAAAACACCTGCAGAAAAGAAGAATTTACCCATCTCCTCATACAGTTTTTGCGGTGTGTTTTTATGTAGTTTCACCGACAGAATCGGTTGCGGAAGATTCATATCGTAATATGCGTCAAGTATTGCGTAAGACATTGTGTTCGTAAGGTCATTCCCCTCTGTGTCTCTGCCGCTGACCAAGACATTTTGCGAAATTGCCCAACTGCGGTCACCAACATTATAGAAAACCAGGAAATGCTTAAACAGTTCAGCGGCTTCGTCGCGGGAAAGCTCACCCCGGTATGGCTCAAAGATGCGGTCAGCGTTACCCACGGAAAAAGCATAAGGATTCGGCGCCTGTTCAAGGCACATAATCTCCCACAAAAGAATATAAAGCTGGATTGCCTCATACAGATTCTCTGCGCCTTCGGAAGAGATTTTTTGGAGCGTTTCCGCCAAAAGTGAAAGCTGTTTTGCCCTTTCCGGCGTGCAGGTTTTCTGCTGCTTACCAATCAACTCAATATAACGCCCGGCAAGGATTTTTACACCCGAAAGTGCAATTGCCGCTGCTTCATAAAACTCCCCTTGCTTCGTCTTCGCCTGGGCAATCATTGCATCAATGCCATGCTTTAAGGCATAACGAAAATCCGGAATAACATGTCCGGTCACCTGCTCCACGAAAAAGATAACCTCTTTGGTGTCATTTTCCGCCTCCGCATACGTTTGCGTCAGCAGTTCCACCATTTTTGATTGAGCGGTATGGGCACGAACACGGTCAATTCGATCTTTTGTAAACTCCTCATTCGGCGCGATATCATTATAAATCGCCATCGGGTCACAATAGCCGGAAAAACCTTCTACCGTAAATGACGGATTGATGAGTGCATAACTTTTTGCAAAAGCATCTCTCTGCGTTCCGACAAAAATAGCGTTATCGCTTAACGAAATCGGAATCCGGTGCAAAACTTCACATAAAAGCTGTGCTTTTTTTACCTCCGGTTTAGAGTCCTTATATTTCTCATCCGAAAGCATTTCGGTTTCCTTTGCAATAAACCAACCGTCCAGACGTTTGATTTTTCTTTCCTCCTGATAGAGTGCTTTCGCCATTTGTGTTACTTGCCCTTTTTCATAAATTCCAAACATATTCTTTCCCCCTGTTATGTTCTTACTATATTTAAGCGGTGCTCATTAAAAACTTCATAAAACAACTGCAGTGTTTCTTTTGATACAAAGCCGTCTTTCACCTGATATTCTTCAGTCCATTTTGCTTTTCCGTACTCGTGATACGGCAGAAATTCAAACACTGTCCGGCTTGTATCAAACTGCGAAAAGTATTCTGCAAAACCCTCCGGATGCTCCGCGTTAATCCCGCGAATCAACGGAATCCGGATGTGCTGTTGTCTTTTACTCTTGCAATTTATTTCAAAATTCTTTTTAATCATTTCATTCCTGACACCGGTATATTGTTTTAAGATATCGCTATCGAAATGCTTAAAATCCATCATCAGATAGTCTATGTATGGCAGCAAGTCCTGAAGATGCGGTGAAGTGCCATTCGTTTCGATTGCCGTATGGATGTTTTCTTCTTTCAAGAGTTTTAATAGCGTGAGTAATTCCTCATACTGCATCGCCGGCTCACCACCTGTAAAGGTTACACCTCCGCCGCTAAAAAACATCATTTTACTTCGTTTGCACTCGTCGAGCATTTCTTCTACACTGACATCCTTGTCGCCCGAAGTAGACATTCCCTCAGGGTTCGCACACCAAATACATCGCATATTGCACCCCAAAAGATGATACACCAGTCTGTTCCCCGGTCCATCCTGACCGAAATTAAAGCCTTTTTGAAAGATTTGCATATCAACCACCAATTAGTTAAATCATTTTACTAATATGATAGCAGAAAAGTATCATTTTGTCAATATACTACCAAAAAAATACCGTCCATACCCCAAGGTATAAACGGTATCATTGTTACTGTTTTACATATTCAACTAATTCTTCAATTGCTGAGCGGTCGGTGAAATCACCATCTGCATCGCAAAGGTCAATGAGCATCTTCTCCATCGGGGACGGATTTTCTTTTCCCGACATCAGCTTTTTGAGCGCACGGATTGCCGTACGGTGCACCACGGAAAGCTCGTTTAATATCATTTTCCCCATAAAATGATACACTTTAATATAGGAAAGGCTATCGCCCTTAAAGTTCTTTTCACGAACCAAGGTGTCGTAGTATTCGTGGCAGTCAAGCGGTGTGATGCCGGTCGAAAAAACAATCAGCTTCTTGTCCTTTAACTGTTCGAGATTCTTCGTAATCAGGTTCGCTCCCGCAATCACCTCTGCATACAGTCCCCCACCGCAGATGATGGTATCATAGCCAAGTAAATCGGAAACCTTAATATATTTGGCATCGACTGCCTCGCAGGACAGTTCTTCCGCAATCCACTCGGCGTATTGTTTGGTTGAACCGTATTTTGATTTATAGATAACAATCGCGTTCATTCTTCTCCCTCCCTTGCACTCGATACATAATTATATGCACTAAATCCACGAAAAAATTCCCACAAGGGAAATCCTTGTGGGAATATAATAACCAAAAACTGATTATCTCTTTGAGAACTGCGGAGCACGACGAGCAGCTTTCAAGCCGTACTTCTTTCTTTCCTTCATTCTCGGGTCACGAGTGAGGTAACCTGCCTTCTTCAGGATCGGGCGATAGTTCTCGGAATCAGCCTCGAGCAATGCTCTTGCGATACCGTGACGGATTGCGCCTGCCTGACCGGTGAAACCACCGCCGACAACTGATACGATAACATCGTATTTATCCTCGGTCTTCGTAGCAACGAGCGGCTGCTTAACGATAACCTTTAAGGTTTCAAGGCCGAAGTAATCGTCCATCGTTCTCTTGTTTATTGTGATGTCGCCTTTGCCCGGTACTAAACGGACTCTTGCAACAGAGTGTTTTCTTCTTCCGGTGCCGTAGAAAAATTCTGCCATTTCGCTTACTCCTCCTTACTTAATTTCCTGCGTCCAAGCTTCCGGTTTCTGTGCTGCATTGTCATGCTCTGCACCTGCATAAACACGAAGTCTGGTCAGTGATTTTGCGCCTACCGTATTGTGCGGCAGCATACCTTTGATTGCCTTCATCATAGCAAACTCCGGCTTCTCGTTCATCAGCTTGCTGTATTTTACTTCCTTCAAGCCGCCAACATAACCGGTATGTCTGTAATAGATTTTCTGATCCAGTTTTTTACCGGTCAGAATAGCCTTTGCAGCGTTTACGATGATTACATGATCACCACAGTCGCAGTGCGGAGTAAACTCCGGCTTGTGTTTACCTCTTAAAATGGCAGCAGCAGCGGCTGCAACTCTACCGAGCGGCTTACCGTCAGCATCTATGATATACCATTTTCTGTCTAATTCATGGGCTTTTGCCATAAATGTACTCATAAATCCTTTACCTCCTGTTATATTTCACTGTTATTGATTTACGATTTCCCGCCGCAAAACGCACAAAAAATAATACCTCCTGCGGCAACAAGAGATATTATAAAACACTTGGTGTATTTTGTCAAGTACTTTTTTAACGAAATTTAAAATAACTTTTACGAAGTTCGTTTTCCTCGTTTTTTCTCCATTTTCCTCTCAAATGCTCAAAAATGATTTTCATTTTTTGCATCGAAAATAGATGTCTTCTGCGATATCATCAATACTTCTGACCGCCTCGTCTTTGACACAGGACAAAATTTCCCATCCGCAGATTTGGGCAATCTCTATGGCATTGTTGTAAGACTTATTCAGGTAGTCGGAATTGCTTTCGTGGATGTCTTTTTTCTGCTCGCCCGTAAACTTATTGGCACGGTTTGCCATCAGTTTTTGCGCATAAGCCGGCGGCATATCCAAAAATATCACCTTATCCGGCACGGGAAGCTCCATTTTTTCATACTCAAGGTCCGAAAGCCAACGAATGAACTCTGTCTTGTCTCCGTCGATTTTGGACGCCTGATGCACCAAATTGCTCGTGACATAACGGTCAGCTACAATCGTACCGCCGCTTTGATAAAACTTGCCCCATTTGCGCTTAAAGCTTGCATAGCGGTCAATGGCATAAAACACCGATGCGGCATAAGCGCTGACATCTCGTGGGTCAGAACCCAAATCGCCGGCTAAATAGCGCTTGACCGGAACAGAAAAATCGCTTTCATAATCGGGAAAGGAAATCAAGCGCACCTGCTCCCCTTCTGCCTCCAGTCTCTCTGCCAAGCGCTTTGCCTGTGTGGCTTTTCCGCTGGAGTCCACTCCCTCAATGACAATCAGTTTGCCCATTACTGTTCACCGCCCAAGAATTTTTCACGCATTTCTTTTGCTCTGCCGCAGCTCATTTTACCCTCGGAGCAAGCACCGGACACGCAGGCAGGTCCCGCGTAGCGGAACAAGGTCGGGGCAACCTCTTTTACCAGCACAAGCATTTTTTCTGCCAGCTCACGGATTTCCCACTGGGCGCGGCTGCAACAACGCAGACGGAAAAAGTTTTTAAGGCTTCGTGCGTTCATTGTCATAATCATCTTTGTCTCGCAGGCATTCGGAAGCACAAAGCGGGCATCCTCAATCGCCTTTTTCTCTGCGGCGGAGCTTGCCTTTTTCTCGGACATTCCCTCGTCCAAAAACGCCTGATAGTGCTTCTTCATCAGAATCTCAACCAACTCATCATAGGCGCGTTGGTCTTCTTCCATTGCTTTTAAGAAGCGTTCTTTTGCCTCGGGTACCGCCTCAATTTCCGGCGGCAGGATATATGTAAATTGACCCTCTCTCACATAACGCTGGGATTTCACCGAAAAGCTTGCAATTCTGTGGCGCGTAATCTGCGCCAGCAAACTGCGGCTGACGCCCTCGATAGCAAAGGTAAACGATGCGTGTTCAATCGGGCTTTCGTGACCCAAATCCATTAAAAGATTTAAGAAACGTTCCGTCTTTTCCGTATCTAGACCATCTAAAATATCATCCACGCCTGCGCTCGAATAGCAAAGCTTTGCTGCCGCAGAAATGACCTTTTCGGGTTCGCCCGTGTGCTGAATCAATTTTACATTTATCATTTGCTACACTCCAAACTTAACATTTTCATCTTATCAAGGAAACGCCCGAAGCCGCCGTGGCCGCCCGGGCGTTTTCATTCAGGTTTTCATTTAATTTCAGTTGTCAAGGCGCGCCTCAACATCTTTTTCCAGCTGTGATTTTAAGGAATCGAGTCCATCAAAATGCTCATTGTCGCGAATCTTGGTTAAGAACTCAACCTCTAAGGTTTCACCGTAAAGGTCACCCTCAAAGCCAATGATATAGGTCTCGATTCTCACCGGTTCGCCCTCACCAATCGTCAGTGCTGCGCCGATATTGGTAATCGATGGATAGCGTTTGCCGCCGGCTAAGGTATTCGTTCCGTAAACGCCCACCTGCGGAAGCAGAAGTCCCGGGTCCGGAATCATATTTGCGGTCGGGAAACCGAGTGTTCTCCCAAGCATTTTATCTTTTACAACAACATTGGATATCTTAAAGGGATGGCCCAGCATTTCGTTCGCTTTTTCAATCTCGCCGTCTGCAATCAACTCTCTGATTTTAGAACTGGAGCAAACCACGTCTCCAAAATACAGAGGCTCAATCATATAAA
This sequence comes from Clostridia bacterium, assembly GCA_017399695.1. Taxonomy (GTDB): domain Bacteria; phylum Bacillota; class Clostridia; order UBA1381; family UBA9506; genus RGIG1666. The sequence continues at coordinate 45,229 of JAFQBK010000003.1, read as the reverse complement.
CAGCAAAGCCATATTCCTGACCGAGTTCGCGGAGCAATTTAACATCGCCTTTCGAATCCTTACCATAGTGATTATGACGGCCAACGACCGCAATTTTCATATTCAGCTTTCCTACCAGAATATCCCGTACAAAATCTTCCGGAGATAAATCCTTGATAGATTCAAAATTTTCAAAAAACAGGGTATCTGCCTCGCAGTTTGCAAGCAGTTCCTGCTTGTATGTATTATCTGCAATCAGCGGCAATGTGTTTTCGCCCTTAATCACATTAATCGGGTGCTTGTCAAAAGTATAGATGACTGAAGGTACATCGTTTTCCTTTGCAACCTGAGCGAGCATATCCATCAGTTTGCGGTGACCCATATGCAGACCGTCGAAGTTACCGATTGCTACTGCTGTGCCGCGGGATGTGTCCACCTTGGAATAATCGTGCCAAACTGTGTTCATTTCGTTCAACCTCCCTGATTTGATTTAATATGTCATTGGTATTGCTAAACAGAATAAAAGGTTTTCTCTATCTTAAACACAAGCGTTCCGCTTTCATCACGCATCACGGACGAAAGACATAAAAGACCGCTTGCATCACTGAATCGAACCCACATTCCCTCGGGAAGATTATCCTTTGTGAGCTGCTCTGACCTCAGGCGGAGTCCGTTTCGAATTTTCTGTGCATTTTCTTCCGATACCACAATCTCAGGATAGGCAGAAAGTGCGTCACAAATCGAAATCAACAGGTTTTCCGCCGTTTCGTTCTCGATACACTCTGCAATCTCTTCGAGCGTATACGCATTTTCCAATGTAAAGCTTCCGCTTGCCGTGCGCACAAGACCTTCCATATGCGCGCCGCAACCGAGCGCTTTCCCAAGGTCATGGCAAAGTGATCGGATATATGTACCTTTCGAACATTCCACCGTCATTGAAAACGAAGATAAGTCCGAATTAAATTCCTCACAAGTCAAAGAATAAATCGTAATTTCGCGTGCAGGGCGTTCAATTTCAACGCCTTTTCGCGCAAGCTCATATAGTTTCTTTCCGCCTTGTTTAATCGCGGAATACATCGGTGGAATCTGATTTTGCTTTCCTAAAAAGCGTTCCGCTGTCAAAATAATTTCTTCACGGCTCACCTTAGGCTCTACTGTCTTAATCACCGTGCCTGATGCATCGTAAGTATCGGTTTCGATGCCGAGCCGAACGCGCGCTTTATATCGCTTGGTCTCCGCGGTCAGAATGTCCGAAAGTTTTGTTGCTCTGCCGATTAAAATCGGGAGTACACCCTCTGCATCGGGGTCGAGCGTCCCCGTATGCCCTACCTGACGCGTGCCAAATAAGCGCCTGATGCGGGAAACAACATCGTGCGACGTCATCCCACGGGGTTTATTCACAATCAAAATCCCTTGCACGAAAACACCTCTGGATTCTTACTCACTTTCTTTATTAATAGTATAGCATAAATAAATTAGAAAGAAAAGATAAATTTCATTTTTTTCTTCGAAATTTATCCGCTTTTTTCTTCCACTCATCACTGACACGGAATGAGTCATTGATTTTCTGAACGGCTTTCGTCAGAACCTCTGTATCAAGAGCACATTTTTCAAAATAGTCATATGTTTTCTGCGGAAACTTTGTGTAGCATTCGCAAAGGAGCCACGCGTGCGCCATCTGCACGTAATAATGGGGACTTTTGCTTCTCTCGGCCCACAAAAAGATGTCGTCAATATACCGAGCTTCCACATAATACCCACGCAAAAGCACGAGCCCTACCCGCCTTGTCCACGGGTTTTCCTCCGAAAGACATCCTAAAACAAATTTGAGCACTTCCTCCTTCATTCGTTTCATTTGCTTAAGTCCGCTGCAAAAATAATCACAAATCGCCCAGTTATCCACCCACGGAAGATACCCGTTGATTAATTCTTCCAGTTCTTTCGGATGTACAGGAGCGCAGCCAATCACAACACCTTTTAGAACTTTTTCTTCAAAGCTATCATCCCTGCATACCTTTAAAAATTCCCGCCAGTTTCCTTGGGAAATTTCTTTACCGAGCGCACGAAGCTTAGGAATACGCACGCCGAGCATCTGTGTGCATCCGGGAATGAGAGCCACACTAAACTGCCGATACCCATCTTCTGCCAGTTTGTTTAAATGCTTTTGCATACGGCGATACTGCTTTTCATCCCAAAAATCACAAATAAAGTTTTCCATTTTTGCACCCGATCTCCTAAGAACATCTCTTTTATTTAAAATACCCACATTTATCAATTTCGAAACAAAACAGAAAAATTAAATGTTTTTTTATATTTTTGAAAAAAAAGCTTGCATTTTGCTTTGGAAGATGCTATAATAACTATCGTTGTTTGAGTAATATGCGCCCGTAGCTCAGCTGGATAGAGTGTTCGGCTACGAACCGAAAGATCAGGGGTTCGAATCCCTTCGGGCGTACCAAAAAAGAAGCATTACCGCAAGGTAGTGCTTCTTTTTTGATTTGTGGGGATTCGAACCCCATCTTGCAACCTCTCCCCTTTTGTGCTATAATACTTGTGACAACAATACAAAAAGGAGCGAAGAAAATGAATCCGAAAGTTACATTTGAAATGGAAAGCGGCAGCAAAATGGTTGCAGAACTCTACCCCGAGATTGCACCGAATACCGTAAACAACTTTATTTCTTTAGTAAAAAAAGGCTTTTATGATGGTCTGATTTTCCACCGCGTGATTCCCGGTTTTATGATTCAGGGTGGCGATCCTGACGGTCGCGGCACCGGCGGTCCCGGCTATGGCATCCGAGGCGAGTTTTTATCCAACGGTTTTGTTAACGAGCTTAAGCACACCAAAGGTGTACTTTCCATGGCTCGTGCCATGCATCCGGACTCTGCCGGCTCGCAGTTCTTTATCATGTCCGACCCTGCGCCGCACTTAGACGGTCAGTATGCAGCATTTGGAAAGGTAATCGAAGGACTTGAGACCATTGACGAAATCATTTCCGTTCCGACTGATATGATGGACAGACCGATGCGCGAACAGAAAATCAAATCTGTTACCGTCGATACCTTTGGCATCGAATACCCCGAGCCGGAAACATTATAAGCCGATTGCATATAATGTAGCAAAGACCTTTGGGGAGGCTATGTATGAATCAGGACGGATGCGGGAGCTGTTTTATAAAAAATCTGGAACAAATGGAACAAGAGCTTTGTCTGCTATTGGGGCATCACCAAAGTAACTCGTGCGCTCCGCTCTGTTTGTGTCCAGAGGATGATTGTAAACCCAAAAAACCACACAAAAAGCCTGATTTTCCGCATCATCGCGGTCATAAATAGCATAAAAACGGTAAATTTTGTTATTGATATTTTTCCCATTCGGTGGTATAATAGAATTAATCAGGAAGACACCCTGCGGTGTTCGTGATAAAGCGGTTTTTATTTTACCAACACTTTTTATAAGGGAATTCGCACTTCGTGTGCGGCGTATAGGCCCCCCGCAATGCGGCCAGGGGAAATATAAAACACACGAGAGAATACCCACCTGCATATGCAGGTAAAAATAAATCGCGGGCACGGCACAGCGGGGCTATTTAAGAAGTAAAGACGGGCAGAACGCCCGTCTTTTTGTATTTCAAAATAAAAACCTTGTCAAACGGTGTGAATATGGATATAATGAACATAGATGTTTTTTGAAAGGATTCTTGTGATGAAAAATGTATTGATTACTGGTGCTTCTCGCGGCATTGGCGCCGCCTGCGCAAAGCTTTTTGCAAAAAACGGCTTTCGTGTATTTGTAAATTACATAAAGAATAAAGAGCTTGCCGAAGCGGTTTGTGCCGAGTGCAGAGCTTTCGGCGTTGATGCCATCTCCATCGGCGCAGACATATCGGTACCAACAGCTGTGAATGCTATGTTTTCCGAAATTGAAAACCGCTATGGCGGCGTTGATATTTTGATTAACAATGCAGGAATCGCACAACAGTTGCTATTTTCTGACATCACTGAAGCAGACTGGAATCGGATGTTTGATGTCAATGTCAAGGGAACATACCTTTGCTCACAAGCCGCACTGCCCCATATGATTCATCAAAAGTGCGGTTCGATTGTCAATCTCTCTTCGATGTGGGGTCTGGTCGGTGCATCCTGCGAGGTTCACTACTCCGCCGCAAAGGCCGCCGTCATCGGTTTTACCAAGGCACTCGCAAAAGAGCTTGCCCCCTCCGGCATCCGCGTCAACTGTGTGGCTCCCGGTGCGGTAAATACGGAAATGAATGCACATTTGTCCAAGGAAGATATCGCCCTTTTATGTGACGAGACGCCGCTCGGAAGAATAGCAAGCGCAGAGGAAATTGCTGAAGCTATTTATTTCCTTGCCGTCAACTCCTCTTTTACAACCGGTCAAATACTAAGCCCAAATGGTGGTTTGGTGATATAAAAAAGGCTGTGCATCGCACAGCCTTTTTTTCATATTTTTTTCTGTAATTCTTTAACTTTATCTCTCAATTTTGCCGCATCCTCAAACCGCAGTTCCGATGCCGCAAGCTTCATTTGTTCGGACAAAATCTCAATCTGCAAGTTGATATCCATTGATTTTGTAATGCGGATGCCGCGGATACTTTCATCCGGCATCTCGTCCGTCGCAGAAATGGTGTCTCTGATGTCCTTGATAATTGTTTTTGGAACGATGCCGTGTGTTTCGTTATAAGCAAGCTGAATTTCACGACGTCGGTTTGTTTCACGGATAGCGCGCTCCATTGAGCCTGTCACGTTATCTGCATACATAATCACCCTGCCATTTGCGTTTCGAGCTGCACGGCCGATGGTCTGCACAAGCGAGGTCTCCGAGCGGAGAAAGCCCTCTTTATCCGCATCTAAAATGGCAACCAAAGAAACCTCAGGAATATCGAGTCCCTCACGCAAAAGGTTGATACCGACCAAGACATCAAATAATCCTGCGCGCAAATCACGGACGATTTCCATTCGTTCCATCGTTTTGACTTCGGAATGCAGATATCGCACACGGATATCCATATCCCGCAGATAGTCCGTTAAGTCCTCTGCCATTTTTTTCGTCAGCGTTGTAATAAGCGTTCTTTCATTTTTTGCAATCTGTGTGTGGATTTCACTCACCAAATCATCAATTTGCCCTGCAATCGGACGGATGCTGACCTCAGGGTCAACCAGCCCTGTGGGGCGAATGACCTGCTCTACCACCTGTGTTGCGCGCTCACGCTCATAGTCTGCAGGCGTTGCGCTGACATAGACAATCTGATTCAGGCGGTCATTAAATTCAGGGAAAGTCAGTGGTCGATTATCAAACGCTGACGGCAAACGGAATCCGTATTCTACAAGAGATTCCTTTCGCGCACGGTCACCGTTATACATCGCGCGCACCTGTGGCACGGTCACGTGGGATTCATCAACTACAAGCAGAAAATCATCAGGGAAATAATCCAGCAAAGTAAACGGCGCAGAACCCGGCGCACGACCGCTGATATGGCGGGAATAGTTCTCAATCCCCTGACAAAAACCGATTTCACGCATCATTTCAATATCGTAAAGTGTGCGTTGTTCGATGCGCTGTGCCTCTAACAGCTTGTCATTTTCCTTAAAATAGGTCAGCCGCTCTTGGAGCTCTTCTTCGATTGTGCCGATGGCGTGCTCCATTTTTTCCTTTGTCGTTACATAGTGCGATGCCGGATAAATGGCAATATGTTTTCTCACACTCAAAACTTCACCGGTCAGCGCGTCAATTTCTGTAATACGGTCAATTTCATCTCCAAAAAACTCTACTCGCACCGCTCGTTCTGATGTGTATGCAGGGAAAATTTCAAGCACGTCACCGCGCACACGGAATTTTCCGCGCACGAAGTTTAAGTCGTTTCTTTCATATTGGATTTCAACCAGTTTTTTTAAGATTTCATCCCTGCTTTTTTCCATTCCGGGACGCAGGGAGACCACCATTTCATTATAGTCAATCGGGTCACCCAACCCATAGATACATGAAACGCTCGATACAATGATGACATCACGACGTTCAAAGAGCGCCGCCGTTGCCGAGTGGCGAAGCTTATCAATTTCATCATTCACTGAGGAATCTTTTTCAATATAAGTATCTGTATGCGGGATATATGCCTCCGGCTGATAATAGTCGTAATAGGATACAAAAAATTCAACTGCATTGTTCGGGAAGAATTCCTTAAACTCACTGCAAAGCTGTGCTGCAAGGATTTTATTGTGTGCAAGCACCAAGGTTGGCTTATTAACCTTCTCTATGAGGTTTGCTATTGTAAAGGTTTTACCCGAGCCCGTAACGCCCAGAAGAATCTGCTCGCGGTCACCTGCCAAAACACCTTGGGCAAGCTTTTCAATCGCTTCCGGCTGGTCACCCGTCGGCTGATAGTCAGAAATCAGTTCAAAACGGTCTTTTTTCTCCATCTGTGCAAACCTCCTTTTCCGATTTATTTTATCTTACTATTTTCCACGCCGGATGTCAATCTTATGCAAACATCTGCACCAAAAGCATTGTGCCGGTTAAAATCACCAAAAATCCTACGTTAAACAAGGTAAAAAGTCCGAGATAATACCCCGATTTTCCGGGGTTATTTTTGCTGTATTCGTTGTATGTAATAAGGCTCGCCAAAGAGGCAATTAATGTACCTACCCCTCCGATGTTGACACCCAATAAGAGTTCTGCGTAATTATTGGTAAACTGCGAAAGCAGAATTGCGGACGGGACATTACTGATAATCTGGCACGACAGAATACTGAAAAGCAACGTGCTCTTGTCCAAAAGGAAAGAAAATAGCTCTCTAACTGCACCGATGCGCGCCATATTTCCCGCAAAAACAAAAAAGAAAACAAACGTTAAAAGCAAGGAATAGTCCACCATACGCAGTGCCTTGCGGTCTAAAAATAAAAGCGCAAGCGGGATGATGATAAGCCCGATCTGATAAGGGATTCCGCGGAACACAATGGCAATCGAAAGCGCAAACAAAATCATATAAATCGCAATCCGACGGGGGTTGGTTTCCATCTCCCCCTCCCCGATTTCGAGGGCATCTTTTTTTACAAAAATTAGGCAGCAAATCGTGATAATTGCAACCGAAAGCAAGAATGGAAGCAACATAATCTGCATAAATTCAAGATTTGGGATATTGAATTTTGTATACAGATAAAGGTTTTGTGGATTGCCGAAAGGGGTCAGCATTCCTCCCAGATTTGCCGCGATATTTTGCATAATAAAGGTAAACGCCATATACTTTTGTTTTCCTGTCGATGTCAGCACGAAGTATCCCAGCGGCAAAAAGGTTAACAGTGCCATATCGTTAGCAATCAACATAGAACCGATAAAAGTAATATACACAAGTGCTAAAATCGCTGCGCGGGCGTTTTTAAATAAGCACACGATTTTGTGCGCAAGCATATAAAAGAAATTAATATTTTTTAAGGCGCACACAACCGCCAGCACACAAAACAGGCAGGTCAGTGTTTTATAGTCGAAATAGTCAAGGTAAGCGTCGTCCGGTGGAACAATGACGCTCGTAATGACTGCCGCCAAAAATGCAATCAAAACAACTGTATTTTTTCTCACGAATCGGTGCAGGCGTGCTCGTCTGCCACTAAGTTCCAGTTCTTTCATCCTTTTAAGTCCTTTACTTTCTCAAAATGGAAGGCTGCAGCCAAAGCCACAGCCCATTGGTTTATTATTCACGTTCGGAAATCGGCACATAAGGCATACGCTTACATACACTCTTATATGCCGGACGGATAATTTTCTTTCCGTACATCACTTCTTCAATACGGTGCGCACACCAACCGGCGATACGGGCGATGGCAAACATCGGCGTATAAAGCTCTTCCGGAATATTTAAGCATTTATAAACGAGACCCGAATATAAATCTACATTGGCACACATAATCTTGTCGCCCTTTAAGCGGGCAAAGATTTCAGGAGTCAGCTCCTCGATACTGCTGTAAAGCTTAAACTCGTCGGAATGACCGGTCAAATCTGCAAGCTCTTCTGCTTTTTTCTTTAAGTATACTGCTCTCGGGTCGGAACGGGTATAAATTGCGTGTCCCATACCGTACACAAGACCGGAGCGGTCATAGCTTTCCTTATTTAAGATTTTCTCAATATGCTTTGCAATCTGGTCCTTATCCGTAATATCGGTAAGGTTTGCCTTAAAGTCCTCAATCATACCCATAACCTTGCGGTTGGCACCACCGTGCTTCGGACCCTTTAATGAGCCGATTGCCGCACCGATAGCGGAATAGGTGTCCGTTCCCGCTGAGGACAGCACACGAGTTGTAAACGCAGAGTTGTTACCGCCGCCGTGCTCTGCGTGAAGAACAAATGCCGCATCAAGCACCTTCGCTTCAAAGTCCGTGAACTTATTATCCGGACGAATCATATATAAAAAGTTTTCCGCCGTAGAAAGTTCCGGCTGCGGATTGTGTATGTAAAGGCTCTTTCCGTCGTAATAATGCGCCTTTGCCTGATAGCAATACGCAACCATGGTAGGCATACGCGCAACCAAAAGGATTGCCTGACGGAGCATATTGTAGAGGTCTGTTGCGTCCGCATTTTCATCATAAGAATAGGTTGTCAGGACTCCTCTTGACAGTTTATTCATAATATCCGGCGAGGGACATTTCATGATAACATCCTCGCGGAAACCATAAGGAAGCGGGCGCAAATCACTCATCAAATGCTTAAAATCATCCAGTTCTTTTTGATTCGGCAGTTTGCCGAACAACAGAAGATAAGTAACTTCCTCATAGCCAAAACGTCCTTCTGCATCACAGGCACTCAGTATATCATTCACATTGATGCCGCGATATGAAAGAACACCGTCATCTGCCACTTTATCTTCTTCGTACAAAAGATAACCATGAACCTCGCCTACACGGGTAAGTCCCGCCAAAACGCCGGTACCATCGCTGTTACGCAGACCTCTTTTTACTTTGTAGCTATCATATTTCTTTGTCAGCGACTGGGTGTTTTCTTCAACCATTGCACACCAGTCTCTGAGGGTTTGCTTAAAATATTCTTTGTTCTCCAAGTATTCCACCAACCTAAATAAAAATAATGTAACTATTTTAAACGAAAAGTCGATTTTTGTCAATAAAAACCTACAGGATTTGCTTGCCGCCGATAAACACTTTTTCAATACGGGCATCAAACGTCATCGGTTCTCCGCGCATCAAAAGAATGTCCGCATCCTTTCCCACACGGATACTACCTACTCTGTCATCAATCCCTGCATTTTTTGCGGCATTGATGGTAATGGCGCGAAGTGCCGTCTCTTTTGTTATTCCTGCTCTTAACGCCAGCATTGCGCACAGATAAAGCTCCTGAATCGGAATTTCCCCGTGGTCTGTCATAATGGCAAAGTCCACACCGCGCTTTTCAAGCTCGGTATATACCGCATAAGACAGATTGGAAAGCTCAGGCTTTGTTTTTGAGCCGAGGGTCGGTCCAAGCGTTATTGGAAGATTCTTATCTTTTAAGATATCTGCAATCAGGTGTCCCTCGGTACAATGCTCCAGTGTAATCCGAATCTCAAACTCCTCCCCGATACGAATCGCTGTACAAATATCATCGGCTCGGTGCGCGTGTACTTTCAGCGGAATTTCCCTGCGAATCACGGGTAAAAGGCTCTCCAGCTGAAAATCAAGCTCGGGGCGTTCTTCTTTTTTGGGGTTTTGGTTATATGTATCCCATTTACGCGCGTATTCTTTCGCCTTTACGAGCGTTTCCCTTAAAAGCGCCACACTCGCCATACGGGTCATCGGTGCCTGATTTTTTGTGCCGTAGCTTGCCTTTGGATTTTCACCGAGCGCCGCTTTTTGTGCCACCGGTGCCTTGATAATCATCTCATCGACACAGATGCCATCCGTCTTTAATGCGGCGAACTGGCCGCCCAGCACGTTCGCGCTGCCGGGACCGGTAACAACAGTGGTCACGCCCGATTTGCGCGCGTTTTCGAACGCCTCGTCAAAGGGGTTAATTGCATCTACTGCACGCAGCTGCGGCGTAATCGGAGCGGTTTCCTCATTTCCGTCTGCACCAGCCTCACCGATACTTTCTTCCCACATACCGACGTGACAATGCGCATCCACAAAGCCCGGAAGCAGGTACAAACCGTCAGCGTCAATGATTTCATCCGCCGACGCCGGTGCGTCTTTCATGTCCCCTACTGCCGCTATTTTATCCCCGTCAATCAAAAGATAGCCATGTTCAAAATCACTGCCCTCCATCGTTACAATGTGAGCATTTTTTATCAGTTTCATTGTGATTCTCCCCTTGCCTAATTAAAATCCTCATTCATACCGGATAATTCTATCCTCACCTGCGCCAACGCGTGTCATATAAATTGCTTTTTCTTTTCTGTCAATGGTTACAACATCAAACAAAAGCTCTGACTTGTCACCATCATTTCGTTCAGGCGTACACGGATGATACATCATTAGGTTGCTCGTATAGATAACCGGAATTCCTCCGTCTGTGCGTTCTGCAAAATCTGCATGATGATGTCCCGCAAAACAAGCAATGATATGCCCTCTTTTAGCCTTTGAAAATTCCGCCTTGCAATGAACGAAAAACTCATCCCGGAAATAATCTCTGTCAATGTCTTTCCCGTTCTGATAAGCATCTAACACATCGCCCAGTACTTTGAGTCGTTCACTCTCTTTATTGTTCCTTCCGCCTTCTGCGAATTTATAAAAGTTATGTGAAATGATAATAATATCCCAACCATTTTCATCAAAACAAAGGGCTTCATTTACGAGCCAGTCCAGCTGATTCTGGGACAGAGCAAACAGGTGTTGCTTCGTATAATTTAATTTTCCGTTTTCGTCGATGGAATACGGTATGTCATTCGTATCCAAGAAAATGTATCGCACCTTTTGTTCTTTGTCATTATACATATAATAAAGTCCGGGTGCTTTTTTGTTGAATTCTGCTCCTAAATCCGGAAGGTGGTCAAAAAACAAATCGTAAAGTTCCCCGGGCAACAGATGGTTTTCGGAAACTTCATTTTCAATACACAAATCCCAAATGGAATTGTCGTCATGATTTCCATTCACCGGAAAATATCGTTCATCTTTCAGGAAATTTCTTAAACTGATATAGTTATTGGTTTTATATTCTTTCGTTCCGTCATTCAGATAATCTCCGCCCAGAATCAGTTTGTCAACCTGCACATCGCGTTTCAGCTCGCGATATGCATTCATAAGCCTCTGGGTCCTGATGTCATGGTTTTTTGTGCTTGAATAATGTAAATCCGTCATAAAGGCAAATGTAATGGCTGATTCGGTTTGGTGCGCCCGTATCTTCTCTTTTGCCTCCAAAACATTTTCTTTGATATAATCGGGATATGTATTTTCCGAAGAAAGTTCCGGAGAAATATATCCAAAATATACATAACCAACTCTTTTGAATTCCTCTTTGTACATCGTATAACCCCCAGTTAAGTTATATTGGATAGAATTCTTATTGCAAATAGAGCCTACTCACCGTTTACGAAAAAAAGCAACTACTTTTTCAGTGTTTTCTTCGCTGTATTCAATTTCAGAAGAATACATCCTCACAACATCGAGCATTTCTTCCATACTTCTGCATTCAGCGCATATTTCCCCTATGACCCAACAGCTCAAAAGCGCAAATCCAACACCGTTTTTGAAGTGACGAAAGATAAAATAACAAGCTAGCTGTTCAAAGAAAATCTGTAAATCTTTTCTTTCGAAAACTGCCTTTCCCTTCGCCTCTTTCAGTTTCAAAAGTTCATTTTCCCAACTTTTGTCGAGTCGTTCAAGAGACATATAAAAATCATAAAGCAAATCATTGGAAAAGTCAAATTTTAGGCCGTATTTTTCCGCAAGTTTTTGAAACCTTTGAAGCATGGGAGCCGTTCTGTTTTGCAAAATTTCAAAAACCTCGTTACGCTCTTTGAAAAAGCCGTCGTTTCTTACCGATGACGGCAAAGAAACAGAAAACTTTTCTTTCTCCGTTAGTATCAATCTTACCGCTTCTTCGCAGCAAAGCCCCAAGCCCGTTTCCGTAAAGTCTTCATAGAAATGACTGAATCTCGGGTGCAGATAGCAGATGTCACACAAAGCCTCTTCGCCGTATGTACTGATTATATCGCACAAACCGTTTTTGTTCAAAAATGGACAACGCTCTTTCTCATCTAAAACAAAATGCGGAACCTCGCCCTCAATGTTTGTCCGTATTCTTTCGGCAAGCTCTCCGCTCAAGGATTGATATAAATCCATTGCGGCTTCGTCGATATCAATTTCCCAGCCAATACAGCAGCTATGCTTGCACTTGTCGGCAATACACTTAAATTTCCCATAGTAACTCGGAAATACCTCTTTCATAAAAACCTCACTTATAAAAAACACGCCACGTAAAACCAATGGTTTTCAGAATTTAGTTTTATAAAATTCCATATATATCATTATAACATTAACAAGAAATGCAGTCAATTTTTTCTTAAATTTATTCTAAAACAGTTGACAGAAAAAATGATTTCATTTATTATATAATAAGTATATTATGGGTTAGTATGATTAAAAACCGAAAGGAACGAACAAGATGAAAGTATCTAACATGTTATTGTCCACTCTGCGCGAGGTTCCGGCAGAGGCTGAAACTACCAGCCACCAGTTGATGCTGCGCGCCGGCTTAATCCGCAAGCTTGCGGCAGGAGTTTACTCCTTTTTGCCGCTTGGACTCCGTGTTTTGAATAAAGTAGAAAATATCATCCGTGAGGAAATGGATGCTGAGGGCGCGCAGGAAGTCTTAATGTCTGCTCTGCTTCCGGCAGAAGCATATCAGGCTTCCGGCCGCTGGGAAGTATTTGGTTCGGATATGTTCCGCTTAAAGGACAGAAACAACCGCGATTTCTGCTTAGGACCGACCCACGAGGAAATTTTTACCGATACGGTAAAAGCCTGCGTAAAGTCCTACCGTCAGCTCCCTCTGACCTTATATCAGATTCAGACCAAATACCGTGACGAACGCCGTCCGCGTTTTGGTGTGATGCGCTCCCGCGAATTTATTATGAAAGATGCATACAGCTTTGATATGACTAAGGAAGGTCTCGACCTTTCTTACGACAAGATGTATCGTGCATACTGCAAAGCATTTGACCGTATGAACCTTGACTATATCGTTGTTGATGCAGATTCCGGGGCGATGGGCGGTTCCGGCTCGCAGGAATTTATGGTAAAATCCGATACCGGTGAAGATACGATTGCATACTGCCCTGCTTGTTCGTATGCGGCAAACGTAGAAAAGGCAGAATGTATTCCGGAAACAATGGAAAAAGAAGAGCCGAAGCCGATGGCTAAAATTCATACACCGCACGCCGGTACGATTGAAGAATTAGTCGACTTCTTACATACCGACAGCAAGCATTTTGCAAAAACCATTCTGTATCAGGCAGGCGAAAAGGTGGTTGCGGTTATGGTTCGTGGCGACCGTGAAATCAACGAGGTAAAACTCATCAATCATTTAGGCATCAATGAGCAGGATTTAGAGCTAGCTTCTGCTGACACCGTGGTTCGCATAACTAACGCAGCTGTTGGGTTTGCAGGGCCGATTGGGCTGGATATTCCGGTCATCTGCGACAAAGAAATTATGGAAATGACCAACTTTGTAGTTGGTGCAAATGAAACCGATTATCATTTTGAAAATGTAAATATTTCTGACTTTAAGGCAGATGCCGTCATTGATGTTCGTACCATCACAGAGGGTGATGTTTGCCCCAAATGCGGCAAACCCATCAGCACCACACAGGGCGTTGAAGTTGGTCATATCTTTAAGCTCGGCACCAAGTATACCGACGCAATGGATTGCACATACTTAGACGAAAATGGAAAGCCGCAGTCAATGATTATGGGTTGCTACGGCATCGGCGTCAGCCGTACGATTGCCGCTGTTATCGAACAGTTCAGCGATGAAAACGGCATTGTCTGGCCGATGAGCGTTGCGCCGTATCAGGTATTGGTTGTTCCGGTCAGCATGCGCGAGCCTGAACAGGTTGAATTAGCAGAGAAAATTTATGAAGACCTGCGTAAAAAAGGCGTGGATGTTCTTTTGGATGACCGTGCTGAGCGCGTTGGTGTAAAGTTTAAGGATGCTGACTTAATTGGTATCCCTGTCAGAATTACCGTTGGTAAAAAAGCAGTAGAAAATGTGGTTGAATATAAGCTCCGTGCAAATGACGAAGTATTGGAGTTGAGTGCCGATGAGGCAATGGAAAAAGCAATCTCTTATATTTCGGAAACCATCAATGGTAACAAAAAGGCATAAATTTATTTTATAAACATAAGTACTATAAAGCCGCTGTCCGGCGCAAAGACGGCGGCTTTCTTCATCAAAGGAGGTGTCGGTTTTGGCAAAACGATTACTCGCGTTTTTATGCGCATTCATTTTGATTTTGTCTCTGTTTGCCTGCGCTAAAGGCAGTAATGAAACAGAAACCGAACCCTCACAAGTCGTAGAATATGAAAACACAAATGAGGCACCCGTCGATGGCGGCACGCTCCGTCTGTGTCTTTACGGAACGGATTCGTTAAATCCGCTTGCGACTCAAAACGCAGAAAATATGCGTACGCTGAAGCTTTTGTATGACGGTCTGTTTACCATCAATCAGGATTTAAGCTACACACCGAATTTGTGCGAAGTGTACTCTGTCTCCGAAGACGGCTGTCATTACACATTTCAAATTAAGGACAATATCTATTTCCACGACGGTAAAAAGTTAAGTGCGTATGATGTGGAATTTTCATTGCGCACCCTTTTGATTGCCGGTGGTTTTTATGCGAAACTTTTGTGTGATGTGGACTCGGTCAGTTCCGGCGAAAAACTGCTTCATATCTCATTAAAGCGTCCCGTTGCCAATTTCCCGGCACTTTTGGATTTTCCTGTCATCTCCTCGCGCACAGAAGCAACACCGCAGGATGCGGTCGACAAGATGAGCGAATATCTGCCGAACGGCACCGGGCCGTATAAACTCCAGTCCTATCAGAAAAACAAAGAACTGTTTTTCATTCGTAATGAAAACTATCATAAAAATCAGACATCTCACATCAATAGCATCCTTGTCTCTATGGTAAGCGACCGCGATACCGCGATTCATATGCTGGAAAACCATAATATCGATGCCCTTTCTTCCAAGGTCTTAAGTCCCTCTGAATATACACCGAAACGGGTGCTCTCCTCGGTGGATTTTCCGACTAACAATCTCGTCTTTTTAGGCTTTAACCATAACACGCCGGCACTTTCCGGAGCTGATACCAGACGGGCAATTTCCATGGCGATAGACCGCGGAAAGCTGACGCAAGGATTAAACATCGGAAGCGTCGCACCTTGTGACATCCCGCTTCACCCGCAGTCGTGGCTGTTCCGTGAAGGCGAAGAAGCTTATCTTTTTGATGCAGAGCAGGCAAAAATAATTCTTGCACAAGATGGTTGGAGTGACACGGACAATGATGGTAAACTGGACCGTACACGCAACGAAAGCTATGAAGTACTTGAGCTCTCTATTTTGGTCAATCAGGAAAATTCTCAGCGCATAAAGCTTGCAGGTCAAGTAAAAACCGCTCTGGAACAAATCGGTATGCGCATAGAGATTATACAAGTGCCGTTTGAAAGCTATGTTTCCCGTATCAATCAGGGACAGTATCAGCTTGCAATTTGCGAGATTGAAATGTCAGATAACTGCGATATGAAATTCTTATTAGAATCGGAGTATAACAGCTTTGGCGTTGGAAATAATCTTTTGGATGACTTAATGCATCAGGCAGATAAAATTGACTCCGTCCAGCAAATCAAAGAGCTTTACGGAGAAATGTGTACCCTCTTGCGGCACGATATGCCGATTGCGGCACTCTACTTTAAGGATGCTTCGTTCATCTTTGATGAAGTGCTTCGCGGAAACATTAAACCGACAAGTTCAAATCCATACAATAATATTCATGAATGGTTCTTAAAATACGAATAAAAGAGGTCTGCATGAGCAGACCTCTTTTATTCATTCAGCAAAATCGAAGGGATTTCCACCAAAATCAAATCATCGCCAATTTTTCGAATCTTGTCCCAGGTAATGGTATAATCTCCGCTTTTTCCGAAATTAAAAAGCCGCGTTTTTCCCGGAACGATAATTGCCTCAATCTCACCCTTTTCAAGACTCACCTCCACATCCGAGACAAAGCCCAGACGTGACGCATCTGAAATATTAATGACTTCTTTTTGTCTGAATTCACCTGCCCGATACATAAAAACTCTCCTTTTTTCTTTTTTATTATTTTATTTTTATTTTTCCTTTGATATGACAACAAACAGATTTTTTAAAAAATGTGCATATTGTGTATTCCTTTGGATATACTTTTAGTGTCCGAAATAATATTATTTCAGATTCTAAAAAAGGAGTTGGGACCATATGACCAGTACAATAGACAATGTAGCACTGGTGCTTGTTATCATCGGTGCGCTGAACTGGGGCTCCATCGGTTTGTTCGGCTTCGATATCGTAGCCGCACTGTTCGGTGGTCAGATGTCCATGATCAGCCGTATTATTTATTCTCTGGTGGGAATTGCAGGTCTTTGGAGCATCACTCTTCTTTTTAAGGAGAAGCTTCCTGCAAGACATGGCGTAGAATAATTTTTACGCGCAAAATCCGAAGCTTTATCTCTACTTCGGCAAGGCTTGATTTTTCACACAAAAATCAAGCCTTTTTTGCATTTATAAAAAATTTTCCCAATTTTTCAAAAAGATAAAAAATATTGCTGGTATTTTTTATCTCTTTGTGTTATAATACAGATAATGTGATATTTTGTCCGTTTTATGTTCAGTCTTCAGTGGGCAAAATAACAGTATAACCCCAGGCATAATGTTTGATTTCAGATAGGAGGAAATCGTATGGCTATAAAAACTGAAAATGAGCATGGCGCTATTGTAATGTCGACCAATGTCATTGCACGAATTGCAGGAACTGTCGCTTCCGGCTGCTACGGCGTTGTTGGCATGGCATATCGCAACACTTCCGATAATATCGCCAGCCTTTTGGGATGGGACAACATTACCAAGGGTATTTATGTTGCCACAGAAGATGATAAAATCAGCATTGATTTACACATTATCGTAGAATATGGTGTTAACATTAAGGTTATTTCCGACAGCATTATGAAGAATGTTCGTTACAGCGTCGAAAGTATGACCGGTTTTAAGGTTGGCAAGGTTACGGTAAATGTGGAAGGAATCCGTGTCAACCAATAATTTTTCGCGTATTACAAAATGGAGGTGTCCACCTTGTTAAATACAATCGACGCCAAGGTGCTAAAAGAAGCGTTTTTATCCGGAGCCAACAGGCTCTGTAATCATAAAACCATCTTAAATGATTTAAACGTTTTCCCGGTACCGGACGGCGACACCGGCTCGAATATGTCGATGACAATCTGTGCAGCTGCACGCGAGCTTTTAAGTAATGATTATGATAAAGTCGGCGGCGTAATGTCCGCTGTTGCAAGTGCATCCCTGCGCGGTGCGCGCGGTAACTCCGGCGTCATTCTGTCGCAGTTTTTCCGCGGTATGTCCAAGCGCATGAAGGAATGCACCATTTTAGACGTCAAAGATCTCGCAGAATCTTTTACCGAGGGCGTCAATGCCGCTTATCGTGCAGTCATGAAACCGGTAGAAGGTACGATTCTTTCCGTCGGTCGTGACGGAGCAAAAGCCGGCGAAAAGGCACTTTCTGAGACTGCTGATATCGTCCAGTTGATGGAAGCGGTTATCTTGGAGGCTCAAAAAAGCCTTGACAGAACACCGGAAATTCTGCCGCAGCTCAAGCAGGCAGGCGTTGTTGACTCCGGCGGTCAGGGTATTCTCTACCTTTTGGAGGGTGCGCTCGAATACCTGAAAACAGGTAAGATTGTCGAGCTTACTGACCAGAGTCTTTCCATGGAGCAGACCGTTGTACGCAAGGAAACAGAAGTTGATATTAAATTTTCCTACTGCACAGAATTTATTATCAACAAGAACAGCCCTGCTGCCAGCAGCAATCTGTTCCGTAAGAACATCGAAACCAAGGGCGATTCTATGGTTGTGATTGATGACGGAGAAATCATCAAAGTTCACATTCATACCAATAACCCCGGCTATGTGATTGAACAGGCTTTAAAACTGGGTGCTCTTACCGATATTAAAATTGATAATATGAAATATCAGCACGACAGTAAGGTCGTCTCTGTCCCGGAAAAACCGGCAGAAGAAAAAGAATATGGTTTTGCCGCTGTTGCTGCAGGCGATGGTCTCGCACAACTGTTCCGCGATATGGGTTGTGATACCGTAATTGAAGGCGGTCAGACAATGAACCCGTCGACAGATGATATTTTAAGTGCGATTGAAAAAATTTCCGCAAAGACGATTTTCGTTCTTCCGAACAATAAAAATATTATTATGGCTGCTGAACAGGTCAAGGGGCTTACGGATAAGAATGTTGTTGTCATTCCGTCCCGTTCTGTTCCGCAGGGTATGAATGCAAAGCTTGCGTTCGTTCCTACGGCTACTCCGGAAGAAAATGAAAAGGCAATGAGTGCTGCGATTAAATCCATTAAAACCGGTACGGTTACCTATGCCGTACGTGAATTCCCGTTCGAGGGAAAGAATATGCCGGAGGGTACCATTATTGGTTTGGATGACGGTAAAATTACCAAAACCGGCGCAGAACCCGCTGTTGTATTAAAGGAATTATTTGCATCCATGACGGATGATGACAGCGAAATTTTAAGCGTATTTTACGGTGAGGACGTGTCCTCAGAAGACGCAGAAGCTTTAGGAGAAGAACTTGAGGAACTCTACCCTGACTGCGACATTGTAATGCATTGTGGCGGACAGCCGCTTTACTACTATATTTTATCTGTGGAGTAAATGTATGGAGCATCAAGACTTTTTGTCCAGCGACATTCGTTTTATAAAAGGTGTAGGCGAAAGGCGTGCCTCCGCCTTTTATTCTTTGGGCGTACATACCAAAGGTGACCTTTTGTCGCATTTTCCCCGTGCATACGAGGACAGAACAAAAATAAAAAAAATCATAGAATGTCTACATGATGAAACGGTGTGCATCCGCGCAACCGTTTCTTCTCCTTTGCGCAAAAATATGATTCGGCGCAATATGACCATCTATTCTGCAAGGCTTTCAGACGGCACCGGAACCATCGAGGCCGTCTGGTTTAATATGCGCTTTTTGGACAATCAGATTAAACCCGGTGCAGAATTTATTTTCTACGGAAAAATTCAAACAACACCGAAAAAGAGGATTCAGACGCCCATCTTCGAACGACCGGACGTGCAAAAACAGACCGGGAAGATTGTGCCCGTCTACCCTCTTTCTTCTATTTTGACGCAAAAAATAATTTCCGACAGTATGCGCGCTGTTTTTTCTGACCTGCCCGGCGAGCTCTCTGACCCCTTACCGGAATACATCAGAAAACAATACGACTTAATGGATATATACGATGCCTACAAACAGATTCATTTTCCGGAATCGGCAACCGCACTGGAACAGGCTCGCAGACGTTTTGTGTTTGAGGAATTCTTTTTTCTGCAAACCGCTCTGTTCCGCTTAAAAGGAAGACGGGAAAAGCTCAATGGCGAGCCCATCGAAATTCATCCCGAATTAAAGAATTTTGTGGGAAGTCTTCCCTTTGCGCTGACCAATGCACAAAAGCGAGTGCTGACAGAAATTCTAACCGATATGAAAAAGGATACGCCGATGAATCGGCTCGTACAGGGTGATGTCGGCTCGGGCAAGACTGCCGTCGCTGCTTGTGCGATGTTTTCTTGTGCAAAAAGCGGAATGCAGGCGGCATTTATGATACCTACAGAGATTCTTGCTGCACAGCATTTTGAGTCGATTGCACCTCTCTTCTCCGCTTTTGGTATAAAAACTGAACTGATTACCGGCTCGATGAGTGCCGGAGCGCGCCGAAAAGCACAGGAACGAATTGCCAGCGGCGAGTCTTCCGTCTGCATCGGCACACATGCACTGTTTAGTGAGCAAATGGAGTTTCAACATTTGAATTTAGTCATCACTGATGAACAACACCGTTTCGGCGTCAATCAGCGAAAACAGCTTGGCGACAAAGGTACAAATCCACATACGCTGGTCATGACCGCAACGCCTATCCCACGTACACTTGCGCTTGCTGTCTACGGAGATTTGGATGTTTCGGCGATTGATGAACTTCCGCCCGGAAGGCAAATCATAGACACCTATCCGGTCGGTGAAGATATGCGAAAGCGCATCTATGCATTTATCCGAAAAGAAGTAAATGCCGGGCATCAGGCATATATTGTCTGCCCTTTGGTGGAAGATTCCGAAGTTTTGGATTTAAAGTCTGTGACCAATTATGCCGAACAATTAAAAAACGATGTGTTTCCTGACCTTTCCGTTGCCTTTTTACACGGCAAAATGAAGGCCGCGGAAAAGGATGAAATTATGCGGCAATTCGCTGAAAAAGGCATTGATATTTTAGTTGCAACCAGCGTAATCGAGGTTGGTGTCAACGTGCCGAATGCAACCGTTATGGTGGTGGAAAACGCCGAGCGTTTCGGTCTTTCTCAGCTCCATCAGCTGCGCGGACGCGTCGGACGCGGCAAGGATAAGTCCTATTGTATTTTATTTAATCAGAGTCAGCAAGACTATGCAAAAGAGCGAATGGAGGTTATGCGCCGTACCAATGACGGCTTCATCATCGCCGAAAAGGATTTGGAACTTCGAGGACCGGGCGAGTTTTTCGGCACAAGACAGCACGGCTTGCCACCGCTTAAAATTGCAAATCTTTACAGCGACACTGATGTGTTGGCACAAACAACTGCTGCCGCACGTGCGCTTTTAGTCGATGACCCTTTGCTTAAAAAACCGGAAAATTCG
This sequence comes from Clostridia bacterium, assembly GCA_017399695.1. Lineage (GTDB taxonomy): Bacteria > Bacillota > Clostridia > UBA1381 > UBA9506 > RGIG1666. The sequence continues at coordinate 24,308 of JAFQBK010000003.1, read as the reverse complement.
AAGATTTTAGAAAAAATTCAGCAGATTTTCCAAAAAAATATTACATTTAGTTGACAAATGCATGCTTGCTATTGACATTTCGTCAAAATAAGATAAAATATATAGTGTAAAATTGTGATAATGCTATACAAAGGATGAAGAAGATTGAGAGTCATATCAGGAACTGCGCGTGGTCGTAAGCTGGTAAGTCCCGACGGCGACAGTGTTCGCCCAACCCTCGACCGTGTGAAAGAATCGATATTCAATATGCTTTCCTTCTCCATTGCTGATGCGTCTGTCTTGGACCTTTTTGCCGGCAGCGGCGCACTCGGGATTGAGGCGTTAAGCCGAGGCGCAAAAAGTGCGGTCTTCGTTGACAAAAGCGTAGCTTCCCTTTCGATTGTCAGGCAAAACCTTCAGCTCACGCATTTGGAAGATAAGGCAATTTGCATACAAAGCGACTTTGCTTCCTATTTATCTTCGGCAAAGGATGCGTTTAACTTGATTTTTTTAGACCCGCCCTATGCGGCTGGGTTTATGGAATCAGCACTTGCTCTTATCAAAGAGCGAAAGCTTTTAAGTGAAGACGGTATTATCCTATGCGAGTCCGACAGCGGGGATGAATTTGTTCCATCGGAAGCCTTTAGCGTCTATCGGAATAAGAAGTACGGCAAAGCACGAATTTTATTAATGAAAGAGTTGTGAGTTATGAAGACTGCAGTTTATCCCGGAAGTTTTGACCCCATTACCTGCGGTCATTTGGATATTATCAGACGAGCTTCGCGTCAGTTTGATCATATTATCATCGCTGTTTTGAATAATACTTCCAAAAAGCCGATGTTTACTGCCGAAGAACGCGTAAAACTGATTAAAAAGTCTATCGCCGACCTTCCCAATTGCAGTGCGGAAGCCTTCGACGGCTTGTTGGTCGATTTCGTCCGTGCCAAAAACTCACGGACCGTGATTAAGGGTTTGCGTGCCTTATCTGATTTTGAATACGAGTTTCAGATGGCACTGTTTAATAAAAAAATGGAACCGGATATCGAGACTTTGTTTATGGTGACGGATGCCAACGCATCCTACATCAGCTCGAGCATCGTCAAAGAAATCGCTTCTTTGGATGGTGATTTCCGCGATTTGGTTCCCGAAGAAATTTATGATGATGTGAAACTTAAGATGAAGGAAGGACGGTAATCATGGAAATATTAGAGTTGATTGAGGTTTTAGAAGACAAAATCGAACAGAGCTTTACCATCCCGTTTTGGGGAAAAGGTATTGTTGACAAAGACGAGCTTTTGGACAAATTGCAGGAAATGCGCCTGAAATTCCCGGAAGAAATGAAACAGGCAAAATGGGTCAAAGAAGAACGTCAGAGAATTTTAGCTGATGCACAAAAAGAAGCAGAAGCAATCATTAAGAGCGGCGAAGAAAAAATCGTTGCTATGATTAATGAGCACGAAATCACCAAGCAGGCTTATGAGCAGGCAAATCAGATTATCGAAAAGGCACAGAACAACTCTCACGAGATTCGTCTCGGTGCAAATCAGTACGCTGATGATATCCTGCGTCGCGTAGAAGAAGAAATGATTTCCGTTGCTGAAACTCTGCGTCAGAACCGCAAAGAATTAAAGAAATAAGAATTACTTATCAAGACCTTTGTACAAATGTACAAAGGTCTTTTTTCTTCCCTTTTGATGTGCCGCATAATTGCTGTTTCTCCGCATATAATGATTACTGCAAGCTCTGGCTTGCAAATAATCTTTTAGAAAGTGGTGTTTTTATGGCAACTCGACCGATTGGTGCCTTTCGCATTAAAAATTTTCTCCGTGCGTCAATCATTATTTTATTTCCTGCCCTTGTCGGCTTGCTTTCCGGATTAATAAGCAAGGATGCAACCGTCGCCTTATACGAGGTATTAAAAAGACCGCCTCTTTCCCCTCCTGCTTTCCTTTTTCCGATCGTTTGGGGCGTTCTTTACATCCTGTCCGGCATCGCCTCCTATTTGGTGATAAGAAAAGGTTGGGAAAAACCAGAAGTAAAAGATGCGATGCAGAGCTTTTGGTTTTGGCTTGCGTTAAGTTTTGTCTGGCCTATTGTATTTTTTAACTTCCGCACACCTCTTCTAGCCTTCATTATACTAATTGTTATGTGGATTTTTGTCGGGATTACGACTGTAAAATTCTACCGCATTTCAAAACCTGCGGCGTATTTGATGATACCCCTTTGGCTGTGGACAACATTTGCAGCATATCTGAACCTCGGCATTGTATTATTAAACTGAATTTTAGCTTAAAATGTGCTAAAAAGTTATTTACAAACGAATGGCAGGGGGGTATAATAGAGCCATGGGGTGATTGAAAATGGAAGAAAAAACTGAAACATTTGAAAAACAGGGCTTTTGGCTGTTTCGCACGAAAAAAATGTGCATCATCACAAGCATAGTTTCTGTGCTTATTTTGGTGCTCGTTGCTTTTGGTGCGTACCTGGCCGCTATTTTGACAAGCGACAGAATTTATGATGGTGTCTATATCGGCGAGCTTTCTGTCGGCTCGATGACAAAGGAGGAAGCCAAAGCGAAAATTGCCGACTTTTATCAAATTGCAAACGAGGAAAATCTGGCGCTCATCTGTAAAGAGGAAGAGCGTGTTCTTCCTATTGTTTCCTTAGAAGCAGCTTTGGATGTTGATAAAACGGTAGAATCTGCTTTTTCTGTCGGTCGTGACGGCGCGCTATTTGATCGTCTCGGCACTATTTTCGATGTCCGAAATAACCCCTCTGTTCTTCCTATCGAAGTCACCTTAAATGAAGAAATCTTGACGGAAACGATTCAGTCCATCGCGGCTGTTTGCGATGAACCGGAACAGGAAAACAATTTTGAAATCACGGAGAACGAGTTAATCGTCACACGAGGACACAGCGGAAAACGCATCATCACAGAAGATGCGATTGCTGCCGCAAAACCTGCACTGACGAAGCACGCGTCTCACACGGTAACGCTTTCTCTAGCCGAAATTAACCCCACCGTTTTAAACGCCGATTATATTGCGACAGAAATTTGCGGCGAAGCGCTGGATGCAGAATATAAAATTGAAAATTACAAAATTTCGATTACCGATGAGAAAATCGGAGTCTCTATGGATTTAGCAGAAGCCGAGCGCTGTATTGCTGCCGCAGAAAGCGACATCATACGCATCCCGGTTACAACAACGAAACCGAATGTGACCGCAGAAATGCTGAAAAATAGCTTGTTTTCTGACCAGCTGTCTGCCTACTCCACAACCTATAACGCGGGAGACAAAAACCGTTCACACAACATTGCACTTGCGGCAAGCAGCATCAATGAAATCGTATTGGCACCCGGAGATGTCTTTTCGTATAATGACATTGTAGGTCCGCGCACCACGGCCCGCGGCTATCGTATGGCACACGTATATGTTAACAATCGTACCACCGATGGCATCGGCGGCGGAATCTGTCAGGTGTCCTCTACTCTTTACAATGCTGTTGTTTTGGCAGATTTGGAAATTGTAACGCGAAAGAACCATTCGCTGCCCGTTTCCTATGTGCCCATGGGACGCGACGCAACCGTTTCTTACGGCAGTATTGATTTTAAGTTCAAAAATAATACAGACCAACCTGTAAAGCTTGTGGCAAGAGCATCGGCAGGGAAAATGGCTGTTCAGCTCTACGGAAATAAAAAACATCCGAACCGTTCGGTTTCTATCACTTCTGAACGCACAGCATACCGTCCGGCACCACTCGAGCAACGCGAGGACCCGACGCTTCCGGTTGGTACAGTTCAGGTCCTGGAAAAAGGCTCGAACGGCAGTACATATCAGACTTATAAGGTAATTTCTGAAAACGGAAAAGTCATCAGCCGTACGCCACTTGCCGTCAGTGTATATAATGCTGCAAGCCGCATCGAAATTGTCGGCACAATGCCGGTAGATAACCCTGCGGCATCCGGCGAACCGGAGCTCGTAAATCCGAGTTCTCCGGCAGAAGGACAAGCTCCTGAAGATCCTTCTGCCCCACTCCCGGAACCGTCAGCAGAACCGGAACCTACAAATAAACCGCCGGTGATTGTACCGGTGAATCCGGCAGAATAAAACTTTCTCCCGCATTTCAAAGAATATGAAATGCGGGTTTCTTTTTTTGTCAGATACTTGCAAAATCCCCCATATTCTGCTACAATAAAAATAAGTTTAACTGTTGAAAAGAGGGGTTATATGAAAGCAAAAACCATATACAGCTGCAGCGAGTGCGGCTATGAGTCTGCCAAGTGGCTCGGCAAGTGTCCTGCCTGCGGCAGTTGGAACAGCTTTATTGAGGAAATTGCCTCGCTTGCCCCTGCAAAATCAGCAGTAAAAAGCAGTTTGCCCGCAAAAAAGAACTCCCCCATCCTGCTTTCGAAGGTGGATACCTCCGAGGACGAACGCCTCTTTTGCGGTATTGGAGAGCTAGACCGCGTACTCGGCGGAGGTCTTGTCAAAGGCTCACTCGTATTGGTCGGTGGCGACCCGGGAATCGGTAAATCCACCCTGCTTCTGCAACTGGCACGCACGATCGGCACAGGAACTTCTATTTTATATGTTTCGGGCGAGGAATCGGAAAAGCAACTGAAAATGCGCGCAGACCGTTTGGGAATTGATTCTCCTGATTTATCGGTACTTTCTGAAACGGATATTACTTCTGTGCTTCATTTTGCAAGTGAAATGAAACCTGATATCTTAATCGTTGACTCTGTGCAAACAATGTACAATGCGGAAATTCCGTCGGCACCGGGCAGTGTCAGTCAGGTGCGCGATGTTACTTTAGCACTAATGAAGCTTGCCAAAGATAACGCTATCTGCGTATTTTTAGTCGGGCACGTAACCAAAGATGGCACCATCGCAGGTCCGAAGGTCTTAGAGCATATGGTGGACTGTGTGCTCTATTTCGAGGGCGAGCGGCATCATAGTTTCCGCCTGCTCCGCGCCGTGAAAAACCGTTTCGGTTCGACAAATGAAATTGGTGTCTTTGATATGGCAGGTGACGGTCTGGCTGAGGTTAAAAACCCGTCGTTGACTCTTTTAGAGGGGCGCCCGGGAGACGCACCCGGCTCTGCCGTGGTTTGCACTTTAGAGGGGACGCGCCCCGTACTGGCCGAAATTCAGGCATTGGTATCCCCCACCGGCTTTGGAACACCCAGACGAATGGCGACCGGAATAGACTACAACCGCGTAAATTTACTCATTGCAGTTTTGGAAAAGCGCGTGGGGCTAAATCTTTCCAGTCAGGATACCTATGTAAACATTGTCGGCGGTTTCCGTCTGGATGAGCCTGCCGTTGATTTGGGCGTAGTCGTTGCCATCGCTTCCGCCTTTCGTAACATAAGCATTGACCCGAAGCTTGCGGTCATTGGTGAAGTCGGGCTGACAGGCGAGCTAAGAAGCGTCAATCAGATAGAAAAACGCTTAGCAGAAATTCAAAAATTAGGGTTTACTACCTGCATTATCCCTGCATCAAACAAAGAAAAAATTTCCTGCCCCGAGGGACTGCGAGTACTTGCTGCGAAAAATGTAACCGAGGCTTTGGGATATATTTTCTGATATTTGTATAAAAATGACTTGAAAGTCTTTTCATTTTGAAAAAAATGGTGTATAATATCGGTAACAAACACAAAGGAGCTTTGATATGACCAGAAAAGAGGCACGTGACAACGGCTTTAAGATTGTATTTGAATATGAGTTTCAAAAGACATCTGCCAAGGAGCTTTTGGATTTGTTTTATACCTTAAACCCGGAGGAAAGCGCACAAACGGATTACTTAAACCGTTTGGTAGAAACTACGCTTGGAAACCTCGACGAAATTGATGGGTTCATTTCGAAATACGCAAAAGACTGGAGCATCTCCCGTATTTCCAAAGTCAGCCTCGCCTCTTTGCGCATCGGACTTTGTGAAATGCTTTACGATGAAGAAATTGCTGACAGCATTGCAATTAATGAAGCAGTTGAGCTTGCAAAAATTTACGAGGGCGAAAAAGCCGGTGCGTTTGTCAACGGCATTTTGTCTTCGGTGTATAAATCGAGGCAGTAATATGGCATACTATCTTGGAATCGACACCAGCAATTACACGACTTCCGTCGCAGTTGTAGATAGCAACGGGGAAATTGTGTTTGATGAACGAATTGTGCTCGATGTAGAGCAAGGAAAGCGCGGACTCAGACAGAGTGACGCGCTGTTTTTGCATATAAAAAACTTACCTATACTGTTTGAACGCATTTCTTGCGAAGAAAATCTCGCCGCCGTTGGCGTCAGCGTTTCCCCGAGAAGAACGGAAGGGTCTTATATGCCCGTATTTTTGGCAGGAGTAAATTGCGCAACCGCCGTCAGCGCAACGCACAATATCCCCCTCTTCTCTTTCTCTCATCAGGAAGGGCATTTGCGTGCCGGCGAAGTCGGTCTTGCGCAAGATTTACCGGAGAAATTTTACGCCGTACATCTGTCGGGAGGCACTACTGAAATTTTAAATGTGCGCCGCGAGGGTGCACGATTTTCTTCTGATATTATCGGTGCGACGCAGGATGTGAGCGCCGGACAGTTGGTCGACCGCACAGGCGTAAAACTAGGTTTAGGGTTTCCTTGCGGAAAAGAGCTTGACCGTATGGCAAATGAAGCCGAAGACTTTATCCCGTTTAAGCTGAGCACCAAAGAAACGAATCTCAGTTTTTCCGGTGTGGAAGCGCAGGTAATGCGCGCAATCCAGCAAGGCACCGATGCGCGAATCATTGCGAAAAGCGTGCTGATAGCGATATCTGACAGTTTAGCGCGTACGTTTCACGCTGCATTTAAACTTCACGGCGAAAAGCCTCTCTTGCTCGTCGGCGGTGTGGCATCCAACACCTTAATCCGTGAGCGTCTCGGTTCGGAATTTGGTAATTCCCTCGTATTTTCAAAACCGCAGTATGCGACCGACAACGCCGTTGGTATCGCTTATCTTGCAAAGGAGTGTGCGATATGAGTCAGGAAATTTTGACCGTATCGGTCAGCCAACTGAACAATTATATCAAGCGCGTCATTGAAAATAACTCTTACCTGAAAAATATATGGGTCAAGGGCGAAATCTCTAACTGTAAAATTCATTCCAGCGGACACATTTATCTGACACTCAAGGACGAAAACTCCGTTCTTCGCGCAGTAATGTTCCGAGGTGCCGCTATGGGACTTCGCTTTACGCCGGAAGACGGAATGAAAATACTGGCACGCGGCAGAGTTTCGGTTTACGAAAGCGGTGGTCAGTATCAGTTATATATCGAAGAGATGCAACCGGATGGCGTCGGTGCGCTCCATTTGGCATTTGAACAGTTAAAGACAAAGCTTTCCGAGGAAGGTTTATTTGATGAAAGATATAAAAAGCCCCTGCCAAAATATCCACAGGTAGTGGGTGTGGTAACTGCTGCAACCGGCGCGGCAGTTCGGGATATTATTCATGTATTGGGCAGGCGTTTTCCAAAAGCCCTGGTACGCCTGCGTCCCGTTTTAGTACAGGGTGAGGGGGCAGCCACAGAAATTGCCGAAGCCATTCGCTTCTTTAATGAGAATAAGCTTGCCGATGTTTTAATCGTCGGACGTGGCGGAGGCTCTATCGAAGATTTGTGGGCATTCAATGAAGAAATCGTTGCCCGTGCGGTCTTTGCTTCTGAAATTCCAATTATTTCAGCTGTCGGGCACGAAACTGACTTTACTATCTGCGATTTTGTTGCTGACCGACGGGCACCTACCCCGTCTGCCGCCGCAGAGATTGCCGTTCCGTCTGTTTATGAACTATCAGAAAAACTGGGTGCGATGCAGTCGCTTTTAAGTTCGGCTGTCATGCGCTCTATTGAGCGCAAACGCCAAAAGGCAGAAAGGCTCTCCTCTTCTTCCGCACTTTCGTCTTTCCCATCAAGGCTGGATGACTTTCGGATGAAGCTTGCTCTGACAGACCAACGATTGGAACAACGAATCCAAAAAACATTAGGGCAAAAAGCCGAAGAACTTTCTGTTTCGATAGCAAAGCTCGACTCTTTAAGCCCATTAAAAGTTTTGACGCGCGGCTATGCCTATGCAAGCACAGAAGACGGAACAAACCTTTCCTCTGTCCATCAGGTGACGGACGGAGATGCGATTTTGGTCCGCCTTTCTGACGGAACTCTCGATTGTTTAGTGAAAGGAGCGCAATATGAAGATACACGAAACTGAGCTTACGGTACGCTATGCCGAAACCGACCAGATGGGCATCGTTCATCACTCCCGCTATTACCCCTGGTTTGAAGTCGGTCGGACAGAGTTTTTCGCTTCCGGAGGAATGCGCTATGGCGACATGGAAAAAATGGGCGTGATGCTTCCTTTGGTAGAAACGCATTGCCGCTACATTCTTCCTGCGCGCTATGAGGATGTTTTAACCATCAAAACATATATTACCGAGCTTTCTCCCGTCAAGGTTCGGTTTGGATATGATGTTGTCAGAAAAATGGATAACGCCTTACTTGCCAAGGGAGAAACACTGCTTGCTTTTACTGATACTAATTTCCGTCCGGTCAACCTAAAAAAATTCCGGCCGGACATCTGGGAATATGTTCAAAAGATGCAGTAATACGCCCAAAATCCTTGACAGCATACGACAATTATGATATTATATTTAATTAATAACAACTAACTATTAACGATAAAAGGAGTATAATTATGGCGTACTATTTTTCCGAACCTTCACGCACTTTTGGTGAATATTTATTAGTGCCGGGCTATTCGTCTACTGACTGTGTACCGACGAATGTTTCTTTAAAAACCCCACTGGTAAAATTCAAAAAGGGCGAAGAATCTGAAATTGTAATGAATATTCCGTTGGTTTCCGCGATTATGCAGTCGGTTTCCGACGATAAGATGGCTGTTGCTCTTGCAAAAGAGGGCGGCGTATCCTTTATCTACGGTTCCCAGAGCATCGAAGATGAGGCTGCTATGGTTGCCCGCGTAAAGAATTACAAGGCAGGTTTTGTTGTCAGCGATTCCAACATCAAGCCGGATTGTACTCTTGCTGATATTATTGCATTAAAAGAAAAAACCGGTCATTCTACCGTCGCAGTTACCGATGACGGCACCGCACACGGAAAACTGTTGGGTATTGTCACCAGCCGTGACTACCGCATCAGCAGAATGGACCTCTCAACTAAGGTTTCGGAATTTATGACGCCGTTTTCTGAGCTGATTTGTGCTGATGAATCCACTACCTTAAAGGTAGCAAATGACATCATCTGGGAGCACAAATTAAACGCTCTTCCGCTCATTGATAAAAACGGAAACTTAAAATATATGGTATTCCGCAAAGACTATGCAAGCCATAAGGAAAACACCAATGAACTGTTAGACGCAAATAAGCGTTTTGTCGTTGGTGCAGGTATCAACACACGCGATTTCGAGCAGCGTGTTCCCGCACTCGTTGAGGCAGGTGCAGATGTTCTCTGTATCGACTCTTCTGAGGGCTTTACCGAATGGCAGAAAATCACGATTGAGTTCATTCGTAAAAAATACGGTGATTCCGTAAAAGTCGGCGCAGGTAATGTCGTTGACAGAGAGGGATTTTTGTTCTTAGCAAAAGCAGGTGCGGACTTTGTTAAAGTCGGTATCGGCGGCGGCTCTATCTGTATCACCCGTGAGCAGAAAGGTATCGGTCGCGGTCAGGCAACAGCTCTCATTGAGGTTGCAGCTGCCCGTGATGAATACTATAAAGAAACCGGTATTTATATTCCGGTATGCTCCGACGGCGGTATTGTTCACGACTATCATATGACCCTCGCTCTTGCGATGGGCGCAGACTTCTTGATGCTGGGCAGATACTTCGCTCGCTTTGATGAAAGCCCGACCAATAAGGTTAACATTGGCGGCAGCTATATGAAAGAATATTGGGGCGAAGGCTCCAACCGTGCGCGCAACTGGCAGCGTTATGACATGGGCGGCGATAAGAAACTTTCCTTTGAAGAGGGCGTTGATTCTTATGTTGCTTATGCAGGAAGCTTAAAGGACAATGTAACACTTTCCTTAAACAAGGTACGCTCTACGATGTGTAACTGCGGTGTCTTAAACATTCCTGATTTGCAGAAGAATGCAAAGATTACCGTTGTCTCCTCCACCAGTATTGTTGAGGGTGGCTCGCACGACGTTGTATTAAAGGATAATCAGACGATTAAATAATAGATAAGAGCACGCAAAGGAGTCATAGTAAAATGAAATCATTTTGCTATGACTCCTTTTTTGGACGGACGGAAAATAGCGCAGATTGGACAAACTGAACCCACAGGGGTTACCCGAAGGCGTACGCGGGTACGCCGAGAGGTGAAGTTTGTTCAAAACACAAGGCATAAAATAGAAGGAATTCGTCAAATGGCGAATTCCTTCCTTAAGTTTTACATTATATTAACCATTTTAGCACACAAAATCCTTGTTAAGTGTGTTTCTGCCTTGTGTGGTGTGCGCATTTTACTATCGTCCCTTTATTCTTCTTTTTCTACAACATCAATCCTGCTGACCGACACTTCGTAGGCCGTTTTCGTCACAGTTTCCGTTTCGGAAAGTTTCTTTTGATACTCTCTCGACTGCATTCGTCCCCAAACACGGATATTTTGCCCCACAGCAAGATTTTTTGCAAAACGGGCATTACGTCCCCATACAATACAGGGAATATAATCTGACTTATTATAGGCACGGTTCACCGCCAGCAAAACATCTGCAATTTCTCTTCCAAACGGCGTGACCCGATAGGTCACCTCTTTACAGATAAACCCATTTAAGTAAACCTCGTTCATGGGCTCACAATCCGAATCTGTAAGATACAGTTCTTTCGCAAACAAAGTCAGCACCAGCTTGATGCCGCCCTCGGTGTAGTTATTATAGGAACGGAACTGCCCCACAACCTCTATCGGCAATCCCAGCTCAAACTGTATGCCCGAAAGCATTTTGCCCGACACCGTAACAACAATGGTATCTTCGTTTTCGCTGAGTCTCTGCGCTCCAATTAAAAACTGATAAAATTCTTCTCCATGTACCTCGTGACTATATGTAAGGGTGCTTCTTACAACACCTACAATACGCGCCTCGTTATCGTCTGCGCAATTCAACATACCGTAAATTCTCCCTTCGTTTGTGGTTACGGTATATTGTATGTATGGCTACTCTTTAATAGAACATCTTTTTATCAGCTTTTTGCTATTTTCTGAAGCTCATAGAGCTTATTTAAGGCTTCAATCGGCGAAACGGTTGCTAGGTCCATATCAAGTATCGTCTGCATAATTTCATCGGCACGCATATTACCAAAGCCAATCTGCCCCGAATCGCTAACGAAAGCCGCGGGTTTTTCGGTATGCGCCTTACCTTCTTTTTTCTCAATAGTACCCAGGATTTCTTTTGCGCGCGAAATTACTTTCTGTGGAATACCGGCTAAGGCTGCAACCTCAATGCCGTAACTGTCGTCTGCACCGCCGCGCACGATACGGCGCAGAAATGTAATATCGTCTCCCCGCTTTTTGCAGGCGATATTATAATTTTTAACGCCGTCAAGCGTTCCCTCAAGCTCGGTCATTTCGTGATAATGCGTTGCAAACAAGGTACGCGCACCCAGTTTCTTTTTATCTGCAATATGCTCCGTCACCGCCCAGGCAATAGAAAGTCCGTCATAGGTACTGGTGCCTCTGCCGATTTCATCTAAAATCAAAAGGCTTTTGGCGGTGGCATTTTTTAAGATATTGGATACCTCAACCATTTCGACCATAAAGGTACTCTGCCCTGCCGTCAAGTCATCCGAGGCACCCACACGGGTAAAGATTTTATCACAAATACCGATTGTACAAGAAGATGCCGGTACAAAGCTTCCGATTTGCGCCATCAGCGTAATCACGGCAACCTGACGCATATAGGTCGATTTACCCGCCATATTTGGGCCGGTAATGATCAGCATCCGGTCATCGCCTGCGTTCAGTTTCGTATCATTCGGAACAAAAAGCTCGTCCTTTAGCACGCGCTCCACGACGGGATGACGGCCGTTTTCAATCTCGATCTTATCCGACATATCCACATAGGGCATACAATAGTTGTTTTTTGCGGCAACGCTTGCAAAGGAACACATCACATCGGCTAATGCGATGATGTATGCTACTTTTTGCACGCGGTCTACATTTTCCGCTACCTTTTCACGAATGGCACAGAAAAGCTCATATTCCCGGGCTTTGACGCGGTCTTCTGCGGTCAGCACCTTGCTTTCCAGTTCCTTTAATTCCTCCGTGATATAGCGCTCACCATTGGCGAGTGTTTGTTTTCTGACATAGTGCTCCGGCACCTGGTCCTTATAGGATTTTGACACCTCGATATAATAGCCGAAGACACGGTTAAAGCCAACGCGTAAGGTCTTAATGCCCGTCTTTTCCTTTTCCTGCGCTTCAATGCGTGCAAGTGCTCCCTGACCGTTTTCCAAAAGGTCACGGTACTCATCCACTTCCGCATCATAGCCTTTTTTAATAATGCCGCCCTCTTTGATGGTTAAGGGCGCATCAGGAGCGATGGAGGCTTCTAACAGCTCGGCAATATCGCCCAAACTATCCATTTGTCTGCACTGCTCCTGCATTAGCGGAGATTCGAGCTGGTAAAGCAAAAGTTCCAGCTCCGGGAGCTGGGTAAGCGACTGGGAAAGTGAAAGTAAATCCCGCGCATTTGCACTTTTACATACCACGCGTCCGATGAGTCGTTCTAAATCATTAATATGTTTAAAGGACTCTAATAAATCCTCGCGCAGCGTTTGTTTTTTGACCAGTTCGTCCACCGCATACAGGCGCTTTTGTATCATCGCGCAATTCACCAGCGGTTTTTCCACAAAGCTTCGAAGCAGGCGGCCACCCATTGAGGTTTCTGTATGGTCTAAAACCCACAAAAGAGAGCCTTTTTTGCTCTTGGTACGCATCGTCTCTGTCAGTTCGAGATTTCTGCGCGTAAAAATATCAATATCCATATAATCGCCGCTTGTGTAATACTGAAGCGATTTTATATGTCCAAGTGCGATTTTCTGTGTCTGTTCCAGATAGGTCAGCAAAACACCGACGGAAAGGAGGATATGCCCCTCTTCGGGCATTCCCAAATCGCGTAAGTTTTCGACGCCGAACTGAAGACAGATAATTTCCTTACAATGGTCAAAATCCGGCTCGATTTCTGCGCGCTCCACCAATGATTCAAAACGTGCGGCAAGCTCGTCAAAAAGGCCCGGCTCCTGCGCTGCTTTTTGCGTGAGCAAGATTTCCGACGGATTGTACCTTGCCAGTTCATTGATTAGTTGCGCGCGCGTCAGCAGTTCGGTAGCAAACATTTCACCCGTGGTGATATCAGAAAATGACACTCCGAAGCGTTCATCCACCAAAGCGATACTGCACAAAAAATTATTCTTTTTTTCATCCAAAAGGACATCATCCGTCACTGTACCGGGGGTAACAATTCTAACAACCTCGCGCTTTACGATTCCTTTTGCCTGCTTGGGATCTTCTACCTGCTCGCAAACCGCAACCTTATAGCCTTTGGCAACAAGCTTTGCAATATAGCCGTCTGCTGCGTGGTGCGGCACACCACACATCGGCGGATTGTTTCCTTTTTCGCTTTTATTCCGACTGGTAAGCGTGAGACCAAGTTCTCTTGACGCCGTTACCGCATCGTCTAAAAACATTTCGAAAAAGTCACCCATACGAAAGAAAAGTATGGTATCCGGATAGCTTTTCTTCACTTCCAGATACTGCTCCATCATCGGTGTCAAACCAATCCTCCCCTTCCCTTTCTGTGTTGATTCATTCTATCCGCTTACAATTAGTGGCAACCGGAACAACTGGAGCAGCTACCGCTGCAGCCTTCCTGCTCACCCTCAACACAATAGGAAATGATATTATTGACCTGCGTAATCAGCTGATTGAATTTTGATTTAGCTTCTAAATAGTCATTTACTACTTTATTCTCTGTCAGTTCTGCCATGCAAGCACGAAGTTCCTCCTGAAAACCGCGCAGAGCCTCGGGAGTCATATCGCTTTCGTGCATTTTTTTCGTAATTTCATCGCGGCGCGTCTGATAACGGTTTAATACCTCCTGCGCATTATCGTCACCTGCAAATACGATTTCTAACGCTTTAAAATGCTTCAGCTCATTTGAGTCAGCTAAAAGCTGACCTAATTCTCTTGCTTTTTCTAAAATCTCGTTCATAACTGTTCTCCTTTTATCCTATTTTTTCTCCGGCAAGCGACCATGTGCTTACCTTTGTAATTTTAACTGTTATTAAATCCCCGGTCTTGGTTTCTCCGTCATCGGGAAAATTCACAATCTTACCCTCCGGTGTTCGTCCTGAGAGCACACCGCTGTCGGTTTTGCTTGCTCCCTCCACTAATAATTCCACCGTTTTTTCAAAATATTCTTCGTTGATTTCTCTGGAAATCCGATTTTGAAGCTCCAAGAGTCTCTCAAAGCGTTCGTGCTGAACCTCTTCGGGAACCTGATTGTCCATGGTAGCCGCAGGAGTGCCTGTCCGTTTGGAATAAATGAAAGAAAATACGCTGTCAAAGCGCACCTTTTCCAAAACATCTAGAGTTTCCTGAAAATCTTCCTCCGTCTCTCCGGGAAAACCAACGATAATATCACTTGTCATTGAAATGGCACCGAGTTTAGCTCTTACCTTTTCTACCAACGCAAGATACTGCTCTTTGGTATATTTTCTGTTCATTTCGGAAAGCACGCGCGTGCTTCCAGCCTGAAACGGCAGATGAAGCTGCGGCATCACTTTATCGCATTCCGCCATCGCATCAATCAGCCGATCGGACATATCCTTTGGATGCGAGGTCATAAAGCGGATGCGAAAGATTCCGTCGATTTTGTTCACCTCGCGCAAGAGGTCTGCAAAATCCATTCCAAAATCAGCATCTTTTCCGTAAGAGTTTACATTCTGCCCTAAAAGCGTAATTTCCTTTACACCACGCTCTGCAAGTATTTTGATTTCTGCCAGTATCTTTTCCGGTTTTCTGCTGCGCTCTCTGCCCCGAACATATGGCACGATACAATAGGTACAGAAATTATTACAGCCGTACATCACAGACACCCAAGCTTTACAATCTGCCTCACGAAGAATGGGGATGTCTTCTGCGATGACGCCCTCACTGTCATCTGTACAAAAAACACGGCGTTTTTTCATCACTGTTTCTGAAAGAAGTTCGGGTAAGCGGTGCACGACGTGCGTTCCGAATACCAAAGAAACATGGCGGTATTTGGACTTAATCTGCTCTGCCACCTGCTGTTGCTGCATCATACATCCGCAGATGCCGACAATTAATTCTGGATTTCGTTTTTTTAAATGTTTTAATGCTCCGACATTACCTAACACACGCTGTTCCGCACCCTCGCGTACAGCGCAGGTATTAAATAAAATAAGGTCTGCTTCTTCTTTGTTTTCCGTAAATCCATAGCCCATCTGTGAAAGCATTCCGCGGATGCGCTCTGAATCATTTTCATTCTGTTGGCAACCGTAAGTGATTACCATCGCAAGCGGTGTTTTCCCCTGCTCTTTCCAATAGGAAGAAAGCGCATTTGCAATTTCTTCCTGCCGAAGCAATTCTTCTTTTGGAACAAATCTGTCTTTTTTCATAGCTCAGACAAGACCTCCTCAAGCGCCGTTAAAAATCCCTCGCACTCCTCTTTGGTGCCTACCGACACACGCAAGTAGCCTGGCATGGAAAGTGCATGGCCGCCTTTTACAATATAGCCTTTTTTGAGAAGTGCCTCAAATGCTTTTTTCGAATCCTTTTCGATATTCACTGCAATAAAATTGGTTGCGCTTTCAAGATACGAAAGTCCGAGCTTTTGAAAGCCACGGCACAAAAGCTCGCGATTCATTTTATTTTCTTCTACTGTGTATCTTACAAAGTCCTTATCTTCGAGTGCAGAAACCGCACCCTTTTGCGCTACTAAATTCACATTAAATGGTGCGCGTACACGCTCAAGCTCTGCGATGATATCAGGATGTGCCATGCCATAGCCGACACGGAGACCTGCAAGACCGTGCACCTTGGAAAATGTGCGCAGGATAATAATATTATCTCTTTTAGCAAGCTCTTTTAAGCTATCAGGATAATCTTTTTCCTGGCAGGCAAACTCATAATACGCCTCATCAAGCACAATCAAAACATCGTCAGGCACTCGCGCTAAAAGCTTAGCCTGTGCGCAAGCATCATACATAAGACCCGTCGGGTTATTGGGATTACACAGCCAAAGCACGCGGGTACGCTCGGTCACCGCTTCTGCCATAGCTGATAGATTCATTCGAAAGTCAAGATCACAAGGAACAATCACCGGCACTGCACCGGCTGCGCGGACATTGGATTCATAAAGCGAAAAAGACGGTGCAGGAAGAACGCTTTCGTCGCCCTCTTTTAAAAACGCTTTGCAAATCAGTTCAATCAGACCGTCACTGCCCGTGCCGAACACCAGCTGCTCAGGTGCGATGTTATGGTGACCAGACAGTGCCATACGAAGCTCATAGCTGTAGCCATCGGGATAAAGAAAGCTTTCCTCTACCGCTTTCATCATCGCCTCTTTCGCCTTTTGAGAGCATCCGAACGGATTCTCATTCGAGGCAAGCTTAACCACCCGGTCAAGACCCAGTTCACGTTTCACCTCGTCAATTGGTTTTCCCGCCGGATAAGGCGCAATATTTTGAATACTTTGTTTTTTCTTAATCACGGTTTTACTCCTAACGCCTCCCAAAAGGAACGCTTATCTTTCAGATGTTTTTTGCTTCTTCCTTAATTGCTTCGTTTTTCTTTATCACTTCCTGCTCCATTTCCTCTTTGTATGCACGAAGCAGCGGTTTGATTTCCGGATGTGCTAAAGACAAAATCTGTGCCGCCAAAATACCGGCATTGTCTGCGCCGTCGATTGCAACGGTTGCTACCGGAATGCCTTTGGGCATCTGTACCATAGATAAAAGCGAATCGAGTCCGTCCATTGTGGAAGACTTAATCGGGATACCAATGACCGGAAGTGTAGTAAATGCCGCTAAAACGCCGCCCAAATGAGCAGCCTTTCCTGCCGCCGCGATAATGACTTCAATGCCGTTTTCTTCCGCATTTTTAGCGTACTGCGCCGCCATTTCAGGCGTTCTGTGCGCAGAAATCACTGAAACCTCAGCCTCAATGCCGAACTTTTTTAGCATAACCAAACACTTTTTAACCACCGGGAAATCAGAGTCACTACCCATAATTACTGCAACTTTTGCTTTACTCATATTGTCATCCTCCGTCAATCAAAATAGAATTAAAATCATATAATAGCACAGCGGCAAGAGAAGCAGCCCCAATACCGTTGTAATAAACACACATTCCGACGCATAGCAGGTGTCTGACCCGTATTCGCTTGCTAAAATGGCAAGCGCAATCTGTCCCGGCATCGCCGCCTGCAAAATGAGCGCGCCGCACATCACGCGGTCTAAAGGCAGAAGCCTCAAAATCAAAATCAATGCAAGCGGAACAAGAAGCATTTTGATCAGCGTAAGCGCAAAAATCGATACTCTCTTGTAAAGCTTTTTAAGGTCTACCTGCGTTAATGTAATTCCGATAAATAACATCGAAAGATATGTCGTCAGTGAGCCGATAGCAGAAAAACTCTTTTGTAACACCTCGGGCAACCGGATGCCAAAGGCGAGCATCAAAAGTGCGATGATAAACGATACCGTATTGGGATTGATTAAACTTTTTACGGCACTTTTTCCCGAACTTTTCGCCCCGTCACGACAGATAAAGTACACTCCCATTGTCCACACGAAGCCATCATTTACAAGAGCGTAAATCACCGCGTAAAACAGTCCTATCTCTCCGTAAATTGCTGTAATCAGCGGATACCCCAAAAAGATGACGTTCCCAAAAGTGCCCATCAGTCTATGCATGGTTTTCGTTGCGCCTTTTAAGCGGAACAGCTTTGCTATAAGGGCGCTAACTGAATACAGCACCACAAAAACCAAAAGTTCTAAGATAATCAAAAGCCCTGCATTTTTTAATAGATTTGCGCTCAAGTTTTGTGTCGTTACCGTCGATATAATCAAAAGCGGTAAGGTAATTCGCACAATCACTTTGGAAATGGATGGTGCAACGCTTGCGTCAAGATATTTCAGCTTCACAGCCAAAAAGCCGATTAGCATAGCAATCGCAAGCATCAAAATCTGTGTGATAATAACATTAAGGCCCATAAAATCCTCCATTGAAACAGTTACATTTAAGTATACCACAAATCCGTCCGTCCGTCAATTTGATTCATAAAAATAACGAAAAACCGCCGCATTTTATGCGGCGGTTCTTTTCGTCTTAATTCTTATTCATTTCTTAAAGCATTTTTATTCTCGGCTTATATTTTTCGAGATACTTTGCATTTTTCTCGTCTCCGCCCGGCGTATTGGCGCTTGACCACACCGGAGGAGTAATGCCACGGTCGATACACTGCTTCACGGTTTCAATTTCCAAAAGGTGCGCGATGTAAAAATCAATAATGTTGGACACCGGCGCGATGGGTGTGCCTAATCCTGGAACATTCACAACAGCATCGCCGACAGGGTTAAAGTCCTCAATGCAGACATCAGCATAATCAAATAAGTTTGTCTTGTTCGGATGGCGGATAAAATGGTCTTCCGGCATTTCTTCTTGCCATGCAGAGCTTGATACTGCAATAATTTTAACGCCGTTCTTCTTTGCTTCCATTGCCGCGTCAATCGTTGCCGGATTGATGCCGATGTTATGGAAGATGATAAGAACATCGTCTTTCTTTAAATCATAGTATTTCATAATGGCGCTACCGTAATTAACAGTTCTTTCAAGCTCTAAATACTTCAGGGCTTGATTGAAAACGGAAAGCCCTGTTTCCATAATTGGATTGATGCAAGCAAGACCGCCGGCTCTGAAAAACATTTCACCCATACAAAGAGTCGTATGACCGCCACCTCCGTACACGCTGATGAGTCTGTCCTCTGCAATCGCATCGCACATCAGCTTGGCAGCCTTTTCGATGTTTTCGCTTTGTGTTTCATTGATTTGTTTGAAGTTTTCTAGTAATCGTTCAAAATAGCCAAAATCATTCATCGTACATTTTCCTTTCTATTTCTGTTCTTCGGGGAATTGCATCCAGTACATGCGGCTTTGTCACGCTGAGTCCGGATGCCGTTATCGCGTAACGGCAAGCTTCTTCCATACTTTTGCCTTCCGCTAAGCACACCGCAAGCACACCATTAAAGGTATCCCCTGCGCCTGTAGTATCTACCACCTGTACACGGGTAGCCTGAAGATGCGTTACTCCATTGATATTACAACCTTTATCCCCCAAAGTCGTAATGCAATTTTTGAAGTATTTCTCTTCCAATTCCATCGCTTCCTGCTCGTTTGGCGTTACAAGAAAGATGTTTTTTGCCATTTCAGCGCTGATTGCACGCGCCGGTGCCGGATTTAATATGACCTTAACGCCGTGCTTGTGTGCAATTTTCAATGCGCATTCGTTTACCTCTGTGGGCACCTCCTGTTGCAGAAGCAAAACATCACTTTCAGCAATGCTATTCTCAAACCCGAAAACATCATTTGCTGTAAGCTCTGCACTTTTATGTACCGTCACCTGATTTTCACCCTGCACATCGGTCAGGATAAAGGCAAGTGGTGTTCTCTTTCCCTGTTTCACGGGGAAGCAACCGCAGATTCCATTTTCCTCTGCCACCTTCTTGCAGGCAACTCCTTCTGCGTCGTCGCCAATTGCTGCGAGGAAAGAAACACTTGCTCCCATCCGTGCCGCAGCGATTGCCTGGTTAATACCCTTACCGCCAATCTCCTCGAACACAGATTTTGCCGAAAGTGTTTCCCCCGGCTGATGGAAGTGATCAACCTCCATAAAAACAGAGTTGCCGCAGATACCGATTACCGCTATTTTACACATAAAAGCAGCTCCTTTATAAATGCTTGATTCTGGGCAGATACATGTCAATCAATGCCTTGTTGTAGTCTGCGCCACCCGAAACATTGCCGCTCATATACACCGGAGGCTCTGTCCCAGCATCTGCTGCAAGCTCTGCTGCTTCCATTAACACGCTTTGCATAATAAAGGAACTCGCCGCGGTAGACACACTACCCATCTTCACCGAGAGACCGGCAATTTCCATTACCGCATCGCCATGCGGTACGCAGTTATCAATATAGATATCACTGCATTCATATAACAGCGGCTCCTCTTTTTTGTCAGAAAAATAGGCAGAAGACAAGATGCTGGCGTGTGGAATATTATTTCCTTGCGCAAGACGCGCCATTTCAACCGGAACAGCATTTTTTCCCGATGTAGAGACAATAAAGAGGAAATCCTTCTCGGTAATACAATAGCGCTTTAATATCTCCTCTGCAATTCCCTGCATTTTTTCCATTTTACTGCTCTTTGCTGCACCGTTATGAAGCATCAAATCTGTATCAAGCATTGCGCTGACATTGGCAAGACCACCTGCACGGTAAAAGCAATCGAGCGCAATCAAATGGGAATGACCACAGCCAAAGATATAAATAATCCCATCTTGCTTTATTGTTTTAGCGACCAATTCTGCCGTTTTTTTTATTTTTTCTGCTTGTGTCAGGCGAATCTCGTCTAAAATTTGGACCATTTTCTCGAAATACTGATCGGTAATCATTTCTTTAATACTCTCCTATAATTTCTGCCGATATGATCCCAAAGCTCAATCGGGTCTTTTGCCGCAACGGAAGTGCCATAGCCACCACGATAGGTCCATGTTGCCAAACGGTCAACACCTAAAGATTCATACATATCAACAACTTTGTCAATCTGCGCAAAATCATCGGGACGTTTGTTATAACCCATCAGCCAACGCTCGGACTCCTTACCATACTTTTTCGCCATAGCAACTGTTCTTTCGGTAATTTCACGGAAAAAGCTTTCCGGCAGCGTCCAGTTGATAATCGTTGTCGAGAATACATCAAAATATGGGCAGGCTGCAACCATTTCCCAGTTGTCGTAACCGCGAAGCTCCGTTACATAATAAGAATTCAGTGTTGCGTGCACACAGCAAGTAATTTCCAGATTCGGATTATACTCTTTCAGCGCCTTGGATGTATCGGAAAGCGTGTATAAAGCCTCTCTCCAACGGAACTGCTTCACATCGTCGTTCATAAACTTCGGCATTTCATAGCCGTAATACTCTTCAAATTTTTTCATACATTCCGGACATCTGCACGCCCAGTCATCTCCGGCACCACCTGTGATAGACGCATAAGATTTCGGGTATGCATAATGCGGCTCATCCCAGAAAAAGCCGTCAACTTCGGTTTCTCTTGCAAGTTTTAAGCAGATATTTTTGAAATAGTCTCTGAAGGAATTGGTATTAAAGCAAGCTGCATTCAAAACTTCACCCGTATAAGCAGAAACCTGTCTGTGATGGATGTTATTCTGCAAGAACAAGCTAACCTGCTCGCCGCCAAAATACTTACCAATACCCCAGGGATCCGCAATGACTCTGAGCCCAAGCTCATGTGCCGTTTTTACAATATTATTGATGTTCGGGAACCAAAAATCCATATCGAATTCCGTAATTGCTAAAATCACGGTATCGCAACCATGCTCTATCATTTCCTCGAAATCTTTTCTTGCGTGCTCCACATAATTGAGTCCGTAATAACTAACCGCTGTGTGTTTAATTGCCATTTGTATCATCCTTTCTTGCTTTGATAATTTAATCATAGCGAAGATGTCTTTCCTTGTAAACTGAAAAAGCTACACCAAAGGTTTAAATTTCGAAACAAATTGACAAAAGACTGCGGGATGTGATATATTGAAAAAAAGGGGTGATTTTCTTGTTTTTGGATGTCATTGGAACAAACATTGAGATTCTATCCGTATTTGAATTAAGTTGGGATAAAAGAACAGCTGCCTTATCCGACCGAAGACCATATGATGCAATATCCATCCGTCTAAAAGGCAATGCAGATTTTATTGTAGGAGACAAAATATACCACGCGTCAAAGGGCGATATTACCTATGTCCCGGCATATCTTCAGTACGCCTTAAACGCTGCAACCGACGAGCATATTTATGTCATTCATTTTAACTCCCCGAACAAAGGAAAAGAAATTGAGGTATTTACTCCAAAAAACGAAAAACTTTTTATTGATTTATTCAGGAAAGCGCACGAAATATGCACAAATAAACTCCCAGGATATGTCTTTGCTTTGACTTCAACCTTTTATAAAATTTTGGAGCAAATGAGTGTTCAAAATAATGATGAGCAATTTTCGGTATTAAAGAATTTTAACTACGCTTTGGAATATCTCCACTTAAACTATACAAGCGAGTCTTTGACCGTGAAACAGCTGGCAGATATCGCTTATATGAGTGAAACATATTTCAGAAAAATATTTTTTCAGAATTTGAATACGACTCCCCTAAAATATATTTGTGAATTAAGGCTTTCATTAGCCGACGAATTATTAGCATCGAAATACTATACCATATTGGAAATTTCACAAATGTGCGGTTTTGCAGATCCTAAATACTTCTCTACAGTATATAAAAAATCAAGGGGGATACCACCTTCTGTTGCCTGCAAATAATCCTTTGATTGTATATGAAAAAAGAGTCCGTTGGGCGGCCTCACTTAGCGAGGACGCCCTTATCGGACCCTTTTTTTATAAAGCGAAACAATATCATTTTCATTAATTTTTATCCCTCATGGCAGGATTATTTATCAAATCTCCATCCTCATCAAATCTTGAACCGTGGCATGGACAATCCCACGAATGCTCCTGTTTGTTGTATTTTAGTGCGCACCCAAGATGAGGACATCGCGGGATCGTCGGCGTTACAAGACCCTTGACAGATTCAAATAGATTAATCGCAAGCTGTGGGTGAAATATGCTTCTTGACGGCGAATATAGTTCTTCATATTCGCTTTTTCCTCCGCATACCAGTTCCGTCAAAAGCATCGCAGAAACCATAGAGGATGTCATTCCCCATTTATTAAATCCTGTTGCGACATATAAATCAGGGGTCAAAGGGGAATACTTACCAATATACGGAATGGAATCAAGCGTCATACAGTCTTGCATCGCCCACCTGCCGACTTCGCGTGCATCCGGATAGTATTTTTGTGCAACGCTTTGCAGTTCTTTCCAATTTCCACCCTGACCGCCGGTGCGATGGCTCCCTCCGCCAAGAAGCAATAAATCGTGATAGCTCCTGAATGACAATCCATTTTTTGCCTCATCGACATACATATCTTTCATCGTTTGCGCATTTTCGAGTGCAAGCACATAGGACCTGTGCTGATACAGTTTCAAAAAATACCAGCCGTGTTTGTTGATGAACGGAAAATGCGTCGTCACAATCACTTTCCGTGCTGAAATTTTCCCTCGATTCGTTATCGCCGTGTTGGATTTTAACTCCATCACTTTTGTATTTTCATAAATACTTAAATTCTTTGCCAGCGTATAGGCAAATTTTAATGGGTGAAATTTCGCCTGATTATCAATTTTAACAGCTCCCGAAACTCGAAAAGGTAACTCGGTATGCTCGCAAAACTCGGCATTACACCCAATTTTATGGCAGGCCTCTACTTCTTTTTCTATCAATGCCCTATCGGTTAAAGAGTACACAAAGGAATTACAAGTCTCAAAATCATCACCGACGTCTTGCGCAAGTTTTTTTAGCGTTTCAAAAGCATTTTTTTGGCTTTCATAATAAAGCTGCGCCTGCTCCAAACCATATTTTTTGATGATTTTATCATATATCAGACCATGCTGCACGGTAATTTTCGCTGTAGTCCCATTGGTTATTCCGGAGCAAATCTTGTCAGCCTCCACCAAAACACAATCCACGCCGGCATTTTTTCAGCATAGTGGCACACAAGATGCCGCATAAGCCGCCGCCAATAATTAAAACATCTGTTTTGATATCTCCCCCAAGCTCGCTAAATTCGGGCTTTTCTATCTTGTTCCAAATCGATTCCATACATCCACCTCTGTTTATAGTATTGCAATTAAAAACAGAAGAAATACAGTTTGTTTGAAATTGGGCATAAAAAAGGAACAAGCAGAGCTTGTTCCGACGTGGCTCCCAAGGCCTAACTACGACACGCTTTGCCCGCATGCATGCTTGGCTTAGCCAATCGAACTTCGCTTACGCTCGTTCTCTTGGAGCCTGTGCAGTGGCGTTACCTAAATCAAAGATTTAGAACGCTGTTGCATGGCTCTCGTTAGCCAAATCAAAGATTTGGACTCGAGCGCAGCTAT
>JAFQBK010000017.1 GCA_017399695.1 Clostridia bacterium | reverse complement strand
ATTTTGTAGACAAATCAAAAACCTCAGAAACCGCTTGGTTACTGAGGTTTAAGGTGGTCGGGATGACAGGATTTGAACCTGCGGCCTCTTCGTCCCGAACGAAGCGCGCTACCAAACTGCGCTACATCCCGAAATAAAATATTCGATTTTTTGTATCTCCCGTGTCTGTGGGATAACATGTGGTCAAAACTTGTTTGACCACATGTATTTTGTTTTTTAAGTCGCCGTAAAGTGGCGGCGTTAAAAGGTTTGTGGGAGTTCGGCTCAATACTAATGAATTGAATAGTACCGTGTCCCGAACGTAGTGCTCTACCAAACTGAGCCACATCCCGATAAATCGTACTTGACTATTATAATACCTTTTTTTGAAAAAATCAAGAGGAAAATGCAAAAATTTTGTTTTTTTCTGAAAAAACCGCCATCCGCATCGCTTTTTCAGCGGATGGCGCTTTTGTTTTAGCCTTTCATTGCATCTATTTCTGAACGGAAATCAATGATTCGGTCGCAAAGAGCAATCATTTCCTCTTTTTGCGGGAGCGATGCATCATCTAACACGCCCCATACGGTAAGACTCGCCTTTTTTGCACCGCGCACCGCGTGGATGGAATCCTCAAAAATAACGCAGTCTTCGGGTGCAACGCCCAGCCGTTTTGCTGTTTCCAAAAACAGGGTCGGCTCATTTTTCGAAACGCCCACGTCCTCCTCGGTCATCACGAGCTCAAAATATTGCGCCACGCCGTGCGTTTTTAGCATTTCCTCGGCAATAAAGCGCGCCGTTGCAGTGGCAAGCGCGATTTTCACGCCCGAAGCATAAAGCGTTTCGATATATTCCTTTGCGCCTTTTTTTAAGACGGCGGCGCTGCGGTAGCGCTCCGCAATAAAACCGTCCCAAATGCGCATCAGTTCTTCGCGCGTATAAGGCAGCGGGAAGTGGGAGAGAAAATAGTCTGCCGTTTCCTCATAACTCAACACGCGGATATCTGTCCAAAGTCCATCGGGGGTGGGGAGTCCGACAGAGTCTAAATAAGCCTTGCCGAAGCCCGTCCAGATGGGCATCGAGTCGAGGATGGTTCCGTCCATATCAAAAATTGCCGCTTTCATTTGCGTCTTCCTTTCCATAAAGAAAGGCGGCATGTGCCGCCTGAATGGTCCTTCCAAGAGATTACTCCGCTTTGGAGCGCGTCATCGCAATCATGCCGGTACGGGACATCTCTAAAATCCCGAACGTGTGCATGATTTCTTCAAACGCGTCGATTTTCTGACCGGTTCCCGTCATCTCGATAATCACGGCGTGGTCGCAGATATCAATAATTTTTGCGCGGAAGATATCCACAATCTGCATAATTTCCGCACGCTTTTCCGCCGTGCAAGAAACTTTAATTAAGGAAAGCTCGCGCGAAACGGTTGTTTCGGGCGCAAGCGTCTTGACCTTGATGACATCAATCAGCTTGGAAAGCTGTTTTTCCACCTGCTCTACGGTCTGTGCATCGCCATCTACGACGATGGTGGTTGCAGAAACTTCAGGGTTTTGCGTCACGCCGACCGCCAAACTGTCAATATTAAAGCCACGGCGTGCAAACAGGCTTGCCATTTTTGCCAAAATTCCGGCGCGGTTTTCTACCAGTGCATTTAAGATATGCTTTGCCATCGTTATTCCTCCTGTGATACGGTCGTTTCCGACTCGTCGATTACAAGCTCCAAAAGGAAGGAGCCGGGGCAGGAAAGCATCGCGTCAATCCCCGCTGAAACCTCGCTGTCACAGCGGATTGCGCGGTACGGGATATCGTATGCCTCTGCAATTTTATCAAAGCGGGGGTACACCCCCAAATCAACACCTACGTAATTCGATTGGTACATCAAGGTCTGATACTCTCTGACCATTCCCAAAGAGCGGTTGGTAAACAGAACGATTTTAATCTCTGTGCCTGCCTGCTTCATGGTTGCAAGCTCCGGCATCGCCATCTGAAAGCTTCCGTCACCCTCAAGCGCAATGACTGTTTGCGCAGGACGCGCCAGCTTTGCACCGATGGCTGCAGGGAGCCCAAAGCCCATTGTGCCAAAACCGCCGGAAGTCAGAAGCGTATTCGGCTTTTGGAAAGTATAGTGCTTTGCCACCCAAATCTGATGCTGACCAACCTCAGTGGTAATGAGCGTGTCGTCACTTGTTTTTTCCGATAAGAGTTCTAAGAAAAAGGCAGGTGTTACCGAATGCGTCGAACGCTTAGAAAAAGCTTTCTTTTTGGATTTATCCGCACATTTTTTCGCCCAGTCTTCGGGGCAGTGCACCTCACCGATGCGCGCTAAAAGCACAGATAGAATCTCTTTGCAATCGCCGATTAAGCTGATATCGGCAGGGATATTTTTATTGATTTCCGCAGGGTCAATATCGATATGGATAATGGTCGCGCGCCCAGAAAGCTCGTCCCAATCGGGAACAGTGCGGTCAGAGATGCGCGAGCCGATAAAGAGGACGGTATCCGCCTCATAATACGCCTGATTGGCAGCGTCTGTTCCGTGGCGTCCAACCATCCCCAAACAGAGGGGATGTGTGCCTGAAAGTGCGGTCAGACCCATCATCGTAGAGGCGACAGGGATACCAAGCGCTTGGGCAAAACGGGTTAATTCCTCGCTCGCACCGCTTTTCATAATTCCACCGCCGGCGATAATCAGCGGCTTTTTCGCACGCCCGAGCGCACGAAGTAAGCGGTTTAAGCTCCGTTTATCGATTTTCTGCGTGGGCAGAATGTTTCGCCGCATTTCACCGGCATCGGGGGTAAATTCAACGAGTTCTTTCTGTATATCCAGCGGTACATCGACAACAACCGGTCCCGGTCTGCCGCTTTTCGCAATGATGAATGCCTCACGCAGTACGGGTAGTAATTCCTCTTTGTTTTTGATTAGATAGTTATGCTTTGTAACCGGAGTAGTGACGCCTGTGGTATCAACCTCCTGAAAAGAATCCGTTCCGACCTGCGAGCAGGCAACCTGACCGGTAATCGCAACCAAAGGAACCGAGTCCATGTAGGCGTTGGCGATGCCCGTCAGCAGATTGGTGACACCGGGGCCGGAGGTTACAATACATACGCCGACCTTATCTGAGGCAATACCATACGCCACTGCGGCGTGCGCCGCGCCTTGCTCGTTGCGGGTGAGAATGTGGCGAAGCCCCGATTGCGGCAAGCGGTCATAAATCGGCGCAGTGGTAGCACCCGGATAGCCGAACACGACATCCGTGCCCTGCTCTTTAATTACTCTTAAAATAGCCTCTGCCGCTGTCATTTCCATAGCCTCACCCTCCTTTTCAAATTCTTCCTATTATTGTATCAATTTTCATCTCTATTGTCAACAAAAACGAAACGGCGGCATCGCAAAAGAACGATGCCGCCGGCTGGTGTGCTGATTATAAAGCGACCGGACGATAAATCAAATGGAAAATGTTGCCCTCAATATCCTTAAAGAAGAAGGTCTTAATTCCTTTCGGAGAAATCGCAATATCGGTCACTACCTCAACGCCGTCTGCCTTTAACCGGTCTACCATCGCATCAAAATCATCATCGTCAATGGAAAGCGCGAAATGGCGAATGCCGCCGTCTTTCATCGACGAAGTAAAGTCCTCACCGCTTGACGCCATAACCTCAAGCATCGAGCCGTCCTGCGCCTTGACAAAATAGGTGCCCTTACCGTTATCGTAGACAATGGTCCAGCCAAACATTTTGACATACCAATCTGTAAGTGCTTTGGTGTCTTTTGCGCAGACCGCAATGTGTTCAATTCCTTTAATCATAATCCTACCTCCGATTTGTCCGCAAACCCGCGGAATTTGATGCTTTTATTATATCATAAATGCCAAAAACTGTCAATTAAAACAAAAAGTTCAAGAAAGTTGAACTTTTTACTTGCATTTCAGGAAAATGGTGGTATAATAGAATCAAAAGTTCAATTTACTTGAACCTCACAACAAGGGGGAAGACGATGAGGGAAATGAATCAGAATCATATTGGTACGCGCATCAGAAACTTACGGTTAGAGCGCGGGATGACGCAGGAGAATGTGGCAAACGGGATTGGAATCAGCCGTACCTGTATGGCAAATTACGAAACCGGCAAACGCCATCCTGACCTATTGATTGTAAGGCGCCTATCACAGCTTTTGGGCGTGTCCGTGGAATTCTTGCTCGGTACAAGCAAGGTACGGAATTATACACTCTGCGAGGAAGAAACAAAGAATTTTGAGCGTGCGCTCCAGTCCAAGCAGGCGTATGGGGACGTGCTGTACTTAAGCGATATGGATTCTGTGACCCGTGTCGAAATCCTTGATTATTACGAATACCTAAAGATGCGTCCGAGAAACAAATACCCGACACAAGTCAAAAAAGCACAAACCGAAGATGGGAAATAAACAAAACCGCGCAGAGAATAAATTTGCGCGGTTTTTCTTTACTTTATAATTTGAGTATGATAAAATAAATAAAGTAAATAATGAAATTGAGAAATCAATGAGGCTTCATAGCTAGGAGGTAGCAAGAATGGCGAAACGAGGAAGAAGACCGCTTTCCGGCGGCAAAAAGGCGTTACTGACGCTGGGAGTGATTGCACTTTTGGTGTTACTTTTTTTCCTTTCCTATTGGATTACAACTGTTAGTCTGCGTGCAGGCAGGGACGATTCTCCTGCGCCGGTACAGCCGACGGCTACGGGAAGTCCGGCTCCTGCCGTAAACTATGAGGCACTTTCCAAAGCAGAACTGATTGAATTATTAAAAGAACGCGATGAGCGCATCCGTGAGCTTGAGGGAGGCACAACCAGTGCCATTGTGGATATTGCCGGCACGCCGGCACCAACACAAAAGCCGATTGAGAGTGCAACGCCAAAGCCGACGGAGAAGGCAACTGCTACTCCGAAGCCGACCGTAACGCCGAAACCGACAGAGAAGGCAACGGCAACGCCAAAGCCAACGGAGAAGGCGACTGCAACCCCGAAACCGACGGCGACTGCAAAGCCGACACAGGCACCGACAGCTGTACCTACGCCGACTCCTACACCGGCACCGACCAAAACGCCGACCAGTATCCGACCGGTCGCTCCGGCGGCGTAAGCCGATGTTTGAACAACTGACGCAGGGTGAAAAAGAGACCTTTGCCTTTGCGCGTGAGTTTGCTAAAAAACTGACACCGGGGGATGTTGTCTGCCTTTCGGGAGAGTTGGGTGTCGGAAAAACCATCTTTACCAAAGGCGTGTGCGATTTTTTCGGTGTGCAGGATATCGTAAACAGTCCGACCTTTACCATCGTGAACGAGTATGACGGTGCGGACGGAATGCGGATTTACCATTTTGATATGTATCGGATTGAGGATGAGGATGAGCTTGTAGAAATCGGCTTTGACGATTACTTAAATCAAGACGCCGTGTGCCTGATTGAGTGGCCGGAGCAGATAAAAAACAGCCTTCCTGCTCGTCGCTATACCGTAACGATTGCCAGAGACCTTAGGGCAGGTGATGACGGACGTAGAATTACTGTGAAGGAGCCGTGCTGATATGCGTTTACTTGGAATTGATACTTCCACACAGGCTGCAACAGCGGCGGTGGTTGATAACGGCGAAATCATTTGTGAATATACCCTGAATCAGAAGAAGACCCATTCGGTGCATTTAGTGCCGATGATAGAGGAGATGCTTGCCTCGGCAGAGCTTGCGCTTTCCGATATGGACGGCTTTGCCTGCGGCGTCGGCCCCGGCTCATTTACCGGTGTGCGCATCGGTGTTGCAACGATTAAGGGCTTTGCACAGGCACTTTCGAAGCCTGTCGTTTGCGTGGACAGCTTAAAGACACTTGCTTTTGGCGTCGGCCCGACCGACAAACGCATCATTTCCGCGATGTTTGCGCGGGTGGACGAGGTATTCTGCGGTGTTTACCGGCGCGAGGGGGACCAGCTGATCGCCGAGCTTGCACCGACGGTGCTTACGATGGACGAGCTTCTTTCTCGCTATGCGGACAAGCCTTGCATCTTTGTTGGAGACGCAGGGGCTGTGCATCAGGAGAAAATAAAAGAAGTGCTGGGAGATGCCGTTTGTTTTGCAGATGTGCGGCAGAATATCGTTTCAGCGGCAAACCTGACGCTTTTGGCAGAAAAAGAGGCAATAGAAAGCGGATTTTTACCATACGATGAAATATCGCCGCTTTACCTGCGCCCGTCGCAGGCAGAGCGAGAATATGAAGAAAAGAACAAAGGAGAAAAAGAATGATTGTCATTGGTTGTGACCACGGCGGTCTGGAACTGAAGCAGACCTTAATTACATACCTGACCTCGATTGGCGAGGGTGTAACGGATTGCGGCACTTATAATTCCGATTCAGTGGATTATCCCGATATCGCGGAGAAGACCTGCAAGCGTTATTTAGATGGCGGCTATGATTTCGGTATTTTGATTTGCGGTACGGGCATCGGTATCTCAATGGCAGCAAATAAGATTGACGGCATCCGTTGTGCGCTGGTAGGAACAGAGTATGCTGCAGAAATGACCAAGCGCCACAATGACGCAAACTTCTTGGCATTCGGCGGAAGAGTGATGGGTCCTGAACTTGCGATTTCTGTATTAAAAGCATATATGAATGCCGAGTTTGAGGGTGGACGCCATCAGAAACGAATTGATAAAATCCATGCATTAGAGGCACAGGAGGAGACAGAATGAGTAATCGAATTGAGGTAAAGCACCCGCTGATTCAGCACAAAATTACGATGCTGCGTGACAGCCAAACCAATACCAAGGAATTTCGTGAGCTGGTCAAGGAAATCTCCACGCTGATGTGGTATGAGGTCACCCGTGACCTGCCCTTAAAGCAAATCAGCATTGATACTCCGCTCGGCTCGGCAGAGGCTGAGGTCATCAGCGGAATCAAGCTCGCACTGGTTCCGATTCTGCGCTCGGGCTTGGTGATGGCATCGGGTATTGAAAATATTATGCCGTCCATTAAAATCGGCCATATCGGTCTTTGCCGTGAGGAAGGAACGCTCGAGCCGAAGGACTATTATTGCAAGCTCCCGACGGATGTGGAAAGTTCCGAGGTCATCGTGCTTGAGCCGATGCTTGCGACGGGTCGTTCTGTTTGCACGGCAGTTGATTTGTTAAAGAAACGCGGTGTCAGCGATATTAAAATTATGAGCCTGATTGCAGCGCCCGAGGGTTTGGCGCTTGTAGAGGAAAGACACCCCGAGGTTAAGGTTTATGTCTGCTCGGTGGATAGAGGATTAAATGAGCAGGGATATATTGTTCCCGGCTTTGGTGATGCCGGCGACAGAATGTTCGGAACAAAATAATCAATGAACCACAGGCAGTGAGAAATATTGTAAGAAAGAGGGCGATACCGATGAAAAGACGAGACAAAATCAACTATTATCTGGATATTGCACAAACGGTTTCGGGACGCGGCACCTGCCTGCGTCGCAATTACGGAGCGATTCTGGTAAAGAACGACGAAATTATTTCTACGGGCTATACCGGCGCACCGCGCGGAAGAAAGAACTGTATTGACTTAGGCTTTTGCCAGAGAGAAAAGCTGAACATCCCCCGCGGAGAGCGGTATGAGCTGTGCCGTTCGGTTCATTCCGAGGCAAACTGCATCATCAGTGCTGCCCGTCGCGATATGATTGGATCGACGATGTATCTGGTCGGAACGGATGCTAAAACCGGCGAAATTGTAGAAAATGCAACGAGCTGTGCGATGTGTAAGCGCATGATTATCAACGCAGGCATCAAAGAGGTCATCGTGCGCGATACGCCGGACGAGTATCGTGTGATTCGTGTCGAGGATTGGATTAATAAGGACGATTCCCTGGCATCGGAATTTGGGTATTGATTGATTACATAAACGAAAACAAGACGGCAGAAACGAAATCGTTTCTGCCGTCTTGTTCTTAATATGCGAAAGGCTTCGTAATGCGCTTTTTTTGCCTTGTGCGGTGTGCGCATTTTTCTACAGCCCTTTTTATAATTCCGGCAAGCACTCTACAGCAGACAAAAAGTCCGCGAGGGTGTTTGCTTTTTTAATTGCTTTTGAAAGCTTTGGTTCGTCAGGGAAATTCTGCATCACATATACCCAGATTTCCTTGAGCTTTTGCAGGGTGTATTTTTCGCATCCCATGACCGGCAGGTAGTTTTCGCACAGCTTTCTTGCGAATGCAATCAGCTCCCCGGTCGCGAGCGGTTTGCCACCTCTGATTTCGCGAAACAAGGCAGGATTTTTGAGTGCACCGCGCCCAATCATCACGCTGTCGAGGTCAGGAAATTCTGCGATGATGCGATTGTAATCCTCGGCGGAGCAGATGTCTCCGTTATAGCAGAGAGGGTGCTTTGACTTTCCATATGCCCGACGAAATGCCGCCAAATCCGGTGTGCTCTTATAGTAATCAAGACCGGCACGGGCGTGCACGATGAGCAGTGAGACGGGGTGTCGGTTGTACATCGAAACAAGCTCGTCCATTTCCTCACCCGATTCATAGCCTGTCCGCGTTTTGATGGAAATGCGGATATCGTTTTCTGCAAAAATCTGGTCTAAAAAAGCAGAAAGCGCCGTCTTGTCTTTCAAAAAGCCTGCGCCGCGCCCCTTTCGGGTGACGGTGTTTGACGGGCAACCGAGGTTTAAGTTCAGCTCCGAAAAGCCGTAGCACTTGATTTTTTCGGTGAATTTATGAAAGGCGAGGGCATTATTACAAAGCACCTGCGCTCTGGGCGTGCCTTGCGGATTTTGGTCGGGGAGGAGTCCTGCGATTCCCTTTTTTGTGATTTTCTCATTATCCGAGGGTGTTAAAAACGGTGCGAAATAAGCATCCGCACCGTCAAACAGTTCCGCATGAGTCCGACGGAATGTCGCCGTCGTAATACCCTCCATTGGAGCAAAGTAAAGTTTCATAGATTAAGCCTTTCGATAACCGATAATTTTTTTCGGGCATTTTTCGGCACAGATGCCGCAGCCTGTACATTTATCATAGTCGATGTGTGCAACGTTATCGGTAACGTGGATTGCGTCCTCGGGGCAGTTCTTTTCACAGATTTTACATCCGATACAGCCGGCAGAGCAGATGTTTTTCATCGCTGCGCCCTTTTCCTTGGAGCTGCAAAGAACGAAGGTGTTTTGCGCCGCCGGAACAAGCTCGATGACTTTTCTCGGGCAAGTAGCAACACAAACGCCGCAACCCGTACAAATGGTTTCGTCCACTCGTGCCACGCCGTCATTTACGCTGATTGCACCAAAGGGGCAGGCACCTGCACAGCTGCCGTAGCCCATACAGCCATAACTGCACGCTTTTTCACCGCCGCCAAAACGAGCCGCCGCGATGCAGTCATAGATGCCCTCATAGCGGGCGTTGTTCACTGCTTTTTGGCAGGTGCCGCTACACAACACACGGGCAATCATGCGAGGTCCGGACTTGACCTCGACGCCTAAAATTTCTGCAATTTTTCGAATGTTTTCCTCCGAGGTTCCGGAACAAAGCGAGGGGTCAGCCTCGCCGTTTACAACTGCCTCGGCAAAAGCCGCACAGCCGGCATAGCCGCAGCCGCCGCAGTTTGCGCCGGATAAAAGCTCCTGTACCTGACTGATGCGTTCATCCTTATCCACACGCAGTGCTTTCGCCGCAACGCCCAAAAGTGCGCCAAAGACAACGCCCAAAGAGCCAAGAACTAAAATCGGGGTTAAAATTTCCATTTGCGCACCTCCTTAAAATTTCATACCGGAAAAGCCCAAAAACGCCATAGCAATCAGACCTGCTGTAATCAGGGCAATCGGAAAACCCTGCAAGGGCTTGGGGATATCGGCGGTTTCCAAACGCTCACGCACGCCGGCAAACAACACGATTGCCAGCATAAACGAAAGACCGCCGGAGAAGCCGAATACTACGGAGTGAATAAAGTCGTAACCCTCCTGCACATTTAAGAGTGCCACACCCAAAACAGCGCAGTTCGTAGTAATGAGCGGAAGGTAAATGCCCAGCGCATTATAAAGCGCAGGGGAGAATTTCTGAATCACCATCTCGACAAACTGTACCAAAACGGCGATGACCAAAATAAAGGCAACCGTTTGCATATAGCCGATGCCGAGCGCATCTAAAAGATAGACCTGAACCAAATAGGTCAAAGCCGATGCCACCGTCATAACAAAGGTAACGGCAAGGCTCATACCGATGGCGGTGCTGACCTTTTTGGAAACGCCCAAAAAGGGGCAGATACCGAGGAATTTTACAAGCACGAAGTTGTTTACTAAAATCGTGCTCAAAGAGAGTAAAACAAGCTCACCAATTGTTTGCATTATTTTTTACCCCCTTCCGCATTTTTCGCGCGCAACCAGTTAATTGTACCAATCAAAAGTCCCAGCACAATAAATGCACCCGGCGGCAGAATCAGGATGGTTGCCGGCTCAAAACCCGCGCCGAACACGGAAAAGCCCAAAAGGGTTCCCGCGCCCAAAAGTTCACGGATGGCACTGATGATTGTTAAAGCTCCCGTAAAGCCGAGGCCGATACCCAGACCATCTAGCATCGAGTTGCCTACCGTGTTTTTAGAAGCAAAAGCCTCTGCACGGGCTAAAATAATACAGTTTACAACAATCAGCGGGATAAACAGACCGAGTGATTTGGAAATCTCGGGTAAAAATGCCTTTAGGAGCATTTCAACCGCGCTGACGACGCCTGCAATAATAACGATATAGGATGCGATACGGATTTTCTCCGGAATGGTCTTGCGGAGCAGGGAAATCAAAAGGTTTGACATCACCAAAACAACCGTAGCAGAAAGGCCCATTCCGATGCCGTTTGCGACGCTGGTTGTGACCGCGAGCGTGGGGCACATACCAAGCAGCTGAACAAATGTCGGGTTTTCTTTGATTAAGCCTTTGGTAAATTCTTTCATCTGCATGATATCGCCTCCTTACTCTATAGCGGCATTTGCCGCGATGTTTTTGAGTTCTTCTACAGCATCGCGCGCCGCATTGATGCCGTCCTTAACTGCTGTTGAGGTGACGGTTGCGCCGGAAACGGCGATGATTTCTTCTTCATTCGGAGTGCCGCTTTTAATTACGGAAAGCGGTTTTTTGACACTCTTATTTACAAATTGATTCAGAAAATCCGGTTCCTGCGCTTTCGAGCCGAGACCGGGAGTTTCTCCGTGCGACACGATTGCCACACCACTTAAGCTGTCATCCGAAAGGATTCCAACGGTCAACTCCATCGGACCGCCGAAGCCGTTCGGTGCGACGCTGACGCAATGGCCGATGGTTTCTCCGCTTGCACTTTTTGCGACATAAATTTCTTTTACAATACTGTTTTCACTGGTGGAAAGCTCAATTTTTTCAAAGCTTTCGGCATCTGTCATTACCTCAGCACGCGCTTTTGTCTGCTCAAGGACTGTGTTTTCTGCAATTTTATCCTTGGTTAATAGGTTCGTATAGGACAAAAGCAGAGCGACAGATGCGGTAATCAGGAATAAGATTACGGCTAAAACGACGGGGTTCTCATTTTTTTGCATATTTTGCTCCCCCTTTTTTCGTAGTGCCGAATGTTTTCGGTTTGGTGAATCGGTCAATCAAGGGCGTTGCGATGTTCATTAAAAGGATCGCATAGGTTGCGCCCTCGGGATATCCGCCGAAACGACGGATGACGAAGGTGAGAACGCCACAGCCGATGCCCATCACAATCTGACCCTTGCCCGTAATCGGAGAGGTCACATAGTCGGTTGCCATAAAGATTGCTCCTAAAAACAGACCGCCGCCGAAGATGTGGTAGAGCATACTTTCGGTTGCACCGAGGTCTCCCGAGGAGAAGAAAAAGCTAAGAACGGCAACCGTACCAATAAAGGAAAGCGGCGTATGAATGCGGATGACACCACGGAGAACCAGATAAATTCCGCCCAAAAGGAGTGCGAGTGCAGAGGTTTCGCCAATGCAGCCGCCGATATTTCCCAAAAACATCGAAATAAGCGAGGGTAGCTCACCCTCTGCGGTTCCCTTTAAGATAGCGAGTGGTGTTGCCGAGGAGACAACATCCGGGCTGATAAAGAAACCGGTTTCAAACGGCAGCACCCAACGGGTCATCAGTACCGGCCAGGAGGCAAGTAAAAATGCACGACCGCAAAGGGCGGGATTGACGAAATTGTGTCCCGTGCCGCCAAAGAGCTGTTTTGCAATAATGATGGCAACAAAAGCACCGATAACCATCGTCCACCAGGGCGTTGTAACGGGCAGGTTCAGACCCAACAGAAGACCTGTAACCGCTGCCGTTCCGTCGGGCAGGGTTGAGGGTTTATGTAGGAGCTTTTGCCATAAATATTCAAAACCGATGCAGGAAATCACGCTGAGAACGACCAAAAACAGCGCGCGAAATCCAAAAAAGTAAACGCCGCAACAAAGAGCGGGTAATAAAGCGATGATAACGTCTCTCATAATACCGCCCGTACTGCGCGAGGTACGAATGTGCGGGGATGAGGAGAGAACAGGGAGCTTATCTGCCACAAACATCCTTCCTTTCTGATAGTGAAAATGGCATTTGCCGCAAAATTTATTTTTTCATTGCGGCGCGTTTTTTCTGAAGCTCGGATTTTGCCCAGCGGATGGACTGAATCATATGTCTCTGCGCGGGGCAGACATACGAACAGCTGCCGCA
Organism: Clostridia bacterium; assembly: GCA_017399695.1. Lineage (GTDB taxonomy): Bacteria > Bacillota > Clostridia > UBA1381 > UBA9506 > RGIG1666. The sequence continues at coordinate 26,041 of JAFQBK010000017.1, read as the reverse complement.
TTCCATACAATCCATAATATGATATTTTTCACACTGCTCTAAATCCTTGAGTTTTGCATATGCAGTCAGCGCTGACGGCACAAGTCCGAGCGGGCAGACTGTCGTACATCTTCCGCAACGGAGGCAGGCAGACTCGTTTCGCCAGGGTGCCTCTTTTTCGGAAAGAGCCAAAATACCGGAAGTTCCTTTAACCACCGGCACGTCCTGCGAGCAGGTGGCAATACCCATCATCGGGCCGCCCATAATGATTTTCGACGGTGGCTCAGTTAAGCCTCCGGACTGAGAAAATGCGTAGGAAAACGGAGTTCCGATACGCAGGAGCTGGTTTTTCGGCTCGGCTACAGCATTACCCGAAACCGTTACCACGCGGCGGTAAAGCGGCGTACCATTTGTAATGACCTGCGCGATTTCAGCAGTCGTACCAACATTTAAGACGACACATCCGATATCAGCCGGCAGTCCGCCGGAGGGCACCTGTCGTCCGGTGATGGCAGAAATCAGCTGTTTTTCTGCACCCTGCGGATATTTCTTTTTCAAAACGGCAACGCGGATGCCGGAAACCTTCTTTGCTTCTTCGGAAACAGCGGCAATCGCATCGGGTTTATTTTCCTCAATGGCAATCGTTGCTGTACCCAAAGAAAAGACCTTCATGACAGCTTGTGTACCCAAAATAACATCTTTTGCGCGCTCCAGCATCAGGCGATGGTCCGACGTGAGATAGGGTTCGCACTCCGCACCGTTGATGATAATATCTGTCACCACTTTTTCCGGTGGGGGCGAGAGCTTGACGTGGGTCGGGAAACCTGCGCCGCCCATACCGACAAGACCTGCCTCGCGCACTAATCGGATGATTTCTTTCGGAGAAAGCTCATCCAGCGTCTTGGTGTTTAAGGGTTCTGCCTTTGTATCCAGACCGTCATTTTCAATCACAATCGTCGGAACCTTCGTGCCGTTTGGATGCAGGTAAAGACCAATGTCTTTTACCGTTCCGGACACACTGCTTGCGAGTGGTGCAAACACAAAGGCTTCGCTTTTCGTCAAAGGCTGTCCTAAGCGGACGCTGTCTCCAACATCCACTATGATTTCCGGCGGCGCACCGATGTGCTGCTGTGCCGGAAAATATAATAGCTCGGGCGGCGCGATTTCTTCAATGGGAAGATGCGCAGTGAGTGACTTGGTATCATCCGGATGAATACCGCCCGAAAAGGTTAGTTTTCGCATAAGAACCGTCCTTTCCAAAAAATTCGAGGAATGTTAAGCATTTCACAATGCCCATAAATAGAAAAAAGGTGCTAAAAGCACCGTATGTCTGTATGAAAAATAGCGCGACCGCACTATTTTTTTCTTGCCGAAAGCATTATAGCATAATTTATTTTATTTTGCAACATTTTTACGAAAAATGTTTAAATAAGAGAGAAAAAATAAAAAAAGAGGGATATTGGGGATGTAGAAAAATGCGCACACCGCACAAGGCAAAAACACGTATAACAAGCCTTTTTACGTGTCAAGAAAATTAAAATAATATAAAACTTAAGGAAGAAATTCGTCATTTGACGAATTTCTTCTATTTTATGCCTTGTGTTTTGAACAAACTTCACCTCTCGGCGTACCATCGTACGCCTTCGGGTAACCCCTGCGGGTTCAGTTTGTCCAATCTGCGCTATTTTTCGTCCATCCACCGTTTCCTCTTCAATTTATGCCCCGAAAGGCGATAATATGCAATAAAAAACGGGATTGCAGGGCAATCCCGTAATCATTAATTGGAGGGGGAAGCGGATGGAGATGGTGACGGCGTTGCTATCGGAACCGATTTTCCGTTGACAAAGCCGAAGGTGTTCTTCACCAGTTCTTTCGTATCCGCCGGGTCATAGATGTAATACCATGCGCCCTCTTTTTTTGCCTCGCCCGGCAAAACATAGGTTTCCATCGACGCGCTGTCGAAATCGGAAAGGAAGCCGACAAAGCGGAGTGCATCCGACAAGGAGAAGTTGGTATTAACATACTGATAGATTTTTTCAATCAGCTGCGGCGCTTTGGCAAGATACTGTGGCTGAAGCTTCTGGCGCAGAAGCTCTTTTAAGAATTTTTGCTGTGCATCAATTCTTCCCGGGTCGCCGAGTGCATATAGTCCGGGCGCAGAACCATCATTATTATGACGGAAACGGACATAATCGTGTGCCTTTTGTCCGTTTAAGTGCTGCATTCCCTTTTTCAGATGAATATGCAGGTTTTGCGTCGGGTCATCATAATCCATATTATATGGCACATCATAATCCACGCCGCCCAAAACATCGATAATATCCTTAAAGCCGTCAAAGTCAATTTCCACATAGTAATGAATCGGCATACCTGTTAGCTTTCTAAGGGTTTCAATCATCAGCTCTTCGCGGCGCTTGTAGCCCATGGTCGAGTTAATCTTGATGGATTTTCCACCGACGGTCACTTTGGTATCACGCGGGACGGATAAAAGTTTTACGCTGTTGTTTGAGACATCCACGGAAATCATCATAATCGTGTCTGCGCGCGTTTTATCATCGTCAAGACCCATGACCAAAAAGTTGATTTTATCACTTTCTACCTTATCTAATAGAGCCGAAATCTGCCCCGAAAGGCTGGTTTTATTCAAAATATAAGCCAGATATACGCCGCCAAATACAGCCGTAAAGGTAAAGAGCGTAACGAGCATTGCGGCAACAAATTTTTTTATATTCATAAGCGCACGAGCCTCCGTATCCATGTTGCAAACATTGGAAAATCAAGAAAATGATAACAAAAAAATATGAGCAAAGTATGAACAAGCTTTAAACTCGTCATAATTGTACTTATTTTATCATAGGATAAAGCTTTCTTCAATAGTTTTCCGTATTTGAAATAAAATTGTTACAAAGCGTGTATATTTTTTTGCCTTGTGCACACAATAAGCCTGTACCAACAAGGAGGTATTCACATGAATTGTAAAGCCAATGAATGTATCAAATGTACGGTTCAGCAGTGTAAATATCATTGTATGGACCAAAACTATTGCTCGCTGGATTCGATTATGGTCGGAACGCATGAAAACAATCCGACAATGAATCAGTGTACGGACTGTAAGTCCTTCGCCCCGAAGGACTAATTGCGGGCAAAGCCGAATGCAAAAGCAAGCGGCAAATTCCTTGTCAAAAGGGACTGTGTAAAATTTTTGCACAGTCCCTTTCTTGCGTTTTCCGGTAAAATGTGATATGATTTGAAAAAACAATAAAAGAGGCGCAAACAGGATGGACACAAAAGATAAATTCGGAATGATGACAACAATGCCGGTCGAGCCGCTCATTGTAAGGCTTGCGATTCCTACAATGATCAGTATGCTCGTGTCGGCGTTTTATAATATGGCGGACACCTATTTTGTCGGGAAGCTCTCGACTGAGGCAACGGCAGCGGTCGGCGTAGTGTTTTCCTTGCAGGCGGTTATTCAGGCGTTGGGCTTCTATTTCGGTCACGGCTCAGGGAACTTTATTTCCCGCGTGCTCGGACAGAAGAAAGAGAAAGAAGCATCCGAAATGGCATCCACGGGATTCTTTTCCGCATTTTTGGTCGGTATTTTGTTGATGGTGTTGGGGCTTGTCTTTGCCGAACCTTTATCAGAGCTTTTGGGTGCGACACCGACCATTCGGGAGGACGTCATCAGTTATATGCAGATTATTTTGGTTGGTGCGCCGTTTATGATGGTCTCTTTTGTCCTGAATAATCAGCTTCGGTTTCAGGGCAGCGCCGTCTATGCGATGGCGGGGATTGTGTGCGGTGCGGTGTTAAACATCGTGCTTGACCCGATTTTTATTTTCGGCTTTGGCATGGGCGTTTCCGGCGCGGCGCTCGCGACGATTTTAAGTCAGATGGTCAGCTTTTTGCTTTTGCTTGTCGGCGTGGCGCGGGGCAGTAACTTAAAGCTTTCTTTGAAAAATGTGAAAATGAATGTGTATTATCAGATAGAAATTTTTCGCGGCGGTTTTCCGTCCCTCATTCGTCAGGGCTTGGGCAGCATCTCGACCATGCTCCTAAATAACATCGCAGGCGGCTACTCCGATGCCGCGATTGCGGGAATGTCGGTAGTTACGAGAATTTCGATGTTTGCAAATTCCGCCCTCATCGGCTTTGGTCAGGGCTTTCAGCCGGTGGTCGGCTTTAACTACGGCGCCAGGAAATTTGACCGCGTCAGGCGCTCGTTCTGGTTCTGCGTGAAGTCCTCGACGGGATTTTTGGTTGCGCTATCCGTCCTGGGTGCGGTTTTTGCCGAACCGCTGATTGCAGCCTTTCGAAATGATGCGAAAGTCATCGAAATTGGTGCATTTACCCTGCGCGCCTATTGCGTTGCCTTTCCCTTAAACTCATTTATCGTGATGTGCAATATGCTGTTTCAGTCAACAGGCAAGACGGTTTCGGCATCCTTGATGGCATCCGCGCGGCAAGGCTTGTTTTTGATTCCATGCCTTTTGGTTTTAGAAGGGTGTTTCGGTCTTGTCGGCTTAGAGCTTTCTCAAACAGTTTCCGATTTCCTGACTTTTTTCCTTGCAATTCCGTTGCTTATCTGGTACTTAAAGATGCTTGCGAAAGAAGAAACTGAGTTTCAGACAGAAAATTCTTGAAAACCAGTTAAGACTGTGGTATGATAGTCCTATCAAAATTTCATATTGTCACACAGAGTGTCGGCGGCACCGCGTGGGGTGTCGCAGGTGAAAAGGGAACACGGTTAGAATCCGTGACGTATCTTGGCGCCGTATACATCGAATGTTTTTGTACCCGTCGGTGAAAGCTGGTCATTGGGAAACTGAGAAGGCAGAGTACAAAAATGCAAAGCTTGGCTTTATATGATGTGAGTCGGAAGACCTGCTTTGATATTATTCCGTATGGGAATAATCTTTTTATGTGCGAAGATAAAGTGCTTTGCTTTCTTTGCGTGCATAATTTGTGATGTTATCACAGGAACAGTCAGCTGTGGTAGTTTTCTTAAAAAGAGGAAACTGCCGCAGCTTTTTTATATTTTATCATAAAGGAAAAGGAAGGGAAAAAGATGAGTAAAAGAGTATTATCAATGGTTTTGGCAGTAATTATGGTGTTGCTTTTGCTGCCTGTGGGCGCAAGTGCGGCAAGGGATATTACCGTATATCTTTCGGTCAGCCGCTATGGAGAATTCGTTTCGGATAAAAACGGAACCCCGATGGTCTGCGTTCCTATAACGCTTGAGGGCGGAGCGGAGGTTACACTTGATGATGTTTTCCACACCGCACACCGGGAGCATTATCCCGAGGGTGAGGCAGGCTATGCGTCAAGCGTCTCGGAATGGGGCTTAGGTGTAGACAAGTTTTGGGGTGATACCAGCTACAACTTCGGGTATCAGGTCAATGCTGCACGTGAGGCGGTGATGGGTCCCGGTCATGTTGTGACAGACGGGGACTATATTGATGCGTGCATTTATCAGAATGCATACCCTTTAACCGAGGGTTATTCTTATTTTAACAGCTATCGCGCGGAGACTCTTGCCGGAAGAGAGGTAAGGCTTACGCTCACCTATGCCAGCGGATATGACGAAAACTGGAATACGATGTATTCTCCGTGTGAGGCAGCGACTATTTTAGTGAACGGTGCAGACAGCGGGTTTGTAACGGATGAAAGTGGAACGGTAAGCTTGGTTTTTGAGGAGCCGGGAACTTATATCATTTCTGCCTGCAAGTCAAAAATAGTGAATGAGGCAAGCGTTCCGGCGATTACGGCACCGGTCTGTACCTTAGAGGTCAAAGACCCTGCGATCCAAATCATTCATAATATCGCGAATGCGTACAAAACGAGTGATTTATCTTTTGCCGGCGGGAATTTGCCCTGGATTTTAGCAGATATGGCGGTGTATGAGGAATTGTATCCCGAAAGCGAGTATTGCCTCAGCCGGAAGGAGAAAAATAAAGCGGTCAGCCTTCTGGCAGATTTTGCAAAAAAAGCAGAAACGCCAGGCGACCTTGCAAAAACAATTCTTGCAGTGCGCGCTTTTGGGTATGATGCAAAAAAGATTTATACCACGGATTATATCAAAGTAAATTTAGTAGAAAAGTTGGAGACACTGGTACGCTCCGGCGCAGATTCAGTGACAAATATATATACGCTCCCGTATGTAATCTTGGCGCTTTCGGGCGCAGAGAGGGAAATGATAGACGGCTTGCTTTCCGTGGCAGTGGAGAAAAAGGCCGAATGGCAGGATACGACCTATGGCACAGATGCGGCAGCCCCGATGATTTTGGCGTTGTCCTATTATTGCGAGAATCCGGCGGTAGGCGCGGCGGTTGAGGAAGCGGTAACCATCGTCAAACGCGAGCAGAGAGAAGACGGTTTGATTGACGGGTTTGAAGGGTATGAATCGGCGTCTACCGGTCTTGTGCTTTGTGCTCTGTCTGCCGCTGGGCAGGATGCTTCTCAGATTATCTGTGGAGAAAAGAGCCTGATTGACGGCTTGCTTTCTGTGGCAAATGAAGAACTGAACGGTTTTCCCAATGCTTTTGCAACGGAGCAGGGTTTCCGGGGATTTTTGGCGTGGCGGCTTTTGACGGAGAAAAATGGGAAAAAGATGTATGATTTTTCGGACAAACCGACAGAGGAACTTAACTTGACCGGCGCAAATGGCTGTCCGGTGAAATTTGAAATCACACAAAGAGCAGCCAGAGTTTTTATTGATGGCGCAAGAGAACAAGAAAACCGACTGTTTGACCTGACGACAGGAGAGTATTCGTATGTGGTTCGTGCCGATGGATATTATGACAAAAACGGAAGCTTTACCGTTACAGAAGAAGATGTGCAAGACCATATCTTAAAAACAATTTCGCTCTCTTTAGTGCGTGAGCCGGTTGCCGGTGGCGGCGGAGGAACACACACGTGGAACGAGATGGTAGAAGAAACGGTGAAAGAACCTGAAGAAGAAACAAAAGAGCCCGAGGAAACAGAGACCCTGGTGGGAAGTGTAACAGAGGTGTTTTCGGATGTTTCCGGGGATGCATGGTATCATGATGCAGTAGAATATGTTTATCAAAACGGCTTGTTCAGCGGCACAGGAAAAGAGTTTTTGCCGGATGCCAACATGTCAAGAGCGATGTTGGTTACTGTTCTCTTCCGTTTAGAACAGCCGGAGAAGGCAGATGGACAGACGTCATTTGCCGATGTGGAAGATGGTGCCTGGTATCGTGACGGAGTTTTATGGGCGGCAACCAGCGGCATTATTCAAGGTGTTTCAGGGACGGAATTTGCGCCGGATGCACAGATTACCAGAGAGCAGCTTTCGGTTATCTTATATCGTTATGCAAAGCAAAAAGGAAAAGTAGAGGAGTCGGCCGACCTATTATCGTACAGCGATGCGGCAAGCATTTCTTCCTATGCAAAGGAAGCGATGGAATATATGGTGGCCTGTGGCATCGTTGGTGGGAAAGACGGGGCAAAGCTTTGTCCGAAAGACTGGGCAACACGGGCAGAGGTTGCAACCATGATGATGCGTTTTGCGGAAGTGATGAAGGGATGAAAGATAAGAAAAGAAGAATCCGTGCATTTGCGGCAGTGTTGATTCTAAGCATTGCTTTCTTTTCGGGGTGCGGAGCTTCCGTTGGGGAGGAAGAGGTTTTTGCTCCTGCCCAAACGCCGATAGCACAAATGCAGAATACACCGACGCCTGAGCCTTTGGTGCAGGAATCGAAAGCTCCGGCAGAGACAAAAACATCTGCGCTCGCGTCGGAGCAGAAAGTAAAAGCCCCGGCGGAGCCACAGATAGAATCGGCAGAGAAAACGCCGATTTGCACGCTTTTGGTGCGCTGTGACAGCGTTTTTCGTCATTTGGATAAGCTCTCCGAGGGGAAACGGGCAATCATTCCGCCAGATGGAATCATTTTCCCCAAAACGGAGGTTTCGTTTTCGGATGGGGAGAGTGTCTTTGATGTGTTGAAAAGAGAAATGCGAAATCATGGAATCCACATGGAATTTGTTGATACGCCTATCTATCACTCCGCCTACATCGAGGGGATTGGGAACCTCTATGAATTTGATTGCGGGGATACCTCGGGGTGGACCTATATGGTAAACGGAGAAAGCCCGAATTATGGGTGTTCGCAGTATCCGGTGAAAGAAAATGACGCCATAGAGTTTGTCTATCGGTGCAGTTTGTTTGAGGAATAAGAAAAAGGCAGGCCGCGTTTCGCGCAGGTCTTGCCTTTTTTGCTTCGCTGTGGTAGAATATATACATCAAACCAAAGGAGTGAGTCCTATCAAAAACTATTTGTTTGACTTTGACGGAACGCTTGTGGATTCCATGCCTGTTTTTTGCGGGGTGACGCTTCGGGTGCTGGATGAAAACGGGATTTCGTATGAAAAAGATATTATCAAAACCATTACGCCGCTGGGGATTTTAGGAGTTTCCAAATACTATCATGAGGTGTTGGGGCTTTCAAAACCCGTAGAAGAAATTGCGCAGCTGATTTGCGACTATATGTATGAGGAGTATCTGTTGCGAATTCCGGCAAAGAAGAATGTCAGTAGAGTACTTCGCAAGCTGAAAGAGGGCGGCGCGAACTTAAATGTACTGACGGCAAGCCCGCATCTGACGCTCGACCCCTGCTTAAAACGCTTGGGGCTTTACGATTTATTTACTAACGTATGGTCGTGCGACGATTTTGGGACGACCAAGGCAGACCCCGAAATCTATCGGAGGGCGGCGGAAAAAATCGGCGCTCCCGTTTCGGAAATACTGTTTTTAGATGATAACTTTAATGCGGACAAAACCGCAAAAGAAGCCGGAATGAAAGTCTGTGCGGTGTATGATGCCTCCTCGGAGGAGTACATAGAAGAAATGAAGACGCATTTTGACAGATTTATTTATGATTTTAGTGAGCTTTTGGAGATTGAGTTATGAAAAACATGGAAACCTTGCTATATCAACTGACGGAAACCTCGGAGTTTATGATGTCCTTTGTGCTGATAACAAAGGAGGATAATGTTATTGTCATAGACGGCGGCAGACCTGAGGATATGCCGCTACTCAAGCAATATGTTGGCTCTCGCCACATCAGCGCTTGGATTTTGACCCATGCGCACCATGACCACATCACTGGATTTATTTCCGAAATGGAGAAAAACGGAGGGGCGGATTTTGATATAGAAGCGGTATATTATCATTTTCCGCCGTATGAAATCATAGAAAATAAAAATGTGGCGGATTATGAATATTTTCGCTCGGAGATTTTGGACTGCCTGCCGGACTTTTTGCGTGAGCTTCCAAAATTTGAGGAAAAGGCGCACATCGTGACTCAGGGGGATTCGATTCAAATTGACGAACTGACGATTGATTTTATTTACAGCTACCACGAGGGGCTGACCAACAACCTGATGAATGACAGCTCGCTGGTCTTTAAGGTTACATCCCCGAATACAAGAGTATTGTTTTTGGGCGATTTGGGGCCGGAGGGCGGCGACGTGTTGTTTTCCGAATCCCGCCATCTGCTTTCGGCGGATATTGTTCAGATGGCGCACCACGGGCATATGAATTGCTCTATGGAAGTCTATGAGGCGATTATGCCAAAGGCGTGCCTTTGGTGCTGTGCCGACTGGCTTTACAATGAACCGGAGGTGCCGCCATATCTTGCGGACCGGGAAAAACTTGAAAAAAAGGGCTGGGGACGGATGTACGGAACGGCACTGACAAGAAAATGGATGGACAGTTTAGGCATAAAGACGCATTATGTCACCAAAGACGGTACGCACAAAATCGTATTATAAAATTGCTTGGTTAAAATGTTGACAAAGGGCATATTATGTAGTATAATGTCAATTACAATTTCATAGGTCGCTAGGTGAAGTTTGCAGGAGAAGGCTTATGCCGCCGAAGGAGTAGCGCTCTCAGGTAACAAAGACTGCAAACGGATAGCACTCCGGAGAAGTCCATTCCCCTTTGGGAAACAAGGATGCCGAAGGTGTAAAGCCCACAGGGCTAATCTCTCAGGCAAAAGGACGGAGAAGAAGGTCTTAATTGACTTTGTTTTTTACGCGGAGTTTTTGTATATTTGCAAAAATTCCGTTTTTTATTTACAAAAGATAAAATAAATAAAAGAAAGAGGTTTATTATGGAAGCATTTTTTACCTGGCTTACGGATTTTAACAATGTTATCAACGGCGTTGTGTGGAATTACGGTCTTTATCTGCTCCTGGCAACGGGTGTTTTGATGACGGTATTGACCAAGGTGTTCCAGATTGGTCATATCGGGCATTGGTTTGCGCAGACCTTAGGCAGTCTGTTTAAGAAGGATGTCTCCGGTCACGTCAAGGGCAAATCCATTTCTCAGTTCCAGGCGCTCTGTACGGCACTTGCAGCAACCATCGGTGTTGGTAATATCGCCGGTGTTGCGGCGGCAATCGTCGGCGGTGGTCCGGGTGCGGTGTTCTGGATGTGGGTAGCGGCATTTTTGGGTATGATGACGAACTACTCCGAAAACGTTCTTGGTATTTTCTATCGCAGAAAGAACGCGGACGGCGAATGGTCCGGCGGTGCGATGTACTACCTGCAGGACGGCTTGGGAAAAATGAAGGGTTGCAAGTACATCGGTAAAATCCTTGCGATTTTGTTCTCTATCTTCTGTATTTTAGCATCGTTTGGTATCGGTGCAATGGGTCAGATTAACAAAATCGTTGTGAATATGGTTGACGCATTCCAGATTCCTGCGCTTTCGTCGATGGCACTCTATGAGGGTGTTTCGATGTACCATCTGCTGATTGGTGTGGTGCTCTTGGTTGTTGCGGCACTGATCATTTTAGGCGGCTTAAAGAGAATTGCGGCTTTTGCGGAAAAAGTGGTTCCGTTTATGGTGGTTCTGTTTGTCGCAGGAAGCTTAGTCATCATTGGTATTAATTTTGAAAGCGTTGGCGCGGCATTTTCTGCAATCTTCTCGATGGCATTTACGCCGCAGGCAGCCTGGGGTGCAGCCGGCGGTATTGCAATTAAGGAAATTATTACGCTGGGATGTAAGCGCGGCGTCTTCTCCAACGAAGCAGGTCTCGGTTCTTCCGTTATGGTTCATTCCAATTCCAATGTCGTTGAGCCGGTCCGTCAGGGCCTTTGGGGAATCTTTGAGGTGTTTGCAGACACCATGGTTGTTTGTACGATGACGGCACTGGTTGTTCTGACCTCCGGCGTGATTGACTTAAATACCGGCGCAATGATTGCCGGTGCAACGGATGCCAACCTTGTGGCAAAGGCATTCGGCGGCATCTTTGGCATTTTCGGCGAACAGTTTATTGCGATTGCAATTCTGCTCTTCGCTTTTACGACCGTTCTCGGTTGGGACCATTACGGCTCTAAGGCATGGGAGTATTTGTTCGGCACAAAGACCGTCAAAGCTTATAAGGTGATTCACCTCGTGATGATTCTTGCCGGTGCGCTTTTAACCTCGTCCTTGGCTTGGGATATTTCGGATACCTTCAATGGTCTTATGATGGTACCGAACTTAATCGGTGTCATCGCCCTTTCCGGTCTGGTTATGAAGATTACGAGAAACTATGTGGACAGAAACCTGAAGGGCATCGATGTAAGACCGATGATTTCGGCTTACGAGGATGTTCAGGCAGAACAGGAAAAGAAACTGTAAACACAAGAGGATGTAAAAAGTGATTTTTACATCCTCTTTTTGTTGAAAGAACAGGGGAAATATGGTAAAATATAAGAAAAGATGAACAGGAAAGAGGAACTTTTATGGATAAGTTTCATTCTTCAAAATCCGTGCGGAAAAACATGGCGGAGCACGGGCTGAAATTTCAGAAATCCCTGGGACAGAACTTTCTGACCGATGCATCGGTGCTTTCGCAGATTGTAGCGGCCGCCGATTTAGATAAGGATAGCTGTGTTTTAGAAATCGGCCCCGGTGCCGGTGCGCTGACACGGGAATTGGCGCACGTTGCAGGAAAAGTGGTTTCTGTGGAGATTGACAAAAATCTGATTCCGCTGCTTACGGAAAATACGGCGGAGTTTTCCAATGTAACGATTATCAATGAAGACATCTTAAGAGTGGACCTAGAAAAACTCTTTTCGGAGCAGTTTGGAGGCAAAGCCGTGAAGGTTGTCGCCAATCTTCCGTACTATATCACGACACCGATTATTATGAAGCTCTTAGAGGAAAAGCCGGGCATCGAAAGTATCGTTATTATGATACAAAAAGAGGTCGCCGAGCGGTTGCTGGCAGAGGCGGGCAGCAAGGCCTACGGCGCGGTGACGGTGTCGGTGAATTACTACGCAAAACCGAGCGCAGTCTGCCTCGTTCCGCCGGAGGCGTTTGTCCCGCCGCCAAAGGTGTGGTCAGAGGTTTTAAAGCTGGATGTTTTGGATGATGCGCCGGTACAGCTAAAAGACGAAACCCACTTTTTCAATCTGGTCAAAGCAGCGTTTGGTCAAAGAAGAAAAACCTTCTTAAACAGTGCGTCAAACTTTCCTGCGCTCGGGGCAAGCAAAGAGGACATCCGCAAGGTGTTATTATCTCTCGGTTTTCCGGAAACCATCCGCGGTGAAAGCTTCTCAATTTCTGATTTTGCCGCCATTTCCAATGCGCTTTTGGAACAGAATTAAAAAAGAGGAAAATTTTTGAAAAAACCTTTGATTTTTTTAGGTTTTTGAGGTATAATTATAGTGGGTGAAAATTTGGATTGTCATTTCAGGATAATCTCCCCATATTCCACATATAATGTCTATTAATGAATAGATAAATGTAAGTTTTGAAAGGAGAAACACCATGACGAACAACAAAGCTGTTCAGGCTTGGCTGGACGAAATGATTGCGCTGACCAATCCGGCAAAGGTTATTTGGATTGACGGCAGCGAAGAGCAGAAACAGGCTCTTTATGATGAGGCGGTAGCTGACGGAGAAATGATTCGTTTGAATCAGGAAAAGCTCCCGGGCTGCTATCTTCACAGAACGGCACCGAACGATGTCGCTCGCGTTGAGGACAGAACTTTTATCTGTACCACCAAAAAAGAGGATGCAGGCCCGACCAATAACTGGGAAGCACCGGCTGTGATGTATGAAAAGTTAAATAAGCTGTTTAAGGATAGCTACAAAGGTCGCACAATGTACGTAATTCCGTACATGATGGGACCCTATGGCTCTCCGTTTTCTAAAATCGGTATTGAGCTGACCGACTCCCGTTATGTTGTGCTCAATATGGAAATTATGACCCGCGTAGGCACCGAAGTTATGGAAGAGCTGGGCGACAGTGACGATTTCGTACGCTGCCTGCACGCTTGTAAGGATGTTGACCCGGAAAACAGATACATCGTTCATTTCCCGGAAGACAATACCATTATGTCCGTAAACTCTGCTTACGGCGGTAACGTACTGCTTGGTAAGAAATGCTTTGCACTTCGTATCGCAAGCCACATGGGTCACCGTGAAGGCTGGATGGCTGAGCATATGTTGATTTTAGGTCTTGAAAATCCGCAGGGCGAAGTAAAATACGTCGCTGCTGCATTCCCGTCTGCTTGCGGTAAGACGAATCTGGCTATGCTGATTCCGCCGGAAGTGTTAAAGGGCTATAAGGTTTGGACGGTTGGTGACGATATTGCCTGGATGAGAGTCGGCGAAGACGGCAGACTTTGGGCAGTTAATCCGGAAGCAGGCTTCTTCGGTGTTGCACCGGGAACCTCCACCAAGACCAACCCGAACGCACTGGCTACCACGATGAAGAACACCATCTTCACAAACGTACTACACAACACCATCGACAATACGGTTTGGTGGGAAGGTATGGACGGTGAGGCTCCGGCAGAAGGTATTGACTGGCAGGGCAGACCGTGGACTCCGGACAACGGCGAAAAGGGTGCTCATCCGAACAGCCGCTTTACTGCTCCGGCAGCACAGTGCCCGTGTATTTCTTCTGAATTTGAAAATCCGCAGGGCGTGCCGATTTCCGCAATTATCTTCGGCGGAAGACGTGCAAAAACCGCTCCGCTGGTTTATGAATCCTTTGATTGGCAGCATGGTGTATTCGTAGGTGCTACGATGGCATCCGAGACCACCGCTGCAGCTGCAGGTAAGGTCGGCGTAGTTCGTCGTGACCCGATGGCTATGATTCCGTTCTGCGGCTACAATATGGCTGATTATTTCGCACATTGGCTCGAGATGGGCAAGAAAATCCCGAACCCGCCGAAAATCTTCCATGTGAACTGGTTCCGTCAGGATGAAGAGGGTCATTTCATGTGGCCGGGCTTCGGCGATAATCTCCGCGTGCTGAACTGGATTTTGGCTCGTTGCGCAGGCGAAGCAGATGCAAAAGAAACCGAAATCGGTTATCTGCCGGATGCAAAAGATATCAACATCGAGGGTCTCGATATTGATATGGACGTTTTAGAGCAGCTTCTGTCCGTTGACAAGAAGGTATGGCTCGAGGATGTTGAGGGTCAGAAAGAATTCTTCGCTAAATTCGGCGATGACCTTCCGGCTGAAATCAAAGAAGAGCTTGAAAAACTGGAAGCTCGTCTTTCCAAGTAAGAAACAAAAAATAAAAAGGGTTGCATCGCAACCCTTTTTTTATGTCTGTTTTACGTTTTTTTACTTTTGGCATCCCGCAGCGGGATAGGAAAAAATGAGTTGGAGTGAACAAACTGAGCCGACAAACTGCGCGTAGTTTGTCGGGTTACCCGACGCTGTACATTGGTACTGCGAGGGCGAGGTTTGTTCAGAGCAAAAAGATATTAAAAAAGAACAATCTCATTTTATGAGATTGCTCTACAAAAATACAACCAAATCGTTTTTCTCAAATCATATTAGTATCATTTCGTATCTTTTTGCGGTCCAAACATTTTTGGCATCCCGCCCTACAAATTGAGTTTGGAGCGGACGGTTTTCAAGTACTCTTTCGGTGACCGCCCCGTATTCTTCTTAAACAAGCGGCAAAAATAATGAATCGACGCAAAGCCGAGCCGTTCCGATATCTCGGTGATGGACAGCTTATTTTCTCGAAGAAGCGTTTTTGCCTCTTTGATTTTCAGCCCGTTGATGTACGAAAGAATCGTCGTGCCGTATTCACACTTAAAGCTGTGACAGAGCGTAGTTTTGTTTGTGCCGAACAAAAAGCACAGATTGTCAAGTGCAAGCTTTTCCTTATAGTGTTCGGTGATATACTGATGTACCGGTGCGATAAAGCTTTTTGTAGTACCCAAAAGGTTTGCAGATTCTAGCGGCATCTGCGCACTTCTGACGAGAGAAATCAAGAATGCCTCCAGGCGCAGTTTAATCATCTGGTCTGCGCCAAAGGGATAGCCCTCGCGCTTTTTCATATCCGAGGTGTTCGGCAGGTCATACGGCGGTGCAAAGACCGTCATTGCCTCTTTCATCACCTCAGCAAGCATATTCTGAAGCTCTGCCGAAAGCGTGACAGGTGCGCGGGAAAAGGGGACAAGAGCCTCCGCCTGACACTCAAAGCCGATGATAATCACATTTGGCGCAATCTCACGGTCGCAGGCGAGGGAATGCTCCTCGTCGGGACGGTGGATAATCAGCTGATTGTCCGAAAGCGTGCCGCAAAAATGTTCGGCGTGGATATTGACCGAGCCGTTATCCACATATAAAAGCTCGCAAAAATTGTGTGAATCACCCTTGGTGTGGTACTGATTGGTAAATTCAAAATAATGGATGTTGGCAAGTCGGGATACCACCAGCGGCATATCAAAGCTTTTTAAATTATAATCCATAGGTTTCACCTGCTTTTCGGTCTTTTTTTACCAGTATTTCCGGTCTAAACTGCGGTATTGGATGGCTTCCGCGAGATGCTGTGCACAGATGTTCGGGCTGCCAGAGAGGTCTGCAATCGTGCGCGCAACCTTTAAGATGCGGTTATGGGCGCGGGCAGAAAGCCCGAGATTTTCAAATGCCTGCTTTAAAAGAGCCGCTTCCGTTTCGCCCAGTTGGCAGAATTCGTTCATCATTGCCGGTGTCATTTGTGAGTTGGAGTAGACGCCGTTTGCGCCGGCAAATCGCTTTTCCTGAATTTTTCTTGCTTTTTCTACACGCGCACGGATGTCCTTCGAGCGTTCGGCGCTTGTCCGGTCGGCAAGCTCATCGTATTTCACTGACGGCACTTCCACGTGCAGGTCGATACGGTCGAGTAGCGGTCCGCTGATTTTTCCTAAGTATTGCTTGATTTGCGCCTCCGTACAGCTGCAGGCGCGCGTGGGGTCGCCGTGATATCCGCATTTGCAAGGATTCATTGCGGCAATCAGCATTGTGTTTGATGGATATGTAAGGGTAGCGTTTACACGTGCGATGGTAACTTTCCCGTCTTCTAATGGCTGGCGCATGACCTCAAGCGCATCCTTGGAGAACTCGGGAAGTTCATCTAAAAACAACACGCCGTTATGCGCCAAGCTGATTTCGCCCGGACGTGGAACTGCGCCACCGCCGGATAAGCCAACCGCCGAAATGGTGTGATGCGGACTGCGAAACGGGCGCGCGAAAAGGAGTGAGACCCCCTCATCCAAAAGTCCTGCGATACTGTAAAGCTTGGTGACCTCTAATGCCTCATCAAAGGAAAGACGGGGTAGAATAGAGGGGAGGCGCTGTGCCAACATCGTTTTGCCCGAGCCGGGCGAACCAATTAAAAGGCAGTTATGGCCCCCGGCCGCAGCAACCTCTAGGGCGCGCTTGACATTTTCCTGACCCTTGACTTCGGAAAAGTCGACCATATATTCTTCGCTTTCACCGAACAGACGGTCGCAGTCGATGGTAAATCGGGAAAGCGGGGCAATTCCCTGAAAATGTGCCACGATTTCGCCTAAGGAGCGTGCCGGATAGATTTCCATATCGGAAACCACGGCAGCCTCGCTCGCATTGGCATAGGGAATAATCGCTTTTTTGACTCCGTGTTCCTTGGCACACATAATCATCGGGAGCGCACCGCTGACAGGGCGGAGCTCACCGGTTAAGGAAAGCTCACCTAAGAAAAGATACTCGTCTAAGGTGTCTTTCGGTAGCTGCTCAGAGCTGACCGAAAGTCCAATCGAAATTGGCAGGTCGTAAAAAGGACCTGCTTTTTTGATGTGGGCAGGTGCTAAATTTACGGTGATGTGCTTTTGCGGAAAGCGAAGTCCCGAATTTTTCATCGCGCTTCTCACACGCTCACGGGATTCGCGCACTGCCGCATCCGGAAGCCCGACCACATCAAAGGCAGGCATTCCGTTGGCAATGTCGGTCTCCACATCGACCATATAGCCGTCGATACCCAAAAGTCCGCAGCTTTTAATTTTTGAAATCATACTGTCACTCTCCAAGCTTATAATTCAATCAGTTCCTTTGTTGTATGAGATAGAATCTGGCAGCCGTCTTCGGTTACTAAAACCAAATCCTCGATTCTCACGCCACCAAAGCCCTCGATATAGATTCCCGGCTCATCCGTCATCAGCATCCCGGCAGCAAGTGTTTCCTCACAGCGCGGCGAAAACGAGGGAAGTTCGTGAATGTCAAGACCTAAGCTGTGCCCCAGACCATGACCAAAGTTTGCACCATAGCCGGCGTCGGTGATAATGCCGCGTGCGATGGCGTCAATATCCTTACAGACTGCACCCGGTCGAATCGCGGCAAGTGCCGCAGTTTGTGCTGAAAGCACGATATCGTAAATTTCCTTTTGTTTTTCGTTTGCTTTTCCGACCACAACGGTACGGGTCATGTCGCTACAGTAGCCATGAAAGACACAGCCAAAATCGACAGTGACAAAATCACCGTACTCGATTTTTTTGTCGCTTGCTACGCCATGTGGCATGGCGCTACGCACGCCCGAGGCAAAAATGGTGTCAAAGGAAAGACCCGACGCACCCATTTTTCGCATCGTAAACTCAAGCGTGAGTGCCAGCTCCTGTTCCGTTTTGCCGGGCACTATTTGCGGTAAAAGTTCGGAAAATGCACGGTCTGCAATTTCTGCAGCGCGTGTTATCGCGGCAACTTCCGTTTCGTCTTTGATTTTGCGGATGCCGGAAATCAGGGGACTGACGCCCTCCCACTCGGCGTCGGGCACTTTTTGGGACAGCGTACGAAATTTTTCCACGCTGACAGTATCTTCTTCAAAGCCGACAAGCCGGTAGCCTTCTTCGCGGATAAAATCGGCGGCGGAAGTTTTAGCGGTGTCGATTAAAGTAAAGCCTTTCGCTTCATTTTTTGCCTGAATATGATAGCGGGAATCGGTAAAAATATAATATGCATCGTTTGTTAGTACAAGGCTTGCCTCCGTCCCCGTAAAGCCGCTGAAATAATAGCGGTTTTTGGGACTGGTAATTAAAACGGCATCGCCCGGAAATAAGCTGAGCAGTTTTTGAATTCGCTTTTTTAGCACAATCTTCATTCCTTTTAATTTTAGTCTGCTTTTTTATTATATCCCTTTTTTGACTGATTTGCAATGAAAAAGAAGGAAGAAAAGGAATTAAAAAAAGTAACAAGCGAAACTTGAAAGATACGGCGCAGCCGCAGGGTTCCCGCAAAGGCTGTGCCTTTGTGGGAAAGAGGAGGAACAGTGGAGCAAGTGACAGATTTTTTAAAATAAAAAATCGGAACAAGCGAAACTTGTTCCGACGTGGTCTGAGTGGGGAGAGTTGAACTCCCGGCCTCTTGAACCCCATTCAAGCGCGCTACCAAGCTGCGCCACACCCAGATACCCTACTATTATATACAAACCTTGGGGGTTTGTCAAATCTTTTCTTGCGAAAACCGGTAAAAATTTTGCTTCCTATTCCGGCTGCATCGTCGGAGCGAGGCTCCGGATATTTTTGGCGCGTTTAAGAAGTGTTGCCGAGGAAATCGGGGAGACAAAAATTTTACTTTTATGGTCAATCTCGGTCAAAACATAGGATTTCGGCAAGTCCTCGGAGACATTGACAATAAAGCCTTCTTCTTCTGCAACGGCAAGGAATTCGCGTGTGATTTTTGCGGTGCTGGTGACATCTAGGTCCATAATGGCTATGACATCTTTTAAGTTGACGACCGTATCGCCGCCCAAATGCAAAAACATACGGTTCCTCCTTTTTTAGTCTTTTAAGATAGCGCCGCTTCGGATATGGATGGTCTTTGTCTGCTCTCCCGAAAGATTCGGCTCGACATCGGTGCAGGTGATAATGACCTGCTTATCCTGAATTTTTTTGGCTAGATATGCTCTTCGACCTGCGTCCAGCTCGGACATAATATCATCAAGCAGTAAGACAGGGTATTCACCCGTATCTTCAAATAAAAGGTCGGCTTGCGCCAGCTTTAGAGCGAGCACAATCGTGCGCTGTTGCCCTTGCGAGGCAAAGGTTTTTGCATCCCGACCACCTACGGTCAGCAACAGGTCATCCCGATGTGGACCAAACAGGGTACAGCCTTGCTCTAATTCGCGGTCTAAATTCTGTGACAGCTTTTCCAAAAAATCTTCTTTGGTGGTGACGCGGGTGCGGTACTCGATGCCGAGTTCTTCGCCCGAGATTTCGGTGTGAACCTTTTTGGCATAAGTCTCAAGCGTCTCGATAAATTCTCTGCGATAGCGGACGATTTCCACACCGCAAGCGGCGAGCTTTTCATCCCAGACGGGTAGTGTGTCTAAAAGCGAGTTTGCTCCCTGGAATTTTACTTTTTTAATCAGGTGGTTGCGCTGGTCAAGCACCTTATGATAGTTTGAAAGCAGACGATAATAGTTCGGGCGCAGCTGGCTGAGCGCAATGTCGATAAAACGACGGCGCACGTGCGGTCCTTCTTTGACCAGCCCCAGTTCTTCGGGGCAGAACAGAACAACATTTAATGTTCCCACAAGCTCGCTGAGCTTTTGGATGACCACGCCGCCGACTTTAATTTGCTTTTTGCGGTCGCGGCGCAGAATAATTTCAATCTTCTGACGGCGTTTTCTGTCCGAAAAGGTCAGCTCTGCGCGAGAAAATTCTGCACCGAAACGAATCAACTCACGGTCTTGAGGTGTGCGAAAAGATTTACCAATGGAAAAGAGGTAGAGTGCCTCTAAAACATTCGTTTTTCCCTGCGCATTCTTGCCGTAGAGGATATTGGTTTTCGGTAAGAACGAGAACTCCTCATCCTCATAATTGCGGAAATTTTTTAAGCTTAAATGCTCAATATACATAGCTATTCCACCACTATCGTAATCAGTTCATCGTCAAGGGCCAATAACACCTCATCGCCCGGACGGATTTTTTTGCCGCGCATCGTGCATTCTTCTTCATTGACGCTCACTGCACCGCAAAGAATCAGTTCCTTTGCGTCGGCACCGGAGCCTGCAATGCCAGCAAACTTTAAAAGCTGGTCCAGCTTGATAAATTCAGTTGTGATTTTGACGTTCATATCATCACCTGCTTTTTACATTACTCATCGCGGTTTTCTAAATTTTTCACCAGCTCATCGATGATTTTCTTCGTATCCTCATCTTTTTGCATGCTGGTTTTGATGTTGTTAATGCCGTTTAGGATGGTTGCGTGGTTTCTGCCGCCCAGTTCTTTTCCGATTTTTGGGAGAGAAAGGTTCGTAAACTCACGGATTAAGTACATCGCGATATGTCGCGCATAGGAGATTTCCTGGGTCCGTTTCGAAGACAGGATTTCATCCGAGGTGATATTAAAATAGTTTGCCACAATCGAAAGGATATATTCCGTGTTGATATGCGGGTCCTCGCTTTTGTTTAAGAATTCCTTGATTGCCTCATCCGCAAGCTGCATCGTAATCGGCTTGCCCATTAAGACATTATATGCGGTAAGTCTCTTTAATACGCCCTCTAAATTACGGATATTGGACTTTAAGTGCTCGGCAATATAGAACAGGATGCTGTCCGGTACATCAAAGTTTTCTTCGCTTGCCTTTTTCTTTAAAATCGCTACGCGGGTTTCCAAATCCGGCGGCTTGATATCAACGATTAAGCCCCATTCAAAACGGGTGCGCATACGTTCTTCGAGCTCCTTGATTTCCTTTGGCGGTCGGTCTGAGGTCAAAATAATCTGCTTGTTTGCCTCATGCAGCGCATTGAAGGTATGGAAAAACTCGACCTGCGTCTGGTCTTTGTTGGACAAAAACTGAATATCGTCGATGATTAAAACATCGCAGGAACGATATTTATTACGGAAATCGATGGTGTTCTGGTGTGTTACCATCAGGTTAATGAACTCATTCATAAATTTTTCGCTGGTGACATAGAGAATATTTGCGGAAGGGTTATTCTCCATAATTTTATTACCGATGGCCTGCACCAGATGCGTTTTTCCAAGACCTGCACCGCCGTATAAAAACAGCGGGTTAAACGCCTGCGCGGGGCGCTCGGATACTGCTTTTGAGGCAGCGTGTGCCAAGCGGTTCGAGTCGCCGACAACAAACGAATCAAAGGTATATCTCGGGTTTAAGGTGGTTGCCTCATCGCCCGAACGGTCAAAGGCTACGGTGTATTCAAGCTCCGGCGGGGTCTCCTCGTTGTAGTCAAGTAGCTCCACACGGTAAAAACGCTCGCCGCCTGCTGCCTGATTGATTGCCTCTGAGATGGTGGCAAGATGCATACTTTTTACGATTTCCAAATGCACCTCGGTCGGCATCTTCAGATAAATTTTGTCCCCCGACATACCCACCGGCAAAAGAGGCTCAATCCAGTGCTCATAGGAGGACTGACTGACCTCGGAGTGGTCTTTTAAAATTTTCAGCGCGCGATACCAAATCGACGATAATTGTGCTTTCATCTTACATAAAACCCCTTATCTTGTATAGCATTTCGGTCTTTGCCAAAGAAATTTCCGTTTTTTTGGCGACACTTCCGTTATTTTATCATAATAGTTTCATTATTATATCACAAATGCCGACAGGAATCAAGGTAAAAGGACAGGATTTTTAAAGAAAACACCGCAGTAAAATTTTACTGCGGTGTTTTCTTTCATTTTATGAGTTCTTTCCCCATTTCTATTAGCTTATCTGCAATGATATGCCCTCCGTCGGGGGTAAAGATGCAGGTGGGTAGTTGGGCTTCGTATACCGTTGGCTGAAACAGCTCGCGGGTCGGGAGGTAGGAATAACCAAGGAATGCAAGCGTTGCAATCATTCGTTTTTCCGTCGGCGCATTTTCCTTGATATAATGCCCGAAATCCACAAAAACTTCCCCCGGAAATCCGTACATAAGGAAATCGCCAATGCGGATGACCTGCATTCGTACATCTTTCGTTTCGCTTGCCGTTTCCATATATTTGAGCGCACGAATTGCGTAATGGTAGCGGAAAAAGTCCGTTTCCGGATTAAATTCCGTATAGGCAATCATTTCGCCCTTGTGCTCTTTTAAGAATGTGCGTGCTTCTTCCAGTTCATCTTCGCTGAACAGACGGCAGGAAAGCGTCAGTGTTTCGGTTTTTGCCTCAACGGTTTCGTCCGTGATGACGGCTGCATCAGGGATGGCAAACTTGATTTCCGAGGCCAAAAGACTGCCCATCCATTGATACGTTTCTTTCGTCAACGGATGCTTTTTTGTAACATCAAAATGGTTAATATCACCGCAAGTACCCTGGAAAAAGACAGAGACAAAATCCGCGCCGTATTCCTTTTTCAGCTCCTTGTCCATCGCACCGGCATAGTCAGTGCTGTACCAGTCCTTGCTTCCGACTAAGCAATCCTGATGGCAGGCGAAGGAGATTACGGCACCGCGAGGGCAATCTGCTTCGTCACAGAATACCAGTACGGGGAGCTCTGGGTCAATCTCTGCGCAGGGGCCGATGATGTCGGGTCTAGATGGCGCAGGATTGGTCATCACATAGTCACCCTCCATCTTGTAATTCCGGACAAAGGAGATGGAGTCCATTTTCCCGCAGGCATATTTTGCCCGCATTGGTTTTTGCCGTTTATAAGCAAGGGTCACGGCGTCTGCTGACAGGTCCGTCAGCATAGAGACATATTTTTCATCGGTATAATTCTCAGTCTCATACGGCTCAAAGACCGGACCGCCGGTGTGGATATGAGTAGCACAAATCAAGATATTTTCCTTTTTGATCCCGGTAAATTTGTGAATACGCTCTGCAATGGCGTCCGATATTTCATCGTACATCGTTAGTACGTCAATTGCTAAAAAGGCAACCGTTTCGTTGCCGTCTGAAACCACTGCCGCCCGTGCATAAAGGTCTGACACAACATCTGTGGCAAAGCGCGCATCAAAATACCCCGGAATCCCAAGACCTAACGGGGGTGTAATTACTTTTTCATAAAATCCTGCCTGAAACATAGGGACCTCCTTTTCGTCGGTTTCCGTCTGCGCTCATTATATCAAATCGCCGATAAAAATCAACCTCGCGTTTCTAATAAGTTAATATATTGATAGAATGACAAAAAAGTGGGGTAAGCCTATTCGCCGTTGTATCGGGAGTTGTCGCCGGGTTTTAAACCATATAAATTCCGGTTTTTGTATGCGCGGTAAAAGGTGGAATAGGTATTAAATCCTGCCAGGAGCGAAGCTTCCGTCAGGCTCTTGCCCTCGTTTTGTAATTCGCGCACCTTGAGCAGTCTTTTTTGCCGGATATATGCCTGAATCGTAAAGCCGGTACTCTGCTTAAAGATTCTGCATAGATGATATTTGGAAACAAAAAAATGCTGACATAACGAATCCAGCGTAATTTCAGTGGTAAAGTGGTTATTGATGTAATGAATGACGTTTTTCACCAGGGAGTTGGTTTTGTCCGGATTTTCAAAAACGAAAATGTTATTGATTAAATAAAGGATTTCTATCATCGTGCTTTTTATAATCGGGTCATCGGGCTTGGTGAAATCTTCGGAATAGCGTTTTAAGCGGAAAAGAGCATCATAAAGACCACTTTTTTTCGCGGTTTCCGCACTGATTTTATTGCCTGTATTAAAGTTTTCTTCCAAAAAGGAGGTTTCGTATGCACTGCAATGATTTGTCTTGAAAAATTCAGGGGAAACCATAATCAAAAGACGCTTATAGTCCACATCGGAATGATGAAATACCCGATGCATTTCGTGCTTTCGGATAATAATGATATCACCGGGCTCTAAGGAGTAGCTTTTTTCCTCGACCATATAGAGTGAGTCGCCCTCCAAAAACATATAGATTTCGTACTCGTTATGACAATGCAGTGCATAATCTTCGTTGCGCGCGCGGGAAAACAGCAGTTCTGCAGAAAACCCGTGACCTTTCATCCAAATCATCTCCTTTACATCATTGTAGCACAAAAAAGCAATAATTGCAATATTCTAAGCGGTGTTTTGGGAGAAAACTTGCAAATAATTTGCTTTTACTAGCAAAGTGCTGCTTAATGGTCTGAATAATGTTCCGTTTTTATGGATGAACGCGTTGTGATTTTTACTTATTTTAGATATCTCAAACGGCAATTTTAACAGGCTGGACCACAATACGCTGTTTTATGAAACAATGTAGACAATAGGTTAAACGGTTAAAAGTAGTAAAGTCCTGTGCGGAGAAATATTTAATATGTGAAAAGAACATCAGACTTAAACAATGGGGGGTTAAGCCTGATGTTCTTTTGTTTTTGTATGATATTAAATTGAGATAAGATTAACAGAAAAACGGCTCACAAACGTTATTTGCATTTAAGTCCGTTGATATTACTCTATGTGTGAGCATGGGTGCTTCAGGCAGTGCTGAAAGCCTTGATTTTACTGGGCTTCACGGGTTTTGGAACTTGAAAAACAGATGTCTTGGCGGTTTTTTTGAAAATTGAAATTTGATAAGTATTTGGAAGAACGGAGAGAACATAATTTTTATACATATATTTAATTTAAGGAGAATTGCTGTTTGAGGAAAAGGATAATGAAACAGTTTAGGGCAAATCAAGACAGATTGGGCAAAACAAAGCCCGACTTGGACAAAGTAAATGCGGGTTTGCAAACCTGCAAACCCGCATAAACACTGGCGGAGAACTTAAGTTTTATATAAATACACTTTTTATGTTCAGGGAATAGTGAAGAGTGAATAGGTAAAAAGTAAAAACTGACAAGTCGAAACTTGTCAGTTTTTGGCGGAGAAGGTGGGATTCGAACCCGCGTGCCCGTAAAGGCAAACGCATTTCGAGCTCCTAGACACTCTTTTTAGATAGAGTAAATTAGCGGAAGTTAAAGGAACTTAAAAAGCGATAAAAACCGCATAAAATAAGGGCTTTGAGGGGATAAATTCCTTCAAAGCCTTTGCTGTTCTCGAAATTTTCGTATTGCCACTTTTTGATGCATTTTTTGGGTTTTCGCTAGAAAAGTGCTAGAAAAATGTTAGAAAAAATATACGAAAGGATAAAGCAGTTTTGCAGAATAACTTTACCTTAAAAATAAATAATAAATAAGGGGAAATTTGCTTAAAATGTTGACAATTCCCTTAATATGTGATAATATTTAAGGGAAAGAAAGGAGGTTAAGGGCATGAGAATATTTAATTATTCGATAATCAAAGAACATAAATGGGATTCTGAACTTCTCGGTCTCGTAGCTGGCATATATAAAGAAGCTGGAAAACAGGACTTCTATTTAAAGATGCGCCCGGAAGAGCTTGAAAAACTTGTGGAAATCGCAAAGGTACAAAGCACAGAGTCTTCCAATGCAATCGAAGGTATCGTTACAACAAATACACGTATTAAACAACTTGTAGCAGAAAAAACGACTCCCAGAACCCGTGATGAACAAGAAATTGCGGGATACAGAGATGCTCTTAATATCATCCACGAGAATTTTGATGCGATTCCTGTTTCCAAAAACTATATACTTCAGCTCCATAAGATTATATACAGCCATATGAATAATCCAATGGTCGGCAAAACAAAGAGTGTGCAAAATTATATAAGCGCAACTTACCCTGACGGACATTCAGAAGTGCTGTTTACGCCGTTGGCACCTTATGAAACTGAAGAAGCGCTTGATAAAATCTGCGAAGAATATAATAAAGTTATCGGCAATCTTGAACTTGAACCATTGATTGCAATTCCCACATTCATTCACGATTTTCTCTGCATTCATCCTTTTAATGATGGTAATGGAAGAATGTCAAGACTGCTTACCACCTTGTTACT
>JAFQBK010000016.1 GCA_017399695.1 Clostridia bacterium | reverse complement strand
CTTTTTTATTAAGCAGGACTCGAACCGGTTCGATAGCTGCGCTCGAGTCCAAATCTTTGATTTGGCTAACGAGAGCCATGCAACAGCGTTCTAAATCTTTGATTTAGGTAACGCCACTGCACAGGCTCCAAGAGAACGAGCATTAGCGAAGTTCGATTGGCTAAGCCAAGCATGCATGCGAGCAAAGCGAGTCGTAGTTAGGCCTGGGGAGCCAAAAATCCTCGTTCGTAAGAACGAGGATTTTTACACTTATTACCACTTCACTATTCCCTGAATACAACGAGGATTTTGAAGTAAAAGGTAATAGTGAAAATGATTATTTTATTGGATTTTTTAAACCTTTTGGTAAGCCTAAAAGATAATCAGAAGAAATTTTAAAGAAAAGGCAAAGAATTCTAATGTCTTCAATTGATGGCTCATATTTATTGTTTTCAAGATAAGATATTTTTCTTTGAGTCATATTTAGTTCTCGCCCCAATGCTTGTTGGGTTAAATCACAATCTTCACGGAGGTTTTTTATTTTTTCTCCAAATGTTTTTTTCATTTATATCACCTATATATAATTTACCATAGACATAAAATTTCTATTGACAAATAGATAGAAAACGTCTATAATCATTATGTAATTATTTTAATGAAAGTTAAGGTGAATAAAAATGAATTGCTT
The DNA here is from genome assembly GCA_017399695.1 of Clostridia bacterium. GTDB lineage: Bacteria > Bacillota > Clostridia > UBA1381 > UBA9506 > RGIG1666. The sequence goes on along the minus strand of JAFQBK010000016.1, from coordinate 427,130 downwards.
TTATCATGAGGAAAGAAATGCAAGTGCTCTTTGTCAAGTTTGTGGAAAGGGCTTATGTTCAGACTGTGCTACTGTTATAAGCATTCCTATATGTAAAGAGTGCCTTTCGGAGCATATTTATGGAGAAAAGTCTAAAATGCTAAAGTGTATAGTAGTAGGTTTGATTTTAGGTATAGGCTGTTCTATTATAATGAAAAATCTATCAGGGTTATTGTTCGCGTGGGTACCTTTTGGATGGATGGCATTGAGTGCAATTACTCCTAAAGTTTTTTTAGTAATGCCTATAGTTGGTTGGATAGCATATTTTGCAATTAAGTTTGTGTTAGCATTTTTAATTGGTTGGGTTGCTCTACCTATTAAACTTTATCGATGGATGCGCATTTTTAATTTAGCAAAAAAAGTTTTGGAGTAAAAGCAGATATTCAAATATTTTTCGAAGGGACTGAAATTATGAAAAGGTTTGTAACTGTTCTTTTGTTTTTTGTACTTTGTCTTACATTATCAGGTTGCGAATCAGGTTCTAATGACAAACATATAAGTAATAACACCTATGATGAAAAAATATTACATATATACGATGAAGTGGAAGGTTATTATTATTTGTTTTTCAAGAATAATACAGTTGCTGGAATGGATATTTTAAAGTACTTTGAAGATTTGAGAAATGTGGAAAGTATTGTGGACAAGGCATGGCAAAATGGGAATGGACCTTATGCAAGCACACCTAAAGATCCTTTTAGAAAAAGGATACGCTTCTGTCGAAGTTATCAACCCGGCGATAATTCCGATTATGAAGATAAAAATAAGAAAATAAGATGCAGATTTTATGAAACTTTAATTGGGCGTGCTTTACCTTTTTGTGTATACAGCGTAGATGATACTGCAAATGAGTATTACGGTAAAGATTATTCTGAGGTTTTATATAGTTTAGAGAATTCAAATAGTGTTGTTAGTGTTGAGGTAATAACTCATATATGGGAGTAGAGTGGAAGTTGTGACTCTGCCAATGCTCGTTTTTTGAGAGGGGATATATCATAACTGACACTGTAAGGGTTCATCATAATTCTAAACTTTTAAATTTGCATTTTATATTAAAATGTGAAAGCCAACAAAAAATCACTTGCAAATTGCAAGTGATTTTTTCAGTTATATTTACCTGCTAGCAAACAATATTATTTCGTATCAATAGTATGAAATTCTATTAACACTATTTATTAAACGACGGCGGAATGGTTTCATGATTTGCAAATGTATTCGGTCCGGGATCGGACATTGAAAAATACATTTTTGCGGCCTTTGTGGTACCAAAATCTCTGTTAGAACCGCTGTTTTGTACTTTGTTAAACGCATCTCTGAACATCTGGTTATGAGCTTCTTCTCGATTCAGAAGAAAGTCGATGGTTTTTCTTACTTTCTTATCGTCTATCTGGCGGTACAAATATTCATAAACGACCTTTGCACGTTGTTCTGAGGCGATGTTACTCAAAAGGTCAGCGCACAAGTCTCCGGTTACCGTAACATAATCTGCAGTCCAGGAGTAGCCCGAGGCATTGATCAGTCCGGGGTTTAATCCTAAAATGACGTGAGACTGTACTTCGCCTGCTTGTACCTTTGTCGCATCCACATCATGACCGTTAAGCAAATTAATGGTTTGTGCAACCATTTCCATATGGCCAAGCTCTTCCGCCGCAATATCAAGGAACAAGTCCTTAATTTCGGGGTCTTTGATGCGGAAGCTTTGCGACATATACTGCATTGCTGCTTTTAGTTCTCCGTTTCCGCCTCCAAGTTGTTCCTGAAGTAATACCGCATATTGCGGGTTTGGTTTTTCTACCGACACCGGATGAAAAAGTAATTTTTCGTGTTTGAACATTTTATTTTACCTCCCATTGCAATTTTATTTATTTTTTGCAATGGAAGATAATTTATTCAATATTTTGTTAAAGCATATTTCTACCTTTTTCTGAATTCCTCGCCGTTAATCAAATAATCGATAGACACATTAAAGTATTTTGATAATTTATTCAGCATATCAAGACTCGGCTCGCGTTTGCCGTTTTCGTAGTGGGAGAGTGCCTCTCGGGAAATATTTAAGTCCATAGCTACTTTTAACTGGTTTAAATTTCGTTCTTTTCTAATTATTTTTAATCCTTTCATTGTATCACCTCTTGACTTTATTGTAACAATTTGTTACAATATTAATGTTACATAATGTAACATTAATATTTAGGAGGCGTGAAATATGAAAAGAAGCACAGGAGTTTTGCTGGTACTGATTTTAATTGTGACCTTGCAACAAGTGACGGTGTTTGCCGAGGGATTGTCCGCGGGCGAACTTGCAAATTACGGAGTTTTAGAAGAGGAATATTTAATAGGAAAAACAAACGACAGCACAGTTACCCGAGCAGAGATGACCAAGATACTTGTGCTTATGTTGGGGCTTGATGCAAACGGGGAGAGCACTAATTTTACAGATGTAGACGGACATTGGGCGGAAGGTTATATTTCGCAAGCAAAAAACGCAGACGTAATTGACGGAATGGGCGACGGAATATTTGCACCGGATGAGCCTGTTACATATCAACAGGCAATAAAAATGACGGTGTGCGCGCTTGGATACAGACCGATGGCAGAAAAAAGGGGAGGATACCCTACGGGATATGGGATTACTGCCACAAATTTAGGAATCGCTTCGCGCGAGGCTGTTATGGAGCATACGGCACGACTAGGAGACATTATAACCTTGCTTACGCAGGCGTTAGATGTTCCGATGATGTTTGAAGATACATCGGGAGAGGAAACGGTATATCAAATATTGAATGGAAAAAATGGAACGAAGCTCTTTACTTTAAGAATGAAACTGGAACAATAGGCAATGAAAAAGACCGCCCGTGGGCGGTCTTCATTTTTTATTTTCTGACGTTTAAGATGTCGTCATACTTCATATAACTTTCAAAAACCTTGCTGTAATCGTTGTCGGACGGACGGTATTCTTTATCCATCTCAATCATCTTGCAAGCCTCTTGCACCGAAGCAAAGCATCCGTTTCCGACACCTGCTAAAATCGCAGAGCCGAGGCAAGCGGTCTCTTTGTTTTTCAGTGTGTGCAGGGTTTTTCCGGTCATATCTGCTTTCATCTGACACCACAGAGAGCTAAAAGATGCTCCGCCCATGGCGCGGATTTCATTGACAGAAATGCCCAAGTGATTCAGATTATCTAAAAGCATGCAAGCAATGGATTCCATAATGCTGCGAACAAAATGTGCCGGCTGATGCTCCGGTGTAATGCCGGTAAAGCTGCCGCGCGCATTCGGATTATATTTCGGCATAATCGAACCGCAAAGATAGGGCAGGAAAGTAAGGCCTGCGCTACCAACGGGAATTTCCTTCGCCATTTCGTCGAGCTGTGCATAAGAATATTCCTTCAAAAAGGCATCTCTAAACCATTTGAGAGCCATCGCAGAGGTCGGACTCCAGGCGAGCAGACAAAAGCTGCCGTCGTAGCTATAATGGCACGGAACGAAGCTGCCCTCATCAAAGGCAGGCATCGAGTCGGTAGGTGCATAAATTGCCATCGCAGTTCCTGTCATTACGCTGATCGTTCCCAAAGAAGCGACGCCTGCACCGATGGCGCCGGCCACCTGGTCCATTGCGGAGGTAACAACCTTGATGCCGTCATATGTTCCGATGCATTCTCCGCTGTCGATGAGACGGGGAAGCTTAGCTTCATCTACGCCGATAAAGTCAAGCATTTCTTTCCACCATACGGAATTTTTGATGTCGAAATAGATGGTGGAGGATTGCAGGGTTTTTTCAGCGACAAATTCGCCGGTGAGCTTGTATAAAAGAAAATCTTCCAACAGGAATACCTTTTTTGTTTTTGCCCAAATCTCCGGCTCGTTGCGACGTACCCACAAAAGCTTACTTGCCGGCCAGGTGGAAGTGATTTCCGCCTGACCGGTAACCTCATACACTTTTTTGCGGCCGAAATGAGCATTAATCATATCAGCCTCTTCGGTTGCTCTGGTGTCGAGCCATACGATTGCATTGCGGGTCGGCACGCCGTTCTCATCCGTTAAGATGAGCGTTTCACACTGGGTGTCGATGGCGAGACAATCGATGGTATGCTCTTTTCTGATGTTGTCAATGACACGGAATAAAAGCTCGGAGTATTTTTCAGCCTCAAGTTCTACCACGCAGTCGTTGGTGACAGGCGTGTAGTCTTCTTTATAGCTTGCAAGTTCCCTGAGCTTTTCGTCAAATAATACAGCTTTGACGGAAGTTGTTCCAAAATCAATTCCTAAACAATTCATTGAAACCACCTATTCATCAATTACTTCGACGGTTTTATTGTAGAATGATTTTAATGCCGCGGTTGCAAGCGTGTGGGAAAGGACGGTTTCCTCCGGTTTAAACAGACCGAACGGAACTTCTTGTCCCGAATACTCTAAAATAAATGCTGCAACCTGCTGCAGAATTGCATCCGTAAAACCAAACTCAAAGATTGGGCCGGTAACGGTAGGAATCATCGGCTTATAGCCAATGATGATTCTGTTCCAGGATTGTTCTTTGCCCCAGGAAGAAGTGTAGTAGAATGCGTTTGCATCATCGCTGGAGAATCGTGCACTACAATCCATGCCGTAAATTTCAAAGAACCAGCGGTTCGTCGAACCCGGGCACATTCTCTTGGTTTCGAAAGTCATCGGGATTTCATCACCGTCTGCATTTTCTGTGGTGCAGAAAATGGTGCAGTTATCGAAAGTATCACAAACTGCCATGCCGCCTTTGCCATCCGGACGCTCTTTGATAATATTACTAAAGTGCGCGCGAACAGTCTTCGGCTTAAAGCCGAGACGGAACGGAACGTGCTGGGTATGAATACCCAAATCGCCGAGACAACCGTATTCGCCGTTAAATTTAACCATGCGTTTCCAGTTAATCGGTTTTTGAGTATCCATATCACTGCAGTGATTGAATCCGCAATGGATCTCTAAGATTTTACCGAATTTGCCTTCATTGAACCACTCAATCATCGTCTGCATTGCCGGGTAGTAAGGGAACTCACTGCAGCAACGAACGAAGGTGTTCGGGTTCTCTTCGAGGGCTTTCATAATGTTTTCATTTGCTTTTTTATCAATACCAAACGGCTTTTCGCCTAACAGCGCTTTGCCGCTTTTGATGATATCAATGTAGAACTGTTCGTGCAGATTGTGCGGAACAGCACAGTAGATAGCATCAATATCGTCTTTATCTAAAAGCTCTTTGTAGTCGCTGACGGAATATTTGATTTCAGGGAAATTCTTCTGAAACCATTCCATTTCAGCCGGTACAACGGAGCAGATGCCGACAATTTCCGGTTTTGCGATGTCGTCTTTTAAATGACACCATCTTGCTGCAGCAGAGGCAAACTCTCTTGCCATCAGACCGCAACCGATCAGTCCGAATTTAACTGTTTTCATAAAATTTTACCTCTCTAATATGCATTTTTAGGGTTATCGCAAAAGCAATAACCCTAAAAGTATTTGTATTATTAATATCCAAAATGCTTTTCCGTTTCAGTAACTGCCTCTTCAATGATGTCAAGACCCTTCAAGGCTGCCTCGTCGTCTAAGATCATCGGAGGAGACATACGCAGGATATGTCCGGACGGAACCCAAGCCAGACCCTTTTCAAATGCTTTCTGGTAAATCATCGTACCAGCTTCAGCAAACGGCTCTTTGGTTTCTCTGTCTTTTACGATTTCGATTGCCTGCAAGCAGCCGATGGCACGAACATCACCGATAATCGGATGAGCTTCCATCATCTTTTCCATTCTTTCGAGCATAATCTTTCCGAGGTGTTCAGAACGCTCGTTTAAGTTTTCTTCCTCAATTACTTTGATGGACTCGAGTGCTGCGATACAAGCCATCGGGTTACCGCCGTAGCTGGAGGATGCAGAAATCTTTTCAATTGCCGGAGCGAGGTCTTTGGATACTGCAAGAGCGGTTACCGGGAAACCGTTACCAAAGCCTTTACCGAGCGTGGTGATATCAGCAGTTACATTCCAGTGGTCCATAGCAAGATACTTACCGGTTCTAGCCATGCAGTTCAATACTTCGTCAGCAAAGAGGAGGATGCCTCTCTTGTCGCACAGTGCGCGAAGTGCCGGGATGAAGTCATCCGGCGGAATGATAGAACCGCCCCAACCCTGAATCGGTTCTAAAACGATAGCTGCAACATTCTTGCCGCCGTTTGCGCAAGCGTTATCAAGCATACCCTCGATCATATGGATATACGGGGAAGAATCTTTCCAAGCTTCTTCCGGTGTTCTGCCGAAGAAGTCACGGTACGGATTCGGACGCGGAACGAGCATGAAGCCCGGAGCTCTCATGTGGGTGTCAGGACCAACAACTGCCAAAGAGTTTGCGCCATAAGTCTTACCGTGGAAATCTCTGAAGAAGGAGATGAACTCCTGCTTGCCGGTAGCTGCACGTGCGCAACGAAGACCAGCTTCCACAGCGGTTGTACCGGAATCATAGAACTGGAAGCCACCGAAACGACCGCCGGTGATTTCGTGCATTTTTTCTACGAGTTCCATTTTTACTTTCGTGGTGAAGTCGTGGCAGTTCATCAGCTTTTTCGCCTGCTCTGCAACAGCCTCACTGATTTTCGGATGACAATGTCCCAGACCGGTTACATAAATACCGGAAGAGAAGTCAAGATATGTATTGCCGTCAACGTCGGTTAAAGTGTAGCCATAACCGGATTCAAAGGTTACAGGGAACAGCTTAACCTGGCTGGAATAGCCTTTCATGTATTTTGCGCATCTTTCATGATACTCAACAGATTTCGGTCCGGGAACGGTTTTGGATACCATATTCGGGACCTTCGTCAAATCAACACTTGCCCAATTTTTGCTCATCGTGAAAACTCCTTTACAAATTAATATAATACTACAATATTAGAATATCACAGAAAATCTCGGATGTCAACAAAAATTTTTCGTTATACTTTCGATTTTGTCTTGAAACGAAAGAATAACGAAAGCAAAAACGAAAGTAAGATTGACTTTTGGGGTAGAATATGTTAAGATAAAATAAAAATATTGGCTGTGGAGGCACCAGATGGGAAACGATCAGAGAAAGCAGGAGATTTTGGAACTTTTAAAAAAGAACGGGCTTGTAAAAGTGAATGAGCTGAGTGAAAAGTTCGGAATTTCCGAGGTTACGGTTAGAAACGATTTAACCGATATGGAACGGAAGGGCTTGCTTTCCCGTGTACACGGTGGCGCGATTAGTTCTTATAAGCCGTATTACAGTATGAATATGACCCAGCGATTAGAAACCAATCAGTCAGAAAAGGTAGATATTGCAACTAAGGTGGCATCGATGATTGCGCCGAATGATACGATAATGTTAAACTCGGGAACGACGACACTTCTTACCTTTCGTCAGATTCCCGCCGAGTATAACCTGAATATTGTGACCAATTCGATTGCGATTGCGCTTGAAGCGTCGAGTAATCCCAATTTTAATGTCGTGCTCATCGGCGGCGCCTTAAATACCAAGTATCAATTTTCCTATGGCGCAGATGCGGTCAGCCAGCTCCGCAATTATCACGCAGACAAGTTTATTCTTTCTGTTGACGGAATTGATATTGCTAATGGCTTTACCACATATTATGATACGGAAGCGGAAGTGGACCGCGTGATGATTGAGCAGGCGGAACATTGCATCGTGGTTGCGGACTATTCAAAATTTAATCACAGTGCCTTTGTTAAAATTTCAGATTTGTCAGTTGCGGATTGTATTGTTACCAATCAAAATATTGAGGAAGATATCCTGTTGGCTTTTCGGGAGCTTGGTACAGAGATTTATGTGAAATAATTGATTCAAAGTGCGCGCGATATCTTGCGAAACAGAATCGCGTGTGATACAATGGTATTTAATTTGTAAAGAATGTTAGCGGAAAGGTAGTAGTGCTATGAACATTATTATTGCCGGATGCGGAAAAGTGGGACAAAAGCTCGCGGAAAAAATCAGCTGTGAGGAAGATAATAATATTACAGTTATTGACACAAGGCACGCGCTGGTCAAGCAAACGACAGACGCGTATGATGTTATGGGTGTCGTGGGCAACTGTACGGGGATGCAGACCTTGGAAGAGGCAGGGATTGACTCAGCGGATATTTTAATCGCCGTTACCGGCTCGGATGAAATCAACCTGCTTTGTTGCCTCATTGCGAAAAAAATGGGTCATTGCCAGACGATTGCCCGTGTCAGCAAGCCGGAATACATCAATGAAATCCAGTTAATCAAAGAAGATTTAGGGCTCGCAATGCTGATCAATCCCAAACTGATTGCTGCGCGGGAAATTGCAAGGATTCTTCGCTTCCCGTCTGCAGTGCATATCGATACCTTTGTTAAGGGCAGAGTAGAAATCTTAAAATTCAAAGTGCCGCAGGGCTCAGTGCTGAATAATTACCGGATTGCAGATATTTCGTCCGATTTTAACTGTGATGTCTTGGTTTGTGGCGTAGAACGGGGGAATGAGGTCTATATCCCTGACGGCTCCTTTGTGATTCAGGAGGGCGACTTTGTCAGCATTATTGCCGCGCCGAGCCGTGGTAGTGAATTCTTTAAGAATATCGGGATTAAAACCAACCGCGTCAAGGATACCATCATTGTCGGTGGTGGGGATACCGCATACTATCTGGCGAAACGCTTGTCAGAAACCGGAATAAAAATCAAAATTATTGAAAAAGACCCCGCCCGCAGCGATGAGCTGTGTCAGATTCTTCCGAAGGTGTCCGTAGTCAATGCAGACGGAACGGATAATAAGGTACTTTTGGAAGAGGGCGTAAAGAGAACGGAGTCTGTAGTTTCTCTAATTAATATTGACGAGGAAAATATTTTGCTTTCCCTTTTTGCAAAAAGTCAGAACGAAAATGCAAAAATTATCACGCAGATTAACCGTATGGCGTATGAAAATGTCATAAGTAAGCTCGATTTGGATACGATTATTTATCCTTTGGATGCAACGGCAGATTCGATTGTGAAGTTTGTTCGTGCGAAAAAGAACAGCTTTGGCAGCAATATCGAAACGATGCATCATATTTTGGACGGAAAGGCAGAGGCTTTGGAATTCCGTGTTCTTGGTGAATCCGAAATTGTTGGTCAAACGCTTTCCGAACTCAATATCAAAAAGAATGTATTGGTGGCGTGCATCAACCGAAACGGAACGATTATTATTCCGCGCGGTCATGATAAAATTATGGTTGGCGACACGGTTATTATTGTAACAACCATTTCAGGACTGGATGATATCGGAGATATTTTGGAATAACGAAATTGATCATTGGAGAAAAGTTATGAATTACAGAGTGATTATCTATACGCTCGGCTGGGTGTTAAACATTGAGGCGACTGCAATGATATTGCCGCTTGCCTGTGCCCTGATTTATCAGGAGTCGTGTGCGCCGGTATATCTTTTGTGCGCGCTTTTGTGCCTGATGTTTGGCATTTTGTGTACAGCAAAAGCCCCAAAGGACAAAACAATGTATGCAAGAGAAGGTTATGTGACAGTGGCTCTCAGCTGGATTGTTATTAGTATCTTTGGCGCATTTCCGTTCGTTGTTTCCGGAGCGATTCCCAATTATGTTGATGCACTTTTTGAGACCGTTTCCGGCTTTACAACAACGGGCGCAACCATTTTAACAAATGTTGAGGTCTTGCCAAAGAGTCTTCTATTATGGCGCAGCTTTACCCATTGGTTGGGCGGTATGGGCGTGCTTGTGTTTTTGGTTGCAATTCTTCCCTTGTGCGGCGGCAAGAATATGCACCTTTTAAGAGCAGAAAGTACGGGTCCCTCGGTCAGTAAGCTTGTGCCGAAGGTTCGGTCCAGTGCGCTAATTTTATATGGAATCTATACCACATTAACTCTGATGGAACTAATTTTGTTGCTGTTTGGCGGGATGAATTTTTATGAGGCGCTCAATACGGCATTTGCTACGGCGGGAACGGGTGGATTCGGTATTTTTAATTCCAGTATGTCGGAATATTCCCCCTATATCCAGAATGTCATTACTGCGTTTATGATTATCTTCGGAATTGACTTTACGGTTTATTATCTGATTCTAATGCGTAAAATCAGACAGGGCTTTCGCTCGGAGGAACTCCGTGTATATCTGATTATTATCACTGTGGCGACGCTTTTGATTTGCGCAAACTGTTGGAACCTTTACGAAAATATCTGGGATAATTTGAGAAACAGCGCATTTTCTGTGGCGTCCATCATTAGTACCACCGGTTTTATGATCGTCGATTTTAATACATGGCCGGAACTTTCTAAAGCAATCTTGGTTATTTTAATGTTTGTCGGTGGCTGTGCCGGCAGTACAGGCGGCGGTATGAAGGTATCGAGAATCGTTATTTTGTTTAAGAGTATCTTTAAGGAAATTAAAATTGCGGCGCACCCGAATCGTGTGTTTAAGCTTAAGTTCAGCGGACGTATCGTAGAGCACGAAACGATGCGCGCGGTCAATGTGTTTGCCATTTCTCTTTTGTTTATTTTTGTCGGCTCGTTTTTGATTATCAGCCTGGATAATTATAATTTTACGACGAACTTTACCGCGGTTGCAACGACAATTAACAATGTAGGTCCCGGTCTTGATTTGGTCGGTCCAACGCAGAACTTCTCCTTATACAGTCCGTTATCGAAATTGGTTCTTACATTTAATATGCTGGTGGGAAGACTAGAGGTTTTCCCGATGCTGATTTTGTTTTCGGCATACACCTGGAGAAAACAATAGTATATGACAAAAGAAAAAACCGCCATGGGGCGGTTTTTTTGTAAATATTTTTTTACATTTTTTGTTTTATTCTACATAAAAATAGGATATAATAGATATTATAAGAAGAAAAAACAAAATTTCGCAACTTTTGGTTGCGAAAAAATCTAACTTCAGTTGCTTGTGAGCTAAAACCAAATTTGGTATAATCTACCTGTAAGGAAAATGAAAAGGATAGGTGATGAAGGGTGACCATTGGCGAAAAGATTACGAAATTGCGTATAGCAGCAAATATTTCTCAGGAAAAACTGGCGGAACAGATGGAGGTTTCCAGACAATCCGTTTCCAAATGGGAAATGGACCAGGCACTTCCACAAATCGAAAAAGTTCTTCAGCTTTGTGAATTGTTTGATATTACAACGGATGAGCTTCTGCAGGATAAAATTGCAATCAGCAAAACAGAATCAGGAATAAGAAAAGGAAACAAATACTTTGGTACAGACGGGTTCCGTGGTGAAGCGAATCTAACATTGACCTCCATGCAGGCATATAAAGTGGGTCGTTTCCTCGGTTGGTATTACGGAGCGGCGCTTTCCGGATGCCATAAGGCGGGATATCGTCCTCGCATTGTGATTGGAAAGGATACCAGACGCTCCAGTTATATGCTTGAGTATTCGATTGTGGCAGGTATCACTGCCTCCGGCGCAGATGCGTATATGCTCCACGTTACGACCACGCCAAGTGTGTCGTATGTCACGCGGATGGAGGAGTTTGATTGCGGAATTATGATTACCGCATCCCACAATCCGTTTTACGATAACGGAATTAAGGTGATTAACCGCTATGGCGAAAAGCTCGACGATGATACGACGGCGCTGATTGAAGCGTATATCGACGGTGACTTAAAGGCGCTGGGTGTATCAGGGGACGACCTTCCGCTGGCGACCCGGGAGAAAATCGGTTGTATCGTGGATTTTGTATCGGGAAGAAACCGCTATTTGGGCTATCTGATTTCTTTGGCGTCACATTCCTATAAATCATTAAAAATCGGTCTCGATTGCGCTAACGGAGCATCGTGGATGATTGCAAAATCTGTATTCGGTGCGTTAGGGGCACAGACAACGGTCATCGGAACCGACCCGAACGGATTGAATGTTAATGAAGGTTGTGGTTCGACTCATATTGAAAATCTTTGCCGATTGGTAAAAGAACAGCATCTGGATGTAGGCTTTGCCTTTGACGGTGATGCAGACCGTTGTATCGCGGTCGATGAAAACGGAAATGTCATCGACGGTGATAAGATGCTCTATATTTTGGGAAAACGCTTAAAATCGAGAGATATGTTAAATAACGACACTGTAGTTGCTACAGTGATGTCCAATAGCGGTCTCATTTCCAGCCTTGACAAAGTAGGTATTAAGTGTGCACAAACGGCGGTTGGTGACCGTTTCGTGTACGAGTGCATGCAGGAAAATGACTATTGCTTGGGCGGCGAACAGTCGGGTCATATCATTTTGAAAAAATACGCGACAACGGGCGACGGTATTCTAACGGCAATTATGATTACGGAAGAAATGTGCGATTCCAAACTGTCGCTTGCTGAGCTTTCAGAACCCGTAAAGCTTTACCCGCAGTATATGAAGAATATCAGGGTGAAGAATAAAGCTGCAGTGCTTGCTGACGAAGCGGTTTTGGATGCTCTTTCCGTGGTGGAAGAGAAGATTAACGGAAATGGCAGAGCGCTCCTTCGTCAAAGCGGAACGGAACCTGTGATTCGCGTGATGATTGAAAGTGAAAGCGAAGAAAAGTGCGTAGAGTATGCGGAACTGATTACGAATAAAATCATAGAACGGGGGCATAGCGTTGAATAAGTGTGTAAAAACAAACGAACTGTTCGATTGCAAAACTACGTATCTATCAGAGCTTTTTCGCGGGTCAGAGTATCCGTGGGATATGCTTCCCAAAATTAAAGACTATGTTTTGTCACTGATTCACTCGAAATTGCCCGGCTTTACCGAAATAGCGGAAAATGTTTGGGTAGGAGAAAATGTGACGATTGCGCCTACTGCCACAATTTGCGGTCCGACGATTATCGGTAGTGGTACAGAGATTCGCCCCGGCGCATATATTCGCGGCAGTGTTATTTGCGGAAGCGATTGCGTGATTGGAAACTCGTCCGAGTTAAAAAATTGTGTTCTGCTTGACCATGTACAGGTGCCGCATTATAACTATGTTGGCGATTCCGTGTTAGGAAACGGCGCACATATGGGGGCAGGAAGTATTTGCTCCAACTTAAAATCGGATGGTCAGGCGGTGGTCATTCATTCTGATTGTGATTACGAAACCGGTCTTCGTAAAATCGGCGGCATTTTAGCAGATGGAGCAGATATCGGTTGCGGATGTGTCTTAAATCCGGGAACGGTCATCGGAAAAAATACGTCGGTGTATCCATTGACCGCACTGCGCGGCGTGTACCCCGAAAATGCGATTGTAAAAGCAGCAGATTGTATTGTTTTAAGAAAATAAAAGAGGCACAAATAAAAGCGCGGTTTTCCGCGCTTTTATTTATGATTGTTTTGAATGGTTCGGCAAAAGAAAGTGTACGGGAGGTTTATTTCCTTCATTTTAACTTGCGCAAGAATTCTCTAACGGCAATAGCGACTCCTAAAACAGTTTTTTCTAAAGAGACAAAGTCGTTGTTTACCGGCTCACCCTTGCCCAGATATCGTTGAAACAGATTCATCATGCCTAAAGTGGCAAGCTGCCGTTTTTCTGGTTTCATACGCATAATTTCATTTGCGACATCTTCGATGTATTCGGAAAAACTACCCTGCGCGGTTTGTGGGTTTAAGTTTCCCTCCTCATCAAGCAATGCATCCATGTGATGAATTCCAAATCTTGATTTTAAAAAGTAAATATGCTTTTTTGGAATCAAACGATGACCTAACACATTGACATAGTCATTCTCTGCAGAAATACTGAACAGTTTTTGCTTTCGCTCACCAAAATCCTCGTTGAACTGAGCCTGCATTGCTGCCAGTGCTTCAGGAGAAAAGCCCTGGCCGTCAAAGCTGATCACGCGATCGACAAGCGCGGAATGAATGCCGACAAATTGTGCTTTGTTTCCACCTTTGGAATGACCGCTCACAGTAATATCCGTTGTCTGGTTCCATTGGTTTTGAGAGGCCGTTTCCAAAAACCAGTTAAGCGCCTCAACCTGCTGGTCGGTGGCAAAATCCGTCGGTCTTAGGTCGAATGTTTTCGTTTCACCGTCCGGATAGTGGTGGTATGTATTTTCTTCCGAAATACCGGAAAGGCCCTCGCCGTTATCAATCCATTCCCCATCGCCCGTGCCCCGAAAGACAACAGAAATACTTCCATTTGGCCTTTCGAAGACGCAGGCATTCATCCCGCTTTTCGAGCGGGAAAGTGCAACGAGACGAGCCTTGGAAAGAGTTCTGTTTTTGGACGTGGCGTTTGTTAGAATCAACAGTTGCCTTTTTGCACGTGCATCCCAAAGCTTCGGATGGCGTTGCTTTTCGGTGACAAGACGATCCGTAATCGCCGACAGCGTATCACCCACCGAAGGCTCGGTTCGATGCGCAAGGTAAAGATAAATATTAAAAATGGCTTCCTCGGTTGCAGTTTTTAAAAGCGTCCCCTTTAACTCATTCACAGCACGATTTCCTCTCGAAAGTTCTTTGCTACTATATATGTAATTTCTCCGGTTTTGGTGCTTGACATAGGCAAGGAGAGGGTACTATAATGGTTTTATGAACGAAAGAAAAGGGGCGTCTTTTTTGAAAATCCAAATTCTTCATTTGCTCTCTGGCGCAGAGCAGGCAAGAGGTCTTACGGTGATTATTGATGTGTTTCGTGCATTTTCTGTCGAGGCATATTTTTTTGCGCGCGGTGGAGAAAAAATATTGGCGGTTGCTGATAGTGCGCAAGCGTATGAGATTAAGCGTCAGCATCCGGAGTATCTGCTGGTGGGCGAACGCCATGGTGTCATCCTGCCGGGTTTTGATTGTGGAAATTCACCCTCTGAGCTGGTAAAGCTTGAGCTTTCTGGGAAAACGATGGTGCATACCACAAGCTCGGGCACCCAGGGAATTGAAAGAGCGAGGGGAGCATCGCAAATCCTCGGTGGAAGCTTGGTTACGGCGAAAGCAACAGCGGAATATATCAAGCACAGCGGCGCAGAGGAGGTTTCGCTTGTTTGTATGGGCTGGGAGGGACAGCGAAAGACGGAAGAAGATGAGCTGTGCGCAAACTATATCAAAAGTCTTATTGAGGGGACTTCGTTTGATATTGAGAAAGAAATCGAAGATTTAAAACGGACAGAAGGAGCGAAATTTTTTAATGCTGCACAAAAGGATGTTTTCCCCCGAGATGACTTTTTTCTGTGTACGGATTATGACAAAGCGGATTTTGTTATACGCAGAAAAGAGAGCGTTGGTGGGTTTCATATTATGGAAAAAATAAGCATATAAAAAGCGGTTGTGGTAATTTACCACAACCGCTTTAATTTTTTATTATGCCTGAATATTTTCTACAAACTTTCTGATATCGGAAAGATTTGCATAGGTATCAACGTGTCCGTCTTCAACAACGACAAGCGTCGGTGCCTGCTTTACGCCAAACTGGCTGACCAAATCTGCATTTTCTTCTGCGTCAGTCTTTTCAAAGGCAACGTGCGCACGCTCAAGCATGGCATCTGCTACCTTGCAGTTCGGGCAGGTTTTGGTGGTGAACAGATAGACCTGCTTTTCACCGTCAGCTACACAGCCACAATCGCAAGCCTCATCTTTTACCGGAGCGCCATCGCGGGTGAGTTTAGAGTTTTCAATATCATAAACCTTACGGTCTTTAAACTCCTGTGTTTTACCATCATTCCAGTTCTGAACCGGACGATAGTAACCGGTGATACGGCTGTAAACTTCAGCATTTTCTCCGCAATGCGGGCAAACGTACTGTTCACCGGCGAGATATCCATGGTTCTTACATACGGAGTAGGTCGGCGAAAGCGTGTAGTACGGCAGACGGTAGTTTTCTGCAATCTTGCGAATCAGGTTAGCCGCAGCCTTCCAATCCGGCAAGCGCTCACCTAAGAATGCATGGAATACAGTACCTGAAGTGTACAGCGTCTGCAGTTCATCCTGTACATCGAGTGCATCAAAGATATCCTCGGTGAAACCAACCGGCAAGTGCGAGCTGTTGGTGTAATACGGAGTGCCGTTTTCGTTTGCAGTGATGATGTCCGGATAACGAGCCACATCGTGTTTTGCAAAACGATAAGTGGTGGATTCTGCCGGCGTAGCCTCTAGGTTGTAAAGGTCGCCATATTCTTCCTGGTAGTCAGACAAACGCTCACGCATATGGTTTAAGACATCCTTAGCAAACTCTTGTGTTTCTTTGTTTGTCAGGTCTTTTTTCAGCCATTTTGCATTGAGGCCGACTTCGTTCATACCAATCAGACCGATGGTAGAGAAGTGGTTGTCAAAGCTTCCTAAATAACGCTTGGTGTAAGGATACAGTCCTTCGTCAAGCAGTTTGGTGATAATCGTACGCTTTACCTTTAAAGAGCGCGCAGCAATATCCATCAGCTTATCTAAGCGACGATAGAAATCCTGTTCATTTTCAGAAAGGTATGCGATTCTCGGCAAGTTGATGGTAACAACGCCGACCGAACCGGTGCTTTCACCGCTACCGAAGAAACCGCCGGATTTCTTGCGCAGTTCACGAAGGTCAAGACGCAGACGGCAGCACATACTACGAACATCGCTCGGCTCCATATCACTGTTGATATAGTTGGAGAAGTATGGCGTACCATATTTCGAGGTCATCTCGAATAAAAGTTTATTGTTCTCGGTTTCGGACCAGTCGAAGTTACGGGTGATGGAGTAGGTCGGAATCGGATACTGGAAACCACGGCCGTTCGCATCGCCCTCAATCATAATTTCGATGAACGCTTTGTTCACCATATCCATTTCTTTCTGGCAGTCCTTATACTTAAAGTCCATCTCCTTGCCGCCAACGATAGCGTTGAGCTCAGCCAAGTCGTTCGGAACAACCCAGTCAAGCGTAATGTTAGAGAATGGCGCCTGCGTACCCCAACGGGACGGGGTATTTACGCCATAGATAAAGGATTCGATGCACTTTTTGGTCTGGTCATAGCTCAAATTATCTGCCTTTACAAACGGAGCAAGGTAAGTGTCAAACGAGGAGAATGCCTGTGCGCCTGCCCACTCATTCTGCATGATACCCAAGAAGTTAACCATCTGGTTACAGAGGGTAGCCAGGTGGCTTGCCGGAGAAGAAGTGATTTTTCCGGGGATACCGCCTAAGCCCTCTTGAATCAGCTGTTTTAAGGACCAGCCGGCACAGTAACCTGTCAGCATCGAAAGGTCGTGCAGATGGATATCTGCGTTTCTGTGCGCATTTGCAATTTCATCGTCGTAGATTTCAGAGAGCCAGTAGTTTGCCGTGATGGCACCGCTGTTGCTCAAAATGAGACCGCCGACGGAATAAGTAACGGTAGAATTTTCCTTTACGCGCCAGTCCGTAACTTTTACATAACTGTCTACCAATTCTTTGTAGTCCAAGATGGTAGATTTCATATTACGGATTTTCTCGCGTTGCTTACGGTAGAGAATGTATGCTTTGGCGATGTCTGCATAGCCTGCCTGAATGAGCACACTTTCTACGCTGTCCTGAATATCCTCCACGGCAATTTTACCGTCCTTGATTTTCGGTTCAAAATCCGAAGTTACCTTAAGAGCGAGTAAATCGATGGTCGTGGGGTGGTACTGTTTATCCTGCGCCTCAAACGCTTTGGTGATGGCGGCGCAAATTTTCTGAATGTTAAAATCTGTGGTTTTTCCGTCACGCTTTGTTACCTGATACATAGTCATATCTCCTTCTTCCATAAATTTTTCTGTCGATTTTTGCTGTTATGGATACAGTATATCATACTAAAACAGAAAAATCAATATATAGTTTGAAAAAATTTTAAAAACCCAATATATTGTGTATTTTTGTTCTTAACCGCGGATGGATGCAGAGGGGACAAAAGGCTTTACTAGCTCTAAAAAGGCCCCTGTTTCGCTCTCGGTCAGTCCGGAAAGCCCCGCGGATATCAAATCCCCGGAATCCTTAAAGCTTTGCAGAAAGTACCTTTTTGCTCCGCATATCCATTTGCCAATTCCAACAATATCTTGTGGCGTATGAAATTCACGCACCAAAGTCGTGCGGAATTCATACGGAATCACATCGGACAAAAGAAGCGCAACACTTTCTTTGACCGGTTCGATATCGAAGGATTCAATCCCGACGGTTTCTGCGTAGCGCGCAGGTGAATTTTTGATATCCATTGCAACATAATCAACCATATTACTTTCTAAAAGCGAACGCAGTCGGTCCGGCATAGAGCCGTTGGTGTCTAATTTGACCCGATAACCGAGCTTTCTGATGCGCCCGATAAAATCCGGCAGGTCAGGATAAAGAAGCGGCTCACCGCCCGTAATGCAGACACCATCTAACAGTCCCTGGCGCTTGTTCAGAAAACCAAAGAATTCTTCCTCGCTGATTGCAGCGGAAAAATCAGGGTTGATGACTAATGAGCGATTGTGGCAAAACGGACAACGGAAATTACAACCGCCCAAAAAAACGGTGCAGGCAGTATGTTCCGGAAAATCCAAAAGCGTTAATTTCTGTAATCCAAGTATATGTGGCATATATTCCTCACGTCCGTTCCAATCCCTTTTTTGTTCGCTTTTTTGCGCGTGTACTAATAATTATATGGAATTTAAAAAGAAAGTCAATGCTGTTTTCTGCCATATTTTGTGTTTGAGTTGTGATTTTAAACACAATATATTGTGTTTTGCGTCAACTGTGCGGTTTGAGAGGCAAGAAAGCGAAAAAAGAAAACAAAAAAAAGCAAAAAGAGTTCATTTCTGTCGAAAGCTCTTTTGCTTTTATTTAAAAAGGAAAGAAAACGATATGTTATTTCTTTTCGATACAAACCAAAATCGGCGGATTGTTTTCCTGATTGATAAACTCGTGGGAAAGAACAAAGAATTCATTCGGGTCGATGCTTTTGCAAAAGGCGAGCAGACCATCCCGTTCTGAAAAACCCGTATCACCTCCCGAGTAGATGCAAAGGGTAATGATGCCGCCGGAGGAGAGGAGATGCATTGCGGAGCGAACCGCCGCAATACTGGTTTCGGTTTGCGTTGCTTTTTGGTGGTCTCCGCCGGGAAGATAGCCGAAATTAAACATAACAGCACGCACCATTCCGGTGATGTGCTGATTCATATGCTCGTGTCCGTCTAAAATCAGTGTTGTGTTGTCGGGGGCGTTGTACTCAAAAAGACGCGCACGGGTAGATTCAATGGCGTTCTCTTGAATATCAAAGGCAAATACGCGCCCGCTTCTGCCGACGATTTCCGATAAAAAGAGCGTGTCGTGACCATTTCCGCAGGTCGCATCCACGGCGGTATTTCCCTCTTTCAGCACTTTTTTGATATATTCGTGAGAGAGCAAGAGTGCATTTTTCAGTGCGGACATAATCGTGCCTCCTTTTATTTTCTTATGTATTATTATAACGCGCGCCTGCTTTTTTGACAAGCAATAAATGTGCTTCATTTCAGATATTTCCTCTTTACAAAACAAAACAAATAGGATATAATAAAAAAGAACAAATGTTCTAAAAAGGAGGTGCGGTGTTGGAACGGACGATTCTTCATGTGGATATGAATAATTTTTATGCTACGGTTGAGTGTTTGTATCACCCCGAGTTGCAGGGTAAAGCGATTGCTGTTGGAGGGGATGCAGAAAAAAGACACGGGATTGTGCTTGCCAAAAGCGAAGCGGCAAAAAAATGCGGTGTCAAAACGGGGGAGACCTTGTGGCAGGCGAAGCGGAAATGTCCGGAGATTTTATTTGTCCCGCCGCACTTTGAGCTTTATCAGAAATATTCCCTTTTGGCGAAGGAGATTTATGCAGAGTATTCGGACCGAGTAGAGAGTTTCGGCTTGGACGAGTGCTGGCTGGACGTGACAAACAGTCCGCATTTTGGCGGAAATGGGAAGTTGATAGCGGACGAAATCCGCCGAAGAATTAAAGAGGAGCTCGGCCTTACGGCATCAGTCGGCGTCAGCTTTAATAAAATTTTTGCAAAGCTTGGTTCCGATATGAAAAAGCCGGATGCGACTACAGTAATCGCCAAAGAAAATTTCAGACAAAAGGTATGGCCGCTTTCCGTTTCCGAGCTTTTATTTGTTGGGAGAGCGACCAAAGAAAGGCTGGATGCCCACGGCATTGTGACCATCGGTGATTTAGCGCGTGCCGAGAAAGAAATGCTGCGGCAAACAATGGGAAAAAACGGTGTGACCTTGTGGGAATACGCCAATGGAAATGATAATACTCCCGTTGCACGATTAGAAGATGAGAGGGAAGTGAAATCCATTGGCAACAGCACAACAACGCCACACGATTTGGTGACGGAAGAAGAAATTAAAATTACGCTGTATGCCTTGTGCGAAAGTGTGGCAGCGCGTCTCAGAGAACAGAATTTAGTGTGCCGGACGGTACAGATTACACTGAAGGATTCCTCTCTTCGTTCGATTGACCGCCAGGGAAAACTGGATTTTGAGTCCTGCGTATCGAGTGTGTTGTTCGACAAGGCGTTTCAGCTATATCGAAGCAGCGAGTTTTCCCGCCGACCTTTAAGGCTTTTGGGCGTGCGCGCGTGTGAGCTTTCCCGGGGCGGTGCAGAGCAGCTTTCGTGGTTTGGTGACCACGAGAAAATGCAAAGGCGAGAGGACGAGGAACGTGCGATTGATAAAATCAGAGAGCGGTTTGGTCATTTTTCTGTGCAAAGGGGAATTATGATGATGGATTCCGAGCTTTCTGGCATCAATCCGAAGGAGCGGCACAAAGCGCCTGTGGATACCCGAAAACCTCTCTTGCCTGAAGAACAGAATTGAGAAAAGACAGCAAAGGCATGACAGAAAAATGAGAAAGGAGTAATCATGCCAACGAATTGTAAAGCGTATGTTTGCGTACTGGTGAAATTTGATGAAGCCGGCGGCGTAGTGCCACTGAAAATACGATGGGAGGACGGCAGAGTTTTCCCTATTGACCGCGTGCTCGACAAAAGAAGAGCCGCAAGCTTAAAGGCCGGCGGCTCAGGAGAGCGATTTACCGTTCTGATTGAAGGAAAAACAACATATTTATGGAGAGACGATGACCGTTGGTTTGTAGAACGAAAATAGAAAAAGGACGCATGAGCGTCCTTTTTCTATTTTTATTTTATAAAATACCGGTAATCCAAACAGCGGCGATACAAATCGGAACGACATAGCGAACCATAATTGTATAGTACTTTTTATTTTTGAACGAGCCGGAAATTTCCGCCTCTTCAAAAATATTTTTTACGCCCCAGAAATATCCAACAAAGATACAGGTTGCAATCGCAACGAGAGGCATAATTACATTGTTTGCCGTAAAGTCAATGAAATCAAAGATACTTCTGCCGAAAATAGTAACATCCTGCCATACACCGAAGCCCAAAGAGCTTGGAATGCCAAAGGCAAAAACGGAAACTGTAGTCAAAAGCGTTGCTTTGATTCTGCCCATCTGGAAGCGGTCAATCAGCCAAGTAATAACAACCTCCATCAAGGAAATCATAGAAGTAAGTGCCGCAAACAATACCAAAAGGAAGAACAGAGCACCGAAAATTCCTCCGAAGGGTACATGACTAAATACGTTGGGCAATGTTTCGAACAAAAGACCAGGTCCTGCATTGATTCCGTCCGGATTTCCGCCGGAGATGGCAAATACGGCAGGAACAATCATCATACCGGCTAAAAAAGCGACACAGGTATCAAATAATTCTGTCATTTTAACACTTTTTTGAATATTGACATCACGTCCCATATAAGAGCCATATGTTACCATAATACCCATCGCCAAAGAAAGCGAATAAAAGACCTGACCGATGGCCATTAAGACCGATTCAAAAGTGAATTTGGAAAAATCGGGAATCAGGTAAAATGCAAGACCACTAAGACCGCCCGGGATGGTAACACTTCGGACGGCAATCACCACAGAAAGCACCAAAAGGGCAGGCATCATAATCTTATTGCTTTTTTCAATTCCTTGCTTTACGCCGCACAAAAGAATAAGCATCGAAATGATAATAAATGTGCCGTGGTAAACAACCGGAGCAACGGGGCTTGCGATATAGTTAGAAAAGTAAGTTGCGCCGGTCAACTGAGTAAGATTACCGCGCACAAATTCAACGAGGTATTTGACAATCCAGCCACCGACGACGGAGTAGTAGCTGGCAATAAAGAACGGAATCAAAATGCCGAAAAAGCCCAAAAAGCTAAAACGCTTGTCCAGTTTTTTATAGCAACCGTAGGCATCCGTTTGACCGCGTCTTCCAAGTGCAATTTCCGTTGTCATCAGCGTAGAGCCGACAGTAACAACCAATATAATATAAATAAGAACAAACAATCCGCCGCCGTAGTTGGCAACTAAATTAGGAAATCTCCAAATATTTCCCAGCCCAACGGCAGAGCCTGCAGCCGCCATTACAAAGCCGAGCTTACTGGAAAATCCGCTTCTGTTTTTCATATCAAATCCTCCCTAAAAATCAAAAAATCAACGATATCTATTTTACCATATGAAAGGATATATTTCAACCAATTTTTATTATTTTACCCACTTGTTTGTTCTAAATTCCCAAGATGGTGCATATCCATAAAAAAGAGGTGAAGCAAATGAATGAAAAGCGGCTTTTGACAGAAATTTTATTGCAGCTTCCGCCGCGATTTCGAAAAATACTGGAAGATATTGATATTTCAAAGGTTCAGGAAATTCGCTTTCGGGCAGAAAAGCCCTTAATGATTTATGAAGGAAGAGAGGCATATTTTTTGACAGAAGAGGGGAAAAAAACCATTTTGGCAGGACAAGCCGCACTTGTCCGAAAAAACGATATGGAAGAGCTTTTGTCCTCTTTTTGTGAGCATTCGGTGTATGCCTATTTAAATGAAATTTGCGACGGTTTTTTAACACTTGGTGGCGGTCATCGTGTCGGGATTTGCGGCAGATGCGTCTTAAACAAGGGGGAAATCAGTAATATCACCGACATATCCGGACTGAATCTGCGCATTGCAAAAGAATATGTGGGCTGTGCAAGTGAGGTGTTTGCGCGCCTGATGAACGGCGAGGAAAGCGTTCCAAATACGGTTTTTATTGCGCCGCCACAAAGCGGAAAAACAACTTTTTTACGTGATTTTGCAAGACTGGCCTCCAAACAGTTTAAGGTAACCATCGTAGATGAACGCTCAGAAATTGCGGCAATGAAAGACGGTCTTGCACAATTTTCGGTTGGTCTTCAGACGGATGTATTAGACCGATTTCCAAAAAGCAAAGGGATGATTTGTGCGATTCGTTCTCTTTCGCCGGAGGTTTTAATTACGGATGAGCTGGGGAGCAAGGATGATTTGGCAGCGGTCCGAAGCGTACTAAACGCCGGTTGCCGAATCGTAACCAGTATGCACGGAGATGACCCTTGTGATTTTATTGATGAAAAAAATGAGCTTTACCAATTATTTGACCGCGCAGTGATTTTAACGCGCGCAGGAGGAATTCCAAAGGTCGCAAAAGTGATTGAAATTCAAAAGAAAACACAGGATGGAGGCTGTCTATGCTGACGGTGATAGGAATTGTACTGGTGTCTGGGGCCTGCATCGGCTTTGTGATGCAGCAAATTGGAAAACAAAAAAGAAGACTTCGTGCGATGGGTGATTTTTCTCGTCTGCTTTCGGAACTGGCAAAGTCAATGGATTTTACGGGTGAAACCTTGCCGAATATTTTAAAGGAATTGGCATCGGAAGAGGGGGAAGCGGCAGATTTTGCCGAACTTTTAGTATCAGAGCTTTCCAAAGAAGAACCAAAACCATTTTTTGAGTTATGGAAGCAGTCGCTGGAAAAAGTGAATGAAAGGCTTTCGCTAGGTGCAGAGGCATTAAGCATCTTACATCATGCAGGAAAACGACTTGGCACGCAGGCAAAGGACGAAGAAATTTCGGGTCTAAACAAAGCGGCGCTCGCGCTGAAAGAGCAGATGGAAAAGGAAGAGGAAAGCTTTTTGAAAAATGAAAAGCTCTTAAAAAGCAGCGGTGTTTTAATTGGACTTTTTATCATTATTTTATTTATCTGACAAAAATAGGATGGTGGAACTATGGGCGTTGACTTGATTTTCAAAATTGCGGCTATCGGAATTCTGGTAAGTGTTTTGCATCAGGTTTTAGTACGCGCAGGAAGAGAAGAGCAGGCGATGCTCACAACGCTTGCGGGCTTGGTGGTAGTTCTTTTAATGGTCATTGGTGAAATCAGTTATTTGTTTGAAACGGTAAAAACGATTTTTGATTTGTAAAAGGAAGAGACAATGGAAATTACCAAAGTAGTCATCATTGGTATCATCGGCACAGCGTTTTCGGTTATGCTCAAAGAGCACAAACCGCAGATGGCAATTTTTGTAGGACTTTCGACGGCACTCATTCTGTTTTTGATGTTACTTTCCCAGGTGCAGTATGTGATTGATGTGATTACGATGACGGCATTAAAAATTAATCTGAATCCTGAATATATTGCGGCAATTTTCCGGATGATAGGCATCAGTTACCTCGTGCAGTTCGGCTCAGATGCTTGCCGTGATGCAGGACAAACCGCTATAGCGAGCAAAATAGAGCTCGCGGGCAAAATCACTATTGTCGTCATCAGTATACCGGTGCTGTTATCGTTGTTTAATATGCTGATTGGATTGTTGCCATAAGGAGAATTTATATGAAATACCGAAGATATTCCGTTATCGTATGCGTCATTTTACTGCTGTTTTTTCCGTCTAGGGTTTGTGCTCAGGATAGTCTTACAGGGCAAATCTTGGCAGACGGGAAGGCACAAATGGAAGTAAGTGAGGGAATTGCAGAAACGCAGAATTTTTACGAGACAACAGAAAAAATAGCAAATGGTGAGTTTGAATGGTCTTTCTCCGGCATACTTAACTATTTGGGAAATCTGCTGTTTGATGAAATCCAGGAAAATTTTACGAGCCTAATGAAAATGATTGTGGTTGCGGTCATGGCAGGAATCCTTTGCAATATCGAGGGGAATTTTGCTAAAAATAGTATTACAAACCTTGGATTTTTGACCTGCTTTATGATGATTGCGGGACTTTCTGCCGGAGTCTTCCGGGATGTTGTGGCCTTAGCGCGTGAGACGATAGATACCTTACATATTTTTACGCAAGGCCTAATACCGACGGTGGCGAGCATTGCCGTGTCCGGTGGGAGCGGAGCGGCGGCGAGCATCAGTCCCTTACTTTTTGTCTGTATGCAGACGATTACCTATCTTGCCAAAAATTTTTTTCTGCCATTTCATCTGGTGGTCTGCGCACTGTCCATCATCAATAATGTCACGGAGCGTTTTCATATCGGGCGGCTGATTGAGTTTGCAAGGCAGATACTTAAATGGAGTACAGGAATCCTTTTGACGGTTTATATCGGACTTTTGGGCTTTCAGGGGTTTTCCGTCGGCTACTTAAACGGTGTCGCGGGAAAAACAGTAAAGTATGCGGTCTGCAACTTTATTCCACTCGTGGGTTCTGCGCTTGCTGAGTCCGTCGAGGCGGTATGCGCGAGTGCCGCACTGGTTAAAAATTCGGTTGGTGTTGCCGGAATTTTGTCCTTAATTTCCATTTGCCTTCTTCCCCTGTGTAAGCTTTTGGCGCTGTCAGCACTGTATCGCTTTGCCGCAGGGGTAGCCGAACCGGTCACGGACAAGCGCATTACCAACCTGCTCGGTGAGACGGCCGCAAACATTACACAGACCTTTGTCATCCTTTTGATGCTTTCTGTGATGTTTATCATCAGCATTGGTCTTTTATGCTCGTTTACAAATTTACCAATGAATTAGGAGAGAACTATGGAGTTTTTGCGTGAATATGCAGGCGGCATCATTATCGTCGGCATTATCAGTATTCTTTTGGAAAACATCCTGCCGGAAACGGCGGACAAAAAATATATCCGCGTAGCCATCGGCCTTGTGGTGATGCTTGGCGTGGTTAGTCCCTTGGCATCTTTTGTAAAGCAAAAAGATGTTTTCGTATTGCCTGAAATTATTATTGATGATAACGACCTTTCAGCAAATGCAAATCAATATATCCACGAGGATTTTAAAAACCGACTTTCTCAAACGCTTTCCGAGCATGTGTATCAAAAGACTGGAAAAAGCGCAACAGTCAGAGTTTTCATCGGGGTGAATGAAAAAGGTGAAATTACCGAAATTTCGTCTATCGAGTGCTATCCCTATGAACATGATATTATAGAAGAAATCTCGCAGCTTTCCGGCGTGGAAACAGAAAAAATAAAGGAGGGACCGGCCGGATGAAATGGAAAGAACAAATAGAAAAATATTTGGAACCTTTGATGAATACGAAGCTACTTGCCATCATATTATTAGTAGGAATTGTTTTTTTGATTCTTCCGGGGTTCTTTGGTGAAAAAGAGGAGTCGCTGCCGGCAAAAAATATCGCCATAGACAGCAGAGCTTATGTCAAAGAACTTGAACAGCGCCTTTCTGATATTTTATCGACCATTCAGGGTGCGGGAAAAATATCGGTGATGATAACCTTAGACGATGAGGGAGAAACCGTATATGCACAAGACGTGTCAAGCGACCGAAAGCCTATAGCAAATGCGGAAGCAAACGGTGAGAGCAGAGCAGATGAAAAAAAGCTGGTCTTAAAAAGTGATGCCGGAGGAGGACAGTCCCCGATTTCGGTGGTAAAGACAATGCCAAAGGTATCGGGTGTCCTGGTGACAGCGCAGGGTGCAGACGATGAACGGGTCAAAAGCGATTTGATTCAGGCAATCAAGTCCGTATTGGATGTCAAAACGCACCGTGTTGCGGTGCTGGTAAAAAAATAATAGAAAAAAGGTCAATGGAGGAAGAAAGATGAAAGTATTTAAGGTTCGTTTTGCGAAAAAAGACAATCAGGCGTCCGGTGCGCGCACAAAGAAAAATAAAATGGTAGTGATTCACAGAAAGCAACTGATGGCAGTTGCATTTATGCTTTTGATTGGCGCCGTTGGATATATGAACTGGACACTTCAAAACAACACAGCCGACCCGGATGTGGCTGTGATGTATCAGGAGGCATCCAAAAAGATTGGTGAAGCACAGATGGTTAACGCTGAAGCTACAGAGGCAGAAAGTGCGGAGAAGAAAGAAAACGATTATTTTGTAAAGGCGCGCTTAGAGCGGGAAACCAAACGCAGTGAGGCAATTGAAATGCTCTCCGAACTGGTAAAAACGCAGAATGCGGATGCCGAGGCAAAAGAAAATGCCGAACAGGAAATCCAGCAGATGGCGGAGTTTACCGAGAAAGAAACCATGGCAGAAAATATGATTCGCGCCAAGGGCTTTCGTGAGGCTGTGGTATTTATGAATGAATCGGTAGTCAGCGTGGCGGTGGAAAGTAAAGGTTTAAACGAAGTAGATGCGGCACAGATTCGGGATGCTGTTGTTTCGGCGACGGGCTGCAGTCCTGACCAAATCCGAATTGTAGAAATTGCGACGAAATAAAAAAACGCCCTTGGGCGTTTTTTTATTTCGTCTGTATGTCTTTCCACCACGCTTGGTTTTCGATGGTGCTGATGTCTTTTAAGTGTGAGTTATCGCCATCAAGAGCAACTGTAAACGCCCCGTTGTCATAGGTGACAATGGTAATGGAGGCATTGTCGCACCAAGCTACGTCAGTTAACTTTTCCAGCGGAAAACCGTAAAAATAGCAAGCTAAAACGCGAATAGCGGTTCCGTGGCACGCGATGCAAACCGTTTCTCCCTCGTGTTTTTTTACGATATCGTGTACTGCAGAAGTCAGCCGTTCAGAAAATTCCTTCATGGATTCACCGCCGGGCATTTGGAGCTTATAAGGCTCGCTTAGCCAGTCGGCGTAACTGTCGGGAAAACGCACAGGCAAATCGTCCCACGGCACATCTTCCCATTCACCTCCGTTGATTTCGCGCAAACGCTCGTCGGTTGTGATGTTCATATTACGTCCTTCTGCGACCTTTTCTGCTGTTTGATACGCACGGCGCAAGTCGCTGGAATAAAAGGCGTCAATCTGTGTATCGGAAAGCCGTTCAGCTGCACGCTCAATCTGCAATAAACCTTTTTCTGTCAGGTTGGAATTGAAAAAACCGTGAAAACGACGGATATAGTTTCCATCCGCTTCCCCATGACGGACAAAAATCAAAGTTGTCACAAAAAACACCTCCCCGTACCAAATCAATAGGAAAAAAGAAGGGTTTTTCACTAATCTTAGTAAAAAACCCTGTCTTACAAATCCGTATGTCAGCAAAAAAATCTTACAGAGCTTTCTTTGCTTCTTCAACCAATGCTGCAAAAGCATCCTTGTCGCTTACTGCGAGCTCTGCGAGCATTTTGCGGTTCATTTCGATACCAGCTTTTTTCAAACCGTTCATGAAACGGGAGTAGTTGATACCGTTTACTTTAGCCTGAGCAGAAATTCTGGAAATCCAGAGCTGACGGAAGTTTCTCTTCTTCTGCTTTCTGCCGATGTAAGCGTAGGTTAAGGATTTCATTACCGCTTCTTTTGCGGTGCGGAACAATTTACTTTTTGCGCCGCGGTATCCTTTAGCCAGTTTCAAAATTCTTTTATGTCTTTTGCGAGTACTCAAAGCACCTTTCACTCTTGCCATTTCTGTTACCTCCTAAATTCTGTTTTGTCGATTCGTTCGTAATTATTTGTAAGGAATCAGCTTTTTGATTACCTTAACATTTGCGCTACTTGCGTAGCTAGCCTTACGAAGCAGACGTTTTCTTTTCGTGGATTTCTTGGTCAGAATATGGCTTCTGTAGGCATGGTTCATCTTAATCTTACCGTTTTTGGAAACGGAAAATCTTTTTGCGGATGCTCGATGTGTCTTAATCTTAGGCATAACTTTGCTCCTTCCAAATATTTATTATTAAAAAAACTGATTATTTCGGCGAAATTACCATACTCATATTCTTACCCTCGAGCTTCGGCGGTTTATCTGCCGCACCGAATTCAGCTAGGGCATCGCGGTAACGCTCCAGAAGCTGGAGACCGAGGTTGCTGTGATGCACCTCGCGACCGCGGAAACGAACCGTAATTTTCACCTTATTACCGCTTTTTAAAAACTTGATGGTTTGGTTGACCTTCGTATCAAAGTCATGATCATCAATGGACGGGGAAACACGGATTTCCTTCAAACTGATAGTTTTCTGGTTTTTACGCGCTTCTTTGTCTCGCTTCGCCAATTCAAATTTGTACTTGCCGTAGTCCATGACTTTACAAACCGGCGGCTCTGCCTTCGGCGAAATCATAACCAGGTCAAGGTTTTTGTTGTAGGCAACTTCCAATGCTTCTTTCGAAGACATGATGCCCAGCTGCTCACCGTCATCGCTGACTAAACGGACGGATGCAACACGAATTTCTTCATTAATCATCAATTCTTGCTTACTGATAGGAAAAGCACCTCCAATAATAGATTCCTGCAAGTTTTCAGTCAGT
Organism: Clostridia bacterium; assembly: GCA_017399695.1. Classification (GTDB taxonomy): domain Bacteria; phylum Bacillota; class Clostridia; order UBA1381; family UBA9506; genus RGIG1666. Next base: position 397,728 of record JAFQBK010000016.1, on the reverse strand, counting down.
GATTTGCTTTTTGCAAATAAAAAAGCGGATAGAAAACCTATCCGCAAATACACAAACAAAACTTGTTGCATATTGACCACTTGAGCGTTGCCCGGTGGTGAGAAACGATAGGTTTCTGCTTACTGACCTTAACTATAATACCACAGTATTCCTGCAATGTCAAGTATTATTTTTATCTTTTTTTAATTATAAATTCAAAACAACTTCTTCAATTTCAATCTCTTTGTAGTCGGCATCATTTTCGATACACTTGCCGCAGTTGTCACATTTCTTTTTCGGGTCTAAATCGCAGACGTCACATTCGCCGCAACCGATACACTCTTTCTCTTCCAAAACACACTGTGCCAAAGGGTTCACCTTCTTTATATAAGATAAGAGTATTATACCACGAAAAAATAAGAAATGCAAGCGACGGCGGGGAGGAGCGGGCGCTTGCCGCCGCCTGCGTGGAGAATTATAAAATTAATTCAGCGATATAACAATTTCCTGCCCGACAAACAGTTCGGAGTTCGGGAGCTTGTTTTCATAACGCACCTTTGCAATAAAATCGCGGATATCCATATTGCTCGGCTTATAAGGGGAGCATAAATTCCAAAGCGTATCTCCGGAAGCCACGGTTACCGTTACGGAGTCAATACCGTCATCGGCCACGGCAAAACTTGCCAGCGCACCGAAGGTCAGCATCAGTACAGTAACAAATATCAGCAAGGAGCGACGCTGATGTTTTGCGCGGGTGTTAAAGTAAATTCTTCTATGTGTTCTTTCCATTTCAATCATCCTTTCAAAACAAACATTTGTTCGCTTGTTGACTTTATTCTAACAGAACATTTGTACGATGTCAATACTTTTTTAAAATTTTTTCGAACAAATGTTTGATTTTTTGAAAAAGATGTGTTATACTGAAAACAGAAATCGGTAAAAACCGCCGTTTTTGGCGTATTTGTTGGAGGTAACAAATGGCAAAACGAGAAAACAGAGAACAACAGATTATTGAGTTTATTAACCGTCAGATGGAGGAGAAGGGCTATCCGCCATCCATTCGTGAGATTTGTGCGGCGGTGGGTCTTGCATCGCCGTCTACGGTTCATACCTATTTAAAAAAGCTGGAGGAAAAGGGACTACTAGAAAAGGACGGCTCGAAAACACGGGCAATCCGTGTGGTAGGTCCGGATGCCGAAGAGCTTGCCGAACCGATTGAGGAGTTTTTGTCCGTTCCCGTCATCGGTACGGTAGCAGCTGGTGCGCCTATTTTAGCAGAAGAAAATGTACTCAGGACTTTTCCGCTTCCAATGGATTTTGCGAAAAATGCCGGCGTATTTATGCTGAAAGTCAAGGGCGAGAGTATGATCAATGCCGGAATTTTAGACGGCGACTTTGTCATCGTAACCCAGCAGTCTACTGCGAGAAACGGGGATATGGTTGTCGCGTTGGTAGAAGATTCCGCTACCGTAAAAACCTTTTATAAGGAAAATGGACATTTCCGTCTGCAGCCGGAAAACGATGCATTAGACCCGATTATAGTTGATGAGGTCAGTATTTTAGGAATTGTTACCGGTGTGATTCGAATTTATTAAACTGGGGGAACACAATGGGAATTAGTAATGAAATGCTTGCTGCAAAGGTGGAAGAGATTGCAGAGCATGTTATCCATATGCGCAGGGCGTTGCATCGGATACCGGAGCTTGCTTTTTGTGAGGAAAAAACAGCAGCCTATATTGCAGAGCAACTTGATAAAATCGGGATTCCGTATCAAAAGGGCGTTGCAAAAACAGGTGTTGTAGCTTTGATTGAAGCGAAAAACGCGGAGAAAACCTTGTTAATCCGTGCCGATATGGATGCCCTTCCAATGGATGAGAAAAAAGACTGTGAATTCAGCAGTATTCATGCGGGCAGAATGCACGCCTGCGGTCATGATGCTCATACAGCGGTTTTGCTGGGAGCGGCAGAAATATTGTGGCAATTAAAGGAGCATCTTTCCTGCAATGTCAAGCTGTTGTTCCAACCGGCGGAAGAGGGTGTCGGCGGCGCGCTTCCAATGATTGAAGAGGGCGTGATGGAAAACCCGACAGTGACTGCTGCGCTTGCGCTTCATGTTATGAATGATGCAAAGGTCGGGACCGTAGCCTTAAAACCGGATGGCATTATGGCTTGCCCGGATGAATTTGACTTGAAAGTGATTGGAAAAGGCGGACATGCGGCTTATCCTGAGCTGTGCATAAACCCGATTTCTGTCGTATCGGAAATTGTGTTGGCGTTTTCCGAGCTGGCGAACAAACTGAATCGCCCCGAGCGTCCGGTTGTCATTTCAGTTTGCGGCGTGCAGGCGGGAACAACTGCGCATAACATTATTCCGGAAACCGCTCAAATACTTGGTACAGTGAGACTGTATGACAAAACAATACGGGCGGAAATTCCCGGTTTACTGGAAGAGATTATCAGGGAAAAAGCGGAGAAGTATGGCGCGCGCTATGAGTGGGATTATCGGTTGATGTATCCGCCGCTGATTAATGATGAGGCGATGACGAAAGAGGTTTCCCGCTTGCTTTCCGAGATTTTGGGAGAAGAACAGGTGGGAGTTTGTAAGGCGTCGATGGGCGGAGAAGACTTTGCCTACTTTACCGAGCGCGTCCCCGGGGTATATTTTAATTTGGGTACCGGGAATGCGGAAAAGGGAATTGATATGCCACTTCACAGCCCTGATTTTAAGATTGATGAGGACGCTCTAAAAATTGGCGTTTTAGCTTTTTGCAAAGTTGCTTTAGAATACAAATAGTATCAAATAAGGACTGCAGGCGATTGCTTGCAGTCCTTATTTGATAATGATAGGTGTTTTCAGAAAATCCAAGCCGGAGCAGTTGTTTTCCTGCTTGGGATAAAGCATACTGTAAAGATCCGTTGCGATGCAGTCAATAGCAAACATCCGCTTTGCATCGGCGCTTTCAAGCTTTGCATCGGCAGTTTTGGTGATAACAGGGAGAGGGTTTTCTTTCTGCTTGCGCAAAAATGCGGTGCCTGCCCTGTTTGCCGCCAGAACCCGAAAGTATTGCGGGGAAAGCAACAGGTCGGATTTTTTTATCCCCAATAAAAGATGCATCATAGTTCGGTCAATGCGAGTACGGGTGTAGCGCTTTGATTTGACGGCTTCTGCAATTCCGGAAACGGTCGTATGTTTGCGTGCGGCGTCAATAAAGCGGTATTCAAGCCCCTCGGTCATATCAGGAAGTTCTCGTAATTCTTCGGCTGTTTTGCTTCTTAACAGGTAGGTTATAATGCTGTCTAAGCCTTGTGCAGAGACTGGAGCCAAGCCATCCTTAATTACGGAAGAAAGGATTTCAAATGTCTTTTCCGGGATCAAAGTACAGACATCTTCTTTACGTTCAATACAATCACGAATGTGCGATGCACTGGAAAAACCTTCACTTATCGTGCTTACGTGGTGAGCAATGGAGCGCTTTACAGTAATCGGTGTGATATTGCTTTTCAATAAAATTAAGCTCTTTAAGTATTCTATGGCTAAAAGATTGTTTGGTTCTTTGATTATGGAGCGAAATTCTTCCCCGAGCTTTTGGCAGAGCAGTTCAAGGCGTGCGGCAGGGTATGAGCTTCCGTTTTTCATTTCTGTGGATATTTTGTCCTGAAAAGAGTCTTGCGCAAGAATCTCTGCGGCCTTTTGCAGCATAGAAATATCGCCGCACTCACTGCCAAATGAGAGGTAGTCCACATCGAAAAGCGAATCAATCAAAGAAACGGCACCATGCGCAAACCGCTCAGCAGAGCCGAGGGCATAGACGGTCGGTAGCTCGAGCACCAAATCGGCACCGCCTAAAAGCGCCATTTCAGCACGGGTCCATTTGTCACAGATGGCAGGAGCGCCGCGCTGCACGAAATTGCCGCTCATTACCGCAATAACGCAATCAACACCGCAGGCTGTACGGTGTTGATTGATTTGATGCGCATGACCGTTATGAAACGGGTTATATTCACTTATAATAGCCATCGTTTTCATAGCGATTGCCCCTTATAACTTTCTTATTTTCTTCTTCCGTCGAGTTCTCTTGCGAGGTCCTCCCAAGAAAGCCCACGCTCAACCATAACAACCATTAAGTGATATAAAAGGTCGGACGCCTCATACTGAAGCTCGCTGACGTCGGGGTTTTTGGATGCAATAATAACCTCGGCAGATTCTTCGCCGATTTTTTTGAGCTGCTTGTCGATGCCCTTTTCAAACAGGTAATTCGTGTAGGAGCCTTCGACCGGATGTTCTTTTCTGCCACGGATGACATCATAGACGTCTTTTAAGACAGCGAGAGATGCGGAATCTCTTTCATCCTCTACCAAGGCACCGTCCTTGATTTTACGGTAGAAACAAGTTGCGTGGCCTGTATGGCAAGCAGGCCCCTGCGGATCAACCTTTAAGATTAAGGTATCCTGATCGCAGTCAACCAAAATTTCTTTTACAATCTGCAGATTACCGGAATGTGCACCTTTCACCCAGAGTTCCTGACGGGAGCGACTGAAATAGGTTGCTTTTCCCGTTTCAATGGTCATGCGAAGAGATTCTTCGTTCATATATGCAACCATCAAAACTTTACCGGAAATATAGTCCTGTGCGACAGCGGGGACCAAGCCTTTTTCATCAAATTTAATATTCAAATCCATATGTCTAACCTCCAACGTTTATAAGCGAACGGGAATGTCCCGGCTCTTTAAATATTCTTTCAGTTCGGAAATGGTAAGCTCTTTATAATGAAACAGTGAGGCGGCAAGAACGGCATCTGCACCTCCTGCTGTGATTGCATCGTAGAAATGGGGTAGTGTTCCTGCGCCGCCAGAAGCAATGACGGGAATACTTACGGCATCGGAAACTTTTTTTGTCAGCTCGAGGTCATAGCCTGCTTTTGTTCCGTCCGCGTCCATACTGGTCAGGAGGATTTCTCCCGCACCAAGACTTTCTGCACACACGGCCCATTCGATAGCATCAAGACCCGTATCGACACGCCCACCATTTAGGTAGACGGAAAAACCACCATCTGTGCGGCGTTTGGCATCGATTGCAACAACGACGCATTGCGAACCAAATTTATATGCAGCCTCCGAAATCAGATCAGGTCTTTTGATGGCAGCCGAGTTAACCGAAATTTTATCTGCACCAGCCTTTAAGATTTCGCGAAAATCCTCAATGGTACGAATACCACCGCCAACCGTGAATGGAATAAATACTTGCTCAGCGGTTTTATGTACCAGATTTAAGATGATATTTCGTGCATCAGAAGATGCTGTAATATCTAAAAAGACCAGCTCATCCGCGCCGGCTTTATCGTAAGCCTTTGCAATCTCAACCGGGTCGCCGGCATCCTTTAAGTCTACGAAGTTGACACCCTTAACAACGCGCCCATTATGGACATCGAGGCAGGGGATAATACGTTTGGTTAGCATTTTCTGCCTCCTTCTTCCGCCTTGACGGCAGCCAAAGCCTCGGAGAGCTCCACTTTTTCAGCATATAGCGCTTTGCCAACGATGACGCCGCTCACCTTTGCAGGCAAAAGCGACAAAATATCTGCAAGCGAACCAACGCCACCGGACGCAATAATGTCGGCAGAAACGGCTTCCGACATTTGTTTCATCGCGGAAACATTGGGGCCAGTAAGCATACCGTCGGTTGCGATATCGGTATAAATGATGGTGCGCACGCCTTTTTCCGCCATTTGTTTTGCAAAATCAATTGCGGAAAAAGAGGAAACCTCCTCCCAGCCGGAGATGGCAACCAAGCCGTCTTTCGCATCGATTCCAACGGCAACCTTATCACCGTATAAGGCAAGTGCCTCATCAACTAATGTGGGATTTTTAACGGCTGCAGTACCTAAAATCACACGGCTGACACCGCCCTCTACCAGCTCGCGGATGTCATCTAATGTGCGGATTCCACCGCCGGTCTGTACGGGAACGGAGACAGTTTTAGCAATGTTAATAATTATCTTGCGGTTGATGCCAGATCCGGCAAGCGCGCCGTCTAAATCAACAAGATGGATAAATTCTGCACCTTTTTCTTCCCATTTTTTTGCCATGAGAAGAGGGTCTTCACCGTAAACGGTGACATCTGAAAAGCTGCCTTGCGTCAGGCGCACACATTTTCCGTCTTTAATATCAATCGCGGGATAGATAATCATTTGCCGTCCTCCATAATCCTAAAAATTTAGCCGAAGGGCGATTGCCCTCGGCTAAATTTATGTGAAGTTTCTTAAAATTACTGAACCATCTTTGCAATTTCGTCTGCAAAGTTTTCTTCTTTCTTTTCGAGACCTTCGCCTTTTTCAAAACGAACGAAGTCAATCAGTTTAACGCCTTTAGATGCGAGATACTTTTCAACTTTCTGGTCGCTGTCTTTTACGAACTCCTGCTGGAGCAGGCAGTTCTGTTCGAAGAACTTGTTGATTTTTCCGTCAACCATCTTTTCAATGATGTTTTCCGGTTTGTTTGCGTTCTTCGGGTCTTCTTTGATCTGCGCCATAATGATGCGCTTTTCGTTTTCAACATCCGCTGCCGGAACAACCTCTTTGGAGAGATAGAGCGGATTGATTGCTGCAACCTGCATTGCAACATCTCTTGCAGCCTCATAAGCTGCATCATCCATAGCAGCCTCAGCCTTTACGATAACACCGATTCTGCCGCCGCCGTGAGAGTAGGAGCAAACATTACCCTCAAAACGAGCGAATCTTCTGATGTTCATATTCTCACCGATTTTAGCGATGAGGTTGGTCAGGGTTTCTTCAACGGTTGCATCGCCGATTTTGGTTGCCTTTAATGCATCCACATCAGCCGGGTTGGTATCCGCAACAACCTTTGCAACTGCATCAACGAAATCCTGGAACTCGCTGTTTTTCGCAACGAAGTCGGTTTCGGAGTTTACTTCGAGCAGTACACTTACGGTTTTTGCATCGTTCATATAAACTTTAACGATACCCTCGGAAGCAATTCTGCCTGCTTTCTTCGCAGCGGTAGCAAGACCCTTTTCACGCAGGATTTCAATTGCTTTATCCATATCACCGTTTGCATCGGTAAGAGCCTTTTTACAGTCCATCATACCGCAACCGGTGCGTTCTCTTAATGTTTTAACATCACTAGCAGTAAAAGCCATGCCAGTTTCCTCCTTTAGTTGTAAAATTATTCAGCAGCTGCTTCAGCTTCTTCAGCTACATCTTCCGCTGCTGCGCCAACTGCGTCTTTACCCTGACGGCCTTCGATAACTGCATTAGCAATGGTGCTTGCAATCAGCTTAACCGCACGGATAGCATCGTCATTACCCGGAATAACGTAATCAACTTCTTCCGGATCACAGTTGGTATCAACAATAGCAACAACCGGGATACCCAGTTTCTTTGCTTCAGCGATAGCAATCTTTTCTTTTCTCGGATCAACTACAAAGAGAGCGCCCGGCAGGCGTTTCATATCTTTGATACCGCCCAAGAACTTTTCGAGCTTTTCTCTCTCGTTCTTTAAGTTCAATACTTCCTTTTTCGGAAGCAGGTCAAAGGTACCGTCCTCTTCCATACGAGCGAGCTGCTCTAAACGATCGATTCTCTGCTTGATGGTCTTAAAGTTGGTCATCATACCGCCGAGCCATCTAGCGTTAACCCAGTACATACCGATTCTCTCAGCCTCTTCCTTAATGGAATCCTGAGCCTGTTTTTTCGTACCAACGAACAGAATGTCTTTACCTTCTGCTGCGATGTCACGAATGAAAGCATAAGCTTCCTCGATTTTCTTAACGGTTTTCTGCAAGTCAATGATGTAGATACCGTTTCTTTCGGTGAAGATGTATTCCGCCATTTTCGGGTTCCATCTTCTGGTCTGGTGGCCGAAGTGTACACCGGCCTCCAAAAGCTGTTTCATAGAAATTACTGACATTTAAGTCACCTCCGGTTTTATTTGCAATTCCGCCACGGAAATCACCTTTATCGGGAACCGCACGATTTGGCGGCACCACCCGAAAAATCATCCCGTGTGAGTATTTTGCCTAAATAATATACCACAAAAATATAGTAAATGCAAGCTATTTTTTCGGAAAAATAAAAAAATATGAAGAAAATACGCTTTTTGCTCAAAAAAGTCCTGTAATATACGCGAAAAGCGGGCACCAAATGTTGACATTTATAGTATTAGGATATATAATAATAAAATGCTATTATATTGTTTAAAAAGGAAACAAATATTATGCTGAATGTAAAAAATGTGTTTAAGACGGCGGGTTTTATGGTTTGCGCCACACTCCTGGCAAAAGTGCTTGGAATGTACCGTGAGGTACTGTTTGCCTCGCTTTACGGAACGGATTTTGTTGCGCAGGCATTTTCTACGGCAAGTCGCATTCCGCTGTTGTTTTTTGATATTGCACTCGGGGCCGCGATTTCTTCGGCCTTTATTCCCGTGTTCAATGAGTATCTGGAAAAAGGGCAGAAAGAAGAAGCACTTCGGTATTCCAATACCTTCTTAAACGGCATCCTGATAATTACGGGTGCAATTTGTGTGCTCGGTGCGGTGTTTGCCGGTCCGATTGTATCGTTGATTGGCGGAGGTCTTGCAGAAGAGACGAAAGAGCTTGCCACGCAGCTGGTGGTCATTTTGTTCCCGACAATGCTGTTTACGGCATTCGCTTATGCCATCGCGGGAATCCTGCAGTCCTTTGGTGAGTTTAATGTTCCTGCGGCCATCAGTTTGGTGTCCAATGGCATTATGGTCGTTTACCTGATGACGGTCGGTAAGGGAATGGGAATTCACGGAATCGCCGTAGCAATGTTAATTGGCTGGGGTTTTCAGGTTATCATTCAGATTCCGTCCTTGGTCAAGAAAAAATATAAATACCGACCGATGTTAGACTTAAAGAATGAGGGCATTCGCAAATCGGCACGGCTCGCACTCCCGATTTTAATCAGTTCATGGGTACAGCCGATTAATTCGATGATTAATATAAACCTTGCCTCCGGCTTAAATGGGGGACAGGCGGTGCCGGCGCTCGACTATGCCAATAAGCTGTATATTATTTTTGTCGGTGTTTTGACCTATGCAATTTCCAATATGCTTTTCCCGTCAATGTCGCGTCTAGCAGTCAATGAGGATAAGACTGAGTTTAAGACAGTGGTGTTAAAAGCAGTGCGCGCGGTGATCGTGATTGTCGTTCCGGTGATGGTGCTGTTTTTGGTTTTGCGAACAGAACTGATTCAGTTCGTGTTTGAACGCGGCGAGTTTGGACCGGAGTCTACGGCGCTCACTGCGCAGGCACTCTTGTTTTATTCCTTTGGTATGGTTGGGTTCGGCGTGCAGGAGATTATGAATAAGGCGTTCTATTCCACGCAGGACGGCAAAACGCCGATGTGGATTGCGATGGGAGGTATTTCGCTGAATATCGTGCTCTGCTTCGTAATGGTCAAAGCATTTGGCGCAGGGCTTGGTGGTCTTGCTCTTTCTGCTTCTGCTGCGGCAGTTGTGATTGCAGCACTGCTGCTTTTGGTGTTCCACCGGAAATACCGATTGCTTGACCGTTCATTCGTCGTGCTTTTGTTAAAGCTTTTGGTTTGTGGCGCTTTTACGGCAGCGGGAACCTTTGCCGTAGCGCAGGCGTGTGCATTTGGCGGCGACTTTTTGGGTAAACTTTTGAGTATTGCCGTACCCGGTGTGGCAGGGCTTATCATTTATTTATTAATGACAATTCTGCTTCGTGTAGACGAGGTATGCGGTATACTTTCGATATTGCGCCATAAGCGCTGAGAGGAGGCTTTGCTTTGGAAAGTTCCATTTATAAATTTTTCGCACGGATATTCCATGCGCTTGCCGTTTGGTTTGATGCCAGCCTGTTTGGCAGGGCATACAATGCTTGTTGCCGTTTTTTAGGCAGGTGTTTTCGTTATAGTGTGTTCGGTCACTTGTTTGCCAAGGGACTGGAAACGGAATCTTTGTGGCAGAACAGCCTTTTGTATCGCGTGTTGCATCTTCCGCTTCGTTTTTGTCGGTATTTAGCGGGGAAATGGGGTGCGTTCTGGGAGAGAACGATGGAAAACAGTCATATCATTCGTGCGGTATCCCATTGGGAGCTTTTAAGCCTCCGCGTTTACGGGGTGGCAGTTTTGTCGTTTGCTTTGCTGCACGCGCTGCTTTTTGCAGTGTTAGGAAAGCTTTCGTTCGTTGCGATACTTATTTATGGTATATTAACAGTATTTTCTTTTGCTTTGATTTTGGTCAACCGCAGTCCGAAATCATTGTTTAAGGGAAGTTGTTTTCTGAAAATGTTCGGCGGTTTGTTCTGTGAGGTGAAAGAGGAATCCAGCCGTCTGTTCTTAAAGGACAAGGATGTTTTGGTCGGCGGAACAGTGTTGGGCGTTTGTGTCGGACTGTTCTGCGCGGTGATGGCGGTTTTCCTTCCATTAAAAGAATTTCTGCTCATCGTCGGCGGTCTGTTTGGATTTTTATTGGTCATGAAATATTTGGAGCTGGGCGTGTTTATTACGGTCATCGGCTCTCCGATTTTGCCGACAACACTACTCGCCGGGCTTTGTCTTTTGTGCGTGGTTTCATTGGTGTGGAAGCTGGCGACAGACCGCAGTTTCCGTATGAAAACCTCATCTCTTAATGTGTTTGTTGTTTTCTTCGCCGGCGCATTGGTTTTGGGAACACTTCAGTCCTTTACCTTTGTCAAGAGTGCGCAGATTCTATTGATTTACCTGTCCTATATTCTGTTTTACTTTGTGCTGGTAGGAATGGTAGATACGGCGAAAAAATGGAAAGCCTTGGTGGTATCTTTTGTACTGATGGGGTGCTTCGTCGCACTTTACGGTATCCTGCAGAACTTTACGGGGGTCAGCTCCACGCAGTCGTGGGTGGATTCTGAAATGTTTACCTCGATTAAGACCCGTGTGTATTCCACTTTTGATAATCCAAACGTACTGGGTGAATTTTTGGTTATTATGATTCCCACAACAGCGGCACTTTTGTGGTCGAACAAAAAGCACGGTCATAAAATGATTTATACTTTTGTGATGCTCGCGATGTGCGCGTGCATCGTGTTTACCTGGTCGCGTGGCGCGTGGCTTGGCGTTGCGATTGCTGTTGCATTGTTCCTTTTGGTGATGGATAAGCGTTGGGGACTGGTCGGTGTGGTTGCCCTGTTTGCAATCCCCTTTATCCTTAGTATGGATAACCCGATTGTTGCAAGACTTCTTTCCATCGGTAACACGAAAGATACCTCAACAGCATACCGCGTGTCCATCTGGCAGGCATCCGTGAAGCTGATTGGCGATTTCTGGCTTTCGGGTATCGGACTCGGCTCGGATGCATTTTCGATGATTTATCCGAAATATGCCCTGGCGGGGGCTAACTTTGCACTCCATTCCCATAATCTGTTCCTGCAGATTTGGGTGGAGATGGGTCTTTTCGGAATCGTCTCCTTTATAGCACTTGTGATTGCGTTTGTTCGCCAGTCATTCTCGCTGTATATTTACCGCAAACGCGGCGGCATCTGTACGACGGTTATTCTGGCTGCGGCGGCAGGTGTTTTGGGATATCTGTTCCAGGGACTTACGGATAATGTCTGGTATAACTATAAGATGCTTTTGATTTTCTGGATTGTGTTGGGATTGGTTTCTTCCGGCGTCAATATCAGTAAAGAAAAGACGGAATAAAAGGCGAGGAGGTCAAAAGATGCTGAAAGTAGTGCAGGTTGTTTCGGATACGAATATCGGCGGAGCGGGAAGATACCTGCTTAATTATCTGAAGTATTATGACCGCAATCGCTTTGCGGTAACGGTTGTCATTCCCGAGGGCAGTATGCTTTCTGAGTTCATCCGTGCCTATCCCGAGGTTACGCTTGTGGAAGCGCCGTATATGGCAGACCGTTCATATGATAAGAACTGCGTAAAATTTTTAAAAGAAAAATGGAAAGAAATCAAGCCGGATATCTTGCATACCCACGCAAGTCTATCCGCCCGCATCGCAGGTAAAAAAGCGAAGATTAAGAATATTATCGCAACGCGGCATTGTATTGAACCGCCGATGTCTAAAATCAAACAGGCGGTATATGGTCCGCTCAACAATTATTTGTGCGATTATTATATAGCAGTTTCTGATGCGGTGGCAAAAAACTTAAAAGAGGGCGGTATTTTGGCTCACAAAATCCGGACAGTGTATAACGGAGTTGAGCAGCTTACAAGCTATCCGCCCGAGGCTATCGAATTAGAACGAAAACGCTATAATATCAGTGAAGATGAGTTTGTGTTCGGTGTGTTTGCGCGTCTGGAGCCGGTCAAAGGACACCGTTATTTCTTAAAAGCGGCAAGGGAAATGAAAAAAGCCGGACATCGAGCAAAGTTTCTGATTGTGGGCGACGGTTCGTTGCGCAAGGAACTGGAAGAGAAAGCAAGGTACTATGGTATCGGTGACGATGTGATTTTTACGGGATATGTGAAAGACACGGCGTTATTATTAAATGCAACGGACGTTAATGTGATCTCTTCGGAATCAGAGGCGATGAGCCTTGCGATTTTAGAGGCAATGAGCCTGGGGAAACCGACGATTGCAACGATAGCTGGCGGAAATCCCGAGGTGGTAGCTGATGGAGAAAACGGCTATTTGGTCAGGGAAAAAGACAGCACATCATTGGCGGCCGCGATGGTGCGGATGACCGAGGATGAGGAGCAATATCTTAAAATGTCTGAACAGGCAAAAAAAGATTATACGAAGAAGTTCCGGGCTGAAATAATGGTACGAAATTTAGAAGAGCTTTATGAGGAGGTAACAAAATATGCTGATTGATGAAAAGGGTAAATTATTCGGGAAAATCAATCTTCTTGATTTATTGGTTATTCTGATTTTAGTGGCGGCAATCGCATTCGGCGGCTGGTATTTTATGAGAGGCAAAGCGGAAGGCGCGGGAAAGTTGACGGTTCGCTATGTGGTCGAGGTGGTAGAAAAGGATCCGGAGTATTTTGACTACATTATTCCGGGTGAAAGCGTAGTCGACGGCGTAACCAAACAACCGATGGGTCGCATTGTTTCCTTTGAAACGAAGCCTACAAAAATTTTAGCGCAGAACAACCGTGATATGACCCTTGTGTATGACGAGGTTGAAGGCAAATTAAACGGAAACATTACCATTGAGGTGGAAGCAGATGTAAGCTATCCCGACCTGTTGTCCGGAAATGAAAAAATAAAAATCGGTAAAGATGTGGCATACCGTTCGGAAAGTGCGGCAATGAAAGGATACATCATTGGCATTGAATACGATGAGGAGAAATTGGAGGCGATGAGATAATGTTTATGGATGAAAAGGGAAAGTTGTTCGGCAAAGTCAGTATCATAGATGTTCTCGTAGTCGTTGTAATCCTTGCCGGCATAGTTGGTGCAGTGTTTGCTTTTGGTAAAATCAACAGCGGTGCAGTATTGACAGAGAATAAAGGCATTGTCCGTCATGATAGCACATTAGACACCTTAGAGGTGACGATGCGTCTTCGCGAGGTTCGCTCGATGACGAAAGATGCAATTCATATCGGTGATGAAGTGTTTGCTAAAGATACCGGAAAATATCTGGGAACTGTTGTATCGGTAACATCTGAGCCGGCGAAGAAAATTATTTCCGGCTTTGATGGAAGAAGCGCCCTCGCTACCGTGCCGGAAAAAATGGATGTTCTGATGGTGCTTCATGTAGATGGAAAGCGTACGGACGGCGGTTTCTTTACGGGCAATAATATCCATTTGGTGTATGGCTCTGAAATGCAGATTATTACACCGTCCATTCAGTCAACACCCATCATAGAGCAAATCAAAATTGTGACAGAAGAGTAAGATAAAGGGGATAAAACGATGCCGGAAGTATTGGGAGAATTAAAACAGGCAAAACGCGTGGTTATTAAAGTAGGAACATCCACTTTAACACACGAGACAGGAAATATAAACTTAAAAACGGTGGAAATACTGGTGCGCGTACTGGCGGATTTAAGGCATAGCGGCAAAGAGGTTGTCTTGGTCAGTAGCGGTGCGGTTGGTGTCGGTGCAGGAAAACTTGGTACTATTAAAAAAGAGCGCACGACAACGGAAAAACAGGCATATTCTGCTGTAGGACAGTGTGAGCTGATGGGCATTTACGGCAGACTGTTTTCTGAATACGGTTGCAGTGTGGCGCAGATTCTTTTGACAAAGAATGTGTTAGAGGATGCAACCCGCAAGGAGAACGCCATCAACACCTTTGCGCAGTTGCTCGAATGGGGCATCATACCGATTGTCAATGAAAATGACGTTATTTCTACGGAAGAAATCGAGTTTGGTGACAACGATACACTTTCTGCGGTGGTTGCTTCTTTAATAGGTGCGCAGGCATTGATTATTTTAAGCGATATCGACGGTCTGTATAGTGCCGACCCGCGGACAGATAACAGCGCAAAGCTGGTGCCGGTGGTTGAAGAGATTACCGATGAATTATTGAGTACTGCAGGTGGCGCAGGTTCAAAACGTGGCACCGGCGGTATGGTGACGAAATTGCTTGCGGCTCGAAGAGCAACGGCACACGGCGTAAATATGGTAATTACCAACGGCAAAAATCCGCGTGCCATTTACGATGTGTTAGAGGGCAAGCAGGTAGGCACGTTATTCTGTGCAAAGAGAGGATGAACGGAATGCTGGAGCAGTTAGGAAAACAGGCAAAAGAGGCAAGCTATCAGCTGATGAATATCAGTGCGGCCGAAAAAGAGGCGGCACTTTTAGCAATCGCAGACGGATTGGAGGAAAATATCCCTGCGATTTTGGCAGAAAATAAAAAGGATGTCGATGCCTTAAAGGCAAAGGGTGCAAGCGAGGCATTTATTGATAGACTGACGCTTTCGGAAAAGCGTATCCGCGATATGGCAGATGGTGCACGCAAGGTCAATCAGCTTCCCGACCCGGTCGGCGAGGTGCTGGGGATGACCAAACGTCCGAACGGCTTGGTCATCGGCAAAAAACGTGTTCCTTTAGGCGTCATTGGCATCATTTATGAAGCCAGACCGAATGTAACTGTTGATGCGGCCGTTTTGTGCCTCAAAACCTCTAACGCTTGCATCTTGCGTGGCGGCAGTGAGGCGATTTGTTCAAACAGTGTGATTGTAGACACTATTACTGCGGCGCTTAAAAAAGTCGGCCTTTCGGAGCATAGCGTTCAGCTTCTTCGCGATACCTCGCGTGAGACTGCGGCGCAAATGATGAAAATGAATGAGTATCTTGACGTTTTGATTCCCCGCGGTGGCAAGGGATTGATTCAGAGCGTGGTGCAGAATGCTACCGTGCCCGTCATTGAAACCGGTACAGGAAATTGCCACGTTTATATTGAGAAAACGGCGGATTTAGCGATGGCTGCTGATATTATCACCAATGCAAAAACCAGCCGCCCGGCGGTCTGCAATGCTGCAGAAACACTTTTGGTGGATGAGGCAGTTGCAGAGAAAGCCCTTCCGAAAGCGTATGAGGCAATGAAAGAATTTGGCGTCCAGTGGCGTGGTTGTGAGAGAACAAGAAAAATATTGCCGCAGATTCAGCCGGCAACGGAAGAGGACTATCAGACAGAATATAATGATTTGATTTTGGCAGTCAAGGTGGTTTCCGGTCTTGATGAGGCAATCAGCCATATCAACAAGTACGGAACCGGCCACTCTGAAGCGATTATCACCAACGATTATTCTGCATCCAACCGTTTCTTAAATGAGGTTGATGCTGCGGCGGTGTATGTGAACGCATCCACTCGCTTTACGGATGGGTTTGAATTTGGCTTTGGTGCGGAAATCGGAATTTCTACGCAAAAATTACACGCACGCGGCCCGATGGGACTTTGCGAGCTGACCACCACCAAATACATTATTTACGGGGACGGTCAGGTAAGGAGATAACAAACAAATGATTAAAACGGAGCATTTAGAATACAGTTACACAAGTAACCAAACCCCCATCCGCTTTGCCCTGGATGATATCAATCTGGAAATCAAAGAGGGTGAGTTTGTTGCGGTTTTAGGACATAACGGTTGCGGAAAATCCACTCTTGCCAAGCACTTTAACGGACTTTTTCTTCCGACGGGCGGAAATGTGTATGTGATGGGAATGGACACCAAGGATGAATCCCTTTATTGGGAAGTGCGCCGCAATGTCGGGATGGTTTTTCAAAATCCGGACAATCAGCTGGTCGCAACGGTTGTGGAAGAGGATGTAGCCTTTGCACCGGAAAATTTGGGCGTTCCGTCCGAGGAGATTAGAAAACGGGTAGACGAGGCACTTCATACGGTTGGGATGTATGAATACCGTCGCCACGCACCGCACCGCTTATCCGGCGGACAAAAACAGCGCATAGCGATTGCCGGTGCGCTTGCGATGCGCCCGAAATGTATTGTGTTGGATGAGCCGACGGCAATGCTTGACCCGAAAGGGCGGCGCGAGGTATTAGAAAGCATCCAAAGATTAAAAGAAGAAGAGAAAATGACAGTCGTCTTAATTACGCATTATATGGACGAGGCGGCGCAGGCAGACCGTGTCATCGTCATGGATGAGGGCAGTGTGCTTTTGGATGATGTGCCGAAAAAGGTATTTTCGGAAGTGAAACTACTCAAGAAAATCGGTCTGGATGTACCACAGGTGACCGAGCTGTTATATGAACTTAAAAAGGCAGGCCTTCCGGTCAGACACGACATTCTGACGGTGGAGGAATGTGCCGAGGAACTGGCAAAGGTATTGGCTAATAAGTAGGAGAGTCTGGTATGGGAATTACAATACGAAATTTAGAACATATTTATATGGAAGGAAGTCCGTTTGAAACGAAGTCCTTGTCGGGGATTAACCTCGAGATTCAGGACGGAGAGTTCGTGGGCTTAATTGGTCATACCGGTTCCGGAAAATCAACGCTGATACAGCACTTAAACGGACTCTTAAAGCCGCAAAAGGGAGAAATCATTGTGAACGGCATCAGCACCCTTGATAAAGATGCAGATTTGAAAAAGCTGCGCAGTGAGGTCGGACTGGTTTTCCAGTATCCCGAACATCAGCTGTTTGAAGAAACTGTTTATAAAGATGTGGCTTTTGGCCCGAAGAATCAGGGGCTTTCTGAGGATGAGGTGAGGGCGAGAGTTACGGAGGCGCTTCACTATGTAGGTCTTGATGAAAGTATGTTTGATAAATCGCCGTTCGAATTGTCCGGCGGTCAGAAAAGACGCGTGGCAATCGCGGGTGTTTTGGCGATGCGCCCGAAAACGCTGATTTTGGATGAGCCTGCGGCGGGACTGGACCCGGCAAGCAGGGAAGAGATTTTAACGCAAATCAGAGCCTTATATTTAAATAGCAAAATGACGGTGATTCTGGTGTCGCACTCGATGGAGGATGTGGCGCGGATTGCCGGTCGCATTATCGTAATGAATCAGGGAAAAATTGATATGGACGGCAAAGTGGCAGAGGTCTTTGGCGAGGCAGAGCGTCTGCGCGCAATGGGGCTGGATGTACCGCAGGTCAGCCGTTTGGTCAAGGCGCTCAAAGAGCGAGGTATTCCCATTGATGAAAACATCTATACCATCGAAAAAGCAAAAGCAGCAATTATGCTTTTAATGAAAGATAAAAGAGAGGCGTAACCATGTTAAAGGATATTACACTAGGGCAGTATCTTCCGCTTAATTCGCCGCTTCACAGGATGGACCCGCGAACCAAGATACTGGGATTGATTTTGCTCTTGGTCGGTATTTTTACGGTGGAAGGGAGCATCGGCTATGCGCTGATGATTGCCTTTACCTTGTTTGTTGTGCTTTTGTCGCGCGTGCCGCTTAAGATGTATGTACGCGGCTTAAAACCGCTTTGGTTTATTATCGTTTTTACCGGACTCTTGAATCTGTTTTTAACCCCCGGAACGACGATTTATGTGAATGGCTATTCCCTTCATATGACCTATGAGGGTGCTGTTTTAGCAGTGAAAATGGCAATCCGCTTGATTCTTTTAATTATTTCAAGCGCAGTGCTGACCTACACAACCTCGCCGATTTCCTTAACGGACGGCATCGAAAAGCTTTTGTATCCGTTTACCAAAATTGGTTTACCGGCACACGAGCTCGCAATGATGATGAGTATTGCGATTCGCTTTATTCCAACCTTGATTGAGGAAACGGAGAAAATATCAAAAGCACAGCAGGCGCGTGGCGCAGACTTTGGCTCCGGTGGTATCATTCAGCGCGCAAAAGCATTGGTACCGATGCTTGTTCCGCTGTTTATCAGTGCCTTTCGCAGAGCGGATGAGCTTGCGGTTGCGATGGAGAGCCGATGTTACCGCGGCGGCACAGGAAGAACGAGACTCCATCCGATTCACTTTAGGCTATTGGATTTGTGGACAGGTGTGGTATTGGTCAGTTTGATTGGCGTAATTATCGCGCTTCGGTTTGTATAATACAGTAGAATTTCAGGTGGTGAAAACTTGAAAACGAATCATAAATTACACTTGATGTATGACGGGACAGATTTCGGCGGCTGGCAACGGCAAAAAAATGCTGTTACTGTACAGGGTGAGCTGGAACGGGCACTTTCCGTCATTACCCGAAACGATATTTCTGTTGTAGGGGTGAGCCGGACAGATGCCGGTGTGCACGCATATGACTATGTTGCCAATGTGTTTTTGGATACGGATAAGGATATGTATAGTCTTTGGGCGGGTGTCAATGCGCTTTTGCCGGAGACCATCCGCTTAAAAAGCATCGAGCCTTGCAGTGAGGAGTTTCACGCGCGCTACGATGCGAAAAGCAAAACCTATGTCTATCAGATTGACAATTCCGGTTACTGTGATGTCTTTACCAAACGGTATATGTGGAATTACCGGTATCCTTTAGACTATGAAAAGATGAAACAGGCAGCGGGACATTTTGTAGGGGAACACGATTTTTCGGCATTTATGTCGCAAGGCGGCACAGCGAAGACCTTTGTCAGAGAAATCTATTCCAACGACTTTGAAATCTTGGGAGATAAGCTCCGTATGACAATTACGGGGAATGGTTTCCTTTATAATATGGTGCGTATTATTGCGGGGACACTCGTGAGTGTCGGAAGAGGCGATATCCATCCGGAGGATATCCCGGACATTATCGCATCCAAGGAACGAAAAAAAGCAGGAATTACGGCACCGCCCGAAGGCCTCATTTTGTATCGGGTAACTTACTGACGGAGGGGTAGTATGAGAGAACGCATTTCTGATACCGCATCGCACAGACCGCTTTTGGTTGTTTTGATTGTTGCGCTGATTTTGGCGATTGTTGGCGGCGTACTTTTTTCTGTACATAGGTTCAATCAATCGGAGGAAATCCGTCTAAACAGTTCGCCTGACACCAAAGAAATGGATTTTGAACTGGACCCCGGTGTTTCTTATGCACACGCAGTCGTGGGCGAAAAGTTGTTTTTCTACAGCTCGGAAAACATCAAGATTGCCAACCGTGACGGACACAAGGAGCAGGATTTCAGCCTGCCTGTTTCCCAACCGTTTTTAACCTCACGAGGTGATTTTGCACTGATTGCGGATAAGGATGCCAAAAGAGCATACCTATTCCATAACGGAAAACAAAAGACGGAAATCAATTTATCCGAACCGATAATTGCGGCGAATGTAAATACAAGAGGTGACAGCGTGTTTGTCACTAAGGGCGAAAGCCATCAGAACACGGTGTCCGTATTCGATGCCGGAGGAAACGAAAAATTCCGTTGGAACTCCGGCGGAATGTATGTGCTGGCAGCAGATATTTCGGATAACGGCAGGGATGTCGCTGTATCGGCAATGCGTACGGATACGGGCGTGATTACCACACATTTTCTGATGTTTTCCGTAGACAAAACCGAGGCATTTGCCAATGATATTTATGCGGATGAATTGTTCAGCGCGGTACACTTTAAGGGAAACAGCATATATTGCATCGGTGAAAGCAAGACCTATATCTATAACGGTGGCGGAAAGCTGACGGGAACGATTGATTATGCCGAACGTGAGCTTTTAAGCTATAATACCGACGGAAATGCTTTGTTGTTGGTCTTCTCGGGCAGTGGGCTTTCGATTGGGGCTTGTGATATGGAAACCTATAACGCAAAGGGTGAACGTTTAGCGCAGTTCCATTCCCAGCACGAAATCGCATTTTTATCGGCATACGGCAATCGGATACTGGCGAAAAACGGGCGGGTGCTTTCCGTATTTGATATAGGACTTACGGAACAGTTTCGGCTCAGTCCTGATATGGATTTGTTGGATTTTATGTTTTATGGAAACGAGTCGCGCGGTGTTGGCATTTCAGCCGCAGGGGCACGGATTATCTCTGTAAATGCAGAATAAGGAAAGAGGGATCGTATGTTTAATTTAGCAGATATTATTTTGATTGCAGTTATTGTGTTGTTCGTATGGCTTGGCATCCGAAAAGGCTTTGTCAAAACGGTGTTTGGACTTTGTTCTATCGTGATATCGATTGCGCTTGCACTTTCTCTTCATCCGATGGTGTCAGATATGCTCGAGCAGAGTCCGGTCAATGGCTTTGTACACGAGCAGGTGCTCGGGATGCTTCCGGAGGGTGAAGTGACAGAAAACCTGGCGCTTCCCGGTTTTTTGCAAGATTCGGTTTCTGAGGCAGAGGCACAAACAAAGGATGCCATTGCAAGTGGCATCGCGAGTGTGGCACTCAAGATTATCAGTATGATTTTAGTGTTTATTTTGGTTCAACTGATTTTGTGGATTCTGTCTTTGACGCTGAACCTGATTACAAAACTACCGGTGATTCACGGCTTTAATAAACTGCTCGGTGGTGTGGTAGGAGCAGTCAGCGGAATTTTGGTTGTCTACCTTGTGTTAGGACTTCTTACTTTTACGACGGCGCTCAATAAAACAACCGCTGTCAGCGAGGTGGTTGAGGATTCGCTGGTTGCCTCTAGTATGTACGAAAATAATCTTTTGTTTACGGCACTTGCAAAGAAATAATTGCTTGTTTCAAATTGACAAACGGATATTCAAGTGGTAGAATTGATATATATGAAATTTTGTATTATATTTAACATGATATACATATAAGGAGATGGCAGAAATGGAAATCAAAATCACAAAAACAACTGCGCCGAAGGCAAAACCGGCATCCGATGGCTTGGGCTTCGGCAAATATTTTACAGACCACATGTTTGTAATGGACTATACAGAAGGTAAGGGCTGGCACGATGCAAGAATCGTACCTTATGGCCCGCTTTCTTTAGACCCGTCCTGTATGGTTCTGCACTATGGACAGGCAATCTTTGAGGGCATGAAGGCTTACCGTGCGGCTGATGGCGGCGCGCTGCTGTTCCGCCCGATGAAGAATATGGAGCGCGTGAATATCTCCAATGACCGTCTGTGCATTCCGCAGATTGATGCAGAATTCGCTGTAGAAGCAATCAAAAAGCTCGTTGAAGTTGACATGGACTGGATTCCGGATGGAGAGGGAACTTCTTTGTATGTTCGTCCGTTCATCATCGCTACCGATAACGCACTCGGCGTTCATCCGTCGCATACCTATCAGTTTATCGTGATTATGTCTCCGGTTGGCGCATACTATCCGGAAGGCTTAAACCCGGTTAAAATCTATGTAGAAGATGAGTTTGTCCGTGCGGTTCGCGGCGGTATGGGCTTTGCAAAAACCGCAGGTAACTATGCGGCAAGTATCAAGGCGCAGAAAGTAGCGGCAGAAAAAGGCTATACGCAGGTTCTGTGGCTTGACGGTGTAGAGCGGAAATACATTGAAGAAGTGGGAACGATGAACGTATTCTTCAAAATCGACGGCGAGATTATCACGCCGGCATTAAACGGCAGTATCTTGGCAGGTATCACCCGTGATTCCTCTATTCAGATTCTGCGTTCCTGGGGACTTAAGGTAACCGAGCGCAAGCTGGGCATTCAGGAAGTTTACGATGCTCATAAGGCAGGTAAGCTCGAGGAAGTATTCGGTACGGGTACGGCAGCCGTTATTTCTCCGGTCGGCGAGCTCAATTGGGCTGGCAATGTGATTTCCATCAACAACGGTGAAATCGGCGAAATCTCCGCAAAACTCTATGATGCCATCACCGGTGTTCAGAGTGGCGAAATTGAAGATACCTTTGACTTTACCGTTCGCGTATAATCATTTCATGCAAAAAAAGTCCGTAGCGATTGCTACGGACTTTTTATATTTAATTTCTTACGCTATTTCATTCACCAAGTCTTTCATACTGTACATTCCGGCAGGCTTTCCTGCGAGGAAAATACCTGCGCGAATGGCACCGACTGCAAAGACCTCGCGCGAGGTTGCAGAATGTGAAAGCGTAATCACTTCATTGTTACCCGCGAAAATTACATCGTGTTCCCCGACGATGCTGCCGCCGCGTACTGCGTGAATACCAATTTCGTTCGATTCACGTTTTTTGCGTACGGAGTGGCGGTCATATACATACTGAGGAGCATTCTCTAAGCTTTCCGAAATCGCATCCGCAATGGCAAGAGCCGTGCCGCTGGGGGCGTCCAGCTTTTGATTGTGATGTTTTTCGATGATTTCGATATCAAAGCTTCCCTCTAAAAGCTTTGCCGCGCGGGAGGCGAGCTCAATGATGAGATTGACACCGAGCGACATATTGGCAGAGTAGAAGACTGGAATTTTCTTCGCAGTTTCGGAAAGCAGAGCAAGCTGGTCTTTTCCAAGACCTGTGGTACAAATTACGCAAGGAATGTTATTCTTCGTTGCGTAAGCGATGATGTTTTCAAAGTTTGCCGGGTTTGAAAAATCAATTAAAACATCCGCCTCACCCGTGAAATCTTCATAGCGGTCATAGACGGGGTAGCTTGCAAGCTGTACTGTGTTAATATCAAAACCGCAAACCACCTTGCAGGCATCGGATTCTTCTGCCAGTCGGGAGATGGCTTGTCCCATACGGCCGTTTGCGCCGCTCAAAATAATCTTTGTCATTGGTACACCTCATTTACAGAGTAGGGCTGTTGCGAAACGCAACAGCCCTTGATATTTTGTCAGATTAAGCCTACTTCAGCAAGCGCTGATTTTAATATTTCAAGATTCGATTCTTCCATATCACACAGCGGCATACGAAGCTTACCGACATTCATTCCCATCAGATTCATTGCTGTTTTTACGGGGATGGGATTGACCTCGATAAAGAGGGCTTTTACAAGGTTTAAGAGCTTTAACTGCAGAGCGAGAGAGCCCTTAACATCACCGTTTAAGTATTTTTCACAGATATCGTGAGTTTCCTCCGGCATGACATTGGATAAAACGGAAATGACGCCTTTTCCACCCAGACTCATAATCGGAACAATCATATCGTCGTTGCCCGAATAGATGTCCATTTCAGGACATTCTGCAGCAAGCTGAGTTGCATAGGCGATATTGCCGCTTGCTTCTTTGACTGCAACAATGTTTTCGATAGCGGAAAGTTTTTTCACGGTTTTGATATCGATATTAAGACCGGTCCGCGAGGGTACATTATAGAGGATAATCGGAATCGAAACAGCCTCTGCCATTGCCTTATAATGCTCATAAAGCCCTTTCTGCGTGGTTTTGTTGTAATACGGAGTAACAAGCAGAAGACCGTCAACGCCAAGAGCCTCTGCCTCTTTACAAAGGTTTACGCCGTGTGCAGTGTCGTTACTGCCGGCACCGGCAATGACCGGAATGCGACCGGCCACCTTTTTCACGGCAAAGTCAATCGCAGCCAAATGTTCTGCATCAGGCATCGTGGAAGATTCGCCTGTTGTTCCGCAAACAATGATTGCATCAGTTTTGTGTGCAATCTGATATTCGATGATGTTACCGAACGCTTCGTAATTGATGCCGTTTTCATCAAACGGAGTAACAATCGCAACGCCAGCACCGGTAAAAATAGTTTTCTTTGCCATAGTGATTCCTCCTGCTAGGTCGATTATTGATTTTCCCAAATTTCAATCAACTTCTGTGCAATCTGAATAGTGTTGGTTGCCGCACCTTTTCTAATGTTGTCAGCAACAACCCACATATTGATTCCGTTCTCGACACTTTCGTCACGACGGATACGTCCAACGAAAACTTCATCCTTGTCGGAAGCATCAATCGGCATCGGATATACTGCGTTTTCAGGGTCATCTAAAACGATAAGACCCGGAGCGGCAGCGAGCGTTGCCTTGAGTTCATCTAAATCAAAGTCCTTTTCAAGCTCAACGTTAATAGACTCACTGTGAGACATAAATACCGGTACACGAACGGTGGTTGCGGTTACGCGCATCGTATCGTCGCCCAAAATCTTACGGGTTTCGTTTACCATTTTCATTTCTTCTTTGGTGTAGCCGTTCGGCAGGAACACATCAATCTGCGGCAGGCAGTTGTTGAAAATCGGATGGTTAAACTTCTTCGGAGCCTCTCCCTTGATTCCGTTTTCCAAATCCTGATATCCGCCAAGACCTGCGCCGGAAACTGCCTGATAGGTGGAATATACGATACGCTTGATACCGTATTTCTGCTGCAGGGGACGAAGTGCTACCATTGCCTGAATGGTAGAGCAGTTCGGGTTTGCAATAATGCCGTGGTGCTTTTTAATATCTTCCGGGTTAACTTCCGGAACAACCAGCGGAACCGTGGGGTCCATACGCCACTGGCTGGAGTTATCGATAACAACACAGCCTTTGGAGGCAGCAATCGGTGCGAATTTTTCGCTGATGGAGCCACCGGCAGAGAACAGAGCAATATCAAAGCCCTCGTCGAAAGAGGTCTCTGTCAGTTCACGAATGGTGTATTCACTGCCCATAAAGTTGATTTTGCTTCCTGCAGAACGTGCAGATGCAAACAGCGTATAGCTTTCAGCGGGCAGCTGTCTTTCCTCTAAAACCTTTAAGAATGTTCTTCCTACCATGCCGGTTGCACCGACGACGGCGATTTTGTACTTTTTCATCGAATGTACCTCCTAAAAATGTATATTCAAAATTATTTTATGCAAATGAGCGACAAAGGTGAATCACCTTCGGGCAAAACAAAAGCCGAACCCGATCATAAGACAGAGCACGGCATTTCATACAAATCAGTTCTTCCGCTTTAGCCATACAACTACACGCACAAAAACGGAACATTATTTGTTGATAGCCCTCCACCGGTATTGCCGATGACAGTTGCATGGTTATTTACCATACACCCAGCCGCGCAGGCGTACGGGATGCCTTGCAACTTCGGCGTTTTTTCCTTTTGCCGCACCATCTTCGGGCTCCCGTGCTCTCCTGTGCGGTTACTGATAAAAAACGCGCCTCTATCTAAATCATAATTTTAGCACGAATTTCGCCTTGTGTCAATCTTTTTTTGGCAATAAAATAAGGAAATATAAGAAAAACTTATTTTTTTAGAAAAACACTTGCGTTAATAGAAAAGAAAGGGTATAATTATATAATGTTAATATATTTGGTATTGGAGGTGTAGAGGATGAAAAAATTAGCAATGGCATTGACTTCGGTGATGATGCTTTTAGGCAGTGTAACTGCTTTTGCAGAGCCGGCCCAAGAAGGCGCACAACCGCAGCAGGCAGGTCCGATGGAGCTTTTAGTCAGCTTGTTACCGATGCTCATTTTGATTGTCGTATTTTATTTTATCCTGATTCGTCCGCAGAGAAAGCGCGATAAGGAAAATAAGAATATGCTCGCGAACTTAAAAGTCGGTGATAATATTATCACAATTGGCGGTATTGTCGGTACGATTACCAAAATCAAGGACGAAAAAATCGTTATTGAGACCGGTACCAGAACCGAAAAACAACCAATGACGATGGAACGCTGGGCAGTTCGTGAGGTTGTAAAACCGGCAAGCTCGAACTGATAAAAGCATATTTTTTCTCCCAAAAGAATAGGTATAGGATAGGACTATGACCGATTTTTTAGGAGGAATGGAAATGGCTTTTCAAGAGTATAAAGCGGTGAAGGATTCAAGACCCGCAAAGGTGGGGGCGGAGGCGCTGCTTAAGGCGATGCTTTGGACCTTTGGTCTTTTGGCAGGCGTCTTTGTACTTGCGGCACTCCTTTTAACCTATACACCGATGCCCGAGCATCTGATTCCGTTTATTGTAATCGTCGCCTCCCTGTTGTCAGTGGCAGTCGGCGGTATGATGGCGGCGCGCGTGGCAAAAAGCCGCGGATGGCTCAGAGGTATTTTGGTCGGCGTTTTATACAGTTTGGTTTTGTTTTTACTTTCGTCTGTCACGTTTGGCGCAAAGATGAGCAGTTATTTTCTGATTATGACCTTGCTTCATCTTTTAGCCGGCGCAGCAGGCGGAATTTTCGGCATTAATATGTCCGACAAAAGAAAAAGGTGAGATGGAGGGAACACGGATGAAACACATTAAAACCTGTAACAAAGCAAGCCTGAAGGAAAGCATGAAGAAGGGTGGATGCGGCGAATGCCAGACCTCCTGCCAGTCTGCTTGCAAAACCTCCTGCACGGTTGCTAACCAGAAGTGCGAAAGAGTATAAGAAAAGCGGAAATGAACAGGCGGTAACAATCGTTGCCGCCTTTTCGCGTTTTTTTAAGGACTGCGGCATAAAATGCAGAACAGGCGGTCTGTCTCTTGTGCGACAGCCCTTAAACGAGTACATACGGAAGGATTGAAATGAAATGATACATCAATTTACCATTGACGGCACCAATATTGTGCTGGATGTTTACAGCGGTGCGGTGCACGAAGTGGATGATATGACAAAAGAACTGATTGAGGCGCTCGGCACCCGTCCAACCGAGGAGGAAATTCCGGCAGAAATTCTTGATGAACTGTCGAAAAAATATCCGGCGGAGGAACTCAAAGAAGCATACGCAGACATTTTAGAGCTCTGCGGGGAAGAAATGCTGTTTACCGAGGACCCATACCGCGAGTATGCAAAAAACTGGCATAAAAACTCCGTGGTTAAGGCAATGTGTCTGCATATTGCGCACGATTGTAATTTAAGATGTAAATACTGCTTTGCTGGGACAGGCTCCTATGAGGGACAAAGAAGCCTGATGCCCTTGGAGGTAGGTAAGCAGGCAATTGATTTTGTGATTAGAAATTCCGGCAACCGCCGTAATATTGAGATTGACTTCTTTGGCGGTGAACCGCTGTTAAACTTTGACGTGGTAAAAGGCATTGTCAGCTATGCAAGGGAAGAAGAAAAGAAATACGGCAAAAACTTCCGCTTTACCATTACCACCAACGGTATTTTGTTAGACGAAGACAAAAAGAAATATATCAACGAGCATATGGTGAATATCGTTTTGAGTCTTGATGGTCGCAAAGAGGTCAATGACTATATGCGTACCCGCATCGACGGCAGCGGAACCTATGACAGCATCGTTGGAAAGTTTCAGGATATGGCAGAGTCGAGAGGTCAGGATAACTATTATGTGCGTGGCACCTTCACCCGAAAGAACCTTGATTTTGCTGAAGATGTTCTGCATTTTGCCGACTTGGGCTTTAAGCAGGTTTCGGTAGAGCCGGTCGTTGCGGCGCAGACCGAGGATTATGCACTTCGCCCGGAAGATTTGGACACGATTTATGCAGAATATGAAAAACTGGCAATCGAGTATGTCAAACGCAGAAAAGAGGGCAAGGGCTTTAATTTCTTCCACTTTATGATTGACTTAGAGGGCGGTCCTTGCGTTGCAAAACGCCTGTCCGGTTGCGGCTCTGGGCACGAGTACGTAGCGGTTGCGCCGAACGGAGATATTTATCCCTGTCATCAGTTCGTTGGTGATGAAAAAATGAAAATGGGTAATGTCAAAGAAGACGGCTTAAACGAAGAAATTAAACATATGTTTGAGTCTTCAAATGTCTACACCAAGCCTGCGTGCGAAAATTGCTTTGCGAAGTTCTATTGCAGCGGCGGCTGTCCGGCGAATGCGTATCAGTACTGCGGAGACATTAATACACCGCTTGAAATGAGCTGTCATCTGCAGAGAAAGCGCGTAGAGTGCGCACTTTACTGTGCAGTGAAATTTCGCGAGATGGAAGAAGAGCAAGAGTAGAAAAAATTGTTGCATTGAATATAATAAAGCAGAATGATTCATAGTGAGGGTTACATATGGAACAAACCATAACACAAAAATTTGAGGCGATACGGCCAATGATTGGCGGAACACCGCTCGTTGAAATTTCCCTGCGCTTTCGCGGGAAAGAACGAAAGGTGTACGCAAAGGCGGAGTACTATAATCTGACGGGCAGTATCAAAGACCGTGTGGCGTATCACATTTTGAAAAAAGCGTATGAAGAGGGTACGATTTCTCCGGGAGATACCATTGTTGAGGCAACCAGTGGAAATACGGGCATTTCGTTTTCTGCACTTGGAAGGTACCTTGGTCATCCGGTAGAAATTTATATGCCTGACTGGATGAGCCGTGAGCGCATCGCGCTGATGGAAAGCTTTGGTGCAAAGGTGCGTCTGGTTTCCCATGAAGAAGGAGGCTTTTTAGGCTCGATTCGTATGACGGAAGAAAGAGCGGCAAAGGGCGGAGCATTTTTGCCGAATCAGTTCTCCAATCCTGATAATGTAGAGGCACACGCTGTATGGACAGGGGAGGAAATCGTAAGCCAGTTTAAAAGCATCGGTAAAACCGCGGACGCGGTCGTTGCCGGTGTCGGAACCGGCGGTACGGTGATGGGAATTGCAGAAAGTCTGAAAAAAGCAAATCCCGATTGCAAAGTTTACCCCTTGGAGCCGTCCAATTCCCCGACGCTCTCTACCGGCTATAAAGTTGGAAAACATCGAATTTACGGTATATCAGATGAATTTATTCCCGACATTTTGAAACTGGAGCAGACTAACGGTGTAGTTTCTGTGGATGATGGTGACGCAATTTGCATGGCAAGAATGCTCTCGGAAGAACTTGGCATCGGCGTGGGCGTTTCCTCCGGCGCAAACTTCCTTGGCGTACTACTTGCGCAAGATAGCTTAGGTGACGACAGCACAGTCGTAACCGTGTTTGCAGATGATAATAAAAAGTATCTTTCGACAGACTATTCCAAACCGCAGATTCCTGAGGAGGGTTACCTCTCCAAAGAAGTGGAGCTTTTGGGTATTCGGGTGATCAGATAAAAAAGAACTGTGGCAAATTTGCCACAGTTCTTTTTTTGCCTTGTGTGTTCTGCGCATTTTTCTACAGCCTAGATAGCAGACAACAGAAGGTATACAATCCCTGCAAGTACTGACGCAGTAATGCCGTAAACCAGTACCGGACCA
This sequence comes from Clostridia bacterium, assembly GCA_017399695.1. Taxonomy (GTDB): domain Bacteria; phylum Bacillota; class Clostridia; order UBA1381; family UBA9506; genus RGIG1666. The sequence continues at coordinate 368,513 of JAFQBK010000016.1, read as the reverse complement.
GCGATGACGAACATTTTAGCGGCAAGACCCAATACCAGGCCCTCGCTCTTAAACTCCATCGCAGGGGATACAATCGAATTGGAGAACCCGGTAATCGGAACGATAGTACCGGCGCCGGCAAATTTAGCGATTTTGTCATAAAGACCGAGCCCGGTGAGCAGTGCGCCGATAAAAATCAGACTGACAGAAGTGGCAGGGGAAATCAGTTCCTCAGATAGCCCAAGCCCACGGTAGCCGTCAGAAATTGCCTGACCGATGATGCAAATCAGACCGCCGACCAAAAAGGCAAGCGTCACGTCCTTTAAAAGAGTCGAGTTGGGCGTTTTTTTATCGACATACTTTTGATACTGTTCATTTGTCATTTTATTCTTCATAACATTCTCCTTTATATTGCTTTGTCATCATGACCATCACGGCTTTGGAATGTCTGTTTTCTCCTTTGCTTTTTACCAGATACCAGGAAAGTGCGGCAATCAAAACAAAAGCAATCAGGAATATACAGATGCCGCGGACCCGTTTTGCCGTCATAAAGCATTCTCCTTCCGACCAAAATTACAAAAATAGTGTTTTTCAAAAGTTGCAGAAATATACGGTGAAAGAGCAAAAATCACTTGAATTATTTTGAAAATTTGTTACAATAAAAGCAAAGAAATTTGGAAAGGAATCCGTATGAAAAAAAGAGTTTCATTTGCGATAATAGCTTTGGCATTTTTGCTTGTGTTGATTGTTGTGCTTTTTGCAGTATGTGAAAACGGCGCACGTAAGCTTCCCGAGACGGAAAAAGTGAATATAGAACACCTTTTACAGAAAGAAAAACTGGACGATGGAGACTATGTTTTTTTGCTGAACCAAACAGGACTCGGAAAATCCGCCATAGAAGATTTGAGAACGCAAGCCGATGGTTTTAGCGAAACCATACTTGCGTTTCAGAATCAGTATCATACACCTGCAGAGTACCAGTGTAATTTCATCTTTTTCCCGACAACCAAAGAGGAACAGCTTGCGACAAATGCGGATAGAATCAAGCTTCCGCCTCTTCGTGACGGGGACATTTTAATTACCCGTTCAACCCATACCTTAGGATTCCGTCACGGTCACGCAGGCATTGTTGTTGATGCATCACGGGGAAAAACTGTAGAATCGGTGCTTTTGGGTGTGAAATCCTCGGTTCAGTCAGTGGAAAAATGGACTCGCTATCCGACACTCCTTATCTTAAGACCGAAAGATAATATGGTTGCCCAGCAGGCGGCAAGCTTTGCAAAAGAGCACCTTGTTGGTGTGGATTACAGCTTTTTGGCAGGGCTTTGGAAAAAGGATAAGCAAAACGATTTGCCCATGAATTCCACCCATTGTTCGCACCTCGTCTGGCAGGCATACTATGCGGCAGGACTGGATATCGATGGAGATGGTTGGCTGGTTTTGCCGCAGGACATTGCAAATTGTAAAGAGCTCCAGTTGGTATTTGCCTATGGTTTTGATGCAGAGCGCCGATGGGAATCGTGAATAATTTGAAAATAATAAAAATAGGTATTGAAAAATGGGGTTTTGTTGTGGTATAATATCCCAATGGATATAAAAAGAGAGAAACAGGGAGGACAAGGGAAATATGTCTAACGTATTAGAGAAAAAGGAAAACAATGTTGCTGAGATTACTATGACAGTACCGGCAGCGAAATTTGATGAAGCTATGGACAAGTCGTTCCGTAAGAATGTAAAGTACATTACGGTTCGTGGCTTCAGAAAAGGTAAAGCACCGAGAAAATTAATTGAAAAAACCTACGGCGAAGCCATCTTTTATGATGACGCTGTTGATTTTGTATGCCAGGATGCTTATACCGAAGCAATCCGTGAGCTGGGTATCGAGCCGGTTGATGTACCGAAGCTTGATGTCAAGGAAATCGGTTCCGGTAAGGATTTGGTTTTGAGCGTAACTGTTACGGTAAAACCGGAAGTAACTTTAGGCGAATATAAGGGTATGAAACTTGAAAATATTGAGCATACTGTATCCGATGCTGATGTAGACGCAGAGCTTGTGCGCCGTCAGGAGCGTAACTCTCGTTTGGTCAGCGTAGAAGACAGAGCAGTCAAAGAGGGCGATATCGCTAACATTAACTTTGAAGGCTTTACCGATGGCGTTGCTTTCCCGGGCGGAAAAGCAGAAAACCATGACTTAGAGATTGGTTCCGGTTCTTTCATTCCGGGCTTTGAAGAGCAGATTGTCGGCAAAAATATCGGCGATGAGTTCGATGTAAACGTTACCTTCCCGGAAGCATACCATGCAGAAGAATTAAAGGGCAAGCCTGCTGTGTTCAAAGTGAAGGTAAACAGCATACAATATAAAGAGCTGCCGACGCTCGATGATGAGTTCGCAAAAGATATCAGTGAATTTGACACCTTGGATGAATTAAAAGCTGATATTAAGGCTAAAATGACAGAGGAAGCTGAAAAGCATACCAAGCAGGACAAAGAGAATGCTGCAATCGAAAAGGTTGTTGATGGTATGACGGTTGACCTGCCGGAGTGCATGGTTGAAAAACGCATCGAAAGCATGATCAGCGACAACAATATGAGAATGTCCCAGCAGGGTCTTTCCTTTGAGCAGTATCTGACCTATGTAGGCTCCAGCATCGAGCAGTACAAAGAGCAGATGAAGCCGATGGCAGAGCGTCAGGTGAAAGCAACGCTCGCGCTGGAAGCGATTGCAAAAATTGAAAATATCGAAGTAAGCGAAGAGGATGTAGAAAAGAATCTCGCTGATATGGCAGCAGCTTACAATATGGAGCTGGATAAGATTAAGTCTCTCCTTCGCGATGAGGATATTGAAAACATCAAGGCTGACTTAAAGCTTTCCAAGGCTTCCGAGTTCATCGTGGAAAACGCAAGCTGGACCAAAGCAAAAGCTCCGGCAAAGAAAACAACTGCAAAAGCAGCAGATGGCGAAAAGAAACCGGCAGCGAAAAAGACGACTGCTAAAGCTGCAGATGCAGAGAAGAAACCGGCAGCAAAGAAGACCACAACAGCAAAGAAAACCACCACGACTGCTGCGAAAAAAGAAACTACTGCGAAAAAGACAACGACCACTGCTAAGAAAACAACAAAAGCAAAGGCAGAAAAAGACGCAGAATAATTTTGAATGAAGTGAGCCAAAAGTTCCAATGATGGGAGGTCATAATATGAGTTTGGTACCAATGGTTTTAGAGCAGACCTCAAGAGGTGAGCGTTCGTATGACATCTATTCCCGCCTGTTAAAAGACAGAATTATCTTTTTAGGCGAAGAGGTCAATGACGTTACGGCAAGCCTCGTCGTAGCACAGATGCTTTATTTAGAGGGCGAAGACCCGGATAAAGATATCCAGCTTTATATCAATAGCCCCGGCGGGTCGATTACCTCCGGCATGGCAATTTATGACACAATGCAATACATAAAGTGCGATGTGTCAACCATTTGTATCGGTATGGCTGCCAGCATGGGTGCATTTTTACTTGCGGCGGGCGCAAAGGGTAAGCGTATTGCGCTTCCTAACAGCGAAATCATGATTCATCAGCCCTTGGGCGGAATGCAGGGACAGGCGACGGATATTAAAATTCACGCAGACCGAATCCTGCGCATCAAAGATAAACTGAATCAAATTTTAAGTGAGCGCACCGGAAAACCGCTGGATGTGATTAAGCAGGATACAGAGAGAGATAACTTTATGTCTGCTATCGAAGCAAAAGAATATGGCTTGATCGACGAAGTGATTACCTCGCGCATCGACAAAGCTTAAGAAAGCACAAAGAGGCTGCCACTTTGCGGACAGCCTCTTTATGATTTTGATTGGGCAGTTGACTGCCGGGGTGTAAAGCAAACCGCTTTACAAAAATATGGAAACGGGGTGTTTACAGATTGTCGAATATGAATGAGCATAAAGAAGCGCGCTGCAGCTTTTGCGGTATGCACGAAAGCCAGGTATTAAAGCTTTTTAAGGGGCCGAACGTGAATATCTGTAATGAATGTATTGCAATGTGCAATCGTTATATGGGCGATAATTTTGATTTGGTGGATATGGAGGTTAGTCTAGAGGGACTTCCGACACCTAAGCAGATTAAAGAGGTTTTAGACCAGTATGTGATTGGGCAGGAAAGCGCGAAAAAGGCACTTTCTGTCGCTGTTTATAATCACTATAAGAGAATTGAAAGCAAACGCCAGATTGGCGAAATTGATATACAGAAATCCAATATTTTATTGCTTGGACCGACCGGCTCGGGTAAAACCCTGCTGGCGCAGACACTTGCAAAGATTTTGAATGTTCCGTTTGCGATTGCGGATGCAACAACACTGACCGAGGCAGGCTATGTCGGTGAAGACGTGGAAAATATCCTGCTCAAGCTGATTCAGGCGGCTGACGGTTCCATTGAAGAAGCGCAGCGTGGCATTATTTACATTGATGAAATTGATAAAATTACGAGGAAATCCGAGAACACCTCCATTACCCGTGATGTCAGCGGTGAGGGTGTTCAGCAGGCACTTTTAAAAATTTTGGAGGGTACAGTTGCTTCCGTTCCCCCGACGGGCGGAAGAAAGCATCCGCATCAGGAGTTTCTGCAGATTGATACAACCAATATTCTGTTCATTTGCGGCGGTGCCTTTGAGGGTATCGAAAAGATTGTTTCTGACCGCACCGGCTCAAAATCGCTTGGCTTTGGTGCACAGGTGATTGGCAAGCAAGACAGAAAAGTGGATGAACTGCTATCAAAAATCGAGCCGCAGGATTTGTTGAAGTTCGGTTTGATTCCGGAACTCATTGGTCGTCTGCCGATTATTTCGACGCTTGAAATGCTGGATAAAGAGGCGCTCGTGCGCATCCTGCGCGAGCCGAAAAATGCGCTCGCAAAGCAGTATGCGAAACTTTTTGAACTCGACGGTGTGAAGCTTGAGATTGAGGATGAGGCGTTTGATGCCATTGCGCAGAAAGCCCTAGACCGCAAAACCGGCGCGCGTGGACTCCGTTCTATTATGGAAGAAAGTATGCTCGATATTATGTACGAACTGCCATCAGAGAAGAATGTGGCAAAATGTACGATAACCAAAGAATGTATTACAAATAAGGAACGACCGCACCTCGCTCTGCGTTCCAAGAAAGAATCAACGAAAGCAATCGCAGAAGAATCCGTATCGTAAACGAAAAAGGTCCGGCAAAGCAGAAAGCAAGCCGGACCTCATTTTGAATTTGGATAAGCGTGAAAGGAAAGGGACGACAGATGGTAGATTTAATTGAGGTTGGACAGATTGTCAATACTCACGGCATCCGCGGCGAAGTGAAAATCAATCCTTGGACGGATGATATGGAAGAACTCTTAGAGCTGGATATTTTTTATCTTTCCGGGGGCAAAGAACTGCATGTGACTGACAGCCGTATACATAAAAACTGTCTGATTGTCCGTTTTCGTGAAATCGGCGATATGAATGAGGCGGAGAGATATAAGGGGACGACAGTATATACAGAGAAAGTGCCTCTTCCCGAGGGCAGATATTATATCGCGGATTTAATCGGTATGGAAGTGTTTGAAGAAGGAAAGCTCCTAGGCAAAATTCAGGATGTGTTCCAGACGGGTGCCAATGATGTGTATGATATTAAAACAACGGATGGAAAGTCTATTCTGATTCCGGTCATTCCCGATGTCGTCTTAGAGGTAAATGTGGAAGAAAATTATATGGATGTCAAGCTTCCAGCAGGACTTTTGGATGCAGAGGTAGTGATATGAGTATGCGTTTTGATTGTTTGACTCTGTTTCCCGATATGATGCGTGCCGTGCTTTCGGAAAGTATTATCGGACGCGCACAAACCGCAGGTATTTTAGATATTCGTTATACCAATATTCGTGATTTTGCCGAGAATAAGCATAACCGCGTGGACGATTACCCCTATGGCGGCGGTGAGGGTATGGTGATGCAGGCGATGCCGATTTATCGTGCATGGCAAAGCGTGACGCAAGGGCTAGAGAAAAAGCCAAAGGTGATTTATCTTTCACCGCAAGGTAAGGTATTTGACCAACGGACGGCAGTCCGCCTTTCTAAAGAGGAACATTTAATCCTTCTTTGCGGTCATTATGAGGGTGTGGATGAGCGCGTCTTAGAGGAAATCGTAGACGAGGAAATCTCGATGGGCGATTTTGTGCTGACAGGCGGAGAGATTCCGGCGATGGCACTGATAGATGCCGTAGGAAGACTGATTCCGGGCGTGTTGAGTTCAGAGGATGCCTATGCACATGAATCGCATTTTGACGGACTGTTAGAGCACGCACAATATACGCGCCCGCCGGAATGTTTAGGGAAATCCGTACCTGAAATTTTGCTTTCAGGTCACCATAAAAATATAATGGAATATAAACGGAAAGAATCTATTTTAAGAACGCTGAAAAAGAGACCGGATATGCTTGAAAAAGCACCGCTGACCGATAAAGAGCGCAAGTGGCTGGATTCCATAAGGGAGGAAATGTAATATGGATATGACAGAAAAAACAATTGACAGTGAAGAATTGTTTGACGGACGCGTGATTCGTGTGCGTCGGGATACCGTTGAGCTTCCGAACGGCTCCACCTCAACCCGAGAGGTTGTAGAGCATCCGGGCGGGGTAGCCATCGTGCCCGTGGACGCAGACGGAAATGTGTATATGGTGCGCCAGTATCGCTATCCCCTAAAAAGACTTTGTTTAGAACTTCCGGCAGGCAAGCTGGAATACGGCGAAGACCACAGAGAATGTGGTATCCGAGAACTCAGCGAGGAAACGGGAATGGAAGCAGGAAATTTTGAGTATCTCGGCGTGTTTTGCCCATCGCCGGGATTTTGTCAGGAACTCATTCACCTTTATCTCGCAACGGATTTGCGCGAGGGCGAGCGTCATCCCGATGAGGATGAGTTTTTGGAGGTGGAAAGATATCCACTTTCCGAGCTAGTGCAAATGATTCAAGAGGGAAAATTACAGGACGGAAAAACCGTCATTGGACTATTGCTTGCAAAAGAAGTATTGCAGAAATAAAGAAAACATAGTACAATAGGATTAAATGGTTTGCAGTAAGGAGAAAAGAATTTATGGCAGAAAGAATCTTGGACGCTTCCGGAGTGGATTTGGGAAAGTTGTTCGGTGATTTTGATAAAAATTTAAAATTGCTGGAAAAGGAACTGGATGTTTCTATTTCAGCACGTGACAATATGCTTAAAATTTTAGGGGACGAGGACAAGCTTTCGCTTGCGGCAAAAACCATTTCCAGCCTGATTGCAACGGTAGCACGTGGAGAGTGCTTAAACGAGCAAAACATCCTCTATACCATCAGTATGGCGAGTGAGGGCCATGAGGATATTATACAGACGCTTGGTGCAGATTGCGTTTGCGTGACATCGAAGGGCAAGCCAATTAAAAGCAAAACCATCGGTCAGAAGCAGTATGTCCACGCAATGAAGAACAATACAATTGTATTTGGTATTGGTCCTGCCGGTACCGGAAAAACCTACCTTGCGGTCGCAAAGGCGGTGACGGCATTCCGTAATAAAGAGGTTAACCGCATCATTATAACCCGTCCTGCCGTAGAGGCGGGTGAAAAACTCGGCTTTTTGCCAGGCGATTTGCAAAATAAGGTTGACCCCTATTTAAGACCGCTTCACGATGCACTCTATGATATGGTGGGTACGGAAAACTATAACAGTTATGTGGAAAAGGGAATGATTGAGGTTGCGCCGCTTGCTTATATGCGCGGAAGAACGCTTGACAACTCCTATATTATTCTCGACGAAGCACAAAACACAACACCGGAACAGATGAAGATGTTTCTGACTCGTATCGGCTTTGGCTCAAAAGCAATCATTACGGGCGATATTACGCAGATAGACTTACCTGACGGCAAACGTTCGGGTCTAAAAGAGGCAATTAAAATCTTAGGCGGTATCGAAGGCATTGAATTCTGCTATTTCAGCCATAAAGATGTCGTTCGTCATCCACTGGTACAGAAAATTATTCAGGCGTACGAAAAATATGACCACTTGAGGTCAAAAGGCAAGGGGAAATCAAATGAAAATTAATCTTGTCTGGAATAATGAACAGAATAAAGTTTCTGTAGGGGACAAAGAAATTTCGCTGATTACGGATTGCCTTTCTGCCGCACTTTCTGCAGAACAGTTTGAATATGAGGCGGAAATCAGCCTTTTGTTTACGGATAATGAGGGCATCCGCGAAATTAACCGCATACAAAGAAAGATTGATAAGCCAACCGATGTTTTGTCTTTTCCGATGCTTGAGCAGGATGAGGAAGGCGTCATCATTTACGACGAGGACTTTATCGAGGGCAGAGTGTTTTTGGGAGATATTGTGATATCACTCGAAAAAGCTGTAGTGCAAGCAGAAGAATATGGACACAGCCTTGAGCGTGAAATCGGATTTTTGGCGGTTCATTCGCTCTTGCATTTGCTCGGCTATGACCACGAGCTAGGTCAGGCGGAGGAACAAGAAATGTTTGAAAAACAGGAAATGATTCTAAACTCGTTGGGTTTAGTCAGGTGAAAGGGGTAAATTACGATGGTGAGTGATAGAAAATGTAAATGGATGGTGTTTGTCGATTATTTGTTGACACTGCTTTTATCCATACTGGGACTGTTTTTTTTGTCTCCGGTTTTGAATCAAAGCTGGGGCTTGTTTGCATATTCCATACTGTTTTCGCTTGTCTTTTTTGGCTTTGTGTATTCCCGGCTGTGGAAAAAAGCGAAGTCAGATTTAAAGTATGACAAAGAAAATATGGGCGTGAAAAAAGCGCTCCGCCTGATTGCGCCTTCCGCGATTTTCTTTTTGGTGATAGCGGTTCTGTTTGCTTTGATTCGCTATAATATTCTCCCCATTCGAGATATGGTAGTCGGTGTGAGATATATTTTAGAGGAAAACCAGCCACGCGTGATGCAGGAGGTTTATTTGTTTGATAATATCGCACCTTTTGCAAGACTTCTGTTCCCGATGGTTGTCGGCTTTCAGCCAAGGACGGAAACATTAGCGTGGCCGCTGCTTTTGGTCCCGGTGCTCATTACCGCAGGCGGTATTTTAGGATATATTGCCGGTGTCGGAAGATTCGAGCTTTCCGATTATATTATCAGAAAGAAACAAAAACTGGTGGATAAATTTAATGAATAGAAAAAAGAAGAAGCATATCAAAGATATGCTTCTTCTTTTTATGTTTTCTTATCTTACAATTCGTCTTGCTGCGTAATACACGCGGTTATAATAACCGGTGGTGATACTGGTATATTTAATTACATCGCCGGTCTGCGGAGAATGAATCATCATTCCGTCGCCAACATAAATTCCGACGTGGTGCACTCTGGAGCTTCCGGCTTTCTTAAACAGAACCAAATCGCCGGGTTTTAACTCACTCTTTGAAACGGCAACGCCATTGGCAAGCTGATCGTGCGAGGTACGGTTCAGTTCATAACCGAGCTGACGATACACATACGAGGTGAAGCCGGAGCAGTCAAAACCGCTCGGGTCGGAGCCGCCGTAACGATACGGGATTCCGAGGTATTTTTTTGCAATCGCAACAACGCGACTGCCCATACCAAGATTTCCTCTGTTTGCCAGGTCTTCCGGACGTACACTTATGTAGTCTGCACAAACATAAGCCGTGCCGTCTCCTGTGCCGATTTTATACCAGTTTCCTTCTTTTGCAAATACATCCACGGTAACGCCGGTCCAGACACAAGCGGTAACATCATAATTTGTTCCCGGGCCTGTTCTAACGTTTACGTTATCTCCCAAAACAATGCCGACGCAAGGATAAGAACTTGCGCTTGCCCTAAAGCCTGCGGTTGGTAAAACCAAAAGCAGAGCCAAAAGGAGCATTGCTCCGGATTTTAAGAGCTTTCGCATAAAAAAATAAACCTCCGTTTTTATTTCGCAATACTTTTTCGGAACTGTTAGCTCTTGAAAGCTGTGAAGTTATTACGAAGTTGTTACAAACTCATTATACTAAAACTTGTGCACTATGTCAACCTTTTCTTAAAACTTTTTTAATAATTTTGTAGCAATTTATATATTGTTCACAAATTTTGGCGGTTTTTCCGTTGTTGGCGGAGGCTTAATTCTTTCTTTCGTAGAAGTTATTTTTCTTTGATTAAATGCAAAAATTCCTGTGCCGGTTTTGACAGCGGATTGTGTTTTAAGTAGGCACAACCGATGTGTCTTGGCGGTAAGGGAGGAGAAAGCGGCATTTCACAGATTTTTCCCTGTTTAAGAGCATCTTTTGCAAATTCTTTAACAACACAGGAGACACCCAGATGAATCGAGGCAAATTGGATTAAAAGCTCATGGGCGGCAATTTCTATCTGTGGTGTAAGTGTTATGTGTTTTTTCAAAAATTCGGCATCTAAAAAGCGTCGGGAGGCAGAATTGGTTTCCAAAAGAATGAGAGGTTCTTCTGCAATTTCATCCCAACGATAACGGTTCTTCCTCGGATGCTCCGGACCACAGACAAAAATATCGTGAATCTCAAGGCAGGGTTCGATGATGAGTTCCTCGTCTGCGAGTGGCAAATTGACAAATGCTAGCTCGGCCTTTCCCTCTTTGACCATTTGGAGCATATGATACGAATAGGAGTTTGCCATCTCAAGACGAATGCCGGGATAGTTTGCGTGAAATTGCTCAAGAAAAGGGAGAAGATAATGCGTAGTAATCGCATCGGCAGCAGCAATAGTTAAAGAACCGCTTTCCAAATGATGTAGTCTTTTGAGTATCGTTTCTCCCTGTTCAATCGCCCCGATGGCGCTTTCTACTTTCTGAAAGAGAAGCTCACCTTCTTTTGTGAGGCTGATTCCACGGCGGGAACGGATAAAAAGCTGTGCATTTAAATCTTTTTCGAGTTGGTGGATGCATTGCGAAATCGCCGACTGGGAAATATATAAATGACGAGCGGCGGTGGAAAAGGATGAATGGCGCGCGGCTTCATAAAAAATCCGATAATAATCAAGCTTCGTTTTCATATAAGTTCTCCTTATAACAGATGTAAGAATTATCTTCTTTACTAATAACGATATTTGTATTATAATAAGAATATATAAGAAAGTCAAGAACCGGGAGGTTGTTTTTTATGGAGAGAAAAGTTGGTACAATTTCAAGAGGGATCCGTTGCCCGATTATCCGTGAGGGAGACGATATTGCCTCGATTACCGTAAATAGTGTTATCGAAGCAGCAGAAGCAGAGGGCTTTGCGCTTCGTGACAGAGATGTCGTTTCCATTACGGAATCCGTCGTTGCACGTGCACAGGGTAACTACGCAAGCGTGGATGCAATTGCAACGGACGTAAAGGAAAAGCTCGGCGGCGAAACTGTCGGTGTTATTTTCCCAATTTTGAGCCGCAACCGTTTTGCGATTTGCCTTCGTGGTATCGCAAAGGGCGCAAAGAAAATTGTTTTGATGCTGAGCTATCCGAGTGACGAGGTCGGTAACGCATTGGTATCGATTGACCAGCTCGATGAAGCAGGCATCAATCCGTATTCTGATGTTTTGAGCGAAGCAAAATACCGCGAGCTGTTCGGAGAGAATAAGCATCCGTTTACCGGAGTGGATTACGTACAGTATTATGGCGATTTGATTCGTTCCTGCGGTGCAGAGGCGGAAATTGTTTTGGCAAATGACCCCCGTGCCATCTTAAAATATACAGATAAGGTAATCAACTGCGATATCCACACCCGCGCAAGAACCAAGCGTATTCTGCGCGAGGCGGGTGCGAAATGCGTGTTTGGCCTCGATGATTTGCTGAATCAGCCGGTAAATGGTAGTGGCTATAATTCGAAGTATGGTCTTTTAGGCTCCAACAAGTCCACGGAAGACACCGTAAAGCTGTTCCCGAACGAGTGCTTTGATATGGTAGAAGATATTCAGAAGCAGTTCATGGAGCGCACCGGAAAGCATATCGAGGTTATGGTGTACGGCGACGGTGCATTCAAAGACCCTGCAGGTAAGATTTGGGAGCTTGCTGACCCGGTCGTATCTCCGGCATATACCAAGGGTTTAGAGGGTACGCCGAATGAGCTGAAACTAAAGTACCTTGCGGATAATGATTTCGCGGACTTAAAAGGCGAGGAACTCAAAAAAGCAATCGAAGCGGCAATCCGTGAAAAGGGCAATGACCTTGTGGGTAATATGGCATCGCAGGGAACAACCCCACGCCGTCTGACTGACCTGATTGGCTCGCTGTGTGACCTCACCAGCGGCTCGGGCGATAAGGGCACCCCGATTGTATTGGTTCAGGGCTATTTTGACAACTTAACAGACTAATCAAATAATAAATTCTCCTGCAAAAAATTGCAGGAGAATTTTTTTGTGCGAATGTATTTGACTTTACTTTTGTACCTTAAAGCGGTATAATAAAGAATAATAGTTTAAGTCGAATGCAGGAGGAATTTTTTGTGATTAAACACGTGATATGTATCAAGTTAAACGATAATAGCGAGGCATCGAAAAATAAGGCAAAGGAAGTCCTTTTATCGATGCAGGGCAAGGTTGAAAGCATCAAAGGAATCGAGGTCGGAACGGACGTTTTGGGCTCGGCAAAATCTTATGATGTGATTTTAGAGGTTCTGCTCGAAGATATTGCGGCTTTAGATAGCTATCAGAATGACCCCTACCATTGTAACGTGGTAAAAGCATATGTTCGCGCCAACGCCGCAGCCAGCGTGGTTATTGATTACGAAATCTGAACGGATTCATCAGGAGTAAAGAGGATATCAGTGTATGAGAATCAGAAAAGCAGAGTCGAAAGATTTAAGCGCCATCCTCGGGGTGTATGAAATCGCCCGGGAATATATGAGGCAAAACGGCAATCCTGACCAGTGGGGGACGGAAAAACCGCAAAAGGAACTATTGGTAGAGGATATCAAAAAAGGGGAGCTTTTTGTGGGAGAAAATGAGGCAGGCGATATTTGTTTTGTGTTTGCCTTTATTTTGGGTGAGGACCCAACCTATTCGTATATCGAAGATGGCAACTGGCTTTCGGATGCACCCTATGGAACCATTCACCGCATTGCAAGTAACGGGACAGTTCATGGCGTTGTCAAAATGGCGGTTGACTACTGCAGAAACACGATTTCAAACATCAGAATCGATACGCATGAAAAGAATAAAACGATGCAGCACGTCGTGGAAAAGCTTGGTTTTTTGCGCTGTGGTATCATATACATCAGCGACGGAACTCCAAGAATCGCGTATCAGCTTCTGTGAGGCAGTTGTCTTAATGATTTTTTATTCCTGACTTGACACGAGTAAGAAATTTGTCGAATGATGCTGAAAACGAGGTGTAGATATGGAAAAATTGATTCTGAATTGCGATAATATGAAAAGAGTATTTTTAATTAAGAGAAAAGGGTTTAATTTTTACAGAGATTATACCGAGTTATATCTTCATCAATCTTTTGAAAATAAAGGATATCATCTTGTGAAAGAAAAGGGTAAGAGTTTATTTAATGTAATCGTAGATGTATCATTATCCGAAAAATATATGACAGTTCTTTCATCTTATTTCGATACACTTACAGAAGATGAGGCTAAAGCGTTTGCAGACATATTAAACGACAATTTCAAGAGTGAAGTAATCATCGACTATGTTACAGGTGATTATGAAGTTAAAGAAATTCCCTATGTGTTTATGTTCAGCGATGTGCATAATGCCTTTGATGAAGATATTTATGTGTATGATAATGCACCTGAATTTGTCAGAGAGTCGTATTCTGCATATTGCAAGTCTGGTGATTTATATTCAGAAGAATATGTAAATTATGGCGGAATGTTTAAAGGAATAGAAATAAGCATTTCATTTGATGTAGAAGATGTTGAGATAGAGAATGCATTCTTAACATACGAACCTCATACGGGAGTAAAGAGATGCCAATTAGTATTTGAAAAGAAACATGGTGTGTTTGTCTGTGTTTTGGATGACTTTTCTATGGATAAAGGTATTAATAGACACAGTGCGGTTTTACGATACAAAAAACTGCAGAAAGAAAAGTGGAAACATGGTTTTAGTATACACTTTAAACCGAAGTGTGATGCAGAAAGCCTTATTCCTAAAGTAAGTGTTAAAGCACTATAACATTTAATTTAATAAATTAGTTTGCCGATAATAAATATTTACATATCGGGCAGGAAAATCTTATATTCCTGCGGGTTCTGATGAAAAGTGATACAGAAAAAACAGTGAAAAAATTAAGGGAAATTTAGTAGGTCCTATTATTCACTGTTCGCCTGACTTGACACGAGTAAGAAATCTGTCGAATGATGTAGAAAGGTGTGAAAAAATGAAAAATAAGATAATAGGTATTTTTATAGTATTACTTTTTGTTTCAACAACTCTTTGTGGATGCAGTGGTAATGGTGTTGAACTAAAGGATAGTTTTTTATCATACTATAAAGATGAATTTATAGACAATATTATTGAACTACCATCCGGATTTAAGGTTTCTATATTTAAGGTAAATAAAGAAAAAACAAATAGTGATCCACATATAATTGTCGATGTATTGTTAGCTAATGATAATAATGCTGAGAGAGACAAAGAAATGTATGAATGGTTAAAAATGGACGATGGTGACAAAAAAGCTGATTTAAAATATATTGGTGAGAAATATATAGAATTTTCAAAGTCGAAAAAATGGAGCAACAACTATTATTTATATACAGCTATGTTTGATACAACTTTAGGACAATGCTTATACGATTACGAAAACAGTAGCTTACGTAATCCCAAAATGCAAGATTTATTTATAGAGATGTATGAAGAATTTAAAACTATGAATGAAAACGAGGTTGCAAAAACACCTCAAGGGCAGAAGTTCCTAATCGATAATGAAGTTGCTGAATTAAAACATGGTGAGTTGGAATGGACAGATGAATTTAGAAATTCATGGTGGAGTTATGTTGATGTTGATTCAGAAGGCGAATACCATTGGAGTAATTAAAAATAATAATTCAAATTGAACGAGAAAAGAGGTAATATAATGTTAACACGGTTTTATGTAAAGAATCTATTTGGAATATTCGATAACGAAATAAACTTTAGGGATGGAGGTATAACCATTATAGTAGGGCGTAATGGTTGTGGTAAGACAACAATGTTAAATATGCTGTCAACCATATTTTCTCAGAACCATAGTAGATTGCTACAATATGAATTTGAATATGTAGAAGTTGAAATTTCAGGACACACATTAAGAATAGAACCAGATGATGTTTGTTTTAATGATGAAGATGAAACTATAAAAAGTTTAAGGTATTATCTGGACTCTGTAGTTTTAGATAAATGTTTTAGGGAAGATAGCAAAATTAATTCTCCTTCATTTTGGATGAGACATGTTCCTTCTTTAAGAAGGAGAACATCAAATATGTTTGTTGATATGAGAACAGGAAACACATTAACACTATCAGAAGTAATTGATACTTTTTTTGATACTCTTCCGGATCCGATAAAAGACGAAATTGCGGGAATTCCAAATGAAGTGTATGAACTAATTAAAAAAATGAATATTATTTTAATATCTACAGATAGACTGAAAAAAACACCCGTTGAGGATGATTACAGGCGTTTAGAAAAGGTGGAAAGGTTTGCTGTCGAAGATTGTTCAGAAGAACTTAAAAATACTTTGAAAAACAGCCTTTCAGAATATGCAAATATATCCCAAAAGTTAGACGAACAATTTCCATCAAAAATATTGAAATCTATTAAAAATGTTACACCAATCACAATAGCAGAGTTAGAAGAAAATATTCAGTTGATTGATTTTTTAAGAAAAAAACATATTGATGCGGGTGTGTTAGAGGCAAATAGTGACAAGGTTCTTAGTGTGGACTTAAACTCTGATAATTTAGACAATACAACATCAGCAATTTTGACATTGTATTATCAAGACATGAAAACAAAATTAGAATCGTTGGATAGTATTTCAGATAAAATTGTTTTGTTTAAAAACATGTTAAAATCCAAGTTTGGAGATAACAAAGAGCTTTTCGTTAACAAGGAACAAGGTATCGAAATATTACAAGCACATAAAGAAGATAAAATTGAATTGAAATACCTGTCTTCTGGTGAACAACAAGAATTGGTGTTGTTATATAACTTGATTTTTAAAGGAGAAAAGGAGAGCTTAATATTAATTGACGAACCCGAAATTTCACTGAATGTTAGCTGGCAAAGAGAATACTTAAACGATATGAAAAAAATCGTTGCAATGAACCAATTCTCTATATTAATTGCAACACACTCTCCTCAAATTATTAATGATAATTGGGAATTGGTTGAAAGTTTGGGTGAACTTAACTAAATGAGTAATTGTACAAAAGATATTATGATATTAACTCCTGTTGAATTGGCAGATGAACTCTCTATGATTTCTAAAGAATGTTTGCTAGTGGAAGGCGAAAGCGATAGGGTGTTTTGGAAACATTTGCAGTTAGATGGATTAATGAATAGAAATATTTATATTGCTAACAAGAAAGATTGTACTGGCAATAAAGAATATGTGAAAAAAGTAATAAAGCTATTAAATACAAGAAAAAGAAGAAATGTGATCGGCATAATAGATCCTGATTATGACTATGTCAGAGGAAATATAGAAGAATTGGACAACTTGTATTATTACAAATATATCGATTTGGAAAATGTACTAATTCAATCTTCGTCATTTTCTGAAGTAAATTCATTAATCTCATCAAGGAATAAGAAATTAGATGATTCAGTGTTGAGGAACCGCTTATATGACAAAGCATACATTTTAGGTATACTAAGATTGTTAAATGAGAAAGAACAGTTGAATTTTGATTTTGATAAAATAGATTATAAAAAACTCCTAAAAGACGATAGAGAAAAATTTGTGAACTATTTTATGACAAAATTGAATTTAGGAAAGTCTGAAAGGGAAAGTATGCTTTTGAAAATTGAAGAACTAATTAAATATAGATATGACGGTTTATACATATGTAATGGACATGATTTACTTAAAATATTGAGTTTATTGACGAGTAAAGAAATATCAAACGATAATCCCGTTAGATATGATGAAGATATTTTACAACAAATGATGGTTTTAGGATACAGAAAAACAAATATAGCTGAGGATGTTATTGATTGCACCGATGTTTTATGTAAGTTGCCATAATCCGATAGTAGTTTGTTTTCATTTTACAGGCAAGTAGAGAAATGATTAAAAAGCGAATTTTCACCGTTAAATTAATAGTAAATAAGTGACTTGCGGAGGTCATACACATGGATGCTAGAATACAAGTATTTGAAGACAAAAGAATAAGGACTGCATGGAATGAGGAAACAGAAGAATGGTATTTTTCTGTTGTTGATGTAGTTGGTGTATTGACGGATAGTCCTAATCCAAGAAAATATTGGAGTGTTCTTAAAACTCGCCTTAAAAAAGAAGGAAATGAGTCGGCTACAAATTGTAGTCAACTAAAATTAAAATCGCATACCGATGGTAAATCATATAAGACAGATGTGGCCGATACAGAACAACTTTTGAGAATTATTCAGTCGATACCATCACCAAAAGCAGAACCTTTTAAATTGTGGTTGGCACAAGTGGGCAGAGAAAGAATTGAAGAAACCATTGATCCTGAACTTACAATAGAAAGGGCACTTGAAACATATCTCAAAAAAGGTTACACAAGGGAGTGGATAAACCAAAGATTACAAGCTATCCAAGTAAGAAAAGAATTAACGGATGAATGGGATGTAAGAGGTGTTCAAAAAGGTGTTGAATACGCCATCTTGACAGATGAAATCACAAAAGCATGGTCAGGAATGTCAACGAGAAAATACAAAAATTTTAAAGGTCTGACTAAAGAAAATTTGCGCGACAATATGAGTACACTGGAGCTTGTTCTCAATATGCTTGCAGAGGCAACAACCACCGAATTATCAAAAACAAAAAATCCACAAACATTTAAGGAAAATTTAGAGGTTGCTAAAAGTGGCGGAGAAGCAGCAGGTGTTGCAAGAAAAGAAGTTGAGAGAAGAACAGGGAAATCAGTCATAACCTCAAAAAATGCAACCGAATTAAATCAGATAGTCACAAATTTAATTGAGGGTATTACAGAAGACAAAGAATAGTCTTCAATCATATGAGATAAAAGAAAGTTTTCTCGTGTCAAGTCTATACAATTTAAAAGATTAGTTTGCCGATTTATAATATTTACATATATCATCGGGAGCGAGAAAATCCAGTATTCTCGCGGGTTCTAAAGAATTTTGTTCAGAGAAAATGAGTGAAAAAATTAAGGAAAAATTAGTAGGTCCTATTATTCACTGTTCTCCCGACTTGACACGAACCCAACTCAATCAATATCCAATATTATCTGTATTACATAACCGTGAATTTATGGAGGAGAAGCAGTATGAGTAGCTCAATCAGGCGGATGGCGGAAAAAGATAAATCTACGGTTCTTGAAATGATGCGGGTGTTTTATGCTTCCCCAGCTGTGTTTACCAATGGTTCCGAGGCGGTTTTTTCTAATGATATTGATCATTGCGTGAATGAAAATCCGTATTTGGACGGGTATATCATTGAAGATGGGAAAGAAATACAAGGCTATGCGATGCTTGCAAAAAGCTTTTCCACTGAATTTGGGAAACCGTGTATCTGGATTGAAGATTTGTATATCAAAGAGGAATACAGAGGCTTGGGGCTCGGGAAAATGCTGATGGAATTCATTGCAAAAAAGTATACAGACTGCATTTTTCGGCTGGAAGTCGAAGAAGAAAACGAGAGAGCCGTTAAACTGTATAGAAAATGCGGATTTACGGTTCTGCCTTATTTGGAAATGAAAAAATAAGGGAAATGAAAGTTGGTTTAATTTTCAATAAAAGGAGTTTGATAAAAATGAGTTTTGAGGTAATTGATTTTCATTCGCATCCGTTTTTGAAAGCAAACGAGCAAGTAGGCGCTTATCGTGATGTGATACCGATGAGCGTGGAGGAGTTCGCTGAAGACATGGAGCGCGAGGGTGTGACTCATTTTTGCGGTAGCGTCATAGGTGGCGGAGTTATCGGCTTTGACGGGTTGTTTCCCTTAAACCGTGACGCGCTTCGCTTGCGGGAAATCTATGGAGAGAAATATATCCCGGGCTTTCATGTGCATCCGGATTATGTGAAAGAGTCCTGCGAAGAGATTGATTTTGCTGTGAAAAACGGTGTGCGATTAATCGGTGAGCTTGTGCCGTATGCGCATGGTTGGTCGGATTATTCCTGTCAGGGATTTTCTGAGATTTTGGACTATGCTGCCGAAAAAGAAATGCTTTTTAGTCTGCATCCTATGGATTTAGACCAAATGGAAATCATGGCAGGAAAACATAGCAATGTGCAGTTTGTTTTTGCCCATCCCGGGGAGGGCGAAAGAGTCACAAAATTGATTGAAATTATGGAAAAACATGAAAATGTATTTCTTGATTTATCCGGAACGGGTCTTGCTCGCTATGGAATTTTGCGCAAATTAACGCAGACAGTAGGCGCAGAACGTATCCTTTTTGGAACGGATTATCCGATTTGTAATCTTAAAATGTATATTGCAGGTGTCTTGGGAGAAAAAATATCGGATAATGATAAAGAACGGATTCTCTCTAAAAACGCAAAAAGATTATTAAAAATATAAAAAAGACTCAGCATATCAAGTGTTTCGACTCATCCAGTCAGGGATTTAGGAGGAAAGATAATGAAGTTTCAAATAGATCACGATTTACATATCCATTCGCATCTATCGCTGTGTTCAGGTGCCCCCGAGCAATCGAACGAAAGAATTTTAGCCTATGCCAAGGAAAACGGCTTCCATACGGTTTGCCTGACGAACCACTTTTGGGATGAAAGAATTCCGGTGGAAGCTGGTTTTTATAAGCAACAAGATTTTCCCCATATCGCACAGGCGAGGCCCTTGCCGCAGGCGGAGGGGATTCGCTTTCTGTTTGGTTGTGAAGGGGAAATGAATACCGAAATGACGATTGGCATATCCAAAGAAAGATGGGACGAGTTTGACTTTATCATTGTGCCAACCACACATCTTCATATGGACATTGCCCTTGACGCAGAAAAAGATGGAAGTATCGAGCGCAGAGCACAGCTTTGGGTCAAACGTCTGGATGCACTTTTGGATTCTGGACTTCCGTTTTATAAACTGGGTGTAGCACACCTGACGACGCGACTGATTGATGCAACAGTGTCCGGCAATCACATCAAAGTCTTAAATAAGATTCCTGATGCTGAGCTTTTCCGGTTGTTTGAAAAAGCGGCACAACGTGGTTGCGGAATTGAATTGAACGCGGAGGATATGAAGTTTACAAGCGAGGCAGAAGACGCTGTACTTCGCATTTACCGTGTGGCAAAAGAGTGCGGCTGTAAGTTTTATTGTGGCAGTGATGCGCATCGTCCGGCAGGGCTTGACGAGGCAAAAGCCTTGTTTGAAAAAGCTGTAACGTTACTTGCTTTAAGTGAAGATGACAAATTTTATCCGAACGGCAAATAATAAGAAAAGGCGCCCTTGTGGTGTCTTTTTTTGTGCAAAAGTGAATATAGTGCTATAAAGTTAAATTCTTTGGATAGACAACAAAAGCAGTGGTTGTTATAATCAAAGTGTGGTAGGATGCAGTTTAATAAACCAATTCAAACAAAGGAGGGAGCGATTCGGTCTTTTGCAAGACGGAATCGGTGGCAGTATGAATTGTAAGAAGATTTCATTAAACGGGACTTGGCAAATGAACTATACCGAAGAACCATATGAGGGTGGAACGAACGTCCCAACGCTGGAAATGCTGGATTCCGTAGATGCCGTTCCGGGTTATTGGGAAGATATGGTGGATGCGTTTGCCTACACTAGATTTTACGGCCAGCTTCGCGTTACACCGGACTTTGGCGTTTTAAGGCATCCGGTTGTCTTTGAA
This sequence comes from Clostridia bacterium, assembly GCA_017399695.1. Lineage (GTDB taxonomy): Bacteria > Bacillota > Clostridia > UBA1381 > UBA9506 > RGIG1666. The sequence continues at coordinate 347,575 of JAFQBK010000016.1, read as the reverse complement.
ACGCCGGATACTGTACTTCCGAATATCTACGGTACATTTTATTATCGCCGTACCTTTTTGTACGAGGGAGAAAAGGGCGAAAAAACGATTTATTTTGATGGTGTTCAGAATACTGTGTCCGTTTGGATTAACGGTCAGTACATAGATAAGCATATCGGTTATTCTACGTCTTTTGAATTGAAAATTCCGGAAGATGTGCTGAAAATAGGTGAAAATACGATTGATATGGTGGTTTCCAACTACCGTCTGTTAGGCTATGAGGAGCAGCCGATTGTCGGCTGTACCAGCCGCGCAACAACGGAAATGACCGGTGGTGTAACGGGTAATGTCGAACTTCGCATCTACTCATGCCCGCTGCGTGATGTTGCATTTATCGTTTCCAAAGACTGCAAAACTGTTTGTGCAGAAATTGATGCCGAGGGCAGCTTTACTGCCAAGTGGGAAATTTATGATGGAGAAACCATCATCAAAAAAGGCGTCTGCTGTGAGAATTTCAGATTCGATACCGAGGGAATGGATTTGTGGAGTCCGGAAAGCCCGAGGCTTTACCGTATGGTAATTTCCTGCGAGGGTGGCTCCGTTGAGCGCGCATTCGGTGTCAGACGACTGCTCGCTGAAGGAGTTCATTTCCGCTTTAACGGCTATCCGTATCTGCTTCGAGGTGTGTGCGAGCACGGCTACTATCCGGAGACAATGCACCCGAACCACGATGCGAAATATTACCGTAAAATGATTAAAAGTCTGAAGAAAATTGGCTTTAACTTTATTCGCATGCATACCTATATTCCGGAAGAGGAATTTATGCAGGCGGCGGATGAACTGGGTATGGTGCTGCACGTAGAAAGTCCGAATAATACGACGCTTGAGGAGTGGAAGCAGATTGTCAAGTTTTGCCGTCGTCACACCTCGGTTGTGATTTACTGCTGCGGTAACGAGCTTCTTTTGGACGACTCGTTTATCGAGCATATGCACAAATGTGCTGATGAAGTCCATGCAAAAACAGACTCTTTATTCTCTCCGATGAGTGCGCTACGTGGCGTAGAATACTGGTTCCATGAAGAGCCGGAGCTTGCGCATGAAGTGGTCGATGAGCCGTTTAAGCACAATCCGCGCAGATTCAAAATGCTTGACGAGTTCTGTGATATGTACTCAAGTTATGCACTCGGTCATGTCAGCTACCGTTCGACAAACGGCGACTATAAACTGATGGAAAGCTGGAGAGATGTCTATAAAAAGCCGCGTGCGAGCCATGAAATGGGTATCACCGGTTCTTATATCGACTTGAACCTGAAAAGCCGATATAAAGATTCCCGTCTGCGCTTTGCGAGACTTTTTGAGTCAGCAGAAAAGCATTTGGCGGAAAACGGACTTTTGGAAAAGGCTCCGATTTTCTTCCGCCATTCGGTAGAGCTTCAGCGTCGTATCCGCAAACAATGTATTGAAATTGCCCGTATGTGCGACAGTATCGCAGGCTACGACTTCTTAGGTCCGATCGACCATCAGAATCACAATATGGGTTATATGGGCGGCATTATGAACGAATTTTACGAACTGAAGCCGACAGAAACCATCAGAAACGTCTTGATGTATAACTCCGAGACAATTCTTTTGACAAACATTAATAGAGATGTCAACTTTACCTCCGGCAGCACCTTAAAAGCAGGCATTTTCGCGTCGCTTTACTCAAAGGAGGATTTGACGGACGGCGCACTCAATGTTGTTTTAACGCTGGATGGAAGAATCATCGACCGCAAGAAAATTTCGCTTTCTAAGGTAGAAACGGGTACGGTTTCTAAGATTTACGATTATGAGGTAGCGTTGCCAAAAGTAGAGAAACCGGGCGCGATGAAGCTTTATGTCAGCTTAGACGGCATCGAGCAGTTTGTAGAAAATGAGTGGGAGCTTTATATTTTCCCCGAACCAAAACAGGTAGATACCGGCGATTTGATGGTAGTAAACGATATATCGGAAGAAGAACTGCTCGCGGCAATGAAGCAGGGCAGGAGGGTTGTTCTTTTGGGTAAGGGTCCATTCGAAACGTTGCCGACGAGATTTATCAATGCCCGTCCGGGTCGTACGCACGACGATTTGGCAACGGTCATCTATGACCATCCGGTATTTGAAGGCATGCCGCACGAGGGCTTCTGCGGCTGGCAGTTTAATAAGATGCTTGATAATGGTACAGCGGTATGCTTCTTAGATGATACGGTTCCGTTTGAACCGGTTTTGGAGATGGCATCGTCTTATAAGTTCGCGCTCCGCCGTGCAGCAATTTTTGAGTACAATATCCTGGGCGGTAAGCTGTTGGTTTGCGGCTTAAACTTTGACGAAAATGACCCGGCGTCTGTTTGGTTTAAGGCGCAACTCCTTTCCTATGCAGCAAGTGAAGCGTTCGATCCGCAGGCAGAAATGGATGAACGGGATTTATTTAACTTGATTCATACCAAAATGGTAGAAACGCCGATTGCATTAAGTGCGGCAATGAACCCGAACGATAAATCTGCAAAGAGAAAAAAGAAAAAATAATAGAAAACGCCGCAATTTCTGATTGCGGTGTTCTTTTTTGGGGTATATATCCGTTGTGTAATAAAAACCGAGGTGACAAAATGGAACAAGAACAAATCATTAAACCGATTGCATATATTCGCACGGATTTTAAAGAAAAATTCGGAATCCCGCGCCAAAGCGGTCGTGCGCCTTCGCTTTGCGGGCGAATTGTATTTCTGCCGGAATATCGGAATCCGGATGCCATCCGTGGCCTTGCGGAGTTCTCTCATATTTGGCTTCTGTTTGATTTTTCAGAATCCCACAGGGAAACATGGTCTGCCACTGTGCGCCCGCCGAGACTGGGAGGAAATGCGCGTGTCGGGGTGTTTGCCAGCCGTTCCCCATTTCGTCCGAACCCGATTGGCTTGTCTTCCGTCCGCCTGGAGGGGATAGAACAGACAGAAAATGAGGGAGAGGTATTGATTGTTTCCGGCGTTGACCTTTTGGATATGACCCCGATTTATGATATTAAGCCATACCTGCCGTTTTCCGATTGCCATCCCGACGCGGTAGGAGGATATGCAGATACCGTGTGCGATATGAAGCTTTCGGTGGAATTTCCGGAGCGTCTGCTTTCCCTCTTGCCAAAAGAAAAACAGGAGGCAGTAATCGAATGCCTTACCGAAGACCCGCGACCGGCCTATCAGGATGATGCGAACCGGATTTACAGTATGAACTTTTCCGGCTTTGATATCCGCTTTCGTGTGGCAGAAAATTGTCTGACGGTTACAGAGGTTGTGGAAATGAAAAAATAAAAGACCCCGTTGCGATGCAACGGGGTTTTAATTCTTAAATTAGAATGAACCGGAAGAACGGCGATAACTGCTGCCACGTTTGGATTCTAAGCCTCGCTTTAAGTCCTGCATTTTTTCGTCGCTGTCCTGTTTAAAGCGGCTCATCATTTCTTCAAAGGTCTGCGGAGCACCGGAGGATTTTTTTGAAAAATCGATGGTATCTAAACGCTTCGGTCTCGGGGGACGTGGTGCGTTTTTGCGTTCTGCCAAAAGGGCTTGCTTAATGGAAAGACTGATTTTGCCTTTCTCATCAATGGATAAAATCTTTACCTTGACATCGTCGCCAACCTTTACATGGTCGTTAATGTCTTTCACGTACTCAAGCGCAATTTCCGAAATATGTACCAATCCTGTTTTTCCTTCGTCTAACGATACGAATGCGCCGAATTGTGTCACACCGGAAATCTTACCTTCGACAATATTGCCTGCCTCCAAAAGCATACGAAACGCTTCCTCCTTTAATGTAAAACCTTTATATCAAAATTACTTTGACGCGTCAATAAATACTTTTTCCCCCGGCTTCATATAACCCAGCTTTTCTCTTGCGACCCGCTCGATGTACTCATCGGTGTTAGCCGCCTCTTTTTGTGCAGCAAGTTCAGCTGCCTCACGCTGAGCAAGAACAATCTGCTCATTAATTTGATTTTCTTTTTCTGCCAGGCGCGCAAGGTCAAACTGCTGGGAAATGAGCAGGAAACAAATATAAATTAAGGCGCAACAAACTAAGCCTCTTTTTGCAAAGACTTTCATGTTGAGCCTTTTTTTCTTTTTTGTGTTGTGATTGCTCATAAATCAATCCTCATATTCAGCTCATTTTTTCAAAAGAGCATTTCTTGTTCGTTTTGTTTCGAGAGCCAAACGCTTGCGTAAAAAGAAAAATAACCGACGCAAAGCTTTAAAAATAGGCACAAAAATAAACAATAAACCTTTATATATTATATTATACATAAAATAGAGCGGTGTCAAGAGAATTTTGCAAAAAAATACAAATATTTTCAGTAAAATCTGTGTGGTTTTTTTAAAAAAGTACAAAACGAGCCGACTCAGGGCGAAAAAGTAAAAAAAAGCACCTGAAAAAGCCCCAAAAAACTCATACCAGCGAACAATGCCATTGTTTGTGTAAAATATGGTGAAAAACAGAATCATCGTTGCCAGAAGCCAAAAAACGGCATCCTGTAGGGCGGTAATGGAGACCGAAGGCTTGGCACAGGAACGAATCGTGCGCAAAAGGTCGTAAAGAATACCGATAAATACTCCTGAACATACACTTGCGAGCAGGACACGGATTTCCTGCGTGATTGAAAATGCCATGACCGGACTCCTTTTTATTTTAACATTCGCTTAAAAAAGCCTTTGCCTTTTTTGGAACGCGCGTCAGTTCCGGTATAGATCAAAGCATCAACCTCTCCCTCGATGATCAGTTCGCCGTCAGCAACGTTCAGCTTCTGTATGTGAAGATTTTCGCCGGAAACCTCTAAGGTATCCGTTTCGGTGTATAAAATGATTTGTGATTCATCAAAGGTATCTACATCACAGACGCCGGAAATCGAAAGCTTTGCTTTGTTTTCTAAAATCACGTTATGGAGCATATGTTTTTCATCCATTTCGTTTCCTCCTTTTTATGTTCTGATTTTATCTTTATGAGCGGAGGGAGAGAATTATGATAAGAAGCAAAATTTCATTGACGAAAGAGGGATAAAATGTTAAAATATTAATATTAAGTGTGATACAAGACACGAGAACTTTTTATCCGTGTTAATAATAGAGGAAAAGAAGGGTCAGAAGATAATGTGGATTTGCAAGGATTGGCTTGATTATCAGGTGCTCGATTTGTCCGGCGGTGAAAAGCTGGAGGACTGGAACGGCTACCGCTTGGTGCGCCCGGACCCGCAGGTGGTTTGGAATCGCCGCAAGCTGCCGAAACTCTGGGAGGATATCCATGGCAGATACCATCGTTCCAATAAAGGCGGCGGCAACTGGGAATTCAAAAAGCGTGTGCCCGATCGTTGGACGGTTAGCTTTGCACCCTTAAATCTTACGTTTAATATCAAACCGATGGGCTTTAAGCATACCGGACTGTTTCCGGAACAGGCAACGAACTGGCAATGGTTTTCCCGCTTGATTCGGGAGGCAAACCGTCCGATTTCAGTTTTAAATCTGTTTGCCTATACGGGCGGTGCAACGGCTGCCGCGGCTAGAGCTGGTGCATCTGTTGCGCATATTGATTCCTCCAAAGGCATGGTTAGCTGGGCAAAAGAAAACCTCGCATCCTCCGGACTTTCCGAATGCCCTGTGCGTTATATTGTGGATGATGTCATTAAGTTTGTAGAGCGTGAAATCCGCCGAGGAAGAAAATATGATGCAATTATTATGGACCCACCGTCGTATGGCAGAGGCCCGAACGGCGAGGTGTGGAAGATTGAAGATGAACTGTTTCCTTTGGTGGAAAAATGTATGGAGGTACTGTCGGATGAGCCGCTGTTTTTCCTGATTAATTCGTATACCACGGGACTTGCACCGACGGTGCTTTCTGACCTTTTGGAGATGACTGTGGTTAAGAAATACGGCGGACAGGCGGTAGCAGACGAGGTTGGTCTGCCGGTCCAAAACAGTAAACTGGTGCTCCCATGCGGTGCATCGGGCAGATGGCAAAGATAAAAGGTTATATGATAAAAGTTGGATTGGGTTGGAATATGAATTAAAGGGGTGCTATCAATGATTCAAAATCAGAAAGTGTTGGTCGTTGATGACGACAGAAACATTTGTGAGCTGATTCGCCTGTATCTGGAAAAAGAGGGATTTTCCGTATCGCTTGCGTATGACGGACAAAGTGCGGTGGAACTGTTTAAGGAACTGACGCCTGCCGTTGTATTGCTTGATGTAATGCTTCCGAAAATGGACGGTTTTCAGGTATGCCGCGAAATTCGCCGCGTCAGCAATATTCCAATAATTATGTTGACGGCAAAAGGAGAAACCTTTGATAAGGTGTTGGGTTTAGAACTCGGGGCAGATGACTATATGGTCAAGCCTTTTGAGAATAAAGAACTGGTTGCGCGAATCAAAGCCGTACTGCGCCGGTATGATCCGAAAGACAATAAGGACCAGGAGGTTGTGTATCCGAATATCACAATTAATCTATCCAATTATGAACTTAAAATTAACGGTGCATCGGTGGATATTCCGCCGAAAGAACTGGAGCTTTTATACTACCTTGCAACCAATCCCAACAAGGTATTTACGCGCGAGCAACTGTTGGAAACGGTTTGGGGCTTTGACTATTTCGGCGATTCCCGCACGGTGGATGTCCATGTCAAACGCCTGCGTGAAAAACTGGAGCTTGCCGGCGAGCAAAACTGGCAGCTGAAAACCGTTTGGGGTGTCGGTTATAAATTTGAGGTGAAATAAAATGCTGAAAAAGAGCATTTTCGGGCAAATGTTTGCCTTTACTGTATTGGTTTTTTTGATTTGCTTTTTTGTCATCGGTACCATCATGTACGGCTTTTTGGGGGATTACCTGACCAAAAAGAATGAGGGCGAGCTGAATTATATCGCCGAGCGTCTATCTGAGATGACAATGGAAGGGAAAAACGATACCAGCGGTCTGTTTCACAAGCTGTATCAAATCAACTTAAATGCAATCAGTGACTCGACGGGAACATTTATTATCGTTATGGATGAAAACGGACAAACGCTCGTCAATAGCGGTGACGGAATTTCGGTTAGTGTACGCTCAGAGTTTTTCAAAAGCGTACTGACAGGAAAAACAGAAAAATATATCGGTACGCTCGGCGGCGTATTTAACCGTACGATGCTTACCGTTGCAAGACCCATTCGTTCCGAGGGAAATGTGGTTGGTGCGGTGTTTGTCAATCTGCCAATTCCTGAAATCCACCGCATTCGTTCCGATGTTGTCAAGATTTTCATCCTGTCCGCTTGTTTTGTGATCATAGTTGCGCTGGTATTTATCTACATTCTTTCAAGACGCTTGACCAAGCCGATTAAGGCGATTAACTATGCGGCAAAGAGTATTGCCTCGGGAGATTTTGCACGGCGGGTAGATATCCGTGCCGAAAATGAGATTGGCGAGTTGGGTGAGACCTTTAACCAGATGGCCGATTCCTTAGAGCAACTGGAGCACGTGCGCAGAAGCTTTATTGCCAATGTGTCACACGAGCTGCGTACGCCGATGACGACAATCACCGGCTTTGTAGAGGGAATTATGGATGGCACGATTCCTCCCGAAATGCAAAAGCAGTATCTTTCCATCGTACTGGATGAAAGTAAACGGCTCTCGCGTCTGGTGACTGACCTTTTGGATTTGAGCAAAATGGAGCAGGGCGAGTTTCCGCTAGAGATGCGGGAGTTTGATATCAACGAAATGATACGCCTAAATATTATTAAGGCGGAAAAACGGATTATGGAAAAGGATATCCAACTGACCGTCTCGTTCCAGCGTGACAGCCAGCGCGTGTTGGCGGACAAAGACTCTATTCAGCGCGTGTTGACGAACTTAATGGACAATGCCATTAAATTTACGCAAAACGGCGGCTTTTTGGATATTCGGACAGGGGTTGCCAACGGAAAAACCTATGTGGCAATTCAGAATTCCGGTATGGGAATTGCCAAAAATGAATTGACCCATGTGTTTGACCGTTTTTATAAGACTGATAAGTCGCGCAGCCAGGATAAATCCGGCGCGGGACTAGGGCTTTATATTGTTAAAAATATTATTCAGGCACACGGAGAAACCATTTGGGCAGAAAGTGAGCCGGGTGAGTTTGCAAGATTTAATTTTACGCTGAAATCGGCGAAAAATGAAGGGAAACAGGTGAAATAATGGCAGTTAAGATTATTCATTGCGCAGACCTCCACTTTGATTCGCCGTTTGCGGGTCTGGATTCTGTACCCAAAGCAGAAATCCGCAGAGAAGAGCTCAGGAGAACCTTTGGACAGATTGTCGAGCTTGCGGAAAAAGAGCGCGCCGACGCACTTTTCATCTGTGGTGATTTGTTTGACGGCGAAAGGGTAAGCGCAAAGACGCTTGGTTATATGCGTGAAAAATTAAGTATGATTCCGCAGATTCCCGTATTTATCAGCGCAGGCAATCACGACCCGAACATTGCCGGTTCGTATTATCGCATTTTGGATTGGGGAGAGAATGTGCATATTTTTTCCTCGCAAATGGAAAAAATAGAGTGTGATGGCTTTACGGTCTACGGCGCATCCTTTGAACATTTTGAGCAGACAGAGTCCAAACTTTCCGGTTTTTCGGTAGATGAGCCGGAGAAGATTAATCTGATGGTGATGCACGCAGACTTAGACGGCACCTATAACCCGATTTCACGTAAGGAAATTGAAAACAGCGGTCTTGACTACCTTGCGCTCGGCCATGTGCACCAGTACAGCGGTCCTCTTTCGTTCGGCAAAACGGTGGCGGCATACCCCGGATGTCCCGAAGGGCGCGGCTTTGATGAGTTGGGCGAAAAAGGCGTTATTTGCGCGAGTATTGAAAAAGGAAATGTCAATCTTCGTTTTATGCCACTCTCGCGGCGCATTTACCGCGAAATTACAGTAGATGTGAGCGATGCGACCAGCTATGAAACACTTTGCGGCAGAATCCTTTTAGCAATGGATGGAACGAATGATGATATTTATAAAATTGTTTTGACCGGCGAGGCGGAATTTTCCATTGAGCAAGCCGTGCTTTTAGAAAATCTACCGTGCTTTGCTGCGAAAATAAAGGATAAAACCAAGGCAAAAGTTGATGTTTCTGCACTAAAAGAGGAATATAGCCTAAAAGGACTTTTCGTAAAGAAGCTGTCCGAGCGAAGCGATTTTGATTCACCGCTCGTGCGCGCCGCCCTTGGGTTTGGGATGGACGCGATGTCGAAAGAGAAGGTGAAGCTGCCATGAAGATTACAAAAATAGAAATCGGCCATTTCGGAAAGTGGGAGAATTTTTCTCTTGATTTTACTGATGGAATTCAGGTCATCTACGGCCGGAATGAAGCGGGGAAAAGTACCATATGTGCGTTTTTGCAGGCGATGTTTTACGGCTTGCCGAATGAAAGAAAAGCTATCGGTATCCGTGAAGACCTGAGAAAACGCTATGCTCCCTGGGACGGCTCTCCGATGGAGGGTAATGTCTTCTTTGAGCACGCAGGCAGAAAATATGTCCTGACCCGACGCCTGGGCAAAACAAGAAAGGGCGATAAAGTCTCGTTAAAAGATGGAACCACCTGGGAGGAGCTTTCGGAGATTCCAGAAACTGAAATTGGGCGCACCTTTTTTGGTGTGGGCGAAGAAGCGTTCTTAAAAACATTGTTTATTAGCCAACTCGGTGCGGCAATTCGTTCGGATGATGAGGATGAAATCCTAAAACGGCTGTCCAACCTAAAACAAAGCGGCTCGGAAGATATTTCCTATCAGGCGGCGGCGCAGGCTTTGGAAAAGGCGAAATACGAGCTGATTTCCAAAAGCGAGAAAGCAGGTCTGATTCCGCGCACAGAGCAGGAAAAAGAGCAGCTGGAGTTTGAATATAAAGAGGCAGTGCGCCTTTCGGAGCAATACCGGACGGATGTACTTTGCCACGGCGAACTCGTCCGGTTGGGAAATCAACTGCGCGAAGAAGAAAAAACGCTTTCCAAGCAAAAAGAGCTCGCAAAAGAGCATGAGCGGTTTTTGGCTCTTGCAAAAACAGAGGATACAAGAAATATCCTGTTGACGCGAAAGACAGAGAATGAAAGTAAAATAGAAAACACGCAAAAGACCATAGAAGACTTAAAAGAGAAATTGGAAAAGCATCTTGCGCAAGACCTGGCTTCTCAAGATGAATTACTGTCGCTTCTCGCGATGGAACAGGAAGTAGCGGAGAAAGCAGCAAAGGCATCAGAATATGAGAAAAAGCGACAGAAGGCAGAGGAATTAAAAGGAAAAATCAACTTGCTTTCGAAAACTAAAACAGGAAAAATCAAGCCGCTGCTTCTGCTGTCCGGTGCGTTCACGCTTGTCCTTGGCGCGTTGGCGGGAAGCACAATCAGTGTTTATTTGTGGGCGTTAAGTATGATTGGTGCAGTGCTCTTGACGGCAGGAATCTTTGCTCGTTCACGCAAAAATACGGAATTGGAAGAAATTCTTGCGCAAGTAGAGATTTTAGATGCAGAGCTGCGTGAGGAACAAGAAAATAAGGAAAAACTCGAAGAACTTCGCAGTAAGCTTTTTGAGATCCTTTCCTCTGCAGGTGTAAGCGAGGTGCACGAACTGTCAAAGAGGGCAGAAGAAAAGTCCCGTCTGGAAGCAGAACGCAAAACAGCAGAGCGCGAACTCAGCTTACTATTTGAGGCGCAAAGCCGCATTGATGCAGACCTATTAAGACTCCCGGAAAAATCGGAAACGAGCTTTTCGGATGAGGCGATTGATTATTCGGGTGCGGGGATTGAGGAACTGGATGCACTCCTTAGGGAAAATCACACAAAACAGCTGGAGAATCAACGTACAGAGGAAGCGGTTCGTTACAGTTTGGAGCACGCGTTTGCCGGTACGCGGAGTGCGGATATTATTTTAACGGAGCTTACGCAAAAGGAAGAAGAGCTTTCGGAGTACCGCTTCCGTTATGATGCCATCGTACTCGCTCAAAACGCACTTTACGATAGCTATATGGAACTGAAAGAGGATTTTGCACCGGTCTTAAACGAACGTGTGGGAGAAATTTTGTCAGAACTGACCGATGGTAGATACAGCGAGCTGAGAATATCGGATGACTATAAGGTGATGCTGAAAGAAAAATCGCGTACCGAACCGGTCAGTGCCGAACACTTAAGTAACGGCACCTATGATGTATTATATTTGGCGCTTCGTTTGGGAATTGCAAAGGTGATTTTCCCGGACGGAATTCCGTTTATTATGCTTGATGACAGCTTTTTGCAGCTGGATGATGCGCGCGCTCAGCGAGCGGCAAATTATCTGAAAACGCAGGCAGATGCCGAGCAGATATTTTACTTTACCTGCCATTCTTCCCAGTCAGAACTGTTTGGGGACGATGTAAACAGAATACAACTATAAACTGTAAAAAATTATTGTAACATACAGGAGGAAAATTATGTCAGATTATCGGATTGAAACAAAATGTATTCAAAGTGGCTATACTCCGGAAAACGGGGAGCCGCGTGTACTACCCATTTATCAGAGCACAACGTGGAAATACGGCTCAACCGAGGCTATGGGACGCCTGTTTGACTTAGAGGACAGCGGATATTTCTATACTCGTCTTGCCAACCCCACCAATGATGCGGTTGCGGCAAAAATTGCGGATTTAGAGGGTGGCGTAGCAGCCATTTTGACCTCTTCCGGCCAGGCAGCGTGCTTTTATTCCATTTTCAATATCTGTACTGCAGGCGACCATTTTGTATGCTCCTCGAGCGTGTACGGCGGTACCTTTAACCTCTTTGGCGTAACGATGAAAAAGCTGGGTATCGAGGTTACTTTTGTTGACCCCGACAGCACAGAAGAAGAACTTCAGAATGCGGTTCGTCCGAACACCAAAGCATTTTTTGGCGAGACGATTGCAAATCCTGCACTGGTTGTTTTAGACATTGAAAAGTGGGCAAAGGTTGCGCATAAAAACAATGTCCCGTTAATTATTGACAACACCTTTGCAACGCCGGTCAACTGTAGACCGTTTGAATGGGGTGCGGACATCGTTGTTCATTCCACCACCAAGTATATGGACGGTCATGCAACAAGCGTCGGTGGTGTTGTGATTGACAGTGGTAATTTCGATTGGGAAAAGGCAGGAAAATTCCCGGGTCTTACCACACCGGATGCCTCCTATCACGGCATTACCTATACGGAGAAATTCGGTAAAGCCGCATATATTACTAAAATGACGGCGCAGGTGATGAGAGACCTTGGCTCTATTCCGTCTCCGCACAATGCGTTCCTTTTGAACCTTGGATTAGAAACGCTTCCGCTTCGTATGGAGCGCCATTGCAGTAATGCGCAAAAGATTGCGGAATATTTAAGCAGCAATGATAAAATTTCCTGGGTGAAATATTGTGGTCTTCCGGGAGATAAATACCATGAACTGGGACAGAAATATCTCCCGAACGGCTCCTGCGGCGTGATCTCCTTTGGTGTCAAGGGTGGCAGAGAAGCAGCGGTTAAATTTATGGACAACTTAAAGCTTGCGGCAATTGTTACGCACGTTGCCGACGCAAGAACCTCCGTTCTCCATCCGGCAAGTCATACCCACAGACAGCTGACCGATGAAGAACTTTTAGCTGCAGGTGTTACACCGGATCTCATCCGTTTCTCGGTAGGTATCGAGAACGTAGATGATATTATCGCAGATATCCAGCAGGCACTGGACGCTTAAAACGGGTGCTATTTCCTCTTGCAATCGAAAGGGGAATGTGGTACAATAAATAGCGTTTGAAACATTAGACGAAAAAAGACAGAGAAGGGGCGAGTTCATTGCCAAATGTTTTTGATACATTAAAGGAGCGCGGACTCATCGCGCAGACAACACACGAAGAAGAAATCCGAAAGCTTTTGGAGGAAGAAAAGGTCACGTTTTATATCGGCTTTGACCCGACGGCGGACAGCCTTCACGTTGGTCATTTTCTGCAGATGGTCGTTATGAAACATATGCAGGATGCCGGTCATAAACCGATTGCTTTAGTTGGCGGCGGAACGGGACATATCGGCGACCCGTCGGGAAGAACGGATATGCGTTCGATGATGACGACGGAGACGATTAACCATAACTGCGAGCGTTTTAAAGAGCAACTGTCAAGAATTATTGATTTTTCTGACGATAAAGCAATTATGGTCAACAATGCCGATTGGCTGCTAGACCTTAACTATGTGGAATTTATCCGTGATATCGGTTCGTGCTTTTCCGTCAACAAAATGCTGACGGCGGAATGCTTTAAGCAGAGACTGGAAAAGGGATTGTCCTTTTTGGAATTTAACTATATGTTGATGCAGAGCTATGACTTTTTGATGCTCAGCAGAAAATATGGTTGTAAAATCGAACTGGGCGGCGACGACCAGTGGTCCAATATCTTAGGCGGTATTGACCTTTGCCGCAGAAAAGACCAGAAACAGGTTTACGGTATGACCTTTACGCTACTCACCACATCCGAGGGCAAAAAGATGGGTAAAACCGCAAAGGGCGCATTGTGGCTCGATGCAGAAAAATGCTCGCCGTATGATTTTTATCAGTATTTCCGTAATGTGGATGATAATGATGTTATTAAATGCTTAAAACTTCTTACCTTTGTTCCAATGGATGAAATCCGTAAGATGGAAGAGTGGGAAGGTCAGCAGCTCAACGAGGCAAAACGCATCCTTGCATACGAGGTTACCAAGATGGTACACGGCGAGGAAGAGGCGCAGAAAGCACGCTCTACCGCAGAGGGCTTGTTCTCGGGTGGTGATGCGGCAAATATGCCGTCTACGGAGTTGAATCTTTCTGAGCTTTCCGACGAGATTTCACTTTTAGACCTGATGCTCTCAGCAAAACTGATTCCGTCCAAGGGTGAGGGTAGACGCCTGATTACCCAGGGTGGTGTATCCATGGATGATGAAAAAGTCGCTGACCCGAATCTTATGATTGCAAAATCCAAGCTTTCGGGCGATGGAATCGTTGTAAAGAAGGGAAAAAAGGTTTACCACAGAATCAGTGCAAAATAAGGATAACAGTGTACCGGCTCGTCTGCTAGAACGCAGATGAGCCGTTTGCTCACAAAAAAAGAGCATAGGAGGGATGAACATGCCGATTAAAATACCGAATCGCCTGCCGGCGACGAAAACACTCAATAATGAAAATATCTTTGTGATTACGGAAACGCGCGCAATGACGCAGGACATCCGTCCATTGAAAATTGCAATTTTGAATCTGATGCCGACGAAGATTGCGACAGAAACACAGCTTGCACGTCTTTTAGGTAATACACCGCTTCAGGTGGAGATTGAGCTTTTGCAGACCAAGTCACACAAACCGAAAAACACTTCCGAAGACCATATGCTGGCATTTTACAAAACCTTTGATGAGGTCAAAGACCAGAAATTTGACGGCCTTGTGATTACCGGCGCGCCGGTAGAACAGATGGAGTTTGAAGAGGTGGGCTACTGGAAAGAACTTATGGAGATTATGGAGTGGTCAAAAACCCACGTTACCAGCACATTTCATATCTGCTGGGGAGCGCAAGCTGGGCTTTATTACCATTACGGCATCAAAAAGTACCCCCTGGAGAAGAAAATGTTCGGTGTATTTCCTCACAAAATTGACTATAAAAAGTCGATTCTGTTCCGTGGCTTTGATGATACCTTTATGGTGCCGCATTCCCGTCATACCGAGGTGCGGATTGAGGATATCAAAAAGGTTCCTGAGCTGAAAATTCTGTCGACTTCGGCTGAAGCAGGACTTTATGTTGCCGCAACCAAGCACGGCAGACAGATTTTTGTTACAGGACACTCGGAATATGACGCGGAAACTCTGGCGAAAGAGTATTTTCGCGATAAAGAGGCAGGTCTTCCGATTGATGTTCCGAAAAATTATTTCCCAAATGATGATGATACAAAAGAACCGATAATGACCTGGCGTGCTCACGCAAATCTGTTATACTCCAACTGGCTGAATTACTTCGTATATCAGACAACGCCGTATAACATCGAAGAAATTAAATAATATAGATTGAGAAATAAAAAAGCACCCGTGAGGGTGCTTTTTTTAACGTTTATTATTCTTTGGGAATTTTAATATAGACAGAGGTTCCTTCTTCAGTGGAAAAGATGCTGACCCCGTAAGGTGCGCCGTAAACGACTCGGATACGGGTGTTTACATTGGCAAGACCGATGTGGTCCTTTTTCGGCATATCCTCAACCTCAAGTTTTTTGCGGAGTTCGGTTAACCTGTGTGACGGAATTTTCGGACCGTTGTCTTTGACGCAGAAATTAATGTCACCCTTATCGTCCAATTTTGCTGAGATTTCAATCGCGCCCCGTTTCCCATTTTCTAAGAGGGGGATGGCGTGTTGGAACGAGTTTTCGATGAGCGGCTGCAGAATCAATTTGATGGTATTACAGGACAGAATTTCTTCGTCTACATCCCAAATAATATCAAAATTATTCTTGTATTTTACTTTCTGAATTTCCAAATATTTTTCGGTATAATCAAGCTCCTGTTTTACCGTAACGATGTAGTTGTGAGTGTCGAGTGCCGCTGACAAAAATTCGCTGAGCAAGGAAACCATCGTAGTTACCGGATTTTCGCCTTTTAACAACACGCGCGCATGAAGCCCGATTAGATGTAGGGTATTAAACAAAAAGTGCGGATTGAGCTGCGCCTGAAGCGCATGGGCCTGCGCCTGCTTAAACGCGGCGGTTTGCTCAACAAGTGCGGTTTCGGTGATGCGGTTTTTATCCATCAAATCTGTAATGTGATTGCTGATGTAGCTAAACTCATTCATCTCCGACATATTATTGGTATCGGTCACGTTGATTCGCGTAATGATGTTTGCGATTGATTGATAAAACTTCATGGATATGTACAAAGAGATACCGAGTGGTGCGAGCAGAGCCAGCAGGGCAAACAAAATGAACAGTACCGAGGAGGTGGTATCCGTCGGCGCACCCGCTTTTGCTGAGTTGTGAACCCCGATTAAAGTAACGCGGGGAAAACCATCTATTGTCGAGGCAAAGTATAGTTTACCTTCGCGTTCTTGCGGTTTGGGGCTTGATTTTTGCCAAGATGTCAGGAATTCTGTAAAATCCAGACTCTCGCCGGCAGAACTATAAATGGGAGTATGCTTTTCGTCCAGTATGTAAAAGTTATAATAGTCCGAAGTGAGACCGCCGAGCAGCAAATTGTTTAAGTTGTGTGTGGCAATGTCAAAAATGATCAATCCACCGTGAATACTATTGCCTGAAAATGGGTAGACAACTTGAATCGAGGGTGAATTGTCTGAATTTTGTCCGCTGATGATAAAAGAGGTTTCTCCTGTTTCCTTGTAATGTTGATACCAGGTTTCGGTGGTTACTACCTTTTGTGCGAAACCACCGCCGCCCGAGGAATAGATATAATTATTGGCAAAGCCGTAGAGGGACACTCTGCTGATGGTGGAAGAGGTCGCAGTTGTCAGGGAAAGCATACGAGTCAGGTGCGAATAAAACAGCTTACTGGATTCAATGAAGTTTTCGCTATCTGTATTGAAGAACCATTGGACATAAATATCTTCATTGTATCGGTGAGTAATATTAAAGATTTCCTGAAAGGTATTGGTGCACTGGATAGAAGCGCGGTCAAAGGTGTTTTGTGCGCTGTAACGGATTTCCGTATCAATCGCCTTTTGATGATAGTAGTATATGCCGGAGAGAATCACCAAAAAAGGCACGGTGATTAATAAAAACAGCCGCTTAAAGTACGAGTAGAATACACTTTTGCGGCTGTATTTTTTTATGAGTTCAAAAGCGGTTTTAAAAGAATGTGTCATATCAGCACTCCTTTTCTGTTCCTTTCTGCTTTAAGGCTTTCCGGTATGAAGCGGGTGTCTGACCATAGCAGTTCTGAAAGTTTTCGTAAAAATGGGTCGTGCTTTTGTATCCGACCATTTCGGAGATGGAGGCAACCGTCAAAGAATCGTCTTTTAATAACTCGAGCGCAGCCTCCATACGAACCTTGCGCAGGAAATCTACAAAGTTTTCTCCATAGTGCTTCTTGAAATAAACACCGAAATATTCCGAACTAATCATGACGTGCTTTGCGACCATATCTGCAGTCAGGTTTTCCTTGTAATTTTCACGAATATAGGAAACGGCTTCGTTGATAATCATATTTTTGGAGTAGTCGCTCGGGCGATTTAAGACACGCTCCTGAGTGTCTAAGTGTTCCTGGAGCTTTTGCATACTTTGTGCAAAACTCTCATCGTTAATCGGCTTTACCAGATAGTCTAAGACTTTGTAGGATAGAGCCTGACGAGCGTACTCAAAATCACGGTGTGCACTGAGCAGCAAAACGGCAACATCCGGATGTTGTTCGTAGCAGTATTTTGCAAGGTCGATGCCGGTGATTTTCGGCATTTTTACATCAGTAATCAAAACATCGACCGGATTTTCGTCCATATATTTCATGGCTGCTTCGCCAGCGGTAAAGGTAGCGACCAAATCAAAGCCATAACTGTTCCAGTCATAGGCAGAGGACAAAAGCTCCGCAATCATCGGCTCATCATCAACCAAAATAAGCTTGTACATGGCTTTGCTCCTTTACAAAAGTTCTTGTAAACGATTGTTTACATTATATCGTTTTTTCATACATAATTCAAGAAAAAAGAAAGAAGAATTTATCTTTATTTTTTCAGGAATCAAAAACAATATAACAAAATGAAAAGTTTTTGTCAAGGCAAAAAACATAACGGGTAAGGTGCGTTTTTTTTGTTTTTTTTCGTTTCTGAGTGTTACTTCGAAAAAAAGCTACCAATATATGCAGAAAATATCGATTTTGGTAATTTTTCACTAAAATCACCCCCGAAACTTGAAAATCGGTACAAAATACTTGAAAACGGGAATTGAAAGAAATGTTGTGCTTTTGTACAATAAAATTGATAACATAGAGGTATTGTGCGGGGTTTTACCCCAAAGCCTTTTAAGGGAGCGGCGCACATTTTTGGGGGAGTAGAAGACAAGAAGAGAACGCCAAAACGTTCTCTCTGATATATAAGTTTTTTATTAAAATTTTTATTTATTTCCAGAAGGGAGAAAGAGTTATGAAAAAAGTAGTAGCAATTTTATGTGTACTGTGTCTGGTATTTGGCATGGTAGGATGTGGAACAAGCACAACCACAACGGATGAGCTTACCACCGTTACCTGGTATCTGCCGATGAATGCACAGGATGACATTCAGATGATTGAGGACAGAGCAGCAGAAATTACAGTTCCTCTGATTAATGCAAAGATGGATATCGTAACCATTGATACCTCATCCTTTGGTGAGCGTATGAATATGAACATGGCATCTGCGCTTGATTTTGACTTGGCATTTACCGGATACTTAAATCCGTATCAGAGAGCAGTTCAGCAGGGCGGCGTTTATGATATCACCGACCTCCTGACCAAAGAGACCCCGAAACTTTGGGAGTCTTTGCCGGAATATGTTTGGGATTCCGCTCGTGTTGACGGCAGAATCTACGGCGTGCCGAACCTGCAGGGCCTGGCTAACCCGACGGCTGCATACTATGAGACGGAATATATCAATAAATACAACTTCGATTATGAAGCAGTAGAAAAGCCGGAAGATATGGAGCCACTGTTTGAAAAGCTGAAAGCGAATGAGCCGGATGTATATCCGTACAGACCAAACTGGGAAACCAAACCGTGGACTGACTTGGTATATGAAATTATTGATGCAACCGTTGTTATTCGTATCGACGGAAGCTCTCCGGAAGTAATGTTCCTTTATGACACTCCGGAATACAAACACGCAATTGAAACCTTACATAGCTGGTATGAAAAAGGTTATATCCGTAAAGACCTGTTAAGCTCCGGTGATGCAACCGCAGATTTGAAAGCAGGCAAATATCCGGTCGTACACGCAGGCTGGCTCCCGGGTGCAGAAGTAAATCAGAAAGCCCAAAGGGGCGGTCGTGATGTTGTAGCAAAACCGGTGATGACCCCGTATATGAACCGTTCAGCAGCACTTTCTACCGTCAACAGCGTAGGTGCTTGGAGTAAGCATCCGGTTGAAGCGCTCAAAATGCTCGAACTGATGAATACTAATAAAGACCTTTACAACACCATCTGCTTCGGTATCGAGGGTGAGCACTATGAAGTGCTGGAAGATGGCAAAGTAAGACAGAATAAAGATGGCGGTTATTACTTAAATACAGACTGGATGTTCGGTAACCAGTTTAACGCCTTTGTAAGAGAAGGTCAGGAACTCGATGTTTGGGAACAGACCAAGGCATTAAACGAAAGCGCAATCAAGTCCCCGCTGATGGGCTTTGTACTTGATACCGACCCGATTAAGAATGAGATTTCTCAGTTCTCGGCAGTAAGATCCGAGTTTGACGTTGGCCGCTTTATCGTTGATGGCTTTAAGGATTGGGATGAGTTTGATGCAAAACGCAAAGCAGCAGGCTCTGATAAAATCTTAGCTGAAATCCAGAAGCAGGTTAACGAGTTCTGGGCTACTAAATAATTAAGGGTGATTACAATGATGAAAAGGATATTAACAGCGTTTTTAGCGGTTGCCGTATTTGCGGCAATCGCTTTGACCCCGGTCAGCTTTGCAACGACGACGTACGTTGCAGATTCGGAAGACACGCTGGTGTCTTTGATGACGTTTGACACGGTAACCGCCAATGGATACGAGGCACTGGAAACGGCAGCCGTTGCAAAATGGACCAAAAGCGCAAGCAACTATACCGGTTTGTCCAACAAGACCTTCAGTTCCAGCTTTTATAAGGTTTACGGTACCGGCGCGGCTATTGAGAATAAGACCAATGCCGATAGAGATTACGATTTGCAGTTGATTAGTCCGGACCCGGCGAAGGGTAATGGTTTCTTTATTGATAATGGCAGACTCAAAATGACCCTGAATACCACACCGCTCAGCGACACGGACACCTCGGCTCCGGCAAACCAATTAGAGCTTGACCTTCGTTTGAATAACTCCGGTTATAATACAGGTAAGCTGAGAATTGCGTTTGACTATACTTCGGGTGATGCAAGTATTCCGACGGATGCGCCTTCTGCAGTTTGCTACTTTATGGCGAGCAATCATGTGATTAAGCATAAAGGCGACATGCTGATTTTGACTTCCGGCGGAGCGGATTATACCATTGCAACCGGTATCAATCAAAATGTGACCTGTCGTTTAGAATTGTTGTTTGACTATGATTACAAAGATGCGCTGAACGCCGCGAAAACCCTGGTTACTGTAACCGGTACGGTAGGCGGTGTAACAAGTGCTCCGGTGAGTGTTGTCTGCGGCGATGCTAAATCTTCTAACATTAGACTTCAGGCTGCACGACCGAGCTCAATGGCATCAAGAACCGTTTATCTTGATAACATCAAGGCAAGCATCCCGAAGACTCCGGCACTTGCTTCCTCTAATGTTGCAACGAAGTCGGGTGATGTTTGGACTGGTACCCCGGGTGTATCCCTGGATGCCCCGACGATGACCTTTGATACCCCTTTAATGGATAGCGCAATTAGCGCTGTGAACCTTTATTGCAAAGGCGAAAAGGTTACTGACCCGCAGATTACATTATCCGCAGATAAAAAGACAATTACCGTAGGAAAAGCACTGACGTATTCTACGCTTTATACCTTGGAAATCCCGGCGCACGCCATCATGGCAGAAAACCGTGCACATGTACCGGGAATATCCTTTAACTTTATTACTGCACATGAGCCGATTACCCTGACGATGGGCGCGCCGGCATACACAGATGAAAGCGGAACGCCGATTGTGGAGCTTGGTACGTTGACAACTGTAAAGGTTTCAGCAACTCTTAATGAGGTATCGGGCACTGATACGGCAGCAACCTTAATCGTGGCAGTGTATGATGCAAGCGGCGTTATGAAAAAGGTTGCTTCGGCAAGCGAAACCGTAACCGGCGGAACGCCGAAGGATATCGAGGTAACGCTTTCCGGCCTTCCGACAGAAAAAACAGGATGGACATTAAAAACATATTTGTGGAATAGTTTGACCGGCATGAGAAAGCTGGCTGACCCCGCAGATCTTTAATAGAGAATGAAGTATAACACAGGAGGTAAAATTATGCGTGCTTTCAAACGGATGATAGCAATGGTTTTGACGCTTATTATGCTTCTTTCCATGGCATCTTTCCCGTCGTTTGCAAAGGTCAGCGGAACAGATAATACTTCGCTTTTGATTGCTTTGGGAATCTACGACAGTGATGATGAAATGGATCTTGTCAATGAACCCCTGACAAGAGAGGCTGCAGCAAGTATCTTATCCGTATTTTACGGCGTAACTGAGCGTTCGGTGGTAGAGCCGACGCCGTTTGCCGATGTGACCGAAAGCTGGTCCAGCGGTCATATTATGACGATGGTCAATAACGGTATTATGAGAGGCTATGAGGACGGCTTATTCCGCCCGAAACGAGAGCTTACTTATGCAGAGACAGTAAAAATGCTCGTTACAATGACTGGACACAATGTAACTGCAGAAATTGCAGGCGGTTTTCCGACCGGTTATATGACGATTGCGTCTAATATTGGTCTTTTGGAGGGCGCTGTTTCCCAGGCAAATGCAGTGATTACCAAAGGACAGTTCAATGAGCTTTTGTTTAACGCTTTATATGTTGATATGCTCGAACAGACAACGGCAGGAGATTCCAACCGTTTTGATACGGTTGAGGGTAAAACCCTTTTGAGCGAAAAGCTTGACATTTATGAAGCTTCCGGCTATCTGAATGCAATTCCTTATACGAGCGTTGACTATAGAACCGCACCGGGTTCTAATAAAGTCCGTATCGACAATATCAACTTTGCTTGTTATTTAGATGCAACTCCGTACCTCGGTACCAATGTCAGCTTCTATTACAGACAGGCAGAAGATGATGCTGCCGGCGAAATCCTGTACATAGAAACCCGCAAGAACAGAAATGAAATCATTACTGTTCCGGCAGAAGATATTATGTCAGTTACATCGACTGCAAGCAGCATCAACTTCACCTATGAAGATGAAAACGAAAGAACGGAGACCGTTCGTCTTCCGCAGGATGTCGTTGTTGTCTTCAATGGTGTTCGCATGACTTACTATGAAGCAGGAACGCACTTAAAGCCGAAACAGGGCAGTGTTAAATTAATTGATGCTGACCGCGATGGTACTTATGAAGTTGTATCCGTTGAATGTTATGTCAACTATTTTGTCAACGGCATTACGGAGGCAAGCGGAGAAATCTACCTGACTGATAAGGCAGGAAAGGCAGCAATTACCATTGATACCAAAGACAAGAATATGTACGCAAAAGCATATGACCGCGGAAGAGAAGTTGACCTTCTGAAAATTTTAGAGGGCGATATCGTCAGCGTCTATGCAGACTCAATGGATTTGACAAAGAATGAAATCGTGGCAGACGCTAAGGTTATCAGCTTGCACCGTTCTTCCAAGAAAGTCGTTGGAACTCTTGATTCAATGGATGGTACAGAACTGGAAATCGATGGCGTATATTACAAACTTGCAAGCGATTTTGATGCTACCAAGTACGCGCTTTTAATTGGTGAAGCAACGACTTTCTACCTTAATTATAAGGATGAGATTGCTGCAGTAGGTGAAATTTCAGGCGCAGGTGAGTACGGTATCGTAGTTGCTCATGATACCAAGTCGGATTTGGATGATACCAATGTAACGCTTAAGATTTTCACGAAAGACGGAAACTTTGAGAAAATTCTGTGTGCTGAAAAGGTACGAATCGACGGAATGAACAAGAAAGAATACGGCGATATTGTTACCTATTTAAAAGGCAGTGCACAGTATTTAAAGACACAGTCTAATGGTATGGCAGGAAAAATTACGACTGGTAGCATATGGCAGCTCGTTAAGTATGTACTGAATACCAGCGGAGAAATCGTAGCAATTGATACGGTCAAAGCGGACAAAGTTCCGTCGGAAAGTTCCTTGTCCTATGAGCCGACCTATTCAACCACAAACTATGTGATGGCAAATCAGGCAGCTATCAACGAAGAAATTGGTGTGGACAAAACCGGAACCATTCTCTTTGAGGTTGGCAACATTGCAAACGAAAGCGATTATCGCATTGGTACTTATTCGGACATTTGGAAGAGCCATGCGTATGAATCGGTCAAATATTTCCCGTTCGATTATGATGAGGTTCAGGTAGCAAAGGTTCTTATCAGAACAAGCACTGAATACAGCAATGTGTTGAACCGTTATAACGAGCAAAACTATATGATATTTGAAAAGACAGTAACCAAAATTGGAGCAGATGGTGATGCAGCGACCTTTATGCGCGGTATTAAAGCACTTGACAGCTCTGATGTCGAAATTGAGTTGGCATCCGCATCCCTCGCTTCCGGTCTTTCGATGGGTGACCTTGTTCTTTGGGCTGAAGATAACGATGGCGTTGCAACAGCAGTAGGCAAGGGTATTGACCTTCCGAGTAGAACTTCTTTCTCCGGTAATATGCGCTACCTTGAAGGTACAGCAAAGGCGAAAAACGCGGCGCGCATTCTTTTAGACCGCGATGACTCGGTGAATGTTAATGAAACCTTTACGACCAACAGCTTAAAGACAATCGTGATTCATGATAGCGTAAAAGGAAAGCTGATTCGAGCTACCTTAGATGATATCCGCGTTGAGACAACAAGCGGTTCAGCTGCAGACAGTCTGGGTTGCTTCGTAACCAGCGGTATGTTAAGAACGGTTATTGTTTACAGATAAAGCAGGAGGAGGAATTGCGATGGCAAAAATGAAAAGAACACACAGACTTTTTGCATTGCTTACCTGTTTTGTCCTGCTTCTCGGGATGGTGCCGATGGCATCGGCAGAAGATAGCGTTACCGTTGCTTTTATGGGTAACGCCACCTCCCCGAACCTTGTATTGGAACCTTATTCCGAGCGCGTCGCAACCTACGTTGCTGACCGCCTCGGAAAAGTAAAACAGGTCGTCAATGCGCCTGTCGTGCCTCTTGACCAGGAAGGATTTCTCACCTCTGTGCGGGAAATCGCTGCAAAGAGCCCTGATATTGTATTCTTAGAATTCATTATCAGTGAAAAGCGCGCGGGAACAAACGATGAAATCAAAGCTAAGCTCGAAGCGACGATTCGTACGCTCTCGGCGGGCGACAAAAAGCCGGCAATCTACTTCTTATATACGCCGCAGGCAACCTTTATGGATTACCGTGCAGTGTACAATGAGATTGCGGCACATTACGGAATCACCGTGATTGACTCGTACGATTATTTTAGAGAAAAGTACGAGAAAAATCAGATGGATACCAAAGAGTATTTAACGGCGGGTGTCATCATCGGTGAAGATGGACACAGAATTTTTTCAAATTTTGTAATTGATAAATTAAGGGCGGTAAACGACTTAACCAAACCCTGCGAGACGGACGGAAAGGCAATTTATGACATTTCCCGTTACGAACAGGAAACCGTACCGGTCGAAGAAAAGGTTGAAGTCTTAGAGCCGACCACCGAGATTTATGTTTCGGCAGACAAGGGAGCCGATAACGCAAAGGGCACCAAGGAAAACCCGATTCGTTCCATTGCGGAGGCAAAACGCAGAGTCCGCAAGATGCGACTCGACCAGGGCGCAAAGTTTACCGGTGTAACGGTATACCTGCGCGAAGGTCTTTATCAGGTGCCGCTTAATTTCACCTTTGATGAAATGGACGGCGGTACAGATACGACCAAGGTCGTGTACAAAAGCTATCCGGGCGAGACTGCGCGAATTACAAATTCGTACAAACTCGACTCCGATGACTTTAAAAAGGTTACCGACCCAAGCATCTTAGAGCGTCTTCGGAATGATAACGCAAGAGAAAATCTCTACGAATTTGATTTAACTCTAGCAGGAATTCAGGCAACCAAAGGTCTTAGAGTAGATGACAGAACCTATTATTCTAACGATTCGACCTATGCGATGGCTAATTTCTTTATCGTCAACGGCAGAACACAGACGATTGCGCAGTATCCGAACTATGGCTGGCAGGATGTTCCGGATGGACAGAATGGCAGCAACCGTATCCTGACTTATGCAGATAATGTCGGTGACCGTTGGGAAACGGCTGACCAGGCATTTCTGACAGGTCAGTGGTGGACCGGTTATACGACGGAAATGTCAAAGATTACGGATATTGATACCGAAAAGAGAGAAATTACGATGGCGTACGGCCCTGCCGGTGCGCCGAACCCGACATGGTTCTGGGCAATTCTCAATCTTTTAGAAGAAATTGATATGCCTGGCGAGTGGTTCGTGGATGCCAATACGAATATGCTCTATTATTACCCGCGTGACGGCTTCTTCGGCGGCGAGATTTTCTTCTCGACGAACAAGACGCATAAGGGTGAAATGGGTATTTTGAATGTCGTTGAGGCGAACAACATCACCTTTGAAGGTCTGGAAATTTTCGCAAGTGCAGGTAGTGCTGTCAGAATCACAGACAGCAATAATATCCTGGTGAAAGATTGTGACATCCACGATGTTGGCTTTGTAGGCGTAGATATCCTTTGTAATGATATTCCGGGTACCGGTAATAACGGTGTTTCCGGCTGTCATATTTACAGAACTGCATCCATGGGTGTAAAAATATACGGCGGTGACCGTAAAAACTTGACGATGCAGAACGATTATGTAGAAAACTGTCACTTCGAGGACTATTCTACGTATGGTCGAGGCAGAGGCATATGGATTGACGGCGCAGTTGGTATTCGTGTTACCAACTGTACCTTCCATAATGATAAATCTACCGCGATTAAGTACGGTGCGAATGAAAATGAATTTGGGTATAACGAATTCTATAACCTGCTTCGTGACTCCGACGATATGGGTGTTATGTACGGTGACCACCGCGGAATGCTCCGTGAGGGAACCTACGCTCATCACAACTACTTCCATCATATTGTAAACAATTTCGGTGGTACAGGCGGTAAGAACCGTAACGGAATGGTAGCGTGCTTCTATAATGACGCAAACAATATCGGTAAAGCGTATGCAGATAACAATGTCTTTATTGATGCACAGGAACCAATCTTCTTCTCGAACAACCATCAGCAGGCAGCGAGAAGCAATTTGTTCATTAACTGCCTTGTTGACCCGCTTCGTTCCTGGGCGACGCTCTATACCGATGAGGCGTTTGATGATTACCACAAAAAAATCATTGAATTAGAGCAGAGTGGCAAATTCTACGATTACATCAACTGCGGTGAATCCGCATCGCCAATTAACGTTTTGGTGTATCGTACCATGCTTAATGAGCCATTGTTCGTTGGTGAAACGCAGAATACCTACTATTTGAAATATCCGTGGCTGGAGCACTATCTCTATAATGAGCCGCTTCTGCCAAAGCAGATTGTTGCAACCGGCAATGTTTCCTTTAACAGTGAAGGAAAGATGGATTTGCCGAACCGTACAGCAGACACGATGATTGCGTACGATAACTATATGCTGAACGATTTCCCTGAAGTCGAAAACGAAAGCTATCGTGATACGGTAAAACGCGCAATGATTGAGGCAGAAAAAACCTCCGAAAGCTTTACCGCTTGGGATATCGACGAGGTTGGTATCGACTGGGCAGCAAGAGAAATCAGTGATTTCGAACTTGTCGGCCCGGCAAATAACCAGTCTGAGGTTGATGTTTTGGATTTGAGACTATGCTGGGATTACTCCTCCGGAGCAGACGAATATTTTGTTGAAGTTGCTACGGATAAGGATTTCAAAAATGTTGTATTTACGGATACTACAACGAGAAATCATACCCGTGTTCAATCCTTAAGCTATGGCGCAAAACGCTATTATTGGAGAGTTACCGCTTCTTCCTATAATACAGAGAAATTCTACGGCGTAAAGCAGAACTCCAACGGAGTTTATACCTTTACAACGCAGACGAACCGTGTTGCAGACATTCAGTGGCTGAAGAATGCGATTGAGGATGCAAAATCGGTTATCCCGATGATTGTTGAGGGTACCGAGCCTGGTCAGTATGAGGTAGGCGCGATCAATATTATCAATTCTGCTATTGAGGAAGCAACTCCGTACCTGACGATGGAAAACCTGATGCAGGATGTCGTTGATGCACAGACAGAAAAAGTGACCAACGCAAAATATGAGGCACTTTCCAAGATGAATATCACCGAATGGGATTTCGATAAGTACTTTGGCGATCCCTCCAAGACAACCGCAGCTTACGGCGACGGCTTGTCGGGTAAAGTAGCGAAGAACGGTGCCGAAAGCGACATGGTCGCACAGACCGGTGAGGGCGTAACCTTCATGCGTAAGGGTACCTTCTTCTCGAATGAGAAAGTTCCGGCACATGAGGTAGCACACTTCAGAATCAAGTTTAACTATACCGGTATGGATTCGCCGAGTATTTACTCGCTCTTTGGCCTGAAAGCGCAGCAGGTAACCACTCCGTCCTGGGGTACCACAAGTTATCTGTTCCTGGCAACAAAGAGTAATGTAGAGCTTCAGGAATTTAATACGCAGAGCCTTGGTAAGTTCTACATGACCAAGCCGAACGAGTGGTTCACAGAAGGTGAGTACCACGATGTTCAGTTTGCGGCAGTACCGGGCAATGGCGGTGTAAGAATTATCCTGATGGTTGACGGCAAGATTGCTTACGACCATACAGATAAGGTCAATGTTTTATTAAATGGCGGTTTTGCAATGATTGATAACAGTAATAATGTTTGCTCCGTAACGCTTCAGCCGCCGGAGGAAACAGATTACCCGTCACTTATCGAACTGATTAAGGACCCGAATTCTATCTTGAATCAAAAATAATGATTTATCCCATCGGGCGGAGCGTGCCTCTGCCCGACGGGAACGGATAGAATGAAAGTGATACGATACTATGGAAAATTTGAGAGGAGTGTCCCACATGTTTTTAAAGAAAGCGACTGCGCTTTTCTCCTGTGCGCTTATCTTGCTGGGCATGATGTTCTGCTTGCCGGTCAGTGCGGCAGCACCGTCGCCGGTAACCGTAAGTAATGAGTTATGTACCATTACGATTGCGCAGGAAACCGTGCAGATTCCGGGTACGAATGTTACCGTTAGCGTATGGAAGCCCGGCTGCAGTGCAAGTGATTTACTGCAGGGAAAAACTTTAGATGAAATCTGTATCTTTATCGGTGAAACTACGGTTGTTACCGAAAGTGCAAAAAACTGGGCAAAGATGACGATTCCGATTGCAACGGATTCGCACAGTGGTGTCTATACCGTCAGCGTTTATGTTGAGGGTGACGGTGACCCGAAGAGCTATCCGGCAGAGTTCCAGAACCTGACGAATGCAGGGAATGTTTTGGATATTGTGCAAAACATGAACTCAACCTGGCAGGATATCAAAGCGGCACTGGACGCAAAAATCATCGACGTTGATATCGAAGCAGCAAACGGCAGTACGACGGGGGGTCTGACTGTTGTCGGTTATCTCGATATGGTGGACGCAGACAACAGCCGCAGAAACTATATCGCACAGAATATCAAAACGCTGGCAGGGAATGGTACATTTAGTGATCCTGATGATAATGTTGCTATGGCGGCCTTGGTTTCCGCGCTTCGCAATGAAAACTACAAAATTGCGATGACGAAAAAGGCATCCGGTCTTGAGAGCCGAGCATTAAAAGAGCTGTTAGAGAACAATGCAGCGCTGTTCTTGATTGACGACAGCATGAGAACCTATAACAGCTTGTCTGATGGTTCCGGCGGCACGGTTGACCGTGTAAGCATTGTTTATAATACGTTAAGAACTTCGATTGGTTCCTGCGTATTCCCGGAGGATGTCGAAAGAGCCTTTGATGCGGCATTATTAAAGGCACAGGAAGACGTAGAATCTTCCGGAACTTCCGCTCGTCCGAGTCCTTCCGTTAGCGATAGAACTCCGTCGGTGAAAGTGGACGATGAAGATTCCGAGATTATTACGAACAACAATCCGGCGCTTCCGGCTCCGATAGCGGCATTTGCTGATATTGAAAATGTCGCGTGGGCAAAACAGGCAATTACTGTTTTGGCAGAAGCAGGTGCAATCAATGGTAAAACCGAGACCGAGTTTTACCCCTTGGATAACGTAAAGAGAGAAGAGTTTGCAAAAATGATTTTAGGCGCGTTCCGTATTAAGACCGCGGCAGAAAATGCTCTTTCCTTTACCGACACCAGATACGGCGATTGGCATTATCCGTATATCCATTCTGCATACCAGTTCGGTATCACCGGCGGTATTTCGAAGACCCAGTTCGGTGTAGGAATGAATATCACCAGACAGGATATGGCAGTTATGGTATTAAATGCGCTGATTGGTAAGGGAGAACTGGTTGAAAACCCGCAGGTTGAGCTCAACTTTACTGATAGCGATAAGATTGCAAGCTATGCAAAAACCGCAGTTGGTATGCTCGCAGAGCGCGGTATCATCAATGGACGTGATGACGGCTCCTTTGACCCGACCGCAACTGCAACCAGAGCAGAGGCGGCAAAAATGCTCTATGAGGCAATTTACCGCTTTAACCTCTTATACGAATAAAAAAATAACCGCAGATTGCGGTGAGGTG
Source organism: Clostridia bacterium (assembly GCA_017399695.1). Taxonomy (GTDB): domain Bacteria; phylum Bacillota; class Clostridia; order UBA1381; family UBA9506; genus RGIG1666. The sequence goes on along the minus strand of JAFQBK010000016.1, from coordinate 317,977 downwards.
TTGTAGGGCAGGGGCTTGCTCCTGCCGGAAACACCATACGGAAGGACCAAGGCCCTTCCCTACGAGGTTCGTTGAAAATCGACGAACCGAAACAGAACACACCCTTTGAAGGAAGTTCAAGCAGCCGTAAGGCTCTATCCCATCGGAACGCCTTGTACCGCAAGGTATGGAAGTAGAGGCCGACCGTTGCTTTGTGGTTGCTTATGAAATAAAATTTTTTTGAGGGAGGAACTAAAATGAAAAGAATTAGTAAACGAGTTTTAGCAGCAGTAGTAACACTGTGCATGCTCGTAAGCCTCGTGCCGATGGCATCGGCAGCAGACGCTCTCTTCAGCAAGACTTTACCGGAGTCAGGCGTCTATGAAGTTCAAGCGGGCGCTGCAAATGGTAAGTTTAGTTCAGCAGGCACTGGTGTCACTTATGACGCAAGCACGCAGACCTACAACTTCAGCACAACCGATACGAACAATAGTTTGCGTTATGATACTTCCACGTCGATTAAAGGTATTGGAACCAGCGCAGATGTTACGGATGGTGCTATTACATTAGAGTTTGACATTGCGTTCACCAGCGCTGAAAATCCGAGATACACTTCAACCATTTTTACGGCGCAGAGTGTTGGCGTACTGTTTATTTACGGTAACGAGCTGCGTTTAGGTACCGATACGGCTATTGGTACATTTGCAGCCGATGGCGATGCTGAAACCGAAGAAACCGTTGTGCCGAGTGGCAGAGTTAGTTTGACCTTTGATGTCGACGCAAAAACGGTGACCGGTTCTTATGCCGGCGGAGAAGCAAAAACAGTTGCTTGGAATGCATCTAAATTCCGTGTGTTCACATTCCAACTGAGTAACTCTGTTATTACAGGAGCGGATGCTCAAGAAGAACTTAAATACGCAGTAGGTAATTTCACCTACGCAAGAATTCGCGGCGAAGCACCGACGATGACCTCCAGTATGGAAAACGGTGCGACCGGTGTGGGGTTAAATCCGACGATTACTCTGACTATGAGCAGTGCCATTGATGCAACCGGCAATGACCTTTCTAAAATTGTTCTTACGGACAATGTTGGAAACACCGTTGAAACGAGCAAAACCATTTCCGGCAGCTCTGTTATCGTTGCTCCGGTAAATTCTTTAGCAGAAGCAACCGCTTATACACTGACCGTTGGCGCTGATGCAGTTAAGGTATTAAATGCTGGAAATGCAGAAGCAGCTTACAGCTTTACAACGGAAAAAACCGCTCCGGGTAAAATCAATTTTGCAATGAACTTCGACAATTTCGAAGAAGGAGTAGGTGCAGGTACCGTTGCTGCTTATATTAAAAGCGATTCTAATTACGGTGGTTCAGAATACACCTTTGTATCCGGTTACACCAGTTTTGGCGGTGTGGCAGTTGAGAATGCGAACGGAGAAAACACAGCAATCACTAACGGAACCATTGATGCAGATGACTATATTAAAGTAGAAAACGGTGTTCTTCATATTAAATCTACCACCACGGCAAATAGTGTTGTTTTCAGACTGAATACGCCGACAGGCAGTTCGACAAGAAACAGCTTTAACAGCGGTTATTTAAGAGTAAAGTTCAACATGGGCTTTAAGTATAACCCGTCATCATCTTCTTCTCTTGCTACTATCGGTAACAACTGGTATTACCCGGCATCTATTAGCGGAGGTAAGGGTCGAATTGCATTTGCAGCAGCCAGCTGGCTTGCTACCGCGCAGGTTGATACTCAGGCAAACATGGAAGCAGCACCGATGTATGAGTATGAGCTGTTAATCGATTTGGATAACAAAACGGTTGCAACCGAATATGCAGGTATCGCAAGCTATACTGCTGACACAACGCATAATGCAGCAGTAGGTCAGGCGTTTGACCAGATTTCCTTTAGCTGTCCGACCAATATTGGTGACTTGTATCTGGACAACTTTAGTGTACAGCATATCGACACTCCGGCAATCACTGCTTCTGTTGCTGACGAGGCAGAAAATGTTTCTACGGCATCTCCGATTCAGTTAACTTCTCCGATTGCTGTAGCAGACAGCTACTGGGATGGCGTAACTTTAGTTGGTGCAACCAGTGGCGATGCAGACTTTACGATTGTTCCGGATGGCACCGGTTACGGCGCGAAGCTGAAGATTAACACCGCTTTAGGTACGAACGAAGATTATACCTTAAGCTACCCGGCAGTAACTAACGAAGGTATTTTGGATATCGATATGGCAGCAGACAGCATCACCTTCACGACCTCTGCAACCGCTGAAACCCTGTATGTCTCCGACTACACGATTCCGGCAGTAGCTGCAGGTCAGAATATGGCTGCATCTGCAACCTTTGGTTATGCAGGCAGCGGTTCTCAGACCGTTATGGTAGGTTTTGGACTGTATGGTGCAGGCGATGTTCTCTTAAAGGCTGCTTATACAGAGTATACCTTTACAGAGGCAGGTTCTCAGACGGTTACTGCAAACTTTACAGCTCCTAATGAAATCGCACCCGGCGCATACGTTAAAGTATTCGCTTGGAAAGGCGGAGTCGCTGCAATGCAGCCGATTTGCGCACCTCTTGGCTAATCAATTCTTTTCGTTTCATAGCGGGGCGGCGGTAGGGCCGCTCCGCATAAACGAATCCGCCCTTTGGGGCCGGATTTATCGGTTTTTATAAAAACGCAATCAATCGTAGGGCAGGGGCTTGCTCCTGCCGAAAAAAACAAAAACCGATAAATGCGTCTCCAAAGAAAAGAGATGCCATAGGGCAGGGGCTTGCTCCTGCCGGAAAGCCATGTGGAACGACACGCAGGTCATTCTCTGCGAAACACCAAACCGTAGGGTAAGACCTGTGTGCCCAACCGTAAGTTCATAAAAAACAAAAAATAAAAAATGATCAATTCAGTAAAGGAATGATGAATATGCAAAAGAGTTTGAAAGGTTTGCTTGCTTGTATCGTGCTGCTCGTATTTATGACGAGTCTTTTGCCGATGGCAGCGTTTGCGGCAGGTAATGTTTATTATGTGGCAACGGACGGCTCGGATTTATCGGATGGTACATCGTTAGACACTCCGTTTGAAACGATTATGCATGCGGCAAACGTGATGCAGCCGGGCGATATCTGCTATATCCGTGGCGGCACATATAATGAAGAAATCAACCTTTCCGGTCTTCGCGGAACAGCATCCGCAGGCTATTCATTCCTTGCGTATCATAATGAAGAAGTCGTTGTCAGCGGCGGTGAGAAAATTACCGGTTGGGAACCGTACAGCGGCAATATCTATGTGGCTGATGCATCGTACAATGTGTACGACGGAGCAGGTAACCTTGTATTTGTTGATGGCGAGCTTGCGACAATGGCAAGATGGCCGAATGCAAATCCGTCTACTTGGCTTAATCGTTCCGTTTATGCTCGTGCAACAGGTCCGGCTCTCGGCTCCAATGATTCTAACAATATCATTTTAACCGATACAGCGCTGAAAACGAAATTTACTGCAAACGACCTTGTTGGTGCAAGAGTGTGGTGTGCTTCGCAGGAAGCATATCGTGCATATACATCCGAAATTACGGCGTTTAATGCGTCCACCGGTACAATGAGCCTCGATAGTAACAGTATCCATGCAGGCTATGAACCGAGAAAAGGAAATATGTATTATCTTTACGATTCGCTCGCACTTTTGGATGCAGAGAACGAATGGTATTTGGATACAGAAAACGATAAGCTATATTTCTACGCGCCGGGCGGTGTTGACCCGGATACCTTAACCGTTGAACTCCGCGCAAGAGAGTATGCGATTGATGTCAAAAATTCGTCCTATGTGACATTTAGCGGCATTGATGTTTATGGTGCGCTGGTGCGCTTTGATACGACCGCAAATAACTGCGGCTTTTACGATGCACGCCTTTCGGCACTCGATGCCCGTTCCTATACGGCGTATGATGGCGTAAATCGTGGCTATGGCGGCGGTACGGGCCGTGGTATAGTCATTAACGGTACAAACAACATCATCTCCCGTTGCGAAATCGAAAATTCCTATGGCGCAGCAATTACAGTTGGCGGCTCAAGCAATAAGGTTGTCAATAACTACATCCATGATGTTGGCTTTGAAATGGGAACCGGCTCGAATGCAATTCAGCTATCCGGTTCTAACAACTTAATTACGAGAAATACGGTAATAAATACAGCAAAACCGGCACTCGGCGGTGCATTTAAGTCCTGTATTATTTCTTATAATGACTTTTCGGAAACCTCCAAGTTGACTTCTGATACCGGTATTATCTATTTGGCAGCAAATAACTTCGAAAATTCAGAAATTCACCATAATAAGCTACACGGTAACGACTTGACCGAAGAAAGCGGACTGCAGCTCGGCTTGTATTTAGATAGCTTCAGCTCGGGACTGATGATTTATAATAATGTTATTTATGATACGGAGCTTCCGACGCCGGACGGTGACCGGAAGCGCGGAATGTGCTTAAATCCGAATAGCTTAGGTAATGTATATGTGAATAATACATTTTATAATGCCTTCCCGGCTCTCAACTGGGAGGGTCAGGACCTTTCGGGAACGACCTTTGTAAACAACCTTTTCCGCAGTAGTGCATTTTTGCACGATCGTGTACCGGATGAAACGAACGGCGGCTTGTTTACAAACAACTTAACAGGTAGCATCACGGTTAAAAATGACGATGAGACAATTCTCGCATTTAACCCGAAGGATTTCTGGACTGATGCGGCAAACGATGATTACACCTTAAAAGCAGGCTCCGAGGCGATTGATGCAGGTATTTATGTACCGGGTGTCACGGAAAATTATCTCGGCAGTGCACCTGACTGCGGTGCATTTGAATACGGAATGGCACCGTGGACCGCAGGTCACGATTTCTCCAAGGGTTTTGATGATACTTTTAGCTTAAATACGAAGATTCCGTTCAGAAATATGGTAACAAATAACGGGTTTACGGGTCGTCCCTCCGCATTTGGAACGGTCAGCGGCAGTCCGTCCTATATCACTTCTGACTCTTGGGGAACTGTTGCGGGATATACGATTGACGGAAACTATGCGCTCACATTGCCAAATGAGGGCGACGGCGTAACACAGACGATTACGGGCTTAAAGCCCTACACAACCTATACCTTTGGTATGTACGGCTTTGTTGGTAGTGCACCGGTACGCTATATCTACGACCGCGAGAACAACTATGCACAGACCAAGAGAAATCTGGTAACCGGTGAAACCTTCTATATTGATGAGGCGGATTTCGGCGATGGCTCTTATGACGGCTTGTGGATTCGTATCGGTAGCGCAAAAGCAAATACGAGCGTTGAATTGTTGCTCGATTCGGAAGACGGGGAAGTATTTGCAACGATTCCGTTGGTTGCGGAAAGTGAGCTTGTCAGATTATTCAAGTGGTATCACGCAGATATCCCGGAAAATATTACAGGTGTACATAAGGTTTACCTGCGTCCTGTGGGTACTGTTACCGGTTCCAGCTTTGTCGGCTTCCAGCTCGATGATTCGGATGCAAACGACAGCGTTAAACTGACGGCGACTTCGGATAGCGATGCAAGTAAAACACTCAGCTTTACCGGACGTTATTATAACCGCCCGATGATGACAGATACCATTATGACCGGAGCAGACGGCACGATAACGCTTAATATAGCCAAACACGGCTCAAAACTTTGGGGTTATGCAGATTTTGTATATCTGGCAGAAACCCCGGCTGCAATTACCGGAACAGCAGTAGCGGATATTACTGCCATTCTTGGTGATGTAACCGATGCAGAGGGGAAACTCGTGTATGGTGTCGCGCGCGGCAAGCGACATAATGTAGAGGCAACCATCAGCAATACTTCAACTACAACAAGAGAACTGACGGTGACGCTGGTTTCGTATAATGGAGACGAAGTTGCTGCTACCAGTGCCGCAGTGAATTTGAATCTTGCGGCAAACCAGACGCAAGAAATCAATTGCTCAGTTAACACTCCGCTTGCGGACAATGTATCACTTAAACTTGTTATTATGGATAGCGACGGCGATGGCACAGAACTTGCTATTACGGACGGAATTTTAGAGGCACAGTACACAGGCGATGGTGTTATTAAAAAGGATGCCGTTGTCCGTAATATCGAAGGCGATATTGTTACGAATATGACGGCAGGCGGGTTCCAGATTTTTGAGGTGGCAATGAAAAACCTTAAACCCACAATGTCATCCATGTTGGGTGTTTTAGCGGTTTATGATAACCAGAATATACTCCAGGAAGTTTTGACGGTTGACTATCATCTGAAAGCCGGTCAAAAGGGTTCCTTCGGTTTAGGTACCGTTCTGCCGCAAAATACCGGTGAGGTCAAGCTTTTTGCATGGGATAACACAGACGATCTTCAGCCGGTGTTTGAAAATGAGGTTTTCCGTGTCGCAGGAATTGATTAAATAATATTTTTCAGCATTAACAACTACGAAACAGAGGAGAGGTAATGATGTTTCGCCTGCCGTGCAAGCAGGTGAAGAGATATTATCTCTCCTTTTCTTTTTACGGGGATGTAATTTTTACTTTTTGCAAAAAGTAAAAATTGTTTCCTTGACATCTGTTTTTGCCTATGATATACCAAATACAATGACAGGAAATGAGGGGTTTTGATGATGAAGCTTAAGTTTACAGGTCAGTTAGATGAGCTTTCGGGCGCGATTGCGCATCTTTCAGAGGTTATGGATTTTACGGTTGCCGATGATGGCGTTGTTGTCGAGCTTGAAAAACTGTCGGAGGGCGGGCTAAAGATTGAGAAAAAAGGTGGAATGGTTTCTTTAAGTTATGGAATCATTCCGGATTTTTGCCGTGCACTCTGTTTCCTTTTAGATGAACTCAAAAAGGGCAGTGAAAGCTTCAAAATAGAAGAAAAACGTTTGATTCCGCGCGGCGGTATTATGCCTGATGTTTCGAGAAATGCGGTCTATAAAGTTAAAACCGCAAAGGATATCATCAGCCGCATCGCCCGCATGGGTATGAATACCTTTGTGATGTATATGGAGGATGTCTATAAAGTAGAAAAGTATCCTTATTTCGGTTATTTAAGGGGCGCATATACGAAAGAAGAACTCAAGGAAATCGACCAATTCGGTCAGATGCTTGGCGTCGAGGTTGTTCCCTGCATCCAGACACTTTCTCACCTGAAAAAGCCGCTTTGGTGGAATTATGCGGCAAATATCCGTGATACGGCGGAGACACTTTTGGTGGATGAGCCGGAAACCTATGAGTTTATTGAGGCGATGATTTCTACCATCTCCGAATGCTTTACTACAAGACGCATCCATATTGGAATGGATGAGGCGTTTGACCTAGGTACGGGCGAATATAAACGTCGCCACGGAACAGAAATTGATAAATTCGGTATGCTGTCGCGGCACTTAAATCGCGTGCGCGATATCGTTAAAAAATACAATATGGAGCCAATGATGTGGGCGGATATGTTCTTCCGACTGGCATCTTCCACGGCAAACTATTACGATGATAATATTTCCCTGCCGGAAAGCATCAAGGAGCAAATCCCGAATGATGTAACGATGGTTTACTGGGATTATTATACGGAGGACGAGGCGGCGCACGACCTGATGATTAAAAAGCATCAGGCACTTGGTAACGATGTCTCCTATTTCGGTGGCATCTGGACATGGGCAGGCCTCAGCGTAAACTATAACAAAACCTTCCGTGCAACCCCTCCGGCACTTCATGCGTGCCACCGCGCGGGAATCGGCGAAATCTGTGCAACTCTTTGGGCGGATGACGGCGGAGAAACCAGCGTGTATGAGGCACTTTTAGGAATGCAGCTCTATGCGGAATACATCTATTATCCGGATGTTTCGATGGAGCATTTAGAAAAAATGTTCCGCATTTGTACGGGCTATGAGATGGAAACCTTCCTCTTGTTCGATGCTGACCATATTAAGGAAGTGGATGAGTGGATGGACCGCACACCGGGCAACTGGAATACGATTACCATTACTAAACAGGCTTTCTGTCAGGATATCTTAATGGGTATGCTGGATAAGCAGTTTGAGCATCTGGACTTAACCGGTCATTACAAAGAATTGTATGAAAAACTGGAAAAAGCAGAATTCCCGAAAGACCTTGCGTATTTGTTTGAGTACCATAAGCAGTTTGTTAAGGTCATGACCCGCAGAGGAAATATGGGTAATCGCCTGCGCAAAGCTTATTTAGAGCGCGATATGGAAGAAATCGAGCGTATTTTAGTGGATTTGAAAATCCTAAAAGAAGATATGGAAAGGATGCTTTCGATGATGGCAGAGATTTGGTATGCCAATAATAATGCCATCGGCTTTGACCGTCAGGACCTGCGCATCGGCGGACTTATTATGCGCACCCAGCGTGCAATTGAACGAGTAAGTGCGTGGGCAAACGGTGAAGTAGAACGCTTAGAGGAACTGGATGAACCGAGGCTCAAGTATGTTACGAGCAGAGACTATTGGTTCCATCAGTACAGCGAGAAGTTTTTGACATTCTCTGTGTAATGGAATGATATTTTTCACAGGTTAGGGGAGAAGAATGATGAAACAGCATTTTACCATTTGGAACAAAACAGCACCGGAAAACTGGGATCATGCACTGGCAATCGGTAACGGCAGATTGGCCGGTATGGTTTGGGGGATAGAGGAAGATATGATTTCCCTAAACCACGAGAGTTTGTGGCGTGGTGTCACCCGTATGCGTGATAACGACGAGGTGCCGAAAGAAGTGTTGGGACAGGTGCGGTCTTTGATTGCACAGGAGAAGTATTTTAAAGCAACTGCGGTTGCCAATGCATGGCTTTCCGGCGAAGGTGCCGGTGTCAGTCGTCGACCGAACCGTATGGATTTATTTCAGCCGGCAGGTGATATTTGCTTCCGCCTTTCGGGTGAAAATACATACAAAATTCGTACGCTCGATATGCGAACTGCAATAGCAGAGGTTCTGCGCGAAACCGAAAGCGGCGCAGAGGTAAAACTTACCGCCTTTGCTGATGTCTGCGAGGGCGTGGTTGTGTGCCGTTGGGAATCAGAAACCGGCTTTGACGGAACGCTCTATTATTCCCGTCCCGAAGATGAGGAGGCAACGGTAGGCTGTACATACCACCCCGAAAAAATTCTGTATGAATGCTCGTTTGACGGCGGCATCTGCTATAAAACGGCTGTTTCTGTGACGACCGACGGAAAGGCAGACGCGGGCGAGGATGGCATCCGTATTACGGGCGCAAAAACGCTGATGGCGGTCGCTGATATCAGCGTCTTTTTGGATGCGGTTATGGGCGACTATCCAAGGATTTTAGACTATGATTATGAGAAAATGAGCAAAACACACGCCGAAACTTTTGCGGCGCAAATGGACGCCTTTTCCCTTGAAATAAAGACCGAGGGCGAAGAATTGCCGACGGAAGAACTCTTACAAAGAGCGATTGACGGGGAAAACATAGATGATTTAATACTTTTGTACTATAATTTTGGAAGATATCTGTTTTTGACGGCGAATTTCTGCGCAGAGCTTCCTGCCAACCTGCAGGGTAAGTGGAATCATAAAATCAAAGCGCCCTGGGGTAGCGATTACCACTTGAATATCAATTTGCAGATGAATTATTGGATGGCAGAGCCGCTAGGAATGGGCAATTATACCGACAGCTTATTCCGCCTGATTGAAAAAAGCGTTCCGCATGCGAAAAAAGCGGCGAAAGACCTTTATGGCTGTCGAGGCATCTGGCTTCCGCACGCGTTTGATATGTGGGGCAGGGCAACGCCGGAATCCTTTGGTTATTCCGTATGGGTTGGTGCGGCACCGTGGCTTAGTCAACATTTTTGGAGCCATTATCGCTATACGGGTGATGTAGAATTTTTGAAAAATCGTGCGTACCCGATATTTAAAGAGGTTGCAGAATTTTACGAGGATTATCTGGTTCGCGATGAAAATGGCGTGTATCAGATTATTCCCAGCCAGTCGCCGGAAAACTCGATTGCCGGCACAGGACTTTTCTATGTCAGCCTCGGCAAATCTTCGGCGATGGACGTACAGCTCGCGTATGATGCGCTCGGTTATGCAATTGATTCGGCAGAAATCCTGGGTGTCGATAAAGGCAAGGCGAAGAAATGGAAAAAGCTTCGCGATAATCTCCCGCCGTTTGCTATCGGTAGTGACGGAAGGCTGCTCGAATGGGATAAAGAATATGAGGAAAAAGAACCTGGACACAGACACATTTCGCATCTTTACGGACTCTATCCGTCCGATATCTTTGATTCGGAAACACGACCGGAGCAGTATCATGCGGCGAAAAAGTCTCTTGATTACCGTTTGGCACAGGGAGGTGGACATACCGGCTGGAGTAGTTCCTGGGTTGCCTGCCTGTATGCCCGTCTCGGTGAGGGCGAGCTTGCCTATAATAGCATTGCCCGTGTCATTAAGGATTTCTCGACCTCGAGTCTTTTGGATATTTATCCAAATCTTGTGTTCCAGATTGATGCAAATTACGGCGCAGTAGCGGCGGTAACGGAGATGGTGGCACAATACCGCGGAGATAAGCTCTATCTGCTGTTTGGAGCGCCCGAGCACTGGTCAGAAGGTAGTATCAGGGGCTTAAAAACACCGGGCGGTCATACCGTTGACTTTGCATGGAACAATGGAAAAGTAACTGACATTGCCGTAACCATCGGCTTTGGTGGTGAACTCAAGGTTAATATGAACGGCGAGGATGTTGTCTTTGCAGGAGAAGAGGGCGAAGTCCTTTCCAAAGGAGAAGAGTAAAAAATGAGTTTTGAAGTAATTGATTTTCATACACACCCGTTTTTAAAACCCAATCAGCAGCTCGGTGCATTTTGCGAGGTAACGCCGATCGGTGTCGAAGAATTTGCTGAAGATATGGCACGCGAGAACGTGACACATTTTTGCGGTAGTGTCATCGGCGGCGGTGTGAAGGGTTTCGACGGAATGTTTGATTTAAACAGAGATGCACTTGCCTTGCGCAAGATATACGGGGACAAATATATCCCCGGGTTCCACGTGCATCCCGATTATGTGGAGGAGTCCTGCAAAGAGATTGATTATGCAGTCGAAAATGGGGTAAAACTGATTGGTGAGCTTGTCCCGTATGCACACGGATGGTCGGATTATTCCTGCCCGGGTTTTTCGGAAATTTTAGACTATTTAGAGGGCAAGGACATGGTTGTCAGCCTGCATACCATGGACCAGGAGCAGATGGAACAAATGGCTCTGGCTCATAAAAATATTACCTTTGTCTTTGCTCATCCCGGCGAGGGTGCAAAAGTCGGAAAGCATATCGAAATTATGAAAAAATGCGATAATGTTTACCTTGATCTTTCCGGTACGGGATTGGTGCGCTACGGAATATTGCGTAAGTTTGTCAAAGAAGTTGGCGCGGAACGGATTTTGTTCGGAACTGATTATCCTATCTGTAATCTCAAAATGTATATCGCAGGCGTCCTGGGAGAGAAAATAACGGAAGATGAAAAAGAACTGATTTTATCAAAGAATGCAAAAAGATTATTAAAAATATAAAAAAGAGGCGAAAGCCTCTTTTTTGTTGCTTTAAAAAGTACTTCTTTAGGCAATAAATTCTTTTTTAATCACAAAACGTGTCCATAAATTACGAAAAAAATTCGGCGGAAAATGCGTTATACACAAAAAAATAGGCTATTTTTAAAAAGCCTTTACATGTTTTTTGGTTTTTTGTATAATTTTAGAAAATAGGAGGGATAGCGATGGATTCGATTGATTATCAGATTTTAGAATGTTTAAAGAACAATTCGAGAGAGAATGCTACAAATATTGGTTCGAAAATCAATTTGTCTACCTCGGCTGTGATTGAACGTATTAAAAAGCTTGAAAATGCAGGTGTTATTTGCGGATATACGACGTTAATCAATCAAAGTGCGTTAGGCAGAGAACTGATGGCATTTATCTATGTCAGTTTAGAGCATCCCAAATATAATGAGGGATTTGTGAAAAAAATAAAAGAAAATGACTCAATTACGGAGTGTCACTATATTGCGGGCGATTTTGATTTTATCTTAAAAGTACTTGCAAAATCAGGGAAAAACTTAGAAGAAATTTTGAATTATATTAAGTCAACAGAGGGCGTTTCCTTAACGAGGACCTCGGTTGTTCTTTCGACGAACAAGTGTGAGCTTTGTCTGCTGCCGGAAAAGAATAAGGATATAATTTAATTTGCGTTTAGAGGAGAATGTTTAACTTATGGAATTCATCAGCGAAATCAATGCAGCAGTCAATGGAGTGGTTTGGGGTCCTATCATGCTTGCTTTTTTGATAGGAATCGGTTTGTTCTTATCTGCTAAAACAGGATTTTTGCAGTTTCGAAAATTCGGTTATATGCTAAAGAACACCATTTTTGGTGTTTTTACAAAAGAACAGCACGCGAAAGACCAATCGGGAGTCAGTCCCTTCCAGGCGGTAGCGACAGCGATGGCGGGTACGATTGGAACGGGTAGTATCGCAGGTCTTGCGACAGCTATTATGTCCGGTGGACCCGGTGCGGTTTTTTGGATGTGGGTGAGCGCACTGCTCGGAATGGCAACCAAATATGCAGAAATTCTGCTTTCGTTAAAATATAGAGAAAAGAATGAAAAAGGTGAGTGGGTCGGTGGCCCGATGTACTACATCAAAAACGGTCTCCGTCTCAAATGGCTCGCGGTTCTTTTCGCAATTTTTGCAATGATTGCCTGCCTTGGTACGGGAAATGCCACCCAATCTAACTCCATCGCCGTTGCTTTGGAAAGTACTGCTGGTATTGCACCGTGGATTACCGGTGCAGTTTTAACGGTGATTGCGGCGGCAGTTATTCTCGGCGGCATGCGAAGAATCGCATCGGTCAATGAAAAACTGGTGCCCTTTATGGCATTGTTTTATGTCGTGTGTTCGCTGATTGCGGTTGCATTAAATTTTGACAAAATTCCTGCGGCATTTGCGCTGATTTTTCGAGAAGCGTTTAACTTTAAGGCGGCAGCCGGAGGTGCTGCCGGATACGGCATTATGCTTGCAATGCATTACGGTTTTTCGCGAGGCGTATTCTCTAATGAGGCGGGTTTGGGCAGTGCACCAATTGCCCACGCAGCTTCCAGCACAAAAGACCCCGTGAGACAAGGCCTTTGGGGAATGTTTGAGGTGTTTTTTACCACCATTATTATCTGTACACTTTCTGCACTTGTTATTTTCACCAGCGGGGTGTGGACTGCAGGAGATTTAGACGGCGCGGCCTTAAGCATCGCATCGTTTAACTCCATTCTTCCAGGAGTCGGTGGTGTAGTAGTTACCTTATCAACCGTATTTTTTGCTTTGTCTACCATTTTGGGCTGGGCATATTACGGCGAGGTCTGTATGGAGTTTTTGTCCAACAAATCGAAAAGAGCAGTCTTAATCTACCGATGCATTTATGTAGTGTTTGTTTTTGTTGGTGCGGTTGGTAGTCTGGATTTAATCTGGAGTATATCCGAAACCATGAACGGACTTATGGCAATTCCCAACTTGATTGGTATTTTTGGACTTTATAAAGTAATTAAATCCGCCACAAAAGAGCACTTTAATCGTTTGTGATACGTTTTTCTCATTGAATGCAGAAACTACCTATAGGACAGGTGGTTTCTGCATTTCGCTTTAAAAATATTGTTTCAAATTTGATTCGCAAATTGACTATTGATTTATTTTATAGTATAATAAAACAATATAGAAACTTATATGGAGGAAACCATGGCAGAACTTTTAAGACTCCAAAAATATATTGCTCTATGCGGCGTTTGTTCCCGTCGTGCGGCAGAGCAGATGATACTTGAGGGAAAGGTCCGTGTCGGAGGAAAAATCGTTACAGAGCTCGGCACGAAAATCAATCCGGACAAGGACAAGGTTTTCGTAGACGGAAAGCCTATCCGCGAGGAAACAAAAAAGTATTATATTATGCTCAATAAGCCAACCGGTTATGTCACAACGGCAAAGGACCAGTTTGACAGAAAAACCGTGCTTGATTTGGTGCAGGATTTGGATGCACGACTGTATCCGGTCGGACGGCTTGATTATGACAGCGAGGGACTTTTGTTTTTGAGTAATGACGGCGATTTTACCTATCATCTGACACATCCGAAAAGTGAGGTCAGCAAAAAATATAAGGTCCTGGTTGCCGGAAATGTTTTATTAGAAAATGTAAGGCTTTTGCGCTCGGGTGTCGTAATTGACGGCAAAAAAACTGCGCCCTGTCGCGTGGAGATTACAGGTCAAAAGGAAAATAGTACGGAGCTTACCTTTGTCATTTCCGAGGGAAGAAACCGTCAGATACGAAAAATGTGCGAGGTCGTTGGACATGATGTCATCAAACTAAAACGCGTTGCCATAGGAAATGTGATGCTCGGCAATCTCCCGAAGGGGAAGTGGCGGCATTTAACGGAGGGCGAGCTGAAATTATTAATGGACGGTGAAAAACATGCTGACAATCAAAGAGGTAGAAAATAAGACGATTGCAGAGCAGTTTCTTTTAAAAAAGGGAATAGAGGTCTCCCTGACGGAAGATATCGTTATGACTTGTATGGACCGTGACGAGTGTCTGGGCGTTGCGGCGCTAACCTTAAAAGAAGAGGGAAAAGTATATCTTGATTTGGTCAAAATGATAGAGGACGACCTTTCGTTTGCACACGGGATGGCAAAATCCATCTTAAATTTAGCAGACCTACGCGGTATCAAGCAAGTGTATGGCAAAAATCCTGAACTTTCTCGTTTGTATCAGATGTTGCAATTTACAGAGCAAGACGGCGAATATGTCCTTTCGCTCGAGGGATATTTTACGCAAGAGAAGCATTAGACGATAGCTAAAAGGAGAAAAATTATGATGATTTCAGAGCTGAAAAAAGAATTTGAATCTCTTTACGGTGCAGGTGGTGAAATCCGCGTGTTTCATTCACCAGGAAGAGTGAACTTAATCGGTGAACACACAGACTATAACGGCGGATATGTATTCCCTGCTGCGCTTTCGATGGGTTCAACTATCCTTTTGCGTTTGCGTGAGGACAATTTGGTACATATGAAAGCAACGGACCTTCCGGAAATGGTGGAAATTGATACGGGCCGTTTGGAGGATTACCGTGAGCTTTCCTGGGGCAACTATCAGGCGGGCGTAATGAACGAGCTTCAAAAAGCGGGTTATACCATTTGTGCCTGCGATATGCTTTTTGATGATACGCTTCCGCACGGCGGTGGACTTTCATCCTCTGCGGCAATTGAAGTGGTAACGGCGCTTGCTTTTGCAACGCTTTCCAATGAGAAAAACGGCATCAAAGAGCCGGTGGATATGATAGAAATGGCATTGATTGGCCAGAAAACAGAGCATAACTATATCGGTGTAAACTGCGGCATTATGGACCAGTTTGCATCTGCGATGGGAAAGGAAAACTGTGCCATCTTCTTAAAGTGTGACAGCTTAGAATATCGCCACGCAAAGCTTTCGATGGACGGCTATACGCTCTTGATTGCGAACACCAATAAAAAGAGAAGCTTGGCTAGCTCGAAATATAATGAGCGTCGCGCCGAGTGTGAAGCAGCAGTAGAGGCACTCAAGAAGTCTTTCCCGAACATTACCTGCCTTTCCGATATTTCTGAAGAAGAATTTTTTGCTCATGCAGAGGAGATTGAAAATGAAACCGTAAGAAGACGCGCAAAGCACGTGGTTACGGAAAATGCCCGTGTGTTGAAAAGTATCGAAACGCTTGCGGCGGGGGATATGGTTCAGTTTGGTGCGCTGATGAACGCATCGGGCGACTCGCTTCGCTATGATTACGAGGTGACGGGTGTAGAGCTTGACACTTTGGTAGAAGAAGCAAGAAAAATCGACGGCGTCATCGGCTCAAGAATGACCGGCGCAGGCTTTGGTGGATGTACGGTTTCTCTGGTAAAGAATGAGGCGGTTGACCGTTTTATCCAAGAGGTAGGAAAAGCATACGAAGAAAAAATCGGGTATCCGGCGTCTTTTTATCTGTCGCAGATTGCAGACGGCGGACACGAAATCAAATAGGAGAGCACAATGGAACAATCAAGAGCCGGTTTGGCAATCGAAAAACATAAGCAGGGCTATAACTGCTGTCAGGCAGTCGTTTGCGCGTATGCGGACTTATTTGGCGTAAAAGAAGAGGATGCGTTTCGCATGACGGAGGCATTAGGCCTTGGAATGGCAGGGATGATGGAAACCTGCGGTGCAGTCAGCGCAATGCTGATTCTTGCAGGGCTGAAAAACAGCGACGCTAAACTCTCGGCGCCCTCAACCAAAAAAGAAAGCTATGCCTTGGGTAAAATGCTGGCAGACGCGTTCCGCGAGAAAAACCAAAGCCTCATTTGCCGCGAACTCAAAGGAGTTCCTTTGCGTAGCTGTGACGGTTGTATTTTGGATGCAGCGCGCATCGTTGAGGAGGTTTTGTTTGAGGGAATGTTTGAGCCGTATACCGGAGAAGAATTTTAATTTGTGAATCAAAAGGATGATGGAAATGAAACCAACCATTAAAAAGGTTGCCGCAATTAATGACCTGTCGGGTTTCGGACGGGCGTCGCTCTGTTCGATTATACCAACACTTTCTTCCATGGGAGTTCAGGTTTGCCCCGTGCCGACGACGATTATGTCAACACACTCAGGCGATTTTGAGGACTATACGTTCCATGATATGACGGACGAATTGCCAGCGTATATTGAACACTGGTCAAAGCTCGGCCTGACCTTCGATTGCATCTATTCCGGGTTTTTGGGTTCTCCGCGGCAGGCAGAGCTTGTAGCAGATATCGTAAACCGATTTCGAACAAAAGATACTTTGGTCGTTGTTGACCCGGTGATGGGCGATAACGGAAGCCTATATAGCTCCATTTCGGAAGAAATGGTACCGGAAATGCGCAAGCTGATAGCAAAAGCAGATATCATTGTTCCCAATTTCACCGAGGCGGCACTGCTTTTGGGACGTGAGGTCAAAAATGATATCACCAAAGAGGAAATGCGCGAGTGGCTTCGGGCGTTATCTGATTTAGGACCGGATACGGTGCTCATTACCAGTGCACCGGATACCGAGAATAAGGATATGGTCGGTGTGGTTGCCTATGAGCGCAGCTGCGATAAATACTGGAAAGTAACCAGTCGATGCTTAGAGGATTATTACCCCGGAACGGGAGATGTCTTCGCCAGCGTTTTGATTGGTTCGCTCTTAAAAGGGGACAGCTTGCCCGAGGCGATTGATTGGGCGGCACAGTTTGTGTCCCAGTGCATTAAAGCAAGCAGCGGATACGATTATGAACGCCGCGACGGAGTTCTTTTAGAGCGTGTATTGCCGCTTTTAAGAGACGAACATTTAATTAGCGGATATGAAAGATATTAAAATACATAAAAAAATAACCCCGTTGTCGGGGTTATTTTTTTATTTCTTATTCAAAATCGAATTCTTCCTGCATTCTTTTCTTGAATTCTTCAAACGCCATATCAAGCTCAGCCTCATCTTCGACAAGCATCAATGCTTCTTTTCCGTCTTCATCGGTTTCCAATGTGAAAATCAAAACCTCATCGGACTCTTCACCTTCATCTGCGGCAACCAGACAAACATAAATCTCGCCATTGAATTCAAAGCTGTCAATGTGTTCAAACGGATGCTCGTTTCCGTCCTCATCAAGTAAGGTTACGATGCCAACCTCTTCATTTTCTTCCATGCCGGGGATATTCAACTTTTCGTCCATAAGATTCCCTCGCTTTCTCAAATTACTGATAGTTTTTTATGCTTTCTAACACTTTATCCAGCATTTCCTTGTATTTCTCGCCTTTTTTGCGTTCTTCTTCCACAACCTTTTCCGGTGCTTTTGCGATAAAGCCCTGATTGGAAAGCTTGCTTTCGACACGCTTGATTTCACTTTCTAAGTTTTCCTTTTCCTTGGTTAGGCGTGCCAGTTCTTTCTCACGATCAACCAAATCATCAAGCGGCATAAAGATTTGTGCTGCTTCAACAACACAGGACACTGCATTTTTCGGAATGTCATCGGTGTTGTCAGCTAAAACAACCTCGGATGCACCGGCAAGCTTTTCAAAGAATGCTGTGCCCTGGGAGAAGACATCCTTTTTATCGGTAACAATCATCACTTTTGCACGCTTTGACGGAGGAATGTTCATCTCGCTTCTCTGATTACGAACCGCCTTTAATGCCGCCATAATCAGCTCCATATCCGCTGCAGCATTTGCAAAGCACAAATCTTCGCGGTAGGTCGGCCACTCGGAAATTACGATGCTTTCGCCCTCGTGCGGCAACTGCTGCCAGATTTCTTCTGTGATGAACGGCATAAACGGGTGGAGTAGCTGTAAGGTATTTGAAAGGACATAAGCCAGTGTCTGTTGCGCCGCCTTGCGGGACGGACAGTTTTCGTCATAAAGACGCGGTTTAACAAGCTCAATATACCAGTCACAGTACTCGTCCCAAATGAAGTCATACAGCTTGCTGACGGCGATGCCGAGCTCAAATTTTTCGAGGTTTTCGGTTACTTCGCGTACCAGGCAGTTGTATTTATTCAGAATCCACTGATCCTCAAGTGTTGTCTCGAAAAGAGTCGGCAGAGAATACGGAGTATCGCTATCTAAGTTCATTAAAACGAAACGCGATGCGTTCCAAATTTTATTTGCAAAGTTACGGCTTGCTTCCACACGCTCAATAGAGAAACGCATATCGTTACCCGGGGAGTTGCCCGTTGCGAGCGTAAAGCGAAGCGCATCCGCACCATACTGGTCGATAATTTCCAGGGGGTCAATGCCGTTACCTAATGATTTACTCATTTTTCTACCCTGTGCGTCGCGAACGAGACCATGGAACAGTACGTTCGAGAACGGGGCTTTGCCGGTGTGTTCCAAGGAGGAGAAAATCATTCTCGCAACCCAGAAGAAAATAATATCATAACCGGTAACCAAAACATCGGTCGGGAAGAAACGCTTAAAGTCTTCGGTTTCCTCCGGCCAGCCAAGCGTAGAGAACGGCCACAGAGCAGAGGAGAACCAGGTATCCAAAACGTCCTCGTCCTGATGCACCTTGCCTCCACACTTCGGGCATACCTTGATATCTTCTTCCGTTACGGTTGTTTCGCCGCAATCATCGCAGTAAAATGCCGGAATACGGTGACCCCACCAAAGCTGACGGGAGATACACCAGTCGTGTACATTTTCCATCCAGTTGGTGTAGGTTTTGGTTAGACGTTCCGGGCTGAACTTGATCGTTCCGTCTTCAACCACACGAAGTGCCTCTTTCGCCAAAGGAGCCATTTTCACAAACCACTGTTTGGAGGTCATCGGCTCAACAGTGGTTCCGCAACGATAGCACTCGCCGACGTTGTGCGCGTGATCCTCAATTTTTAAGAGGAGACCTTCTGACTCTAAATCAGCAACAATCTGTTTTCTTGCTTCGTAGCGGTCCATACCTTCATATTTTCCGCCAAACTTATTGATGGTTGCATCGTCGTTCATTACTTTGATGCACTCTAAATTGTGACGCAAGCCGACCTCAAAGTCGTTGGGGTCATGTGCCGGCGTAATCTTAACGGCACCGGTACCAAACTCCTTATCAACATAATCGTCAGCAACGACCGGAATCTCGCGGCCAACCAAAGGCAGAACCAGCATTTTACCAACCAGATGTGTATAACGCTCGTCCTCCGGATGAACTGCAACGGCGGTATCACCAAGCAGGGTTTCCGGACGGGTGGTAGCGATGACAACATATTCTTCGCTGTCTTTGACCGGATATTTGATGTGCCAGAAATGACCTGCCTGCTCCTGATACTCAACTTCGGCATCGGAAAGAGCAGTGGTACAACTCGGGCACCAGTTGATGATGCGGTTACCCTGATAAATCAGACCTTTTTCATACAGGGAAACAAACACCTTTTTGACTGCCTTAGAAAGCGTTTCATCCATGGTAAAACGCTCGCGCGTCCAGTCACAGGAGCTTCCCAGCTTTTTGAGTTGGTTGATAATTCTGCTGCCGTAAAGGTTTTTCCATTCCCAAACGCGCTCGGTGAATTTCTCGCGGCCTAAATCGTAGCGGGTGAGTCCTTCTTCCTTGCGCAAATTTTCTTCTACCTTAATCTGCGTCGCTATACCGGCATGGTCTGTGCCCGGTACCCAAAGAGCCGCATAGCCTGCCATACGCTTATAGCGGATTAAAATATCCTGAAGCGTTTCATCAAGAGCATGTCCCATATGAAGCTGTCCCGTAACGTTCGGGGGAGGGATAACGATAGTAAACGGTTTTTTATCCGGGTCAGAATCCGGCGTAAAATAACCCTTGTCCACCCAGTTCTGATAGAGGCGATCCTCAACATCCTGCGGCTGATATGTTTTACTTAAAGTCTTTTTGTTATCTTCCATAAGATCCTCCTGCGATAAATATAATGACTGCGCCGATGATTACCAGCCACATGCCAATAATTTTTGTAACATAAATCTTTTTTTCCTGAGCCTCTTCATCCTCGACAGTTTCTGCCTTTCGAAGCAGATATGGTTTTGCTGCGAAGGTGATGACGGCACCGAGAACAATTAAAATCCACGGCAGGATTTCGGTCAGAAAATCCATAGTCAAAACTCCTTTATATCTTCTTGAAAAATTTATTCTTGTTTATTTTTTGCTTGTGACAGGTAATAATAAGCGTAATGCACCATCGCAGAAAGCGAAAGCAGCAAACTGACGACTAAAAGGCTTGTTGCAAGTGCTGGTGGCATGGAAGGAAATACGTGAAACGCACACAGAACTAAGAATAATACCACCGTATTCAGCTTGCCCAAAACATTTGATTTCACAAATGTATTTTTAGAGCAAAGAAATGCGCTGCCGAGAATCATTAAAATTTCTTTTAACGCGACCAAAACAACAAACCAAATCGGGAGGTTGCCATTAATCACCAAAGCGAGAATGACAGAAATTTGCATCAGCTTGTCCGCAAGCGGGTCCGCAAGCTGTCCCCATCGGGTGCTCATATTATATTTTCTTGCAATATAACCATCCAATACATCAGTTGCGCTTGCTAAAATGAAAATCAAGACACTCCAGATTTTCTGCGTGCCCTCAAAAGAGAATACCGCAACATAGAGCGGAATCATAACAAAACGCAAACCGGTAAGAATATTTGGTATGTTCATCTTTTGCCTCCCAATGACATAGTACATTATATTATATAATATAAGTTTTATTTTTTCAAGAGAAATTCGAGTATTTTCCTTAACTTTATCTGCATCTTTTTAAAAATTCAAAAAAAGCCTGCGGCAGTATGCCGCAGGCAGGGGTGTTTCACTTTTTGTTTGCATGCTTATCAGTGATGGTCATGCTCGGTCTCATAAGCAGTTGTAGCATAGTCGTATGCGCAGCGATCTTCGTCCTGATACTGTCTGTAAGAATAGTCGCAGTTTGATTCCCTGCTACGATTGTAACCGCAGTTACATCTGCAACCACAGCCACAACCACAACCACAGCCGCAACCATTGCTGCGGCCGCAAACGGATTCATTCGCTCCGCAGCGAACTTTCATGCAAGGAGAAGTGCGGTTGCAGGACGGAGCAGAAAAATTTGCATAGCAACGGCGGTTGCGATTACCAAATAAACTGCAAAGACAAGACATAATTTCACCTCCTTTTCCCAAGCCTTATGCTAACAATATATGTCTAAAAATGTAAAATCGACACAAAAAAGGACGAAAAAGAGAAAGTTGTATCTTATTCGGCGTTTGAGTTGGGGAATAATGCAGATAAAAACGGAGATAATGAAAGCAACGGAATATTTTATGCAAAAAAGGAGAAATGAGAATGAACCATAATTTCAGGCGCTTTGCCGCACTTTTGATGATTTCAATGATTGCCGTTTTCGCCGTCGCTTGTACGGCGCAGGATGGTGATTTAAACAATGCACAAAACCAGACATTATATCTTTTCAATTCCAAGGGCGAGAACGCAGAAGCATTTAAGAAAATGTGCGAAGACTTTACAAAGGAAACGGGTATTCCCACCAGTGCTTTTTCCGTTGGCGCAGGTCAGGATGCACAGGAACCCTTAAGAACCCAGATGAATTCTGTTAATCCGCCAGCGATTTTCTCTCTGCAGGGGTTAAAAGAGTTACCGGAATGGAAAGAAAGTGGAAGAATTGTTGACCTGTCAAGCGTTGAGAATGAAGAAATGAGAAAACTGGCAGACGCAATTCCTGAGTCCATGCGTCTTTCGGACGACGGAAAATCCAACTACGGAATCCCGTTTAACGTCGAAGGCTACGGTTATATGGTGGACCAAAGGATGATTGCGGATTTGTTCTCTGGCGAGCAACAGGAAGCGGTCATTGAGGGATTAAAACAAGCAAGCTATGAAGAATTTATTGCTTTTTGTGATGCGGTAACCCAGTATATCGAAACCCCAGCGGCAAAGACCATAGAAATAAATGGAAAGCCGTATACCTTTACAGCGCAAAAGACAGAAAGAACCAAGAAATTAAACGGCGTGTTTGCCTTTGCGGGATCCGAAAAATGGACCTATGGTGACCACCTGATTAACGTGGCGTTAAACACTGTTTTTCTGGATGCACGCTCCGCACAAAATGCAACGGAAGCGCAGCTGGAGAGCCTGCGTCAGCCACTGGTTGCATACGCAAAGGCATTGGATTATGTATCCTCACACGCAGGCGGAATCAAAGGTTCAGCCAAACGCGGAAATGACCTTATCAATGCTGCAAATTTTGGTTATGACCAGTCGGTACAGAGCTTCGCAGACGGCAATGCACTGTTTCTCCAGCAGGGCAACTGGGCATATGCTAATATTGAAAAGGTGAGTAAGGATGTGGCAGAAAATGCTGTTTTTCTGCCGATTAAGCTTCCCATTACTGATGCGATGATAAAAACGGGGAAAACCGCAAAGGAAATGAACTCGTCCATTCCGGTTTATGTACCGAACTACTATGTTATCAATGCGAAAGCACCCAAGGAGGCACAGGAAAACGCCATTCGATTCTTGCTTTGGATGCAGAAGCCGGAAAATGTGCAAAAATATGTGATCGAGGCGTTTCACAGCGTTCCCTATATGGCAGACGAGGGTATGAAACTGGACGATTCTCTTTCTGTTTCGATTATGGAATATCTGGAAGAAGGCAAAACGCTTTCTGCCCCTTATCACGGCGCACCCAATATCTGGTCGAGTGAAGTGGTCGGCAAAGAATTGATGGAAAAATATCTGACAAAGTCCGAGTGGACGGAGGATGATTATCACAGCATTGCTGATTTTGCAATTACGCGCTGGAAAAATATGAGGTAATAAAAAAGAAAAAGGCGCCTGCGCCGAGTTTTAGGCGCAGACGCTTTTTTGTGGGAAAGGAGGAACGGATTTTTGGAGCGTTACTATAAAAAATGGTTTTACTTGCTCGTTCTGCCGGCAGTTTTATTGTTTGTTTTTGTGATTGGTTTGCCGTTTGTCATCGGTACGATATATTCCTTTACCTCCTGGCGTGGAACCTATTTTGCCGGCGGTACGTTATCAGAATCCTTTGTAGGGCTTGAGAACTATATCCAGGCCTTTTCGGATGAGCAGTTTATCCATTCAATGATTTATACCACGGCTTATACGCTTGTTGCTGTCGTGGCAATCAATATTGTCGCACTTTCGTTTGCCTTGATGCTCGGGAGAATCAAACGGGGAGTGGGACTTTACAGAACAGTATTTTTTCTTCCTAATATGCTGGGCGGACTGGCGATGGGATTTATCTGGCAGTTTATTTTTCAGGTGGTTTATACCGATCTTTTGTTCTCACCAGACGGACTGTTTCACGTTGAGTTTTTGCGCTTTATGACCCAGGACACGACAAAAGCATTGTTTGCGCTGGTGATTATGACAGTGTGGCAAAGTGCGGGATATATGATGCTGATTTATATCAGCGGCTTAAATTCCATTCCGGGCGAGCTGTACGAGGCGGCGGAAATTGATGGTGCAGGACCAATTCGCAAGTTTTTCACCGTTACCTTGCCGCTTTTAATGCCATCCATCACGATTGTATTGTTTTTGACGCTTGCCAATTCCTTTAAACTACTGGACCAAAACATCGCTCTTACCAATGGCGATTTTAATACGCGACTGATGGCACTGCAAATTTTGCGTACCATTCAGGACAAAACGCCGCCGAATTACGGAGTCGCACAGGCGCAGGCCGTGGTCTTTTTTGTCATCGTCGCAGTAATCTCCTTGTTTCAGGTTTCGCTCACAAGAAGAAAAGAGGTGGAATACTAATGAAAGGGAGTGTGTTTTTCAGAAAAAGAGTGGTTCGTGCCATTCTTTATATCGGACTCACAGCTTTGGCTCTGTATACTTTAATGCCCTTGTTATTTTTACTACTAAACTCATTTAAGGGGCAGGCGGAAATTATCCGGAATCCCTTGGCGCCGCCGCAGAACTTTACGCTGGAGTATCTCATTCGGGCGTATCAGGAAATCCACTTTCCTAAAGCTTTAGGGTATACTGTGCTGATTACACTTTTTTCTCTTGCCTTTATCGTACTGTTTTCCTCGCTTTGCGGTTGGGCAATCACAAGGCATAAATCCCGCGCCTCGACGGTGATATATTTGGTGTTCGTTGCGGCAATGCTGATTCCGTTTCAGGCGGTGATGTACCCTCTAATGAACCTGATGGACCGTGTAGGACTTAAGAATATCCCGGGCCTTATTGTTATGTACACCGGCTTTGGCTTGTCGCTCAGCATTTTTTTGTATAGCGGTTTCTTTAAGTCTGTGCCGCGGGCGATTGAGGAGGCGGGTTTTATTGATGGAGCAAATATCTTCCAGACCTTTTTCCTTTTAGTTTTTCCCTTGGTTAAGAGCACGACTGTAACGGTGCTAATTCTCAATGGAATGTGGATATGGAACGATTATCTCTTGCCATACCTGACGTTGGGAACCTCTGAAAGCAGGACCTTGGTTTTGGAGCTTTTTTATGCCAAAATGACGGCAGGACAGTTCGGAAATCCTTGGGAGCTGATTTTCCCTGCAGTTTTAATATCCGTGCTTCCGATGGTCATCGTATTTTTGTGTCTGCAAAAATACTTTGTTAAGGGCGTATCCGAGGGCGCAATTAAATCATAAACTGGGGGGATGAAAATGAAAAGACAACAACCGTTTCAAAGGGGGGCAGGTGTGCTTTTGGCGGTCAGCAGCTTGCCGTCGCCTTACGGCATCGGAACCTTTGGAGACAGCGCATACCGTTTTGTTGATTTCTTAAAGCGCTGTGGCGGAAGCTACTGGCAGGTGCTTCCCTTAGGCCCGACGGGATATGGAGACAGCCCCTATCAAAGCTTTTCTGCTTTTGCCGGAAATCCGTACCTGATTGACCCTGAAATCCTGATGCGTGAGGGACTTTTAAAACGAGAGGACGCCGAGGCGTTTTCCTGGGGAGAGAATCCGAAAAAAGTGGACTATGAAAAGCTGTATGCTTACCGGATGGATTTACTCCGAATTGCGTGGCGAAACAGCCGGCATAAATCAGAGAAAGCGTTCTTTGATTTTTGCCGCAGTAATGCCTTTTGGCTGGATGACTATGCGCGCTTTCAAGCGATCAAAAAACATTATGCAGAAAAATGCTGGCTCTATTGGCCCGAAGAAATTCGGACGAGAAAGCAAGATGCCCTTGCCGCCTTGTGCGAAACACTCGAAGAGGAAATCGATTTTTATAAATTTTGTCAGTTTCATTTTTTTGCACAGTGGAAAAAATTAAAGGAATATGCCAATCAAAACGGCGTCTCTATCATCGGCGATATCCCTATCTATGTCGCACTGGATTCGAGTGATGTCTGGGCAGGGCAGGAGGAGTTTTTGCTCGGGAAAGACGGTAGACCCGAAGATGTGGCAGGTGTTCCGCCGGATGAGTTTTCAGATAGCGGTCAGCTTTGGGGAAATCCCCTTTACCGCTGGGATGAAATGGAGAAAAACGGTTTTACCTGGTGGAAACTCCGCATGGGTTTTGCCGCCAAAATGTATGATGTTATCCGCATTGACCATTTCATTGGTATCGTGCGTTATTATGCGGTTCGTTCCGACCGAGTTGACGCAAAACATGGCAAATGGCGTCGCGGGCCAGGGGAAAAGCTTTTGACAGCCATCAGTGAGGTGATAGGAGAGACAAAAATCATCGCCGAGGATCTGGGTGCAGTCACGCCTGCAGTGAAAAGACTCCGTTTAAAAGCCGGATACCCCGGAATGAAAATTTTATCGTACGGCTTTGGTGAGGGAGCAGGGAATGAAAATCTTCCTCACAACTTTGAAAAAAACTGTGTGGTGTACGGCGGAACACACGACAACGAGCCACTTGCCGGATATTTTAAGCACGCAGATGAAACAGAACTTTTATTTGCCAAGCACTATTTTGGCGTCAGACAAACAAAAGCGCTTTGCGAAGCAGTCGTGCGTGCAGGATATGCGTCGGTGGCAGACCTTTGTCTGTTTCAGATTCAGGATTTATTGGGACTTGACCACCGTTATCGGATGAACACCCCTGCCACCGTCGGCGGCAACTGGACGTTCCGTATTACTGACGAGATGCTCAGTGATGAACTGTCCGAAAAACTTTATGAACTTACCTACATTTACGGCAGAGGAAAGGAGGAATAATATGGGAGATTTTATTCAAAATATTGATACCTATCTTGCACTTTCCTGCGGGAAAACGGGGAAAGAGGCAAGCGACAAAGAACTCTACGAGGCAATCTCCAAAGCGGCGATGGCAGAAATCTATCCTTTGTGGGGCAAAGACGGTCAAAAAAGAGCCTGCTATTTTTCGGCAGAATTTTTGATTGGTCGCATGATAGAATCCAATCTTTACAATCTCGGCCTGCTTTCTTTCGCAAAAGAGTATCTTTCTGAATGCGGCAGGGCGGAGAGATTTTTTGAAAAAATTAACGATGCAGCACTGGGAAATGGCGGATTGGGAAGACTTGCTGCCTGCTTTTTGGATTCTGCGGCAACACAAGGAGTGCGCCTTGACGGCTACGGCATCCGCTACCGCTTTGGCTTGTTCCGTCAGGAAATGGAAAATGGCTGGCAAAAGGAAGCAGAGGATGACTGGGAAAGTGAATATGACCCGTGGAGCATTCGGAAAGAGGAGGAACGGGAACTTATCAGGCTCGGGGACCAATGGGTGTATGCCGTGCCTTATGATATGCCTGTCATCGGCTACAAACCGGGAGAAAAAGCTGCCATTGTCAATACACTTAGGTTGTGGCAGGCGGAGCCGGTTCACCCGTTTGATTTTCATCTGTTCAATGAACAGCAGTATGAAGAGGCAATGAAAGAACGTGTGCTTGCAGAATCCATCTCCGCTGTTTTGTACCCCAATGACAGCACAGAACGTGGAAAAAGACTCCGTCTGTCCCAACAATACTTCTTTGTTTCGGCATCACTTGCAAGTATATACAAAGAGTACCGAAAAGCGCACGGGTCGGATTTCAGTCAGTTTGACAAACAGTACGCCATTCAGTTAAACGATACCCATCCGACGGTTGCAATTCCAGAACTTTTGCGTCTGTTGTGTGAGGATGGTGTTCCGTTTGATGAGGCGTTTTCCATCTGCCACAAAACCTTTGCGTACACCAACCATACCATTATGGCAGAAGCACTGGAAAAATGGGATGAAAATCTCTTTCTTTCGGTACTTCCTCAGGTGTATCCGTATGTGGTGATGCTTAACTTAAAGCTTCGTCAGGAACTTTTGACAAAGGGCGTATCCAAAGAAGAAATGCGAAATTATCTGATTTTGGACGGCGGAGTTGTTCATATGGCGCGTATGGCGATTTATGTGTGTCATCAAACGAATGGTGTAGCGCAAATTCATACGGAAATTCTAAAGACGAGAGCGCTTTCCGACTGGAATCGTCTGTATCCTGAGCGCATCATCAATGAGACCAACGGCATCACTCAAAGACGGTGGTTAGGGCTTGCCAACCCAGAGCTTTCTTCGTTTGTCACAGAACGAATCGGGGAAGGCTGGTTGACAAATTTAGAGGCACTCAAAGGATTGGAAAAAGAAATAGATAACCCAGAGACTCTTGCCGAATTTATTAAAATTAAAAATCAGAAAAAAAGTCAACTGGCGCAGTTTATTGAGCATAATGAGGGGATTAAAATAGACCCGTCTTTTGTGTTTGATGTTCAGATTAAACGCCTGCACGAATACAAAAGACAATTACTCAATGCGTTTTCCATTTTAGATATTTATTACGGTCTTTTAGAGGGAAGAATCACAGATTTTGCTCCGACAGTATTTATTTTTGGTGCCAAGGCGGCGCCGGGCTACCGACGGGCGAAAGCCATCATCAAATACATTAATGAACTGGCAAAAATGATTTCGCAAGATGAGCGGATGAATGGGCTGTTAAAAGTGATATTTGTACAGAATTACAATGTTTCGTATGCAGAAAAGTTGATTCCGGCGGCAGACATTTCCGAGCAGATTTCTACCGCAGGAACGGAAGCCTCGGGCACCAGTAATATGAAATTTATGTTAAACGGTGCGGTAACGTTAGGTACCTTTGACGGCGCCAATGTAGAAATTGTAAGAGAAGCCGGAGAGGAAAATAATTATATCTTCGGCAACCGTGTCGAGGACATTGAAAAGCTTTCGACCAATTATCAACCGAAACGTCTGTATGAAACCGAAAGTCGCATCAAACGTGTGCTGGATTCTTTGATTGACGGAACATTTTCTGATGACGGTAGCGGTGAATTTCGAGAACTTTACGAATCCATCTTATTTGGCGCGAACTGGCACGCCCCTGACCACTACTATCTTTTGGCTGATTTTCTGTCTTACTGCGAGGCAAAACTGAAAGCAAATCATGATTGGAAAGATAGGGAAGCCTTTGCAAAAAAATGCTTGAAAAATATTGCAAACAGCGGTAAGTTTTCGTCTGACAGAACCATTTCGGGATACGCAAAAGATATCTGGAAACTCAAATAAATGCCGGTTTTCCCGCATATAATATAGCGGGAGAGTGATGCTATGAAACTGAAAACAGAGGTTCGAATCAAAACATTAGAAGAAAGCCTCAAAGGAAAAAACGGGAAAGAGATATTACATTACAAAATATCCTTTCCTGTTTTTTATTCCGATGTGTTTTTTCGAGCAACAAGCGAGTTAAATCAACATTATTTCCGTCGGGCGACGAATCTCAAAACGTTTTGTAAAAATGCTTTTTTTCATATGGCGCAGGAGGCATTTAGAAACGGAGAAAAAGAGCCGTTTCGCTTGTATGAGGAAGTGAGCATACCATATTCAGAAGATGTACATATCAGTTTGTTTTTTGACCGACGGGTGTATAGTGCAGGGGCACACTCGCCGGAGCGCGCGGCGGATACCTGGGACATCTCCGGCGGCAACCGCAGACTTTTGCTCGGAGATTTATTTTCACCACGGGATGCGTATGAAAAAAAGGTGCTGACGGAAATAGAGCGTCAGATAGAAGTGCGAAAGAGAAAAGGAGAAGTCTTCTACGAGCCGACAGCGCGTTGCTTGCGCGACAGCTTTTCACCTAGACAGTTTTACTTAACAAAACAGGGGGTAGCGGTGTTTTTCCAAAGCTATGATA
This sequence comes from Clostridia bacterium, assembly GCA_017399695.1. Classification (GTDB taxonomy): domain Bacteria; phylum Bacillota; class Clostridia; order UBA1381; family UBA9506; genus RGIG1666. Next base: position 288,345 of record JAFQBK010000016.1, on the reverse strand, counting down.
TCGCACCATCGGAAGCTGGAATCCCGCTTTTTGTGATTGATTATACACAGAACGGACCATCTCTTTTCGCAGCTTACTAATGGAAGAAAAAGAGAGTGAAAAAAAGTGTGAAATCACGGAATCTGTGTTGACAAAAGACGGCAAAAAATGATATAATGCCAATATATATTGTTTTAAATTATCAGTCAGTAGAAAAAAGGTGAGAGTTTGCCGAAATTTTTTATAAGCCCGGAAAGTATTTCGGAAAAAACGGCAGTGATTTCCGGCGGTGATGTTCTCCATATTACCAAGGTGTTGCGCTTGACAACGGGTGCCCATCTGACACTATGTGATGGTGAGGGAACGGACTATGAGGCAGAGATTGCTTCTGTTGAAAAAGACAAGATTGTTTTGTCACTTTTTGGGAAAAAAGCGTCTGATACGGAGCCAGAAGTGAAAGTAACCTTGTTCCAGGGTCTTCCCAAAGCTTCAAAGATGGAGTATATTATCCAAAAATGTACCGAGCTTGGCATAGCAGACATTGTCCCCGTGATGACCAAACGGACCGTGGTGAAGCTGGAAAATGCACAGGCAGAGAAAAAGAAGCTGGAGCGCTGGAATAAAATCGCACAGGAAGCGGTCAAGCAGTGTGGGCGTGGGAAAATACCGAAGGTGCACGAGGTTACGGATATTTCCGGGGTTTTGGAATGTGCTTCCGATTTTGACCTTTTGTTGTTAGCGTATGAAGAGGAAAAGGAGACATCATTGGCAAGTGTTTTGCGTAGTGTAAAAGGCGCAAAGAGAGTGGGTATTCTAATTGGTCCTGAAGGTGGATTTGCTCCTGAAGAAGTAGAGAAGCTGAAGACAGCGGGCGCCAAAAGCGTAACGCTCGGCAAGCGGATTTTAAGGACGGAGACCGCAGGGCACACCGTGCTTACCGCCGTATTGTATGAGTTTGGCGAATTGGAATAAAAATATTTACAATATTAGGAGAGTGTTATTATGGCAAAGACAATTACGAAAGAAAGACAGGAACAGCTGGCAAACAGACTGGTACTTAATTTCGGTATTCTGCTGGGTGTTGCTTTAATTATGCTTTATGTTAACAATGCATTAAGAAGCTATGGTGTGTATCAGGCGACAACCTATACGATTTCGCTGATTTTAGGTATCGTCGGTATCGTCGGTGCAGTAGTGTTCTTTGTGCTTGGAAAGAAAAAGTGTCCGAAGCTGAAAAACTACAGTGCCGTTTTCCTTGGCTTATTTGTTATCTGCGCATTGATTTATCTGGCGAAGCTTGCGATTATCCCCGGTTATGACCATATTATGGCAGTCATTACAGTCTATGTCGCAATGGTAGTTTATTTTATCGTTTTAGCGATTGTAACGGGAATTATGATGAAAAGACCGCTGGAGAAAACTGCAAAAGAAGAGAAAAAACACGCAAAGAAGAAAAAAAGAAAATAAGCCTTTTACTAAAGGCACTAATACATAACATACACAAAGGAGAAAAAGAATGTTTGATTTAGAATGCGTCAAGGGTATTGACCCTGAAATTGTTGAGGTTATTGAAAAGGAAATTGACAGACAGAATCGCAATATCGAGCTGATTGCATCGGAGAATTGCGTAACACCAGCGGTGATGGCAGCAATGGGTTCACCGCTCACCAATAAATATGCTGAAGGTTACCCGGGCAAGCGTTATTACGGCGGTTGTGAGATTGTTGACGTCGCTGAAACGCTGGCAATCGAACGCGCAAAAGAGCTGTTTGGTGCAGAACATGCAAATGTTCAGCCGCACTCCGGCGCACAGGCAAACCTTGCTGTATTTTTTGCAGCTTTAGAGCCGGGTGATACCGTACTCAGTATGAATCTGTCCCACGGCGGTCACTTGTCTCACGGAAGCCCGGTTAACATTTCGGGTAAATATTTTAATATTGTTCCGTACGGCGTCAGCGAAGAGACAGAAATGATTGATTATGATGAAGTTCGCCGCCTTGCATTAGAGAACAAGCCGAAGCTGATTTTGGCGGGCGCAAGCGCATACTCCAGAACCATTGATTTTGAAAAGTTTGCCGAAATTGCAAAAGAGGTTGGCGCATATCTGATGGTTGATATGGCGCATATCGCAGGTCTCGTTGCGGCAGGTCTTCATCCGAATCCGGTACCATACGCTGATTTCGTTACCACTACGACGCATAAAACGCTTCGCGGACCGCGTGGCGGCTTGATTCTGTGCAAGGAGCAGTACGCACAGATGATTAACAAGGCAGTATTCCCGGGCATTCAGGGCGGACCTTTGATGCACGTGATTGCAGCTAAGGCAGTTTGCTTTAAGGAAGCTTTGAGTGACGAATTTAAGGAATATCAGAAGCAAGTCGCTAAAAATGCGAAGGCTCTTTCCGAAGCACTGGTTGCTGAGGGCTTTAAGATTGTTTCCGGCGGAACGGACAACCACCTGATGCTGGTTGACCTTACCAATATGGACATTACGGGTAAAGATGCGGAAAAAATGCTTGACGAAGTTCGCATCACCGTTAATAAGAATACCATTCCGCTTGAGAAGAGAAGTCCTTTTGTTACCAGCGGTATCCGTATCGGTACGCCGGCATCTACGACCCGCGGTATGAAGGAAGATGATATGATTGAGATTGCAAAGCTCATCAAATTGACTCTTTCTGATTTTGAAAACAATAAGGATATGGTTGCAAAGCGTGTTGCAGACCTTTGCGCAAAATATCCCCTGTATCGCTAATTGACATTGATAGAAGAAACAATAAAGGAGGAACAAAAAATGCCAAGGACGCTTTCCATGTTCATTGAAGGATTTTTTGATTTCAAAAAGGTTTTAATGAAAAAAATGACTGTGTATGACCTTTCCGTCGTCAAGTACATTTGCTTTGTTGTCGGCATTTTGTTTGCTTGTCTTTTTCCGCGCTTTGCAAGGAAAACAAGAAAAGCGTTTGTTTTTGCAGGTATTTTTATGTCCATTCCTGTTTTAATGAAAGTATATCGTATTTTCAAAGAAACATTTCACTATCGCTATTTGTGATGCGTATGTTCAGCGCGCCACACTCTGTGTGGTGCGCTTTTTCGCATTTCGTTGCGGGCTAGTCCGGGCAAAGAAAGGGGTTTGTTATGACAAATACGGAGCGCTTTTTAAGCATATACAAAGAACATATTACGCGCGAGGGAGCAGATAAATTACTGGATTATCTCATGTCTGGCGCAAGTGATTTTTTCTCGGCTCCGGCAAGCACACGCTTTCACGGTTCTTATGCAGGCGGACTTTTAGAGCACAGCTTAAATGTGTATGACTGCTTAAAGGATTACGTTGAGAGACCAAGAGTGAAAGAGCAGTACGGTTTTTCCTGTACGGAGGAATCGCTTGCGATCGTTTCCTTGTTGCATGACTTGTGCAAGATAAACTGCTATCATCGCGGCACACGAAATGTAAAAGATAAAGACGGGAAATGGCAGACGGTAGATACCTATGAGTTTTGCGACGATATGCCGTACGGACACGGGGAAAAATCCGTTTACATCATCAGTGGTTTTATGCGTCTGACCCGAGAGGAAGCCTTTGCCATCCGTTATCATATGGGTTTTTCCGGCGAAGAGAATGTAAGAAACGTCGGTGCAGCATTTGAAATGTATCCGCTTGCATTTGCACTTTCCACGGCAGATATGGAAGCAACCTATTTTATTGAAGGAAAACAGAAAGCTTAAAACAACAAAAATATTTTATGGAGAGAATGTTATGAACAGAACGGAACACAGAGAAGAAAAATACATATTTCCTTTTGTGGAGTATGCTCCGGAGGAAAAGAAGGCGAACTTACCGCTTGTAATCCAGCTGCACGGCGCAGGAGAACGCGGCGAGGGTGGAGAAGACTTAGAAAAGGTTGATGTGCATGGCTTTTCTAAATACTTAAAAGAAGCAGAGTACGAGTGCATCGTTGTGATGCCGCAGTGCCCGAAAAATACTTTCTGGGCAGCTCGTGTTGAATCAATAGTTCGGTTTATAGAGCAGTTGATTCATGAATATGGCGCAGATAAAGACAGAGTTTACTTAACCGGACTTTCGATGGGCGGCTATGGTACTTGGTTCACATCAATGGCAAGACCGGATTTGTTTGCGGCGATTGCTCCTGTTTGCGGTGGCGGAATGGCGTGGAATGCAGATGTTTTAAAAATGCCTGTATGGGCATTTCACGGAGCTGAAGACCCGACTGTCAGCGTAACGCAATCCGATGAAATGGTTGCAAGGTTAAAAGAGCTCGGCAGAGATGTGACCTATACACGTCTCGCAGGCGTAGGGCACAATGCATGGGACTATGCCTATAACAAAGAACTTTTAGATTGGCTTTTAAGTAAAAAGAGACAATAAATATTGTGCTTAAACTATATAGGAGGAAAAAATGAAATATTCGGAACAGTTTGCGAAAAATAAAGCCTTGATTCAAAGCAAAACGGTTTGTGCCGGCTTTGACGGCTTTGTCGATTTTTTGATTAAACCGGTCAAAACAAGAACGGATGAAACCACCTGTACATACTTCCCGACGATTGGCGATTTTGGTGAGAAAATTATGAGCCTTGCCGGAAGAAGCGGAAACGTAGAACTGGTGATGAAAAGCACGGATTTTGGCGGATGTGGACCGCATTATATGAACGGTCTTGCCAATATGGGCGTTAGCTGCACTTGCATCGGTGCAATGGGTTACCCGACACAGCACCCTGTGTTTAACCTTCATCCAAACTGTAAGACCATCAGCATCGGCGAACCCGGCTACTCGTATCTCTTTGAGTTTGAAGACGGCAAAATTATTATGAGTGATATTGAAAAAATCAGTCAGCTCAGGTGGAGCGATTTGATCGAGCGCGTCAGCATTGACGAACTGGTGGCGCATTTTGAACAGGCGGATATTATCACTCTGGTGAACTGGAGTTACCTTGTGCATTTCCACGAAATCTATGAAAAATTTCTAGAACTCGTGATGCCCCGCCTTGCAAAGAAGGACAGGAAAGTGTATATTGATATCGCAGACTGCGCAAAACGTCAGCCGGAGGAAATCAAAGCGGCACTTAAAATGTTTGGTAAATACAGCGAGTACGCACCGACCTATTTGGGACTTAATAAAACAGAAGCAATGGTGATGCATTCTGTTTTGTGCGAGGGCGAATATGCCGGTTCAATTGCGACCGCAAAGGCAATCAAGGAGTATTCCGGTATCGGCACGGTCATTATCCATCCGGTAGACTCAGCGGCGGCAGTATATGATGGTGGTGAGGTAGAGGTTTCCGGCATCGTTTGCGAAAATCCGAAAAAAACCACCGGCGGCGGAGATAATTTCAACTCCGGTTTCTGTGCAGGTCTCTTGGCAGGATTGGATGTCAAAAGCTGCTTAATCAGCGGTATGACTACCTCTTTCTTATATGTCAAAAACGGAAAATGCAACAGCTTTGATGATATTGCCCAGACGATGAAAATGTACGATGATTGTGAATAATAAAATAACATATTAAATTTTTTATTGAGGAGGTAATGAAATGGCAAAGGCAGGTAAGGTTTTAGCGTTTGACTTTGGCGCATCGAGCGGTAGAGCAATGCTTTTTACCTTTGACGGAAAGAAACTTGAAATTGAGGAAATGCACCGTTTTTCCAATGACCCGGTCATGGTGAATGGTTCTTATCATTGGGATGTGCTTCGCTTATTCCATGAAATTAAGAAGGGTATCACCAAAACAATGAACGCAGGTCATAAGGATATTGAGGCAATTGGTGTTGATACCTGGGGCGTCGACTACGGCTTGTTTGATGAAAACGGAAAACTTTTGGGAAATCCCTATCATTACCGCGATGAGCGCACGACCGGCATGATCGAACTGGCAGATAAAAAAGTCGGCAAAAAATACATTTTTGACCAGACGGGCATTCAGTTTAACTTCTATAACACGCTGTTTCAGCTGATGGCAGCAAAGGAAAGCAAAGACAGTGCATTAAAATCTGCGAAAAAACTGTTGTTTATGCCTGACATCTTCAACTATTTCCTGACGGGTGTTATGAAGAATGAGTATACGGAAAGCTCAACTTCGATGATGCTCAATCCGCATACAAAGAAATGGAATACCGAGCTGATGGACAGCTTAGATATCCCGAAGGATATCTTCTGTGACATCATCGAGCCGGGCAATGTGATCGGTGAACTCACGGATGAAATCTGTGAAGAACTCGGTTGCCCGAAAATTCCGGTTATCGCAGTTGGTTCGCACGATACCGCGTCGGCGGTTGCATCTGTACCGGTAACGGAGGATTATAGCTATGCTTACATTTCGAGTGGTACCTGGGCGCTGATGGGAGCGGAACTCGACGCTCCGAGCGTTACCGACCATTCTTTCAAATACGATTTCACCAATGAGGGCGGCGTTTGTGGTAAAATCCGTTTCCTGAAAAATATTATGGGTCTTTGGATTATCCAGGAAAGCCGTCGTCAGTGGGAGAGAGAGGGAAAAGAATTCTCCTTTGACGATTTGGAAAAAGCAGCTTGGGAAGCGGCTCCGTTTGAGTCTTTTATTGACCCGGACTATATTGATTTTGCAACGCCGGGTAATATGCCGCAGAAAATCAGAAACTTTTGTGAAAAAACCGGACAGAAAGTGCCCGAGACTGAGGGTGAAATTATCCGCTGCGCAGCACAGAGCCTGGCGCTCAAGTGCCGCATGGTAGCAGACGCATTAGAGGATGTTCAGGGAAAAGAACTGTCCGCAATTCATATGCTTGGCGGCGGTATCAAGGATACGATGGTGACCAGCTTTGTAGCGAATGCGACGGGTAAACGCGTAGTTGCAGGTCCGGTAGAGGCAACCAGTACAGGTAATGCAGTCGTTCAGCTGATGGCACTTGGAAAGATATCTTCTCTTACGGAGGCGCGCGGTATTGTTCGTGATTCGTTCCCGATTAAAGTGTACGAGCCACAGGATCAGGAGGATTGGAATGCGGCATACGAACGATTCAAGAAAATTGCAACGCTGTAAAATCACGTTTTCTGCTTTGAGAATTGTAGAAAAATGAACGAAAACGGAAAAATGAAAAAAGTGCTTGCAATTCATTTTTCAGATTGCTATAATGATAAAAAATGGGAGAAGGGAGTCATGAACCGTGAAGCTTTTGGGTTTTGCAGAAAAAGTATATTTTTATTACTTTAGCCGTAGTTTCTTTTACTTCGGTTTCTTTTTCCGTACCCAAATAAAAAAGCTTATATTTAATGATGCCCAATCCTTTGTATGCGTAGCATAAGGAAAGCTATTTACGGGAACTCATTAAATATGAGTTCCCGTTTTTTCGTATATGCGCGTAAATTTATCTATAATGTGAGGGAGAAAAAATGATTGTCGTATTAAAACCGCAGGCACAAAAAGAAGAAATCAGAGAAGTGGTCAATGAGCTCAAAGCCATTGGTATGGACGTGCAAGTCAACGAGGGCGTGGAATGTACGGTGTTGGGCGTTTTAGGTAATACCTACGAGGTGGACGCCGATTCATTAACACTGCATCCGTTCGTAGAGCGTGTAATGCGCGTTTCCGAGCCGTTTAAGAAGGCAAACAGAAAATTCCATCCCGATAATACGGTGGTTGATGTCTGCGGTACAAAAATCGGCGGAGATCAGCTTTCCGTGATTGCCGGTCCGTGTTCTGTAGAGAGTGAAGCGCAGATCGTACAGATTGCCAAAGAGGTCAAAGCCTCGGGCGCATCCTTTCTGCGCGGGGGCGCATTTAAGCCTCGTACCTCGCCATACTCATTCCAGGGAATGGAGTTTGAAGGGCTGGAATTATTAAAAGAGGCAAAAGCAGAAACCGGCCTTCCAATCGTGACGGAAATCATGTCGCCCAAACACGTAGAGCGCTTTGATAGAGATGTGGATGTGATTCAAGTCGGTGCACGCAATATGCAGAACTTCGACTTGTTAAAGGAGCTGGGTCATTCCAAAAAACCGATTCTGTTAAAAAGAGGCCTGTCCTCTACGATTGAAGAATGGCTGATGTCGGCGGAGTACATTATGGCAGGCGGCAACCCCAATGTCATTTTGTGTGAGCGTGGCATCCGCACCTTTGAGACCTATACGAGAAATACGCTGGATATCAGCGCCATCCCTGCGGTTAAGCGTCTGTCGCATCTGCCGATTGTGGTGGACCCGTCCCATGCAACGGGAATGAACTGGATGGTAACGCCGCTTGCGATTGCTGCAATTGCTGCCGGTGCAGACGGTATCATGGTAGAGGTGCACAATGACCCGAAAAATGCAAAATGTGACGGTGCGCAGTCAATTACACCGGCAGAGTTTGATGTAGTTATGAAACAATTACGTAGTTCTGCTGAAATTGCAGGGCGCACGTTGTAAGGAGGAGAACCTTGGATAAAAGTGACTTTCGTGTCTTAATTGTTGGCTTGGGTTTGATTGGTGGCTCACTTGCCAAAGCATTGCGGGGATTTCGTAATTGCCGCATCTTTGGCGTGGATACTAACCAAGCAGTTTTGGTGCAGGCAGAAAAGGAACAGGTAATTGAAAAGGGTTATTTAGATGCAAATGAAATCGTAGCTGAATGTGACCTTGTGATTCTTTGCGTGCATCCTCATCTTACGCGCCGATTCTTGGAAGAACTCCCATTTAAGGCAGATACCCTTGTTACGGATGTCTGCGGTGTGAAGCAGTATATGCAAGTGGATAAAAGTGAAAGAAATTTCCGTTATATCGGCGGTCATCCGATGGCCGGGAAAGAGGTTGGAGGTTATGAACATTCGGATGCATCTTTGTTTTGCGGTGCCAGTTATCTGTTAACGCCTGATGCGGATGCGAATGAAGAAGATATCCGCCTGCTTCAGGAGATGGCAAAACATATCGGATGCCGCAAGACTGTTATATGCTCTTCCAAAGAGCACGATGCAATGATTGCATACACCAGCCAGCTGATGCACGTGGTTGCAGCAGCTCTTTGTGATAATCCTCTTTTAGACGAAGCGGAAGGCTATAGCGCAGGGAGCCTCAGGGATTGTACCCGTGTGGCAAAACTGGACGCTAGTTTATGGACCGAACTGTTTTTTGCCAATAAAGAGGAACTGATTGCGCGAATCAATGAATTTGAAGACAGTATGGATAAAGTCAAGAACGCGCTTTCTGCCGATGACAGAAAGTCACTGCATACATTTTTAGAACATTCCACCGCGAGAAAGAGGAGGTATTTGAGTGAAGACCTTACGAGTAAACCTGATCGGTCGTGAATATGATATTTTGATTGAAAAAAACCTGCTTGCTAAAACGGGAGAGCTGATTCGCAAGCGTTTATCGCCGAATAAGGTGTTTGTGGTTACGGATGAAACGGTAGACGCGCTTTACGGAAAAACGGTGCTTGATTCTCTCTGTGCACAGGGTTTTGATACGAAACTTGTGTCACTTCCGGCAGGTGAGGAGACAAAATGCCTTGCCGAACTTTCCCGCCTTTATAGCGAAGCGCTGTCATTTTCTATCACCCGAAAGGATATGATTATCGCCTTGGGTGGTGGCGTGATTGGCGACCTCACGGGCTTTTTGGCGGCAACGCTCCTTAGGGGGATTCCTTTTGTGCAGATTCCGACGACACTTCTTGCGCAAGTCGACAGCTCGGTCGGCGGCAAGGTGGCGATTGACGTACCTGAGGGAAAAAATTTGGTAGGCGCATTTTATCAGCCAAAGCTGGTTATTATTGACCCCGAGGTCTTAAATACCTTGTCAGACCGCATTTTCTTCGATGGACTGGCAGAGGTTATTAAATACGGACTGATTGCCGACAAAGGCTTGTTTGAAAAACTGGAGGCTTGTGATTCCCGTAGTGAGCTTTCGGAATGGATTGATGAGATGGTATATACTTGTTGCGATATCAAGCGTGCCGTGGTAGAAGAAGATGAGCTTGATACGGGAAAGCGTATGATATTAAACTTCGGTCACACCTTGGCTCATGTTGCAGAAAAAGAGTATCAGTACAAGACCTATACCCATGGTCAGGCGGTAGCTTTTGGGATGGTAGCAATCAGCGAAATTGGAGAAAAGCTTTCCCTGATGCCGCAGGGGATTCGGGAAAGAATCCGGAACATGGTTTTAAAATTTAATTTGCCCGATTATATAGAACTTTCGGGCGATTTGGAGAAAACCATTGCTCTTGATAAAAAGAATGAGGGAGCGCAGTTGAATCTGGTCTTGCTTTCGGAAATCGGGTGTGCAAAAGTACATAAAATTCCTTTGTGTGAGTTTGTAAAACAGTTGAATTGAGTCTTGCGAGGGGAGAAGAATGATGATATAATATTTAAGTGATATTATTTTCTTGGAGGTTTATAATGGATTACAGACAAGAGTCATTAAAGAAGCATTATGAGTGGCAAGGTAAGATTGAGGTCATTTCTCGTGCACCGATCAAGAGTAAAGAGGACCTTTCTTTGGCATATACGCCCGGTGTTGCAGAGCCTTGCCTTTCGATTCAAAAAGATTTGGATCAATCCTACAGCCTGACCAGACGCTCGAATTTAGTTGCGGTTGTCACGGACGGGACAGCGGTTTTAGGTTTGGGTGATATCGGTCCGGAGGCTGGAATGCCGGTTATGGAAGGAAAATGTGCTTTATTTAAGACTTTTGCTGATGTGGATGCTTTCCCGCTTTGCATCAAGTCAAAAGACGTGGATGAGATTGTCCGAACCATCTATTTGCTTTCAGGAAGCTTTGGCGGTATTAACCTTGAGGATATTTCCGCTCCCCGATGCTTTGAAATTGAACGAAAATTAAAAGAGATTTGCGATATTCCTGTGTTTCACGATGACCAGCACGGCACTGCCATTGTTGTTGCAGCGGCGCTCATAAATGCTCTTAAGTTGGTAAAAAAAGAGATGAGCAATGTTAAAATTGTAATTAACGGCGCAGGTTCTGCAGGAATTGCGATTGGAAAGCACTTATTAAATGTGGGTGCGAAACATATTACGTTTTGTGATCGTTTCGGAATTATCTGTCGTGGTGATGAAAATAATAATTCGGCGCAGGAGGAAATTGCACAGCTGACCAACCTAGATTGCCGGAAGGGAACACTTTCCGATGCTTTGGCGGGCGCAGATGTGTTCATCGGTGTCTCGGCACCGAATTTGGTGACGGAAGAAATGGTAAAAAGTATGGCGTCTGACGCCATTTTGTTCCCCATGGCGAATCCGACACCGGAAATTATGCCTGACCTGGCGAAAAAAGCAGGAGCGCGGATTGTGGGAACAGGACGTTCCGATTTTCCAAACCAAATTAATAACGTGCTTGCATTTCCGGGCATTTTCCGTGGCGCGCTGGATGCAAGGGCAAGCTGTATCAATAAAGAAATGCAGATTGCGACCTCTTATGCACTTGCTGACTTGGTTTCCGAGGAGGAACTCTCGGAGGATAATATAATTGTCAGCGCGCTTGATACGCGGGTAGCACCGGCGGTAGCAGAGGCAGTGAAGCGTGCGGCGAAGGAAACCGGAGTAGCACGAATCTAATGATAAAAAAGCTCAATTCTATTAATAGAATTGAGCTTTTTTATCTCTTGAAAATCTATCAAATCTATGGTATGATAAATATGTATGAATGTGCTTAAAATAAGATGATACATAATAATTACTGCGAGGAGAAGATGAAATGGACATTTTCAAAATTTTAGGTCTTGTTGGCGGGTTGGTGCTGTTTTTATACGGTATGGACCTGATGGGAGACAGCCTAAAGAAGCTCGCCGGCGGAAAGCTTGAGTCAATTCTTGCACGACTCACCTCATCGCGTTGGAAGGGCTTTTTATTAGGATTGGTTGTAACGGCGGTCATTCAGTCATCGTCAGCAACGACGGTTATGCTGGTCGGTTTTGTAAACTCCGGCATTATGCACCTGGGACAAACCATCAGCATCATTATGGGTGCAAACATCGGTACGACGGTAACCTCTTGGCTTTTAAGTACAGCGGACATCAAAGACAGCGGTGCGATTATTATGCAACTATTAAAGCCGGAATCCTTTACGCCAATTCTGGCACTTGTTGGTCTTTTAATGAATATGACGGCAAAATCCGATAAAAGAAAAAATACAGGTTTCATTCTTTTGGGCTTTGCTATCTTAATGTTCGGTATGGAAATGATGAGTGATTCCGTCAAAGACTTGCGTAACAACGAAGCATTTACCAATCTTTTGACGATGTTTTCCAATCCGATTATGGGTATTTTGGTGGGTACTATTTTTACCGCAATTATTCAGTCCTCCTCGGCATCCGTCGGTGTTTTGCAGGCATTGGCACTGACCTGCGTGATTCCATATTCAACCGCCATTCCGGTCATTTTGGGTCAGAACATCGGCACCACGATTACACCGATTATTTCTTCTATCAGCGGAAACACGGAATCCAAGCGAGTGGCATTAACCTGTCTTTATATTAAAATGATTGGCGTTGTGGTTGTTTGTGGTATTTTCTACCTTCTGAACGCAATCATCGGTTTTGAGTTTATGAATCATCCGGCAGGGGCATTTGATATTGCCGTTATTCATACGTTGTTTAATATCTTGTCCACGGTTATATTGATGCCGTTTTGTTCGGCATTTGAGAAGCTGGCAATCAAAACGGTCAAGAGCAAAGAAAAAGAGAGAGAAACCGATGTATTTGATACCCTGGATGAACGATTTTTGGATGTTCCGTCCTTTGCTGTGGAAAAGTGTAAGGATTTAGTCAGCCAAATGGCGCGCATCTCGCAGGAAAGCTTTGAGAAGGCAACCAAACTCTTAAGTGAATACAGCGACGAAACCTTTGAAGAAATCAAACGTTTAGAGGGCATGGTGGATAAGTTCGAAGATAAGACCAGCACCTATCTCATTAAGATTGCGGCACAACAAATGTCAGCAAAAGAGAGCCGCGAGGTCACAGAGCTTCTGCATACCATCGGTGATGTCGAAAGAATTTCTGACCACGCACTAAATATCGCAGAAGCCGCAAAGGAAATCCACGACAAAGAAATTACTTTCTCCGAGCAGGCAACCAAGGATATCGCCGTCATTACTTCGGCGGCAACAGAGATTTTATCACTGACCATTTCTGCATTTATCGAAGAAAATATCGATGCGCTCAAAAATATCGAGCCATTAGAGCAGGTCATTGATGACTTAAAGAGAAAAATCAAAAACGGTCATATCTCAAGGCTTCGTGCAGGCGATTGTACCATGGAGCTTGGATTTATCCTTTCCGATATCTTAACGAACTACGAGCGTGTTTCCGACCATTGCTCGAATATCGCAGTTTGCTTTATTGAAATGTCTCACGATTCGTTCCAGACACACGAATACCTAAATAACCTGAAAGAAAATGAGACACAAGAGTTCAGCGAAACTTACAAAATGTACAAAGAGAAATACCGTATTTAATGATTTTATCCATCGCCTGAAGGAGAGAAACAGAAAATGAAATATTCGGATTGCTTTGGGAAAAAGAGCTCAAGGATTGTCTTGGGAACGGCATATTTCGGGGATGGTATCGCCGAAGTAGATGCCTTTTTAATGATGGATAGCTTCTGCGCTCTCGGCGGAACGCATATCGATACGGCAAGACTCTATGCCGATGGAAAAGCGGAAGAAATTGTCGGCAGGTGGAGAAAGTCGAGAAAAGCCGACAACATCTTAATTTCTTCCAAAGGTGCCTATTATGACCCGAATATGGGGGAACGGCCGCGCCTTTCGGAAAGCGATGTTCGACAAGACCTTGAAAAGAGCTTGCGTGCTTTGGATACGGAATGTATCGATTTTTACTGGTTGCATAGAGATGACGAGACAAAACCAGTAGGAGAAATAATTGAGCTATTAAACAAATTGGTCATAGAGGGCAAAATAAAGAAGTTCGGTGCGTCCAACTGGCGTGCCAAAAGAATTTCTGAGGCAAATGTCTATGCGCAAAAAGCAGGACTTATGGGTTTTTCTGCGAGTCAGATTCGCTTTAATCCGGCGGCATCCTGTGGAGATGAACGACTTGGTCTTGTGAATATGGACGAGGCGGAGTTTGCCTTTTACAAACAGCGGAATATGCCTGTGGTTGCATATTCCTCGCAGGCAAAGGGCTTTTTTTCTAAGATGGCTGAGCTCGGTGAGTCGGCTCTTTCTGAAAAGGCGAGAAAACGCTATCTGACGGAGGAAAACCTAATCCGTTTGGAAATCATGAAAAAACTCTCCCAAAAATACGGTACGAGCGTAGCTGCAATCATCTGTGGCGCCTTTTGCTCGTTCTGCGAGCCGGAAGTATTTCCTGTTATTGGCGGCAGTAATGTCCATCAAATCGAGGATTCGATGGGCGGAGCCAATGTGACGATTGAAAAAAGAGAACTAGAGGATATGTTCCAAATGAAGCTTTAATACAAAAAGACGGAAGATATAAGGGGCTTATGATGAAGAAGAAAAAATGGGTAAATTTCGGAATGATGACTTTGGGGTCACTGTTACTGGCTGTTGGCGTGTATTTTTTCAAAATCCCCAATGGCTTTGCAACCGGTGGTGTCACGGGTATTGCTACCATTTTAGCGCCGATTACTTTTATCTCGGCAGGCATCTGGATTTGGGTGCTTAATATCGTACTTTTAATATTAGGTTTTTTGTTTTTGGGGAAACAAAACGGCCTAAAAACCGTCTATTGTAGTATGCTGTACTCGGCGGTTACATATCTTTTGGAGCTTGTGATTCCAATTAGCGAGCCTCTGTCTTCGGAACCGCTGTTGGAATTGGTATACGCAATGCTTCTGACCTCCATCGGTTCTGCAATGATATTTAACGCAAATGCATCTTCGGGCGGTACGGATATTGCGGCATTGATTCTGAAAAAGTACACCTCGCTGGATGTTGGAAAATCGCTTTTGGCTGTGGACTTTTTGGTTGCCTCGAGTGCATTTTTCGTTTTCGGCGTAACCACAGGATTGTTTTCGCTGCTCGGCTTGTTTGCAAAAGCCTTTTTAGTTGATGGCGTGATAGAAAATTTAAATACTTGCAAATATTTTGTTGTAATTACCAAAAAGCGAGAGGAAATCTCCGAGTTTATCATTCAAACACTGCACCACGGCGTAACGGCAAGCACCGTTGTCGGCGAATACACAAAAGATGAGAAAACAATGATTCATACGGTTTGTAAGCGTGCAGAAGCAGTGAAACTGCGCACGAAAATTAAAGAAATTGACCCGCACGCATTTGTAATTATTACGACCAGTAGCGAAATTATCGGTCGGGGATTTCGCAGCGTCTGATATACCCACGCACAAAAGGAGAAATGTATGAAACAGATTTTAAGCCGTGTCCGCCGTGCAGTCGAGGATTACGGTATGATAGAAGAGGGTGACCGCATCGCTGTTGGGGTTTCGGGTGGCAAGGATTCACTTTTAGCACTGGCAGCACTTGACGGACTCAGGCGCTTTTACCCTAAAAAGTTTGAACTTATGGCGATTACGCTGGATTTGGGCGGAGAGGATATGGACTTTTCGCCGATTAAGGCGTTTTGCAAGGAACGAAATATTCCTTATATCATTGAACAAACAGACATTCGCAAAATTGTGTTTGACTATCGGCAGGAGAAGAATCCCTGTGCGCTATGTGCAAACTTAAGACGCGGTGCATTAAACAACGCAGCAAAAGCTCACAGTTGTAATAAGGTGGTTTTGGGACACCACTATGACGATGTGATTGAAACCTTTTATTTAAGCCTGTTTTTTGAAGGTCAGCTCGGGTGCTTTTCGCCTGTGACCTATCTTACAAGAAGCGAAATCACGGTGATTCGTCCGCTGATTTATGTGGAGGAAAAGATGATTCGCAAAAAAGCGAAAGAGGAGAATTATCCTGTCGTAGAAAACACCTGTCCCGCCGATAAAAACACCAAGCGAAGCTATGTCAAGGAGGTGCTCAGAACACTCGACAAGGAAAACAGAGGATTAAAAGACCGCGCATTTACCGCATTGGTAAGCTCCGGGCTTGACGGTTGGAAACCGATTGGAAAGACGAAAAAATAAATTTGACGATATAAAGGAGAACGTTATGGCTACCATCAGAAAAGCAGTTATTCCCGCAGCAGGATTAGGAACAAGATTTTTACCGGCGACAAAGGCAGTCCCGAAGGAAATGATTCCGATTGTGGACAAACCGACCATTCAGTATATCATCGAAGAAGCGGCAGCATCCGGCATTACCGATTTGCTTATCATCACCAGCCGCACGAAAAAATGCATCGAAGACCATTTTGATAAGTCCTATGAACTGGAAACGGAACTCGAAAAAAGCGGAAAAACTGCAGTGCTCGAGGAAATGAAACAGATTCGCTCGATGATGAATATTCAGTATGTGCGTCAGGCAGAGCCGAAAGGCTTGGGCCACGCCATTTACTGCGCAAAATCCTTTGTGGGCAATGAACCGTTTGCAGTATTGCTGGGCGATGATGTCGTTTATAACGCAGAAAAGCCTTGCCTTTCGCAGATGATTGAAATGTATGATAAATACCGGGCGAGCGTTTTGGGTGTGCAGTCCGTTCCGGAAAGCGAAGTCAATAAATACGGCATCGTATCCGGCGAGCAGATTGCGGACAGAATGTGGCGCGTTCATGATATGGTGGAAAAACCGAAGCGAGAGGAAGCGCCGACCAATGTTGCGGTGTTGGGTCGCTACATCATTACACCGGAAATCTTTACTCATCTTGAAAATACGAAACCGGGTGCCGGCGGCGAAATCCAGTTGACAGACGCATTAAAAACACTTGCGAAAGAGCAGGAAATGTATGCCTATGATTTCATTGGCAGAAGATACGATGTTGGAAATAAAATGGGATTTTTAGAGGCGACAGTTGAGTATGCACTGCGCCGCAAAGACTTGTCGGAAGAATTTATGAAATACTTAAAGGAAGTTGTAAGCAAATAAAGGAGATACCATGAAGGCAGTAAAAAAACTGGGAGCTTTGCTTTTGGCAGTTGTGCTTTTTACGGCATTCGTGCCGTCAGCGCTTGCCGGCGGAGCTTATTTAGAGGATATCATTGAAACAAAAAACCTTGTCAAAGGGGTCAGCTATCGTCACATCAAGAGACTTTACGAAAACGGATGGCAGGATATTCATATCGTACGAGCTGACCTGACTGAGCCGCACCTTGCCTTTCAGGTTTTAAGAAGTGAAAAGGGTGTATCGTATTTAGAAAGTACGCTTGCTTCTGCAAAAAATCACGATACGGTTGCGGCAATCAATGCGGACTTTTTCGCAAGCAAGCGGGGCGAGTCGGGAAAGGGTTCGCCGGTTGGCATGGAAGTCATTGGCGGTGAGCTTCACTCTACCGCTTCAACCGCCGAGTCAATGAACGTCTTATATCAGCTCAAAGAAGATTTGACGCTCCATCTAAACAGCTTTACCTTTGATATTACGGTCACTGCGCCGGACGGCGTCAGTGAGAAAGTAGTTGCGCTTAATAAGTATCACGACTTAGATGGTCTTGTGATGTATACGGACCGCTGGAACACGCTTTCTTTAGGTGCAAGCGGTGCAGTTCAGGAGATCATCGTAAATGCTGAGGGTGAGGTTGTTGATAAACGGTGGGACAGTGAACCCTGCGAGATTCCGGAGGGCGGCTTTGTTCTGACTTCAAACCTCACCAAAAACACCTTTATTGATGATCATCTTCAGGTGGGCGATAAGGTAGAGCTTGCAGTCAGCACCACACCTGACTATGAAAAAATTGAAAATGCCGTCGGCGGCGGTGGCATCGTTTTGGCAAACGGAGTACCTCAAACCTCGTTTTCCCATAACATCACGGGCTATCACCCGCGCAGCATAGTCGGTATTGACGAAAGCGGCGAGGTGATTACGCTTGTAGCAGTGGATGGACGCCGGAGTGATGCAAAAGGCATGAGCCAGAAACAGCTGGGCGAACTGATGCTTGATTTGGGATGCTATCACGCGATGAATTTTGATGGTGGCGGTTCGACCTTGCTTGCGATTAAAGAAGACGGCGAGCAGACAGTGGCAAATCAGCCGTCGGATGGTGCAAACCGTGCGGTAACCAACTCGGTAGGTATTGTATCCAGCCTTACGCCGACCGGAAAACCCGCATCCCTTGTTTTATCAACAGAGGATACAAAGGTTTTCCGTAATACGAGCCGAGCCATGAACGTCAAAGCGTATGATGAAAATGATTTATTTTGTGAAATAGATGCAGAAAAAGTAAAATGGTCGGTCGAGCGTGGTTCGGGAAGCGTTAAAAACGGCGTGTTTTACCCGACGAGTACCGGCACAGCGGTTCTGCGTGCAAGCTATCAGGGAATCGATGAAGAAATTGAACTTACGGTTTTAGATTCTCCCAAACGAATGCAGTTTGCAACCCAAAAGCAGACGAGCAAGTCGGGGAAAATTATTTCTCCTGTACTTTATGGATGGGATGAAGAGGGTAAAAAAGCAAAAATCAGTATTTCTGATACCGATTTTGTGATTGAAGAGCCAATCGCAGAAAGAAACGGGGATACTGTTAAGGCGCTCTCGAAAGGAGCAACCATAATGACTGCGAACTTCGGTGCGGCAAGTGCCTCTATGGCGCTGATGATTGACGGCGCAGAGGAAATCAGTGTGCCGACGGGAAAAGCGAGTCCCGATAGCCAGAATCGTACAGAAGAGCTTAACGAAGGCGGATTCCAATTTACGGTGTTTGGAAATACCAGAACGCCGGAGACCTTGTTTGATTTGTTTCTAATGAACCGCGCCTCAGCGGCGATGGCAAAGGCAAGTGATTTGCACGCCTTTGTCGGCAGCGAGTTTGATGAAAACTCCATTTCGAATTTAGGAGAGGAATATTTCACCGCTCGTTCCTATCAAAGCTTTACGCATAAAAACAGCACCTTTATTACACTGGATAATGGAAATGGTACCATCGCAGACGGCGGTGCATCGCAGTGGGTTAAGTTTCGTGAGGACGTAGCCGGAGCAAAAGGGGATAACATCTTTGTATTCCTGACCAAGCCGGGCATATCAACCAATGAAACGGAAAAGAAGTTCTTTGATGAAATTCTTTCTGAAGCGGCATCAAAAGGAAAAAACGTTTATGTATTCGGCGGAGGCTTTAAGAACGAGAATTATCTGGAAAACGGTATCCGTTATGTAAATACAGCGGGCGTGTTCCCAAGCATCGGCTTAAAACCGCCGGCAACCAATATTTCGTATGTAAAATATCTTTTGGTGACAGTCAATGGCGATGAAGTAACTTATGACTGGAAGAAGATTTTAGAGTAACGGGTGAGCAGGATGACTAAAAAGGAAAAGGTTTCGTTTATACGAGAAAAACTGAATGAGCTTTACGGCGAAGCTCCGTGTACGCTGGAATACCAAGACCCATTTCACCTGATTGTCGCGGCACAGCTTGCCGCACAGTGTACCGACGCTAGGGTGAATCTGGTCACTCCGGCACTGTTTGCGCGGTTTCCGGATGCTAAGGCCTTTGCGGAGGCAGATATTTTAGAGCTTGAACGCTTAATTCATTCAACGGGCTTTTATCATAACAAGGCGAAAAACTTAAAAAGATGCGGAGAAGTTTTGCTTACCCAATATGGTGGTGTTGTTCCCGAAACCATGGAGGAACTTTTGAGCCTTCCCGGCGTCGGCAGAAAAATTGCCAATTTAGTCATCGGTGATGTGTTTGGAAAGCCTGCAATTGTGGTGGATACACATTGCAAGCGAATCACAAAGTTGTTGGGTCTGACCAAAGAAACCGACCCGCCGAAGGTCGAAAAAGACCTGGTGAAGATTATCCCACCGGAGTATTCGGCACTGTTTTGCCACCAGATAGTCGAGCATGGCCGCAACCTTTGTATTGCACGCAGACCACGATGCGCCGATTGTCCTTTGGCGGTGGTGTGTGACTTTGCAATCAAGGGACAAAAGCAGACAAAAAAGGAGAGAGCATAGTTGGCAGAAAAAATACGCCTGGATGTATATCTGACGGACCATGGTTTAGCCCCCAGCCGGGAAAAGGCAAAGGCAATCATTATGTCCGGTATTGTATATGTAGATGAACAAAAATGCGATAAAGCTGGAATGACTGTGACCGAGGGCCAAAAGGTTGAGGTGCGTGGAAGTACGCTCCGTTATGTCAGCCGCGGCGGTTTGAAACTGGAAAAAGCTATGCAGGAATTTCCGATTACCCTGTCAAATGCCGTTTGTATGGACGTGGGCGCCTCAACGGGTGGCTTTACCGATTGTATGCTTCAGAATAACGCAAAAAAGGTGTATGCAGTAGATGTCGGCTATGGTCAGCTTGCGTGGAGTTTGCGTACGGATGAGAGAGTGGTAAATATGGAACGCACCAACATCCGTCATGTGACCGAGGAGCAGGTGGGCGAGCCGCTTGACTTTGCATCCATTGATGTAGCGTTTATCTCGCTTTCGTTGGTACTTCCTGTAGTGCACCGGCTTTTAAGGGGTGGGGGCGAGGTAGTGGCTCTGATCAAGCCTCAATTTGAGGCAGGTAAGGAAAAGGTCGGGAAAAAAGGCGTTGTCCGTGACCCGGCTGTTCACGAAGAAGTCGTTGTCCGTGTGTGCGAAAAGGCGGAAGAACTTGGCTTCGGCATTTTAGGGCTTACGTATTCTCCGGTCAAAGGTCCGGAGGGGAATATTGAATATTTAGTCTATTTGAAAAAGGGAGAAAAGAGTACCGTAGAAATTTTGGGAGCGGCAAAGGAAGTTGTTATGCGCTCGCATGAAATGTTAGATAAATAATACGTTTTTGTTACAATAACACAGAATCCGTTGTTTTTGCGCGGATTCTGTGTTATTATATTTATGTATCTCCATCTGTTTTTTGGGGATAGTGAAAAGAGGTTAAAAACAACGGGAAAAGAGGGAAAAGCGTGGAGAATATTACGGGCAAAAAAGTCCTGATGACATTGATGCGACTTGATATCGGCGGCGCAGAGACCCATGTACTGGAGCTTTCTTTAGAACTCAAGCGTCAGGGATTTGATGTAGTTGTAGCGTCGCGCGGCGGTGTCTATGTGTCCGAGCTTGAAGCGGCGGGCATCCGCCATTATGAAGTTCCGATGCATACCAAAAGTCCGGGCAAAGTTCTGCGTTCTCTTTCTCTTTTAAGGAAAATCATTCGAGATGAGAAAATAGATATTGTCCATGCGCACGGCAGAATCCCTGCGTTTTTGTGCGGAATCCTTGCCCGTTTTATGCGCTTTACCTTTGTAACCACGGCGCATTGGGTATTCCGTACGGACCGTGGTCTTAAGTACATTTCCGACTGGGGTGAAAAAGTAGTAGCTGTCAGCGAGGATATAAAGACATACCTGATGGATAATTACCATATCAACCCGACAGATATTTTTGTAACTATTAATGGTATTGATACCAATAAATTTTCGCCTGAGGCAGATACTTCAGATATCATAAAAGAGTTTGGTTTATCAGAAAGCTCGCCGAAAATTGTGTATATCAGCCGAATGGATGAGGACCGCGCTCTGGTCGCTTTTCATCTGGTTGAAATTGCACCGAAGCTTTTGGAAATGAAGCCTGACCTTGAGATTGTTATTGTCGGCGGCGGTAATGTGTTCGACAAATTAAAAGAAAAAGCGGATGCGGAAAATCAGGCGGCAGGAAAGAACTATATTACGCTGACCGGCGGCCGTTCAGATATTTATAAATTTGCAAATTTGGGAGATGTTTTTATCGGTGTTTCCCGTTCCGCCCTGGAAGCAATGGCTTGTCAAAAACCGGTTATTGTTGCCGGCAACGAGGGTTACATTGGCATCTTTGATGAAGATAAACTGGCAGTCGGTATTGATACTAACTTCTGCTGCAGAGGCTTAGAGATGTCAACGCCGGAACTCTTACTGCGTGACTTAACCGTGCTGTTTGAAAATACTGAGGAAGAAAATAAACGCCTCGGCACCTACGGCAGAGAGCTGATTAAAAAGGATTATTCCGTGACTCGTATGGCTGACGATGCGGTAAAAATGTATCGCGCGGCGGTTGACCCGAAAAAGTTTGATGCGGTGATATCCGGTTATTACGGTTTCCAGAATTCAGGAGATGAGGCACTTTTATATGCCATGATTCAGAACCTTCGGGCACACAATCCGCATATCCGTTTGATGGTGTTGTCCAAATCTCCGAAGCAGACGGCACAGGAGTATGGTGTGTATGCGCAGAACAGATATCGCCTGATGAAATTTAAGAAAACCATCCGCAAGAGCAAACTGTTTATCAGCGGAGGCGGAAGCTTGCTTCAGGACGTGACGTCGAATAAGTCTCTTTGGTATTACTTGTCCTTGATAGAAACAGCGAAAAAAGAGGGCATTCCGGTGATGGTTTATGCCAATGGCATCGGTCCGATTCACCGACCGAAAAACCGGGAGAGTGTAAAAGAAGTACTTTCTTGTGTAGAGAAAATAACACTTCGTGAAAGTGATTCCTTTGAAGAATTAAAATCACTCGGTATTCCTTTAGATAAGGTTTGCGTCACGGCAGACCCGGCACTGACGCTTGTGGCATCCTCTCCTGAACGTGCGAGTGAGGTGTTAAAAGAATTTGGCGTAAAACCGGCGGAAAAATTGCTGGGCGTGTCCGTGCGTGCGTGGAAAAACTGCAGGCCAGACTTTTTGGACGAGCTTTCTTTGGCGCTGGATGAAATTTGCGCGGAATACGGCTTAAAGCCGCTATTTCTGCCCTTAAAGCATCCGGAGGATGTTACGGTAGCGAAACAGCTTTCGTCAAAGCTTTCGGTAGAAAATTATATTTTGACGAAGCGTCTCGGCGCAGAGGATATGGTCGCCATTACGGGTGAATGCCGCGTGATGCTTGCAATGCGACTCCATTCGCTGATTTATGCGGCAGATAAAAATGTTCCGACGGTTGCTATCGCCTATGACCCGAAAGTCAGCGGATTTATGAAATATCTCGGAATGGAATACTTTGTGGATGCCGATACGCTTACGAAAGAGGCGCTTTGCGCACAACTTCGTACGGTTTTGGAAGAGGAAGAAGAAATTCGAACGAAGCTCAAAGATAATTTGGAAATCTTAAGGGATAAGGCGAAGAGCAATGCCGAAATCGCTTGCCGATTGATTGAGGAGGCAGACGCGTAATGCGCTATATGGGAATTGACTTTGGAGATGCGCGGGTAGGAATTGCACTTTCTGATCCCTTGGGGATGCTCGCGCAGCGATATACGACTCTTACAAACACCGGTGGCAAGAAACTCTTTGAACAGATATCGGCGATTATAGAAGAAAAACAGGTCGGCCATATTGTCATCGGTTTACCTAAAAATATGGATGCGACCGAAGGTTTTCGTGCAGAGGCAACTTATGCGTTTGCCGAACGTCTAAAAACTTATACGAATGTCCCAATTTCTTTTTGGGACGAAAGACTGACTACTGTTGCCGCACACGGTTATTTAAATGAGCTTGATGTGCGGGGAAAGAAAAGAAAGGAAACAGTCGATGCCGTTTCGGCAGAACTGATACTGGAGGGCTTTATGCAAAGCCGTGGTTAACCGAAAGATAGTAATTCGAATCTGCCTGAAACAGTGAAATTTTGGTGTCTTTCGGCTAAGGGGAGGTATATATGGTCAAAAAGTTTTATCTGCCTGTGATGCTTTTACTGATACTGATGTTCCAGATGCTGGCGTCGGTTTGTGTTTTTGCGCGCGAATATTACTATGACGGCGCATGGCACCCGTATGTTGGGGAAGAGTTTAAGCTCGAGGTAGACGGAAAAATACTTGACACCTCAATGCCACCGATTGTATTTGACGGATATTCTGTTGTACCTGCAAGAGAGGTTTTTGAACATTTGGGCGCTCAAGTCTTATGGGACGGAGATGAAGCAAGTGTAACCATCTCGTACAAAAAGACAGAAATTATACTTATTATTAATTCAAAATACGCAACCATTGGAAATGAAAGAGTAAAAATGCCCATTGCGCCGAAAATCATCAATGAAAAAACGATGATACCCGTACGATTCGTTGCAGAGGAAATGGGTTGGGAGGTTGATTTTGACACCACAAGAGATACTGTTATTATCAACTCTAACTCAGATCCGGAGGAATCAAAAATTAAACTGGAAAAAGTAGGCTGGGAACTGAATCGGGTGAACACCCGCTTGACGATTACTCTTACCACAGACGAGGAAGAACCGAAGTTTACTCATTTTGCCTTAAAAAGTCCCTCGCGTATTGTGGTGGATGTGCCGTACACACTAAATAAGACAGGAAAAGATGGAATCGCAATTGGAAAAAAGAATGTAGACAAGCTTCGAATTGGTCAGCAGGTGGATGCGACCCGTATTGTTGTAGATTTAACACAGGATTCGCACTATACGGCAAAGGCCGTAGGGAACGAAATACGGATTCAAATTGTCCTTGAGACACCGGTAGCGACAGCGAGTCCTTCACCTTCGGCAAAACCTTCAGCATCACCAAAACCGTCGATTAAACCGACGAATCCGAATGCAGATGCAACCGCAACGCCTTCAGCATCGCCGAAACCATCGGATTCTGCAAAACCGTCGGCATCACCGAAGCCTACGGGCACACCACCGCCGATTGCACGATATGTAACGATTGATGCGGGACACGGAGGAGAAGACCCGGGAGCTATTTATACAGAAACGGACGAAGAATCCGAAGATTTCGGCAAGATAACGGCAAAAGAAAAAGACATCAATTTAGCAGTTGCGCTCTTGGTCAAAGAAAAGCTCGAAAAAGAAGATGTACGTGTGCACATGATTCGAAAAACGGATGTGTATGTCAACTTTTTAGATGTAGGAACGATTGCAAACGAAAAAGGGACAAGCCTTTTTGTGAGTATACATACCAATTCCGCAGAATCGGAGGCAGCACACGGAATCGAGACATGGGGTTATTTAGAAGGTGGCGCAGATTATGCCGGAATGACGAGTGCGCGGCTTTCTGAGAATGTATTAGATGCAGTAATCAAAGCAACGGGGGCCCATGACCGCGGTGTCAAAGACGGTAAAAATCTTGCTGTTATTCACCGTAGCGTAATGCCGGCGACCTTAATAGAGCTTGGGTTTATCAGTAATAAAGAAGATAGGGAAAATATGATGACCGACAGTTATCGGGAAATTTTAGCTGAGGCAATTGCAGAGGGCATCTTAAAGTCATTAGAGGAAATGGGATTATAAAAGTTAATTACAATATTTTCTTGTTTCAATGAAAAAATCTCTTGACAAGAGGGAAGGAAACAGATATAATATATAATGCATTGTTTGGGAGTGGGTATTATGTTAGTTGATGTTTCATCTGTTTTAAAGGTGGAAGGAGAGAGCATATCCGTCAGCGGAAAGGTATGTTTTTCGCAGGATTCGCTTTCGAAGGCAGGCCCTTTTTTCCATGATGATGTTGTGTTTTCAGGTAGCATAACCAATATCGGAAATGTCCTGGAACTCAAAGGCAATGTCGGTGGTACCTTTACCGTTCTTTGTGCAAGATGTATGAAAGAACTGGAAAAGACCTTTGATATTGACTTTACAGAACTGCTGGTGAATAGTACGGACGATGTATCGGACAAGGATGCCGTTTTGGTCTTTGAAGGCCACGAGATCGAGCTTGACGATATTATCGAAAGTAATATTTTAGTAAACCTGTCATTAAAATATCTTTGTAGCGATGACTGCAAAGGACTCTGTCCCGCATGTGGGGCGGATCGTAATGTGACGGACTGCGACTGCGGGAAAGATGAAATCGACCCCAGAATGGCAGGGCTGAAAAATTTGTTGATAGACGAGTAGGGGGTGTAGCAAGATGGCAGTACCTAAGAGAAAAACTTCAAAAGCTAGACGCGACAAGAGAAGAGCAAACTGGAAACTGGCAATACCGGGTATGGTAAGCTGTCCTCAGTGCGGCGAATACAAAATGCCTCATAGAGTGTGCAAAGCATGCGGTTACTACAACGGTAAAGAAGTAGTGAAAGCGCAGGCATAGTGAAGTTACTATGAAAAGAGTAGAGAAGGCAGGTTGTTGTCTTCTCTATTTTTGTATATATGCATTTTACCAAATTACGACAAAACGGAGGTGAGCCGAATGAGATACTGTGCGCGTGTTGACAGTATAGAGCCGGGGAGTATCGCCGAAGAGCTTGGAATCGAAAAAGGCGATATTATCTGCCGCATCAATGATACGGATATCGTAGATTTTTTAGATTATCAGTTTTTATCCACGGAGGAAGAAATTGTTCTTTTGGTGGAGAAAGCCTCCGGCGAGCAGATTGAGTTTGAAATCGTAAACGAAGCGGGAGAGGACTTGGGCATCCGTTTTGCCAATATGCTGTTTGACAGCCCCAAGCGTTGCCGTAATCAGTGCATTTTCTGCTTTATTGACCAGCTGCCGCGCGGTATGAGAGACTCTTTATATTTTAAAGACGATGATTCGCGGCTTTCCTTCTTATATGGAAACTATGTGACCTTTACCAATATGCGCGAAGAAGATATCAATCGCTTAATCCGTTATCGGATTTCGCCGATTAATGTGTCAATTCACACAACGAACCTTGACTTGCGCGAGAAAATGTTGCATAATAAAAATGCAAGGAATGTGCTACAATATTGTAGGATGCTAAAAGAAAATCATATCAGTATGAATATGCAGATTGTTCTGTGTAAGGGTATCAATGACAGCTTTGAACTGGAGAAGACCTTGTTTGACCTTTCGGAGTTCGTTCCGGAGCTTGAAAGCGTTTCGGTTGTGCCCGTGGGACTTACGGCTTATCGCTATGGGCTTTTCCCATTAGAGCCTTTTACACCGCAGGATGCAGAAAAGGTATTGAGCCAGATTGAAGCGTGGCAAAAGAAATATAAAAAGCTTTACGGAACGAGACTTGTGTATGCCAGCGACGAGTTCTATATTTTGGCAGGCAGAAGCATCCCTCGGGCAGAAGAATATGAGGACTTTCCGCAGATTGAAAATGGTGTGGGCATGCTCTCAAATTTAGAAGATGAAGTAATGCAGGCGCTCGAAAAGCCCTACAGACCGGGCGAGGTCAAAAAAACCGTCATTGCAACGGGCGAGCTTGCGTATCCATATATCAGGGAACTGGTCGACCGTGTTGCCGCCTATTATCCGGTCTGGGCAGAGGTTGTAATGATAAAGAACAACTTCTTCGGCGGTGGCGTATCCGTGGCAGGTCTGTTATGCGGTCAAGACTTAATTAATCAGCTTTCCGGAAAACAGTTTGAGCGGCTTTTGATTACAAAATCAATGCTCAAAGCAGACGAAGATATTTTCTTAGATGATATTACGGTAGAAGAACTGGAACAAAAACTTGGTGTTACTTGTGAGCCTGTCGCAAATGACGGTACTTCCTTTGTGAAGGCACTCATCAATGCATAACGGCTGAACGAGTATTTTAACAAGGTGAGGAGAACATATGACAAAAAGAGTGGTATCCATTGTGGGCAGACCGAATGTGGGAAAATCTACATTATTTAATAAGATTATCGGCGAGCGTGTGTCCATTGTGGACGATACGCCCGGCGTTACCCGTGACCGTATTTACCGCGAGGCAGAGTGGTGCGGCAATAAGTTTCTCTTAATTGATACCGGTGGTATCGAGCCAAAAAACGACGATGTGATCTTAAAAGGAATGCGACTTCAGGCAGAGCTTGCCATTGACCACGCCGATGTCATTATCTTTATGGTGAATGTCGGCGACGGCTTAGTCGCAGCAGACAGCGATGTTGCAACGATGCTACGTAAGTCGGGAAAACCCGTTGTCGTCGCGGTGAATAAGGTAGATAATGCAGGTCAGCCACCAATGGAATTATATGAGTTTTATAATCTGGGACTCGGCGACCCGATGCCGATTTCCTCTATCCACGGCCTCGGTGTTGGTGATATGCTGGACGAGGTGGTTAGACAGCTTCCGGCCAGCACAGAAGATGAAGAGGAAGAAGATACTCTGCGTGTTGCGGTTGTCGGCCGTCCGAATGCAGGAAAATCTTCATTAATTAATCGAATACTAGGAGAAGAGCGCGTGATTGTCAGCGATATCGCAGGTACAACGCGTGATGCCATTGATACCCGCTTTGAAAAAGACGGTATCGTTTATACTCTGGTAGATACCGCAGGAATGCGTAAACGCGGTAAAATCGATGATACGATTGAACGCTACAGCGTCATTCGTTCACTTGCGGCTGTTGACCGTGCGGATGTTTGTATTATTGTGATTGATGCGACCCAAGGTGTTACCGAACAGGATTCTAAAATCGCCGGTTACGCGCACGACCAGGGAAAAGCATCAATTATTGCTGTCAATAAATGGGACTTGGTTGAAAAAGAGACCAATACCATGAAACATTTCCGCGACAGAGTGATGGAAGAACTGCCGTTTATGATGTACGCACCGGTGCATTTCATTTCTGCGCTGACTGGACAGCGGGTTGACCGCTTGTTTGACTTGGTAAAGTATGTCCGTGAGCAGAATACGATGCGTATTAAAACGGGTATGCTAAATGATGTCTTAAACGAAGCAACTTCAAAGGTTCAGCCGCCTTCCGATAAAGGAAAACGATTGAAAATCTATTATATGACGCAGGCATCGACCTGCCCGCCGACCTTTGTGGTGTTTGTCAACAACAAGGAATTGATGCATTTTTCCTACTTGCGTTATCTGGAGAATCAAATTCGCGGCGTGTTCGGTCTGGAGGGAACGCCGGTGAAATTTATTATCCGTGAACGCGGCGATAATGGAAAAGAATAAAGGAGGAAATCAGCATGATTTGGTTTTTAATTGCATCTTTGGTGCTGGGATATTTGTTGGGAAGTATCAATTCTTCCGTCATTTTTGGTAAAATCATCGGTGTCGATGTCAGAAAAGTGGGCAGCGGCAACGCCGGTGCAACCAACGCACTCCGCACAATGGGAAAAAAGGCGGGCATTATCGTAGTTATCGGTGATGTATTAAAGACCATCCTTGCGATGATTTTGGTTCGTGTTTTTACGCCGATTCTCTTTCCGGGACAGACGGAAATCGGACGCTATGCAGAATACTTAGCAGGCTTTGCCGCGGTGGTGGGGCATAATTATCCCGTTTATTTCGGTTTTCGCGGTGGCAAAGGAATCATTTGCTCCATTTCAGTTATCTTTATGCTTGACTGGAGAATCGGGCTGATTACGCTTTTTGCCGGTGTTATCGTGATTGCGCTTACCCGCTTTGTTTCATTGGGTTCGTTAACCGGCGCGGTGATGTTTCCGACGTTGGTGATTATTTTCAGTATTTTTGAACCGGGTGCGCACGTTCCTTACTATATCGCCCTTGCAGTTATTATGATGGTTTTGGCATTTTATCAGCACAGAGCAAACATCAAGCGCTTAATCAGTGGAACAGAATCCAAATTAGGTGCAAAAAAATAGGACACATTTCGGGAGGATAGGCTATGAATAAGACAGTTGCAGTCATAGGCTCCGGCGGTTGGGGCACAGCGATTAGCACGCTTTTGGCACGTTGCGGCTTCCGCGTGAATCTGTGGTCTTATCTGAAAGAAGAGAGCGAGCAGCTCACTTTTTGTAGAGAAAATAAGGCGTTTTTGCCGGGGATTATTCTGGATGAAGCAATTCATTTTACCCATAGTATGGAAGAAGCAACAAAGAATGCTGACTTTATTATTATGGTTCCGCCATCCAAAGCAATCAGACAGACGGCAGAGGCCTTGTCTCCTTTTGTAAAAAAAGGACAGATTATTGTGAATGCCTCCAAAGGACTCGACCAGGATACCTATAAGCGTCTTTCTGTTACGATTAAGGATGCGATTCCGCAGGCAGAGGTTGCCGTGATTTCCGGTCCGTCACACGCAGAAGAGGTTGCCCGCCAGATGCCGACAACCAATGTCGTTGCAGCGAGAACCGAAGAGGTGGCAGAGTATATC
The DNA here is from genome assembly GCA_017399695.1 of Clostridia bacterium. Classification (GTDB taxonomy): domain Bacteria; phylum Bacillota; class Clostridia; order UBA1381; family UBA9506; genus RGIG1666. Next base: position 258,420 of record JAFQBK010000016.1, on the reverse strand, counting down.
CAGGATGCAATGATGTGCGATTTCTTCCGTATCTATACCAGTCTTGATATGACGGGTGTAGAACTCGGTGGCGCACTTAAAAATGTAATCGCGCTATGTGCAGGTGTATCCGATGGTCTTGGCCTCGGTGATAATACCAAAGCGGCACTGATGACACGCGGTATGTCTGAAATTGCGCGTTTGGGCGTGGCTTGCGGTGCAGAAGTGGCTACGTTTAGCGGTCTTTCCGGTATGGGAGATTTGATTGTAACCTGTACCAGTATGCATTCGCGTAACCGCCGTGCAGGTATTTTAATCGGTCAGGGAAAAACAGCGCAGGAAGCAATGGAAGAAGTAAAAATGGTGGTCGAAGGTGTTTATACGACGAAAGCAGCATATCATCTTGCAAAGCGTATGAATGTGGAGATGCCGATAACGGAATGCGCATATGCGGTTTTGTTTGAGGGTTTAGCACCGCAGAAAGCTTTGGAGATGCTTATGAGCCGTGATAAACGCCACGAAAATGACCGTGCATTCCGATTTATACAGTAGGAGGTGGGAGTGTTGCTGAAACATATTTTTGGCAAACGAAAAGTCGAGCCGGAGGCAACAGAAATCCTCCACCAGGTTCAGGAAGAACTGATAAAACAAGAGGAGACGGCTATTTGCGAGCCAAAGCCGACAGAAGCTCCCATAGCGCAGCATATCGCTACCCAAGAAGCGCCCCTTTCACTTGAAAACGAATCAAAGGGATTCTTTTCACGCTTAAAGGAGGGTTTAAAAAAGACCCGCTTAGCGCTCGTGGATACAGTAGATAGTGTACTTTCAAGTTTTCGTTCAGTAGACGAAGAACTGTTTGAAGAGCTCGAAGAGGTATTGATTATGGCGGATATTGGCGTAGACACCTCTTTGTATATTATTGATGAACTGAAAAAGCGTGCGAAAACACAGTCCATTAAAGAAGCAAAAGAGCTAAAAGGGGTATTAAAAGAAATCATTACGGAAATCTTAAAAGAGCAGGACACGAAAATTGATACATGCAAACAACCGACAGTCATTATGGTTATCGGTGTCAATGGTGTCGGCAAAACGACATCCATCGGTAAGATGGCAGCGCGGTATAAGCAAGAGGGAAAGAAAGTCGTTTTAGCAGCAGCAGACACCTTCCGTGCAGCAGCGATTGACCAGCTTGAAATCTGGGCTGAACGTGCCGGCGTGGATATCGTAAAGCATCAGGAGGGTTCTGACCCATCAGCTGTTGTATTTGATGCTATTCAGGCAGCAAAATCGCGCGGCGCAGACATCGTCATCTGTGATACGGCAGGCAGACTTCATAATAAGAAGAATTTGATGGAAGAACTGAAAAAAACCGCACGTGTAATCGAGCGGGAAACCGGATGCAGTGATAATGAGGTGCTGTTGGTGCTTGATGCATCGACTGGGCAAAATGCGCTGATTCAGGCGCGTGAATTTGCATCAGTTGCTCGTATTACCGGTGTGATACTTACAAAGCTTGACGGAACGGCAAAGGGCGGCGTAGTCATTGCGCTCTCCAAAGAACAAAACATCGGCGTCAAGTTTATCGGTGTTGGCGAGGGGATTTCTGATTTACAGGAATTTAACCCGCAGGAATTTGCAGAAGCACTCTTCCCGGAAGAAGAGGCAGAATAATGGAGGGTAGACTCGTATGGACGATATCTTCAATCAATTTTTTGGTAATTTAAAGGAAAAGGATGACTTTTCCAAACAACAAAAGCATAACGGTTTTTCGGTCATGAAAAAACCGAAGCATTGGAAAGGACTCTTGATTTTTCTTGCAGTCCTTTTAGTACTTTCTGCGATTTTGACGGGCGCATACCAGTTCTTTATGCACTACTGGCAGATTGCAGAGGTCGGTGAAAACTTTACCAGTGTATTTTGGACAAACCTTTTATCGCGCGGAATCACACAGGCCATTGGTTTTGTTTTTCTTTTCGTTGTACTTTTGGTCAATGTATTTTTGGTGAAAAAGTTTGCGGTTGACCGACTTGTAGAAATCCGATTCCTATGGAAAAAATGGCCATATGTTTTGTTTTGCATCATCGTAGCATTTATGGCGAGCGATGCGTGGGGCGGAGACCTTTATGCAAAGTTTTTGCTTGCCACGAACGGCACATCATTCGGTAGCGTTGACCCGATTTTTGCAAAAGATATCGGATACTATATCTTTACCCGTCCGTTTGCCATTTCTGTTGTCGAAACACTTCAGGGTGTTTTCCTTTTGCAGACGATTCTTATGGCGGTAATCTATGCCCTGATTTTTATCAATAATGGTTCAAAAACTTTTAAAGACATGATTACCAACCACCGCGGTGCATTTATCCATACGGTAATCAATGTTTTGGTATTTTTAATTCTTCTTTGCCTTTCCTATCAGTTCTCGGCAGAGGGAATGATGTATTCAAGTTTCGGTAAGCAAAGCGATATCGTTGGTGCAGGCTATGTGGAGGCAAATATCTGGATTAACTTTTACCGTATTGCCCCGATTTTGATTATTGCGGTTATCGCAGGCGCACTCTTTTTCCTGTACCGCAAAAAATATATGGCAACGGTCATCGCTGTTGCGCTTGTACCGGCGGCATATATCGTGGTTGGCGGAATTGCGATGGTAACGGATTCTTTGGTGGTCAACCCGAATGAAAGAAACCTGCAGAGTCCGTATATTGCGTATAACATTGAAGCAACCCGCCGAAGCTATGGACTTTTGGACGTTGACGAAAGAGAATATGCGGCAAGCAGTAATCTGACGGTGAAAGATATTGATGAGAATGAAGCGCAGATTGATAATATCCGCATCACCGATTTTCAGGCAACCTTGACCGCCTATAATCAGTTGCAGTATTTTAAACGTTATTATACCTTCCACGATATCGATATCGTGCCATACACGATTGACGGAAAACAGCAAGCGGTGTTTATGGCGGCGCGTGAGATGAATAAAAACAATATGGAGGAATCGGCGCGCTCCTATGCCAATCAGGCATTCCGTTATACCCACGGCTTTGGTATCGTGGCAAGCCCGATTCACCGTGTGACCTCAGAAGGTCAGCCGGAGTTTTATATTGAAAACATTCCGCCACAGTCAAATGGCAGGCTGCCGGAGGTCAAACAGCCCCGCATCTATTATGGTGAGTTGACAAACGATTACGTTATCGTTGGCCCGAATAATAAAGAGCTTGATTATTCCGTGGGGAATACCGATTACGAAAACAGCTTTGACGGTAAGACCGGTATTAAACTAGACTGGTTAAAGCGATTGATGTTTTCCATTCATTACGGCGATTATCGGATGCTCGTTTCCGGTAATATAGATAGCGAAAGCCGTATTTTGATTAACCGGAATATTATGGACAGAGTGAAGATGGTTGCACCGTTTTTTACCTATGATTCGGACCCGTATATCGTGCTTTCTGATGACGGAAGCTTAAAATGGGTGATTGACGGTTATACCACTTCAAAAGAGTACCCTTACGCACAGTTTTCCGGTAATATCAACTATATCCGCAATTCCGTCAAGGTATTGGTGGATGCCTATACCGGCGACATGAAGTTCTATGTGATTGATGAGACGGACCCGATTGTTTGCGCTTATCGAAAGATTTACCCCGACTTATTTACGGCGGAGGAGTTAGACCCGATGGTCGCAGCTCATATCCGCGTGCCAGAGGATATGTTTAAGGTGCAGTCTCAAATCTATCAGCGTTACCATGTGAGTGATGCAGGTCAGTTCTATGACAAGGCAGATGTGTGGCGCGTGGCAACAGAGAAGTACGACACCGAAGAAATTATGGTCGAGCCGTATTTCAATGTGATGGAAATCGAAAAGGGTGCAGGAGAAGAACTGGTGTTGATTCGCCCATATGTGTTGGGTGACAGATACAATATGGTTGGGCTACTCGCAATGCGTACCAAGCCCGGACATTACGGCGAACTTGTGCTTTATCGTTTCCCAAAAAACGAGACCATTTATGGCCCGATGCAGATTGAAAATAAGATTGATAATGACCCCGAAATTTCAAGAGAAATGACACTTTGGGGTCAGGGCGGCTCAAGCGTCATCCGCGGTAATATGCTGGTGATTCCGTTCCGTGATTCTATTATCTATGTAGAGCCGATTTATATCACGTCCAAAAACAATGCCTCTCTTCCGGAACTCAAGCGTGTGGCGGCAGCATATAAGGATTCTATTGCGATGGAGTCGAATATTCACGATGCACTCCGCGCGGTGATTGGCGAGGCACACGGAAATATGCCTCAGACACAAGAACCGTCCGTGCCAAACGATGTGCCGGTGACAGAGGAAGAACTTACGAGTCTTGAAGACACCATTAAAGAGGCACTGGCAAGCTATGACAGATTCAAAGCCGCATCGCAGTCGGGCAACTGGAAAGCCATGGGCGAAAGTTTAGACGAACTGGATAAAATGATGCAGGACTTAAAAAATAAACAGTAAATGAAAACGGCTGAACGAGTATTCGTTCAGCCGTATAACTTATTGGTATATTTAGGCAAGGAATACAATTTCCGTGATATAACAGTAAACAGGAAAAGTTTCAGCTTTTTGGCATGTTATCCTTTCTTACTTCATATTCTTGGAATGGGACAATCTATTCTACGAGTGGAGAAAGAGGGAATATTTATGCTCAAAACATATTTATACCAAGGAAAATTGCATTTAAAAGAGAACAGTTCATATTATGCCCTGGGTGCATCCTTGATGGTTTCAGGAGCTTTACTTGCGGTGCTTTGCGCGTTTTGCATGCCGGAGTTAAGCTATAAGGAACTGTCGCTTTATTTAGGAGACTTTTTTGAAAATTTTGCAAAGAGCGGAGCAGACGCCGGTGAGGTTATGCGATTTTGTGTCAGTGAAAGTGCGGTATTCTTTGTTTGCGTGCTTTTATTTTCCGGCTCATTAGTCGGGCTGCCTCTATTAGGGATTTTAGCTGTTTATCGGGGCTTCGCTTTTGGGTTTGTGACCACGTTTTTCTTCCGCCTGTATGGGATTCGTGCGCTATTATTTTTGCTTGCTTCAGTTTTGCCGCATCTTATGATTACGCTTCCGTGTTATTTGACTCTTTTTTCGGTTTCTTTGCGATTTGGAGTGCGAATCATCAAGCAACGCACAGAAATAAAAAGTCTTTATCTTGGCTATTTTTTGACGCTTTTGGTGCTGTTTGGAGTCGCTGTTTTGGGAGGGCTTATGAAAGCGTACATAGAACCTTTGCTTTTGCGTTTGGCAATCGGTGTGTTTATGGGATAATTTTTACTTTACAAATGAGATAAAATGGTTTACAATAATATTTATATGTTAACATTATGGAAAGGAGAAGCTATGTCGGAGATTGTCAATGATTTTGTGCGATATCTGGAAAGAGATAAAAAGCTTTCGAATAACACCCTGCAGTCATACCGACGCGATATGAATCAGTATATCGCATATTTGGAAAGTCTTGACTTGCGGCATGCAAAGGATGCAACCAAAGCGGTGGTTGTTTCCTATCTGGGGCATTTGGAAAAGCTCGGCAGAGCAAGCTCTACCATATCCAGAAATATCGTTTCCATCAAAGCATTCTATCAATATCTGATGCGTACGACGGCGCTTTCGAAAGACCCAACGCGTGAAATTCATTCACCAAAGGTGGATAAAAAGTTGCCGAGCGTATTAAGCGCTAAGGAAGTATCTATGTTATTGGAGCGTCCCAAGCGAGATGATGTGAAAGGTTGTCGCGACAAGGCGATGCTGGAGCTTTTATATGCGACGGGGATACGTGTTTCGGAATTGATTTCGCTGGATATGCAGGATGTTAACTTAACCCTTGGGTTTATCCGCTGCAAAACGGCTAAAAATGAACGTTTGATTCCCATCGGTAAAATCTGCATATCGGCACTTTCAGAATATATCCAAGGCGCAAGAAAGGCGCTTGTTCGTGTGGAAAACGAAAATGCCTTGTTTGTTAATATGACAGGCCTTCGTTTGTCTCGGCAGGGCTTTTGGAAGCTCATCAAGCAGTATGCGAGTGAGGCAAATATTACCAAGGAAATCACTCCGCATACACTCAGGCATTCCTTTGCGGCGCATCTGTTAGAAAACGGTGCGGACCTGCAGTCAATTCAAAGCATGCTTGGGCACGCAGACATTTCTTCTACACAGGTGTATGCACAGCTTTTGAATCATAAGCTGAAAGATGTTTATACCAAAGCGCACCCAAGAGCGTAACGGAAAATCTTGTTAAGGAGCATTTTTACATATGAAAAAGATAGCTTGTATTATTTCGGTAATTGCTTTAATCTCGCTATTGTCCGCGTGCGGAGGAGAGAAGATTGAGCCGGAAGCAACACCCGTGCCCGCTCCGAAACCATTGCTGGAATTCACAGTTGATACGGAAAAACAAAACCCTAGCGGAGATTATTATGCGGAAGCTTCGGAAGAGTTTTTAGAGCGCGCGAATTTTGTCTTGAAAGAGGCAACAGACCCTTACCATACGGTGTTTGAAAATGCGCTTGGACTGTATGAGTATTTAACTCGCAATATTTCTTTCGATGAAAATGGTGGGGCGGATACCATGAGCGTTTTGATGGGTACATCGGCAAACCAAATTGGATTTACGAAAACCTATCAATATTTGTTGCATCAAATCGGGGCAGAAGCACATATTGCCACGGCAAACGACGAATCGATTTGCTGGGTGATGGCGATGCTTGCGGATGGATTTTACCACTTTGATCCGGCGGCGGAAGCAAAGCTTTCTGGCGGACAGTCGCTAAAATACTTTGCAATGAATGACGAATATCGTTGGGCAAGCTCAAAAGTGGATGGATGGTATCTTGGCTCCGATGATTTGGGAGGCAGATATGAAGCGCCGAAAAATGAACTAATGACCTATGTATTTTTGCAAAATATAACCCGTGGTTATGGCGTGGATTATGAATTGGATGTCTTATATTTTTCGGACAACTCAAAAAACAATGTAATTATGAAGTATAACTATCAGACGGCACAGGAAGAACTCGTTTATGAAAAATCTGTCGGTGCACTCGCATGCCACAAAGGCATTTTATATTATTCGGATGTAAATCAACGGAATCAGTTGTTTGAACTGAATCTTGCAACAGGTGAAGAAAAACTGATTGACAGCGTATTTGTTACCAGAATGATGATTAGGAATAAGCATTTGATTTATTTTGATGATGTAAGTAGTTCGGAAAAAGCCATTACGCTTTCATAAATTAGTACCGCGTTTTCCTCTTAAGACGGAGCGCGGTTTTTTTTTGCCTGAAAATATTGTAATTTTGTGTTTGAATCTGTAGGTAATTGGGTATATAAATGATGAAATTGAAAGTAAGGTCGTGGTATATGTGTTAATCAGGGAAAAAACGGAGCAATTAGAGGAATTGACACTGTCTCCTTTTGCACAAAAATCGAAAGATACCAAAGGTCGCGAGCTTCCGCTTGCGGCTTGTCCGGTAAGAACTGAATACCAGCGCGACCGAGACCGGATTATTCACGCAAAATCCTTCCGACGCTTAAAACATAAAACACAGGTGTTTTTGTCGCCCGAGGGAGACCATTACCGCACCAGACTGACGCACACCTTAGAGGTTGCGCAGATTGCCCGCACCATTGCCGGGGCACTTCGGTTAAATAATGATTTGACGGAAGCAATCGCTCTGGGGCACGATTTGGGACATACTCCTTTTGGTCATTCCGGTGAGGCAATTTTGAATAAGATTTCCTCTTTTGGTTTTAAGCACTATGAGCAAAGTCTTCGTGTTGTGGAACTTTTGGAAGGTAGTGGCGGCCTTAATCTTACCTATGAGGTACGTGACGGTATTGTCAATCACGCAGGAGATAATGAGGCCGAAACACTCGAGGGGCGCATTATTAAGCTTGCAGACCGGATTGCTTATATTAATCACGATATTGATGATGCTGTTCGTGGTGGGGTAATCTGCGAGGAGGATCTTCCCAAAGAGTGCGTTGAAATTTTAGGAGACAGTCATGGTGACCGCATCAATGCTTTGATTTTGGATGTTGTCGAAAACAGTGAGGATAAACCGGACATTCTGATGTCAGCACCGGTTAAGAACGCGATGATGCAGCTTCGCAATTTTATGTTTGAGCGTGTGTACACAAGCAGCATCGCGAAAAAAGAGGAAGAAAAGGCAAAAAATATCCTGCAAATGCTCTTTGAAACCTTTATGAAAGAACCGGAAAAACTGCCGGCGGATGATTTTGCCAATATTGAAACAATGGGAACGGAACGCGTGGTTATCGACTATATTGCAGGCATGACCGATAACTTTGCGGTGTATAAATTTAATGAGCTTTTCGTTCCAAAATCGTGGAGCTTAAGATAATTTTACATAAGATGTCAAAAAAATGGTTAAAATATCCCGAAATAAATTTTTCCGAAGAAAAAAAGGAATTTTCAAACTTTTGTCGAATTATATAATTGTGGCTTTATTTGATAATGAAAGAAGGGGAGAATGCATTGGCAAGATATTCACAAAATTCGATACGCGAAGTCGCACGAAGAAATGATATCGTTGATGTGGTGTCATCCTATGTCAAGCTCAAGCGAAACGGCAACAGCCATACCGGTCTTTGTCCGTTTCATAAAGAAAAAACCCCCTCGTTTCATGTCAGTGAGGACAAGCAGCTTTATTATTGTTTTGGCTGTGGTGCAGGCGGCAATCTGTTTGATTTCATTATGAAAATAGAAAACCTTGATTTTGTCGATGCACTTAAATTTTTGGCGCAACGTGCAGGTGTGACACTAGAGGAAGAAAAAGGTGCCTATGTGCCGACCAAGGAAGAGACCGACGCAAAACAAAGGGTCTATGAGATGAATGTTTTAGCCGCACGTCACTTTGTTGAAAATCTTCGTGACCCATCGGCAACTCTTGCTCACGCGTACGTGAAAAAACGCGGACTTGGGAAAGACACCATCACCCGGTTTGGCATTGGCTATGCCAAGGACGACTGGAGCGATTTGTGCGATTTCCTGAAACAAAAGGGCTATACGGAGCAGGAAATCGTGACAGCGGGCTTAGCAGTGAAGAATGAGAAAGGCAGAGTTTATGATAAGTTCCGCAATCGATTGATGTTTCCGATTATTAATGTCCGGGGAAACGTCGTGGCGTTTGGCGGACGTGCCCTTGGGGATGACCCTGCAAAATATATGAACTCGCCGGAAACGCCGGTATTTCATAAAGGCAGTAATGTATATAACCTAAACAACGCAAAGCAATACGGCAGGAAAGACGGATTGATTTTGGTTGAGGGCTATATGGATGTTGCCTCGCTACACCAAAGTGGAATCGAAAATGCGATTGCCGGTTTGGGAACTGCATTTACGCCGGAACAGGCAACTCTCTTAAAACGATATGCCGGACAGATTTTTGTTTGCTATGACGGTGATGAGGCAGGACAAAATGCGGCGCTTAAGGCAATTGATATTTTAGCTGAAGCAGGAAACAAAATTAAAGTGGTTCGCTTTTCGGGCGCAAAAGACCCGGATGAATATATTGCGAAAAAAGGAGCAGAGAGCTTCCGCAAATGTATTGCCGATGCAGTCAGTGCCGTTGAATTTAAGATTATGTCGGCGCGAAACGATTTTGACTTAACGGATGTCGATGGAAAAATTGCATTTGTAACAAGAGCGGCAAACATTTTATCCAAAATTGACAGTCAGATTGAACGTGAGGCTTACGTCAACCGCATCGCTGCGGAATCCGGCATCTCTGCCAATGCGATACTGACGGAAATCAATAAGTTGATTTACCGCGAGGGCAAAAAAACGACGCAGAATGCAAAGTATGCAGAAAGACGTGAGGACGAGCAGGCATCTCAAGCGGTAAGCACCGAGGCAAGCGGACAGATAGCTACATATAAAGCGGAACGCATGCTGTTAAATGTGATATTCTTTCAAAGAAAAGCATTTGAACTTGCGAAAGAGGAACTAAGTGGTGACCTATTTGCCGGAGTAGAACATCGCAAAATTTATGAGGCAATGCTCACGTATAAATTGGAAAACCCCGAAGCGGATGCATCTGACTTTTTGTCTTACGTTGATGAGCCGCTGAAGAAAACGGTGGCTGCAATTTTATACCGTGAATACGAATGTGATAGTTTGCAGGCAGCAAAAGATATGATTAAAAAGTTGAAGGGTGAGTTGATGAACAGCAAAATCAAACAACTGGCAAAAGAAGGAAAAGCAGAAGAAGTACAGGCTTTAATCAAGAAATATGCAGAGAGGAGGGGCTAATATGGTGGAGTTAGAAAAACAAAAGGCGGCAGTCTGTGACCTGATAGCAAAAGGAAAACAAAACGGCATTTTGACTTATAAGGAAATCATGGACGCCCTGTCCGAAGTGGAAATGGATCCCGAGCAGATTGAGCTGATGTATGAAAAGCTGGAAAAAGAGGGCATTGAAGTCGTAACCGATATGGATAAGGAACTCGAGAAAATCGAGGAGGAAATTGACGACTTAAAACCGTCGGACGCTGCCGATTTAAGCGAAGAGGTTATGGAAATCTCTAATGCAGAAGGCGTATCCATTGATGACCATGTCAAAATGTACTTAAAAGAAATCGGTAAAGTTCCGCTTTTAGACCCGGAAGAAGAGCTCGAACTTGCAAAACAAATGGGCGAAGGCAATGCGATGGCAAGAAGACGCTTAGCAGAAGCTAATCTACGTTTGGTTGTTCCCATTGCAAAACGATATGTTGGCCGTGGAATGCTCTTCCTTGACTTGATTCAGGAGGGTAATTTAGGTCTGATTAAGGCTGTAGAAAAATTCGACTACACCAAAGGCTATAAATTCAGTACCTATGCAACGTGGTGGATTCGTCAGGCGATTACGCGTGCGATTGCTGACCAGGCAAGAACCATTCGTATTCCGGTGCATATGGTAGAAACTATCAATAAATTAATCCGTGTTTCCCGTCAGCTTGTTCAGGAGCTGGGTCGTGACCCGCATCCGAACGAAATTGCAAAGGAACTGAATATGTCGATTGATAAGGTGCGCGAAATTATGAAGATTGCGCAGGAACCGGTGTCTTTAGAAACGCCGATTGGTGAAGAAGAAGACAGTCATTTGGGAGACTTTATCCCCGATGATGACGCGCCGGCGCCGTCAGAGGCGGCATCCTTCCTGCTCTTAAAAGAGCAGCTTGGTGATGTTCTTGACACCTTAACTCCGAGAGAGGCGATGGTATTAAAGCTTCGCTTTGGATTGGAAGATGGCAGGGCAAGAACCTTGGAGGAGGTTGGTAAAGAGTTTAACGTTACCCGTGAGCGTATTCGTCAGATTGAGGCAAAAGCACTCCGTAAACTTCGCCATCCGAGCAGAAGTAAGAAATTAAAAGATTATTTGGAATAAACAAATCATAACAAAACTCCCGAATGCGATGCATTCGGGAGTTTTGTTATGTAAGATTATTTATTCATGTATTTTGCGATTTCAGCAGTAACGAGCTTAGTGATAGCATCGATATCCATTGCACCGCCTGCTGCGGAAGTATTGTCAGCTTTTCCGTCACTGGAGAACAACTTCATCTTCTTCATGGACTCCTGTTTTACTGCTTCAACAGCGGCAGGAATCAGGTCGATTAAGCCTTTATCCATGCTGGAGAACTTCTTGAATTCAGCTTCAACCGCTGCAACGTTAATGTCAGTAAAGATATTAACCTTGCTGATACCGTCTTTGATTGCCTGACGGAAATCATTATCCGTAAGACCTGAGCCGCCGTGGAGAACGAGCGGAACATCAACGGTAGAAGCGATGGTGCGTATTCTTTCAAAATCGAGTTTCGGCGGGAGTTTATATGCGCCGTGTGCATTACCAACTGCGATTGCTAAAGCATCAACGCCGGTTTTATCAACGAAGTCTTTTGCAAGTTTCGGGTCAGTAAAGAATTTCGAAGGGTCTACCAAATGGTCGCTGCCCTCTGCAGAGCCTTCGTTATCGCCAACGTGACCAAGCTCACCTTCGATAGTTGCACCGTAAGAATGAGCAATATCAGCCATTTCTTTTACCTTACGAACATTTTCTTCATAAGAATCGGTGGAGCAGTCATACATAATGGAGCTGAAGCCCAGCTCTAATGCTTTAATACAGGTGTCGTACGTCAGACCGTGGTCTAAATGCACAACAACCGGAACGCTTGCTTTTTTAGCCATCGGGATAAGGTAGTAGGAAACCTCCTCGAGCGGACCGTACGGGAGCAGAATTTCAGCCGTACCCATAATAACCGGAGAACGGGTGGATTCTGCGGCGTTGATAATACCGCGCGCAAGCTCTAAGTTAACTGCGTTAAAGAGACCAACGGCATAGTGATTCTTTTTCGCAGGTCTTAACACTTCATTCATATTTACTAACATTGCCTGATTCCTCCTGACAAATAAAAGATACAAAAATTTTTCCTACTATGTATTATACAACATACCTATAGTAAAAAGCAAGTGTTTTTTTGAGTTTTTTATTGTTTTTCTTTGGTTTTTTTTGATTTTTTTGTTTTGTTTTCGTGAAATGATAGAAGAATACTTCCAATTTCGGCGATTTCGTTGACGAATATGATTGCTTGTGCTACAATAAAACCGACTTAAAATTGTGGTTTGGAGTGAGTGCTTTGGAAGAAAACGTCAAAGTAGTTTTGCCGAGAAAATATGATTTGGTCGTAGGAGATACCTTTCAGTTATTTTACAGGGGTGTGATAGATGCGCCAAATCCTTTTTGTTTTGATATTGTTGCAGTATGTGATGTAGGGAAAAATTTCCCGAGATATTTTGAATTCTTCCCTGAAAAAGAAGGGGAGTATAAGCTTACCATTTCTGTCTATGGTGCGGGGAAAAAGCTTTTGGCAAGCGGTGAAACGCTTCTTTGTGTAACGGAGGCGAAGCATCCGGAAAAACCAATGAATATTCTTTGTATTGGAGATTCTCTGACTGCCGGTGGACAGTGGGTAACGGAGTGTGCAAGACGTTTAACGGAAACGGGCGGCACACCTGCCGGATTAGGTCTTTACAGGATTTCCTTTATCGGCTCAAACGGCGAGGGGGATGTTCATTTTGAAGGCTTTGGCGGATGGCTGTGGGACACCTATCTTACAGGCGCGTCTGTCCGCAATTTTTGGGTGAGTTGCGATCATAAAAAAACGCTTGCTGATCAACATTCGCTGTGGCAGGATGACGACGGAAATCGGTGGCAATTAGAGACAATTGATGCCGGAAGACTCAAGTTTACTTGTTTTGGTGACCTTGCGGCAAATAAGCCTGAAACCGGAAAAATAACGCATATTAAGAACGCGTTTGACCAAGAGGAAATCGTTATTAAAAATACATATTATGAAACAAGCAGTCCGTTTTATAATGAAGCGGAAGACAAGATTGATTTTTGTGCATACTTAAATCGACTCGGTGTTGCTGGTTTAGATGCAGTCTATATTCTTCTCGGCATCAACGGGCTGACTGGAATGAAGAATCCGGCGGAAGAGGCAACTGCAGGGGTCATTTCACAGGCAAGAAAACTAATTGATATTCTGCACGAGCAATGCCCCGAAACAAAGGTTAAGATTATGGGACTTTGTGTTCCGTCTGTTACCGGTGGAACGGGTGCGAATTACGGAGCGCAACTGCCGTATAGCGATGCCTACGGAATCACACGGTTTGTCTTTGCCTTAAATCAGGCGTATGAGAAACTGGCACACGAGGAACAATATTGCGATTTTGTTGAGTTTATACAGGTGTCCGGTCAGTTCGATTCGGATTATAATTATCCGATGGCAGAAAAGCCGGTCAATACAAGAAGTACAAGAACAGAGCTTATTGGTACAAACGGCGTTCATCCGACGCTTGAAGGGTATATGCAGATTGCAGATGCAGCGTTTCGAAATATGGTCCATTTTTGTGCGGGGGACAAATTTTAAAATTTGTGATGAAGAGAAAGCAGAGCCGTTGACTCTGCTTTTTTTCTGTGATAAAATAATATAAATATGCTTTTTGTGAAATTCTTTTGAAATAGGATATTGTTGCGTGTAAAATAAGCTGAAATCAAGGGAGGCGTAACGGTGGAAAGACGGAAAACCCGACAGGTAATGGTTGGTAATGTAGGGGTAGGTGGCGAAAGTTCTATCTCTATTCAGTCGATGCTGAATACCAAAAACGGAGATTTTGAAGTAGCAGAAAAGCAAACAAAAGCACTTGCTTTGGCTGGGTGTGATATTGTACGATTAGCAGTTACGGATGATGCGAGTATTGAGGTGGTAAAACGGCTCAAGCAAAGTGTAGATGTGCCTTTGGTTGCCGATATTCAGTTCGATTATCGTCTCGCTTTACGTGCGATAGAAGCGGGGATTGACAAAATTAGAATTAATCCCGGAAATATTGGCAGTGACGACAAAGTGCGCGCAGTTGCGGATGCAGCAGGTGAGAAAAACATCCCGATTCGTATCGGTGTCAATACCGGCTCGATTTCCCAACATATCATTGACCGTTTCGGCGGACGAAGCGCCCAAGGCTTGGTAGAAGAAGCAATGCGACATGTACGAATTTTAGAAGAAAATCAATTTCGCGATATTATCATTTCCCTGAAAGCTTCCAGTGTACCGATGATGATTGAAAGCTATCGGATGATAGCGGATATGGTGGATTACCCCTTGCATCTCGGCGTAACCGAGGCAGGAACGGCTTATAGCGGAACCGTAAAATCTGCGGTTGGAATTGGAACACTTTTGTCTGAGGGAATCGGTGATACTATTCGTGTTTCACTTACGGCTGACCCCGTAGAAGAAATTACGGCAGCAAAGGAAATTCTTTCTGCATTGGAACTAAGACGTTTTGGTGCTACGATGGTTTCCTGTCCGACTTGCGCTAGGTGCCGTGTGGATTTGATTTCGATTGCAAACGAAGTTTCCCGCCGTTTAAAAGACCTCAAAAGAGAAATCAAGGTTGCCGTTATGGGCTGTGTTGTGAACGGACCCGGCGAGGCGCGCGATGCTGATATTGGTATTACGGGCGCCAATGGGGAGGGTTTGGTCTTCCGTGGAGGTAAAGTCATCCGGCGTGTGCCGGAAGCGGAAATTGTAGATGTTTTATTTGAGGAAATAGATAAAATTTAGGACAGAAAGAATAGTGAGGATGCAAAATGTCGGCGCTTATCATTGAATTGTTCGGACAAGATTTGGCAGAAAAGCTGAACGGTTTTTCAGTTACGAAATGTAAAATTTTTCGTGAAGAAAAGCGTGTTTCGGTTGGTTTGTCATGTCCGGATGTGCCAATGAAGGAACTCGTCGATGAGCTCAAAGGTGCCATTCGTACCCGATTTGGCATACAGAATGTTGAGCTTTTGATGGAGCATCCGGATTTTGTATTAAATGATGAGACAAAGGACGCTGTATGGGAGAATCTGAAATTATATATTGCCGAACAGTATCCTGCGGCAAAAAGCTTGCTTTTACATAGCTCTGTTACGCTTTCGGATGATGAGTTTTGCGTGCATTTAAAGTACGGCGGCAAAGATGCGCTTTCTGGCAAGAAAGTTGACTATTATTGCAAAAAGCTGTTAAAAGAGCAGTACGGTGTTTCTAAAGAAGTATCTTTTGTGCAGGAACAGATGGACACACAGGAGATTTTTAAAAAAGTAGCGGAAGAGCACGAAGAACTCACCAAAAGCTATTCTGAAATTGTATCGGCAAGCGAAAAACCGGTGAAAAAGAAAGTGTCTGCGCCCGCAAAAGACCCCGAGGCGCCGGAAGATGACGGCGTACTTTTAGGAAAAGCATTCAGCGGGGATATTACGCCGATTGGTGAAATCAATGATTACAGCGGTAAGGTAATCGTTCAGGGAAAATTAGTCGGCTTTGAAGAGCGCGAAATTAAAAATAATAAAACCATTCTTGAACTGTTTGTTACAGATGCCAGCGGTTCTATCAGCTGTAAAGCATTTTTGGAAAATGATGTTTTTAAGGAAATGAAAGGAACGCTGAAAAAACTTAGTGCAGTCTGCGTGCGCGGAAACGCGCAGTACGATTCCTATGCCAAAGAAGTGATTGTTATGGCACGGGATATCATGAAGAGCGAAATAAAAACGAGAATGGACGAGGCTGAAACCAAGCGAGTAGAACTGCACGCTCATACTTCGATGTCGGCACTCGACGCCATCTGTAAACCACAGGAGCTCATTGCTCGTGCGGCCAAGTGGGGACATCCGGCCATTGCAATTACAGACCACGGTGTTGTACAAGCGTACCCCGAAGCGTTTGATGCAGGGGCAAAGCACGGAATTAAGATTATTTACGGAATCGAATGTTATCTGATGGGCGAAGAGGCAAAACTGACCTACGGAGATGCCAAAATGCCGCTGGATGGCGATTTCGTTGTTTTTGATATAGAAACGACCGGCTTTTCCGGGAAATACGGCGAAATCATCGAAATCGGCGCGGTTAAAATTTCAAAGCAAATGGTTGTCGGTCAATTTTCAGAGTTTGTTAAGCCCAAAAACCCGATTCCCTATCACATTACGGAGCTGACAAGCATCACCAATGACATGGTTGCTAATGCCCGTGGAATCGATGAGGTTTTACCGGAATTTTTGGAATTTTGTAAAGACCATATTTTAGTTGCACATAATGCAAATTTTGATGTTGGTTTTATACGTAAAAAAGCAGAAGATTTGGGACTTTGTGCTGACTTTACCTATGTGGATACCTTGGCGCTTTCCCGCCGCTTGCTCACCAATATCAAACGGCATAAGCTTGATAAGGTTGCAAAGCATCTGGGCTTTTATTTTGAGGGTCATCACCGTGCGGTGAACGATGCCGAGGTGACGGCGAAAATATTTTTAAACTTTGCGGATACCATTGGACGAATGGGAATTAATGACATTTGTGAGCTGAACGAAAAGCTTATGGATGAAAACGTGACGAAGCATACGGACACCTATCACGCTATTTTACTGGTGCAGAATATGACGGGACTTGAAAACCTGTACCGTTTGGTTTCTGAGTCACATATTGATAATTTTTACCGCAAACCGCGCATTTCGAAGCAAATGCTTGAAAATCATAGAGACGGACTCGTTTTGGGCAGTGCGTGTGAAGCGGGAGAGCTTTACCAGGCAATTTTTGGTGGCGCGACAAAAGAGAAAATTAAAGAGATTGCTTCGTACTACGATTATCTTGAGATTCAACCGCTTGGCAACAATAATTTTATGCTGAGGAATCATTCCGTCAATTCGAAAGCGGATTTAGAAGAGATGAACCGCGAAATTGTAGAACTCGGCGAGGCTCTTAATAAGCCTGTCGTTGCGACCTGTGATGTGCATTTTTTAGATGCGGAGGATGAAATTTACCGACGCATTTTGCTTTCCGGTCAGGATTATGAGGATGCAGATTTCCAGCCCCCTCTATATCTTCGCACTACAGAGGAAATGCTTGAAGAATTTTCCTATCTCGGTGTGCAAAAGGCGAAAGAAGTAGTTATAGATAACACCAACCGCATTGCTGATATGATTGAAGTTATCAGACCGATACCGAAAGAAACTTATGCGCCTGAAATGCCGGGTGCAGTCGAGGAAATCCAGGCGCTTTCCAACAGTAAAGCTCATGAGCTTTACGGGGAAGAACTGCCGAAAATTGTCAAAGACCGTATGGAAAAGGAACTTGTTCCGATTATTAAATACGGTTTTGCCGTTATGTATATGATTGCGCAGAAACTGGTGGCAAAATCACTGTCTGACGGCTATCTTGTCGGTTCCCGAGGTTCTGTCGGTTCCTCGTTTATTGCGTTTTTATCGGGAATTACAGAGATCAATTCCTTGCCACCGCATTACATTTGTCCTAACTGTAAAAATACCGAGTTTATTTTAGACGGCAGAGTCAGTTGCGGAGCAGACCTGCCGGATATGGAGTGTCCGGAGTGTGGTACGAAATATAGAAAAGACGGCTATGATATCCCATTTGAAACCTTTTTGGGTTTTGATGGTGACAAAGAACCTGATATCGACTTAAACTTTTCAGGTGACTATCAGCCGGTGGCGCATAAGTACACCGAAGAGTTGTTTGGCGTGGGTCACGTGTTCCGCGCGGGAACGATTGGTACGTTTGCTGAAAATACTGCGATTGGCTATATTAAAAAATACGGTGAAAAAATCGGGAAGATTTTTAATAAAGCGGAAACGATGCATTTAGTGAAAGGCTTAGAGGGTATCAAACGCACCACGGGTCAGCATCCGGGCGGTGTTATGATTGTACCGCAGGCGAATGAAATTTATCAGTTCTCGCCGATTCAGCATCCGGCAAACGATGCGGAGTCCGGTATCATTACAACACATTTCGATTACCATTCCATCAGCGGAAAGCTCTTAAAGCTTGATATACTGGGGCACGATGACCCGACGGTCATTCGTATGCTTGAGGACTTGACGGGACTGGACGCAAGAACCATCCCGATTGACGATAAAGCGACGATGAGTCTGTTTACCGGAACGGAGGCACTCGGTGCGACACCGGAGGAAATTGGTAGCGAGGTCGGCACCTATGCTGTGCCGGAGTTTGGTACGAAATTTGTGCGGCAGATGCTTTTGGATACCAAGCCCACGACGTTCGGCGAGCTGATGCGTATTTCCGGTCTGTCACACGGTACCGATGTATGGACAAACAATGCGCAGGATTTGGTGCGAAACGGAACGGCAACGCTTCCCGAGGTTATCTGTACTCGTGACGATATTATGCTGTATCTATTGCAGCACGGTCTGCCGGCGCTCGATTCCTTTAAGATTATGGAATCGGTCAGAAAGGGTAAGGGCTTAACACCGGAAAACGAAGCATTAATGCGTGAACATAATGTTCCCGAGTGGTATATTAAGTCTTGTAAAACCATTAAGTATATGTTCCCGAAAGCGCACGCGGCAGCATACGTCACAATGGCGTTCCGTATAGCCTATTTTAAGGTGCATTATCCGATTGCGTTTTATATTACATACTTTACCGTGCGCGGTGGCGATTTTGATGCGCAGCTGATGATTCACGGTAAAGAAAAAGTAGTACAGTCAATGAAGGAAATAGCCGCAAAACCGGATGCAACACAAAAAGAAAAGAATGTGCTTACCATTTTAGAGGTATGTAACGAGATGTACGCACGTGGCATTCGTTTTCTGCCGATTGACTTATATAAATCCCACGCGAATAAGTTTTTGGAAGAGGATGGAGCGATTCGTCCGCCCTTAAATACGATTATGGGTCTTTCGGATGCAGTTGCGGAAAGTATCATTAAGGCGCGCGAAGATGGCGAGTTTATTTCCGTCGAAGACCTGATGAAGCGTGCAAAACTCGGAAAATCGATGGTGGAAAAACTCAAGGAGTATGAAGTGCTTTCGCAGCTTCCTGACAGTAGTCAGGTCAGTCTCTTTGATTTTTAGTTAACCGAAAGAGAGTAATCCGAACTCTGATTTTTAGTGGCGGATTTCCGCTTTCGATGTGTTAAAATACTCGGCAATCCGTCAGGATTACCTGCGTTTTTGCCTTCCGCAATCAAAAATCCGCTCTCTAAAAATTCTTTCGACCTGAAACTGATGAAATTTTGAGTAGATTTTGGTGCGGAAGATACCGCAAGGCTTTGTGCCTTGCAAAGATGACAAGCCGAAAGATACCGAAATTTCACTGTTTCAGGCAGGTTCGGATTGCTCTCTTTCGGTTAAAGGAGCGAAATTAGCTTGAGGCGAATCGTTTGCTTTTTAGCGCTGGCACTGGTTGGCGGTACATATCTTGGCTATTTGTTCAGCGATGCAGCTATCCTTTTCGGCAGTGCTTTCCTAATCCTTTCACTTTTGAAATTGTTATTTTCAAGGCGCAGAACAGACATCCTTTATCCGATAGCCTCGGTTATCTTAATTTGTGCATCACTTATGATTCTATGTCGTGGCGATGTTACGCAAAAGGCACTGTATCCATATTTGGACGAATATGTGGATGTTGTGGCGGAAGTGACAAAAAGACCTGAAAAGGAAGAAAACAAGGTCACATTTTATGCTAAAATTACGGAGCTTTCCTTTTTGGATGAAACAATTTCACCGATGGAAACGGTTCGCTTAACTTGCAGAGAAAAAGCGGAAGATTTAGACTTTGGTGATGTAATTACTGCAAGAGTCCGCTTAAATCTTCCGAAAGAAGAAACGAATGAGGGTGGCTTTGACTATAATCTCTACTTAAAGACCAAAGGTGTCTTCTTTAGCGGTTATGTAGATAGCGACAGCCTGAATATCATTGGGAAAAAGGAATTCGGTATTTTAGACCATATACAGAAATTAAATTATAAGATGTGCGACATTACCGACCGCACCCTAACGGAAGATACCGCACCAATAATGAAAGGAATTCTTTTCGGAGATAAAAGCACGATGAGTGACGATATGCGAACAAAGTTTTCGCGCAGCGGACTCGCTCATATCGTTGCTGTTTCCGGAATGCATATCAGTACGCTTTTGACGATACTGTTTATGCTGTACCGCGTCTTTGGATTAAAGAGCTTCCGCATGGGCATCCTTTCGGTTTGTGTCGTCGTATTTTATGTGTTGCTTTCGGGCGCATCGATATCCAGTGTGCGTGCCGGAATCATGGCAGTTGTCACGATAGGTGCGGAGTGTACTTTCCGTAAGGTTGACAGTTATACCTCACTAGCGCTGACGGTTACCGGGATCTTGCTGTTTGAGCCGTTTGCTGCTTTTGATGTCGGGTTTATGCTTTCCTGTGGCGCTGTGTTTGGCATTTTGCTTTATGTAAAACCGCTGGAAATGTGTCTCTTAAAATTGTTACACTTGGCTGACTACGATGAAAAGAAATACAAACATTTCTTACGAAAAGTGATTTCACTATTATCGACGAGTATCAGCGCTCAGTTTTTTACGCTCCCGATTATTTTGTTTTTCTTTCAGGAAACAAGCCTTTGGGGGATTATAAGCAATTTAATTGTTGTCCCAATGCTTCCGCTGATTATGTTCTTTGGACTTTTGATGGGCTTTTTGGGACTCGTCTTTGAGCCTTTGGCACTTTATCCGGCAGGTGCATCATATCTGCCACTACTGCTGGTGAAGCATACCGCGGACTTTTTTGGAAGTCTTGATTCAGGGAGAATTATTTATGGCGTAATGACGCCGATGTTTGTCAGTTGTTATGCGATTATGCTGTATCTGATATTCAGCTTGCTCCATAAGAAATTCATCAAGCAGTCTCTGCTGCTTTCGGTTTTTAATATTACTTTATTATTCCTAATCGGTTCGTGTGTTCAATCACTTAACGCTGATATTGCAAAGGTTTGCTTTATCAATGTCGGACAAGGGGATTCGTGCTGTATCAGCTTGCCGGAAGACACGGACATTTTGATTGACGGTGGCGGTACAGCGGCTTATCAAGATTATTATGATATTGGTGCAAAAGTCGTGCGTCCGTATCTTCTTAAGCAGGGAGTTACTGATATTGAATATATGATTGCAAGCCACGGGCACGAAGACCACGTGCTGGGTCTTGTCAGTATTTTGCGCGAGATGCCGGTAGACAGGCTGATTGTTCCGCGTGGCTTCGGGACAACGGATGCTGCCAAATTTTTGTTGTCCGCCGCAAAGCAAAAGTTCGTTCCGGTTACTGAAGTCTGTGCAGGAGAGACGATTTCTCTTGGAGAAACTGCTTCCATAGAAGTTTTAATGCCGGACCGTGAGTGGGCGGAGGGTCTTACCGAAGAAGAGGAGAATATGCGCTCTTTGGTTCTTCGCTTTACTTATGGAGAAAATTCATTTCTGTTTACCGGTGATTTGGGTGAAGAAGCAGAGAAGAGGTTGGTTGATGCACATAATGGAGGGCTTTCGGCTGATGTGTTAAAGCTTGCGCATCACGGTGCGGCAAATAGCAGCTCTGAGGAATTTATTGATGCGGCAAATCCGTTATATGCCTATATTCCGGTGGGAGAAAACAACTTCGGTCACCCACATCCCGATATACTGGAACGCCTGATATCTGCAGGAACAAGCATTTATCGCGCCGACCGTGACAAAGACGTAGTATTTGTGATGGATTTAAAACATATTGTATCAATTCGATAGAGGGGAGGAAGGAACTTGTCATTAGAACGCATAAAATCAATTGTGAAAACCGGCGAGGCAGACTGTAATGTGTTTTTGCTTTACGGAGAAGAAGAGTTCTTAAAAGCGCATTATCAAAAGAAACTGTCAGAACTCTTTATGCCTGATGCGATGGAGGAGTTAAATACCTTTCATTTCGACGGAAAGGCATACGATTTAAAGGCGGTGGATGAAGCGATCGAATCTCTTCCGGTGTTTGCAGATAAAAAGCTTTTAGTGTTCTGTGATTCCCTGATTTTTAAGCCGGACGGAAGGACAGGTGCAACGGCGGAATACAGGGAATACTGGGAAAACAGACTCAAAGATATCCCTGAATATGTTTACCTGCTTTTTGTCGAAAAAGAAATTGATAAACGAAGCGCATTGTATAAGTTTGTTACAAAACAATATATTGCTGCAGAGTTTGCCTATTTAGATGAAAATGAGATGACCAACTGGACCGTTGGCTTATTTAAGAATTTGGGGAAATCCATCAGCTATCCTGATGCGAAGTATTTAATTGAAATTACAGACAGCGGAATGCTTTCTGTCAAGCGTGAGGCGGAAAAGCTGGTTTCTTATGTGGCAGGTGAGGTTGTTACAAAAAAAGATATTTTGGAGATGGTCACACCGTCAGTGGAGAACAAGGTTTTTGATATGATTGATGCGCTTACGGCGAAAAATCTGGAACTTGCTCTTTCGCGCCTTAATGACTTATTCTTATTAAAAGAGGATGCCAATCGTATTTTAGGAGCGCTCATTTACCATGTGGACAAACTGGTTAATACTAAGTTGTTATTGGAAGAGGGAGCAGATAAATCCGCAATTATGTCAAAGCTAAAATGCGCTCCGTTTCAGGCGTCTAAATATATGAGGGATTGCGGAAAGTATGATTTGAACGAGCTTTTTAGATTGCTTAAACAATGCGCGCAAGCGGATGCATACTTAAAATCTAATTCGATGGATAATAACACTTTACTGGAGCTTTTACTCGTGGAAAGCGTATGAACCATGAAGCCGCCGATGGCGGCTTTTTTTATTTCACAAAATGTTCATAATTTATGGCTTGACATTTCCTATAAAAGGTATTATGATAGTGTTAGCACTCAACCAAAAGGAGTGCTAACAACGAGGTGATAAAAATGGATTTAGGTGAGAGAAAACGGCAAATACTGAATTCGGTCATCAGTGAATACATCGTAAGTGCTGAGCCGGTTGGTTCCCGTCATATTGCCAAAAACCTTGGCCTCGGCCTTTCCAGTGCCACGATTCGTAATGAGATGGCAGACTTAGAGGAAATGGGCTATTTAGAACAGCCGCATACCTCCGCAGGTAGAGTTCCGTCGGACAAAGGCTATCGCTTTTACGTGAATGAACTGATGAGCGATTATGAGCTGAATATGAAAGAAATGGAAATGCTCAAATCAATGATGCAGTTAAGCGTAGGTCAAATGGATAAGGTATTAAAGACGGCGGCTGACTTTTTATCGCAGTTTACAAACTATACGGCGTTTATGACTTCACCTGAAATGAAGCAGGGCGCAATTAAAACGGTTGAATTGGTACCGATTGATTCGGGTTCAATGCTGATTATCCTTGTAACGAACGAAGGCGTGATGAGAAATAAACGCGTTCTGTTGCCAATACAGGTTTCGCCGGAATTTATCCATCGTTTTTCTGATGTATTAAAAGAAAAACTTTCGGGTATGACTTTAGAAGAGATTAATCTTTTGAAAATTCAGGAAATCAAGGAAGCAATGCAGGAGCACTTTGAGATTCTGTTCCCGGTCATTGATTTTATTTCGGAAATTATTGATGATGTGCGTAAAGAGACGGATGTCTATGTTTCGGGTACAACGAATATCTTTAATTATCCGGAATATTCTGATTTGGGCAAGGCACGCGAGTTTTTGGAGTTTTTAGATGATAAACAGTCTGTAGCGCAAGCCTTAATGGAGCCGAAAAAGGAAGAAGAGGAACCGGAAGAAAATAAATCTAAAAACAAAATACGTATTACCATCGGCAAGGAAAATGGTCTTGATGTAATGCACTCATCCAGTGTGGTTACGGCAAATTATTATGTCGGCGACCGAGTGATGGGCAAGGTTGGAATTATCGGCCCGACTCGCATGGATTATTCAAAAGCGGTTGCAAAACTTGACCGCATATCCAATTATCTGAATAAGATACTAAACGAATTCTATTACGAAGACAACAAGGAGTGAATACCCTTTGAAACAGGAAAAGAAAGCAACGCAGGCAAATGAAGAGGAAATTTTAGAAACGGAAGCAACGGAAACAGTGGAAGAAGAGAGTGTAGAGACTGCGCCGGAAACGGTGGAAAAAGAAAAATATGATGAGCTCTATGACAAACACCTTCGCACGCTTGCTGAATTTGATAATTTCAAAAAGAGAACGCAAAAAGAAAAAGACGAGCTTTACAGCTTTGCGGTTGTTGATGTGTTAAAAGATATTCTTCCCGTTTTGGATAATCTGGAGAGAGCAGCAAATGCGGCTGCAGAGGATTCGCCTTACGCTGACGGCGTGAAGATGGTGCTCAAGCAGTTTTTTGAAACACTTGAGAAAATGAATGTAACGCCGATTGAGGCAGTTGGAAAAGAATTTGACCCGAACATTCACAATGCAGTTATGCATGAAGAAAATGAAGAAGTTGGGGCAAATACGATTGTAGAAGAATTTCAAAAGGGCTATAAATACAAAGACCGAGTGATTCGCTATTCTATGGTTAAAGTGGCAAATTAAGCTTCAAAACCATTCATATTATAAATAAACATAAGTTTCATATATTTTAGGAGGAATGCACTATGGCAAAAACAATTGGTATTGACTTAGGAACAACAAACTCTTGCGTAGCAGTTATGGAAGGTGGCGAGGCTACCGTTATTCCTAATGCGGAGGGTGGCAGAACGACTCCTTCGGTTGTTGCGTTTACTAAAGATGGCGAGCGCTTGGTTGGTCAGGTTGCAAAACGTCAGGCAATTACAAATCCCGATAACACCATCATTTCCGTTAAAAGATTGATGGGTTCCAGCGAAAAGGTTTCCGCAGGCGGAAAAGAATTTTCCCCGCAGGAAATTTCTGCAATGATTCTGCAGAAGCTGAAAATGGACGCAGAAGCATATCTCGGCGAGCCGGTAACTCACGCAGTTATCACTGTTCCGGCTTACTTTAATGACTCTCAGCGTCAGGCAACCAAGGACGCAGGTAAGATTGCTGGCCTTGAGGTACAGAGAATTATCAACGAGCCGACGGCGGCATCCTTAGCATACGGTATGGACAAAGACGGCGACCAGAAAATTATGGTTTATGACTTAGGCGGCGGTACCTTTGATGTATCTATCTTGGAGCTTGGCGACGGTATCTTCGAGGTTTTGGCTACCTGCGGTAATAACCGTCTGGGCGGCGATGATTTTGATGATAGAATCATCACCTATTTAGCGGATGAATTTAAGAAAGAAAGCGGTATTGACTTAAAGGCAGATAAAATGGCTATGCAGCGCTTAAAAGAAGCTGCTGAAAAAGCAAAGATTGAGCTTTCCGGTGTTACCACCAGCAATATCAATCTTCCGTTTATTACAGCAGATGCCAGCGGTCCGAAGCATCTTGATATGACTCTGACCCGTGCAAAATTTGATGAACTCACTGCTGATTTGGTTGAAGCAACGATGGAGCCGACAAGAAAAGCAATGGCTGATGCAGGTCTTTCTGCAAGCGATATTGATAAAGTTCTTTTGGTTGGTGGATCTTCCAGAATTCCGGCGGTTCAGGAAGCAGTTAAGAAGATTACCGGCAAGGACCCTCATAAGGGCATCAACCCGGACGAATGTGTTGCAGTAGGTGCAGCAATTCAGGCGGGCGTATTGACCGGTGATGTCAGCGGTATTGTATTATTGGATGTAACTCCGCTTTCCTTAGGACTTGAGACTTTGGGCGGCGTATTTACAAAACTGATTGAAAGAAATACCACCATTCCGGCGAAAAAATCGCAGGTGTTCTCAACGGCTGCTGATGGTCAGACGAGCGTTGAGGTTCACGTTCTTCAGGGTGAGCGCGAGATGGCGGCATACAACAAGACACTCGGTAAGTTCCATTTAGACGGAATCCCGTCTGCACCGCGTGGTGTGCCGCAGATTGAAGTTACCTTTGATATTGATGCCAACGGCATTGTTCACGTTTCCGCGAAAGATTTAGGTACCGGAAATGAGCAGAATATCACTATCACCGCAAACACCAACTTGTCGGATGAAGAAATTGATAAGGCAGTCAAAGAAGCAGAAAAATTTGCAGATGAAGACAAGAAAAAGAAAGAAGAAGTTGAAATCCGTAATAATGCGGATTCCCTGGTTTACCAGAGCGAAAAATCCTTAAAGGATTTGGGAGATAAGATAGATGCTGCTGATAAATCTGCGATTGAAGCAGAAATCGAAAAGGTAAAAGAAGCATTAAAGGGAACGGATAACGATAAGGTTAAGGCAGCAACCGAAGAGCTTTCCAAAAAGTTCTATGAGGTCAGCGCAAAAATCTATCAGCAGGCTGCTCCGCAACAGGATCCGAATGCACAGGCGCCGGGTGCAGAAGCCCCGAACGGCGGTGCAGCGCAGGGCGACAATGTTGTAGATACCGACTACGAGGTTGTTGACTGATATAGGTAAAATAAGACGGAATATATGTGGCCCACAGCGGAACCTCCGCTGTGGGTTAATGCGTATCGAATTGGATATAAGGGTGATCTAAATGGCAGAGAAAAGAGATTATTATGAGGTCCTTGGGGTAGCTAAGGGTGCAACGGATGAGGAAATCAAAAAAGCCTACCGCAAGATGGCGAAAAAGTACCATCCGGACTTAAATCCTGACAATCAGGAAGCAGAGGCGAAATTCAAAGAGGTGAACGAGGCGTTTCAGGTGCTTTCTGATAGCGAAAAACGGCAGAATTATGACCGCTTTGGTCACGCAGGCGTTGACCCGAATTTCGGCGGTGGCGCCGGTGGTTATGGTGGCTTTGGCGGCGGTTTTGATTTTGGTGACATCTTCGGTGATATTTTCGGCGGCTTTGGCGGTGGCAGATCCTCTGCAAGAAGAAATGCACCCCAGCGTGGTCGTGATATCGGCGCAGAATTGACTATCACTTTTGAAGAAGCAGCGTTTGGCTGTGAAAAAGAAATCAGTCTGTACCGTACGGAATTCTGTCCGGAATGTGACGGCAGCGGCGCAAAAAAGGGCAGCGAGGTTACCACTTGTCCCACTTGCGGCGGCAGTGGTCAGGTGCGTACCACGCAGCGTACCATTTTAGGAAATATGCAGACAGTTTCGACTTGTTCTGCCTGCGGCGGTAAGGGTAAAATTGTCAAAGAACCCTGTCAGAAATGCGCGGGTAAGGGCAAAGTCAGAAAACAACGTAAGATCAAAGTAAAAATCCCTGCAGGCATCGACCACGGTCAAAGCATTTCCTTGGGCGGTCAGGGTGATGTTGGCGATAAAGGTGCGCCGAATGGTGATTTGTTTGTCACGGTTTCGGTAAAACCACATGAACTGTTTCAGCGTAGCCGTTATGATGTGCAGTGCGAAGTGCCGATTACCTTTGTTCAGGCAACCCTTGGCGCAGAGCTTGAAGTTCCAACGCTAGACGGTAAAGTTAAATACACTATTCCGGAAGGAACGCAGTCCGGAACGGTATTTCGGTTAAAAGGAAAGGGTATCCCCGTGCTTCAAAGAAGTGGGCGCGGTGACCAGTATGTCAAGGTGAATGTAGAAATTCCGAAGCACTTGTCAGCAAAACAAAAGTCATTGCTTGAAGAGTTTGAAAAACTTGATAAAGGGAATAACCACGCAAAACAAAAGAGCTTTTTTGAAAAAATGCGCGGATTCAAAAAAGAGTAAAACACTTTCGAAATGCATACACTATGACAAAGGAGAGTGAGCCTTGGTGGAAAATTTGAGCTACGAAACAAAAAATGGCTGGAACCGTATCTCCGGCGAAGAAAAAGAAAAGATATTTTCTTTCGCCGAGGGATATATAGAATACTTAAATGAGGGAAAAACAGAGAGACTGGCGTGCCGTGAGGCTGTTCGTATGGCAAAAGAAGCAGGCTTCTGTGATATTGCAGAAAAAGAAAGTTTATCTGTCGGCGATAAGGTCTATATGGTTAACCGTGACAAAAGTGTGTATCTTGCAGTCATCGGCGAAGAAGATATATTAAACGGTATCCGCTTTGTAATCGCCCATATTGATTCTCCGCGTCTTGACTTAAAACAGAATCCGCTGTATGAAGACAGTGATATGACTTTGTTTAAGACACATTACTACGGCGGTATTAAAAAATATCAATGGACCGCTGTGCCGCTTGCGCTTTCCGGTGTTGTATATAAAAGCAACGGGGAAAAAGTGGAAGTTCGTATCGGTGACCAACCCGGTGACCCGGTATTCTGTGTAACAGACCTTTTGCCACATTTGGCTGATGGTCAGATGCAGAAAAAAGCGACGCAGATTGTAGAAGGTGAAAACCTGAATATTTTGATTGGGTCATTGCCGAAAGCAGTAGATGAAAAAGATGAGTTTAAAACGGCGATGCTCGAGCTTTTATATGAAAAGTACGGCATTTGTGAAGAAGATTTTATCAGCGCAGAACTAGAAGCTTTCCCTGCACAGGCAGCAACGGATGTCGGTTTTGACCGCAGTATGGTAGGCTCTTACGGGCAGGATGACAGAGTTTGTGCATACACAGCCCTCAAAGCAATTTTGGAAACGAAAAGTTGTAAGCAGACCTCAGTTTGCGTTTTAGTTGATAAAGAGGAAATCGGCAGCATGGGTAATACCGGTATGCGCTCGGCATTCTTTGAGTATATTACGGCCAGCCTGATTGAAAAGCTCAAGGGCAACTATAACGAGTTGATGCTTAAGAAGGTGTTCCGCAACTCCAAGTGTTTGTCCTCGGATGTTAATGCAGCGGTTGACCCGAACTATCCCGATGTCAATGAAAAGAAAAACGCTTCATTTTTGGGTCGGGGAATCGTAATGACCAAGTACACCGGTTCAAGAGGAAAGTCAGGAACGTCGGATGCGAATGCCGAGTTTGTCTATGAGGTCAGAAAAATGTTTAATGATCATCATATTATCTGGCAGAGCAGTGAACTGGGCAAGGTAGATGCCGGAGGCGGCGGTACGATTGCTCAGTATGTAGCAAATTTAGACGTTGATGTAATTGACTGTGGAGTCGCGCTTCTTTCGATGCATGCACCCTTTGAAATTGCCTCCAAGCTTGATGTCTATATGGCATATCGAGCATATCTTGCGTTTTATCAGAAATAATATTTAAGGTCGCTTGGGCGGCCTTTTTTATTTTAAAAAGTTGGATTAACAGACATGACAAAAAATCGGTCTAATATCAAAATATTGTCCTTGTTGGCCAAGTGATTCCGATGCTATAATTAAACTGTATAAGTCTATTTAGCATAGTCAATTTTTACGCTACATTTTGTCCGAAATGATACTGTGCATAAGATGATTGAGAGTTTGGCTATGCGAGTTTTAATTTAAAAGCAATAAAAATTACATATGTGAGGGATGAAAGCATGACATTAAGAGAGAAAATTTTGAAAACCTTTAATGTAACCATCCGTGAAATCAATACCCACGGCGGCCCGGAAAAATTCTTTGAAAAATACCCCGTTGGTGGTGTTTATTACGGAGAGGAAGCTGCATTGCGCGACGAAGCGGGAAGATTTATGGGTACGCAGTATGACCTTGATACGCTGAATGAAATTAAAAAATATTCGAAAAATAAACTTTTGGTTTGTGCGGATAACTGCATCATCCGTGGTCAGGAGAATGATGTTTTCGTTATGCGTTCCCTGGGCGCTTCTCTGAGCGAAGAGGATGCCTATAATGTAGGTAAGATTATGGGTATGCAAATGAATGATAAGGGAGTCGACTGGAGCTTAGAGCCCAGTATTGATATGTGCTTTGATCCGCTGATGTATCTTACGGCGATTTCGGATGACCCGAAGGTAATCGCAAAATTGTATCGTCAGGTGGTAAGAGGTATCCAGGACCAGGGCGTTTGCGCAACGGTTAAGCATTTCCCCGGCCTGGGTACATATTTTGTAAATATGCATATTGGTCCCGGTTCCAACATTCTTCCGTTTGATGAATGGATGGAGACCTACGGCTATACCTATAAAGAGATGTTTAAAGAAGATGTTATGGCTGTTATGACCACGCATACAACTTTAAAATCCTATGATAATGAGCTTTGTGACGGATTCTATCCTACGGCAACATTCTCCAAAAAGCTTACGACCGACCTATTGAAAGGTGAGCTTGGTTTTCAGGGTGCAGTTGTAACGGACGCGCTGATTATGGGCGGTATGGCTACGGGTGACTTGGTCGCTGAAACGGTACAGGCATTTAAGGCAGGTGCTGATATTCTACTTTGGCCGCCTGTTGAAGCAGCAGAGGCTATCGAAAAAGCAATTTTAGACGGAGAAATTCCGATGTCGAGACTTGAAGACGCGCTTGCTCGAATTGAAAGAATGGAAAACTTCCGCAATAAGGCATTGGAAAATAAAGCATATGATGAACCGGATGCCAAATGGGCTGATACAATGAAAGGTGAAATCGCAAAACACGGAATGTGTCAGTTGAGAAATGAAATCGGATTGCTCCCGCTTTCTGCAGAGAAGTACAAAAACGTGCTTGTTGTTGATGTGACGGATGAGAATTGTGTCGTTAGTGATCCGGACCCTGTTTCTGCTAAGCTTTTGAAAGAAGAACTGGAAAGAAGAGGAATCAAGGCAACGGTAAGAAGAGATATCTATGATGTTCCCTCACGTGTTTGCTGGCAGAGTGATGTGGATAAACTTCAGGATGAGTATGATCTTATTATCTTCAACCTGAATGCTTCGTTTGTTGCACAGTGGAGTGAGCCGCATATGCTTATTTGGAATTCCCACCTCTTTGATAAAAAGAAAAAGGTCATCGTAAACTACGCTTCACCGTATTTTGCAAATGAGTATTTTCCAGAGGACCCGACATTTATCGAAATGAATTGCAGCCCCACTAAAACGACAGTTAAAATGCTTGTTGACGGACTTTTAGGCGAAATGGAGTTTGAGGGAAAACCTGTCATCGACCGAAAAGACGGCGTCATAAGAAAATAAAAATTTAAGTATAACGATTTCAAATAACAAAAAAAGGTGGAATAAAAATGTCCAAGAATTATTATTTTCATAATGAGAAAAAAGAAATCACAATCACGAAATCAAACCCCCCGACACCGTGGATGAATTATCTTTCGAATGGTACGTTCCATACGATGATGAGTCAG
Organism: Clostridia bacterium; assembly: GCA_017399695.1. Taxonomy (GTDB): domain Bacteria; phylum Bacillota; class Clostridia; order UBA1381; family UBA9506; genus RGIG1666. Next base: position 226,948 of record JAFQBK010000016.1, on the reverse strand, counting down.
GCGGGCGGCGGTGTTGCATTTTATAAATCTCCCCAGATCTGGAGAATTAACCACTATCGTTTCTTCCATCTTCCGACAGACAGAAGTGGCTTTTACACCTATATTAAAGATGGGGATTCCGTATGGTGTCCTACCGCAGAACCGGTAAAAGATCGTCCGGAAAAATGGCAGGCAACACACGGCATGGGCTATACCCGTTTTGAGGCAGAAAGAAAAGGTCTTGCTGTTACTGCTAACTATTTTGTCGGCCCGTATGAAAACTGCTTGATCTGGAATTTGAAATTCGAATCGGACAGCGACAGAACCATCACTCTGTTCCCGTATGTGGAACTCGGTATGATGGAGTTTATGCGTGAACTCCAGTGGCAGTGCTACAACAAGCATCAGCTAGAGTGTTATAATATGGATGATATTTTGGTGTATGAATATGGTGTAGAGACGCAACCAAAGCCGGACGAAACGCCGCTCATCTATTTTGCAAGCAATCAGCCGGTGGCAGCTTTTGACTGTGACCGTGATGAATTTATTGGTGCTTACCGCAGTGAAGAAAACCCGCAGAGAGTAGAAAACGGACATTGCACCAATACGACGATGTGTGGCGGCGACCCCTGCTTTGCATTGGAAATCCCGGTGGAATTAAAAGCCGGTGAAGAGAAAACAGTCAATATCTTCCTGGGTGCAGCTATGACCGAAGAAGATATTAAAAAATCCGTTGCTCATTGCCGAGAAGAAGACTTTGTTGAAAAATCCTATGTTGCATTAAATGAGCAATGGACAGAGCATCTGAATAAATTCAAGGTAGAACTGCCGGATAAGGATGCAGAAACGATGATTAACATCTGGAATCCCTACCAGGCAGAGCGTAACTTCCAGTTCTCGCGTAACATCAGCTATTATGCAACGGGTACTTTCCGTGGCACCGGTGTTCGTGATACCGCACAGGATATTCTGGCGATGGTGCCGTTTAACCTGAGAAGAGCGAAAGACAAGCTGAATCTTTTATTCGGTCAGCAGTATCAGGATGGCCATACCAACCACTATTGCTTCCCGAATGAAGGCTGGGAGCCGCTTGCAAGAATCCACTCGGACAACCATTTGTGGCTCATTATGACGACCTATCATATTGTAATGGAAGAGGGAACGTTAGATTATCTTGACGAAGTGATCCCGTACTACGACGGTGGTGAGGCAACGGTTTGGGAACATATCAAAAAATCGGTTGACTACACCAAAGAACATTGCGGCGAACACGGATTCCCGCTGATGCTGGCGTCTGACTGGAATGATATGCTGTTTAAGGTTTGCCGTCAGGGAAAAGGTGAAAGTATCTGGACCGGCATGCAGTTTGGTACGGTTCTGCGTCAGATTGCAGAGCTTGCGCGCTTAAAAGGAGAAAGCGACGCTCTGTTTAATGAATTATATGAAGAGCAGAAGAAACTGGTCAATGAAGTTGCCTGGGATGGCAAATGGTTCCGTCGCTGCATTACTGATGATGGCAGATTTATCGGCTCTGACAAAGAACCGCAGGCAAAGGTTTGGCTCAATAGCCAGAGTTGGGCAGTGCTTTCCGGTCTCGGCGATAGCGACAAGCAGGTACAGGCAATGGACAGCGTGCGCGAGTACTTAAATACGGAAATCGGTATTAAGAAGATTCATCCTTCGATGAAGCATTATCCGACGAAGGAAGACCCATTAACCTATGATAAGCCGGGCTGCAGTGAAAACGGCTCCATTTTCTGCCATGCCAACACCTGGGCAATTATTGCAGAATGTATGCTGGGAAGAGCAGACTATGTCTATGAATATTACCACCAGCTGTTGCCGATGGTTGCGCAGGAAAAAGTAGGCGAGTGGCGCTACAAAGCGGAACCTTATGTATATTCTTCTAACATTTTCGGCCCTGAAAGTGATAAATTCGGTCTTGCAAACGTTTCCTGGCTTTCCGGTACGGCTGCCTGGATGTATGTTGCAGCAACTCAGCATATGCTGGGCGTAAAGGCAACCTGGGATGGTCTTGAAATCAATCCGTGCTTGGCAAAAGAATTGCTGCCGGCAAAAGTTACAAGAGTATTCAGAGGCGTAACCTACAACATAACAATTACGAAAAATGAAAAGACGTTTATTCCCTATGACCCGAATGAAAAAGTTGTAGATGTTGTTATATAAGTAAATGAATTTTTATAAGTGCATAGTCGCCAATTTATTAGGTGGCTATGCACTTAGCCAACTAATGGAGAATTAAATTTAGCTACGGAGAAAGAGTCATTATGAACAATTTTTTTAACGTTAAGGATTTTGGTGCTGTTTCCGACGGTCTCACGATTGTATCCCCCGAGGTGCAGAAAGCCGTTGATGCCTGCTCTTTAGCAGGGGGCGGAACAGTATTTTTCCCCAAGGGCATTTATGTGCTCGCAACGGTTTTCTTAAAAGATAACGTACATATACAGTTTGAAGATGGAACGGATATTTTAGGTGCGCCGAGTTTTTATGATTATGAGCAGCAGGAAACCGTTGATTTTCCGCTCTATCAGGATGCGTCGCACAGTTATTTTAATTTAGCTATGTTTGTGGGAAAAAATGTGAAAAATATTGCCATCACCGGCAAGGCGAAAATCGATATGCTTTCTGTTTGGGATGAGGACGATGTCAGAAAGCTTGTGCACCGCGGTCCTAAGTGTATTTCCTTAAAAGAGTGCGAGGATGTTACACTTTCCGATTTTGAAATTGCGAATGCAACAGACCTTGCGATATATTTTGCCGGATGCAACAACGTGGATATCCACGACATTAAGATGCAGGTTTATATTGACGGCATTTCTCCCGATAACAGTAAAAATGTAAATATTTACAACTGCGATGTGGAAGCGGGAGACGATGGCATTGTGTTTAAATCTTCCTATAACTTAAATCGCATCGATATCTGTAAAAACATCAAGGTTTGGAACTGTCGCGTCAAAAGTCATTGCTCTGCAATTAAGTTCGGCACCGAAACCAACGGCGGATTTGAGGATATTTTAATTGACAATATTGATATTGTCGATACCCGTATTACCGGCATTGCCATCGAAAGCGTTGATGGTGCCATTATTGACGGCATTACCATCAAAAATGTTCGTATGAAAAACACAAACGGTTTGCTTTTTGTGCATCTCGGTCAGCGGATGCGCGGTCCTGAAGGCAGAGAAGTTGGCGAAATCCGTAATGTTACTTTAGAAAATATAACCGCAGACGGACCGTATGTACCCCATACGATTATGCCGACCTTCTATTTGACCTACAGATCGCACGATTGGTATCAGTATCCTTGGGTTTTTGAGCCGAGTGAGAACAAAGAAACGGATTACGAGTTTTTAAAGAACGGCGCAAATTCTCCGTGGCAGCTTTCCTCTAATATGTGCGGTCTGCCCGGAAAACCCATTAAGAATCTAACGCTGCGTAACGTACACCTGAAGGTGAATGGCGGTGTTACGGAGTATGAGAAGACAGTGCCGGACAATGAGCCTGATTACCCTGAAATTATGGTTTATGGGTGGACATTACCGGCGAAGGGCATCTATTTTCGCTATGTGGAAGGGCTTACGCTCGATCATGTAACGGTGGACAGTTTCTATCCCGACGCGCGTGAGGACTTTGTATTTGAATATGTAACATTTAAGGAATAGCAAAAAAAGAGCCGTAAAAACATTGTTTTTGCGGCTCTTTTTCTATAAACAAGTTGAAACAAGAGAAAAAATATGATATACTGAAAACACATATTTTATATCATTTATAATTGTATCTTTTATTCTTTTTTTACTTTTTTCTGTTTATAATATTCCCGACACATAAAAATATTATTGGAGGTGCTCGCTTGGAACTTTTGGGTAAAAAACTAGAGGAGCTACGCAACATGGCAAAGAATCTGGGTTTAAAAAGCGTAACCAAATACAAAAAAGATGACTTGATTGCTTTTATTGAAAAAGCAGGGCAGTCTGAAGAAAAGGAAACGGCCGGCAAAGATGCAGCATCACAAAGTGGCTTGATGCTTCAAGGGGATGACAATATTGTCAGCGGTATTCTAGAGGTTATGGATGACGGCTTTGGTTTTTTGCGCGGTGAGAATTATTTATCAACGCCGAAAGACATCTATGTATCGCCAACGCAGATTCGTCGTTTTAACTTGAAAACGGGCGATAAAGTTACCGGTATCGGCAGAAAACCGAAAGAAGGAGAAAAGTTTCCTGCGCTTATATTTGTCCAGTATGTCAATGACGATTCTCCGGATTGTGCCGTCCGTCGCAAACCCTTTGAATATCTGACGCCGGTATTTCCTGATGAAAGAATTATCCTTGAAGGCGGAAACAACGATTATGCGATGCGTTTGGTTGACTTGATTGCGCCGATTGGAAAAGGGCAGAGAGGTTTAATTGTTGCCCCGCCCAAAGCAGGAAAAACGACAATTTTAAAAAATATTGCAAACAGCATTGAAAAAAATCATCCGGAAATAGAGCTAATCGTTCTTTTGATTGACGAACGTCCGGAAGAAGTCACGGATATGAAACGCTCAATTCGTGGTGATGTGATTTATTCTACCTTTGACCAGTTGCCCGAACATCATACCAAGGTGGCAGAAATTGTATTAGAACGTGCGCAAAGACTTGTTGAGCAGAAAAAAGATGTTGTCGTTTTACTGGATTCCATTACGCGTTTAGCCCGTGCGTACAATTTAATGGTTCCTTCTTCGGGGCGAACGCTTTCCGGCGGTATTGACCCGGGCGCGCTCCACAAACCGAAAAAATTCTTTGGTGCGGCAAGAAATATCGAAAACGGCGGAAGCCTTACCATTTTGGCGACGGCGTTGGTTGAAACCGGTAGCCGGATGGATGATGTTATTTTTGAAGAATTTAAGGGTACAGGAAATATGGAACTCCATTTGGACAGAAAGCTGTCAGAAAAACGCATTTTCCCTGCCGTAGATATTGCTAAATCAGGAACGAGAAAAGAAGAACTCTTACAATCGCAAAAAGAACTGGAAGCGATTTGGGCAATCCGCAGAGAGCTTTCCGCACAAAATGTTCAGGATGTGACAGAACAGTTGATTGGTCAGTTGATTCGTTCCAAATCAAATGCCGAGTGGGTGAGCGGAATACCCTCAGCGTTAGAACAAGCCGCGCCAAGACAGAAGAAAAACAATATATCGCGTCAGGCAAAGGTTTATTAAGCGATTTTGCCATAATATTGTAATAAAATAGTAAAATTTTTATCATTGACGATAGATATTCATAATGTTATAATGTAGAATGTAAATAAGTATATTTTTTACGGAGGGATAAAGATATGCAAAAAATGAGAAAATTCTTGTCATTAATGCTGGTTGTAGTTTTTGCACTGGCAATGATGGCTCCGACAACCTCGGCAGCATCTTTTGGCGATGTACCGGAATCCTATCGGTACTATAACGCTGTTGAAAATCTTGCAGCAAGAGGCATCATCAATGGTATGGGTGACGGGAACTACGCGCCTGATGCCAATGTAAAACGTGACGAATTTGCAAAGATTGTTTGTACCGGTATTCTAAATTCCGGTGAAGTTGCTCCGACGGCAGGCGCAGGCTTTACAGATGTAGCGGCTGACCGCTGGTCTTCCGGTTACATTAAGGTAGCAGCAGCCGCAGGTATTATCAACGGTATGGGCGACGGCACTTTTGCTCCTGAAAATCCTGTTACATACGAGCAGGCAATTAAAATGCTTGTTTGCGCACTCGGTTACGGCGAGCAGGCGTTAAAGAGAGGCGAATACCCGGGCGGCTATTTAAGCCAGGCGCAGGCACTCGGTTTAACGAAGGGTGTTGTTGACGGTGTACAGGGTCAGCCTGCAAACCGTGGATTGATTGCAAAATTGGTAGACAATTCCTTGACCGTTGAGATTTATGATGAACTGACCGGAACAACTACCGGTTCGTTAGAAGATAATGACACCTTAAAAACGGTTAAGGGTCAGGTCATCGCTGTTCACGGCCAGGCAATTTATTCGGATGGGGATATTCGTGAACTGCCGAACAGAAACCAGATTGTGATTGAAAGAGGTTCTCAGCAGGAAGTATATTCCATCGAGAACGCTAATATCGACAATCCGGCAGATTATCTCGGTAAAATGGTAACTGTTTACTATGAAGAAGATCACGAGGTAGATTATTACGAAATTACCCGCATCACTCTTCAGGAACATAAAAATAAGATTACCAAGATTGACCTTGGCTTGCTTGAAGACTACACTAATACCAGAGTTGAGTATCTGCCGAAAGAAGATGCAGACTACGAAACCGCAACGGTTGACGGCGATGCAATTATTATGGTCAATGGACTCTTAAGCGCACAGACTTTGACGGATGTTTTAAACGATCCGCTCAATCGCGATAAATCCGGTGAGCTTCAATTACTTGATACGACCGGTAATGGTTCTGCAAGCATCGTGTTCGTAAAGCTTTATGATACTTTTATCATTAACAGTAAAATTGATTCTGAATATAAAATTTATGACAGAATCAGCGGAGCATCTGAGGTGCTGAATCCGAAAGACCGTGCAAAGAAAATTACGATTGTAAAAGACAGTCGTGAAATCGCATTTTCGAATTTGATGATTAATGATGTACTTTCTATTGCGAAAAGCGCAGACGGAAAGATTATCGAAGTTTTGGTTTCTTCTAAGGGAACTATTAGCGGTATGATTTCGGAAGTTTCGGATGATGCTTCTATCCTGGTAATTAACAATAAAGAGTATAAAGTTTCCAAGAGCTACTTGACAGAAGCACAGACAAAGTTGACCAACGACGTGTCCGCAACTTTCTATTTGGACGCATTTGGCAAAATCGCCTATGCAACCAACATTGGTGCAACGAACGCTTCAGAATGGAAGTACGGCTACTTGCTCGGTCTTCAGGATGGCGGTTCCACCAGTGAAGAGTTGAAGGTTCGTTTGTACAACATCAACGGTTCTTCTTACACTTCGCCGGTGACCTATGATGTTGACCTTGCCGGCGGCGTAAAAATCAACGGTGAAACGAAGAAAACGGTTGCAGCTGTAAAAACAGCACTTCTTGAATCAGCTAAAAAGTTCAACGATAGTACCGTTGCACTTCCGAGTAATAAAGAATACACACAGGTTATTAAGTATATGTTAGATGGCAATGTGATTGACAGAATTGCTGTTTACAGCGGCACCAACGATTATGAGAATGCAAGCGTATTGAATGTTGATAATGTTGGAGCAGCTAACGAGAGTACGCCTACCACGCTTAAAGCAACCTCTACGAACAAGCTTGGTAAGTACAGTACTGCTTCTGCAAAATCAATTGTAATTCCGTCTGACAGAATCGACGGAGACTACAAGACCTTTGGTTACTATACGGTTGATACGAACTATAAAGCACAGATTATCGATGCTTCCACAATCAATCAGGCGAAAGTTGTCGTATTCTATTCTTTAGATTCCGTACAGGCTGATATCGTAGGCGAGACGCCAATGATTGTTACCTCTGTCACCGGTAGAGCATCGGTTGACGGCGAGGCATTAAGAACCTTAAAGGCAATCGATATGAGCGGTAATGAAAAAACATTCTACTCTGACAGCACGGAAACCTATACAACCTTAACCGGATTTACCAAAGACGGTTCCTTGACCGGCGATGAAACCTTTAAGAATATCGCTATTGGCGATATCATTAAGGTAACGGCTGACAATAAGGCTATTTTGGAAGAGGTTATGCTCGTTGCAAAAGCATCCTTGATTGCTAACGGCACACAGAATTTCGTTACAAAAGCCGAGGGCAACAATGGTGCCTCTTATACAGCACAGTATCGTTATATGTTGGGTACGGCAAGAATTGTTGACAAGACCAATGGCAACAACCTTGTAATTGCACCGATGTACTATACGGATGGCAGTTTTGCTGATGAAACAACGGATGAGACTTATACGAGTATCAGTGGCGCGAATGTTTTCGTTGTTAATACGGCTGAAACCAACGAGGACAGAATCGTTAAGACCGGTGTCTTTGATGACATTCTTGGCGCATCAAAAGTAGCTGCAGCTGAGGCAAGTAAACTCTTTGTTTACCAGAGCTACGGCTCAATTAAGATGATTGTTGTTGTAAGATAATCATAACCTTAAAAAAGATGGAACGGTTTACCGTTCCATCTTTTAATTTTAAACTAAGAAAAGAGCTTTCAAGCGAAAGCTCTTTTCTTATATTCTTTTAATTTCAGCTATCAATTTGCCATTTATAATTTCAAGTCGTGCATATGTCCCATTGGATGAACGGATAGAGCCGGGATTGATGAGTGTGATACCATCAATCGTTTCAAAGAGCGATTGATGTGTGTGCCCAAACAGGCAGACGCTACATTCATTCCGTTTTGCATTTAATAGGAGGGTAGTGAGCCCGCCTTTTACACGCTCTTTGTGTCCGTGGGTCACGTACATTTTAATTCCGTCATAGGTTGGCATCCGTACATATGGGTCATCACAAAAATAGTCGTTATTTCCACAAACGGCGCAAATCGGAATGTTAGGATATCTTCTGCGCAAGTATTCTGCGTCAGCGGCAACGTCGCCACAAAAAATGATGCCGTTTACAACATTTTCTTTTTCAATCGCCTCATCCATGCCGTAAGTGGTACCATGGCTGTCGGAGAATACCAGGAGAATCATTTCTTATCCTCCGGCATAAATTCAGCAAAATTGCGAAGCATGGTGAGACCAACCTCACCGCTTTTTTCCGGATGGAATTGGGTGAGGAAGATGTGTTCTTTTTCAACCAAAACATGCGGATGAATTCCGTAATGCGTCGTTGCTACCACAGTTTCTGGTTCTTTTGCATCCACATAATAGGAATGCACAAAATACACAAAAGGCTCTTCATCAAGCCCTGAAAGCAGAACGGAGTCCTGTTTTCTTTCAAGGGAATTCCAGCCAATCTGAGGAATCTTAAGTCCCATATCTTCAGGGAATCGACGGATTTGACCTTTTAATATTCCAAGCCCTTCGGCATCGCCCTCTTCACTGAATTCATACATCATCTGCATACCAAGACAAATACCTAAAAAAGGAGTTTTTTTCTCAATGGAAGCGTAAATCGACTCAATTAAACCGTGACTTTTGAGACTGTCCATCGCATCGCGAAAAGAACCGACACCGGGTAGAACCAGTCTTTCGGCATTTGCAATTACTTCCGGGTCAGAACTGACACAGACCTCATAGCCGAGAGATAAAAAAGCTTTTTCTACGCTGCGAAGATTGCCTGCATCGTAATCTATAATCGTAATCATAAAATCCTCCGTTAGTCCTTAAGCTGTGCCTTAATCTTATCTACTAAATCCAAAATGCGTTCGCGTTCCATTTTCATACTGACGCGATTGACAACGAAACGGGCAGAGAGGTCACAGATTTCTTCGAGGACTTCAAGACCATTTTCTTTTAAGGTTTTACCGCTTTCGACAATGTCGACAATGACCTCGGAAAGACCCACGAGCGGTGCAAGTTCAACAGAGCCGTTTAATTTAATGATTTCAACAGATTGCTTTTTTTCAAACTGATAATAGTTTTTTGCAATATTTACATATTTGGATGCCACGCGGATATGATTCATCCCGTCGAGCTTTCCTCGTAATTCCTTTGGACCTGCGACTGCCATTTTGCACGCACCGAAACCCAAATCAATCATTTCATATAAATCTTTGCCATCTTCTAACAGCGTGTCGCGTCCAACAACACCGATATCAGCAGCACCGTACTCAACATAAGTCGGAACATCGGAGGCTTTTACCAAAATAAACTTAAAGCCGTTTTTTTCATCCGTAAAAATCAGTTTTCTAGACTTTTCACGCAATTCGCTGACAGAGAGACCAGCTTGCTCAAGTAAATCAACTGTGAGCTCGGCGAGTCGGCCCTTGGCTAATGCTATCGTAATGTATCTCATAAGTACCTCCGTTTATTCGTTGCCGTGGCAATGTTCACAAGCGCATTCTTCATCACAAATCAATTCATCAATTGTCGTAGTTTCTTTCGTCCCGTCCAAAAGATTATGTACATATACCGTGCAGTCATCTAAAACAGTCATAATACCCTGTATTTTTGCGTTCTCGGCATAGATAAGTGCTTCACTCTCATTCATTCCAGAGGTGTCCTGCTCAACGACATAGCCCTCATTTCGAAGCGCAGTTGCAAGTTCATAGGAACGAGCGATGTCATTCGATAAAATGAAGATATCCGCACCGCTGACTTCTTTTAACAGATTTTGACGAAGTAGAACACTAAGCAGGCGGTCTGTTCCGATTGCCATACCGACAGCGGGAATATCAGCACCAAATTCGCTGATTAATCCATCGTAGCGACCACCCGAGCAAATTGGGAAGCCAACACCGTGCGTAAATGCCTTAAAAATCATGCCTGTATAGCAGTTGATACCTTTTACCAAAGAAAGGTCAATGGAAATATATTTTTCGTAACCGCAGGCAGCCAGAGTCTCATAAATGGTACGAAGATTGGAAAGAGCCGTGCGTGCTTTTTCGTTGAGTGTAGATTCATCAATTTCATCCAAAATCTCAATGCCGCCGAATAACGTCGGAAGACGGAGCAGAAGAGAGGCAATGGATTCATCAAGAACCAGCTTTTTGATACAGTTCGAAAGAGCGAGTGTATCTTTTTTGTCAATATATCTGCGCAGGGTTTCGATGTTTTCATCATCAAGCCCTGTTTGTTCCATCAAAGCTTTAAAGAACTCAACCTGACCGATTTCTACCTGGAATGTTTCAAGGCCGCAAGAGAGCAGCGCTTCCATTGCGCAAAGAATTACCTCGCAATCTGCGGCATCGCTTTTGACTCCAACGAGTTCAATGCCGGACTGGCAGAATTCCCGCTGAATGGAGGAATAGCTGTCCACATAACGAAAGACCTTTCCGCTGTAGTGCATCCGCAGAGGGAACGGTCCTTGTGCAAGCTTTGTAGCTACCATACGGGCAAGAGAGGTCGTAACATCAGGTCGAAGCACCATAATGCGACCTTCGTTATCAAAGAATTTATAAAGCATTTCCTGTTCCATCTTGCTTGTCGGTGTATCGTATGCATCATAATATTGCATAACCGGCGTTTCCACGACTTGATAGCCATAGCTTTCAAACACACCGGCAATGCTGTTTTCGATGCTTTCTTTCTGCGCACATTGGGTTGGCAGAAGGTCAGAGGTTCCTTCCGGAGTATATAATTTCCAGTTCGACATCCTTGTCATACCTTTCTTTCTGTAGATTCATAAAATTAGCACATAAATTGATTATTTTATCATAGCACATCTAGACAAATATTTCAACTGATTGCGGTAATTTTTTCAAAAAACGACACAAAAAAAGGAGCAGCGCTGCTGCTCCTCATCTTTTTTAAGTTCACGCTTTTCCTGCGCAACCAAACATATTCATTTTTTCCATAACAACTTTCTTCATGGCTTCGCGTGCCGGACCGCAAATCTTTCTCGGGTCATACACATCGGAGGTGGTTACTACGGATTTTACACCTTCGGTGAATGCTACGCGGATATCGGTATCAATGTTGATTTTATTGATGCCGAGTTTGGTTGCTTTGATGATGGAATCTTCCGGAACGCCGGACGCACCGTGAAGAACGATAGGCATATCCAAAAGGCCTTTGATGGTCTGCAGTCTTTCAAAATCGAGCTTCGGCTCACCTTTGTATTTACCGTGTGCCGTACCGATAGCAATTGCCAGATAGTCAACGCCGGTACCTTGAACGAATTTTACTGCTTCCTCAGGGGAGGTCAGACGAGCGTCTTTTTCATCAACACTGATGTTATCTTCGATACCACCGAGACGACCGAGCTCAGCCTCAACAGAAACACCGCAAGCGTGTGCGATTTTTACGATTTCTTTGGTTGCAGCAATGTTTTCATCGAGCGGATGATGAGAGCCGTCAAACATAACAGAAGTCCAGCCGTTTCTGATACAACCGATGATGGTTTCATAGGTCGTGCCGTGGTCTAAATGAAGCGCAACCGGAACACTTGCTTTTTCGGCAGCGAGACGTACCATCGTTGCGAGATAATCCATACCGGCATAGCTGATTGCGCCCTCTGAGGTCTGTACAATGACCGGGGATTTGGTTTCTTCAGCGGCTGCAATGACTGCCTGCAGAATCTCCATGTTGTTTACGTTGAATGCACCGACAGCATAATTACCCTTGTGTGCATTGTCCAAAATTTCTTTACCTGTTACTAACATTTTATTACCTCCCAAATTATAATCGCATATAAGCTAAAAGCAAAATTGCTATTTAGTTCTTATTGTTTGCTTGGAATCACTAGTTTATCCAAGTGTGAAAAATTACTGCCGCGAATAGAATCGGCACTGATGGTAATGGAAGAGCCGCAAAGGCAACATTCAAGCCTTATATCCTCTTCATGAATTTCGACATCAATTAAGTTGGAGCCACATTCGCAAAACAAAGACTCGTTATCAGATAAATCCTGAATTTTATCAAGAGCCTTAAGCATCGTAATCCCATTTTTGCCCGTGTGGTTGAGGCCACAGGAAGAAATCACTTCCTGGACATAGGATTCATTATTCATTACTGCTTTTTTGACTGCGGCTTCTTTTCCGATAAAAACCAATCCTACCAAAGCGGTAGGGCAGGCAAACTCGGTACATTCCTTTTTCGCCAAGGTCTGAAAAGGAAGTGAGAACGTATGCATTTCGTCACAAACCAAACAAGAAACGCAAACCTTGAATCCCGTTTTATTTTCTGGTAATATCTTTAGCACAGAATGACCGCAACTGCACTCAACAGAAAGACCTTTCCCGCCGGAAAGCTCAAACAATGAGAAATCTCCATAGGTGATTTCCCCACAACTGCCGCAACGGTATGCGACCGTTCTGTCAAAATTGATTAGCATGTTTTTGCCTCATTTCATTTACTACTGGCCTATTTGTATATCGCCTTATATATCATACTACAAAAAGCCGCTCTTGTCAAAGGCAAATATGATATTTTATGCCTAAAATAATGAAAAATTGACAAAAAGAAAAAATCGTGTTAAAATAGCGATATTCGAGTAATTCAGATGGTCGCGGGGGCATTTTGCCAACGAGGAAAGTCCGAGCTTCATAGGGCAGGGTGCCGGGTAACTCCCGGTGGAGGCGACTCTAAGGATAGTGCAACAGAAATAGACTGCCGTTTTTACGGCGATGGTGGAAAGGTGAGGTAAGAGCTCACCGGCGTTTTGGTGACAAAACGGCCATGTAAACCCCACCCGAAGCAACACCGTATTGGCTCGCGCGGAATGAGTTGGCCCGGCGTGTCCGTGCTTGGCGGTGGCTTGAACCGTATAGTAATATGCGGTCTAGATAGATGATCATCAAATACAGAACTCGGCTTACAGAATTGCTCGAATCAAAAGCACACAACGATATTGGTTGTGTGCTTTTGATTTTCCAACGAAATCAATAAGCAAGAAGCACTACCGTCGGTAGTGCTTCTTGCTTTGAATAACTCTCATTACTCTTTAATAATTTTGCCGTATATCAAATTAGTGAATACAAGTGCAGTGAGTCCGCTGATAAACTTTCCAAGTACCATTGGCAATACAAAGGTATTGTCGTAGGCAAGGGCGAACGCAAGATGGTCACCCAGGAGGAAACCTGCAGATACAACAAAGGCTATGTTCAGTATCCGACCTTTTCGGTCCATATCGTTCAGCATAGAAAAAACAGGAACTGAATTTGCAAGGGTAGTAATCAGTCCCAATACCGAGGTGTCGTTGATCTTCAACAGATTTGCAAGCTTTTTAAACAAAGGTTTGAAAACTTTTGAAACGATTGCCAGTAACGGAAAAACACCTGCAAGCAAAATTGCAATATTTCCAATAATCACAAAAGATTCGTCGATTGGGGCAATTCCCTTTATCGCTTCGATTCCTGTAAGCTTGTGAAGAATACCGATGACAAGTCCGCCAATCATAAGAACCGTTAAAATAGCGCCGAAAACGCCAAAGATTTTTTTGGTAAGTTCAGGTGCTTTTAAGAGTCCGATACAAATTAAAACAGATAAAAGGATAATCGGAAGCGTGTTCAACAATAACTGTAAAAATGGGATGCCAATAATCAATCCTGCGACAATACAGCCCACCGGCATCGTAGCGAAACCGCACAGATAACCGACAAACACATCGCTGTTATGTTTTTTGTCAATCATCTGAAGTGAAAGCGGAATAACGGGACAAATGGTCGCACCAAACATAGAGGCAATAACCATTCCGTGATAGCCTCGTAAAAGTACATCATCAGAAAGCTGATAAGACATGACCGCACCGCCTGAATCAACAGCAAAAAAACTGCCGATGGCAGAAATGTCAATATGTAAATAATTGAAAACGGGAGTTAATAAAAAAGAAATTCCTTCAGCCAAAACAGGCGCTAAAACCATAGTTCCTGTCATAGACAGCACAAGCACACCTGTTGTCATAATTCCTTTTTCAAATTCTTCTCCTAGTTTTAGCTTATTGCCGAAAATGTGATCCAAACCACCGATTACTGCAAAAAGCGCAAAAATGTACTCGATTTTCATAGTGTCCTCCTATCCCTTTTTTGCGTATGTGTGAAATAAAAAATAAGGCGGCGGTTAAACAGCCAATGTAGTATTTTTAGAAAATAAAATACGGCAAACCCAAAGGTTTGCCGCATGGCGGAGAAGGAGGGATTTGAACCCTCGCGCCGGTTTCCCGACCTACACCCTTAGCAGGGGCGCCTCTTCGGCCAACTTGAGTACTTCTCCATGGTCGAATATTGTTTCGGCTTTGATTGCCGATTATTTATTTTTTTGGCGGAGAGGGTGAGATTCGAACTCACGGTGCTCTCGCATCACTGGTTTTCAAGACCAGCTCCTTAAACCGCTCGGACACCTCTCCTCAGCGACTTATTAAGTATAGCAAGAAAAATTAAATTTGTCAAGACTTTTTCCGGAAATAATTATTTTTTTCTAATATTGTGATGATGGTTAAAAAAACTCTGTGTGCGCCGCACACAGAGTTTTTTTGCTTTTTGAATCAGATGGATTAATAACCAACCTTTTCCCAACATTCGAACGGAGCTGCGAGCTCTTCGCTGATGTAGACCTGAGTTTTCTTGGTCTGGAGCATTGTGCTGGGCAGGTACGGTGTAATCGGGCCATGGGTGCAAAGACGGGAAGTCATTCTCTGCCAGGAAGAGAACGTACCGCAGGTAGCCAGAGCATGAACTTCAATTCTTTCCTTTGCGCGCATAACATCCAAAGGTCCAATGGTAGCAGCCTTCGGCGGAACATTTGCAATGTCACCGGACTGACCGAACGTACCGTTTAAGGAGTTCTGCATAATGGTCATCGGATGGAGGGTTACAATCTGTGCCGGCTGGTTGAGCCATTCTTCAATATCGCCGCTGCCAATGAATTCCGGAATCGGGTCAACGAAAGCCATGTGGCCTGCCCAACCCGGAGAGGTGGAAGCGATGTCTGCACCGGTACCCTCGGTGATGTCATCAATAATCTTGGAATAATCTTTGATGTTTGCATTGGTGGGGAAGTGAACATTCTCCATCGGCATACGGAGCTTTTCATCAATCTGATAGTATAAGTACTTAATCATAGAATGAGCAAAACCTGCCTCATAAGTGATAGGAGCAATGTTGCCATCCTGATCAGCCCACTCATCTTCAGCTACAAGGTGAACCTTGGAGCAGTCAACCTGGAAGTAGTTGATGAGCTGTGCCAAAGGAATGTAGGTGTCCGGCTCAGGGTTACCGAGAATCATAGTAAAGCTTTTACCTGCCTCGGAAGCAGCCTTCAGGCGGGTAAACAGGGTAGAGATGAGTACGGGATGGGGATTCATCATAACTTTTACGTTAAATTCCGGATGCCACCAGTCCTCGCGCTTCTCAAGGTCGGTGCCGCTTAAGCTGCGAACGTAATCGCAAACTTTTTTGTCCTTGAAAGGAACAAAATCAGCGGGCTCGAAATTAAATTTTGTTGCTGGATCAACGATAAAATCTTTCATTTCGCGATTTCTCCTTTTAATATAACTTTATTAATATTGACCTTGTGGTCACATATTACAAGATCAGCCACCGCGCCGCGACGAATCTCGCCACGGTCGGTAAAGCCTACCGCCCTTGCAGGGTTTAAGGAGGCGTAGTTAAATACATCCACAATGGATGCTCCGGTATGTACCATAAAATTGCGACAAGCGACGTCGAGCGTCAGCTTAGAGCCTGCAATTTCACCTGCCCAGTCAAAGCAAAGGTCATTGACGCCCTCATATCCCTCGGGCTGCGGTCCGTCAAACACGCAAGCGTCGGAAATAAGAATCAATCGGTCTTGACCCTTAATTTTACGAATTAATCTCTGATTGTAGGGGTCCACGTGGATGCCCATCGAGTCAGAAATAATTTCCGCATAAATCTCACGGTTGTAGTTTACCGTTTCATCCACACAAGGCGTGCGACACTCAGGGTATTTCTCTATCGTACCGGTCGCGTTGGTGTGATGGGTTCCGATTTTTAGACCGTAGGGCACCAGTTTTTCGATGTCCTCAGGTGTTGCCTCGGAGTGACCAACAGTAAAGACAACATCGGGGTTTTCCTTTTTACAATCAATCACGAACTGCTCAATATTTTCTCTTTCGGGAGCCAGCGCCCATACTCTGACGTCCTTGCCACCCTGACGGATAATATCCATATAATCGTCCGGGTTACAGGGAGCTTGCCAGGGATTGTTCTCGCGGTCGGCGCCAAACTTGGGGTTCATATAAGGTCCTTCCATATAAAAACCGCCGAAGTTGGGGAGCTCACCTCTGGCTACGGCATCCTGAATGTCTTTTGTCGCCTTTAGAAAATCCGTTTTGTTCATACTGAAATAAACAACGGGAAGAACGGTGGTAACACCGTGCTCTAAAATAATTTCGCCAGCCGCCTTGGGATTTTCGTAGAACCAATAGGTTCCTGCAGCGTGGGTATGGATATCCACCAAGCCGGGGCCAACATACTGACCCTCTGCATCGATTACCAAAGAACCCTCGGGAATCGTCAGCTTTTTACCGAAGTCTACGATTTTTCCATCCTCACAAAGAATGGTTGCGCCGGGGATTAAATGGTCCTTCATAATTAAGGTTGAATTTTTAATTGCAAGCATATCCGTTCTCCTATTTTTAGAGATTATTTTCATCTTTTATTGAATCCTGCGACTCTCGGAACAACTCATTGCGTCGGTATTCAGTTAACGTCATACCGTAGTATCGTTTAAAAATACGACTGACGTAATTTGCATCAGTAAATCCTACGTGCTCTCCCGCTTGTATAAGTGTATAGCCATAGCGGCGAATCAATTCCAGCATATAGGAAAGCTTGCTGCGGTTGATGTATTCCATCAAAGGAATCCCTTCGCTGCCGGAAAACACGTTGGTCAGATAGTTCTTGCTGACGCCGACGGCATTCGCAACATCGCTGACGGTCAGCCGACGGTCGATATTTTCAGAAATATAAGATTTCGCACGTTCGCAATATCTGCGGTTGCCCGGAGAGACATCCCCGGTTTGACCCGCAGCCTGCACCGCTGCAGAAAGCTTATGAATCAAAAGCATAAAGTTTGCACATTCTTCAAAATAGCTCCGCTCCGATTGTGTGGTTTTCGCACGTGCAATGGCACGAATCAAAGAACAAATTTCTGTTGTAGCAGGGCATGGAGGAATGATGAGGGGGAGAGTGACCGTCTTACCCATAGCAGGCTGAAATTCTTCCACGCGTCTTGACTGACAGCGGATAAGAAATTCCGCGGTGGTGTGACGGTGCAAGTCGGGAGTCAGACTGCGGACAGAAAAACGACTCTTGGGAGGAATGATAAAAATACTATTCTCCTCAATGAGAATCTCTCCGTCGTCGTTGGATAAAATGACGGGATTCTGCTCGACAAAGCCGATTTCTAAAATTCCGCCGCCTAAAGGAGCCTGACCGTAAACCCCATAGCCCTCATTTTGCAGATTGTAATGATAGTCCGTCGTAGCAAGGCTATGAGCAAACGCACACCTTTCAAAAGAAAGGATTTTAAGCTCTGTAAAATAACTCATCTATAATCTCCTATGATAAAGTATAACAAACAATAAGTATGTGGGAAATGCACATTTCAACGCAACTAGCACAATTTAATGATATAAAATAAAAGAAAAACCTGTCCTTTGCTTCAAATTATACGATATTTTATGAATACAGTCAAGAAAAACGAACTTTATTCCTGGAGAATTGTTACTATTTCCCCATTTTCTTTGCTTGAATTACAAGCATAAAATAATGAAAAATGATATATGAACGCTTGAAAGCTTTTTCCATAGATTACTTTACATTTTGATTTTTATATGGTAAAATGACAACATACCACACTACAATTTTATAATTGATAATATACATTCGCAAAAATGGGAAACTACCTTTTGGTAAAAGGTGTTCTCTCTTTCCCTTTTGCGGATGTTTATCGGTGTAGTGTGGTAGCGAAACCGAGGGAAACACTTTTTCGGCACATCCTTCGGGGTGTGCTTTTTTAATTGGGAGGATGAAGAGTGTGTGGGATAAATATACCTTAAAAATGATGTGGGATGTTAATGTAAGGGGAAAGAAATTTATCGATGTTACCGGAATTCCGTTAACTCCGTCAAGGAACGGTAAACGCTGTCTTGGAAACGGCGAGTATCCGGGGTATGAAATATGCTGTGATGAGTGTGATTATTATTTATATTGTTTTAAAGAGTACAGGAAGATAGTAAAGAAAGGCTTTGCAAAAAGACGAAAAGAACTCAAAAAAAAGAATCGAAGGACGCAAGCATAGGGCGTCCTTTTATTTATGCAAATTTTGTCACATTTTTTCCTTGTTTGTATATATTGATATTAGATTGCCTGAAATAAGGCAAAAAATTATCGAAAGGAAGATGTTTATGGATAAAAACTGTGAGATGACACCGTGCGGCAGAGTAGGATATGCTTATGTGCCCGTGCAGATTATGAATGAACTATACTCGCCGGAAGTCGGACTGGAAAAAGGTACGGTATTCCCCGAACTTTGGATTCCGATGCCCGAGTATTCGCCGATGGCTAATTAAGGAGGAGAAAAATGAACAGAAATCAGATGCTGAAACAATTGATGGAGTACGATTTCGTACAATATGACTTAAATCTTTATCTGGACACACATCCGGAGGACCAAAAAGCACTGAAGATTTTTGAGAGCGTGTCAGAAAAAGCAGCTGCGCTCAGGAAAGAGTTTGAAGCTAAATTCGGGCCGGTTACAGCTTCGCAAAACAACTCTGTCAGCGAATGGCGTTGGCTCAGTGCGCCGTGGCCCTGGGAAAATTAAAGGAGGAATAGAAAGCTTATGTGGCAATATGAAAAGAAACTTCAATTTCCAATCAACATTAAAAATCCGAATCCGAAGCTTGCAAGCTTTATCATCAGCCAGTATGGCGGTCCTGACGGCGAGCTTGCGGCATCAATGCGCTATCTGTCTCAGCGTTTTGCCATGAAGGATAACGTGACTAAAGCGTTATTAACTGACATTGGTACTGAAGAGCTGGCGCATCTCGAGATGGTGGGAACGATTGTTCATCAGCTTACAAAAAATGCGACGACGACACAGATTGAAAACAGCCCTATGGCGGCTTATTATATCAACCACGGTCGCGGCGTGTATCCGGCATCTTCGAGCGGTGAGCCGTTTGACGCAATGGCGATTGCATCCAAAAGTGACCCGATTACAAACCTTGTTGAAGACCTCGCTGCGGAACAAAAAGCCCGGACGGTATATGAAAACATCTTAAGAGTTTCGGATGATCCGGATGTCAACCGAGTTATTAAATACCTGCGCGAACGTGAAATTGTCCATTTCCAACGCTTTGGTGAAGCACTTGACCGAGTACAGGAAAGCATTAATTGTAAACCGGTAAAAGGTGTAGGTATAAAAGATTGCTTCTAAAAACAAAAAAGCGGGGTACAGTTTTTCTGTATCCCGCTCGTGTTTTGTTACGCCACAATCTCAAACAAAAGGACGGATGCGTCGCTTTCGCCGGCATAGCGCACGCTGATTGTTTTTATTTCTTTTTCCGGATGAGGATTGTTTACATAGTGCTCATATAAGGTGTAGTCACTGCCGTCGCAAAGCTTGCCGGAAATGGGTTTAGCCATATATGTTCCGAGATAACCCTCATGGCGGAAAATATAAGACGGCAGGGGAGACGCGTAAACGGAATCATATTTATAAATATTTGCTCCATACAAAATATCTTCCGTATATGTACTACCGTCTTCATATTTTAATACATACGCACCAACCTTAAACGGAGCTTTCCAGCAAATGCGGTCAGCGCCCAAATCGGTTGCATGGGTAAAACGAATGCAGTTGGATTTTTTATTAATCGAAATTTCACTTTCCGGTTCTGATTTTGAAATGAGTAGTGCGTGTCTGTAGTTTTCATCGCATATCATCGGCACCAAGGCGTTCTTTTCAAAAACGACGGTTGAGCAGTTAATGAAATTGATTTTGCCGATTGTTTTTCTGATGTTCCACAAAATCGGCTTTAGTATTTCGGTATAGGTAGAACGCATCTCGTTTCGATAACCGCCGTGCCACAGCATATTGGCGGTATAAACAAGGTCAAATATTTTTCCCTCAAACGCATAGAAAAGCTCGTTACACGGAATCCAGGTCGAAACCTCGCCACCGTTTACATTTTCTTTCCTGATTCGTCTTTCAAATCTCGGGTAATGACTGGAGTAGAGGTTGCCCATCAGTATTTGATATCCTTCTGCAACCAACGAATCCTCCAAATCCATTTCCGGATGGAAGTACCAAGTAAAGTCAAGCATAATAATATCCTTTGGAACGGTTTTAACTGCCCCGACCGTGTCGTAGGCGTGTTCCTGAATCATATCGCTCCAAATCATCATCGTAAGACCTTTGTTTTTGATGTGGTCATTTAATTTTGTAACTTCTTCAGTGTAAAGTTCTGCCGCATCACGCTCTTTACACTTATCGCAATTTCCATAATGGTAAATTTCATCGTGACCCATATGAACAAAGCGCTCTGGCTTTACAACCTCAATGATTTCGTCGGTAATGCCCAGCGTAATTTCGTAGTATCTGTCGTGCAGCGGGCACATACAGTGGTGGTAGAACTCAGAGGGTCTTTCGTCTTCTACATTTAAATCCAAATCAGAGCTTACCGCTTCTTCCGGCTCGGCGGTCTCGGGGTATGCCATCGTGATATACTGCGTATGTCCCCAGGTCTGAATCTCGGGAATGATTTCCAGACCAAAGGAGCGAATGTATGCACACAATTCTCTGACTTCATCTTTTTCCAAAATGTCGTGTCCCAAAAAGTCGTAATGCGGAGGGATTGGCCATTCGCCTGCCTCGTATTTGGCGCAGGCATTAAGCCAAGCATCGTTGATTTCAGGGAACTTATCCAGTTTCATAACAGCGGAGAACTGGATGAAAACCGCATTATAACGCATAGGAACAAACACATTTTTTACTAAATTTTTGAAAAACGGAATGTCTTTTCTTGACGGTAGCGCGAGATGAACTCCACGGAAATCTTTAAATGGTTGGTCGGTAATTTTGCACGCGCGAAAAGAGTTGCCGTCGCAAAGCTTTAGCAGTACGTCGGCAGCATATAAAAACGCACGTCTGTTTCCGGCTTTTATCATACATTCTTTACTGCGAACCTCAAGTTCAAAGCCGTCATTATCCTTTTCTGCGTGTATGAAATGAATCGTTCCTTTTTTAGAAACAGGAAGATTTTTACCGAACAGAGTAGTGAATTTTTCGGAAAGGTAATTTGCTGCGAAATTTGCGTCATCATCTCCTCCCGAAAGAATACTTGTAGTCTCATCAATTGAAAAAGAATCGTTTGTGTATTCAATATGCTGCGGGAACGGGTATATGCTATCTTCTAAATCACATCCGCCAAAAATATCGAGCAATTTAATTTCAAAATTTTTATACGCACCATTTATACGGATGATGATGTGGTCACAGTAATATCTGACGGGGATGCTCAGGGTTTCCGTTGTTACAGTGAAGCCGGTTTCGGGGCGATAGTTGCCGATATATTTTTCTGTGCCATCTTCAGTAGTTAAAATATCAATACCTGCACATTCGGAAGTCACGCCCTGTACAAGTTGAATATAATCCACATAAACTTTTTCATTAAAATCAATACGCAGGTCAATTCCGCCAACCAAAAGTGCGACACCGTCCCAGGAAACAGGCATCCTTTTAAATAACTGCCCGGTGATGATATCATATTTTTCTGATTGATACTTTTCCTTAATCACATCGGGAGCGTAGGAAGAACTGCTGCCGCGCTTATGGTATGAGTATGTTACTTTGTTCGTACATTGTCTGTTAAAAATAGAACCGATATGCATAGCTTCACCTCATCATATTTGTTAAATTTATTTTATATGAAATTCATCATTTTTCAAGCATATTTTAAAATATTAAGAATAGCGGGCAATTTTTTCAAACTAAAAGCAAAAAAGTACAACTCAAAAAGAGCTGTACTTATTGTTAAAATAAACCTTTGTTGTATTTAATCTGTGCATAGCAAATCAAACCAAATCCAATTATCAGTGAAACGAGAGTAATGATATGCAAATAATCAGATGAAAAAATGATATGTAACACAGCGGGAATGATGATGCCGAGACCGATAATGAATGCGGCAGCACCCATCCATTTTCCATATTTACCTTTGTCTTCTTCGCTTACGCGGGTGCGGTGATACCAATGGATGGTCGATACTTTTCCGCTGATATTCACAAACCCGAGAACCAAAAGAATCGCTCCGATAATTAGAGCGGCTATATTTTCAATCATTTCTATCGCCTACTTTTTTTAATTATAAAATAATTATATCGTATTTTTTTCGGAAAAGCAAGATTGTTTACTGACTTGCTTGACAAAAGAAATAAATTTGATATAATATTTTTCAAATTAGACAGATTTTTCAGGAGATGTTGGTATGCAAAAGATTGCAAAAATCGGCGTTCAGCTTTATACGATTCGCGAATTTACGACTACAGAACAGGATATCAGAGAAAGCTTTCGGAAAATAAAAGCGTTGGGTTATGACCAGGCACAAACGGCAGGTTGTAAAATTTCTTATGAACTGTTCGGGCAGATTGCGCGGGATGAGGGAATTGAGATTGTCGGAACGCACGACAATTTTGAGGAAATGTGTGATGATTTCGAAACCTCTTTGAAAAAGCATCAGTTTCTCGGTACAAATATTATGGGGATTGGCGGTTGCCCTATCTATGATTTAAAGGGTTATGAGGAATTCTTTCGCAAAGCAAACGAAATCGGTGAAAAACTGATTCCTTATGGTGGAAAATTTACATATCATAATCATCATTATGAATTCACAAAACTTGAAAACGGAAAAACGGCTATGCAACACTTAATGGATAACTTAAATCCAAAAACGACATCTTTTGTTTTAGATACGCACTGGGTACAAAGAGGCGGAGGCGATGTCTGTGCGTGGATTAAAAAACTCAGTGGGCGCATTGATATTCTCCATTTGAAGGATTTTATGATGGAGAGAAGAGGGAAGGATTTTCAACCGATGTATTGCGAAATCGGCAATGGAAATATGAATTGGGATGGCATTATAGAGGCGGCTTTTGAAGCTGGTGTTCGTTATTATGTTGTTGAACAGGATAGCTGTCCCGGTGACCCGTTTAAAAGTCTAGAAATTAGCAGTGAATTTTTACATAAACACTATATGTAAAATGGGTTGACAAAAATCGACATTAAGTTTATAATGATAGCAAATAGGAAAGGAGAATGAAGTATGTCGAATACAGTTTTTTATGCTCGATTGCTACTTCTGCCGAATCTACTAATCAGTGGTCCGGTTTCTTTTCCGTGTCATTATTTTAGAGAGACTTAATCTCTTTATACGCGGTAATTTCAGCCGGACTTCCCCATGGAGGTTCGGCTTTTTTGTATCAATTAATTACCTGATTTTGGAGGCTTTATATGAACTATCAAAAATATCAAAAGGCATATTCGCCTGTCCCGCTTACGAAAAGAAGCTGGCCTGACCGCGAAATAACTTCTGCGCCCACCTGGTGCAGTGTTGACCTGCGCGACGGAAATCAGGCGCTATTTTCTCCAATGATGTTAGAGGAAAAAGTTGAATTTTTTAACTTTTTGGTTGACTTGGGTTTTAAAGAAATCGAGATTGGTTTTCCTGCAGCCTCGGAGACAGAATATCAGTTTACAAGACATCTGATTGAAAACAATTTAATTCCGGATGATGTCACCATTCAGGTGCTCACGCAGTCTCGTGAACATATCATTAGAAAAACAGTCGAGGCAATTAAAGGGGCGAAAAATGTAATTATTCATTTTTACAATTCGACCTCTGAACTCCAAAGACGTGTTGTGTTTCATATGGAAAAGCAGGAAATTATTGATTTGGCAATCAGCGGTGCAAAGCTTTTAAAAGAACTTGAGGAAGAACTTGACGGCAATATTCGTTATGAATATTCGCCGGAAAGCTTTACCTGTACTGAAATGGAGTTTGCCGCCGAAATTTGCAATGCTGTTATTGATGAACTGGAGCCGTCGCCGGACAAGAAACTGATTATTAATCTTCCGTCGACGATTGAGGTATCAACACCGAATATATTTGCCGACCAGATTGAATATATGTCGAACCACTTAAAAAGACGCGATGCCATCAGCATCAGCGTACACGCACATAATGACCGCGGCACCGGTGTTGCAGCGACGGAACTTGCACTTTTGGCAGGCGCAGACCGCGTGGAAGGCACTTTGTTCGGTAATGGCGAACGCACAGGAAATGCTGATATTGTAGTCATTGCCCTCAACATGTTTTCAATGGGAATTGACCCGAAGCTTGAGCTGGGGAATATCACAAAAATTGCAGAAGTATTCAAGAAATTCAATAAGCTTCCAATCCATCCCCGTCAGCCGTATGCCGGTCAGTACGCCTATACAGCGTTTTCCGGCTCGCATCAGGACGCCATTAAAAAGAGCATGGATTACTACAAAAGCCACGATGCAGCACATTGGCAAAATCCCTATCTGCCGATTGACCCATCGGATTTACAGCGTAATTATGAACCGATTCAGATTAACAGTCAATCCGGCAAGGGTGGCGTAGACTACATCATGGAAACCAAATTTGGTTACAGTGTGCCGAAACAGATGCTTCAGCACTTCAGTTCTATTATTAAACGCCTTTCTGATGATAAACATACCGTTATGGAACCACAAGAAATCTACGAAGCGTTCAAAAAAGAG
Source organism: Clostridia bacterium (assembly GCA_017399695.1). Lineage (GTDB taxonomy): Bacteria > Bacillota > Clostridia > UBA1381 > UBA9506 > RGIG1666. The sequence goes on along the minus strand of JAFQBK010000016.1, from coordinate 201,559 downwards.
TATGTTAACTTGGATGCGCGTGTAAAGCTTAATAACTATACATTTCACGTAGATGGTGAAAAAGCCAATATGACCGCAAAATTAAGTGTACATGGTGTAGAACACGAAATTTCAAAAAGTGGCAACGGTCCTTTGGATGCAATGACCAACATATTGCGTGAAGCAACCGGACGACAGGTGGAAATCGTATCCTATACAGAGCACGCACTGGAAGGTTCATCAACGTCAAAGGCTGTTTCCTATATCGCACTCAGCAATCCCAATGGGGAAGTATATTGGGGCGCAGGCGTGCATGAAAACATCAACACATCCTCTATTTTAGCACTGTTTAGTGCAATGAACAAAATGATATAATCTGAGGCACTCATTGTTACGTTACGATGAGTGCCTTTTTTGTTATTTTCGCGAAAAAGTGCTTGCTTTTTTTCAGTAGGGGGTGTACAATAAAATTAAGATTAACTGATAAAGGATGTGAGCTTATGGATTCCAGTCCCGTTCGAAAGCGGATGCGAAAAGAAAATGGTAAGGGGATTCATAAGCCTTTATAAAAAGCCTTAATAATCCCTATTTATAAGGGATTTTATTATTTTAAATGATAAACGTCCATGCCATTTTCTTTGTGCGCTTTTTTACAGAATGGATCTTTTATTACCAAGTAAACGAAGCAGAGAAAAGGGGAGGCGTTTTTTTGTTTGAGAAAGTATTGGAATTAATTGAAAACAATCAATTAGCGGCTGCGCGTCAGCTTTTAATTGAATGGAACGTTGTAGATATTGAACAGTTATTGGATGAAGTGCCGCAGGATAAGATGCTTCGTCTGTTCCGTATGCTGCCGAAAGAGCTTGCTGCTGAGGTTTTTGCTGAGATGGACAGCGAACAGCAACAGTATATTGTTGAATCCATTACCGATCGGGAAATCAACGATATTATGGATGAGCTTTATATGGACGATACAGTTGATTTCATTGAAGAAATGCCGGCCAATGTCGTTAAACGTGTTTTAAGAAATACAGACGAGACAACCAGAAAAACCATTAATCAGCTGTTAAACTATCCGGATGACAGTGCGGGTAGCATTATGACGACGGAGTTTGTTGATTTGAAAAAAGAAATGACCGTCGAAAAAGCTTTGTCCCATATCCGCAAAACTGGAATGGATAAAGAAACGATTGACACTTGTTATGTTATCAGTGCGCAAAGGCATTTAGAGGGCGAAATTTCCATTCGAAAGCTGATTTTGAGCGCGCCGGAGACTTTGCTTTCTGAATTGATGGATACCAATGTCAAGTTTGTTCAGACCTTAACCGACAAAGAAGAAACGGCGTATATATTCAGAAAATATGACTTGATTTCAATGCCAGTAGTTGATAACGAAAACCGTTTGGTTGGTATTATCACCGTCGACGACGTGATTGATGTCATTGAGCAGGAAAATACGGAAGACTTCCATAAGATGGCGGCTATTGCGCCGTCGGAGAAGGAATATTTGGATACCGGTGTTTTTTCTTTGGCGAAAAACCGTATTGTTTGGCTTTTTGTGCTAATGTTGTCGGCTACATTTACCGGCTCGATTATTCGTTTTTACGAAGCAACGCTTAGTCAGGTAGTAGCCCTGACCTCCTATATTCCTATGCTGATGGGCACGGGCGGTAATGCGGGAGCACAGTCATCAACGATGATTATCCGTTCTCTTGCCTTAAATGAAATTGAGTTTAAGGACTTGTTTAAGGTTATGTGGAAAGAGCTGCGCGTTGGCCTTTTGGCTGCATTTATGCTGGCGGTTGTTAACTTTGCAAGAATTATGATTTTTGACCCAGTAGATGTCTTTGTTGCTCTTACCGTATGTGCAAGTTTATTCTGCGTGGTTACGATTGCAAAGGTCGTCGGAGGTATTCTGCCTATCATTGCCAAAAAGATTCATTTAGACCCGGTCATTATGGCAAGCCCCATCATCACGACAATATTAGACGCGGTGTCTTTGTTTGTTTATTTTGCTTTTGCAAGCACATTTTTCCATATTGCATAACAAAACAGGACTGTAATTTTCGTAATTACAGTCCTTATGTTATTTTTGTGTGACAATTTAATGAAAAGCATTGAAAAAAAAGATTTGTCAATGTATAATATAATTATCAAAGTAGAATTTCAAGGAGGATGAGGCGAATGATGAAAAAAGTATTGGCTTTACTTGTGAGTGTTGTGTTAATTCTGGGCTCTTTTTCTTCGGTTTTTGCGGCAAGCTTTTCGGATGTAACCAAAAGCTATGACTGGGCAGAAGAGGCAATCGAGACCTTGGCAGCTAAAAAGGTGATTACCGGTTACCCTGATGGTACATTTAAGCCGGGCAACAATATCACAAAGCAAGAAGCGATTACGCTGTTTGCACGTTGTCTGGGTTCGGATGAGGATGTAAACGAAGCGGTTTTGTCCGTTGCATCTTTAAATGCCGAAAGTGTTTTAGCAAAGTATGATTCTTATGCACTGAATCAGGCTGCATATCTTCTGTATAAAAAAGTATTAAATGAGGATGATTTAGCTACATATCTTTCTGCAGCCAACAAGGATGACACCTTAAAGCGTTATGAGGCAGCTATTTTGATTGCAAAATCCCTGGGCGGAGATGTCTGGCTGAAATCCAATCCGGATGTAAAAGCTGATTTTGCCGATACAGACGAAATCCCTGCAAATGCACAAGGCTATGTTTATTATGCAAGCGAACTCGGTATCATTCAGGGAATGGGTGATAATGAGTTTGCGCCGAACGGCAATGTAACCCGTGCACAGGTTTCTGTTATGATTAACCGTATTTTGAATATGATGCAGTATTCCTACTCGCATTGGACGGTTGCAGATGTTGATGTTGATTTAAATGTTGTTACGCTTCGTGATACAGAAGGTGAAACAGAAAAATATACCATCAGCTCTTCGGTTCCGGTGATGATTGACGGTACGAAGTCCGCACTTTCCGAATTGCAGGGCGGTATGGAGGTTGTATTAACCTTTACCCGCGATTTTGATACAGAAACCGAGCGCTTATATTCATTAGACGCCATCAGCTTAAATATTGATGAGACTTTAGAGGGTATTTACCGCGGTAAAACGACCGACAATAGCGGTACAACCGTTACCATCGCTGATATTGAGAGTAAGACAACCAAGAATAACTATAAGCTTGCGGCTAATGTTGCAGTAAAGTATAATGGCCTTGCAGCGTCGCTTGCGGACTATAAAGACGGCGACCATGTTTTCCTTGAAATTATTTCCGGAAAAGTTGCTGTTATTGATGCAGCACCGAAGAACACAACCGTAAACAATGCAACTGTCGTTTCTATTCCATCTTCTACCGATGCAAATCTAGTTGTGAAGACCAAAAACGGCGAAGAAATGGAACTCGCATTGGCTTCGGGCGCAACGCTTAGAAGAAACGGTTCTTTGACGGAATTCCGTTCTCTTGCCGTTGGTGATTCCATTAATTTGGAACTTCAGTATGGACGCATTTTAACCGCTACGGCAACTGGCGCTTCGAAAGATGTTGAAGCTGTGATTGAGAGCATCTATCATTCCGCTGAAGAGTCTAAAATTGGCGTAAAGAAAGGCTCTACAGTAACAACTTATACAGTAAGCCGTGATGCGGTCATTACGATGAACGGTGAGAAAGTAACGCTTTATGAGCTGCGTGTTGGTTATACTGTAAAATTGAAGACGGCAAGCCTGTCGGTAACAGACATTACAGTTCTTTCTTCAGCAGTTACGACGCAGCGTTCTGTTACTGGTACGATTACTGCAATTAACTCTGACTGGGGTATGCTTCAGGTCGATGTAGTTACGGCAGACGGTGATGTTGTTCCGCAGCAGGTCTTCTTAAAGAAAGGTGTTACAATCTTGAACTCTGCTACCGGCAAAGCGGTTGATGCAAGCAAGCTTACGGTAGGTATGAGTATTTTGGCGGCTGGTACCGAAACAGGTGGAATTTTTGAAACCAATTCTGTAATGATTTTAGGAAAATAAATATGATTAAACTTACGGCGGTATATGAAATCATATGCCGCCGTTTTTTTCACGCTTTTTTGCGCTCTTCATATAGTATTAGTAAGACTATATTTGGAGGATAGCGTCAATGGAGAAAATGAGATTGTGTGATGTGCCTGTGGGTAAGACGATATATATCGATAAAATCCTTGCAAAAAAAAGTGAAAAATTAAGGCTGTTGGACTTTGGTATGGTAAAAAACGCAACGATAACCCCTGTTTTTGTTAGCCCCTCGGGTGACCCAGTTGCGTATGAAATCAAAAATTCAATCATTGCATTAAGAAATAGCCTTGCCTCCGGAATAATTGTAAAGGAGGAGGAAGGATGAATAAGCGTGTGCAAGCAACAAAGGGGAAAGAAAATGGACCCGTGATAGCTCTTGCAGGGAATCCGAATGCCGGGAAAAGTACAATTTTTAATTTTTTAACAGGACTGAAGCAGCACACAGGGAACTGGACAGGAAAAACGGTTGAAAATGCCTATGGTTATTATGATTTTAAAGGGGACAAAAGAGTTTTGGTAGATCTTCCGGGTACATATTCCTTGTTGCCCAGATCCAAGGATGAAGAAGCGGCTCGAGACTTTATTTGTTTCCATCATCCTGATGCGATTATTGTCGTGGTAGACGCGACGATGCTTGAAAGGCATATGAATTTAGCCTTGCAAATCATTGAGGCAAATCCGAACACCGTTATTTGTGTCAATTTAATTGATGAAGCTAAACGGAAAGGCATTTTGATTGATATATCCAAAATGCGACAAGTCTTAGGAGTTCCCGTCGTTACTACAAATGCAAAAAACGGAGAAGGAATCTTTGATTTGTTACAGGAAGTAGAAAATCTGATTCATAGACCGAATACAACCCCTTTACACATTCCGCAAGAGGAAGAAATTGATGTAAAGGTAAAAAGCCTCACAGAAAAAACGAACTCGCGATGGACTGGTTTAAAGCTACTGGAGAATGATAAAACGACGGTTGAAAAGATTTGCAATCTAAAGGAATATAACAGTGTATCGGAGGAACTGTTATCGGAAGCAGAAAAAGCAAGAGAAGAACTCTGTGAACAAGGGATTGATACAGATAGACTGAGTGAGATGATATCGCAAGCCTATTATCGCTTCAGCAGCAGAATGGCGGCTGAAGTTTTAGAATATACCAATCCAGATTATCAACAAAGAGACAGAAAAATAGACCGGCTTTTGACCTCGAAACTGACGGGAATCCCCCTGATGTTATTTTTTCTTGGTGTAATACTGTGGCTGACAATCGTCGGTGCGAATTATCCTTCGCAAGTACTTTCAACCATCTTATTTGGATTTGAAAGACAAATAGAATCGGCATTATATTTGATTCATACGCCGTCGTTCTTGGTGGATGTTTTGGTCAGCGGAATGTATCGTACACTTGCGTGGGTCATTTCTGTCATGCTTCCGCCGATGGCGATTTTCTTTCCGCTTTTTACGTTGCTTGAAGATATTGGTTATCTTCCTAGAATTGCGTTTAATCTTGATAAAAGCTTTTGCAGAGCCTGTGCACACGGCAAGCAGGCACTTACTACCTGCATGGGTTTTGGTTGTAATGCAGTTGGCGTAAGTGGATGTAACATTATAGACTCTCCGCGCGAGCGATTGGTCGCAATTTTAACCAATAGTTTTATCCCTTGCAACGGGCGTTTTCCAACGATCATACTTTTGGTCGGTATTTTGGTAAACAGTCTTCAAATTAAAATGGAGGCAACGGTATCCGTACTTGTTGTTTTATTGCTGATTGTTTTGTCGGTTGCTATGATGCTTTTAGCGTCAAAACTGTTAAGCAAAACGCTGTTAAAAGGATATCCATCACATTTCCTTTTGGAGCTGCCACCGTACCGCAAACCGAAAATCAGAAGTATTATTGTACGCTCGGTGTTAGACCGAACTGTGTATGTTTTGGGAAGAGCGGTGAGCGTTGCAGCACCAGCAGGTATAGTGATATATCTTTTGGCGAATATAACTCTTGGTGGAGAGACACTTTTGGGTAGTATTGCGATCTTCTTAGACCCATTCGCACGCTTTTTTGGTTTAGATGGATATATTTTATTGGCGTTTTTGTTAGGGATTCCGGCAAATGAGATTGTTTTGCCGATTTTGATTATGGGGTACACCTCTTTAGGAAGTCTAACAGACATCGGCGGCATTGAAACTTTAAGACAAATTTTTATTGATAATGGATGGACCTTTTTAACCTTGTTAAATGTAACTCTGTTTATGCTGATGCATTTTCCATGCGCGACGACGCTGTTAACAATCAAAAAAGAAACGAAAAGCGTTAAGTGGACGTTGCTTGCTTTTGTACTTCCTACGCTTTTCGGGCTTGGAACTTGTTTTATCACGAACTCGGTATATAAATTGTTGATAATTTTGCAAATGATGTAATATTATTTTAACATTTCGCCTCTTGCATAAAATGTGCAAATATTGTATAATAAACCTATAAACGCAAGGAAAGGCGGCGATCGTATGGAAAACTATGAGACTCAAAAATTTCAATTTGGAGCGAGCAGAGAAGACTATATTAAATCGATTATTACGTCAGTTTACGCCGCGTTGCAGGAAAAGGGCTACAATCCGGTCAGTCAGATGGTTGGTTATATTATGTCCGGTGACCCGACCTATATTACGAGCCATAACAACGCCCGTTCTTTAATCCGCAAAGTGGAGCGTGACGAACTTTTGGAAGTTTTGGTAAAACATTATATCGAAGAATAAGAATTCTCAATTATAACAGACGGGGAGACCCGTCTGTTTTTCGTAGAATAAAAGGAGGGAAACGCATGGATAAGAACCGCTTATTGCAATTTACAACCGATATCGGTCTTGATTACGTCGGTGTGAGCAATGCGGAAATACTGGAAGATGTCCGTGTGACTCTCGTAGAATTACGAAAAAAGCAGACCCCGTGCCCGTTTGAAGAGGCTGACATAGAAAAACGCTCGAATCCGTTTTTGATTTTGCCGGAGGCAAAAAGTATAATTACTTGTCTTTTCCCTTATTACATGAAAGAGCTGATTCCGGAGAATCTATCGCGTTATGCGGCTGTTTGTGATTATCATAAGGTGGCAAAAGAAAAACTGGGCCAAATTGCAGCGTTTATTACGAAAGAAACGGGCGAAAAGTGTTTTACCTTTACAGACAATAGTCCGCTTCCGGACAGAATGTTAGCTTATCGTGCAGGATTAGGATTTTTCGGGAAGAATCGTATGTTGATACATCCGGAAATTGGCTCCTATTTCTTTATTGGTTCAGTGATAACGACGGCTTATTTTCCGCCGGATGCGCCTTTAGAGCTGGATTGTCTAAACTGTAATCGGTGTTTAGAAGCTTGTCCCGGCGGGGCGCTTTCGGAAGATGGCTTTGATTTTGTAAAATGCATTTCTTATCTGACACAGGCCAAGAACTTAACAAAAGAGCAAGAAGACCTGCTGAAAAAGCAGACCTCTGCTTACGGTTGTGATGTATGTCAGGAGGTATGTCCACATAATGAAAATCTTGCTGATACTGCGTTGCCTGAATTTTTAACCGAAACGCTACTTTCCTTGGATAAAGAGGAAATAGAAGAAATGAGTAATCGAAAGTTTTGCGAGAAATATAAAAACTTCCCGTTTATCTGGCGCGGCAGGAGTGTGATAGCGCGAAATTTAGGGCAAAAAGAACTTGACAAATTTTGCGATTAACTATATATTATAATAAGAATATTTTTAAGAGGTGTACTTATGAATAATACTGACAAGACAATGGAGCAGATTGTATCCCTTTGTAAAGGTCGCGGTTTCGTGTATTCCGGTTCTGAAATCTATGGTGGCCTTGCAAATACCTGGGATTACGGTCCTTTGGGCGTTGAACTTAAAAATAATGTAAAACGCGCATGGTGGAAAAAATTTGTGCAGGAAAGTCCGTATAACGTCGGTCTTGACGCTGCCATTTTAATGAACCCGCAGACTTGGGTTGCTTCCGGTCACGTAGGTGGTTTTTCCGACCCGCTGATGGATTGTAAAGAGTGTAAGGCTCGTCACCGTGCAGATAAATTAATTGAAGATTATATGCATGAAAAAGGTGAAGCGATTGTTGTTGATGGCTGGAGCGACGAAAAAATGCTCGAATTCATCAAGGAAAACAACATCCCGTGCCCGAAATGCGGCAAGCATAACTTTACTGATATTCGTAAATTTAACCTGATGTTTAAAACCTTCCAAGGTGTAACGGAGGACAGCACGGCAGAGCTGTTCCTGCGTCCGGAAACGGCTCAGGGTATTTTTGTTAACTTTAAGAACGTACAGCGTACCACGAGAAAGAAAGTTCCGTTCGGTATTGCACAGATTGGTAAATCGTTCCGTAACGAGATTACACCGGGTAATTTTACGTTCCGTACCCGTGAATTTGAACAGATGGAGCTTGAATTTTTCTGTGCACCGGGTGAGGACTTAAAGTGGTTTGCATATTGGAAAGAGTTCTGCAAAAAGTGGCTTTTAGATCTCGGTATCAAGGAAGAAAACCTAAGACTTCGTGACCATAGTCCGGAAGAACTCTCTCATTATTCCAATGCTACGACTGACTTTGAGTTTGTATTTCCGTTTGGCTGGGGCGAGCTTTGGGGTATTGCTGATCGTACAGATTTTGACTTAAAGCAGCACGCAACCCATTCTGGCGAAAACTTTGAATATATGGATCCTACAACGAATGAAAAGTACATTCCGTACTGCATTGAGCCGTCTCTCGGTGCGGACCGTGTAACACTTGCATTTTTAGTTGATGCATACGATGAGGAACAAGTAGGTGAGGGGGACACCCGTGTTGTTCTTCGCCTGCATCCGGCCTTGGCACCGGTTAAAATCGCTGTTCTTCCGCTTTCGAAGAAGTTAAGCGATAAAGCACTTGAGATTTTCGAAGTCCTTTCGAAAAAATATAACTGTGAGTTTGACGATGCCGGCAGTATTGGCAAGCGTTATCGTCGTCAGGATGAAATCGGTACCCCATATTGCCTGACTTACGACTTTGACAGCTTAGAAAACGGCATGGTTACAGTTCGCGACAGAGACACCATGCAGCAGGTTTCAATCAAAATTGACGAAATCGTCGATTATTTCGATGGAAAATTTGATTTTTAGTTTTTATTTTGTAAATAATTGTTGACATAAGGCTAAAAATTTAGTATTCTAGTCTTATAATCAATTCGACGAAGTAATTGAGAAGGAGCGATTTTGATGGTATCAAAGACAATTGTGGTTCAGAATCAGGTTGGCTTGCATGCACGACCGGCCACATTTTTCATTCAGAAATCCAATGAATTTCAATCAAGTATCTGGGTGGAGAAAGATGAGCGCAAAGTGAATGCAAAAAGCTTACTTGGTGTCCTTTCTTTGGGAATCACAAAAGGTACGGAAATTACAATTATCGCTGATGGAACGGATGAAGCGGAAGCTGCCGATGCTCTTACAAGTTTGATTGAATCGAATTTCAGCGAGTAATATAACGCATATTTGCGGGACACCTTTTGGTGTCCCGTTTTGTGTTTTCTTTTGTTTGTAAATTTGCGGAAAACGATAGACAAAAATTCTTTTTTGTAGTATAATATTTTGTTAGTAGTAATATGACAATCATGACGAAAGGGATGATTTCATGGTGAAAGAAATTAATGAGATTGCCGAGCGCTTAAAGGGATTAAGAGAAGCTTGCGGTTATTCCAAAGAAAAATTGGCACAGGAGTTGGGACTTGACTTAAAAACATATACTGACTATGAAGAAAACGGTGAGAATGTGCCAATTAGTGTAATTTATGAAATAGCAAATAAATTTGGTGTTGATTTTACAGAAATCATTACCGGTGTTAAGGCAAAACTTGATACTTACCATGTAGTAAAAAAAGATGCCGGACGCAGTATCCGTCGTTTTCCGGGCTATCATTTTGAAGATTTGGCTTTCCGCTATGCAGGAAAAATTATGCAGCCTTTAATGGTAACGCTTGAGCCGTCGGATGATGTGCCGGAGCCGGTCACTCATCCGGGTCAGGAGTTTAACTATGTGATTGAGGGAACGGTTTGTGTTACGTTTGATGATAAAGAGCTGATTTTAGAAGCGGGCGACTCGGTTTATTTTAACCCGACGCATCCGCATGGACAACACGCAGTGGGAGATAAAACGGCAAAATTTTTAACGGTTATTGTTGAATAATTGATACGAAAGAGGATTAGCAGAATGTTACTTGATAAATTTTTACCCCGAATAGAATTTGATTCCTATGAGGATTTCAAATCGAATTACACAGTAAATGTACCGAAAGATTTTAACTTCGGTTACGATGTTGTCGATGCATGGGCAAAAGAAGAACCGGAGAAAATGGCACTCGTTTGGTGTAACGACCACGGTGAGGAGCATAAATTTACGTTTTCAGACATCAGCAAGTTGTCCAATCGTGCGGCTAACTTTTTTGAAAGCTTAGGAATCAAAAAAGGCTCTGTTGTTATGCTTATCTTAAGAAGAAGATGGGAATACTGGGTATGTGCAGCCGCCCTTCATAAAATTGGCGCAATTTTGATTCCCGGTTCACTTCAGTTAACGAAAAAAGATATTGCATATCGCGCAAATGCGGCAAAAATCAGTGCAGTTGTATGTGTTAATGACCCGTTTGTACTTGAGCAGGTGGAAAAAGCAGCACCGGAAGCTCCGACGCTTGAACATAAAATCATTGTTGCTGACCACAAAGAGGGTTGGTTGTCTTTCGAAGACGAAATTGCGAAGTTTTCTGATGTTTATGAGCGTCCGCAAGGCGAAAAAGCGACCAAGTGGGATGACATTATGCTGGTTTACTTTACTTCCGGCACCACAGGTATGCCGAAGATGGTCAGACATAATTTCTCTTATCCGTTAGGACATATTGTAACTGCAAAATACTGGCAGAGAGTTCGTGAAAACAAGCTTCATATGAGCGTTTCCGACTCCGGCTGGGCAAAATTCGGCTGGGGTAAAATTTACGGTCAGTGGATTTGCGGCGCAACGATTTTTGCTTATGATATGGACAAGTTTATTCCGTTAAAACTTTTGGATATGATTACAAAATATCAAGTTACCACCTTTTGCGCACCGACGACGATGTATCGTTTTATGCTTCAGGAGGATGTTTCCAAGTACGATTTATCCTGTGTTAAGGAATGGTGTTTGGCAGGCGAGCCCTTAAATCCGGAGGTTTACAATCGCTGGAAAGAGCTTACCGGACTGAATATTCGTGAGGGTTTCGGTCAAACAGAGTCTACGGTAATGCTTGCTAACTTTGAATGGTTTGAGCCGAAGCCAGGTTCCATGGGTAAGCCGTCTCCTTTGTACAACATTCAGTTAGTTGACGATGACGGAAATGCCTGCGAAGACGGTGAAGAGGGTCGAATTGTTGTCCGAGGAATTGACAAAGGTCTTCCAACCGGACTTTTTACCGGCTATTATCTTGACGAAGAGATGACGAAAGAGAACCTCGGTGGAGAGCGTTATGATACCGGTGATGTCGCATGGCGTGACAGTAACGGTTATTACTGGTTTATCGGCAGAAGCGATGATGTTATTAAATGCTCCGGCTACCGTGTTGGACCGTTCGAAGTAGAAAGCGCATTGATTGAGCACCCGTCGGTTGTTGAATGTGCAATTACTGCGGCTCCCGACCCGATTCGCGGTCAGGTTGTAAAGGCAACTATCGTTTTAGCCAAAGGATACACACCGAGTGATGAACTGAAAAAAGAACTGCAGGAGCACGTAAAACGCGTTACTGCGCCTTACAAATATCCGAGAATCATTGATTTTGTTGACGAACTTCCAAAAACGCTTGGCGGTAAAATCAAGCGTGCGGAAATTCGCAAGAAAAATCACGAAGAGCAAGTATGAACGCAGAAAAGAATATGACGCCGCGCCTTTTAGCAATTGCGGACTGCGTGTCACAAAATGCGAAGATTGCGGATGTTGGTACAGACCACGCATATATTCCGATATATCTGGTGCAGAAAGGTAAGATTTCATCGGCTCTGGCGATGGATATAAACCGTGGACCGCTATTGCGTGCGGAAAACAATATTGCAAAATTTCAGTTGCAAGAGAACATCGTAACACGCTTATCTGACGGAATCAAAGAGCTGAAAGCCGGCGAAGCGGATGAAATTATCGTTGCCGGCATGGGTGGCATCTTAATCTGTGAGATTTTGGAGGCAAAAAAAGAACTTTTGACCAAGGATGTTCGCCTGATTCTGCAGCCCATGACGGCAGCGGAGGAAGTTCGCAAATACCTTCATCATAATGGTTTTTGTATTAAAGAGGAGCGTTTAGCGAAAGAGGGCAACAAAATTTATCAGATTCTAACGGCGCAGGTAGGAGATATGGAAGTAAACAGGGAAGCAGATTACTATATCAGCCCCTATTTGCTTACCAACCACGTGCCGCTTGCCAAGGAATTCTTAATATTTAAAATCCGCGAATTTGAAAAGATTTTAAGAGGACTTACTGCTGCAAAACGTGAAAATGCGAACGACAGAGAAGTTTATGTGAGAAATCTACTGGATGAACTTTACGAAATTAAAGAGGGGTGTAGCCAATGGTGACGATGAAAGATTTTTGCGACTATCTGGAAACATTAGCGCCGTCTGCACTCGCTGAGGATTATGATAATGTTGGGATTTTAATTGGCGACCAAGAAGCCGAAATTACCAGAATACTGATTTCTTTGGATACGGATGAAAGCGTTGTTTGTGAAGCAGAACGCATCGGTGCAGATTTGGTTTTATCGCATCATCCGCTTTTATTTCATCCGTTGAAGCAAATCGTAAGACAAGACGCTGTTGGAAATACTGTTATTAAACTCATTCAAAGCGGTATTAATTTATATGCAATGCATACTAATTTTGATTCGGTCAAAAACGGGTTGTGTGACTATTTTTTGAAAACGATCTGCAATGCAGAAGCAAGCCAAAGTATGGAGGGCGAATTCCCTGACGGAATTGGTAGAATTACCGAATTGCCTGAAAAAATTATGTTGTCAGACTTGCTTGCGATGCTCAAAGAACGCTTGCATATGGAGCATATCCGCTTTGTAGGTGATGAAAATCAAACCATTTCCAAATTGGCTGTTTGTAACGGTGGCGGAGCAGACCTTATCTATGATGCTTACCATTTAGGCGCAGATGTTTACATTTCAGGCGACTTTAAGTATCATCATGCAAGACACGCATATGAAACCGGAAAAGCTTTGGTTGAAGTACCTCATTATGAGGCTGAAATATTGTTTTGTGACTATATGGCAGAGATTTTGCAGAAGCATTTCGGGCAAAAATGCGAAGTTTTTGTTTATAAAAATGAAAATCCGTGGAAAAACATTTAATTTTATAAAAAAGTCTCGAAAAATCGGGACTTTTTTTCGTTTATTAGTTGAGAATTAATATTTTTTTTGGTATAATAATATAAATATGCTATAAACGCTATAATTTTACTTTCGATAGATTAGATGCAAAAAAAGGAGATCCTTATGAGTGAGATGATATTGAAACGCACATCCGACCTGCCAATGATTGTTATTCGTGGTTTAGTTATTTTTCCGGGTGCGCTTGTACATTTTGATATGGTACGGGAAAAATCAATTGCAGCTTTAGAAGAAGCGATGGAAGGTGACCAAATCGCTTTTTTGGCGATGCAAAAAGATATCACCATCGAAAACCCAAAACTGAATGATATCGAAAAAGTTGGTACCATTTGTCGAATTAAGCAGGTTGTAAAAATGCCGAGCGGTATGGTTCGTGTTTTAGTTGAGGGGCTTAGTCGTGCGCATCTTGATTTGGTTATCAAAAGTGAGCCGTTTTTTAAGGTTCAAGTAAGCGAATACGAGTCAACGATTGATCAAGAAGTAGCGGAGCTTGAGCTTGAGGCATTAAAGCGCCGATTGTTTGCTGAATTTGAAACCTATTGCAGCAACAATCAAAAGCTCAATCCGGAGGCTATTTTAGCGTTGGAAGCAATCGATGACCCTGCAAAGTTTACAGACGCGATTGCATCGAACTTGCAGATAAAGTTAAAGGAAAAGCAAGCGCTTTTAGATATGTTTTCTGTTTCTGAACGTATGGCGAGATTAATTACCATACTGATTCAGGAAACAGCAATTTTAGAGATTGATAATGAGATTAACCGCAAGGTGAAAGAGAATATTGATCGCAACCAAAAAGAATACTTCCTTCGCGAACAGATGAAAATTATTCAGGAAGAACTTGGTGATAAAGACGGCATAGGACTTGAAATCAAAGAATATAGAGAAAAACTTGAAAAAGCCGGCGTTCCGGATGCTGTGATGGAAAAATGTGAGCAGGAGCTGGACCGCTTACAGAAAATGCCGTACGGAAATCCGGAGGTAAATGTCATCCGAAATTATGTCAGTTGGATTTGCGACCTGCCGTGGTCTGCTTCTACAGAAGAGAAAATAGACCTTGCAGAAGCCAAGAAAATTTTAGAACGCGACCACTATGGTTTGCAGAAAATCAAAGAGCGCATTTTAGAATATTTAGCAGTGAAGCAGATGACCGGCTCACTTAGTGGTCCCATTTTATGTTTGGTTGGACCTCCGGGTGTTGGTAAGACTTCAATTGCACGCTCCATTGCGGAAAGCCTTGGTAAAAACTATGTGCGTATTTCGCTTGGCGGTGTTCGCGATGAGGCGGAAATCAGAGGACACCGGAAAACCTATATTGGAGCAATGCCCGGACGAATCATCACAGCGATGAAACAGGCAAAATCCAATAATCCGTTGATGCTTTTTGACGAAATTGACAAGATGAGCAGTGATTTCCATGGAGATCCTGCATCGGCGCTTTTAGAGGTATTGGACAGCGAACAAAACTGCAGATTCCGTGACCATTATTTGGAGGTTGATTTTGACCTTTCCAAGGTAATGTTCATTGCAACTGCAAACACCTTGGACACCATTCCGAGGCCGCTTTTAGACCGTATGGAGATTGTTGAAATTTCCGGCTATACCTCGGAGGAGAAATTCCATATTTGCAAAAAGCACTTGTTGCCGAAACAGTTAAAGCTTCACGGCTTAAAGAGCAAGATGCTGAAAGTGTATGATGGCGCAATTCGTCTTACGATTGAGGGCTACACAAAAGAAGCGGGTGTGCGTTCTTTAGAGAGAAAAATGGGACGCATCTGCCGAAAAGCGGCGCTAAAAATTTCCGAATCCGAGTCGGGCGAGGCTGTCAAGGTTAGTGTTAAAAATCTGGACGAATTTTTAGGCAAGCGTCTGTTCCTTGCCGATACTGCATCGAAAAAGAATGAAATTGGTGTGGTTACCGGACTTGCGTGGACTCAAGTCGGTGGGGATACTTTATCGGTTGAAGTCAATGTAATGAACGGTACCGGCAAAATCGAGCTGACCGGACAGCTTGGCGATGTGATGCAGGAGTCGGCGAAAGCCGCTATCAGCTACATTCGTTCCATTGCTGAAAAATTCGGGATAGAAGATGAATTTTATAAAAATAAAGATATCCATATCCACGTACCGGAAGGCGCGACGCCGAAAGACGGTCCGTCTGCAGGAATCACCATTGCTACAGCACTTGCTTCAGCATTAAGCGGCAGGAGAGTAAATCATACGGTTGCGATGACCGGTGAGATTACGCTTCGCGGACGCGTGCTTGCCATTGGCGGGTTAAAGGAAAAATCTTTGGCAGCATATAGAGCCGGAATTCAGACAATTTTAATTCCGGAAGATAATAAAAAGGATATTGATGAACTAGAAACCGTTGTGAAAGAGAATCTTACTATTATTCCAGTTTCAACAATGGATGAAGTATTAAAGTTTGCATTGGTTTAAAATTAAGTAAAGTTATATGCTTTACACCTATGGGAGGTTTTTTGATGTTTGAATGGGTTTATTTAGAATATATTTTTCGTGTTTTACTTGCCGGTCTTTGCGGTATTGCTGTTGGACTTGAACGTCGCAATCGCTCCAAAGAAGCGGGCATTCGTACGCACTTTGTCGTTGCCTGCGGTGCAGCTTTGATGATGGTTATTTCAAAATATGCGTTTTTTGATATTATTGAGTCGGGAACCTACGCCAATATGGATGTGCGTCTTGACCCGTCTCGAATCGCATCGACGATTGCCAGCGGCATTGGTTTTTTAGGTGCAGGTATGATTTTTGTGCACAAGAATACCATCAGCGGGCTGACGACGGCGGCAGGTATTTGGGCGACTTCCGGTGTAGGTATGGCAATCGGTGCCGGTTTGTATCTGCTAGGGATCAGCGCAACAGTAATTCTTTTATTAGCGCAAATTCTCCTGCACTTAAGAGTAGACAAGAAGAAGCGCGTGAAGCGATTTACGGTAAAGGATGTAACGGAAGACGGATTTCAGGAATATTTAACCGACGCGTTAACCAAAATGCATATTCGCATTCAAGATATTTCTGTAGAACGGGTCGATGGTGTCAAAAGCTTTACATATCTGTTAGAGGTTCCCTACAACTTGCAGGAAGAAGATATTTTAGCACTTACCAAATACAGTTCGAGCATTCGCTCCAGCTTATAATCCGATAAAGGAGTGTTTTCAATGAAATTGAATACCAACAAGGTTGAATTGATGATTTCCGCTGTACGAAAAAACCAGTATCCCAACACCGTCTTGCCGGAAATTGCCTTGGTTGGGCGCTCCAATGTTGGCAAATCTTCGCTGATTAATAAAGTGCTGAATCGACGGAATTTTGCAAGAGTCAGTGCAACGCCGGGAAAAACTGCAACCATCAATTTTTACAATATTGATGATGGTCTGATTTTTGTTGATTTACCGGGATATGGTTATGCGGCAAAAGCGCACGATGAAATCAAAAAATGGGGCGACATGATAGGAGAATATCTAAATAACCGCCCGCAACTGATGCAGGTCATTTTACTTGTTGATTCAAGACACAAGCCGACGAAAGATGATGTCATGATGATGGAATGGATTCGAAGTAAATGTGAGTATGCGGTTGTTTTTGCGACTAAATGCGATAAAATTTCAAAAACACAGCTTTCAAATAATTTAGAACTGATTATTGAAACACTGGATTTACAGGACGGTGACATTTTAATTCCGTTTTCTACAAAAAATCCGGAATGTGCTGATGATTTTTGGGACTATGTTTACGGCTGCGTTTTAGATGATGAGGAAGAGGAATAATTTAATTTACTATAAATGCTAAAAATGTATGGAGGTCAGAAAGATGAGCACGGTATTATCTTTATTGGAAAAAGACGCTACGTTAAGCGCGAAGCAGATTGCGGTTATGCTCGGTACGAACGAAGAGGATGTAAAAAATCAAATTAAAAAATACGAAGAGGAAAAAGTAATTTTAGGTTATCGTACCATTGTTAACTGGGAAGGCGAAGAAGATGAGCCTGTCACTGCGATGATTGAGCTTAAGGTTACACCGCAACTCGGCGCCGGTTTTGACAAAGTAGCGCAGGAAATTCAACAGTATGAAGCGGTTTCTTCTGTATACTTGATGTCCGGCGGATTCGATATCTGTGTTATTTTAGAGGGTAAAACTATGAAGGAAGTAGCTTTATTTGTTGCTGAAAAGCTTGCACCGATGGAAGAGGTATTAAGCACAGCGACCCACTTTATTTTGAAAAAATATAAAATTGACGGCATTATTACTGACAATCAAAAGGAAGACCCGCGTGAGGTGATTACACTGTGAATTATGAAAAGCTTTTATCAGACAAAGTAAAAAGTATTGAGCCATCCGGCATACGAAAGTTTTTCGATATCGTTGCTGAAATGAGCGATGCTATTTCTTTGGGTGTCGGTGAGCCTGATTTTGTAACGCCTTGGCATATTAGAAATCGAGGCATTCAGTCGCTGGAGCACGGACACACACACTATACCTCAAATGCAGGTCTTTTAGAACTGCGCAAAGAGGTTGTTAAGTATTTAGAGCGCAGAGTTAATTTGTCATACACGCCGGAGAATGTTATCATTACAGTCGGCGGTAGCGAGGCGATTGACCTTTGTATCCGTTCGCTTGTGGACCCGGGGGACGAGGTTTTGATTCCTGACCCGAGCTTTGTTTGCTATAAGCCTTGTACGGTGCTGGCAGGCGGTGTTCCGGTTCCGATTGTTACGAAAGCGGAGAACAGATTTAAGTTAACCGCAGAGCAATTAAAAGCTGCAATCACACCGAAGACGAAGCTTTTAATCTTGCCGTATCCGAATAACCCGACCGGCGCAATTATGACAGAAGAAGATCTGGAAGAAATCGCTGAGGTTTTGCGCGGTACAGATATTTTAGTTCTTTCTGATGAGATTTATTTGGAACTTACTTATGGAAGAAAGCACGTTTCTATCGCAAATATCAGTGGAATGAAAGAGCGCACGGTTATCGTCAATGGTTTCTCGAAATCTTATGCGATGACCGGCTGGCGTTTGGGTTTTGCTGTCGGTCCGGCTGAAATTATGAGTGCTATGCTTAAAATTCATCAGTATGCAATTATGAGTTCGCCGACTACCAGTCAGTATGCAGCAGTGGATGCTTTGAGAAATGGCGATGATGACATTGAACGCATGCGGAATGAATATGATTGCCGCAGAAGAATTATCGTTGACGGGTTTAACAGTATGGGGCTTTCTTGTTTTGAGCCTGAAGGTGCCTTTTATGTCTTTCCGTCAATTCAGTCTACCGGTCTAACCTCGGAAGAATTCTGCGTTAAGCTTCTCGAAAAAGAAAAGGTTGCCGTAGTTCCCGGAACAGCGTTTGGTACAAGCGGTGAAGGCTTTGTGCGTTGTTCGTACGCATACAGTATCAAAAATATTTACAAGGCGCTGGAAAGAATCAAGCATTTTGTAGAAACACGCGGTTGGGAAGCAGGAGAGTGACAAAATGGCGATGAATATTGTTTTAGTCGAACCTGAAATTCCGCAGAATACAGGCAATATTGCCCGAACCTGTAAGGCGACCGGTAGCATTCTTCATATTGTAAAGCCGATGGGCTTTACAATAGATGACAAGAAATTAAAGCGTGCAGGTCTCGATTATTGGCACGAACTGGATATTCGTTATTATGAAAATTTATCAGACTTTTTTGCTAAGAATGAAGGCAACTTTTATTTTGCGACAACAAAAGGTAAATTACGATATGATGAGCCGCGATATCAGGATGGGGATTACCTTGTGTTCGGGAAAGAAACGAGAGGCCTTCCGGAGAATTTGCTTGCGAAGCATTACGACACGGCAATCCGCATCCCAATGGCAGAAGGAAATCGTTCTTTGAATTTATCCAATTCCGTTGCTATCGTTTTGTATGAGGCACTCAGGCACAATAATTTCTTTCACTTAAAAGAAGACGGTGATTTGACCGGACGAGCAGAAGGAGAATGGTAATATGGCAAAAACGAAAAGTTTTGAAGACAATATGCTTGAACTGGAAACGGTGGTTTCGCGCTTGGAAAGCGGAGATGCGACGCTTGATGAATCAATGAAATTGTTTGAACAAGGCATAAAACTGTCAAAAAGCTGTCGGACAATGCTGGATAAGGCGGAGCAAAAAGTCACAATACTTTTGCAAAATGACGATGGAAGTGAAGTCGAAGAAGAATTTGACGTGCAGGAGCTTTAAGGAGAGATTATTTTGAATTTTAATGCAGAATTTCGCCGTAAAATCGATATTGTCGATAAGGCGCTTGATTTTTTTACCAAACCGATAGACAACGAGCAAAGCGCAATTTATGAGGCGATGCGCTACAGCCTTTTATCCGGTGGTAAACGCATTCGTCCGGTGATGGTTTTAGCTTGTGAGGAATTGTTTTCTAACGAAGAAAACTCACTTCCTTTTGCCTGCGCACTCGAAATGATACATACCTACTCATTAATTCATGACGACCTGCCGTGTATGGATAATGATGATTTGAGACGAGGAAAGCCGACCAATCATATTGTTTATGGGGAAGCAATGGCGGTTTTGGCAGGGGATGCACTTTTGACAAATGCATTTTCTGTAGCGCTTAAACATTCAAAACTTGCACCGAAGCAGACCCTAAACGCTGCTCTTACTCTTTCTAATGCTGCAGGGACGGAGGGAATGATCGGGGGTCAGGTAATTGATATGGCGTCTGAAGGAAGGCGAATTGATGAAAAAACGCTTAGGACAATGCATCTGTGTAAAACCGGCGCATTGATTATCGCTGCCGTAAGATTAGGCGCAATTGCCGGTGGGGCATCGTTAGATGATATATCACGCCTGGAAGATTTTGCGCATAATCTTGGAATTGCATTCCAAATCAAAGATGATATTTTAGATGTAGAGGGTAATGAGGCTTTATTAGGTAAGAAAACAGGGATGGACAAGGAAAATCAAAAAACAACCTTTGTTACGCTCTATGGTCTCGAAAAATCAAAAGAACTGTTAAATGAATATACAGAAAAAGCAAAAGAAGCTCTTACTTTTTACGGTGACAAGGCAGAATTTTTAATCAAGCTGTCCGATTATTTGCTAAAAAGAGAAGTTTAGGACAACATAAGATAAAATACAGTAAGGTGGTATCAACTTGGAATTTTTTACAGAGATTTTTTCAAACAAAATGCTGATTTCAGCTTTGGTCGGTTGGTTTGCCGCACAGTTTTTAAAGGTTATTTTTGTAATGGTGGAGAATAGGAAATTTGACTTCCGCCGTTTTATTGGTTCCGGCGGTATGCCGAGTTCTCATTCCGCTTTTGTCATTGCACTGACGACCTCTGTGGGCTTTGAAGAGGGTTTACGGTCAGCAGCATTTGCGATTTGTGTTGTACTATCCTTTATTGTAATGTACGATGCTTCCGGTGTACGTCGTGCGGCAGGAGAACAGGCAGAGGTATTAAATCAAGTAGTTGAAAATATGGGCACAGATGAAATCGAGACAGATGGAGAGAAACTGAAAGAATTGCTTGGTCATACACCATTCGAGGTTTTTGCAGGAGCAATCGTCGGCGTTTTGGTCGTCGTGCTTATGTATATGGTATAAGCGCAGATATTTGAAGAAAAAGGGATGAAATCAATGACAACATCATCGCAGACGAAGCTTTTGGGTATCTTTGGAAACCCTTTGGCGCATACCTTGTCACCCAAAATGCACAGCTATTTTGCTGAAAAAACAGGGAAAGACGTAACATATTTAGCTTTTGAAGTAGAAAAAGAAGACTTTAAGCCATCTGTTTTGCAAGCCAAAACCATGGGTGCTTTGGGTTTTAATATTACTTCTCCGTACAAAATCGACGTTTTAGACGTTGTCGATGTTTTAGATGCGGAAGCAAAGCGCATGGGTTCGGTGAATACCATTGTAAACCGCGAAGGGAAATGGTGCGGTTATAATACTGATGGGGACGGTTTTGTAGACTCTTTTGAGCGTATTTTAGGAAGCTTTCAAAAAAAAGATGTTTTAATGTTAGGTGCCGGTGGTTCCGCGCGCAGTATTGCTTATAAATTAGCACAAAAAGGAGCCGGCTCCGTTACGATAAGCTCACGCACAAAAGAAAAAATACTGCCAATTGAAGATTTGGTGAAAGAATATACTAAATTTTATGCTTGTGAGGAAATTGATACGGACAAGCAATACGATATCGTTATTAATCTAACTCCATTGGGGATGCATCCTCACGAGGAAGAAAATCCGTTTAATAAATATATGGATATGATTACGGATAAAACCTTATGCTGTGATTTAATTTATAATCCGAAAAAGACGCGTTTTTTACAGGAGGCAGAAGCCAAAGGAGCAAAAATTATGAATGGTCTTCCAATGCTTGTAATGCAGGGAATCTATGCATTTGAATTGTTCTGCGATTGTAAATTGCCTGAAGAATGTTTTAATGAGGCACTCGCACTTTTTAAAGATTTTAGAATTTAACCGGAAGGTGTTAAAATGTTGGAACAAAAACGCATTACTTTAGAAAGTAAATCTGTTTTTGAAACATATTTTAATAATATGAATAATTCCACCTATAATTTTACGAATATGTTTATGTGGAGTGGAGAGACAAGCATTACCTATGCTGAAACGTTCGGCTGTTTGGTGCTGTTTTTTCAGTTTGGAAAGAATCCGCCGATGGCTTCCTATCCTATTGGTTTGGGGGATAAAAAGAGTGCTATCCTTTCGGTTTGCGAGCATTTAAGAGAGCAAGGGGTCAGACCCGTATTCCGAAATTTATCTGATTGGATGAAGGACGAGCTTTCTGAACTTTTTCCTGACAGTTTTGAATTTATTTATGACAGAGACAATTCAGACTATATCTATGAAACAAAGCAAATGATAGATCTCAGCGGGAAAAAACTGCATGGGAAAAAGAATCATTTTAATTATTTCTGTAACACCTATCCGCATGAATATGTAAGGCTTACTGCATCAGATATGCCTGCGTGCAAGGAATTGTTTGAGCGCTGGATGAATAATAGTGACGATAGTAGCGCGGAAAACGCGAAAGCTGCTACGCTTCGCGTAATGGACAATCTCGAAAACTTAAACGTCACAGCGGGCGGAATTTTAGTTAATGGAACACTTGTTGCGGCATCATTTGCAGAGCCGGTATCAGAGGATACCGTGTTGGTACACCTGGAGTTTGCTGATCAAAGTTTTCGCGGTGTGTATCCGGCAATGAGTCAGCGATTTTGCCAAAATGAATGGAGTAGTTATCAATATTTAAACCGTGAGGAAGATATGGGGCTTAGCGGTCTCAGACAGGCAAAGCTTGCCTATCGTCCTGTTTATATTCTAGATAAATATGCTGCTGTGTGGAATAAATAACCCTTAGAGAAGAGGAATACTATGAAAGCAACAGTCATCGGTGGTGGACTTGCCGGATGTGAGGCTGCGTGGCAACTCGCAAAATACGGAATCCATGTTGATTTATATGAAATGAAGCCCAAAAAGAAATCTCCGGCACATTCGCTGGATTACCTTGGAGAGCTTGTGTGTTCAAACTCTCTGCGCGCAGATACATTAGAAAATGGTGCAGGCTTATTAAAGGCGGAAATGCGCCTTTTGGGTTCCTTGGTCACAGAATGTGCTGACGCCACTCGTGTTCCTGCCGGTGGAGCATTAGCGGTTGACCGTTTGGGTTTTGCTCAAATGATGACGGAAAAGATTCATTCCCACCCGAACATTACGGTCATAGAAGAAGAGGTGACGGAAATTCCCGATGAGGGCTGTGTCGTTGTAGCCAGTGGTCCGCTCACTTCAGACGCACTTGCAGATAACATCAGCAAGCTTTGTAAAGAGCAGCTTTATTTTTTTGATGCCGCTGCACCGATTATTACCTATGAGTCCATCGATAAGACGAAAACTTATCGAAAGGCGCGTTATGACAAAGGTACGGCAGATTATATCAATTGTCCGATGACAAAAGAAGAATATTTGCGTTTTTATAATGCTTTGATTACTGCCGAAACAGCTGAATTAAAATCCTTTGAAGACCAAAAAGTATTTGAAGGCTGTATGCCGGTCGAAGTGATGGCAAGGCGTGGGGAAGACACCTTAGTATTTGGTCCATTAAAACCTGTAGGTCTTGAACATCCGGAGACGGGAGAGCAATACTATGCAGTGGTTCAGCTTCGTCAGGATGATAAAGACGGCACATTGTTTAATATCGTCGGATTTCAGACACACTTAAAATTCGGAGAACAGAAACGAGTATTTTCTATGATTCCGGGTCTTGAAAATTTAGATATTATTCGTTATGGTGTGATGCACCGCAATACTTATCTGCATTCTCCCGGCTTTTTAGATACGACCTACGGTGTCATTGAGCGTCCGGGTCTGTTTTTTGCAGGGCAGATGACGGGTGTCGAGGGTTATGTGGAATCTGCATCTTCCGGCATTGTCGCAGGCATCAATGCAGCAAGATATGTTTTGGGTAAAGCTCCCCTCATTTTTCCGTCAAAAACCGCAACCGGTGCGCTTGCAAAGCACGTTTCTGCGTTCTGCGGTAAGGATTTTCAGCCGATGAATATCAATTTCGGCATTATTGATTCGCTCGATTATCGTGTGAAAAATAAAAAAGAACGCTACGGAAAAATTTCTGAGCGAGCGCTCGAGGTTATTAGGGAAATAATCAAGGAGGAACTATGAATTTAGAACGCTTTAACGACCGACAAAAAGAAGCAATCCTGTGCACAGATGGTCCTATCTTAATTCTTGCCGGCGCAGGCTCTGGAAAAACCACGGTCGTAGTGAATAAAATAGCATACATATTAGAGCAGGGACTTGCCCGTCCGTTTGAAATACTGGCAATCACGTTTACAAATAAAGCAGCAAATGAAATGAAAGAAAGAATCGAAAACCTGATTGGCGAGAGTGCTGACGGAATGTGGATTCATACATTTCATGCCTGCTGTATGAAAATTCTTCGAAAGAATATTCATCTATTGGGTTATAACAGCGACTTTGTCATCTATGATACATCTGACCAGAAAACCCTCATGAAGCGTTGCTTAAAAGAGCTGGATATGGATGAAAAATTCTTTCCGATTAAAGGAGTTTTAGCTGAGATTTCCACAGCGAAAGACGACTTAATGGAGCCGGATAGCTTTATTGATGTCTATACTTCTGATTTCAGGATGTCAAAAATCGGCGAAGCGTATCGGCTATATCAAAAGCGCCTCAAAGAATCCAATGCCTTGGATTTTGATGATATCATTATGCTCACAGTGAAGCTTTTGTCAACAAATCCGGAGGTGCTCAGCTACTATCAGAATAAATTCAAGTATATTTTTGTGGATGAGTATCAGGACACCAACAATTCCCAATATATGCTGACCAGTATGCTTGCATCCGTGCGCGAAAATATTTGTGTGGTTGGTGATGATGACCAAAGTATTTATAAATTCCGTGGTGCAAACATCAACAATATTTTAGATTTTGAAAAAGAATTTCAGGCCGCTAAAGTGATTAAACTGGAGCAAAACTATCGTTCTACGCAAAATATATTGAATGCGGCAAATTTTGTAATTGCCAATAATAAAGGTCGAAAGGGAAAGACCTTGTGGACGGATAATGGCGACGGTGATAAAATTACGGTATTTGAAGCAGAAAATGAATACGAAGAAGCAGAATACATAGCAAAAGAAATACAAAAAGAAGTCGAAAACAAGGGCGCGAAGTATTCTGCAAACGCGATTTTATACCGCACCAATGCACAATCGCGTATTATTGAAACAACCTTGTCCGGCTTTCGTATCCCTTATCGTGTGCTTGCAGGATTGCGCTTTTATGACCGCAAGGAAGTAAAGGATGTTTTAGCATATTTACGACTTATATTTAACCCGGATGATAATATCAGTTTGATTCGTGTAGTGAATGAACCCAGCCGTAAAATTGGAACAACCTCTGTTGAAAAGATTGCAAAGGCTGCTGCAGAGCGTGGAATCAGTATGTTTGCAGCGATGGAGAATTGTGAAGGTGATAGTGAGCTATCAAAATTATCTGACAAGTTGCTTCCCTTTACAAAAATGATTCGCAATTTGGGTGCGTTTGCCGAAAATGCTCTGCCATCAGCTGTGTTGGAAAAAATGCTGGACGAAAGCGGATATCGCGCGATGCTGGAAGTAGAGCACAGCGTTGAAAATCAAACGAAGCTTGAGAATATCGGTGAATTTATTGCATCTGCCTTTGAATATGAAAAGGAGACGGAAGCGCCGAATTTATCCGAATTTTTGGAACGAACCGCACTTGTTTCGGATATCGACAACTATGACGCAGATGCAGATACGGTTGTTTTAATGACCCTGCATAGTGCGAAAGGTCTTGAGTTTCCCCATGTATTCTTATGCGGTATGGAGGACGGTCTGTTTCCCAGCAGCCGTTCGATGTTTTCCGATGAGGAATTGGAAGAAGAAAGGCGCTTATGCTATGTGGGCATTACGCGCGCTAAGAAAAATCTTACGGTGTCTTATGCTCTGCGCAGGAATGTATATGGTGCATCGCAGTATTCCAAGCCCTCGCGCTTTTTGGATGAAATCCCGCCGAAATACACTGATGTTCTTCGCAGGCAAGTGAAGGTAGGACAAACAATAGGGGAGAGCAAGCCGCAGAATCAAGCATTATTTAATGATATATTTAATAAAAAAGTCTTTGATGTTCGTTCAAAACCCATGAATGTTGATTATATGCCGGGCGACATCGTAACGCATAAGAAATTCGGACGTGGAATGATTTTATCCGTTACACCGGAGGGCAACGATGTCCGAATTGAAATTGCATTTGATGATGTTGGCACGAAAAACTTAATGGGTGCATTTGCAAAACTTCAAAAAGCGTAGGAATCCTGCGCTTTTTTTATCGTTTTTGTAATAAAATGTTTAAAATGCAATAAAATTAACAAAATAATAAAAAAATATTTGATTTTTTACAAATATATGGTATAATATAATGTGGCGTTCAGCCAGAACCAAAAATTGCTAAAAAATTGTCAATGATTCTTACTTTTTGAGAGTCACACAAAATCAAATAGGAGGTTTACACATGGCTAAAAAGTACGTATATCTGTTTAGCGAAGGCAACGCAGATATGAGAAATCTGTTGGGTGGTAAAGGTGCTAACCTGGCAGAAATGACAAAACTGGGTCTTCCGGTACCGCAGGGCTTCACAATTTCGACGGAAGCTTGTACGCAGTATTATGAAGATGGCAGAAAAATCAACGATGGTATTATGGATGAAATCATGGTTGCCATCACGAAAATGGAAGAAATCACCGGTAAAAAATTTGGTGACAAAGAAAATCCGCTGTTGGTTTCCGTTCGTTCCGGTGCTAGAGCTTCCATGCCGGGTATGATGGATACCATCTTAAACCTTGGTTTAAATGAAGAAGTTGTTAACGTTTTGGCAGAGAAGTCCGGCAATCCGCGTTGGGCTTGGGACTGCTATAGAAGATTTATCCAGATGTTCTCTGACGTTGTTATGGAAGTTGGTAAGAAATACTTCGAGGAGCTCATCGATAAGATGAAAGAAGCCAAAGGCGTAACTCAGGACGTTGACCTGACCGCTGATGACTTAAAAGAGCTTGCAAATCAGTTCAAAGCTGAATATAAAGCTAAAATCGGCGCTGATTTCCCGACGGATCCGAAAGAACAGCTCATGGAAGCAGTTAAGGCAGTATTTCGTTCCTGGGACAACCCGCGTGCTAACGTATACCGTCGTGACAACGATATCCCGTATTCCTGGGGTACCGCAGTTAACGTACAGATGATGGCATTCGGTAACATGGGCGAAACCTCCGGTACCGGTGTTGCATTTACCCGTGACCCTGCAACCGGCGAAAAGCACCTGATGGGTGAGTTCCTGATGAACGCTCAGGGTGAAGACGTTGTTGCCGGCGTTCGTACACCGCAGAAAATTGATCAGCTGAAAGAAGTTATGCCGGAAGTTTATGAAGAATTCATCGGCATCTGCCGTAAGCTGGAAGATCACTACAGAGATATGCAGGATATGGAGTTCACCATCGAAGATAAGAAACTCTATATGCTTCAGACCCGTAACGGTAAGAGAACTGCAAAAGCTGCTCTTAAGATTGCTTGTGACCTCGTTGATGAGGGCATGATCAGCGAAGAGAAGGCAGTTGCAATGATCGACCCGAGAAACCTTGATACCCTTCTGCATCCGCAGTTTGATGCTGCAGCATTAAAGTCCGCAGCTTTAATCGGTAGAGCACTGGCTGCATCCCCGGGTGCTGCTTGCGGTAAAATCGTATTTACTGCTGAAGATGCTAAAGAGTGGGCTGCAAAAGGCGAAAAAGTTGTACTGGTTCGTCTGGAAACCTCTCCGGAAGACATTGAAGGTATGAAAGCTGCTCAGGGTATCCTGACTGTTCGTGGCGGTATGACCTCTCATGCAGCCGTAGTTGCTCGTGGAATGGGTACTTGCTGTGTATCCGGTTGCTCTGAAATCGCTATGGATGAAGAAAACAAGAAGTTTGTATTGGCTGGTAAAGAATACCACGAGGGTGACGAAATCTCCTTAGATGGTTCTACCGGTTGCATTTATGATGGCATCGTTCCGACGGTTGATGCTTCCATCTCCGGTGAGTTTGGCAGAATCATGGCTTGGGCTGACAAATACAGAACTCTGAAAGTTAGAACCAACGCTGATACGCCGGCTGATGCTAAGAAAGCTCGTGAGCTTGGTGCTGAAGGTATCGGTCTGTGCCGTACGGAGCATATGTTCTTCGAAGGCGACAGAATTGATGCATTCCGCGAAATGATTTGTTCTGATACGGTAGAGGAAAGAGAAGTAGCGCTTGAAAAGATTCTGCCGGTACAGCAGGGCGACTTTGAAAAGCTTTACGAAGCTTTGGAAGGTAACCCGGTTACCATCCGTTTCTTAGACCCGCCGCTTCATGAGTTCGTTCCGACGACCGAAGAAGATATCAAGAAACTTGCTGATGCTCAGGGTAAGACCGTTGAGCAGATTAAGACAATTATCGATTCTCTCCACGAGTTTAACCCGATGATGGGTCACCGTGGTTGCCGTCTTGCAGTTACCTATCCGGAAATTGCAAAGATGCAGACCAAAGCAGTTATTCGTGCAGCAATCAATGTTCAGAAAGCTCACCCGGATTGGAAGGTAGCTCCTGAAATCATGATTCCGCTCGTTGGCGACATCAAAGAGCTCAAATTCGTTAAGAAGGTTGTTGTTGAAACTGCTGATGCTGAAATCGCAGCAGCTGGCATCGAGCTTGCTTACGAAGTTGGTACGATGATCGAAATCCCGAGAGCAGCTCTTACTGCTGATGATATCGCAAAAGAAGCTGACTTCTTCTGCTTCGGTACTAACGACTTAACCCAGATGACTTACGGTTTCTCCCGTGACGATGCTGGTAAGTTCTTAAACGCTTATTATGACACCAAAATCTTCGAGAATGACCCGTTTGCAAAACTCGACCAGATCGGTGTTGGTAAGCTGATGGAAATGGCTATCAAACTTGGTAAGCCGGTGAATCCGAAGCTTCATATCGGTATCTGTGGAGAGCACGGCGGAGACCCGTCTTCCGTTGAGTTCTGCCATAAGATTGGCCTGGATTATGTATCCTGCTCGCCGTTCCGTGTGCCGATTGCACGCTTGGCAGCAGCACAGGCAGCAATTGCAGCGAAATAATGACTGCTTAGGCAAAATAAAAATTATTATGAGCCTTGTGAACTCTCGTTCACAAGGCTCATTTTTTGCATAAATGTAGGTTTGCTAAGTACAAAAAATGATGGCAGACAATTTTAATATCTGCCATCATTATCTCATTTCAATCCGTTAGTGCTGTTTTTTTATTATTTTCCGTAATAAGCCATTAAATACAGCTCTTTAATTTCTGAAATCAGAGGATATCTCGGGTTTGCGGTCGTACATTGGTCTGAAAATGCGGATTCTGCGAGACGGTCAACGCTGGACAGAAAATCTTTTTCCGGGACGCCGAGTTCTTTAATACAAGTTGGAAAATCCAAGATTTTCATCAACTTCCTCACTGCTTCCATTAAGTGATTTACGCCTTCTTGCGCTGTTTTTGCCTCAAGACCCAAGTGCCTTGCAATTTGCGCATACTTTTCATCAGCAACAAATTTTCCATACTTCGGGAAAGAGGTAAATTTTGTCGGCTTGTCTGCATTATAACCGATGATATATGGCAGTAAAATTGCGTTTGATTTGCCGTGAGAAATATGAAATTCGCCGCCCAACTTGTGCGCCATCGAATGATTGAGCCCTAAAAACGCGTTAGTAAATGCCATTCCGGCAATGCATGATGCATTGTGCATCTTTTCTCTGGCCTCGCGGTCTGAGGGGTCAGAGTAGGCGCGGGGCAGGTTTGCAAACACCAATTCAATCGCTTTCATAGCCAAACCATCGGTGTAATCAGATGCTAAAATCGAAACATATGCTTCAATTGCGTGAGTTAAGACATCCATACCGGTATCGGCGGTAACTCCCTTCGGGAGCGAATAGACAAATTGCGGGTCAATGATCGCGACATCAGGTGTTAATTCGTAATCCGCCAAAGGATATTTGATATTTCCATTCTTTTTATCTGTGATAACAGAAAACGAGGTAACTTCTGAACCTGTGCCGGAAGTAGTCGGAATACACACCATTTGCGCTTTTTTTCCTAATTTGGGGAATTGGAATGCACGCTTTCTGATATCCAAGAATTTAAGTCTCAGCCCGTCGAAGCTTGTCTCCGGATGTTCGTAAAAGAGCCACATTCCCTTTGCTGCATCCATTGCCGAACCACCGCCCAGTGCGATGATGACATCCGGCCCGAAACGTCTCATTTCGCTCACGCCGCGCATAATGGTTTCCACCGACGGGTCCGGCTCAACATCGGCATAAATTTCACTGTGACAGTATTCCTGACGCTTTCTCAAATGGTAAAGCACGCGGTCAACATATCCCAAAGAAACCATTGTTGGGTCAGTGACAATAAACGCCCGAGTGATATCCGGCATTTTTTCGAGATATTGAACGGAATCTTCCTCAAAATAGATTTTCGGCGGAATCTTAAACCACTGCATATTTACCTTCCTCTTTGCCATACGCTTTTTGTTGATTAAGTTGACACTGGATACATTTGACGTGGTGGAATTTCGACCAAAAGAGCCACAACCTAGGGTCAGAGACGGTGTATTGGCATTATAAATATCACCTATGGCGCCTTGTGCCGCCGGAGAGTTGACAATCACACGTCCAACCTTCATTACCTCGCCAAATTTCTCCTGTAATTCAGTATTTTCCGTGTGAATCACGGCAGAATGTCCTAGCCCGCCAAATTCAAGCATCTGACGAGCAATGTCAAAACCTTGTTTATAACCGTCAACGACAAAATACGCTAAGACGGGAGATAATTTTTCATGGGAAAGAGGGTAATCATCACCAACACCGTCAATGGGCGCAATCAATATTTTGGTTCTTGGGTCAACTTTAACGCCAGCATTTTCCGCGATTTTGGTAGCTGGCATACCGACAACGGCCGGATTCACCATATTGGTTTCCTTTGAGATTACATAATCGGACACCTTTTGAATTTCATCATCTCTTAAAAAATGACACCCATATTTATGCATAAACCCTTCAAAACGGTCACGGATTTCTTTATCGACGATGACCGCCTGCTCAGAGGCGCAAATCATGCCGTTATCAAAGCTTTTTGATAAAATCAAATCTGTACATGCACGCGGCACATCCGCTGTTTTTTCAATATAACATGGCACATTACCCGGACCAACACCCAGAGCCGGTTTTCCTGCACTGTATGCGGCACGAACCATCGCCGAGCCGCCGGTTGCAAGAATCAGCGATATGCCGGGGTGATTCATCAGCGCGTGAGTCGCTTCAATCGAGGGTGTTTCAATCCATTGAATGGCGTGCTTCGGTGCACCGGCAGCAACGGCAGCTTCCAGCATCGTTTTTGCCGCGAGGACAGAGCATTTCTGAGATGCAGGGTGAAATGCGAAAATAATCGGATTTCTCGTTTTAGCGCAAATCAAAGACTTAAACATGGTTGTTGAGGTCGGGTTGGTTACCGGAGTAACACCTGCAACAATGCCGACAGGTTCTGCGATATCCACATAGCCCTCGGGGTCGTTTTCATCAATAATTCCAACCGTTTTTTCATATTTGATGGAATGCCAGATGTACTCTGTAGAAAAGAGATTTTTAATCACTTTATCTTCAAATACGCCTCGGCCGGTTTCTTCGATTGCGGCCTTTGCCAGTTCCATATGTTTATCAATTCCGGCAAGCGTCATTTGGTGCACGATATGGTCAACTTTTTCTTGCGAAAGCTTCATATAGCCTGCTAGCGCTTGCTCTGCGTTGTCAACTAGTGTGGAAATCATCTTCTGAATGTCAGTTTCTTTTTTATTCTCTGTGGCTTTTGCCATACAATCACTCCTGTTTTCATAGTTAATGTTAGTTTAGCCACAGCACATAAAAAAATACGCAAAACAATTTTGCGTATGTGCTAAGCCTTATTTTGTTTTATTTTTATATTTTCGCGAAAATACAGACATTCTGTGTCAATGGCTGCATTTTGACTGTTATTTTGAGATTCCACACAGTCATAACAACACTTTCCATCTTCCTGATACAGGCAATTTTTCGTACAGTTGATATTTGTCATCTGATCCTCCCATATAGCATGAGTAAATGAGGGTAGGAACGGAGAATATGAGTCTCCGCTCCCTCATTTATATGAACGGCTATGGCATGCCATAAGCCGAGGGGAATCGAACTTCATAAGCCTTATACTTGATCAATTTGCACCTTTTTGATTTGTCGTCCTCGAAAGGCGCCAGCCTATCTTCGTCCTCCGCATTAAAAATGCGCTAAATTTCTCTGCGTTTAAGGTCGAAGAGTTTTAAGATAACAAATTTCAATGGAAGAGAAGGATAATTTTGTGGATAATACCGGCGTATATTCACGAAATTATCCACAGTATTACGCGAAATTTGTATTTTAAAACCTTGTGAAGTTAGATTCCCCTCGGCTTAAGCCGATATACTTCATCTTATGCATTTCATATACATTTGGTTCTTTTTATAAAATGTTTTCGATCGTCAGTCGTTCGTTCTCCGGAAGCTTCCTTAAAAATACAGATAAAACATTTGTTTTTGTCGCAGCTCGTTCTGCATCTTGATAGCGCATATAAATTTCGAGTTCT
Organism: Clostridia bacterium; assembly: GCA_017399695.1. GTDB lineage: Bacteria > Bacillota > Clostridia > UBA1381 > UBA9506 > RGIG1666. The sequence goes on along the minus strand of JAFQBK010000016.1, from coordinate 168,837 downwards.
TTTAGGGCTTCTTCAACGAAATCTATATCTTTGTGATAAATAAAGCAGGAAAACCAGCGGCTTGTCGACTTCCATTGTGAGTCAAAAACTAAAAATTCATCTTTAAAAGCATTCCAATCCTTCCTGACGGCGGCTTCGGTCATTTTATCTGTGAGCGTAGCGAGTGTCTCACAAGCATCGTTTGTTTTATGAATATAAAATTGTACACCTAAAATAATCAGAAAAAAAGTTAGCATCGCGCCTATAAAGGTTTTCATTTTTTCCTCCGTTTAGATTTTTGTTTCTTTTGTTGTTCCTCTTTTTTATATTTTCGTTGTACAAATAAATTTCCCGAAGTATCAAGGCAGGCTATGAAAACATCCTCAATCTTGTCAATGTCGAATTCAGATAATTTTTCATAGAGCCATTCTTCATCAAGTTGAGCGCTTTTTAATGCCATTCTGTTGATGACACCATCAGCAACCAGCAAAAAGGGGAGACCTTCATATTCTGTTACAAGTTCCATATCAGCAGGGGTTACGGGCCGTTTTGATGATTTGGGAATTATGCTGAGCATTCCATTGGTTTCGATGATTGCATATTCCACATCTAAAAGATTTGCATATCCACTGGAACGAAGCTCTTCCATTAAATCATCGATATTAAAACGAAGCCGTTCCATTTCTTTTTCGAGTACGCGACCTTTCTCAATCAGGATTGTCGGCGTTCCGGAAATGATTTTTCTGATTTTTTTGCTTTTTAAGGTTAAAAAAGAAAATGCCGCTTCGGCGATAATCAACGTAAAAATGGGAATGACGCCGTTGACAATCGGTGTGCCGACATTTTCCATTGGAATACAGGCAAGCTCCGATATCATCATTGCAATCACTAACTCCGAGGGCTGCAATTGGCCGATTTGACGCTTGCCCATCATGCGAAGCGCCAAAACAACCAATATGTATAATATCAGTGTGCGAATGAAAATAATTAACATGTTAACACCTTTTCTTTTTTTTAGATAGGATGCTCATCTTTTCTGTTTTTATGCTATTTGATATAAAAAATATAATTTTCTTGAAATGCCTTTCGGAGTGTGTTATAATAATTATTAATTAATTTTTGAGGGGGAACTTCAATGGGCGAAATTATTGCATTTATTTTGTATTTTGTGGCAATGCTTGGAATTGGTATTTTCTTTTTTATTGCATCAAAAAATAAGGGCGAAAAAGATTATTTTTTGGGTGGTCGCCAGATGGGGCCATGGGTTACAGCAATGAGTGCACAAGCGTCTGACATGAGCGCATGGCTTTTAATGGGCCTTCCGGGTAGTATTCTGGCGTTTGGTTTAGGTAAAGCCTGGATTGGTATTGGTCTTGCCATCGGTACAATTCTAAACTGGATTTTCATCGCGAAAAGATTGAGAAAGTTTTCTTTGGCATCCGGAGATGCAATTACATTTCCGCAGTATCTTTCCAATCGCTTTGCAACAACTAATCCTGCACTGAAAATTATTTGTGCGATCGTATTTTTAATCAGCTTTACTATTTATGTTGCATCTGCTTTTTCCGCAGGCGCTAAGGTATTTATCCAGCTATTTCCACAACTTGACTTAAATCCCGACCCGGCAGTAGTAGACGGCTCTTTAGCTATGGGTATTTTTGCGATTATCATTTTGGTTTATACATTCCTCGGTGGCTATAAAGCAGTTTGCTGGACAGACTTTTTCCAGGGGCTTCTGATGCTTGCAGCACTCCTTTTAGTTCCGATCGTTATTGCAACTACGATGCAACTTGACACGAACACACTTTCGCAGGTGTTTGTTGTTGGAGATGAGACCTATAGTTTCACGACGAATCTTTTTGGCGCAAGTTGGCAGGATATTGTCAGTGGTCTTGCGTGGGGTCTTGGCTATTTCGGTATGCCGCACATTTTGGTTCGTTTTATGGCCATCAAAAAGCCGAGCATGGTGAAAAAGTCTGCGGTTGTTGCTTGTGTTTGGGTTGTAATTTCTTTGCTTGCAGCAATTTTGATTGCATATTTCGGCAGAATGGTTGTCGGCGCAGAACTGTTGCCGAACGGTCAGCAGGAAATGGTATTTATCGTGCTGGCGCGCAAGCTTTTCCCCGGTTTTATTGCCGGTATCCTGCTTGCGGCAATTATTGCGGCTTCTATGTCTACAGCTGATTCACAGCTTTTGGTCGCATCTTCATCCTTTACAAGCGATATCTATAAGCCTATTTTTAGAAAAACAGCCTCTGATAAAGAAACGCTATGGGTTGGAAGAATCGTTGTTATTATCGTTAGTATTATCGCGTTTTTTGTTGCAAATAACGGCGGTTCCGGCGCACAGGCAATTATGAATATGGTTGAAAATGCATGGGGACTTTTCGGAGGCGCATTTGGACCGGTTGTTATTCTTTCACTGTTCTGGAAGCGTATGACCTATAAAGGTGCGCTTGCTGGTATTATTTCCGGTGCTTTGGTAGATATTCTTTGGCTGATTTACTTAAAGCCGATTACGAATATATTTGAGATCTTACCTGCGTTTATCGTTGGCTTTATCTTCTGTGTAGTTGTTTCTTTGATTGATAAGAAACCTTCTGCGGAAGTTGAAGCAATTTTTGATCGTGCAACGGATAAGAATAATGACGAATAATATATTTTCATCAATAAAAGAGCTACGGCAATGCCGTAGCTCTTTTATTTTAGCAGTTCGTTTAACTGCTTCATTTCTTCCTCTGTTGGAGATTTTGTCCCATAAAGTGTGTACGGGATACCAAGCGATTCCCATTTATATACGCCATGGGAATGATAGGGGAGAAGTTCAATTTTTTCAGCGTCGTATTTTTTTGCCATATCTTTCAGTTTAAGAATGTTTTCTTGATTGTCAGTGATGCCAGGAACAATAACCTGTCGAATCCATAATCGCTTGTTTAATCTTTTACACAACTCCAAAAAGGATAAAAGAGAATCCATAGGATACGACGTCAAGTCAAGGAAGGCATCTTGATCAGTATGCTTGATATCGCAGATAACAAGGTCCGTTAGCTTTAGTAAAGATTCTGTCTGTTCCGTAACTATCGCACCGGAGGTGTCTAATGCGGTGTGAATCCTATCTTCTTTGCACAGACGAAAAACTTCGGTAGCAAACTCTGTTTGCAACAGGGGTTCGCCGCCGGAAAGGGTGATACCGCCGCTTTTACCAAAATAGGGCTTCATCCGTTTGATTTTTTGAAACACTTCGCTGGCGGTCATAACTTCTTTTTCGTTTTTCTCCCAGGTATCCGGATTATGACAGTAGCGACAACGCATCGGACAACCGGAAAGAAAGACGACCGTACGCATCCCCGGACCGTCTAAAGCACCGAGCGTTTCAAAGGAATGAACGGAGCCACAAAGGGCTCCGTTTTGCTTTTTAATATCATTCATTTCATTACACCACACTACATTTTTTCGTGGAATGTTCTGGAAATTACCTCTTCCTGCTGTTTGCGGCTCAAATTATTGAAGTTAACTGCGTAACCGGATACGCGAATTGTTAAATTTGGATATTTTCCCGGATGCTCCATTGCATCAATCAGCTGCTCACGATTTAATACGTTGACATTTAAGTGATGTGAGTTCTGCACAAAATAACCGTCGACGACTGAAACCAGATTTGATTTCTGTTCATCCAAAGACTTTCCGATGGTGTCCGGCGTAATTGTAAAGGTGCAGGATACACCGTCACGGCAGGAGTCATATGGAATTTTTGCCACTGAGTTAAGTGAAGCCAAAGCGCCGGAAGCGTCGCGGCCGTGCATTGGGTTTGCACCCGGTGCAAAGGGCTTGCCTTTTTCGCGTCCGTCCGGTGTGGAACCGGTTTTCTTACCATAAACGACATTTGAGGTAATGGTAAGAATTGACAAAGTGTGCTCTGCATTTCTGTATGTTGGAGTTTTTCTAAGTTCTTCGATGAAGTAGTCACAGAGCCAGCGAGCAATTTCATCCGCACGGTTATCGTCGTTTCCGTATTTCGGGAAATCTCCCTCGACAGAGAAATCCACAATCAGGCCATCGTCATTTTTAATCGGTGTAACTTTGGCGTATTTAATCGCAGACAAAGAGTCGGTGACGACGGAAAGACCAGCCATACCGAATGCCATAAAGCGACCAACCTCAGTGTCGTGAAGCGCCATTTGAATCTTTTCGTAAGCGTATTTGTCATGCATATGGTGAATGACGTTCATTGTGTTTACATACAGTTTGCTGACCCATTCCACATATTTTTTGAAGTTTTTGATGACCTCATCATAGACTAAGGGCTTGCATTCAGCAGTTTCGCCCTCCGGGCCAATTTGAGTGCCGGACATCTCATCGCGTCCGCCGTTTAAGGACATCAAAAGGACTTTTGCCATATTACAACGAGCACCGAAGAACTGCATCTGTTTTCCTACACGCATTGCAGAAACACAACAAGCAATTGCATAGTCGTCACCATAACGTTCGCGCATCAAATCGTCATTTTCGTACTGAATGGAGTCGGTCTCAATGGAAACCTTTGCACAGTATTTCTTAAAGTTTTCCGGTAAATTCTGCGACCATAAAACCGTCATATTCGGTTCCGGAGCAGGCATTAAGTTATAAAGGGTATGCAGGTAACGATACGATGTTTTTGTAACCATATTGCGACCATCTTCGCCAACACCGGCAATGGATTCAGTTACCCAGTTCGGGTCACCGGCAAACAATTCATTATATTCCGGTGTGCGTAATTGACGGGTCATACGAAGCTTTAAGATAAAGTCATCAATGATTTCTTGCGCACCTTCCTCGGAAAGAGTGCCTTCTTTCAAATCTCTTTCAAAATAAATATCTAAAAATGTTGAGGTACGACCCAGTGACATTGCAGCGCCATTTTGCTCTTTAATTGCAGCGAGATATGCGAAATAAGTCCATTGTACCGCTTCCTTTGCATTGGTAGCCGGCAGGGAAATGTCGATGCCATATTCAGCGGCCATTTTCTTCAGCTTATCTAAAAAGTCAATCTGGCGATAAAGCTCTTCAATGAGACGAATGTTTTCTTCGTCCATAGTGTTGTTCCCCAAAGCAATTTTATCTTTCTTCTTTTCTTCAATTAAACGGTTTATGCCGTATAGAGCAACACGACGGTAGTCGCCGATAATTCTTCCGCGCCCGTAAGAGTCCGGAAGACCAGTGATTACGCCATAGTGGCGGACTTTTCTCATTTCATCGGTATATACGCGAAATACGCCGTCATTATGCGTGGTGCGATAAGAAAATTGTTCCCTAATTTCATCGGACATTTCATATCCATACGCACGACATGCCTGCTCCGCCATGCGAATGCCGCCAAACGGGTTGACAGAGCGTTTTAATGCCTTATTTGTCTGAAGGCCAAAAATAATTTCGTTTTCTTTATCCAGATATCCCGGTTTGTGTGTCAAAAGAGAGGAGACCGTATTTGTATCGATATCTAAAACGCCGCCCCATTCCTGCTCCAAACGGTGCAATTTTTCGTATTTATCATTTAATTTTTTCGTGCGTTCGGTGGGAGCCGCCAAAAAACTTTCGTTTCCTTCATAAGGAGTATAGTTCTTTTGAATAAAGTCCCGAACATCAATGCTTTTATTCCAATTACCTTCGATAAAACCTCTCCATGCATTTTCCATAATGTGTTCTCCTTGTGTTTAATAGTCTGTTTTGTTTATGCGTTCTAATTTGCTTTTTTGCCTGTACTTGAGTGGTGTTACGCCGGTATTTTTCCTGAAAATATCGTTAAACCTTTGCTGACTGGAAAAACCGACGGCACGTGCTACATCATAAATGCGGGTATCTGTATTTTCGAGAAGTTCCTTCGCTGCCTCGATACGCACCTTAAGAAGATAACTTTTCGGACTAATGCCGAATTTATCTTTAAAGCTATGCGCAAAATAGCTGTCAGACAAATAAATATATTTAGCGACCTGCGAAAGAGTTAGTTCTTTAGCGTAGTTATTATCGATATATTCCTTGGCAATATTTAAAAGTTCGTGAAGCTTTAGATTGCGGTTTTTGGCACTTTGTTCCCATTCCTGCTTTAAGGTTCGGGAGAGAAGAACAAAGAGCTCCATAATCAAAAGACAGCTCAAAAAATCGCCCCAGACCTGATATTTCATTCGCTCTAAAAGAATGCGATTCATTACATGAATGATATCATTTTTCTTATTGAGTTTTAAGTGGATATAATCACCGGTGGCATCGTCTTCGATATACTCGATAAAATCATTTAAGGACACGTGACTGTTTAAGTCATCTACAGTAGGCTTAAACTTAAAGCTCAAAACGATAAATTCGCAACTTTCGGACTTAACAATAAATTTATGCGCCCGTCCGGGTTTGATAATGATAATAGAGTGGGGCGGCATATTGACATCCATACCCTCAATCTGATAAACAGCATTTCCCTTTTTGATATAAGCCATTTCGTAGTGGTCGTGCCGGTTAACTGTCATAGACCAGCTAGAATCATGGATTTTCTCGATTGTTTTAACGATTGCAGGCATATATGAAAGGGTATCGACCAGTTCCTCCCATGCTTTTGGGAGTTGTCCGGTTGGTTGATGCAAGGGTGCCACCTCCTTTATAAAATGAATGAAAACAGTTGAAATTTCTTATTTTCTATTATACAACCAAAAAGAGAAAAAGTCTATAAATTTTTTTGTATTTTACATTTTTTTCTTTACGGATTTAGAAAAGATTGGTATAATATAATTATTAAAAATGAAATGAAGTGAAATCGATGATAAATAAGCGTGCTTTGAAAAATTATTTTCAAAAGCTGGACTATATTTTACTTTTAACTGTTTTTTTTCTTGCGGTTATTGGAATGGTAGCAATCTTTTCTGCGGGATACAGTCAGGATGCCGGTACCCGCCAGATGATTGTTCAGACGGTAGCCGCTCTTATGGGCATTGGTTTGATGTTTTTCCTGACTTGGATTGACTATGAAAGCTACAGTGAATTCGCAAAATATATCTACATTGGCAGTATTATAATTTTGCTGTTTGTCCTTTTCTTTGGAATGGGAAAAGAAGAAACGGGTGCGAACAGTTGGATTCGTATTGGTAGTGTCGGCATTCAGCCGTCAGAGCTTGTGAAAATTGCCTTTGCGATTACTTTTTCAACGCATGTAACAAAAGTAAAAGAGAATATTAACTCTGTTAGAAACATTCTTGCTCTGTTTGCGCATTTTGCCATCCTGTTTGCGCTTGTCATTTTGCAAAATGATACGGGAACAGCTCTGGTTTTCCTGGTCATGTTTCTGATGATACTTTTTGTTGCAGGGGTGTCGTATAAATATTTCCTTGCAGCAATTGGAGTTGGAGCAGCATCGCTTCCGCTTTTATGGTTTTTGCTTTCGGATTATCAGAAGAACCGAATTTTAGTCTTTTTGAATCCTGAGATTGACCCTGCGGGGGCCGGATTTCAAGTCATTCAGTCTAAAATAGCGATAGGCTCCGGTCAGGTGTTTGGCAGAGGCTATATGCAGGGACCGCAAAATCAGCTGAGTATGCTTCCGGAAAAGGATACTGACTTCATATATGGTGTCATTGGTGAGGAATTTGGATTTATTGGTACAATTCTGGTTTTAGCGTTGCTTTTGGTTTTAATCTGCCGTTGTATTTATGTGGCAAGGCACGCAAAAAATGATATGGGTACGTATATATGCATCGGTATTGCGGCAATGTATTTATTCCATACGTTTGAAAATATTTGTATGTGTATCGGTTTAATGCCGGTTACGGGTATTCCGCTTCCATTTTTGAGCTATGGAGGCTCGTCAATTCTGACGAACTTTATAGCGATTGGCTTGGTACAATCCGTCTGGTCCAGGCGGCGTGTAATAAATTTTGGAGATTAAGTATTAATAAAGGAGAAAATGTATGGCTAAAATTAAAATTATTACTGATTCCGCCTCAGATATTTTGCTGTCCGAGGCAAAAGAATGGGATATCGAGGTTTTGCCGTTTACTGTTGTAATTGACGGAACCGAGTATCGCTCAGGAATCGATATTACCCCCAGTGAATTTATTGCAAAGTTAAAAAAGTGCAAAGAGCTTCCGACAACGGCGCAGGTAACGCCTGATGCTTTTATGCAAGTATTTAAAAAGTACACAGATGAAGGGTATGAGGTACTTTACATCAGTCTTTCGTCAAATGCAAGCGGAACTTATAATAATGCCATGATTGCAAAACAGACGATTGAGGATGAAAACCCGAACGCTGTGGTCGAGGTTATTGACACAGGTAAATTCGCATACATTTATGCCCGCGCATCCATCATAGCAGCGCAGATGGCAAAAGAAGGAAAAGAGATGGGTGAAATTAAGCAGGCGGTGCTTGATTTCATGGCGCAGTATGAGGTTTATGTAGCTGCGCAATCCCTAAAATATCTTGAAAAAGGCGGAAGAATCAATAAAGCATCTTTGGTGATGGGTAATGTTTTGGATATCAGACCGATGCTTTCCATTCGTAACGGTTTAATCGAGTCCATTGGTACGCTTCGTGGCAGTAAAAAAATAGTCAATAAGCTCTTTAAGAAAATTGTAGAAGCTGCGCCTCCACAGGATGGAAAAGAACTGATTATTGTTCATTGTGATATGGAAGAAGAAGCAAAAGAAATGGAAAATCTTCTGCTTTCTGAGTATCCCGGCGCATCGACGTTAATTCGCGAAGTAGGCCCTACCATTGCAACACATATCGGACCTGTCATTGCCGTTTTCTTTGTATTATAATCATTAATATTTATAGGCTGTCTTTCCGTTGGGATGGCAGCCTATTTTATTTGTAAAGAATTTTTGAAAGGGACTTGCTAATTATTAGAAAATTATGTATAATATACAGTATAAATGTATAAATATAAGCGGGTGATGACTTGAAGACGATTTATTTAGCTCCTAATACAAATAAAGATAAAAATCTGGAATTCACCAAACAGTTGATAGAAATGGTTGGTTCAAGAGCTAAGATGCTGATGGATGATAAGTTTTCTGCTTTCGGTGCTGCCGGGGTGGAGTTTCTTCCGGAAGATAGAGCTTTAGAGCAGGCGGATGCAGTTTTTGCACTTGGCGGCGATGGTACGCTTTTGTCCGCGGCACATATCGCATTAAAAACCGGACAACCAATTTTAGGGTTTAATTTGGGTCACCTTGGCTTTTTGGCAGAAGTAGAGAAGAAGGATTTAGAACATAGTCTGGATGCGTTTTTTAGTGACAATTATATTGTTGAAGAACGAATGATGCTAAGGGCCTTGGTTCAAAATACGAAGACCAAAACAGTGGAGCTTTTAGATGCGCTCAATGATATTGTGGTCTCAAGAGCAATGGCATCCCGACTTTTGGATGTTGAGATTTATGTGGATGATGAATTTGTTGATGATTATAAAGCGGATGGTATGATTATCGCAACTCCTACCGGCTCTACGGCATATTCGATGTCTGCCGGCGGTCCGATTGTTGACCCTTCGATGGCATCAATGGTCATCACACCGATTTGTCCTCATAAAATTTATTCGAAAACGATTATTGTTCCGGCAGAAAAAACAATCAGTGCTAAAATGGGTACACGATTTACCTGCGGCGCACGCGTTTCGGCGGACGGTAAGCGTACGTTGGAGTTTGACGAGCATACACTGCTTACCATAACAAAATCACCCTATGTAACTCGTTTGATTCACTTAAACGGCAGTAAATTCTATAGCGTATTGCGCCAAAAATTAGCGGGAAAGGATAACTGAAATGAAAAATTCTAGACATGCAAAAATCCTCGAACTCATTACAAACTTTGATGTGGAAACACAAGAGGATTTAGCGAATCTTCTTGCAGACAACGGACATAAGGTTACCCAGGCAACCGTTTGCCGCGACATTAAAGAGTTACGCTTGATGAAGGCTGCCAATGAGCACGGAGTCTACAAATATGTGCAGGCAGGTTCTAAAACGGATATTGCGGCAAGCAAACAGCAGAAATCCATTTTAACACAAGCGATTCAGCATATGGATTATGCGCAAAATATTGTAATCATAAAAACAGCCGCAGGAATGGCGCAAGCAGCAGGTGCAGTCATAGATACTATGTCCCTCGACGAAGTTATGGGCAGTATTGCCGGTGACGATACCTTGCTTTGCATTGTAAAAACAGAAGACGCGGCAAAGGAACTGACAGCTAAAATTCGTTCGCTGCTGTAAGGAGGCGAAAATCCATGCTTGAGTGTATGACGATCGATAATATCGCCTTAATTGAGCACGTGGAAATTAATTTTTCAGATGGGTTTTCTGTCTTGACCGGCGAGACCGGTGCCGGAAAATCCATCTTGATTGGCTCAATGAATATGCTTTTAGGCGAGCGCGTGTCAAAAGAACTCATTCGCTACGGTACCGATAAAGCGAAAGTTCAGGCTGTTTTTTACATAAAAGATGAGCGGACACTTCTTTTTTTGGAGAAAAACGGCTTTCAAACGGAGGACGGGATGCTGATTGTGTCACGTCAATTATCAGTTGACGGAAAGAACACTTGTCATATTGGTGGTAATCTGGTTCCTGTTGCTAAACTGCGTGAATTGGGACGCTATTTAATGAACATACATGGTCAACACGATAATCAGGCACTTTTAGACAACACAACGCACCTTGGTTTTTTGGACTGTTTTGCTGGAAAAGAACTAGCAGAGGCTCTTTCAAATTATAAAATAGTGTATCAAAAATATATTGAAGTAAAAAAAGAACTGGCTGAGCTTTCGATGGATGAATCAGAAAAGCTTCGCAGGCTTGATGTCTTAAATTACGAGATTAACGAACTGGAAACTGCAGAATTACAAGTTGGAGAAGAGGCAGAATTAAAACAAAAGTCTGCACTTTTGTCCAATGCGCAAAATCTTCTGTCTTCCTGCGGTCAGTCACTAGACCTTTTATATGAGAATCCGGATGGTGAGTGTGCATACAATTATTTAGCCTCGGCGCAGGACTTGCTTTTAAATGCCGCGCATTTAGACGCAAGCCTTTCCGTAACTGCTGAAAATGTGGAAAATACGTTGGTTACGATTCAGGAAACTGTAGCACATTTGAAAAACTATTTAGACCGCTTTGACGCGGGAGAAGACCGGTTGGAACAGATTGAGTCGAGACTTGATTTAATTTATCGCTTAAAGCGGAAATACGGCGGCGGTGAAGCTGAACTGTTAGCCACTCTTGAAAAAAGAAAAGAAGAGCGCGACTCAATCACGATGATGGACGAAAAGAAAGAAAAACTCGAAAAAGAAATTGTGGTTTGCCTTGCGGAAGCAAATTCTTGTGCAGATAAACTCAGTCAATTGAGAGAAAAAGCCTCCGGACAATTGTCAGTAATTATCGGTGAAAATCTATCATTCTTAAATATGCCCGGCGCAAAGTTCTTTGCTGAAATTACTCCGGGAGAGCTTTCGCATGACGGAAAAGATAAGGTAGAGTTTATGCTTTCAGCAAATGTCGGCGAACCGCCAAAACCGCTTTCGAAAATTGTATCCGGCGGCGAGCTTTCCCGTATTATGTTGGCAATTCAGTCAGTATTGTCCGAACAGGATGCTGCAGATACATTGATTTTTGATGAAATTGATACAGGCGTCAGCGGTCGTGCAGCACTAAAGCTCGGAGAAAAGCTGCGTGAGCTTTCTTCCGGCAAACAAGTGCTTTGCGTAACGCACCTGGCACAGGTTGCAGCAAAGGCATCGCAGCACTTTTTGATTGATAAAAGAGAAGAAGAAAATAAAACATTGACAAGCATAACGCCTCTGGATAAAGAGGGAAGAATTTCAGAACTTTCCAGAATTATCGGTGGCGATGCTATTACTGAGACGACAAAAAAACAGGCGGAGGAAATGCTCAATGGTTAATCGAATTAAAACTCTCGCCTTAGAGCTCGGTGCGTGGGAAGTCGGTTTTTCAGAAATCGAACCCGCACCCGGATATCCCACACTAAAACACGCCATCAGTATTGTTGTGAAACTGTCTGACAGCGTGATTGATGCCATTGATAATGCACCGACCTTTACGTATTTTCATCATTACAGAAGCGTCAATGCGTTAATTGACCAAATTACGCTTAAAATTGGCATGTTTCTTGAGAAAAACGGCGCCCAATATGTTTGTGTCCCTGCATCGCAAAGTCATGGGAGAGCCTATTTCGGACTTTATTCCCATAAGCTTGCAGCAACAAAAGCGGGGCTTGGAACGATTGGAAGAAATGCTTTATTTTTATCCAAAAAGTATGGAGCAAGAGTTCGACTCGGTACAATTTTAACCGATATGGATTTATCTGAAGGCTTTCAGCCAATGCTCTCCGAATCTCTGTGTACGGACTGTATGCTTTGCGTAAAAGCCTGTCCTGCACTTGCATTGTCAGGAGAAGCATTTGACCCCATGCAGCCGGAGAAAAAGCTAGTGGATGCAAAATCCTGCAGCGAATATATGAAAGAGAAATTCCAATTAATCGGCCGTGGCTCCGTCTGTGGAATTTGTATTCGCAGTTGTCCCTACAAAGGACAAAATTAAAATAAAGTTATTTTAGAAAGAATGCTTGCATAAATTAATTTAAATACAATAGGAAAATGAAAATTTGGAGGGATTTTGGTGTTTAATTTTGGACAGGATATCGGTATCGATTTAGGTACGGCTACTGTTTTAGTATATGTGAAAGGAAAGGGAGTTGTATTAAAAGAACCCTCGGTTGTCGCAATAGATACGCATACAGGAAAAGTATTGAAAGTCGGTGCAGAGGCACAGAATATGATCGGAAGAACACCGGGTAATATTGTTGCAATCAGACCACTTCGCGATGGTGTTATTTCGGATTACGATACTACTGAAAAAATGATTCGCTATTTTTTGCGAAAAGTCTGCAAAAACAGTCTTTGTAAGCCCCGCGTTATGGTTTGTGTACCAAGCCAGGTAACTGAGGTAGAGGAGCGTGCAGTCATTGACGCAGCAACGCAGGCTGGAGCGAGAAAAACCTGTATTATTGAAGAGCCGATTGCAGCGGCGATTGGAGCAGGACTGGATATTTCCAAGCCTTATGGTAATATGATTGTCGATATCGGTGGAGGCACAGCTGATGTTGCTGTTATTTCTCTCGGTGAAATTGTCGTCAGTAATTCCATTAAAGTTGCAGGCGATAAGTTCGACGAAGCAGTGACGAAATATATCCGCAAAAAGTATAATATGATGATTGGTGACAGAACCGCCGAAGAACTGAAAATGGAGATAGGATGTGTCTATCCGAGACCGGAACCATTAACGATGGAAATCAAGGGCAGATGCCTCGTATCGGGTCTTCCTAAGGTCGTTACCGTAAGCTCTGAAGAAATGCTCGAGGCTCTGGAAGAATGTGCTACACAAATTGTTGATGCGGTGCATTATGTACTGGAAAAAACTCCTCCTGAATTGGTGGGTGATATCAGCACCAGTGGAATTTTACTGACCGGCGGCGGAAGCCTTATTTACGGTCTTGACAAACTGATTGCCCGCGAGACAGGCCTTGATGTGTTCGTCGCTGAAGATGCTGTTTATTGTGTGGCCAAGGGAACAGGTATGTCGCTTGATTATTTTATGCAGTATAATCAAAATCGCTATCGCAAGTAAAATGGAGGGTTAGTACGATGTTAGATAATGTTGAAATTCAAAAAATTATTCCGCACAGATATCCGTTTTTGCTTGTGGATAAGATTTTAGAGATGGAAGCAGGTAAGCGCGCAGTTGGAATTAAAAATGTAACAGCAAATGAACCGTTTTTCCAGGGACATTTCCCCGGAATGCCGATTATGCCGGGTGTTTTGATTGTTGAGTCTTTAGCGCAGGTAGGAGCTTGTGTCATTTTATCCGAACCGGAATTCAAGGGTAAGGTCGGCGTGTTTACCGGAATGAATAATTTTAAGTTCCGCAAGCAGGTTGTACCGGGCGACACCTTGCGTTTAGAGGCTGAATTAACCGCTTTTAAGCGCAATATGGGAAAAGCGAATGTCGTTGCAACTGTAGATGGAAAAGTAGCCGCAAGCGGAGAAATATCGTTTGCAATCGTTGATAAGCCAGAATGATAATAAAAAAGACTGACGCGCGTCAGTCTTTTTTATTTTACAGTAAATCTGCTAAATCTAAAATTAAGCGTTCCGTTTTCTCCCAACCAAGACAAGGGTCGGTTATGGATTTTCCATAAATACCACCATCGGGTTTTTGCGCACCGTCTTCGATATAACTTTCAATCATAAGACCTTTCACCAGTTGTTTGATTTCAGAAGAATGTCTTGCACTGTGTAATACTTCTTTTGCGATTCTGACTTGTTCCAGATATTGTTTGCCGGAATTGGAATGGTTTGTATCAACAATAACACCGGGATTTTTAAGGTCACGCTCTGCGTAAGATTCACATAGGTGGATTAAATCCTCGTAATGATAATTCGGCATTGCCTGTCCATGCTTATTGACATAACCGCGTAAAATGGCGTGTGCATAAGGATTTCCTGCACAACGGGTCTCCCATCCTCCGTAAATAAATGTGTGCGGATGCTGCGCCGCTGTAATAGAATTCATCATAACAGAGATATCGCCGCCGGTAGGATTTTTCATACCAACAGGAATATTTAATCCGCTGGCAGTTAGTCTGTGCTGTTGGTCTTCGACAGAACGTGCACCAATGGCAACGTATGACAACATATCGGAAAGATAGGTGTGATTTTCCGGATAAAGCATTTCATCCGCACAGGTAAGTCCTGTTTCCTTGATGGCTCTCATATGCATTTTACGAATGGAAATTAAGCCTTTGAGCATATCTTCGTCGCGTTCAGGGTCGGGTTGATGTAACATTCCTTTATAGCCGTCGCCGGTCGTTCTCGGTTTGTTGGTATAAATTCGGGGAATGATGAAAATTTTATCCGATACCTTTTCTGCCACGCGCGCAAGACGCGTGATATAATCAATGACGCTGTCTTCGTGCTCGGCGGAGCAGGGACCAATCACCAAAATAAGCTTATCGGATTTTCCGCTCAAAATGTCTTTAATTTCAGCATCTCTTTTTACTTTTAATGCCGTCATTTCCGCAGTTACAGGATACTGCGTCTTAATTTCTTCTGCTAACGGCAATTTTCGAACAAATTGCATATTCATAATAACAACCTCCAAAAGACGAGAGATGGGTATAAAAAATCGGAGTAAAGAAATCTTTACTCCGAGTGGTGCGAGTGACGGGACTTGAACCCGTACGTCGTAGACACACGCCCCTCAAACGTGCCTGTCTGCCAGTTCCAGCACACTCGCTCGATTTCTTATTATACTACCGGAATGCCCTTTTGTCAAGGAAAAACTTGAAATTTTTTAAAAAATATTCTTATTTTTATTAAAAAGAAACCCCACATCAAAAATCTTGATGATGTGGGGTAATATTATTTCAAAAATCCTTGAATAATGCGCTCTTGCGCCTCTTCTTCGGTCAAACCAAGTGTACGCAGCTTTAATATTTGCTCGCCTGCAATTTTACCAATCGCAGCTTCGTGAATCAGCGCTGCATCGAGGTGCGATGCCTCTAATGCCGGAGCAGCATTTACTGTTCCGTTATCTACAAGTATTGCATCGCACTCAGAATGGCCTGTACAACGGTTTTTTCCGTTTAGGGTGGAAAGAAATTCCTGATAAGAGTTTCCGCGCGCTACAGAGCGAGACATAAGGTCTGCGGCGCAATCTTCACCATTCATCAAAACTTCAAATTCAGTTTTTGCAGTTTCATTACCGTCCGTCATAATTCGCTCGCGTACAATGAGCTTTGCGCGTGCGCCTAAAGTAGCAGAGGTTTTTCTGATGCTTGTATCGACACCGGAAAGTTGTACGGTATCCATTTCCATACTGGCATCATCTGCTAAATAAATGTCAGTTACCGGGTCAATTCTTTTCGCGCCTGTACCGTTTCCAACGCCGATGTGTTTTTCTTCATACAGAACGTGGGAATTTTTTTCTAAGAAGAAACGATGAATTCCGTTGTGACGCGCATCTTCTTCGCCATCAGAATGCACACCGCAGCCTGCAACGATGGTAATATCGGCATCTTCGCCAACATAAAAGTCATTATATACCAAATCGTCAACATCGCTGTGCGTTACACAAGCGGGGATATAAACTTTTTCCCCTTTTGTTCCGGGTTTAATATGGATTTCGATTCCCGGTTCATCTTTTTTATTTTCGATTTTGATATTTTCCGTCGATTTTCTGCCGGCACAAGAGGAGTCTTCACGAATATTAAATGCGCCGTCAAACTTTTCATCAAAATCAGATATCATCGAGAGTAATTCTTTGGTAATATCGTTCATTTACGCTCCTCCTTTCCATACGGGCAAAACGGTGCGACCTCACCCTGAAGCAGAGAAGGAAGAATTTCTTCTCTGGGGCCTGCGGTACGTACACGTCCGTTTGCAATGACAACAATTTCATCAGCAATGTTTAAAATACGCTCCTGATGCGAGATAACTAACAGAGTACCTGTGCCTTGCTTGCGTAAGTTTTCAAAGGTCTCAACCAAGCGAGAAAAACTCCAAAGGTCAATACCGGCTTCCGGCTCATCAAATATGGAAAGAGGAGCTTTCCGAGCGAGAACAGTAGCTATCTCAATTCGTTTGATTTCTCCACCGGACAAACTGCTGTTTAATTCACGGTTTAAGTATTCGTTAGCACATAATCCGACTTTACCCAATAGGTCACAAGCTGCAAGCTCGGCAAGTTCTTCACCTGCTGCAAGATTTAATACATCGTGCACACAAAGTCCTTTAAAACGCACCGGCTGCTGAAATGCAAACGCAATTCCGGATTTTGCGCGTTCGGTTACATCAAGCTTGGTTATATCCTTACCATCAAAAATAATCTGACCGGAAGTAATGGTTTCAATTCCGGCAATCAGCTTGGCAAGTGATGTTTTGCCACCGCCGTTGGGGCCGGTAACAACGATTAGCTTACCATCGTCGAGCTTTAAGTCAATATTCTTTATAATTTCTTCGCCGCCCGGGAGACTCCAGGCGATGTTTTTCAGTTCAAGCATAGGTATTTTCCTTCCTTTTACGCCATAATTTACTTTTGGCTATATCATAATAATGTTAGTATATTTTTCCCGTTTTGTCAAGTGAATAGACATTTTTTCGCATAAAAAAGAAAACTTCCGTACAGCTTAAAACCATACGGAAGATTTAATTCAATTATGCTTTTTTAAACATGGTTCCAATACCGGTATCGGTAAAGATTTCAAGAAGAATCGAGTGGAGGATTCTACCGTCGATGATATGAACACGATTAACGCCTTCGTCCACAGCCTCGGTACAAGCACGTACTTTCGGGATCATACCGCCACTTACCGTGCCGTCTTCGATAAGCTTATCAGCATCATCCGTGCTAATTTCGTAAATAATGTTACCATCGTTATCCTTTACGCCCTCAACATCTGTCAAGTAAATCAGCTTTTCAGCCCGAATTGCAGTTGCAACAGCACTTGCGACGGTATCTGCGTTAATGTTATAGCTTTGACCGTTTTTATCTGTGCCTATGGGAGCAATAATCGGAATATATTCATCCGTTGCCATTGTCTCAAGCATTTTTTTATTGATACCGACAATCTTTCCAACAAAACCGACATCAATTGGATTGCCTTCGCTGTCTTCGCGGAGAGGTTCACATTCAATCAAACCGCCGTCAATGCCGCAAAGACCGATGGCTTTACCGCCTTTTTTGTTGACCAAGGAGACAATCTCCTTATTTGTTTTACCAACCAAAACCATCTGCGCAATGCGCATCGTTTCTTCATCTGTTACGCGAAGACCATTTTGAAAATGACTCTCAATGTGATAAGTATTAAGTGCTGCCGTAATATCAGGACCGCCGCCATGTACGATAACCGGGTGCATACCGACATATTTTAACAAAGTGACATCTTCCATTACGGAATTTTTAAGGTCTTCGTTAATCATTGCGTTGCCGCCGTATTTTACGACGATGGTCTTGTTGTAAAGCTTTTGTATGTAGGGAAGTGCCTCAATTAAGATGCCCGCCCGTTCAATTAAATGCTCCATTGTATTTTGCATTTGATTCACTCCTTTATAAGTACAGTCCGGCGTTTGTAAGCCCTTCGGTTTCCTCAAAGCCAAAAATTAAGTTCATATTTTGTACCGCCTGACCTGCGGCACCTTTAATCAGGTTGTCAATTGCAGAAACGACAACGACGCGATTTAAGCGCTCATCCACTTCAAGTCCGATATCGATGAAGTTTGAACCTGCAACGTGGTTGGTTTCCGGCAGACCTTTATCATAAACACGGACAAAATATTCATTTTTATAGAAATCCTTAACCATTGCAATTAATTCGTCTTTGGTATACGGCTTTTTCAGGTTAGCATAAATTGTTGCAAGGATGCCGCGCTTCATTGGAACAAGATGCGGAGTAAAGGAAAGAGTGATGTCTTCCTTTGCAATCAAAGAAAGTTCCTGTTCAATTTCAGAAGTATGGCGGTGCGTACCAATTTTATACGCCTTCATATTTTCAGTACATTCGCAGAAATGATAATCAAGACCCAAACCTCTGCCGGCACCGGATACTCCGGATTTTGCATCGATAATGATGTTCTTGGTTTCAACTGCACCGTTTGCTAAAAGTGCGGCAAGACCCATAATAGAGCAGGTGGTATAGCAACCGGGGTTTCCGATTAAGCGCGTCTTTTTAATTTCTTCTCTGTGAAGCTCCGGCAGACCATAAACGGAAACATCTAAAAGCTCTGGGCTGGAGTGCTCCTGATTGTACCATTTTGCATATACATCTTTATCGTTATATCTGAAATCTCCGGACAGGTCAATGACCGTCAAGCCTTTTTCATATAAGGCCGGGATTACTTCTTTTGATGCGCCGTGCGGCAGAGCAGTGAAGACAACATCGCAATTCGCGGCAGCTTTATCACTGTCAAGCTCTTCGCAAACAATATCGCAAACGCCGCGAAGAGACGGATAAACCTCGGAAATTTTCATATCTTTGTAGGTTTGGGATACCAGCATCGTAAGCTTAACCCCTTTGTGGGCAGATAAAATACGAACAAGCTCAATGCCTGCATAACCTGTTGCGCCTAAAATTCCAACACGAACCATAATAACATTTCCTTTCAGCGAAATTTGATAAGTTTTACATAACTTGTATTATTATACAACAACTATGTATAAAAATGCAATAGCTATTTTATAAAATATTTAGGTTTTATCCTAAATTTTTTTGTCAATAATGATGACAAGAACAAGATTTGGAGGAAAGTCTATGAAACATAAGGGTTTAACAATTACATTGCTCGCATTATTCTGTGTTTTTGTTTGGATTATTGGCTCGGAAGCGGCAGTAGACAGTATATCATCGTGTTTAGTGCGTCTTCATATTGTTGCAAACTCGGACAGCGAGTCTGACCAGGCGGCAAAACTTGCCGTAAGAGATGCCGTTTTGGCCTATATCGCTGAATTAAATGTAGAATGTAATAAAGAGGTGTTCCGTGAACATTTTGATGAGATAACGAAAATAACTGAAATGGTTCTAAAAAAATACAATAAAGACTATGAGTGTAAAATATCGTTTGAAAAGTGTTATTTTCCGACGAAACAATATGAAAATATTATTCTACCGGCGGGGGAATATGATGCAGTTAGGATTTTATTAGGAAATGCAAAAGGTGAAAACTGGTGGTGTGTGATGTCGCCGCCACTTTGTTTTACCAATGAAACCAGAGGAGAAATCAAAGCACAGGATTTAAAGAAATTGGAAGAAGGAATGGGAAAAGAAAACTATGCGTTAATTTGTGACGAGGAAAATATAAAAATAAAACCTGCATTTAAACTGGTCGAATGGTGGCAGGAATTAAAACACGCCATTTGCGGATAAAAAAGCGGTAGCCGTAGCTACCGCTTCATTTTTTAATTCTTTATTTGTCGCAAACCGATTAAACGAACAATGATTGGACTTAAAACCAAATTCATACCAATTTCAAAAATGAAATTTGCAGTAGCTAAAGCCCAAAAAACATCAAATCCTGATACCTGTAATTTCAAGACCTCTGCGATGCCATTTGCGCTGCTTAAAAAGAAAATTGCACATCCTAATAAAAATACAGAAGTGTTTACAATGGGGCAAACAATTGCAGCAGCTACAACTGCTAAAATGGAATTAAATTTTTTCAGCAGATTGTATGCTACACCGGCAGCTAGTCCGCAGGCCATACCCTTGACTAAAACAGTTATAATTGTTCCCCAGAAATGAAATGGAAAAAACAGATTTGCTCCGCCGCTAATTAAAACAACGAAACCAAATACAAATCCAAGCCATGTGCCAATCCCGACTCCGCACAGTGCAGATCCGATGACGATCGGAATCAAGGCCAATGCGGTTGAAAACGGTCCGAAAAATGTGGTGTATGTACCGACAAGCTGGAACACAATAACCAACGCCGTCATTACTGCACCAAGTACCATGTTTTTTGTTGATGTTTCTTTCCTCATAAAAAATCCTCCTTGCTGTCGTTCGCATTTAGCGATACAACGCATAAAATTTTATATGAACTTCTAAAGAAGACATATACGCTTATTTTTGATTTAATTTGTATATGATATTTAAACCTTTTAACAGCAGATTTTCATCAATCGTTACCTGATGTCTGCAATGCGGAATTATTTTGGTTGATAAACCTCCGGTAGCGTATACATTTAAAACTTTACCGTATTCTGCACAGAACAGGTCAATCATTCCATCAATACTGCAAGCATTTCCGTACACGACGCCGGAAATCATACAGTCAGCAGTGTTCTTTCCAATGGCAGACCTTGGTTTGGTCAGCGGAATTTGCGGAAGAAGAGCCGTTCCCGAACTTAAAGCCTTAAGAGCAATATTTACACCGGGAGCGATGGATGCACCGCAGAAAGCGCCGCTATCATCCATCAGCATCATTTTTGTAGCCGTTCCCATATCAATAATGAGCGAAGGGCTGCCATAGAGCTTATGCGTAGCAACACAGGCGCAAATCATATCGGCGCCGACCGAAGATGGGTCATCACATTTAATGTTTATACCGGTTTTAATCCCCGGTGCAACCAAGAGAGCATCGATATGATAAACCATATGAATTGCTTTTTTTATGATATCGTTAAGAGGCGGTACGACAGAAGAAATAATTGCACCACTGACAGAAGCCTGCTCGATACCGTGCAAAGAGAGGATGCTGCGAATTTTTGTTGCATACTCATCTTCTGTTTTTGACGGATTTGTAGCAATGCGTGAAACAAACACAAGCTCATCATCCTTAAAGCCACCTAAAACAATGTTTGTATTTCCAATGTCTATTGTCAGAATCATAGCTTTCATTCCTTCGTTTTTTTGATGTGCTCATTATACCAAATCTAAAAAAAACTGTCAACTAAAGTAAAAAAAATCACAAAAAAACGCCCCGAAAAAGAATTTGGGGCGCAATTTTTATTCATTTTCTGTTTCTGCGGTTTCTAAGAGCTCATCTTCCACTTTGTCAGAAATCTCGTCTAAAGCAAAAATACGTTCAAACTCATCGGCATCCAGTTTTTCCGTTTCGATTAAGGCATTTGCTACATTGTGAAGCTTTATGATATTTTCATTTAATATCTTTAAGCAGTTCTGGTAAGCGTTATCGATAATCGAGCGGACCTCTGCGTCAATTTTAGCAGCAATTTCTTCGCTGTAATTACGCGCCTGACCATAGCTCATGCCAATGAAGACTTCATCGTTTTCGGAAGCATAGCTAATTGGACCTAAAGTATCGCTCATGCCGAACTTTGTTACCATTTCGCGAGCAATCTTTGTCGCGCGCTCAATGTCATTAGAAGCTCCGGTGCAAATATCGTCCAAAACAATTTGTTCAGCCGCGCGGCCGCCCAAAAGTGTCAGGATATTACCGAGCATTTCTTTCTTTGTCAGATGGTTTTTATCTTCCTTGGGAAGAGAAAGCGTATAGCCTGCCGCACGACCACGGGGAATAATTGAAATTTCGTGTACCGGGTCGCCGTCTGGAATCATTTTCTGAACAATTGCGTGACCTGCCTCATGGTAAGCGGTAATTTTCTTATCCTTATCCGAAATGACTTTGGATTTCTTTTCCGGACCTGCAATGACTTTAGTAATCGATCCCTCGAGTTCTTCCATACCAATCTGTTTTTTACCAAGCTTTGCCGCGAGTAGAGCAGCCTCATTCATCAGGTTTTCGAGGTCAGCGCCACTAAAGCCGGCAGTTGATTTTGCCAAAATGGACAAATCCACATCTTTTGCCAAAGGCTTTCCGCGGGAATGTACCTTTAATACTTCCTCGCGGCCTTTTGCATCCGGATAGTTTACTACAACCTGACGATCAAAACGACCGGGACGCAGAAGTGCCGGGTCTAAAATATCGGGTCGGTTGGTTGCGGCGATGATAATGATTCCCTCATTAACGCCGAAACCGTCCATTTCAACCAAGAGCTGATTGAGCGTTTGCTCGCGTTCGTCGTGTCCGCCGCCTAAACCGGCGCCGCGGTGACGACCAACAGCATCAATTTCGTCTATAAATATAATACTCGGTGCATTTTTCTTTGCCTGATCAAATAAATCACGCACACGCGATGCACCAACACCGACAAACATCTCAACAAAATCCGAACCGGAGATAGAGAAGAAGGGGACTTTTGCTTCGCCGGCAACAGCTTTTGCAAGCAGTGTTTTACCGGTTCCCGGAGGACCTACCAACAGGACTCCTTTCGGAATACGTGCACCAAGCTCAACAAAACGTCTGGAATCGCGCAAAAATTCAACAATTTCAGCCAGTTCTTCTTTTTCCTCATCTGCGCCGGCAACATCCTTAAAACTTACGTGGGTGTCACCGCTTTGCGTCATTTTGGCATTGCTTTTGCCGAAAGACATCATCTTTCCGCCACCGCCGCCTGCCTGGCGCATAAACACAAACCAGAACAGAACAAAAATACCAACAGTTAAGAGCGTCGGCAGAAGCGACAGCCACCACGGCATTGCCTGCGGTGCAGGAGTCTCTAAAGCGAGAGTCCCATTATCAAGCTGTTCCTGAATCACGTCACCGGCATTTGCATATAAAACGCCAATTGACGGAATATTTGCAATGCGCATATTGCGTTCCGGATGCGTAGGGTCAGTTTTGCCTATGGTAATAGTTGCCGTACGGTCTTCTAAAACCATCGAGCTGACCTGACCGCTTTTGAGCGTTGTAATGAGTTCGGAGTAGGGAATCGTCTCAATACCAGGCTCATAATTAAACATCGTAAACATAGCTAAAACGGCAGCAAAGAGTACAATATAAAAACCCAGACCGCCGAATATTCTTTTCTTCAAAAAATTCACCCCTTAAATCAAATACAAAAATACATAACGTTACATAGTCTAACACAAACAAAGAAAAAATACAAGAAACGAAATAAAAATTTAACGGACTGTTAATTTATTTTTCGTAACATTCTCTTTTTAATACTCCGACATACGGGAATTGTCGGTATCTACCGTCATAATCAAGCCCACATCCAACCACGAATTCATTCGGGATGACTGCACCCACATAATCAGCTTCCATCGGGTCTTCACGCCGCGACGGCTTGTCGAGCAGTGTGCATATTTTAAGGCTTGCCGGCTCGCGCTTTAACAGTTCATTTTTTAAGTGGAACAGGGTATGCCCTGTGTCGATGATGTCTTCGATGATAAGTACATGTTTTCCTTTAATATCAGTTTCCAAATCCTTTTTTATTTTCAATATATGACTGGAAACCGAACTACTTTCATAACTTGATGCAATTAAAAAGTCAAAAGTTACCGGAAAAGTGAATTTTCTCACTAAATCACTATATACAATAACGCTCCCTTTTAAGACACAGACGCAAAGTACTTCTTTGTCCTGATAATCCGCGTTTAAGCGGTCTGCCAACTTTTGAATTGTACCTGCAACTTCTTCTTCTGTTAATAAAATACGCTCTACATCCTGATGCATATTATTCATCCTCCGTATATGTAACTTCTAATAAATGATTGCTGCTCTCGGTATGATACCTCGCATCCTGCCGATGTCCACAAACCCAAATAATATCATCTCCGCATACTAAAAGCGGGATTCTGTCGCGCAAAAAGCGCGGAATTTTATGATCCACAAAATAATCCTGCAGGCTTTTTTTGTGATTAAATCCCAAGGGATAGAAATAATCTCCGTCTTTTCTGCAACGCACAGAAAGTGTTAAGTCTTTCACCTTGTCGGCATCTAAATATATTAGATTATTGTTTTTTTCTTTTCTTTTAGTGACTTTTTTCACAATAAGCGTGCCATTTGGCAGGACAAGCGGTGTGTCCATTACCACTGGTGAGCAGACTGCATCTGGATTAGAATCTTTGTATACGTAAATATTATGATTGCAAACGGTAATCATTACGCCTCTGCCGACCTCAAAAATTCCGCATTTTGAAAAGATATGTTCTTCTGCGGAATAAATTTTCTCTCCGTCTGGCAAAAATCCATTGGCAAGGCGGAAAATTGCTTCTTTTAAAAGAAGATGACGAATGGCGGAGTGTTCTTTTTCCCAATCGTTTTTTTTCAATATAATATAATCTTTACGAACAGATGCAATTCGTTCGAAGGTTTTTGCAGTAATTTCCAAAAGAAAGGCGTCTGCCTCCTGATACAAGCGGATATTTTGTGCAAGCGAGCGCTTAAATCCCGGATTCAGTCCCTCAATCTGAGGAATGAGGCTGTTTCTGATTTGATTGCGCAAATATTCACAAGATTCATTACTGGAGTCGGTGACATAGGATAGCTGATATTCTTCAGCATAGCTTAAAATATCTTGTTTATTGACAAATAAAAGAGGTCTGATAATGTTTCGTTTATCACAGACCGGAATGCCGGCGAGACCGTGGATGCCACTTCCGCGTAGAAACCTCATCAGAACAGTTTCTGTGTTGTCATCACTATGATGCGCCGTTGCGACGTAATCAAAGTGATATTCTTTTTTTAATTTTTCAAAATAGTTGTATCTGATTTGTCTGCCTGCATCTTCTACACACAGCTTATTTGTTTTGGCATACGCTAAAACATCAAAGCGTTCTTTATAAAAAGGAATATCAAGCTTTTGGCAGAATTCTTCCGCAAAGGTTTCGTCTCTGTCTGCCTCTGCCCCGCGCAAACCGTGATGTACATGTGCGGCAGATAAAGTAAAAGAAAACTCGTATTTTAACTGATATAAACAGTGGAGAAGACACACGGAATCAACGCCACCGGACAAACCTACCAAAACCTTTTTGCCCGAAAGCGCCGGAAGATATGTTTTGATTGTTTTTCGAACTGTTTCTGTTAGTGCATTAGCTTTCATGTTGTTTATCCAAAGTCATAAATTTTGTGTATTTGCCAGCCCAACCGAGTTTAATTGTTCCGGTGGATCCATTTCTGTGCTTGGCGATAATACACTCGGCAATATTCTTTTGGTCGGTATCGGGATTATATACTTCGTCACGGTATAAAAACAGAACAATATCAGCATCCTGCTCGATTGCGCCCGATTCACGCAAGTCGCTCAGCATCGGACGATGCTCGGCACGTTGGTCG
Organism: Clostridia bacterium; assembly: GCA_017399695.1. Taxonomy (GTDB): domain Bacteria; phylum Bacillota; class Clostridia; order UBA1381; family UBA9506; genus RGIG1666. The sequence goes on along the minus strand of JAFQBK010000016.1, from coordinate 143,195 downwards.
GGTGAACGAGAAAGCTGTGACAAGGTAATAATAGGCACATTTAATTCTTTTGCAAGAATTTTTAAGGAACGGGAAATATCCGAAACCTCTTGCTGGCGGCTTTCCGAACGTGTCCCTTGCATCAACTGTAGATAGTCGATGACGATGAGACCGAGTCCTTTTTCCAGCTTTAGACGGCGACATTTTGCACGAATATCACTTACTGTTACATTCGTTGAATCATTGATATAAATAGGAGCGTCACCTAACGTATTCAAAGATGTTGCAATCTTTTCCCAATCATCGTCATCCAGCTCACCTGTGCGCAAACGCTCGCTGTTAATCAGCATTTCTGACGCAATCAGACGTGACACAATCTGCGGTGCAGACATCTCAAGACTGAAGATTGCTACCGGTGCACCACCCTTAATCGCAGCGCTTGCAGCAATATTTAACGCAAAACTGGTTTTACCCATCGCAGGACGGGCTGCCACCAAAATTAAATCGGATTTCTGCAGACCATGCAGCTCTTTGTCAAGGTCAGAAAGACCTGTAGGAACGCCGGTTAGCTTTCCTTTGTTCTGATATAAATCCGCAAGAGAATCATGGGTGTCCAAAAGAACATCCTTAATATGTACCAAACCGCGATGCTCCTGATTTTCAAGCACATTAAAAATCAAACGACCCGCTTCATCTGCCACGCTTTGCGCATTTCCGGCAGGGGAGTAGCTTTGGTCTAAAATATCGCCAGACACACGAATTAAGCGCCTGAGCACAGATTTATCTAAAACTAAATCGATGTACTGGCGTAAATTTGCTGTTGTAGGCAGAGTAGTCGCAAGATAACTCAGGTATTCAATGCCGCCGACAATCTCTAAGCTCCCACGCGAAGATAGCTCAGCAGAGACAGTTACAACATCAATCGGTTCATCTCGATTGAAAAGCTCCAGCATTGCTTCAAAAATCAGCTTATTGGCTTCAATATAAAAGTCATGGGCCTTTAACGCTTCAAAGCTTAATACAATGCACTCTTTATCAATCAGCATAGAACCGAGAATCGACTGTTCCGCTTCTTTATTGTGGGGCATAACCTTTGGAATAATATTTTCCATCACCATCTGATTCCTTTCGGAGTATTTTACATCGGTTTATTGCGCTGTTACATTTACTTTAATCGTTGCATTGATTTCCGGATACACTTTAATTAAAACTTCGGTTGTTCCGAGTGTTTTAATACCGTCCAGTATTGCGAGTTTTTTCTTATCAACAACTAAATGATGCTGTATTTTAATCTGTTCTGCGACATCTTTTGCTGTGATTGAACCAAATAATTTTCCATTTTCTCCAGCTTTTGCGGTGAATTTTACCGTAATTCCGTTCAATTGGTCCGCAAGCTCCTGGGCGTGCAGTTTTTCCTGATTTTTATGATAAGCTGCTGCGTTTTTCTGCCCTTCCATTACATTAATAGAAGAATTATCAGCTACTACAGCCAGGCCCTTGGGAATCAGGTAGTTTTTTGCATAGCCGTCAGATGCATTTACCAAATCGCCTTTTTTTCCATGTCCTTTGACATCTGCTTTTAATATTACTTTCATATCAATACCTCCGGATTAGTTTGTAGTTTCCAAATAATAATCATCAATGGCAGAAAGCAGCATTTCTTTACTTTCTTCTAAAGTTGCATCACTAATTTGCGCGCCGGCAATCGTTAAATGGCCGCCGCCGCCAAGTTTTTCTAAAATAATTTGTACATTGATGCCACCCAAGGAACGACCGCTGATTGTGACGCCTTCTTCATTGGAATAGAGCACAAAGGATGCGGTAATTCCTTTGATATTTAATAGATCATCTGCAGCTTGCGCAGCAGATAAATGAATATCATTTTCATCTTCGTCGCAAACACTGATTGCAATTTGCTCTCTTATGATTTCCGCATTTTTAATGATGTTTGCCTTACGGATATAAGAGGACAAATCCTGCTGAAACAGCGTTTTAATTATGATGGTATCTACACCTTGTTTTCGCAGGTAAGATGCCGCCTCAAAGGTTCTGACACCGGTTTTGAATGTAAAGTTCTTTGTATCCATTAAAATACCGGCATAAAGACATTCTGCCTCTAATTTTGTTAATGACATCTTATCTAAAGAATATTGCAGCACTTCTGTCAGCATTTCGCAGGCAGAAGAGCAGTAGGGCTCGTGATAAATAAGCGAGGTGTGTTCTACGAATTCCGCGCCGCGTCTGTGGTGGTCAATCACCACAACCTGCTGCGTCTTTTCTAACAAAGCAGGGTTTTCCAAAAGTGATGGTCTATGCGTGTCTACAACAACAAGCAAGGTATTTGCCTTTACAATAGAAGTTGCTTGCTGATTGTTGATAAACAAGCCGGAATATTCTTCTACATTTTCGAAACGTAACAACATATTCCGGACGGTCTGGTCATATGACTCCATCAAAATATTTACCGGCGTCTCATGCATTTTACAAATGCGATAGATACCAAAGCTCGCACCAAGTGCGTCAATGTCAGCATTTTTATGCATTAAAATGACAACATTTTCTGCGTTTTGAACCAATCCACCGAGCGCAATGCTGACGACACGGGCTTTGACTCGGGTGCTTTTTTCGTGCTCTTTGCTAGTTCCGCCATAAAACCGGAACTGGTCAGCGTCTTTAATGACGACCTGGTCACCACCACGCCCCAAAGCCATGTTAATAGCTGCTTTTGCAAAGGCATCATTTTCCTCGATATCTTTTCCGTTCAAGCCAATACCGATGCTGACGCTGGCGGGTAGAGTATTGCCTTCATTGATGCTTCGAATCTTATTTAGTATATCAAATTTGTTTTTAATAAAACCTTCTAAATAGCGATATTCAAACAGAATGCTGTATTTGTCCTTTTCATATTTAGTAAGCACGCCGCCATTTTCGCTGCTCCAGTTATTGATATATTGGTACAAAAGTGCCTGCAGCTGCGGAACGGAAGTGTTTGGAGTTGATTCCATCAGTTCGTCATAGTTATCTACAGAAAGCAAACATTCAAAGGTTTTCTCGTTACGGTATTTTTCCTTTAATTCTACAAAGTCTGTAATTTCATTAAAGTAAAGCACGATAATGGGTTTTTGCTTATCATCTTTCTTTCCTGAAATACTGCCGGCAACCTTAAAAGAACGGTTTCCAATCATAACATCCGTCAACAAGCCGACCTCGGTATTTTCTGTTTCTTCCAAAGGAAAGCCGGGGATTAAGAACGTAATGTCGCGGTTAAACAACTGTTCTTCCGGAAAAAGAGCTTGAAATGTATCGTTAAACCACCGGATTTTACCTCCGGATTGGATAACAAGCGTTGGCAACGCGAAACCTGTCAATGAGTTTCGGGTAGCGGTTCCTAAATTCAGCGTCATTTGCTCAAACATCGCAGTCATACGCTTTTTGTAAAAATACTTAAATGCGAAATCTACGATAAACAGAACGACTGCCACACCAACCTCAATCACTCCGACCCAGAAATTAAAATAGAGTGAGATAAGCCCCATCACAAAAATGATAAAGACATAATAGGCACCGGTATAATAGAATTTTTGAGATTTTGTATTATTATCCATACTGTTCTCCTTTTACAGGTAATTGGCCTTGTCTTTGCTTCGATTTCGCAAATCCATAAACCCATTTAAAACACCAATGGCAATAAAAACTAAAAGCAGAAATGGGAATATCAGTGTGCCGAAAGGGACTGATAAAATAACAATCAATCTTCTCGGAAGCGGTCTGAATCCCATCATACACATTTTCCAATCAATATATGATAAGCCGTAAAAGGTAAATATTGCGGCAAGCACGAGCAAAACATTAACCACGGCATCCGAAATAATTCCGTCCGGTGCAAACATAAACACCACAAGCAAAATCAAGAATAAAGCAGAGGAGACTGCGTCAGATGACAGCTCTGAAAATGCAGGCCAAAAACTGACATCTTCGCCTCTTGTTGAGATATATTTCTTGAAAATTGCAAAACATAAATAAGCCACAAACAAGCTGACCAAAATAAAAATCGAAGGGGTTAAAACCATAATCAATCTTGTAAATAAGGCCAGCATACTTTCTAACGCTTTCAGTGTTTCCGGTTGAGCGGCATAGGCCTTTGAAAAGCTGTCGATGGCTTGTTCTACTGCGATTGAAAGCGCGCTATCCAAGGAAACATGCTCCGGAAACATCGAAGAAAGTACTTGCATATGAATCAGAGTTCCGACCAAATAAATGGCGGCTAAAATCAACAATGTCTTCGAAAAACTGAGTTTAAATTTTAACGCAAAACCGAGTGTAAACCCCATTAAAATCAGTGGCAATGCAAAATTTAACGCATAAATCGCCGTATCACGAAATGATAATTGTGTATCCGGCAGTGCCGTCATTGCTAAAAACGGAATGAGCAATACCAAAGATACACTTGGAAACAAAAGTCCATAGTGGTATTTGATGACCTGCATTCCTAAAAGGACACTGACAAAAATTCCGCAGAACATATTTACCACACCGCTGATATAGCAAGCAAGCAGAGTAAATAAGGCGATTGCGGCAGTACTCAAAAGATAAGATATTGTATTTTTTTTCGACAAAGCGAAGCCTCCAAACAATTAGATACAATTGTAGATATTCTATCATAGTTAAAAATTTTTTTCAAGAAAATTATTATAATTAATAACATATTCTATTAATTTTTTAAATATTTGATAAAATACTTGTCATTTTTATCTTTTTCTGCTAAAATATTATTATCTTTTGTTGAGAGAAGGTTTGTAGAATGGATCGACTGATTTTAGTTGTAGATGACGAACAACCCATTGTTGAAATCTTAAAATTCAATCTGGAAAAAGAAGGTTTTCGCGTTTTGACCGCAAACGACGGCGAAGCAGCCTTGCATCTTGCTAGGACCAGCAATCCTGACCTGATTCTTTTGGATATTATGCTTCCGAAAATGGATGGTTTTGACGTCTGTAAAAAAGTCCGCGAGCAATCCAATGTGCCGATTGTGATGATTACGGCGCGTGATGAAGAAGTGGATAAAGTGTTGGGTTTAGAGCTCGGCGCGGATGACTATATTACTAAACCGTTTTCCGTTCGTGAGCTTTTAGCACGCGTAAAAGCGAATATGCGTCGCTTTATCGTTGATACAAAAGAGGAAAAGGAAGAAATCCTTTATATCAATGAGAATTTCTTTATTAATACAACTCGCTATGAAGTAAGTAAGGACGGAAAGGTATTAGAGCTCACTCTTCGTGAATATGAGCTTTTAAAGTTTTTAGTAATGCAGCCGAACCATATCTTTTCCCGTGAAGCACTGTTATCAAGTGTATGGGGATATGAGTTTTATGGCGACTTGCGTACCGTTGACGTAACGGTACGACGTTTACGCGAAAAAATAGAAGACGATTCCAGTAATCCGACCTGCATTTTAACCAAACGCGGCGTTGGCTATTACTTTAAGAAGGCGATGTAAGATGTTTAAGAGTTTACAGTGGAAAGTTGTTTCCATGTTTCTTTTACTGGTTTTGGCGATTCTGACAATCGCCGGAACCTTTCTTATTCTGTCTGTTACCGATTTTTATAATCGATTATTTACCGAAGAAATGGATGCGGTGTTTCACCCCGCATTTATCGAACAGTTGGAGATAGATGGAGGAGAAGAGTACCTTGTAACAACCCTCGATGCTTATATTGCCCGCATGGGAATTGATTCGTATCGCAGTTGTTATGTAATTTCAACAAAAAACGGTGCTGTTGTAAAGAGCTTTGCCGGCGGCAGCGCACTTCCGGCGACGAACACCCCAAATATGATTGAGGCATTATCGGGGCGCGTTGGGCGCGAAATTAATACACAGTCAACCTATATGGATTATGCAATTCCGATTAAAAACGGCGATGCAGGATATGTTATTTATATAGTTGATACCAAGGATGAGTTGACGAAAGTTATTCAACAGATTTTTTCCATCATTCTTCAATCGCTAATGCTTGGTTTTGTTATTTCTATTGTTTTGGGTTATTTTCTTTCCCGAGCAATCACGACACCAATTTCCAATCTGACCAAGCGTGCCAAATTATTGTCCGAAGGTGATTTCGAAAACAAAATTGAGGTAAAATCTGATGACGAAATCGGTACGCTGACAAAAACCTTTAATGATATGTCAGCGAAATTACAGCAAAACCTGATTGAAATTTCCGGTGAGAAAAATAAAGTAGAAGTTATGCTCTTAAACATGACTGACGGCATTATGGCTTTTGATGCCTTAGGTGGTGTAATGCATATTAACCCGACGGCTAAAAAGATGTTTCATTTGCGTGAAGGTGAAGACCTTCACTTTGATGAATTCTTTGAATCAATTGATGCTAATATTAAAATGGGCGATTTGCTATACTTTAACGATAAGCGAAAGTGCGAGCGCGACATCCTTTTTGAAGACATCAGCTTAAAGGTTAATTTCGTTGCATTTGAAGATGAAAAAGACAATACAAGCGGTGTTTTAGTTGTGCTTCACGACACGACAAAACAGCATAAACTTGATGTTTCCCGCCGAGAGTTCGTTGCAAATGTTTCACACGAGCTTCGCACACCGCTGACGACACTTAAAACTTATGCTGAAACCTTATATGAAATGCTGGAAGACAATCCGACGGCGCGCGGTTTTTTAGATACCGTTATGAATGAAACAGACCGCATGACGCGCCTGGTTAAGGATTTGTTGGTGCTGTCCAGTTTAGACCATTCCATGCATTTAAATAAGACAATGTTTCCGCTACGCACTTTAATTCAGGATGTTGTAAGTACGATGAAAATGGTGGCGAAAGACCAGGGGCATAAAATCAGCTTTTCCTGCACCACACCATTGCCGACATTTTATGCCGACCGGGATAAGCTGGAGCAACTTCTTTACAATATTATATCCAATTCCATTAAATACACTCCAAATTGTGGTAAAATAGAAGTGTTTGCCGGTAAAATATTTAATGATGTTTACATCAAGATTACGGATAATGGAATTGGTATTCCTGAAAAAGATTTATCTCGTATTTTCGAGCGTTTCTACCGCGTGGACAAGGCGCGTAGCAGAGAACAGGGCGGTACCGGTCTCGGTCTTGCAATTTCGAAAGGTATTATTGATGCTCACGGCGGTACGGTTAAAATCACCAGTAAAGTAGGTCGGGGCACAGAAGTACTGATTACTTTACCAATTCTTCAGCCGGAAGAAAAGATGTAAATGTATTCTAATATTGTTGTAACGCTATTGTAAAATAAGTATGATATACTGTGTATAATAAAATGAGAAGGAGGTTCTTTGTTATGCAAATAAGACGCTTGGCAAAAGCATTTTCCGCGTTTATGATATGCGTATTATTGCTGTTGTCTACGATGACAGTTTTTGCTTCACCGGATACGCTTCCTGCAGATGTCACATCTACGAAAGACGGCTTAATTACCATTTGTACGCCGGAAAATTCCACAACCTCCACAACAAGCGATAAAATTGCGCTTTCTGCGTTGGCATCCCCCGGAACCGTAGTTACGGTTTACCGCTATGATTACAACACGGCAACATACCAAAAGGTTTGGGCAGATGATGCTCCGTTAGAAGCTTCTGTTGGTGCATCTTGGCTTTTTGCCACTCAACTGAATCTTCAGCAGGGTTTGAACCAATTTTTGATTCGTGGTGCGTGGGACGACGAGACTTACTCCGTTGCACGTTTTGATGTCAGTTTGCTGGATTTGAGCTTTATGGACAGAATCAAAGGCGTTATCAGTGTATTTTTTAATTAAGAAGTAATATGAACACATATTATAGAGTGTCGTTTCTGGCACTCTATTTTACTATTTATTTGGAAAGCGGAAGGAGGGAAAAACATTGAAAACAAAACGATATTTAAAAGATGCAATCCTTATTCTTTTAATTATTTCTACGTTATTTTTAACCGTTCAGATATGGATGGGAAGTAATCCGGTTGCCAACGGCAATAAAAGTGTTTTCAGCGTAATTGTTGACCCGATTATTCAACTTTTCTCTCACGAACAGGAGGCTTCCCTTTCAGACAGTTTAGGAAATCTCATGCGTCCGCAAAAAATTGTATTAAATCAATCAACAAAGCGAGCGGTGCTTTATTCCTCTGATAATTTCTTTTCCAAAGTTCATGACGCATGTGATAATTTAATAAAGAAATACTGTCAGGGCACTCTTAAAATTTTGTCCAAAGAAACAGTACCGGAAGAGGTGTATTATTCAGCCTTAAAAGAAAATTCTATTTATATCAATTATGGAAACATTTATGATTATCGTCTCTTTTTTAATAGCATCTGCGGAGAAACGAGCAATGACCTAAATGGCGATATCAGCTCGCTGCGCGAGTATATCATCAGTTTAAACGATAATATTTTAAATAACGTAACAATTTATATGAAAGACTACAAAAGCGGCAATGTATACCGCTACATAGTTGAAGAAGATAAAGCAACGTACGACCGATTATTGACCGAATATTTTATTGACAAAGGGGCGCAGACCCTAAACTATTCGTTTGAATTAAACTTCCATAAGCAGGAAAGCGGTGTAGGTACATTAACGAAGCTTGTATTTGAGCCAAAAATCTTATTCCATTTGTCACCGGTTGCAAGCGCTGTGGTTACCCCTGATATGAATCGCTTTCAAGACTGGTCTTCACTCGGTCCAGACACAATCGATGATTTGCTCAATGCATTTCAGGTAAATCCTATGACGATGAGAAAATATACCGACCTTGCAAACGCAAGAGTTTATGTTGAAAACGATGCCACCTTGATGCTTTATCCCGGTGGTATATTGAAATATCAGGCAGTAGAAAGCGGTAAAGGGCTACCGGTTGCCACTACATCAGATAAAGGAACGTTTGATATTTATTCTGCAGTTACATCAGCAGTCAATTTTGTTGTTGACCTAAATCATAAGCTCCCGCAAAATGATACAAACTCATTAAGACTCTGCTGCGATTTAGTAGAAAACACGACATCTAAAACGTATCAATTTACCTTTGACTTATATGTAAATGGCTTACCTGTTCTTCAAATTGATCCAGACACCGGAAAAAGCTGTCACGCGATTGAAATGACAATTTCCGATGGATATATCAAGTATTACAGACAATTTTTCCATCAATACAAAACAGGAAATGTTGGCGAAACCATCCCGCCGGTCATCGGCGCAATGGATGATTTGGTTGACCGCTTAAACCCGCAAGATGAAAGCATTTACGTATTAAATATTGCCCGTTGTTATGTTGATGAACAAACACAGGAAGCGCTGCTTCCACAATGGATGGTTTCGGTTAACGGAATCGATGAGATTATAACTGTAAAGTAGGTGAGGGTGTGAACTGGGGTAGAGCAAAAACGATTTTAATTCTCTTTTTTCTATTGCTCAATTTATGTTTGGGCGGCATATTAATTTATATGAACCAGACGGAAGCGTCCTTATCAGATGAAGTAATTAGAAATACCATTCAGTTACTGGAACAAAATAATATTTCTTTTACAGAGCATAGTATCGTTCCAAAACAAAAATTTCCAAACCAGAACGTAATACTATCAACGCTAAAAATTCCTGATGAAAAAAGTACGGAATTATGGTTGGGAAAAGGGTATGCGGAGCTGGAAAAGGATAGCCTCTCGCATCATTATGTTTATGTAAATGGCGGTAAGCACTTAACGATAGAAAAAACGCGGATTCATTTTACGCATGACAAAACGCTTGTTCCGCTTCCGCTTGTGACTCCGAAAGAAATACAAAGTTATTTAGAAGAGAGGTTAAAACAGTTCGGCTTTCAACAAAATGAATATTATTTCAAAAAGCTATGGTTTGAAAATGGTCTCTATCAGGGCATAATAGCACCATATGCGGATGATGTCAGGGTCATTGGAGTTGAACTGACGGTTGCCGCAGACAGTGATAGTATCGTCTATCTGTCCGGTAATTGGTTTACCGATAACGGCAAAGAACTCCTTGCAGACGATGGAATGCTCGATATTACAGCCGTAATGGCTAATTTAATTTATTTGGACAAAGAACCGCCGATTGTTTTAGAAGAAATTTATTGCGGCGCTTATGTCTCAAAAGAGTATTTAAACAACAAAACAGTAACTGCCGTGCCCGCCTATGTTTTTGTCGCAAGAGACGGCAGGGAATTTTATTTTGATGCTCGTTCGGGTGAACGAATCGGTTAGAAGGGAGAAATACGACATGTTTGTCGATGTTGCAGAAATTAAAATTAAATCGGGAAACGGCGGAAATGGTTTGGTATCGTTTCACCGTGAGAAATATGTTGCTGCCGGCGGTCCGGATGGTGGCGACGGAGGACGCGGCGGAGATGTTATTTTTGTTGCCGATGCACAGCTTTCTACGCTGATGGACTTTCGTTACCGCAAACAATATAAAGCAGGTAACGGCGAAGACGGACGCGCAAAAAAATGCTTTGGTAAAGACGGCGAACATATGTATATTAAAGTACCCGCAGGTACCCTTGTTCGCGATACCGACACCGGAAAAATCATAGCCGACTTAAAGCATGACGGGGATACTTTCGTTGCAGCAAAAGGAGGCAATGGTGGTTGGGGGAATGTGCATTTTGCAACCCCTACAAGACAGGTGCCGAAGTTTGCAAAGCCTGGTCAGCGCGGCATTGAAAGAACAATTACATTAGAACTGAAACTACTTGCTGATGTTGGCCTCATCGGCTTTCCAAATGTGGGAAAGTCTACTATTTTAGCCTCTGTCAGTGGCGCACGTCCCAAAATTGCAAACTATCATTTTACAACTTTAGAGCCCAACCTTGGTGTTGTTGAGTTAGGCGAGGGCGGTAGTTTTGTTTTGGCAGATATCCCTGGTATTATTGAGGGAGCAAACGAAGGTGTTGGTTTAGGTCACGAATTTCTGCGCCATGTTGAGCGCACACGCTTGCTTTTGCACGTTGTAGATGTTTCCGGAATCGAGGGCAGAGACCCGATTTCTGATTTTGATATCATTTGCGAAGAAATGGAAAAATTTAATAGCGATTTAGCAACTAGACCGCAAATTGTGGTGGCTAATAAAACAGACATCATCACGAACGAAGAATTATATCAAAGTTTCGTCGAAGAAATCAAAAATCGTGGGTTAAAATTGTTTGAAATATCTGCGGCAACCAAACAAGGTACTCGAGAGCTAATGCTATATGTAAGCAGTTTGTTAAAAGAGCTTCCGGTGCAGGAATTTGAAGTTGAAGAAGACTTTATGGATGAAACGCCGGTCAATGATGAAGATTTTCTGATTGAAGTTATTGATAATGTATATGATGTCACCGGTACAAGAATCGAAAAAATCGTGAAAAGCACAAACTTTGAAGATTATGAATCCCTGCAGTTCTTCCAACGTTCCCTGCGTAACCTTGGCGTGATTAACGCATTAGAAGAGAAGGGAATTGAAGAAGGAGATACCGTCAGAATGTATGAAATTGAATTTGAATTTGTGAGGTAAGTTCCATGGACTACACAAAAAAAGCGTATGCAAAAATCAATTTATCATTAGACGTTCTTTCGAAAAGAGCGGACGGATATCATGAAGTTTCGATGCTGATGCATCAGATTACTTTAGCAGATACTGTTAGCTTAAGCCTGACGGATGAAAAAGACATTATTTTAACGAGCAATAGCGATAAAATACCAACGGACGAAAGAAATATCGCATATCGCGCCGCAAAACTATTGCTAGATGAGTTTCATATAAAGCAAGGAGTCAAGATTCATATTGAGAAAAATATACCTATTGCAGGCGGTTTAGCAGGTGGAAGTACCGATGCGGCTGCAGTTTTAATGTTGTTAAATGAGGCGCTAGAATTAAAGCTGTCAAAAGAAGAACTGATGTCTCTCGGTTTGCGTTTAGGTGCTGATGTGCCGTACTGTATCTTTGGACTGCCGGCCCATGCTGAGGGAATCGGAGAAAAGTTAACAACGATTTGTGGACTGCCTGAGTGCAAAATACTTATTGTAAATCCGGGTGTAGAGATTTCGACGAAAGAAATTTATGAGAAAATAGATTCCTATACCGACCGCCGGCCAGTCGATAATAAGGCTATTATTTCTGCACTTTCCCGTGGAAATTTAATAGAAGCGAGTGCACGAATGGAAAATATAATGCAGCCCGTTGCTGCGGCTCAATGCCATCAGATAACAGAAATTATTCAGAAATTAAAGGAATTTGGTGCAATTCATGCGATGATGAGCGGAAGCGGAGCTACTTGTTTTGGCATCTTTGACATCGAATGCAATTTATCGGGAGCTGATAAGCTCTTTGATAATTTTATTGTCAAAGAGGCATATCCGTATTACGGAGATTAAATTTTTAATTAAAGGAGTAAACAATAATGCGTAAAATTGTTTGTTTGGTACTTAGTCTTATGTTGGTGGTACTGTCTTTTGTTGCTTGCACCGGCAAAGATAATAAATTTGAGGGTGTAAAGTATGTAGAGCTTACGATGGAAAGCGGAGATACGATGATTATCGAATTATTTCCCGATAAAGCTCCACTGACCGTAAATCATTTCTTAGAAAACGTTTCTGAAGGATATTATGACGGTAAAGTATTTCATCGTGCGGTTAAAGGCTTCATGATTCAAGGCGGTTCTGCCGATGGTAATGGAGTTGGCGGGAGCGCAAGAACAGTCAAAGGTGAATTTGCGGCGAACGGCGTTGAAAACAACCTGAAGCATACCAGAGGCATCGTTTCTATGGCGCGTACCAATGAGTATGATTCAGGCAGTGGTCAGTTCTTTATTATGCACGCCAAAACCCCCTCACTTGATGGTCAGTATGCCGCATTCGGCAGGGTAGTAGAGGGGATAGAGTTAGTCGATAAAATTGTAGAAATGCCCGTTAATGGAGAAATTTTAATCGAAAAACCGGTCATTCGTTCCATCCATATTTTAGAAAATTATACACGAGAAAGCTGAGTCTTCGGATAATTTCTGTCTAAAATGACAAAACTGATAGAAAGTTTTATTATTTTTAAAATTTTACTTGAATATTTTACCGTTATGTTGTAAAATATATATTGTCAAAAAGGTAACAAATATTTTTAGGAGGTTTTTTTCATGGCAGTAAAAGTAGCTATTAATGGTTTTGGCCGTATCGGTCGTCTGGCTTTCAGACAGATGTTCGGCGCAGAGGGTTATGAGGTTGTTGCAATCAACGACTTAACCAGCCCGAAAATGCTGGCTCATCTTTTAAAATACGATTCCGCACAGGGCAAATACGCTCTGGCTGATACCGTATCCGCTGGCGAAGATTCTATCACCGTTGACGGGAAAACCATCAAAATTTATGCAGAAAAAGACGCTGTAAATCTTCCGTGGGGCGCTTTGGATGTAGACGTTGTATTAGAGTGCACCGGTTTCTACACCTCGAAAGAAAAGGCTTCTGCACACATCACCGCAGGCGCTAAGAAAGTTGTTATTTCTGCTCCGGCAGGTAACGATCTCCCGACGGTTGTATACAATGTTAACCACAACATCTTAACCAAAGATGATACGGTTATCTCCGCAGCTTCCTGCACAACCAACTGCTTGGCTCCGATGGCTAAAGCACTCAACGACTATATGCCGATTGAAAGCGGTATTATGTCCACCATTCATGCATACACCGGCGACCAGATGATTCTTGACGGTCCGCAGAGAAAAGGCGACTTAAGAAGATCCAGAGCTGGCGCTGTTAACATTGTCCCGAACTCCACCGGTGCTGCAAAAGCAATCGGTCTGGTTATTCCGGAACTGAACGGCAAGCTGATTGGTTCTGCACAGCGCGTGCCGACCCCGACCGGTTCTACCACTATTTTGGTTGCAGTTGTTAAGGGCGACGCTACCGTTGAAGGTATCAACGCTGCTATGAAAGCTGCTGCAAACGAGTCTTTTGCATACAATGAAGACGAAATCGTTTCTTCTGATATCGTTGGAAGCAGGTTTGGTTCCATCTTTGATGCAACTCAGACCATGGTAACTAATATGGGTAACGGCTATTCTCAGGTACAGGTTGTTTCTTGGTACGATAACGAGAATTCCTACACCAGCCAGATGGTTAGAACAATCAAATACTTTGCTGAACTGAGCAAATAATTGATGTAAATTATAAGAAGCCGAAACGAAAGTTTCGGCTTCTTTTTTGTGAAAATAGGGAAGCATAAGCTAGTTTATTCATTATCATTATCTTTTGAAAGCTCCATATTTGCCAAAGGGTTACTTTTTGCGGCATTTCTAAGCTGTTCATCATCTAAATGTGTGTAAATCTGCGTCGTAGAAAGGTTTGTATGTCCTAAAATTTCCTGCAAAATACGCACATCAACGTGACCGTGTTTATACATTAAGGTTGCAGCGGTATGACGCAATTTATGTACTGAATACTTTGTTTCATCAAGACCAGCGGCTTTTAAGTGCATTTTTACTATATGCTGTATCGTTTTTACGCTGATGCGCCGTAAATTCCGGCTGATAAACAGCGCATGCTGGTCCGGAGCCTTAATTCCTTCGCGCGGACGCGCATTTTTCACATAATCATCGATTGCATCTAAACATGCTTGGTTCAAATAAATTGTACGTTCCTTATTACCTTTACCAACTACTGTTAAGGTGTCTCCCTTTACATCCCGCAAATTAATGCCGGCAAGCTCTGAAAGACGCATTCCACAGTTCAAAAACAGGGTAATAATCGCATAATCCCTGATTTTATTTGCGCCATCGATGTTTTCCAATAATTGTTTGCTTTCATTTAATGATAGATATTTCGGCAAGGATTTTGGAATTTTCGGTGAATCAAGTTCAGATGCTGGATTTGATTCTAAAAGTTTAGCTTTGGTGCTCAAATACTTAAAAAAAGAACGAATGGATGCAACTTTTCGCGCACGGGAATTTGCGTTGTTCATACGTTCGCGTGAAGTGTACGCCAGATACTCATAGAGATCGTGTAATGTGATTTCACGAATAAAATCGATCGATAAATCATTGATAGATAAATTTTCTAATTCATCATATGTAGCTAAGCCACGGTGAACTTTCATAAAACGTAAAAAGGAACGGATATCAAAAAAGTATTCCTTGGTCGTATTTTTAGATTTTCCCTTGATAGCTTCAGTGTAAGTGATGAAGTCCCGCACAAAATCAGGAGCTTCAGCATATAATTCACGTAAATCCGGCATAAAAATCCTCCCCTCAATTATACAAAATTCTTATTTTGTATAATTGAATATATTAAAATTATAGCAGAGAAAACTCTTTCTGTCAAGCCTTCCCTGCTAAAAATCTGTAAAATATGTAATCTACGGCAACCAAACCACCTATTCTTTTTTACTAAGCTTCTGCAATATAAATCCTGCGATACCAAATATCATCGACGGAATCAGCAAATAAACACAAAGGCTTTTTAATATGTCTGTGTATGGCGCTACTAAAATATACGGAATGGATAATAACTCTTGGTGCTTGTTGTAAGTTAAAATACAAAGCACCGCAAATAATATCAGGAAAATTACAGCTGCGATATATAGAATATAAAAAATTACTTTGCTGATGTTTCTTTTCATCGAAAGCACTTCCCTTCCGTTTGTTGAAGATGCGTATTTATGATTCGCATCAAGTCGGGATAAAAAGATTACTCATCAAACGGAAATTTTAACCCGATCTGATTTCTGATATAATCCATCTGCTCTAGAATTCTTATACTTTCGTTCATTGGCATAACATCACTTTCTGTTTTACCTGAGAGAATGCAGGAACAAGCCTCAATAATTTCTTCTTCAAAGCCGTCACCAATACTCGGTTTTGATATATCCCTCTCCTCATCATTGCAATTAACAACAATCAATTTCTGTGCACCACAAAAACACGGCAAAGAAATATATCCTCTGGTGCCATATATATAACCGGTTCCTGGCTTAATCACAGTTGTCGCTGACGAAACCGAGGCAATGGTACCATTAGGATATTTTATCAAAACATTTGTATGGTAATCCACACCATTATTAATATCTGAAGTTGCAATAACACTTTCAGGATTATCTCCCAAAAAGATTGCAGAAAAATTAAGTCCATAAACACCTACATCTAAAAGAGAGCCGCCCGCCATATCATTTTTGAAAATTTTAGGATCTTCTTCAGACGTAATTGAATAACAAAGGTTTGCTTCAACGCCCCTGAGCTCTCCAATTTCGCCACTGTCAACGACTTTTTGAGCCTCTTTGATTGCCGGCAAGAATCTTGTCCACATCGCCTCCATTAAAAAAACTCCGTTTTCTGTTGACAATTTATATAATTCTTTCGCTTGCTTTGCATTAACACAGATTGGCTTTTCGCATAAAACATGTTTTTTCGCTTTCAAAAAAATTTCTGCACATGGTTTGTGAAATGGGTGCGGGGTTGAAATATAAACTGCATCAATAAGCTCAGACTTTGCCATTTCTTCATAGCTTGTAAAAACATTTTTTATATTATGTTTATCAGCAAAAGCCTTGCCTTTTTCCATCGTTCGTGAAACTACTGCCACGAGTTCAGCTTCTTTCACATTTTTCATTGCTAAGGCAAATTTATTGGCGATTTTGCCGGGACCGACAATTCCCCATCTAATAATTTTTTCCATTTTAATTCTCCTTTAATAATAGCAATATTCTACAAAGCCCGAGTTAAGTCGAACGAAACACTTCACATTTACAACCAAACAAATTTCCTTAAGGTTATTTTAACATTTATAATATAAAAAGTAAATTTTTTAATGTAAATATTTTTTCTGTTAGGATAAAAATTACCTTGCAAAATAAAAAGGGATAAAATACGCATTAAAGCAAAGTTTTATCCCTTTTGTTTTAGCACAAATTCTTAAAATTAGTCTTTTGGTCCTTCTCCGCAATCAGGAACATCCATAGGTACTCCGCCCTGTTTTGCAGACTCTATTGCAACAAGCCCCGGAATGGTATATCTTGCTGCTTTCCATGCATTAACGATAGGATGTTTGTGATTGTAAACAGCCTTACAAAAATCATCAATAAGAAATTTATGGCTTCCCATATGTCCATTCGGAAGACCATCGTATTCTTTAGGAAGTCTATCAATCTCTTTTTGTTGAACAGGAGAAAATACATCCCATTGCCATTCATGACTTGCTGCCTTTGTTTTAAATTCAGGGTCATTTTTGTTGTAGGTCATCTCGCTTGAATTAACATAATCGCTCACATCGGTTACTTTCATTACCTCATCGTCACCGCGTGCTGAGATTCTTTCAATCAAAAGATGCTGTGCATTACTAAACTCATAGCTGCCGTCTGTACCATAAAAACCGGAAATATAGGAGCTTGGGCTTTTATAGCCGATTCTTCTTGCTTCGGTCACTCTTGCGATACCTCCATTCGAAAGTTCCATGAGCACATACTGGTTAGAAAATTCGTTATCCCACTCGTTTGTTCCTTTGCCAAATCTGCCATCATTAACCGTATCTTTATAGCCCAGGCAAACTACTTTCTTTACATAAGAATCAGTCGCTGAAAGGATCATGCCTGTAGAATGCGTCGGATAAAACAACGGCGGCATACCTGCTTCATTTGGCGTTTTGCCGTAGCCGATTGCATCTATATCGTGGAAATACTGGCTATCGCCGTGAACAAATGTGCCAAACTTCCCTTCTTTGTAGGCCTCACGACAATACATTGCGCAGGGATAGTAATAACAGGTCTCACCCATCATATAGATTTTTCCGGTTTGTTTTACTAGTTCAACGATTTCCTGGCATTCGTCAACAGAGGTTGCCATAGGAACAGCACTATACAAATGTTTCCCCGCTTTAAGCGCACGAATAACGATATCACCATGCAGATGTCTTTGTGTAAAGTTTCCGATGCAATTGATTTCGGGATTAGCCAAAGCTTCTTCAAAGGTATCAATAATCTCTACATCAAACCGTTCTTTATATTCCTCAGCTTTTTCTCTAATCAGGTCGCACACATAAACCTTTTCAACATAAGGGTGTGCCTTAAATAATGGGACAAAAAATTGTGCAAATCTTCCACAGCCTATAACGGCAACTGTTAATTTTTCACTCATTTAAACTCCCCCTTTTATAAGTTTACTAAAATACCCTCATCAGCAGATTTATGAATCGACTGCATAATTTCCGTAAGATGTCTTGCGTAATCAAGAGATACAATATACGGCTTGCCCTTTAGTGTTTCAGCAATCATGGAATAAATAGAATAGTGATCGCCAAAGATTTTACCCTCAAGCGTGATGTGGGTTTTTTCTGTGTGGGTTACACTTCTGTAAACGGTCGGATCATCCGCCTGCGGATAAGATATTTCGTGGATTTCCATTTCATTACCCTTAACATAAATCGTACCCTTATCGCCCTGAACAATCCAGTTCGGCAGATAATCGGAAATGATATTATGGTCAACCTGTACGATGATACCGCTTTCTGTTGTAAGAGTCGAGCAGAACATATCATCTGCATCACCGGGGTTAATAATCTGTCTCTTGTGTGCATAAACAGTCTTGATAGGCTCATCAACCAGGCACATCGCCTGTTCAACGATATGCGGACCCCAGTTATTGAGGTAACCTCCGGCATAAGCTTTCAGGGTCTGCCAGTCACTTCTCTTTCCAAATGTCATCTGAGCGCGGTAAACACGGAAAACTTTACCAATTTTACCTTCCTTAATTACTTCTTTGAGTTTAACAACATCAGCAACATCGTGACAAGGAATGAAAGGCATTACAATCACATTGTTCTTTTCTGCTTCGCTAATAATGGAATCAGCTTCATCGGTTGTAATAGCCCACGGTTTTGTGATGAGTACATTCTTGCCGGCACGGATGAAGTCAAGAGCCATGGCTGTATGCATATAGCTATAAGTAAGAATAATTGCAAAATCAAACTCATCACTATTTAAAATTGTGTGATAGTCCGTGACCTTTCTTGCATTCGGAAATCTTTCAGAATACTTGTCAAGAGCTTCCTGATTGACATCACAAATAATTTTCACATCGAATTCAGGATGTTTTTCAAGAACTGGTCCATGAAGTTCATTTGCGGTACGTCCGCAACCGATAATTGCTGTTTTAAAAGCCATAATAATTACTCCTTTATTTTAATTTATTTATTCATTGTATTTTTAAGCAGTGCCAGGGCTTTTTTCATGCTCTCTAAGCCTTCGCCGTTTTTGGATTCGAAAGAAACGGTGCCGTCATAACCGTTCTGTTTCAGATTTTTAAGTACCGTTTCAATATATTCACTATAACTATCTTCCGGCATAATTCTTTGCAATTCCGCAATGTGAATGTGTTTTAAGATATCCTTATACTTTACAATATCATCATAGTTATCGTTATTTGACATCATATGAATGGTATCTGCAAGCAATTGAATATACGGCGATTTAACTGTTTCAACAACTCTTGCGCCGTCTGCTAACGTGTTAATAAAATTGCACGCATCCGCTCTTAATGGTTCCATTACAACTATCATATCATACTTTTCGCAAGCAGGTACAATAACCTTAGAAATCACATCACAAATCTGTGCATATCCTGTCTCCAAATCTGTCTCCTCATCCAAGGCTCTTGCAGGAGCACTGCCGAATACAATCTTTTTCGCACCAAGCTTTTTACATCTTTCAAATGTTTTTTCGATGTATGCTTTGATTTCTTCTAAATCGACTGTCTTCCCTGTTACTCTGATTGTTTTCGGGAATAACGCACAGCAACAGTCGCAGCCTAAGTCAAGCTCTTTTAATGTGTTATAAAGTTTATCAAACTCATCATCTGTCAGAGATGACACCAGCATGGCCCTCATTTCTACAAAATCAAAGCCCGCCTCTTTGATTGTCTTTATAAGCTTGTAGTCTACCTCTGTTTTTAAAGGAGTAGAAAATTCCTTACAAAATCCGCATCTCATATGTTACCTCCTATATTTGTGGTCCATAATATTGTATGTACGTCATTTTACCATCCACGAAAAACCCTTCGCAAATTGCCGGTATGAAGAATTGGTCCCCTTTCTTTACTGCCTGTCCATTTAAGGTCCCTTCGCCATCTAAGATATATATTCCACTGAATCTACTGTCGCAATCAATATATTCCTTTTGTGCGACATCCTTCATCTTTAATCCAAACATATCCGTGCTCTCTTTATCAATAATGGTATCGCCATTTCTTTTGATATTCCAACGATCTTGGATTTGTTCCATTGTATATCCTTCGTATTCAAAACAATCGAACATCTTATCAAAACCCAGGCCCTGATGGCACATAAAATCCGAAATCTGCAAACCGGCAGGAGTGACGCGTTCTGTTCTTACTGTATAATCCGTAGGCTCTTGTATTTCAACCAAAAAACATCCTGAACCGATTGCATGAGGAATACCGCCTTCTATTAAGAATGTATCCCCTTTTTTTACCTTGACTTTGTGCAAACACCCAAGCATTGCATCAATATTCTGTTCGTCAAAGCATTTCTTCCAATAATCGCGGGTGATACCCTCTTTGAATCCAAAATAGATGCAAGGTTCATCCCCATCAATGACTCTACCGTCAACAATATGCCAGCACTCTGTTTTCCCGAACTGAGATTGGAAAAGTTCCATCGCCTTTTTTCGTGTTGGATGAACTTGAACGGTCAGTCTTTCAGCAGAGTCAATGAGTTTAACAAGCACGCCTAATTTAGCGCCATACTTTTCGTAGTGTTTCTTTCCCAAGGTATCAATCGGATTCCCTTCAATCAGTTCTGCAAGGGTAATGTTTTCCTCTTGCAGATAACTGATGCCCTCAACAATATGTTCTCTTCCGCTGTTTCGGGCAGAAACGGTTGACATGATCCACTCTTCGGGAAAATTATCATCTCTCGCATTCGTTTCTCCATGCAACTGGCGAATCTTGCTTCCACCGATATACGTTCTCCAGGCCGTTGCCATTTTAAGCTTTATCGGTTGTTTTAAGTCCACACTCATCTTGTTTTATCCTCGTTTGCAAAGTCGCGAACGGTGCCGGTCGGTCTGTGGCTGAAATTGAGTCTTTTCAGTCCAGCTTCTTTGTCAGGCATAAAGTCAACCCACATATAGTGCATATGTCTGTCATCCGTTACTTCTGCACCATGATTTGAGCCAAGCGGAATATGAATGATTGCATCACCTTTCATATTGTACTTGCCATCATCAATAATAACTTCCATATCGTTTTCTGCGAAGCTGTAGAAAAATTGGTCAAGCATAGGATGTGCATGTGGTCTTACAAGGTCATATCCGTAAGATTCAACAGAGCCAATCGTAAATCTTGGAATAATCTCATGTGGAATCATCATTCTGCTGATTGTTTTTTCGCTCTTATTCGGGTCAATATACTGAATAGACTCCTGATAAGGTACAATAACAGGGAATACCGTTTTGTATTCTTTCAAATCGGCCTCATCGCCTTCTTCCTCGTCCCATTGAATTTCAAGGATACGAGTATCGGCGTCCGCTTTAACAACCAGTTCTTTTTTGGGATCGGAAACAAATGTTGTTCTGCCATCAAATGAATACTCTTTACCGTCGGTTGCAAAAACTGCATTTCCTTCAAGAAGGATAAGAATGTGATAATAACCAACATTTGCTTCGAATGTAAGACTGTCACCTGCTACAATTTTGTGGTGAACCGGTCTTGCACCATTGATTTCTCCCCTGCAAAGCTCGACCGAATGGGTCCCTTCTTTTTTTGTGTCTACGTACTGAAAATTAACTTGTTCTGTCATGTTTATTACTCCTTTGCATCATTAATTTTATTTCCATTTACCGATGTTACTCTATCCACAACAAGCTGTCTGAATTCCGGAGAAAGCATTGCGAAAAATGCCGTGAATCCGGTTACTCTTACAACAAGGTCAGGATACTTAAACGGGTCTTTATGTGCCTCTAAAATCTTATTGGCATCGATAATATTGATGTTAAGAAGGGTATTTCCTGAATTCATGATGGTACGAATCATATCTGCCATTTTTTTAATACCCTCTTCATCATTCACAATTCCAGGGTCAAATTCAAGCTGAACAGGTGCGCAGTTACCATATCCCGGTTGTATTGCACCAATAGAATTACACATAGACGATACGGCACCATCTTTTCTGAATCCACCATTCGGGTTTGCACCATGATTAATTGCTTCATATGCTTTTCTTCCATTCGGAGTAGCTGCAACAGTTTTGCCCAGTCCTATGGTGTTTGACCACGAGAAAAAACCGGGGATAAAGTTAATGCCGGGGTGTTGATTATTAAGGTCGCGCACAAAATTGGTGTAGATATTGCTAATTTTTTTGGCCCATTCATCGCCAAGAGTATCTCCACCACAGTAGCGCTCGCTATGTTGCATCAACTGACGAATATACTCACCATCTTTATCATCATAGTTATTTTTCATGTGTTCGGTAAGCTCTTCAAAAGAAATTTTACCCTCTTTTTCAATTCTTTGTTCAAGAGCAGCAAAGCTATCTGCTACAACGGCTATACCGCTACCATCAACACACATATTATAATAGTTGGCACCGCCATCCGTGATATTAACACCTTTTTCAATCAAGCCGTGCTGGAACAAATTCAAAATAAGTTCCGGCTGCGACTTTGACTGATATTTAAGATGATGCATAATTCCATTTCCCGTTGCATCAACGGCAATCTTAAGATGCTTTTGATAGATTTCCCAAAGTTTGCTTACGGACTTTTCTTCGGACTCTTCCATCATTTCGTAATATGCAACTTCAAATGTTTTGAGCAAGTTTATTTTGATTGTGTCATTCATTGTATATTCCATGCCGGGCATACACATCCAATGACATCCTGCCGCTACTCTTTTTCTTGCAAGTTCCAGCGGATATCCACATTTCATAAAACCTTCTGCCAGTGCAGTATCGGATGAATATCTCGGCCAACCCTGTTTATTCTTGAAAAGATAGGCAACAGATTTTTTGAAAAATTCTTCGTCCAAATTATCATGAACACGAATGGTGAGATTACATGCAATGTTAATTTTATCTGCAGCATCCAGGCAAAGATAAGAAATCTTTGATGTCATATCCTTTCCGCTTGCATCAGGTCCGCCAAGCTGGAAATATCTGCTGTCTTGAAGGAAGAGACACGCCAGGTAGAACACTGCTTCATCATCTGTCAAAATTCCTTCTTTTGTATCCTTTTCATAGTACGGACGCAGCATTTCATCTAACTGACCGCCTGCACTACCTCTGTTATATGTACGAGAAAGCATACTAAACCAACACATCCACTGGATTGCTTCTTTGAAGTTTTCCGGCGGTGCAGCTGCAATTTTTTCATTCATTTTTGCCATTTCATAAAGATTGGCTTTCAGTTCAGGGTTATTTTCTTTATCCCCAAGCTCTTTAATTTCTTTTGCCATTCTGCTTAAAAAGCGAATAATTGCTTCTACAACCGCGATCTCGCTATCATAAAACTCGTGATGTGTTTCGTCGTGCAATTCCCTTTGTGTTTTAAGTTTGTCAAGGATTCCTCCCCAACCAAGGTCAAAACCGATCTGTAAGTCAGGTGTAAAATGATGACAGTTATCAATACCCGAAATTACATTATACTTGTCAAAAAGCTTCTGCAATTCATCATACGGATACGCAGGATTCCACTTTTTATCAACTGGTCTCAATCTTTCCAAAAACAGAAAGCCCTTACCGACAAATGCGTCTAACGGGTCGCAATATAGAGGATGTTGATCCAGTATAGAGCAATAGTTTTCTGTCCATGCCTTATAGCCGTAAATGGAGCCGTTTTCATGATTCGGTTTTAGCTTGTAGTTAAATTCGTTTTGAACAATCAAACCGTAATCATCTTCGTTTGCTCCGCCGTTTCTGGCTTTTTCTTCCGTCTGTGCCACCTTCCTTTTGCGGAGTAAGGCGATTCTTTCATCATAAGTAAACTTTTTATCTGCTTCAAACTGATTGATAAATTTAATTTCGCTCATAATAATACCTCCTTAAAGATTACACTCTGCTCGTCATGCCAATACCATCTAAATATGCCCTATATGACCTTTACAGTAATTCCTTTTCCTTCAGCTATGTTCTTTAATTTTTCCAAATTTCCATCGCTGAGGGGTCTTTCCTTTTCAAAATCATTCGCTTTGTTTAAGCTCTTGTATTTCCCTTCGCCAAGAGGATTGAAGTTTAATAACTCGTACCTTATGAGGTTCTTAAAATTCTTTATGTAATCTGCAATTTGTTCAATATTTTCTTCGCGGTCCGTCACATCCGGTATCAGTGGCGTTCTAACGATAAAAGGAATATTAAGTTCCTCTAATTTTTTAATGTTTTCCAATACTACACTGTTGGATATGCCGGTATATTTCAAATGTTCCTCGTTATCAAAAATCTTAATATCACACATTACCATATCCAAATGACTAATGAGACACTTCGCATTTTCAAGCGAGATAGATAAGTTTGTTTCGATTGCTACATGAATACCTTCCGTTTTACAAGCTTTAGCCAGTTCTGTTGCAAATTCAATATTACAAAGCACTTCTCCGCCTGAAATTGTTACGCCGCCATTGGAATTATCATAATACACCTTATCCTGAACGATTTGTTTCATAACATCATTTACGGTCATCGGCTTGCCGCACATAACAAGTGCTTCTGCATAACATACTTCTGAACATTTCCCGCAAGAAACACATAGTTTTCTATCTATTATGTGCTTGCCATCAATGATTTTGTGTGCACCATTAGGACAAACCTCAAAACACCGACCGCATCCGATACACTTTGATTCATAAAACATAAGCTCAGGCTTATTAGAAAGCGTTTCGGGGTTATGACACCATGGGCAGTGCATATTACAGCCTTTCAGAAACACTGTCGTTCTGATTCCGGCACCATCACTTAACGAAAATCTTTGAATATCTGTAATTAATGTTTTCATGTTTTCCTCCCATAATATTTTAAATAAAATTAAACGTATGGACTATAGATACTCCTATGATATAACAACCTTTACAATCGGTATAATCACAAGGCTCATCAATGTAGAAATTGCGACCATAACAGCAGGATATTTGTCATCGACTCCGTATTGTCTTGCAATAACCGTCTGGCTTGCCATAACCGGCATAAAAGCCTGAACGATGAAAACATTTCGTGCGAGCGAGTCAACATTTAAGAGCATAATTCCTGCTATAAAAACCAGCGGCGAAACGATAAATCTTGCAACAAGTCCAAGACAAACACTTTGATCAAATCTGATGTTTTTCAGTCCAAATTGCCCTAATGCGAATCCGGTAAAAATCATTGAGAGCGGTGTTGTCATACCCGCGATATACTTTATCGTGTCAGTTGCAAAAGCAGGCAGTCCAAAACCCGGATTAGCTTCCCTGATTAACACAACAACAATTCCGAGCACCAAACCATATAGCGGCGTGGGTATTTTAAACTTGCCCTTAATCTTTTTCCCAGCAATGACCCTGATGCCAACCGTCCAAAACAGAATTGTACTTCCCACATAATAATACAAAATAATGGATGCGTTGGCCTCTCCGAACAGGGCAATGCTTACCGGCATTCCCATGAACAAGGTATTATTAAATGCCGTCAAAGCAATAAATGTGCCTTTTTTCTCATCCTTTATTTTGAAGGCTTTGGCAATCCCCCATGCCAAAAGCATGGAAACAGTTTGTGATAATATAATTACCGTAACATACAGGGGGATGTTTTTTAATTCAGCATTCCCCAATGAGGTTATGACGGTTTTAAAAACACTACAGGGCAAAGTAATGTTCACCACAAAAAAAGACAAAAAACTGCCGATGGAATCCGTTATTTTTCCTTTGGACTGTAAAACATAACCGATAAATACCAATAACACGATTGTAAATACCGACTGAAAAGTTGTTAATAACTCACCCATTACGCCCTCCGCTCCGCATTATCATAGATGTCAAAAACCATCTTCATTGTATCGTACGCATCATTAATATCTGTATAATGAGCATCTTTTCCCGCCAATGAATCACAAAAACTACGGATAACTGTAAGGTGCCCACTGCCCCAATACGACTTACCTACCTTAACACTTTGGTCGGAGGTTATAAATTCTGCAACTTTTTCACCAATCTTATATAAACAATGATCCGCGTATCGGTAATGTGCCTTTTCAAACAAAAGGTCTAAAATGTAAGGTTCATCTGTAACATAACAGTTAGAAGCATTAAAGATTCCTCTTGCACCATTTTCAAAGAACATTAAAACTTGTGCATGATCTTCAACCTCAATATTTGAAATATACCAATGATTGATATCGGATTTGAAATCCATCACCTTACCACCAAAATAAATCATCATATCTATCATATGTACGGTTTGGTTGATAAGCAATCCGCCGCCCTCTGTAGACCACTTGCCTCTCCATTCATCCTGATTGTAATATGCTTCGTCTCGTTTCCAAAAAACGCTGCCTGTAAGTCCTTTCAGTTTGCCAACATCATTGTTTAATATGATTTCTTTTAACTTTTCAATACAGATATTTCGTCTGTTTTGTAACATAACGCAAAGCTTGTTTTTGTTTTCCTTACTATTAACAAATTCAACAAGTTCATCCATATCCGCCCTACTAATCGCAACCGGCTTTTCTAAAACAACATCTTTTCCTGCTTTTAATGCCCGAAGCGCCATCTCTTTATGTAAATAGTGAGGGGTACAGATATGAACAACATCAATGTCGCTATCTTGTAACATTTCATCAAAGCTATGATAAACTTTGCAATGATATTCATCTGCGCATTTATTTGCACGCTCATTATCGATATCACATACAGCATATAATGATGCATTATCCACTTGATTGATTGCATTTGCATGCACAGGACCTATTGCTCCGTAACCAACGATACAAGCATTCAATTCTATTCCTCCTTGCGTCGCTATTAAACAATCTTATTATTTAATTAAAAGATATCATATTATTTAAAAAAATAAAATGGCAAAACAAAACCATTTATTGTGTTTTTTAAACTATTAAAAATTTTTCATTTTAAATTTTTAAAATTATTAATTGATTTTTGCTGTGCTTTTTGTTAATATAATATTGTGCTTATTATACTTCTTGAAGAAAGACTGGTGTTAATATTGTACTTAAAGAATATCAATCCCTTTGTCAGACAATCTTTGATTACTCATTTAAATCATAATAATGAAAAAGATATCTTTGTTAAATTAAAAACCTACGATCACCGCTTGTTCTACATTTTATCTGATAAAGGTAATATTATAATTGATGATAAAACATATCCCTTGGAATATGGCTCTATCATACTGTTTCAGTCTGGCACTGAATATATGTGGCAATTAGAAAACGACAATGAATTAAATTTCATTGCCGTTAACTTTGATTATACACATGATTTTTCGCACATAAAACATTCTATGCATCCGATACATTCAAATAATTTCGACGCCAAAAAGGTACTTGAAAATATAGAATTTGAAGACACAAAAATGCTAAACGGCCCCATTATCACAAATAAAATTTCTTCCTTTGATAAGGATATAAGAAATTTATCCACCGAGTTTACAATAAAAGCAGAATACAGAGATGAATTACTTTCAAGCATTATGAAATCTCTTATTATTAAAATTATCCGTTCAAAAGTAATAGGCACTACGAACCCGAATAAAAATTATAAATTTGTAAAAAAAATAATTGAATACATTCAAAATAACTACACAGAGCCACTAACTAATGAATCAATAGCTGAATATTTTAAAACCCACCCTGTATACCTCAACAGAGTATTTAAAGAATACACAAACAAATCAATTCATGCGTTCATCTTAAATTATAGGCTTTCTGCTGCATGTATTTTACTTCGTTCGGAAGATCTCCCCATTAATCAAATTGCGTCTTCTGTGGGATATACTGATACGATACAGTTTTATAAAATGTTTAAAAAACATATAGGAGTAACTCCAAAGCAATTTAGACTGAATGCACCTAGCGAAAATTCTCAAGATATATAAATAAAAGCCTCCCGTTCAATACAAAATGAAACAGGAGGCTTTTGTTCATAGATTAAATATGGTCTTCTTCACAACCCTAGTTTTTTATTCGCTCTGTACTCTTACTTCGAAATAACTTTGCGGATGTGCACAAACAGCACAAGCAAGAGGAGCTTCCGTTCCTTTGTGGACATGTCCGCAGTTTCTGCAAATCCACTCTTTTTCTTCTGTGGCTTGAAAGACCTGATTGTTTTCCAGCTTTTCAAGCGCTGCCAAAAATCTTTTTTCGTGCTCTTTTTCAATTTCTGCTACTTGTTCAAACAGTCTTGCGATGCTGTCTAAACCTTCTTCTTTCGCCATTTTGGCAAACTCGGGATACATTTCTGTCCACTCGCCGTTCTCGCCTGCTGCTGCTGCTTTTAAGTTAATTTTTGTATTTCCAATACCATTTAAAAGCTTCAACCAGATTTTGGCGTGCGCTTTTTCATTATCTGCGGTCAGCTGGAACACCTCGGCAATTTGTTCATATCCTTCTTTTTTCGCAGCGCTTGCAAAAAAAGTATACTTGTTTCTTGCCTGAGATTCCCCGGCAAATGCAGTGAGCAGGTTTTGCGCTGTTTTTGTTCCTTCTAAATTCATCATATTACCTCCCAACACAAATTTGAGTTCAAAGGTTATGATTACCAGAAACTGCAAAAATATACAAAAAGAGGACATCCCGTCGATGTCCTCTTTATTCTTTTATAAAAATGCTTTTTTAGCTGCAGCGTCAATCAATTCAATCTTTGCTTCGCCGGCATCCAGCGACTCCGCAGGAATGGAATAATAAAACTTGATTTTTGGTTCCGTACCGGAGGGACGGATAATAAAGAATCCTCCGCCCGAAAGTTCGAAATAAAGCACGTTGGTGCTTACCATATCAATCTTGTCTTCATTTCCGGTTTCAAAATCATATCGAGTCTGTGTCTTATAGTTGCGAAGTGCCGTAAACTTGACTCCGCCAAGTTCTTTTGGAGGATGATTTGCCACTGATTCCATCAGCGCCGCCATCTTTTCCATGCCGTCGGCACCCTCCATAACAACGGAAACTGTACGCTCTACAAAACAACCATATTTTTTATACAGATTTAAGAGTGCTTCTTTTAAACCAACACCTCTCGTTTTATAAACAAGCGCCATTTCACACGCCAAAAGTGACGCTGCAACCGCATCCTTATCTCTTGCGTAAGTGCCGGGTAGGTATCCGTAGCTTTCTTCAAAACCAAACAGGTATTCTCCCTCATTTTTACCCTCTTTGATTTTGATGACCTCGGCAATGTTCTTAAAGCCGGTAAATACATCATAAACATCTACACCAAATTCAGCGGCAATTTTCTTTACCAAATCAGTCGTAACAATAGTTTTTACAATGTAGTCACCTTTTGCAATTTCACCGCGCGCAGACTTTTCGGAAAGCACATAATCCGTTAAAAGCTCGCCGGTTTGATTGCCGGTTAAAACATCATAATCTCCGGTCTCGTTTTTCGCAAGAACACCGATGCGGTCAGAATCCGGGTCAGTACCAATGATAATATCTGCTCCGATTTCCTTTGCCATGGTAATGGCAAGCGCAAAGCCCTCTTTATCCTCGGGGTTCGGAGATTTTACCGTTGAAAAGTTCGGGTCTACAACCACCTGTTCCGGAACGGGATAAACATTCTTAAATCCCGCCATTTGGAGTATCTCACAAACGGCTTTATAGCCGGTTCCATGAAACGGTGTGTAGACAATCTTAAAGTCCTCTGCCGCTTTTTGAATCACGTCGGGGTTGATACTACATTTAATAACCTCCGAAAGAAAAGCAGAAACCACTTCCCTACCAACCATTTCAATTAAGCCGCTCCGTTTTCCCTCTTCTTCAGAAACGGTTTTCGCGCCGGAGAAAATGTCCATTTTTTCGATATATCCCATCACATATTTCGAGGGTGCAACACCCAGTTGTGCTCCATCCTCGCCATAAACCTTATATCCATTATACTTCGCCGGATTATGACTTGCTGTAATCATAACACCGGCAAATGTTTTTAAGTAGCGTACCGCAAACGACAAAATCGGCGTTGGCATCATTTCATCAAACAAATAGGCTTTAATTCCGTTTGCTGCAAAAACTTTTGCACTTTCCATTGCAAACTCCTGGGAAAAATGACGGCAATCATAGGCAATAACGACACCTCTTTTTGCTTTATCGCTTCCCTCGCTATTAATATAGTTTGCAATACCTTGCGCCGTTCTTCTGACCGTGTAGTTATTCATACGGTTAGAACCTACGCCTAAGATTCCTCGAAGTCCTGCGGTACCGAAATCTAAGTCCCGGTAAAAACGGTCTTCAATTTCACTTTCATCGTCTTTTATTGCTCTTAATTCTTCTTTTGTGGCATCGTCAGCTAGCTCATGCTCGAGCCAGTAACGATATTCCTTCTGATAGTCTTTTGCCACTTGGATTCTCCTCTCTTATTCTTCGCCATCCCACCATCCAAAATCATCATCAATTGGGTCGGTGGTGGAAGCGTTTGTACTCTCTGTTTCTGAAGGCTGTGCATTTGTTGTTCCCTCCGGAAGAATTTCATCACCTTCCGCAGGTGGATTTACCGTACTGCTGCCCGGTTCATTTTCATTCAAACCATCTTCGGAATGTTCAATCTGATCATCGATAGCATTTTCAGGTTCTGTTTCGTTAGTGTGAGAAACACAGAAGCTGACCGGTTGCGAACCTACTTTGAAATAATCGTTTCGAACGGTTCCTTGTGCAATGCACTCTTCAGATGCAATCTTGCCACTGATTTGACAAATGGTCTGTTGTGTCATCCCCGACGGAACCGGAATGGATTTTTTATCAGCAGTTTTGTGAATCATATCCATAACTTTTTTCCATACTCTCGGGCAGGGATTTGAACCACTAATGGATTTCGGTTTGTCATAACCATACCACACGCCACCGACATAATTCGGCGTAAATCCAACAAACCATAAGTCTTTTTTGTCTGAAGTCGTACCAGTTTTTCCTCCGGCAAATACACCGGAAGCAAGCTGTGCTGCACGACCTGTACCGTTTGCGCTTGTTACAACGCCGGAGAGCATTCTTGTCATAGTGTACGCCGTTGTCTCACTCATCGCTTTGTGAGACTCCGGTTTATTTTCCAAAAGGACTCTTCCTTTGGCGTCAACAACTTTCGTATAAGTGATTGGCTTGGTATAAACGCCGCTATTGACAAAAGCAGAATAAGCAGCTGTCATTTCTTTTACCGTTACACCATCTGTCAAACCACCGAGACCTAAACTGGAATAGAATTTATCGGAATAGGTTTTGCCGTCTTTTCTCTTTTCGCTGTCAACTAGCGTGGTCATCGAAAGATTCTTCGTTAAAAATTCAAATGACTTATTCACCGAAAGCTTATCAAGGATACGAACTGCAGGCACATTTCGTGATTCTTCGAGTGCCTGACGGACAGTAATCGGTCCTTTAAACTTGCGGTCACTGTTTCGCGGTTCCCAATCTCCTATTTTTAACGGCAAATCGTCAACAATGGTTGCGGGCGTAATCACGCCTGCTTCAATTGCTGGTCCATACACGGAAAGTGGTTTAATTGACGAACCCGGCTGACGCAAGGTCTGCGTTGCACGGTTTAATACACGGTTCCCTGTCTTTTCTCCGCGACCACCGACAATACCGCGGATGTAGCCGGTATACGGGTCCATGACAAGCATCGCTGCCTCCGGTTTATTCTCGCCCGAACCGGTAAAATTACTGTCATCCGTAAACACAGTTTCCATCGCATTCTGAACCGTCGGACTTACAGTTGAATAAATTTTAAGACCGCCCTTAAATATCAGCTTGGTCGCATCACTTTCCGTCATGTTATTTCTTGCCATCAAGTCATCCAAAACATCTTCAATGACCTGGTCCACAAAATAAGACTGAATCCGCGTGTTTTTAGTAGCACCTTTTCGGAGCTTTAATTCTGCGTTTTTTGCCGTTTCATATTCATCTTTCGTTATATAGCCAAGCTCTTGCATTTTTCCTAATACAAGCTCTTGTTTCTTTTTATGTTCTTCATAGTTCACTAATGGGTCATATTTTGCCGGATACTGTGTAATGCCCGCGATAGATGCACATTCTTCCAGATTCAGTTGCGAAACATCTTTATTATAGTACACTTTAGCCGCCGTCTGAACGCCGTGGCAGCCCTGACCTAAATAAATTGTATTCATATACATCTCAATAATCTGGTCTTTGCTCATTTTGGTTTCCAGATTCAGCGCTCTTGCGATCTCTTGAATTTTACGAATCGGTGAGCGGTCGTTATCGCCTGTTACATTCTTAATTAACTGCTGAGTAATGGTGGAACCGCCATAGGAATCATTGCCCGTAATCCAACCTAAAAATGCACCAAAAGTACGTTTCCAGTCAACACCATTATGTTGCTCGAAACGCTCATCTTCAATTGCAATAAAAGCATTGCGTAAATTCTCCGGAATGTCGGCAAGGTCAACCCAGCTTCTGTTCTGCTCGGAATATAATCTGTCAAATTCCTTTGCCTCACCTGTTTCTTCATCCGTATAGTAAACAATAGAGGAAAGCTCCATATCATATTCTGCTGCCAGCAAATCCATACTGTCGTCAATAAAGCCCAAAAGTGCTCCGCCAACAACAGAACCAATTAAAAGCACCGCAACAAGCACAATAATAAACGCTGTACGCAGCGCACGAAGCGGATGCTTTCCTTTCTTATCATTTTTATTATCATTATTAGAATTTTTTCCCTTATTCGCCTTTGTCGATTTTGCCCCTGTTCTTGATTGGTTTTTGTCGGTCATTTCGACCATGTACTTTCTACTCACCCAATCACTCCTTTTCTTCTCCGTAAAAATTGCCAAATTAATTCGTCTGACAGGAACTATACCTGCCTATTTTATTCCATTATAAACGATATTCATTACAAAAGTATTACATTTAGGCTAATTTCGTGTGTTTTTTCTTCTTTGGATTTATGTATTCATTATTTGTATATTTTATGTTTATCTGTTAAAAAATATAAAAAACAATTTTTTTTTAAGGAGTGGTATTTTTGTATCAGGTTCCCAAAAGACGCAGAACCGGATTTTTTCTATTCATTATATTTCTGTGCTGTGCTTGCGCAGTCGGTTTCGGCATTGGCTTTGCTGCAGTAAAAATAAAAAACAACCCACCCGCAGACCCCATAATTACCATGGAAAATGCACTGGCAGCAGAGGAAATCGCTGAAGATTCCAAAAATGTTTCGGGTGCAATTGACGTTTCGGAAAGTAACACAAAAGATACTGCTTCCGAAGAATATTATTTCGTAAAGAGTGTCGATAGCGAAGTGTTAGTTTACCTCGTCTCCAATGATGACAAAATGGAACTAATAAAAAAATTACCGGTAACACTTTCGGATCTTCCCAAAAGTGACCGCGAAAAATTAGCAAGCGGAATAAAGCTTGTCGGAAAAACTGCACTTGCTGAACTGATTGAAGATTATTGTTCCTAGACTTAAAATATTTGGAGTCGATTCCTTTCGTTTCGGCTCCTTTGTTGTTTAAATATAATAAATTAAATTAAAAAAATTAATAACTTTTTTTGATTTCACCTCTTGTAATTCTAGATCATTTTTGCTAAAATGTTAATTGGTGGAATTTGGGTTTTTTGGTCGGTTTCACCGCATAAGTATATTAAGCATGGTACAGACGATACCACGCTATCATAGGAGGTTTCAGAATGAGCACGATGAACAAGCTTACCGATTTGCAGGCTCGCCGCGCGGATATTGAAGCGGGTGGCGGCGCAGAAAAGGTAAAAAAGCAACACGATGCGGGCAAGCTGACTGCTCGTGAGCGACTCGCTCTTTTGTTTGATGAAGGCAGTTTCGTTGAAATTGATGCTTTTGTAACCCACAGATGTTCCAATTTCGATATGCCTACTACCAATGCACCCGGCGAAGGCGTTGTAACTGGTTACGGTACTGTTGACGGTCGTCTGGTGTATGCATACGCTCAGGATTTCACCGTGATTGGCGGCTCTTTGGGCGAAATGCATGCGAAGAAAATTTGTAAAGTTATGGACATGGCGATGAAAATGGGAGCTCCCATCATCGGTATGAATGATTCAGGCGGTGCAAGAATCCAGGAGGGGCTCGATGCGCTTTCCGGTTTCGGCGAAATTTTTATCCGAAACACCAAGGCCTCTGGCGTGATTCCGCAGATTTCTGTTATTATGGGACCCTGCGCAGGTGGCGCAGTTTACTCCCCTGCCATTACTGACTTCGTATTTATGGTTGAAAAGACCAGCCAGATGTTTATTACCGGTCCTTCCGTCATTCAGGCAGTTACCGGTGAAGAAGTAACTGCTGATGACTTGGGCGGCGCAAAAGCACACAGCGAAAAAAGCGGCGTAGCACATTTTGCTTGCAAGACGGACGAAGAATGTATTTCCCAGGTAAGAAAGCTCCTTTCCTATCTTCCGTCGAACAATTTAGAGGAATGCCCGTACGTTGCTCCGGTTGACGAAATTAACCGTCTGTCCGAAAAGCTGACGAGCATTATCCCGGATAACGCAAATAAATCCTACGATATGAAAGAAGTTATTAGAGAGCTCGTTGACGGCGGCGAAATATTTGAGGTACTTCCAGACTTTGCGCAGAATATTATTACCTGCTTTGCAAGAATGAACGGTGAAACCGTTGGTATCGTTGCAAATCAGCCGAAAGTTTCAGCGGGAAGCCTGGATGTTAATTCCGCAGATAAGGCAGCTCGTTTCGTTCGTTTCCTGGATAGCTTTAATATTCCGATTATTACCTTAACGGATGTTCCGGGCTATCTCCCGGGCGTTTCCCAGGAACACAACGGCATCATCCGTCACGGTGCGAAATTGTTATTTGCATATTCTGAAGCAACTGTTCCGAAAATTAACGTAATTTTAAGAAAAGCATACGGCGGTGCGTATATCGCTATGAGCTCCAAGCACTTGGGCGCTGATATGGTTTATGCTTGGCCGACGGCTGAAATTGCAGTTATGGGTCCTGACGGTGCGGCAAACATTATTTTCCGTAACGACATTAAAAAAGCCGTTGACCCGACGAAAGTTCGTGCGGAAAAAATCGAAGAATACCGTCAACAGTTTGCGAATCCGTATGAAGCTGCAAAACGCGGCTTCGTTGACGATATTATTGAGCCGGATTCAACCCGTCCGCGCATCATTGCGGCACTTGAGATGCTGCGCAGCAAGCGCGAGTCTCTGCCGGCGAAAAAGCACGGCAACATTCCGCTTTAATGTCGTAACAAACTGTTTAGGTGGTGAAAATATGGATTTTATGGAAGCATTGACGAACGGCGGCGTCGTTACGCTCATCGGTATGGGTACGGTCTTTGCTGTTTTGGCAGTTCTTTGGGGAATTTTAGAGTTGATGCAACGAATCTTTGTAAAGGCTGAAAAAGCTCCAAAAAAAGCAGAGGCAAAAAAGCCGGAAACTGTTCCTGCTGCAGTCGAAGCACTGACTACTGACGACGAAGAACTGATTGCAGTATTAACTGCCGCAGTTGCCGCTTCGCTCAACACATCAACATATAACTTACAAATCAAGTCCTATCGTCAGGTTGGAGCAAAAGCACCCGCCTGGAACCGCGTTTCACGGCGCGAGAACCTACAATACTAATTAGGAGGAAACAACTATGAGAAAGTTTAATATCAGTGTAAACGGTAAAACATATGAGGTAGAGGTTGAAGAAATCGGCGGCGCACAGGTAAGCTATAGCGCACCCGCAGCTCCTGCTGCTCCTGCAGCAGCACCTGCACCGGCTCCGGCTGCTGCACCAACTGCAAGCGGAACTGCCGGCGCAACGAAGGTTACTTCTCCGATGCCGGGTACTGTCCTTTCCATCAATGTAAACGTTGGCGACACGGTTGAAGCAGGTCAGGCAATCGTTATTTTAGAAGCAATGAAAATGGAAAATGAAATCGTTGCTCCGAAAGCAGGTAAGATTACCTCCATTAACACAACCAAAGGCGCAAGCGTTAACTCCGGCGATTTGCTCGCAACCATGGAGTAAAACTTTAAAATACCAGATTGGAAAGGGTGAATTTCTTTGGATCTTTTAATCAACGGTATTGCAAGTTTTCTTGCGAGCACCGGTTTAGCCAAAATTTTTGCCGCAAGCCCTGAAACAGTCGTTCAGTTTGCCGGAATCGATTTTGGCGCAATTATTATGATTGCAATTTCCTGCCTTTTAATTTACCTTGCCATCGGAAAACAATTTGAGCCTTTGTTGCTTCTTCCGATTGCATTTGGTATGCTTTTGTCCAATCTTCCGGGCGCAGGAATTATGCATAATGAATTTTTTGTCAGCGATGACCCGAACTTTCATATGGATTTCGGAACCATCCTGTCAAAAGGCGGTCTTTTAGACCTGTTATACTTAGGTGTTAAATTGGGTATTTATCCCCCGCTGATTTTCCTTGGTATCGGAACAATGACGGACTTTTCGCCGCTCATTGCTAACCCGAAGAGCTTGCTTTTAGGTGCAGCGGCACAGTTTGGCGTGTTCGTTGCTTTCTTCGGCGCACTGTTTTTGGGCTTTAGTGTATATGAGGCGATGGCTATTGGTATCATCGGTGGCGCTGATGGTCCGACCGCAATTTTGGTAACAAAATCATTGGCTCCGAAGCTTCTTCCGGCAATCGCAATCGCCGCATACTCCTATATGGCGTTGATTCCGATTATTCAGCCGCCAATTATGAAGCTTTTAACCACAAAAAAAGAACGTCAGATTGTGATGAAACAGCTGCGACCGGTCAGCCGCATTGAGCGTCTGCTCTTCCCGATTGTTGTTACCATCGTGGTTGCAATGTTCGTTCCGGATGCTGTTCCGCTCGTCGGTTGCTTAATGCTTGGTAATATCATCCGCGAGAGTGGCGTTACTGACAGACTTTCGAAAACCGCGCAGAATGAGTTAATGAACATCATTACCATTTTCTTAGGCGTAACAGTAGGCGCAACTGCGAATGCAAACTATTTCCTCACACCACAAACTCTGTTTATCATTGTTTTGGGTTTGGTCGCATTCTGTATCAGTACCGCTGGCGGTACGTTGTTTGGCAAACTGATGTGCTGGATTACCAAGGGCAAAATTAATCCGCTCATTGGCAGCGCGGGCGTATCCGCTGTTCCGATGGCTGCCCGTGTGGCACAATCTGTCGGTCAGAAAGAAAATCCAACAAACTACCTCTTAATGCACGCTATGGGTCCGAACGTCGCAGGCGTTATCGGCTCAGCTGTCGCTGCAGGTGTATTCTTATCACTCGCTAAATTCTTCTAAAGGGAGGTTATCATATGGCAGAACAAACTAGAAAAGTAGCAATTACAGAAACCATTCTTCGTGATGCACATCAGTCCCTCATCGCTACCCGCATGACGACTGATACGATGCTTCCGATTGTTGAAAAATTAGACCAGGTAGGCTACCATTCCTTAGAGGCATGGGGCGGCGCAACCTTTGATGCCTGCCTGCGTTTCTTAAATGAAGACCCGTGGGAGCGTCTTCGCAAAATTAAGGACAAAGCAAAAAACACAAAGTTGCAGATGTTGTTCCGCGGACAGAACATTTTAGGTTATCGTCATTATGCAGATGATATCGTTGAATACTTCGTACAGAAGTCCATTGCAAACGGTATTGACATCATCCGTATCTTCGATGCGTTAAATGATGTCAGAAATCTGCAGACTGCAATCAATGCAACTAAAAAAGAGGGTGGACATGTGCAGGCGGCTATCTCCTACACCATCAGTCCGATTCATAATACCGAGTATTTCGTAAAGCTCGCAAAGGAATACGAAAACTGCGGTGCGGACTCCATCTGTATTAAAGATATGGCAGGTCTTTTGATTCCTTACGAAGCTGAAAAGCTCGTAACTGAACTCAAAAAGGCTGTCAAAGTACCGATTCAGTTGCATACGCACTACACCAGTGGTGTTGCTTCTATGACCTACTTAAAGGCAATCGAAGCAGGCGTTGATGTTGTTGACTGTGCACTCTCCCCGCTTGCACTTGGCACCAGCCAACCGGCAACTGAGACCATTGTAAAGACGCTTGAGGGAACCCCGTACGATACCGGCATTAACTTAGATGCCCTGACTGACCTTGCGGATTACTTTAAGCCGCTTCGTGAGGAATATCTGTCCAGCGGACTTTTGAATACTAAGGTTCTTGGTATTGATATTAACACGCTGAAATATCAGGTTCCGGGCGGTATGCTTTCGAACCTTGTATCTCAGCTCAAGCAGCAGAATGCAGAAGACAAATTCGAAGAAGTACTCAAGGAAATCCCAAGAGTTCGCGAAGATTTGGGCTGGATTCCGTTGGTTACACCGACCAGTCAGATTGTAGGCACCCAGGCTGTGCTGAATGTCTTAATGGGTGAACGCTACAAGATGATTACCAAGGAAACCAAGGGTATTGTCCGTGGCGAATACGGAAGAACGCCGGTAGAAATTAAAGAAGATATTGTGAAAAAGATTATCGGCGACGAGGAAAGAATCACCTATCGTCCGGCAGATAAAATTGCTCCTGAATTTGAAGCAACCAAGGAAAAAATGAAGGAATACTTCGAGCAGGATGAAGATGTTTTATCCTATGCTCTATTTGACCAGGTTGCGGTTAAATTCTTCGAGCAACGTCGCGCGGAAAAGTACAAAATTGACAAGGATCTTGTCAACATGGAAGAAATGACGCATCCGGTGTGATGTAAATTAAAAGGTGTTGTCCGTTAGGGCAACACCTTTTTGTTATATGTTTGTTTCAATTGCTTGATTCGTCTGACTGGAATGAAACGCCCCTTCCATCACTTTCATAACCCGCAGTGCTTCCTCCGGCTTAATGGTAAGCTCTGCTTTCCCTTCGATGGCATCAATAAACTGCCAATACACCGGATTTAAGTTGTCAACTACATCTTCGGGTTCGGACAAAACTATGGTTTCCGTCGAATTTGGGTTTCTCGGCGCCATTGTTTTGGTAGGACCTGCCTTGGTATAGACAATTTCTTCTTCCCATTTATTTTCTTTATCGATACAACGTACAATTTTGCCATCACAATTCCAGTCATCAATCACGAGTGTTCCTTTTTTGCCCAATACATACCAACGCGGATGTGTGATGTAATTGTTGGTTGAAACTTCAATATGAACAACCAAGCCGCTTTCAAAGGTCATTGTTAAATGGAAATTATCATCCACCTCAGGATACTCGATGCTGAACATCTTACAGAAAACATTGGTCACTTTCTCGGGCACCATATACATGATCTGGTCAATTAGGTGCACGCCCCAGTCAAGCATCATTCCACCGCCAAGTGATTTGATAGTTCTCCATCCGGACGGCATACCTCGAGAGCCTTCCACACGGGATTCGATGACATAAACATCTCCTAAAAGTCCCGCTTCTACCGAGCGTTTCATTAGTACAAAATCTTTATTCACACGGCGATTTTGGTCAATGGTGAACACGCGCTGATATTTTTTCGCAGCATCTATTACTTCCAAAAGCTCAGCGGAGTTCATCGTCACTGGTTTTTCACAGATAACATGCTTTCCGGCAGCTAACGCTTCGATACACAAGTCTTTATGCGCCTCATTGGTCGTTGCGACTAAAACAATATCAATTTCCGGGTCTTGAAACATTTCCTCTTTAGAACGATACCCTATCACGCCCTTTTCTTCTGCTGCTTTCACTCGCTCCGGATTAATATCATAGACACCGCGAACACA
The DNA here is from genome assembly GCA_017399695.1 of Clostridia bacterium. Lineage (GTDB taxonomy): Bacteria > Bacillota > Clostridia > UBA1381 > UBA9506 > RGIG1666. Next base: position 103,349 of record JAFQBK010000016.1, on the reverse strand, counting down.
CACCTGCTCGATTTCTCCAATTTGCTTGAAATGATGTCCAGCCATACTTCCAAAACCGATAATGCCAAGATTGTAAACCTTCATTATATCCACCACATTTCTCCCGAATTCTCGTAAATGAGAACTTCTTTTAAGAAAGCAACCGCTTTTTCGAGGCCCTCATTCGATGACATCAAACCGTCCTCATGCTCTATGGAAATTGCACCGTCATATCCGACCATTTTCAGAGCACTGATGATATCGTTCCAAACTTCTTTACCGTGACCATAGCCAACAGTACGGAACACCCAGGAGCGCTCGGAAATTCTGTCGTAGCTTTTATTGTCTAAAACACCGTTAACTTCACAGTTTCTTCTGTCAATTTTAGTGTCTTTCGCGTGGAAATGGTGAATTGCTTTACCCAAAGCACGAATTGCCGCCACCGGGTCAATTCCTTGCCAGAACAGATGACTCGGATCAAAGTTTGCGCCGATGATATCGCCTACTGCTTCACGTAGGCGAAGGCAAGTTTCTGGATTATAGACAACAAACCCCGGATGCATTTCAAGTGCAATTTTTTTGATGCCGTGCTCTTTTGCAAAGTCAGCTAGACTCTTCCAATACGGAATTACTTTCTCTTCCCACTGCCAACTTAAGATTTTACCAAAATCATCCGGCCAAGGACAAGTGACCCAGTTTGGATACAAAGCGTACTCTGAATCGCCTGGGCATCCGGAAAATCCGATGACGGTATCAATTCCGAGTATTTCTGCTGCTAAAATTGTGTTTTTCAGTTCTTGGTCCGCTTTAGCCGCAATGTCTTTCTGCGGATGCAGAGGATTATTGTGACAGCTTAAAGCAGATATTTCAATGTTATACTTGGAAAGCAGTGATAGATATTCAGCAACTTTTTCTGGCTGACCAATCAATTCTGTTGGCTTGAGATGTGCATCACCAGGATACCCTCCGGCGCCAATTTCAATCATATCAACACCGAGGTCTGATAAATATTTTAATGCTTCTTCAAATTGATAACCATTAAGAACAGGATTCATTACTCCAAGTTTCATAATATTTCTCCTTATTATTTAGATTTCAGGAATTTCTATTTCAATTTCCTTACCAATTTTAGCGGACTTCACAATACCGTCAATAATTGCCTGATTGTAAAGAATCTGGCTGGTCGGTACCGGCGCTTTTCCACCGGTTGCAACCGCAACCACAAAGGCACGAATCTTCTTGTAAAAGTTACCCTTGCTGTTATCCGTAACCATTGGAATTTTTGTTTCAATCTGTGAACCTGCGACCTCACTATAAATTGTCATAGGCCCGCCGATCGAACCATTCCAGCATTCCGTTGACGGAATACGCAAAGATCCTTTTTTACCCATAATGATTGTATCGCCCGAGGTATCTAAGTGCATTGCCCAAGCAATACGGAAATCCAAAATAATTCCGCCCTCTAAACGAACGAAACCAGCTGCAAAATCTTCAACGCCAAAAAGGTCAGCATACTCTGCCGGTTTGCCATCTATTTCAAAGTAATGGGGGTCTTTACCGAAGAAATTGGAGGTATATCCTGAAACGGTCAGCGGTTTCGGATAACCAATCGCATTTAAAACCATATCGAGCGAATAGCAGCCGATATCACCCATAGCACCAATCACACCGGTATCTTTTTCGATAAAGCTTGTACCGAACGGTGTTGGAATACCATGACGACGACCGCCGCCGGTCTGAATATAGTAAATATCACCCAGAATACCGCTCTGCACAATATCGCGAACCTTAATCATATTAGGGTCAAGCCGTGGCTGAAAACCGATGGAAAGAATTTTGCCACTCTTTTTTTCCGCTTTCATAATCTCGATTGCTTCTTCGGTTGTTACGCACATCGGTTTTTCCAAAAGAACATGTACGCCGTGCTCTAATGCTGCAATTGCACACTCTGCATGGGTTGAGTTATAAGTACAAATACTGACTGCATCCAAATCATTTTCTGCCTCCAAAAGTTCTGTATGGCTTTCGTAACAGCGTACATTCTCAAGACCGAATTTCTCAAAAAATGCTTTCGCTTTTCCCGGAACGACATCTGCACCTGCAACCACTTCAACATCCGGCATATCGAGGTACTGCTGCATATGCGCTTCTGCAATCCAGCCAGTACCAATAATGCCAACTTTTACTTTTTTGTCAAATACTACATCTGTGGTCTGTGCGGTCTTTTTAAACTCATCCAAAATTGCGTCTTTTGCCATATCCACTCGCTCCTCATTAAATATTTTTTGTAGAATCTCTTAATATAATTTTGTGCTGTAATATGATATTTTCTGCCGTCTCTTCCTCGATCCTCGCTAAAAGTAATTGAAAGGCGGTTTCACCCATTTCAATTTGTGGCTGCGAGACGGTCGAAATACTCGGTTCAAACAGATATGTAATATCGGTATTATCAAACCCCGTTACACATACATCGTCCGGTATCTTGATGTCATGTTTTTTTAGTGCCGTCATTGCCCCTGCTGCCATTCGGTCAGAAATTGCAAACAATGCATCAAATGATACATTGTTCTGAATTAATTTCTCTGTTACTCTCATTGCATTACGATAGCCATAGTTACCATAAACAATCAAATTCTCATCAAATGGAATATTTGCCTCATCAAGCGCATCCCGATATCCCAAAAAACGCAAGTTCGAGCTGACCAAATTATTTTCAACGCCCATAAATACAATTTTTTTCCTGCCACTATTAATTAAGTTAATCGTCGCATCATATGCTGCCTTACGGTTATCAATGGAAACATACGGCGTTCTTTCCGTATCCACATACTCGCTGCATTGCACCACCGGAAACGAAGCCGATGCCATCTGCATTTCCTGAGCCGTTAAGTTACTGTTTAAGATAATGATTCCGTCTGCCATTTTATTGCGAACAAAACTTAAATATGTTTGCTCGCTCTCTTTTGAATCACCAGTCGCACAAATCATAATGTTATATCCCTGCTTTTTTGCTGCAAGCTCAATTCCGTGAATCACCTTTGAACAAAAATTATTGGTCAAGGTTGAAAGCATTACTAAAATAATCCCCGTTTTATTTTGACGCAAATTCCGTCCCAAGAGATTGGGAGAATATCCAATGCGCCGCACAGCTTCTTTCACTTTACGCTGCGTTTCTACTTTTACGGCATCACTTCCATTTAAAACACGCGAGACCGTAGCAACGGAAACACCTGCTTCCTTCGCTACATCTTTAATTCTTTTCACAAAATTCCTCCCTTCGACTCAAAATGTAATCGTTTTCTGTAATCGTTTACATTTTATATTTAAAATTAAAATTTGTCAAGCATTTTTCAAAAGTTTTTGAAATCTCTGTACAAATCTTTTCCTATCGTGTATAATTATGTTAAGGAAATCATTTTCGAAAGGCGGAGCATATTATGAAAAAGAATATGATTATTACCATTGGAAGACAATTTGGAAGTGGCGGACGAGAGATTGGTATGGGACTTTCGGAGGCGCTCGGCATTCCCTTTTACGACAAGGAATTGATTGTTGCCGCGGCTAAAAAAAGCGGTCTGAGTGAAGCAATGTTTGAGCACGTAGACGAAAAGGCAGCAAACAGTCTGCTCTACTCTTTAGTTTTGGGTGCATATACGCCGAGCAATGCCTTGTCCGGTATGCCCCCCGTATATATGAATGAGACTTTGTTCCGCATACAATCGGACGTCATTTGTGATTTGGCAAACGAAGGACCTTGCGTTATCGTTGGCAGATGTGCGGACTATATACTCCGTGAGCGTGATGACTGTATCAATTTATTTGTTCATGCACCGCTTACGCATCGCATCGAACGGGTACTTGATACTTGCGATGTAACCAAAGAAAAAGTGGAAGATTTAATTGCAAAAACTGATAAAAAACGCGCTAACTTCTATAATTATTATACCGGTCAAAAATGGGGTGAGGCTAAAAACTATCACATTTCCCTTGATAGCTCTCTGCTTGGCGTGGATGGTTGGGTAAAAGCTCTTGCTCAAACTCTTTAATAGGTTAAAACAAACAAAACACGACTGCTAAAACAGTTGTGTTTTGTTTGTTAAAAATAAATTGCTTTTTTCGTGCAGATGCGGTTGCTTTTTTTTCTGATTCGTACTATAATAATATTATCTGTTATTATGCGCTAAATATGTAGTTGAAGGGGTGAGAGCTTGATACGATTCATTAAAGAAGAGGTTCGTGCAATCAAAGAGCGCGACCCTGCCGCAAGAAATGCGTTTGAGATCATTTTTCTCTATTCAGGCTTTCATGCCGTTTGTTGGCATAAAATAGCACATTGGCTTTATAAGCACAAACGTTTTACTCTCGCCCGTTTCATTTCCCAATGCGGACGCTTCTTTACCGGAATAGAAATTCATCCCGGCGCAACCATCGGCAAAGGACTGTTTATCGACCATGGCATGGGCGTCGTCATCGGTGAAACAACAGAAATCGGCGACAATGTGACTATCTATCAAGGCGTTACTCTGGGCGGTACAGGGAAAGAAACCGGCAAACGACACCCAACCATCGGTAATAATGTGATGATTGGTTGTGGTGCGAAAGTTTTGGGACCGTTTAAGGTGGGTGATAATTCCAAAATTGCATCCAATGCTGTTGTGTTGAGCGAAGTCCCTGCCAACTCAACCTGTGTCGGCGTTCCGGCTCGTGTGGTCAAAATCAACGACCAACGCGTCGATTCAATAGACCTTGACCAGATTCACGTTCCCGACCCGGTTGCACAGCAACTGGCAAGTCTTGAAGAGAGACTATTGGAATTACAAAAAAAGATTGAAAAAAGCGAGGAGAAAACCGAACATGAAGATATATAACACGTTAACCAGACAAAAAGAAGAATTTAAGCCGTTAGAAGAAGGCAAGGTACGTATGTACTCCTGCGGACCGACTGTATATAATTATTTCCACATCGGAAATGCGCGTCCGTTTATCATTTTTGATACACTTCGCCGTTATCTTGAATATTCCGGCTACGAAGTAAAATTTGTACAGAATTTTACCGACATTGACGATAAAATGATTAATAAAGCAAACGAACTCGGCATTACCGTTAAGGAACTCGCCGAACAGTACATCGCCGAATATTTTACTGACGCAAAAGGCCTAAACATCGGTGAAGCTTCCATTCACCCGAAAGCAACCGAAAATATTGATGCTATTTTAGATATTATTAAAAAGTTAATGGATAAAGGATACGCTTATGAAACCTCGGATGGCGTTTATTTTGACACCCGCAAATTCGACCAATACGGCAAGCTTTCCAAGCAGCCTTTAGAGGACCTCGAAGCAGGTGCCCGTATTGATGTTGACGAAGGTAAAAAACATCCTGCTGACTTTGCGCTCTGGAAGAAGAAAAAAGAGGGTGAACCGTTCTGGCCCAGCGCATGGGGCGATGGTCGTCCCGGCTGGCATATTGAGTGCTCTGCGATGGTTAACAAATACCTGGGCGAAACCATCGACATTCATTCCGGCGGTCAGGACCTGATTTTCCCGCACCACGAAAACGAAATTGCACAGAGCGAGGCCGCAAACGGCAAACCTTTTGCACGTTATTGGATGCACAACGGATACATCAATGTAAATAACGAAAAAATGTCCAAATCCAAGGGAAATTTCTTTACAGTTCGTGACGTTGCAGCTAAATATGAGTACGAAGTTATTCGTTTCTTTATGCTTTCGGCTCACTACCGCAGTGCAATTAATTTCTCCGATGAACTTTTAGCGCAGTCAAAAGCTGGACTTGAAAGACTATATAACTGCCTTTATAATCTTGAGTTTTTGGCAAGCAAGGCAAAAAAACGTGACTTGACAGAGGAAGAAAGCGCTACTTTAGCTCGCATTACTGAATTCAAAAAACAATTTTCGGATGCGATGGATGATGATTTAAATACAGCAGATGCCATCTCTGCTTTGTTTGATATGGCGCGCTACTTAAACACATCAATTTCCGCTGATTCGCCTATAGCCTTAATTGACGATGCTACTTCCTTGTACCGTGAACTTGGTCATGTGCTTGGAATCTTTACAAAGACGCAGGAAGACAACCTTTCGGATGAGGCAAAGGTACTCATTGAAAAGAGAAAAGAAGCACGTGCGGCAAAAGACTGGGCTTTGGCTGACAGTATTCGTGATGAACTTAAGGCGATGGGTGTTGAACTTGAGGATACACGTCAGGGTGTAAAGGTACACATCATTACAAAAGCCTGACGAAAGAAGGGAATGGAATGGACATCCAATCGATTTTACCAAAAGGCTCTACTCTTTCTCCGCGTGAGTATTCCCCACTGGCACTCGCTTTTGTCGGCGATGCTGTCTATGAGGTTTACGTGCGTGCACAGGTACTTTCTGAAGCAAACACCAGTGCACACATCCTACACAAAAAGGCCATTGCCTATGTAAAGGCGGAAGCACAGGCAAATGCAGCAAAAGCCATATTAGAGCAACTAAGTGAGGATGAACTGGCAGTTTTCAAACGCGGCAGAAATGCCAAATCCGCAACCGTACCAAAACACGCCAATGTGAGTGATTACCGTCATGCAACGGCGCTGGAAGCATTATTCGGCTACCTCTATTTAAGTGGCGAAACTGAACGCTTGACCGAACTAATGCAGGCTGCATATTTAAATAGTCAAGATATCATCAATGAAATGAAATAACTATTACTATAAACGCAAAGGAGAGTTTACGTGGATACCAAAAGAGCAACTGAATTAAAACTCATTGCAAACCGCGTGCGAAAAGGAGCTGTAACTGCTGTTTACAGTGCAGCATCGGGTCACCCCGGTGGTTCTCTTTCTATCGCTGACATTTTAACGGTTTTATATTTCGAGGAGATGAATATAGACCCGAAAAACCCAAAAAATCCGGACCGGGACCGTTTTGTACTGTCAAAAGGTCACTGCGCACCTGCGCTTTACGCTACACTTGCAGAACGCGGATTTTTCCCGGTAGAAGACTTGCCCTCTTTCCGTAAAATCGGAAGCTACCTACAAGGGCATCCGGATATGAAGGGCGTTCCCGGTGTCGATATGTCTACCGGTTCTTTGGGTCAGGGCATCTGTGCAGCTAACGGTATGGCGCTTGCTGCAAAAATTGACCACAAGGATTACCGTGTCTATACCGTACTCGGTGATGGTGAGTTGGAAGAGGGTCAGGTTTGGGAAGCCGCAATGTATGCTGCACACTACAAGCTGGATAATTTAGTCGCAATCGTAGATTTTAATGGTCTGCAGATTGACGGTGATATCGCCGAAGTCCTCTCTCCCCTGCCGATTGATAAGAAGTTTGAAGCTTTCGGCTGGCATGTCATCCCCGTAGATGCGCACGATATAATTGCGCTTTCAAATGCATTAAAAACAGCAAGAACCATCAAGGGTAAACCGACGCTTCTTTTGATGCACAGCACCAAGGGTAAGGGCGTTTCCTTTATGGAAAACAATGCCGCTTGGCACGGTAGCGCGCCAAATGAGGAGCAATACAATCAGGCGGTAGCGGAACTCGATGCACAAATCAAAGAACTGGAGGTGGAGCTCGATGGCTAAAACCGCGACTCGTGAGGCTTATGGTCTTGCACTGGCTGAATTAGGTGATACATATGATTTTGTTGTTTTGGATGCCGACCTTTCCAAGTCCACCAAAACAGATACATTTAAGAAAAAATTTCCCGAGCGTTTCTTTAATACAGGAATTGCCGAGGCAAATATGATGTCCACTGCGGCTGGTATTGCATCTTGCGGCAAAACCGTATTTGCAAGCTCCTTTGCGATGTTCGCAGCAGGACGAGCATTCGAGCAAATCAGAAACTCCATTTGCTACCCTTGCCTCAATGTCAAAATCGGTGCAACGCACGCCGGCATTTCTGTCGGTGAAGACGGTGCTACTCACCAGTGCCTCGAAGATATCGCATTGATGCGCGCTCTTCCAAATATGACGATTATTAACCCGGCTGACGCAACAGAGGCATTTTATGCCGTAAAAGCAGCTCTCGAACTGGATGGTCCGGTTTATCTGCGTTTTGGCAGACTCGCTGTCCCGGAAATGTTCGAGTGTGGTAATTATCAGTTCGAGCTTGGAAAAGGCGTTCTGTTAGCTGATGGTACCGATGTTACTTTGGTTGCAACAGGTTTAATGGTTCCCGAAGCATTAGCGGCGAAAGACATTCTGAAAGAAAAAGGAATCTCTGCCCGCGTAATCAATATCCACACCATTAAACCGATTGACCGAGAAATCCTTGCAAAAGCAGCAAAAGAAACTGGCGCAATCGTAACTGCCGAAGAGCATAATGTCATCGGCGGTTTAGGAAGTGCAGTTGCAGAAGTGCTGTGTGAAGAATGTCCCGTACCGATGCGTCGCGTTGGTACGCAAGATATTTTCGGTCAGTCTGGTAAGCCTGCTCCACTGCTCGAAATGTACGGCTTGACGGCTGAAAATATTGCAAAGCAGGCAGAAGAAGTTATAAAGCTGAAAAAATAGGATAATATATAGATGGCTTTGCGCTTTTTGCAAAGCCATCTTTCTTCATGAGGTGTTGATTATGGCAAAAATTTTTCCAAGTGTTTCTGATATCATTGGAAACACGCCGCTTATCTTATTATCTAATTTGAAAAAATCACTTGGTCTTTGCGGAAATATTATCGCAAAGCTAGAGTCATCTAATCCCGGTGGTTCTGCTAAAGACCGTGTAGCAAAACAGATGCTTGAAGATGTAGAAAAGCATGGTCTAATTACGAAAGATTCCGTTATTATTGAGCCGACAAGCGGAAACACCGGCGTCGGTCTTTGTATGCTTGCCGCTGCGCGCGGATATCGAATCATCATTGTGATGCCCGAAACAATGTCTGAAGAACGAAAAAAGCTGATGAGGGCATACGGCGCAGAATTGGTGCTTACCGATGGCAAAAAAGGAATGGCGGGCGCAATCGAAAAGGCGGAAGAACTGGCAAAAGAGATTCCAAACAGTTTCATCCCCGGTCAATTTACCAACCCGTCGAACCCGAAGGCGCACTTTGACACCACCGGTCCGGAAATCTTTGACGACACGAACGGCAAAATTGATGTTTTTGTCGCAAGCGTCGGTACCGGCGGCACCATCACAGGCGTCGGACAGTATTTGAAATCAAAAAAGCCGGATGTAAAAGTTTATGCGGTTGAGCCAAAAGAAAGTCCGGTCCTTTCCGGCGGAAAAGCTGGTGCTCACGGTATTCAGGGCATCGGCGCAGGTTTTATCCCCGAGGTATTGGACACAACGGTTTACGATGATATTTTCACTGTTTTAACCGAAGATGCCATGGAAGCTGCAAGGCTCATTGCAAAAACAGAGGGAATTTTAGTCGGTATATCTTCCGGAGCGGCGCTTTCTGCCGCCATACAATTAGCAGGCGAACCTGAAAATAGTGATAAAAACATTGTCGTTCTTCTTCCCGATACCGGAGAGAGATATCTGTCAACGACCATGTTTTCATAAATGGAAAAAGCCCACCGCGTGGTGGACTTTTTTTATACGCTTGTCATTAAGTATTCGCATTTTCCCTTGATTGTATAGCTTTCCTCCGTTGCCGGTAAAAAGACGGTTTCTCCTTTTGTAAAGCAAAGCTCTCCATCCGACGAAGACACCATTCCCTCACCGTTTAGGAACGTAAGTGCAATAAAACTATCGCCGGTTGTTTGGATCAGAGAGCTTTCTTCCTGCTCTCGTTTCTTTACCTTAAAGTATTCACAAGTCGCGATTTGGTATTCCGAAATACCATCCGTCTCCAAGACCTTCGGAGCAGAAAAATCAGTTATAGTTTCCTTTCTGCGCTTTAAAACTTCAACAGCCTTTGCGATGTGGAGTTCTCTCGGTTTCCCGTCAGCACCAACTCTGCCCCAATCGTACACACGATAGGTCGTATCAGAATTCTGCTGTATTTCACATATTAAAATGCCTTTTCCAATGGCATGAAGCAGCCCCGCACGGACAAAAAACACATCTCCTGGTTTTACCTTGACACGATTTAAATACGGCGAAAGCTCATTGTTTTCGATTGCGGTTTTTAGTTCCTCTTTAGAAACATCTCTCGAAAAACCATAAATCAATTCGGCATCCGGTTCGCAATCCACAATATACCAAACTTCTGTCTTGCCGTAGCTGCCGTTTTCGTTTTCTTTCGCATAGGCATCATCAGGATGTACCTGAATCGAAAGGCTGTCACACGCATCAATTAGCTTAATCAGTACGGGAAACTGCTCAAAACGCTCGCAAGCAGTTCCGAGCCAGTCCTCACCTTTCTCTTTTGCGCGCGTTATAGCCTCAGGAAGCGTCAATCCGTCATATTCTCCGCCTAAAATGCGCGATAAGCCGTTTTTATGACACGAAAGCTCCCAACTCTCCGCAGTAATATCAAACGGCGACTGCTTGTGATATTCCGCTTTTAAGCGGTTTCCGCCCCAAAGGTAATCTTTAAATTCTGGTATCAGTTTTTGTGCTTTTGCCATGGTAGTCCCTCACTTTTTCCTTATTCAGCGACTGGATATTCATTCCCCAGCAGATAAAGCGCCGGCTCATCCTCTTCGATTGCCGGAAATCTGCCTGTCTTTTCATAGAAACGGTTGTCTACTCGGTCATCATTTACTTTGGAAACTTCACCTAAAAGAATCATACCGGTGCCCTTTTCGCCCCAGAACTTATGATACTGACCGCAATTTAATGTAATGCTCTCACCCGGTTTGATGCGGATAACAGAACCAGGTTCTACCTGATATTTGTGTCCGTCCACATTGACTGTCACGGGATTTTCCATATCAAACTGTTCATCTTCGGTACTGTTATATACCTGAACCATCAGATTGCCGCCACCACGGTTGATGATGTCTTCCATCTTGCTCCAATGAAAATGATAGGGCGTAATCTGCTCCTCTTCCACAATCAAAAGCTTTTCTGCATACGGCTTAACATACTTTTTATCGTTGAAGTTACCGTTTCTTAAGGTAATCATCAAAAGTCCGATTTTGTGGTAATCGCCGGAGCCAAAGTCGGTAATATCCCAACCCAGCATATTGTCTCTGATTTCATCGTAATCTTTCCCCTTGGTTGCCCATTCTTCCGGACTCCAGAAAAGGAACGGTGGTAATTTAAAGTTCATTTTGTCAATAAATGTAACCGCATCTCTCATAATTTTGTTAATTTCAGAACGTTTCATTTTATCCCCTCCTATTATTTACCCATAAAGACTTTAATTGCATCTTTTGCGTTTTCTTTCATTGCTTTTTCGACATGGAGAACAATTTCATGGAATGTAGAATTATCAAGCATTCCGGCAACTAAAGCAGCCACCCCGCCTGCCTTTGCCATATAAGAATAATAATTGATTTTACGAATACCATTTTGAATCAGCCGCCGATAGCTTTCTTCATCCACGCCACTGCCACCGTGCATAACCATCGGAACAGAGAGCTTTTTGTGGATATTTGCCACACGCTCAAAATCCAGCTTTGGTTTTTCTGTATACATACCATGTGCCGTTCCAAAGGCGCAGGCAAGAGCATCAACACCCGTTGCTTCAACAAATAAACGAGCTTCCTCTGGGTCGGTAAACACGCTTTCCTTTTTCGGACCACCGCCACCCTCACGAGAACCAAGAGAACCAACCTCAGCCTCGACAGATGCGCCGTATTTTGCCGCCATTTCAACTGCAATACAAGTGTTTGCGTAGTTTTCATGCGCAGAAAGCTCCGAACCATCGTACATAATGGATGTAAAGCCAACGTCAAGACCTCTTTTTAAGTATGCAAGGTCAGTACCATGGTCTAAATGTACACAGACCGGAACGGTCGCTTTATCTGCCATAAAGAGCATAATTTTTCCGATTTCTTCAATCGTGCAAAGCCCCATTTCTTCGTGAATCTGGGCGTGCATAATAATGACCGGCTGGCCGAGTGCCTCAGCCGCACCAATCACTGCGCGCATACTCTCTAAATTCGGCGTATTAAATGAGCCGATGGCGCATTTGTTCGCCTCAGCAATCTTCAGAATTTGTTTTAATGATACTAACATCTTTCTTCCTCCGTAATCTCCAGGGGTCTCATTGCCCGGTAAATTCCGCGATAGGTCTTCATCAGTTTTTCATATTCCTTCGCCCGTTTCGGATTAGGGGTAAAGGTTTTCCCATACTTTACAAACTGCTCCTTCGCGGCATATAGGTCCTTATACACACCGAGAGCAACGGTTGCAAGCATTACCGTTCCCATCGCACCGACCTCCGGTGCGTTAATCGCCGTCAGCTCACGGTTTAGGATGTCTGCCTTAATTTGCAGCCACACTTCACTTTTCGCACCGCCGCCGGTGGTGTAAAGCTTTTCCGTACGGCTGACACCGCTTGCCTCTAAATGTTCAAGATTAAACAAAATCTCATATGTAACACCCTCCATAATGGCGCGGTACATATCTTCTTTTGTAGTACCAAGCGTCACACCCGTAAAGATAGCCTTGGCATTTTCATCCATAAAGGGAGTCGCAGCGCCTGCAAAATACGGAACGACCAAGATTCCCGTCGGCTCCGCCGGTATTGTTTCATCCATTTCGCGATAGCCTTTATCTTCTATAAAGGTGTCCTTATACCATTTTAATGCTGCGCCGCCGGTAAATGACAGTACATAGCAAATATATTTTCCATCAAGAATATGCGGCACCGTGCAGTAGCCCTGCTCATAAAATTCCTTTTGATTCGGGATATCGTCAAACACCGGTGTAATGCACTCAACAGTACCTGTTCCGTCAACTGCCGAACCCGTGTCAAGCACACCCGCGCCAATCAGCGATGCCAGCTGATCGTGACAACCGCTGACAACCAATGTGTCAGTCATATCCAGTTCGGCATCAACGATTTTCCCGGCGATGGTTCCACCGACCACCGGTTCAGACATTTTTTCGATATCAATACCTGCCACATCAAAGAGTGCTTTGCTCCATGTTTTTGTTCTAATATCAAAGCCCATCGTGCGACACGCCAAAGAATAGTCAATCTGTGCCTTTTTTGTGAGTTTATACACGATAAAGTCCTCAAATAAAAGAATCCTCTTTGTTTTTTTATAAATCTCAGGCAGATTCTTTTTAATCCACATAAGCTTCGGTAAGCTGTACATTCCGTGTGGCTTTACACCCGCAATTCGAATCGTTTCTTCTGCGTCAAAAAGAGTACACTCTTCATTGCCGCGTTTGTCTGTATAAAGAAACGATGGAAGTAGGATATTGTCATCTTCATCAAGCATGACAAAGCTTTCACCGAACGAGCTGACACCAATGGCATCTATTTGTCCAACTTCCGCTTTCGCTTCAAGAAGAACTTTTTTCACGCCATTCCACACAGCGGCACCATCAATTTCCTGTGTTTCGGTATTTCTTGTGCTCTCATATTCGCAATAGGACTGTGCAAGAAATTCTCCGGTTTCATCATAGATACTGACCTTACATCCGGTGGTTCCAATATCAAGTCCGCCTAACTTCATTGTAACTCCTCCGTCATAAAAATTTCTTCCACTGCCGCCTCGTTAACCTTTAATGTTTTTATCTCAAACGGTTTCATTGAAATCATATATTCATTATTTCGAACGGTCAGTTTTGCCTCGCACGCTTTGCCGTCTGTTTCTACCAAGCGAACAACATCGCAATCATCGTATTCACATTGTTTTACTGTACCTATGAATACACTGCCTCCGGAAACACTATAATAACTGTTTTCACATGGAAGAACGCCATCGTGATTTGATTCGCATATAACTACTGGCGGATTCAGGAAATTCTGCGTTTCTTTCGCCTCACCACCTGTAAAGTCCACACGAATTTTGCCCTCACTGATGCCCTGAGACATCATATCAAACTCTTCATCATAATCAAGCTCCGAAAGACGCAAATCGCCAAAAATCGGGCTCCGAAGAACTGTAAAGCCCAAAACCTTGTCTCTCATATTGTAAGAAAACATCCCATCCGTCATAAAGCTGATCCCGTCGGATTTCACCCAGCCACTTGTGGGAACATCTGCGCCAATTTCTCCTCTTTGAATTTTTCCGTAAGGAATGGATACAATGTGTTCGTTTTCTTTGCGAAGGCTTTCAAGCTTTAATGCGTAATGCTTTTCATTCCAGTTCACGCGATAAGACACATCGAAAAAGCGAGTATCCATATAGAAAGTATAGTATAAATCAATTTTTGACTCGTTGTATCGGTAGGTGCGCTTGATGATTGTACGTAAGTCCCCTGCCTCAACAACCTGCGTTTCGCCGGGTGCAAGTGGAATCCTTCTTTTATCATATTCTTTGATGTTAAAGCACCAGGTATCTCCGTCATCGTAGTAACAAGCAGGAACAATCAGGCGATCTGACAGCTTCTCACCGCTTGCTTTGTCGTAGACAGATTCGATACAACCGGTTTCTTCTGAGAAGTAGATATCAAGTTGCTCGGTGATTATATGGTTCGGGTTGACTTCATTTTTTACAAGTTCTTCGCCCGTTTGCACGACCTTGAACATTTTATAACCCGCCGCAGGAATTTCTGCCTTAAATACAAAGCGCGAACGGAAACGCGGAATGACCGCTTTTGCCGCAATCACCTGACAAGGATAACGGTTGCCGTCTTCATCCTCTAAGGCAATTCCTTTATCGTACCAATCAAACTCGTGTGCCCATTGAATTTCTGCTTCAATGTAATCTTCATATGGAGAACCATTTAAGTTCCACACCGCAAGATTCCAAATTGTATCGGGATTTTTACCTACCGTTTTGATGTCTTTGGTCACCTTTTGCAGATTAAAATGCATCATTTCATTCGCTGTAGTAATGGCGCGTCCAAACAAATTTTCAGCATCAAAATAGGCTTCTTTAATCGATGCACCGCCTAAAATATCGTGGAACTGATTAAATAGAATATCACGCCAACAAGATTCCATCGTCTTTTTATCATATCTGCCTGCAATCACGGAACTTATTTCAGCATTCTGTGCGGCAAATTCTGCCTTACGATTCATCTGCTTGATTTTTAAGTAATTGGAGTATGGTCCGAAATCTCCGGTTAATAGGTCGCCCTCTACCTGATACGTACATTTCTCTTCTTGAGACTTAAAAAAGTCAGAAACAGAAGAAAAGACTGCGTCCTCGCATTCGTTAATTTCTGCTATCAGCTTTTTGGTTGGTGCACCACCGTGGTCGGTTACGCCGTAGACAATCATCAGGTCGTCTTCTTTGTTCGGCTGTACCTTTACGGAATCATCTACTGTTTTCGCATAGCACTCCGTTGCCCGATAGGTAAGAATTTGACTTCCATCAATACCTATCCACCAAAACATCGGTTTTTCAAGAGAAAAATGTTGTTTTTCCGGACGGACAAATGAATAATACTTAATATGACTTTTAGAAAGAATCTGCGGCAGTTGCGGGTTATGTCCAAAGCTGTCAATCTGGAACATTCCATCGGAATATTTCCCAAAATTCTCCAACAAATACTTCTGTCCATAAAGTCCCTGACGCACATAGCTTTCTCCGGACGCGCCATAGCAATCGGGTTGTACCCACCAGGCTTCCGCAAGCTCCCATCTGCCCTCTTGGATTCTCGCTTTAATTTCTGAAAACATTTCAGGGTCCGTATTTTTAATCCATTCAAACACCGGCGGCGTCGCAAAAGAATAAATAAAATTCTCATCTTCCTTCATTCTGTCGAGGGCCGAGCGAAACGTAGCACGGATAGACGCCATGGCTTCGTCCCATTTCCATAGCCAGACCGGGTCAAAATGTGTATTACCAATCATATAAAGCTTCTGCATATTGCACCCCTTACGCTTTTATGGCACGCAATTGCATAACCATAATTTTAAATGAATTTCTTGTTTTTGTCAACTGCGTGTCTAATTAAAACTCGATATATTCCTTTAATTTATTGGCCATAGCTGTATAGGCTGCAGGAGTTTGATGAATTCCGTCCATCGTATATTCGGGGATGATGTTTTTTCCGTCAGATGTAAGTACGCTATGGTAATCCACGTAGGTTTTATCTAAAGTTTTCAAAAATGCATTCATCTTTTCGGTTAATCTCCATTGTTTTTCCCGGTCAAATGGAGGTGCTATCGTCGACGGTGGAACGGAACAAATGATAAGCTCTATTCCCGCAGCATCACATTTCTTTACCATCTCTCTCACATTGTCTTTATACTCTGAAAAAACCGTCTCTTCATCCGCGCCTTTCGTCCGCCACCACAAATCATCGTGGGTTTTTAAGATATCATTCGTACCAATCATTAAGATTACGCATTTCGGCGCAAGCTGGATGCAGTCGGCATCAAAGCGTTTTAACAAGTAATGTGAGCAGTCGCCACCAATGCCTCGATTTTCAATATATTTATCCGTTTTGAAGTAGACACGTAAATTCCAGTGTTCTGTGATACTGTCCCCAATGAACAAATAATCAATTTTCCGTCCATTTTCAATTAATTGCTCATTGTAAAAGTCAAAATGCACCCGTTTGGTGTCTGCCGGAACCGCAGTTCCAAAATTGCCGGGTTTAATTACATTTGCCATCATGTTCTTCCTTTCATACAGCCAGAAGTCCCCTTCTGCGCTCTTCGTTTTAGAAATCATACGATATCTTAATTTTTTTATCTGTTTTTGCTGCTTCAACAATCGCGAGGCACGCTGCAACCGTCGTCGCTCCCTCTTCGCCTGGTGTCGGTACCGGTCTGCCATCTAACAGGCATTGGCAGAAATCACCAATTTCAGCCTGTGTATTGTGGTTGTTCACGCTGACCGGAATTCTGATTTCCACTCTCTGCTGGTCTGCACCGCAGTAAGTATCTTCGCCGCGGAATTCTTCCTTATAAATTGTAAAGGTCGGAGAGGTATTGTCAACTACAATCGTACCCTTTGTTCCATACAGAACAGTACGCATGGTGTATTTACGCTTACAACCAACAGATGTCATAACCTTACCAATCACATTATTCGGGAATTTCATAATAGCAACTGTACAGTCGTTAATCGGCCAGTCGGTCAAAACCTTATTGTTGGCATACGCTGTAACCTCCGTCGGATTGCCTGCAATCCAACGAAGCAAGTCAACCGCATGACATCCACCGCCAATAATTGGATGACGCTCCGGCGTTACTCTCCAATTACCGATACCGCCGATTTTAGAATAGTCATGTGCATACTCGGACTCAACGAAAAACAACTCTCCGATTTCGCCGTCATCAACCATCTTCTTTGCCTTTACAAATGCATCGGTATAACGGCAGACCTGACCAATCATCAGCTGTTTACCGGTTTCTTTTGATGCCTTAATCATCTTACGGCAATCATCCATATTAAGAGCCATTGGTTTTTCACACATAACGTGCTTGCCGGCTCTTAATGCATCGACGGTTGCCTGACAATGCAGTTGGTCCGGAAGCGGAATGGTAACTGCATCAATATCATCGCGGGCAAGCATTTCGTGATAGTCCGTGTAATATGACGGAATTAAGAAAGTATCTGCCATTTTCTTTGCTCTTTCTTCTACGATGTCACAAACGGCAACGACCTCCGTGTTTTTGCACTGTGCGATACCGATTAAGTGTGCCTCTGCAAAGCTGCTGGCACCAATAATTCCCAATCTGATTTTTTCCATTTGATTCACCTCATAAATAATAGTTAGTTTTGATACGGCAAAACGGTAATTGTTTCACCGATTGTTGTTTTTAACGTAATATATTCATCTGTGCAGATAAACTCTTGTCCGTCTGCGGTCACCTTTGCAGCAGAATACGGATTTTTGAGTTTCAGCTCCTCGCCTTTTTCGCTGACAACTGTTACACCTAAAATCTTGCCGTCCTTTTGCTCGCTACTTACCAAAAATGCACCATAAGCACGCAAGTTTTCAAAGGAGCAATCCATTGCTTTCGGGAAGCACGGGAACACCTTAACAGTTCCGTCAAAGCTCTGGAGCATCATTTCATTTAAGGTGTTTGTTGTTGCGCTTGTATTTTCCAAAGAGCCGCCAAAAATATAGAACATTTTACTTTGGAACTGCAGTTCGTTGAACTGATATCTCATATGTTCGATAATTTCATCCGGGTCAATACCGATACGCGCTGCGCACGGATAGTAGGAGGAATAACTGTTATTATCAATCCATCGGTTTGCCACACGGAAGGTATCAAGCGTCAGTTGATGCATCGCTTCATCTGACAGATCTACGCCATTTGCCGGATACACATGCTGCAGGCACAAAGAACCGCTGGTGTGCCAATCCTTACCTTTTTCCGTATATCTGAAAACAGTTTTTCCGTCACGCTCATAGGTCGCATACGGGCTTAAATGCTCTAAAATATGCTTCCATTTTGCATTATCCTTGTTCTCGTTATCAAGTCTTTTACACATATCCAAAAGGCAAGTGAAGAACATTTTTAACAGTCCAATCGTGAGCGTAGTATTCATATCGTCTGCCCAATATCCATGGCGAATTGGGTCGTAGTCCTCTCTCCAATACTCAAGCTCATGTACCGCATCATTATCAATAAAATAGCGGTCATCTTCAAAACGCAGATAATCCTCCCAAAAATCTGCTACCTCTAACATATACGGATATACATTTTTGGCATATTCAAGGTCCAAAGTAGAATACCAACGCATTGCGATAATCGTTGTTAAATGGACCGAATTATTTTTCTGTCCCAAGAACTGCTGCGAAAACTCCGGACTATGCTCCGTAAATGCCGGGTTCATACCCAAAGGCCCTAAAGAAACCGGGAAATATACGCCGCGACAGTTTAAAAACTCCTTGGCAAAGCGTCTGCCCTCCGGAATAAAGGGACGGTATGCCTCATCATAGCACTCCATAAGCTCTACATGGTTTGAAGAAGCTAGGGGATAAAACGGCGATTGGAGGTTGTAATTTAAGTGATAATCCCCGGCCCAGGCAACGTCGTCAGTAGTGATAAACGTACCAAAAATTCCCGGAGGGAATTTCTTGTTTCTGGCACAGCACGCCATAACATAAATTCCAAAGTACCAGTTCAGTTCTAACTCTTTATCTGACATTTCAACTTTCGATTTACTCCAGAAATCTTGCCAGAATCTTGCATGATTAGCCAAGAGCCGCGCGCAGTCATACTCTCTTAATGAAGTGTGTTTTTTCACTGCGTGGCTCATATATGCTGCTGTATCGTGATTGGTGGTTACGCCCAACGCAATCGTTTGAGAAACGGACATTCCGTCTACATGCAGAGGAAATCTCTTATTCGTTACAATCGCGTGCGTTTCAAACAAGCGTCCATCAGCGCAAAAGCTTCTGGTCACCCAGCTGACATCCCCGTCTTTGCCGGCAGCTGTTTCACTTCCATCACCCTCGATTGCTTCCAAGGTAATTTTGGGTTGCATATTGATTTTTGGATAGTTCATCGAAACAAGAATGGTATTATCTGTGGCACAAGGTGTAAAAGTGAATTCAAATGTGCCCATTTTCGCATACAAGGCTCCGTCATCCAGGCGCTCTTCTATGCGATATTCACAGGGTTGGCTTGTTTGGATGAGTCTAATACGGAGACGTGCAATCGGACGGATGCCACCATTGCCGACTTTGCCCTCTGCGCTGTTCCAAAAATCAGTTTTCGTAATATAAAGGAACAGTTCTGAAGCCGAACTTCCGCCTAAAATAAGTCCAATATCACCATTGCCACAGATGGCACCGTCACTGTAAAACCTTCCGAACTCCTGAGAAATTTCCAGATTTTTTGTAGGTTCTGTGATAACAACTGTATGCTTCATCATTTATCCCTCCGCTATTTTTGTTTTATTCTAAGCGTAACAATCTCGAAGTTTCCAACCGGAACCGTTACCTTGTTACCGTTTCCAATGGTTTCCAGCACGTTTTCCATCAAATCGCAAAGCATCACGCTTTCTGCTTCAAATCCAAGACAAAGCTTTACATCCGTTTTCTTGTCCCAGGTATCATACAGGCGAACAATCAGGTCTTCTCCATCCTCTGCCTGTTTGATGGTTTCAATCACAATATTTTCATTCGCGCAAGTGATTAAACTAAAGGAATCGGAAAGCGTGCCACCACCGTTTGTTTTCGTTGCAACAAGCGGTCTGTTAAGCTGATATGCCTCTTTAATCGTACCACCACGCCGTGCGTTGTCTTTATGCGGATAGATAGAATAGGTAAAAATGTGCTCGCCCTGGTCTGCCTCCGGGTTCGGATCCGTTCCGCATTTAATCAGCGTCAGCGTCATCTCGTTTCCAACTGCGCCGTAACCGTACTTACAGTCGTTTAAGATACTAACACCGTAATCCTCTTCGGAAAGGTCTCCCCATTTCTGTGCACAAACCTCAAATTTTTCCGCGTCCCAGCTAGTGTTAGAGTGATTTGGGCGTTCGATATTACCAAACTGAATTTCATAATTTGCCTTTGTTGCATGAACAGACATCGGGAATATTGCCTTTAAGAACAGATGGTGTTCGTGCCAATCAATCTCATTCTTGACATCAATTCTTCTGCTTTCTGCATATATTAAAATGGTCTGAATAATCATGGAGTTTTGCAGTTTTCTTGTGATGCGATAGCCTCCATATCCATTACCCTTTATTGTCTCTACTCCAGAAACATCACTTACTTCCCACATCTTTTGCTTGTGGTAGTCTGCCATTTCCCAGTTGTCGTGCACAAGCGGATAGTCCTCATAAGTACGAAGCTGATTGAATGCTTTACCCGCTTCTACAACTTCTCGTTGATTGTCCTTATCAAAAACGGACACCATATTCATATTTTCATCGAATAGAATTTTGTAATGCTCACTTTCCATACCACGCTCAAACAGCTTTATTTCAGAAAGTGTTTTCTCTTCTTTTACAACCTTAAACCCAAGTGCTGGGATGTTTTCGGCATAAATGAGTTTTCCCTCTGACTCCACATAGTCGCTGACCGGGAACGAATTCGGATTGTAGACGAACCAGCCAGCAGATGTGGTATTCTTCGCAATTGCACCAAGAATTTCATTTTCTACCGCGCTCATGGTTTCAAACAGTTCTTTGTATTCCCTGTCGCTGTCTTCGTACACCTCTCGAATGGACGAACCTGGGATAATATCGTGGAACTGGTTCAGGAGAATCGTGCGCCATGCCTTGTGCAGTTTCTCCTTTGGATACTCCCCGCCGCAAAGCAGTTTATCAATCACTGCCATTGTCTCTATGCCTTGGCAAAGGAATTCGCTCTTTCGGTTATTTCTCTTGTTCTTTGCAATCGAGGTATAGGTTGCTCTGTGGAATTCCAAATAAAGCTCGCCGACCCATTTTGGCGTTCTCCTCGTAAATTCGCAATTCTTATGGAAGTTTTCTTCTACGCGCGCAAGAAAATCACCCACACGACTCATTTGTGTTTTCGGGATACCCGGAAGTCCATAAGAAAGACGCCGTTGCATTTCAAGCATCTTCTCTGTCGGACCGCCACCACCATCACCATAGCCATAGGTAATAATTGTTTCGTTGTTATATTCTTTTTGTTGATAACGGTTCCATGTACCTAAAACCATTGTCGGCGTAATTTCTCCGATATAGGTTGCATATGCCGTGTTCTGGTCGTGAGGCTGTGCGGTCAGAAAATAGGTAAAGATTTCTGTTCCGTCAACACCCTCCCACATAAAGCTGTCATACGGCATCATATTGGTCTGGTTCCAACTAATTTTCGAAGTTACAAATTGGTCAATACCTGACTTTGTTAAAATCTGTGGTAAAGCGGCACTATAGCCGAATACGTCAGGCAGCCATAAAATATGGCTTTCTACCCCAAACTCATCCATCATAAACTGTTTTCCATGAAGGATTTGTCTGATTAAGCTTTCACCGGAAGAAAGGTTGCAGTCAGCCTCTAGCCACATCGCGCCCTCGACTTCCCATCTTCCCTCTTTCACTCTTTGCTTTATTTCTTCATAGAGCGCCGGTTCTTCTTCTTTTAAGTACTGGTATAGCTGTGGCTGCGAGGACATAAAAATATATTCCGGATAGCGTTTCATCAGGTTTAAAACCGTTGAAAAACTGCGAACGGTCTTTTCTCGTGTCTGCGCGAGCGTCCAAAGCCATGCAACGTCAATATGGGTGTGACCGATACAGCTAACCACTGCGTCCGACGCACCACACTCTTTTTCATAATATTCTTCTTTTAAGTATTTTCTTGCCTCAGCGATACTTTCATAATATGCATCACTGTAAATTTCCCTGAAATCAATTAAATTACAAGCGTGTTCTAAGTGCTTGATGGTTTTGATGTGTACATAATCTTTCGCAGGAAAGCACTTTGCGGCGTCAAACGGAACGGACATATCATAATAAAGTTCACAAATCGGCAGATTAAAAACCGTAATATCCATTTTAAGATCGACACTGCCCACGCCCGTTACACCGTCAGCGCTCGTTCCAACATAGAAATATATCATTATTTCATAGGTCTTGCCGGGTTCGACGGGCACAACATGATGGTTGATATCAAGGCCTTGAATGACCTTTCCATTTAAGTAAAGGAGTCCCTGCGGGTTTGTTGCCGCCCATTCACCCTCAACACCTGTCGTGGTCATTTCAAGCGCGACCTCTTGATGCGAAAGGGATAAAGGCGTTTCAATTTTTGCATAGAACCAAAAATGCTTGTCCTTGCCGGTAATCTGGTCATCTCTAGTAAAGGGATTCCACGACTCATCAACTTTCGGAAGTGCCTTTCCCGATTTGTAACCACACGGCGTATAAAGCATTTCTTTCACCGGTGTTCTGCTTTGTCTGGATTGCTCCAGCAAATTGTTGATGGTTACTTTGATTTTATCCTTTACAAACGGATTCATAAAATCAACCTCGCTTTTGTCAACCTAAATTCATTTGCCTAAACTGCAAAGCCGCTGAAGGCAGAAATCTGCCTTCAGCGTTTTGCTTTTGTATCAATATTTCAAATTAGCGATAACGATGAATCATAGTAATTGCCGGATGTGAATTGGTTGCCGGCAAAGCAACAATATCTCCTACCCGTATTTCTTCAAATCCACACGCCTGTACCTTGTTCTTTGCTTCATCATACCAGCAAATTGCGCGAGGCAGGAAGGAAATATACCCCTGTGAGCCTGCATCAACAACAATCATTTTATCATCCTGTGAAATAACCGTAACACGTCCATAAGTCACACGATTTGCAGTTGTATCTGACTCATGCCCCCACTGTGAGAACGGTCTGTTTTTGTCCGGTGTATACCAATGCTGAATGCTCAAAATCTTACCTTTGGTATTCAGTATGTATCGTAACATCATTCCCGTCGACAGTTCCGGCAAAAGACCCGGCTCCGCTTCTTCATAAGTCATTTCAGTCGTGTAACCCTGACCGGCAGAAAGCGATACGGTCTGAAGTCCCTGAATTCTCTTAAGAATTTCGCCGTCTTCATTTGCAAACTTTGTGACGCGATTCACAATAAGAAATGGGCTGGTAAACTGCTCACTCACCGCTGCGCCATCGCTGTAATAAATACAAGCACCGACACGGTAAACCTCGTTTGAATCGTACAAATCAAAGATAACCGGAACATTTCTTTCAGTATCAATCGGAAGCTTGGAGTTCGGAATTACCTTAAACTCTTTTTCGTTGTTAAGATCACCCGGAACACTAAACACAATTGTTTTTGGGGTCATACGAAGATTCGTGTTTTCTAATTCGTAACCCGCGGTCCAGTTCATTGGACCATCGTAATGCAATTCAAAGCGAACACCATTTGGATTGGATGCATCGTAAGAAGTACGCTCCGGCGTATCCAGATAATTCAGCTTTCCTTCTGCATTTCTTCCGAATTTTACAACACACTCATGGTTATATGTATTTGCTGCAATTTGCTTTAAGAATGCTTCATCGTCAAGACCGGTAACACCATCTAATGTGACTCTGTTTGCAAGTTCGAGCGTAAGCATTTCGCCTTCTTCGGAGAACAGCTTCACTCTTGCTTTCGGAGAAACATCGGTTGGGTCTCCGTCATAGCCAATCATAAATGCATACAGATACTCACTTCCGGCGCCCTTAACAAAACCTGCAATCCATCCGCTGGCGCTCGTGTAGAAGTTTCCGCTGTCACCGGCTGATGGTACTTCTGCTTTGGCGTGACCGGCAGAAAAAGCATCTAAATAATCCTGAGACAAGTGGTAGCTTGCACCATTAATGATGTACTCATCGTCTGTAATACTTTCTACCGTGCCACGGATTCTTTGATCAGAAACAATAATTTCGATGTAAGCAGAATCTACGGTGCGGTACATTTCCAGTACATCCCACGCTGCCAAGGTTTTTGGATCAACCACTGCTCCTTCAGTATTTTTGATATTGACTTTCTTTTCTTTACGCGCGTTACTAGCATCAATGTAGTCATTACCATCAACTAATTTGCCGTATTTGAAGAACAGATACTCGTTGTTTACGTCAACCTTATCAATGATAGCGGTTTCTGCTTTTACGAGCTGAAGAATTTCATACTCGCCGTCTCGGTCATTGTCATAAAGCTTTAAAGTTGTCTGTGGCTGCTTTAGGTCATTAGAGGTAACGCTCGCTTTTGGCTTAAAGTAACGACCGTTTAAGAGAATATTGACATCACTTGCAATAAATGCAGAGGTCTTGCTATAACCTTCATAATAAGGAATTGCGGAAATACTCGGTGAACCTGCTAAGTCCTCCGTCTTAATCTCTAAATAGTTGCCCTTGCCCTGCTCCATATAAAGAATAGTTGCATCGTCGTCTGCAGCCAGTTTTACATAGCAAACAACATTTTTAAAGAGTAAGGTTTCATCCCGTTTTACAGTTCCAACATAATACGGCATACGATCAATTTCAATGGTTCCTGCTTTCGGGAATGTTCCACCGTATACGTTTTTGTTCTCGTCTGCATTCCAGATACCTTTAACTTTCTTTACATCCAAGTAATGCTCCATCATCAGAACACCGTCTTTGACGTAGAATTCTTCCTCGCCAAAGCTGCGCTGCTGAACAACTTCTGCCTCCAGCGCATTGTAAATAAGTTCTGCTACATCACCCTTGGCAATCGGATTATTGGCATTGCCACCAACATTCTGCAAAAGTCCGAGCAGAGATGCCAGTGCAATATAGCTATCCGGATAATCCGTCAATTTGGAGTTTTCTTTGGTGTGACCAATCGCCGAAAGTACGATTTTTACGGCTTGACCGTAGGTGAGCCAGTCCTCAGGACCGAACTCACCGTTTTCATAACCGGAAATTAAGCCCATATCGCTTGCATATACGATATAGGGGGTTGCCCAATAAGTAAACGGAACATCACTGAATTTCAGCGATTCTTCCGAAACGGTTAACTCATCGGAATAACCAATCATTTTCAGAACCAAACGTACAAACTCTGCACGGGTTACATTGCTTGTTTCATCAAAACTTACTACTTCATCGTCCGTTAAGACACCGAGAACATTCAAGATATTTACTGCATAAGCGTGCTGATTGCTCGGTGCAACTTCGGTTTCTGTCGTTTCTGTTGCAAAAACGCACATACAGCTCAAAAGCAACACAGCTGAAAGAATAACAGCCGTCAGTTTTTTCAGCATTCTCATTATTCAGCACCTCCATTAAAAGCAACATCTAATCTTGCCAAAATACTTGCAGCTTCTGCGCGAGTTAAGTTACCTGCCGGGCGAACAGTATTCGTATCGTCACCCTTTAACAAGCCTACGCCAACCGCTTTTTCAACTGCCGCGGTTGCCCAACTGCTGATACTGTCTTTATCTGCAAAGCCAAGTGGTTCAGCGGTTGCTTCGCCCTTATATTTTTCGTAAGCATTCATAAGAACAACTGCTGCTTCTTCTCTGGAGATGGTAGCAATCGGATCAAATCCATCGCCACGACCGCTGATCAGACCTGCACGGGATGCCGTCTGAACAACACTGTAGTACCAGTCAGAAGAAGTTACATCTGCAAAAATCTGCTCATCGCCAGCATCGTCGATACCAAGTAAACGAACAATCATTGCGATAAATTCGCTTCTGGATACGCTTCTGTCCGGCTCAAATTTCTGATCACCAACACCGTTTATGATGCCCTTCTCTGCCATATCTTCAATCGCATCTTTCGCCCAATGCGTTGTAACGTCAGCAAACTTTGAGGTTACAACCGGTGTCTGAGGTGTTACAATCGGAGTATCATTATTGGAGATACCGCCACCCTTAAAGGAGGTACCACCACCACCGCCCCAGCTGACGTCTTTTTTCGATACAGTTGCGCCGGAGGTTCTTACTGCCTCACCGTAGTACGGCGCAAATTCACAACCCACTTTGATTTCGAGCACCAATGTCTTTCCATCGGCATTGGACGGGATTGCGTAAGCCGCTTTTTCGCTTTCTAATACACCGTCTAAATACCAAGCAAATTTAGTACCTTTTTCCTGTAATCCATACGGATGCGAATATTTGTAACTTGCAGTAACCGTATTGCCCTCCTGAATTTTACCCTTAATAGAAACATCAAGAGCAGTTGCGGCGGTAGGACCACGTTTTGCTGCGCCAACCACTTCTGCATCTACATCTACGCCTACAACAGGCTCAACAGTAGAAACCGGTGTGACTGCTACTGCAATCCACTTGTCCACATCATCCTGAGTCAGTACGTAAGTTTTCGACGTAGCGCCGGAAATTTCGGTCAGGTTATCTGCCGTATCACCGCGCAACCAGCGGAACGTGCTCACGCCTTCTGGATCACCGTTCGCATCAACGAAATCATATTTAGCAGTTAACGTAGAACCGACATAAGCGGTACCGGTAAAGGTAACGTTCTCTGCTGTCGGTGCTGTCGGTTTTACTGCAACAGCGCTTCGAACCACACTAGCACCGATATTACCCTGATTATCTTTCGGCAGTACTTCCACAACATAGAAGTAATCAGCCTCACCAACCTGAACCGTATACGTATTAGAGGTTGCGCCTATAATCGGATCAAATGTGCCATCTAAAGAGGTTGCTTTGTACCACTGGAACTCAGATGCGTCGGAATTGCCGTCCTTTTGATAGAAAGTATAGGATGCGGTCAGTTCAGAATTTTCTGCAACTGTGCCGGTAATCTTCAGCTTTCTAACCTGCGGCTCCGAAGTTTCACCCGGTTTTACTAAAAGGATAGTTTTCTCTTCGTACACCATCGGGAGAATGTCTGTATTAAATGACGGATAGCAAACCGCCTTAATCTTAAGATTTCCACTCATTGTCGTCGAGCTTACAGAGAGCTGACCGCTTACTTCATCAATTGAAACACCATCATAGTCTTCCGAAAGTTCCCAGGTAACTCTTTGAGTTCCAATACCCATCGCATTACCCAACTGGTTTGTCAGGGTTGCAGTATACGGCATTTTAACTATCGCGCTTGCCGGGATTTCAATCGTATCGCTACCGGAAATATTAAAGGAATCGATAACCAAACGTCCAAAATATGCATCATCAATCAGCATATTGGATCTTTCAGATAAGAGACCAAAAGAGACATCTCCAGCCGTTGTCCAGGTATCTGTTTTATAGATACGGACCGCCTGCTGCCATTCAGTAGTGGTCGTAATATTCTTCGTATAGGCGCCATCACCGGAAGGGGAGGTCATTGCCGGGTTGGATGACTTGTTTTCTAAATAAACCTGAAGAAATTTTCCTGCTTCGCTCTCAGACTCTGCTTTTGCCCAAACTCCACCAATATAAACTGCATTCGGCGCAAGATTGACGACCTGAGATGCCTTCTGGCTTGCAGAACCCCACGATGCTTTACCACTCTGTGCACCGCTATAATAATCAGCGGAAACACCGGTTATGCCGTTCCAACCGGAAACACCGTCTTCAAATCCAGCATTGGTAAGCATATTGGCCTTTACTGTTTCAACCGACAAAGCTTCTTTTGTCAGTTCGATTGCAAAGGTTTTCGTAAAAGCAGGCTGCGTGCTGAAGCTCGGCGTGCAGGAGGCAACGATTTCAACCGTTCCTCTGACTGCCGTAGAACTTACCGTAAGAACACCGGTATCTTCATTGATGGAAACCCCGGCATACGGAGCTTTCAGAGACCATTTCATTGTCTCACCTTGAAGGCCTACGGTATTCCCCACCTGATTGATTGCTTTAGCTGTATAAGTACCCTGACTACTTGCAGAATACGGAATCGGATACTGCGCATTACCCGTAATTTCGATGTCCGCAACCATCAGTTCGCCTGCATACATATCATCTGCATAAAGGTTAATGCTCGGCGCTAAAACGCCTACGCGGAAACTTCCGTCTGCCGTTGCTTTATAGGTACGGGTCGCCTGTTTCCACTCGCTGGTAGAAAGGCTGGCATCTACTTTTTGTCCTACATTATAGTTTTCTACCGGACCTTCGCCATAAATCTGAACATTGCTTCCTGCACTTCCGTCAAGTGCTAAGAAGTGACCGGAGATAACATATACTTTATTCGCAGAAACAGCAATATCTTGATACATTCTTGTCTGAACTGCACCGCTAAATTCGCCCTTTAAGGCTTTTTCACCGGTTTTCTTTACCTCAGTAGAGGAAGAAAGAGTTCCGCTGCTCCAACCGGTTGTTCCCTCTTCAAACCCTGCGTTTGTATAAAGGTTTGCATCCGTCGGAGGTGTTAAAACAAGTGCCTCTTTTAAGAGTACATCCATTTCTTTTACAATCGGTGCCAAACCATTGATGGTCGGCGTGCAGGTTGCTTTTACCTTGATAGTACCTGCTGTTGCCGTCGAATCAACTGTCAGCTTACCATTTAATTCACTGATGGTAACACCGGTATAGTCTTCAGCCAAAGACCAACGGATACTTTCGTTTTCCATGCCCTCGGTACCGCCCAACTGATTGGTAAGCGTTGCGGTAAAGGTAGTTTCCGTACTGCTCGTTGACGGAATGGTAATCTCATTCACACCACTAACAGCAAATGACGGTGTAACCTCACCGAAGTAGATATCATCAACTAAAACAGTGCCCGCCATATTGAATAAGAAACCTAACTTGAACTTAAAGCTTTCAACAGAACTTGTTGCTGATACCTTGACAATTTGTGCAAGCTGTTTCCATTCCGTTGTGGAAACCGTTACATAGCTTCTGTTCATGGTATAGTCCGAAGCCTGTACCGGCGCGGAAGCTACACCTTCCGGATAGCTGTTTACACCCGGAGTCTCCGTTCCTGCTGCTTTAAACCAGGCGGAGAAAATATAGGTTTTACCTTTTTCCAAAGTAACTTCTCTTGCCGCACAGTTTTTACCCGTTCCACCAATAATTAAGCTACGAACGCCGGAATGTGCAACATCCGAAGTACCGGAACCGTTAGAAAAATACGGAGAGCCGCATTTATTTTCATCTTCAAAGTCACCGTTTTCAAACTGGTTGCCCGGAGCAACGCAATCAAAAGTATTCGTTGTCGGTGCGCTCTGCGTAAGCGTTACTTCCTTTTCAAAGGAAACTTCGCTTAAACCGTTAAAGCTCGGTGTACAGTTTGCTTTTACCTTGATGGTACCTGCCGTTGCGGTATTAGCAACGGAAAGTTTACCGGTTGCCGCTTCAATCGAAACGCCGGTATAGGTGTCTGCCAAAGACCAAGTTACAGTCTCTGATGCTACACCGACAGTATTCCCCATCTGATTCAATACTTTTGCGGTGTAGGTCGTTTCTGTTGCCTGACCGGAAGGAATTGCGACGCTATCCTCGCCGGCAATTTCAATATTATCAACCTTCAGTTCGCCTGCATACATATCGTCTGCAAACAAATTGGTTGACGGTGCCAAAATACCGACATTCAGCGTACCGTTAGCGGTTGCTTTATAGGTTCGAGCCGCGGCCTTCCATTCACTTTCAGAAAGGCTTGCATTCGAGGTTTGGCTATCATTGTATTTGGTATAAGAGCCTTCGCCATAAACCTGTACGGTCTGGTTTGCAAAGCCCTCATCAGCCATAAAATATCCACCAAACAGATACACTTTATCTGCGGTTACCGGAACACTCTGATACATTCTCATCTGTACCGTAGAGTTAAACTGTGCAAACATGGACTTTGCTCCGCTTTTTTTCTTAGATTCAGCAGAAGCAAGTGTTCCACTTATCCAGCCGGTTGTTCCGTCTTCAAAGCCTGCATTGGTATAAAGATTGCCATCGCCCGAAACCGGCGGAGTTACTGCACCGCCACCGGTTGACGTAAGAACGACATCTTTGTCTACAACAACCGGACTCAAGCTGTTAAACGCCGGAGTGCAAGTCGCCTTTACTTTGATGGTACCTGCTGTTGCAGTATTGTCAACCGTCAATTTGCCGGTGCTTGCATTGATGGAAACGCCGGTATAGCTTTCAGCCAAGGACCAGGTAATCGGCGTGCTTCCAAGTCCAACGGTTCCACCCAACTGATTTTTAACAGTTGCGGTATAGGTCGTTTCGCCCGGGAAACCTAACTCGTCGGCACCACTAATAGTGACTGCCGGAGTTACCTCGCCAAAATATACATCGTCAATCAAAAGATTCACACTGCTATTCAAAATATAACCCATCGTCATAGTATAGGACTCATTTGCTGCGTTGGCATTAATCGTATATGCCTCTACAACATTTGTCCATGTACCGGTAGGAGCCACATAGGCATTGACACGGGTCGTTGTATAAACATCGCTCGGAAGACCATCCGGGTAAGTTTTGTACTGACCGGTAGCCTGGGAACCGTCCTCGAGCTTAATCCAGCAAGAATAGATATAAGTCTTACCACGCTCCAAGGTTACCGGAACACCGCCAGCACAGCAACCGGTACGGTTAATTTTCAAACTTCTCTCACCGGTATACGCCTCTTCAGAAATACCAGCAGTATTTTTGTAATAGACGTTTCCGCACTTATTTTCGTCTGACAAGTCGCCGTTTTCCAGCTGATTGCCGGCTGCAACGTTATCAAACGTCACAATTGCGGCAGAGGCTGTAAACACACCCATCGACGAAAGCAAGAGACACATTGTGCAAATTAGTGCTAAAAATCGCTTCATCAAATACACCTCCATGAAAATTATGAATCATTATTTTTTTGCAAATGTAATGCAATCTATCAGCGGCATCTGATTGGAAGACCAGATGTTGCTGACAAAATCCCATACAAATGTTTTAATAACATTGTTGTCCGGGTCCGAAACCGTAAAGGTTTTATCCCCAAAGGTTACGTCTGTGATTGACTTTTCGTTAATCGGCATGCCCTCTTCGGCCAGCGCAATATCTAAAAGCTTGAGTAAGCCATTGGACTGTTTTTCATACAGAGCTACACCATAGAAGCCTCGGAAATAGGAATCCATATTGGAAACTGAAATTTTCGGTGTCCATGTTCCTGCTACCAGTGAATCATCCGGAGTGAGCTCACTGCTTCCGTTTGTCAGAGCAGGAGCAAATCTTCTTAATATAACTTTAAAATCAAAGTCTTTAGTGAATGTTTTACTGCCGGTAGACGGGATGTACATCGCGGAAAGTTCAAAATCACGGACAATCGCGCCGTCATTCCGGTTGTAAACTACCATCATTACGCCGCCAGATTGAATCTGAATCGTTCTTAGACATACCCTCGTTCCGTCACCGTTTCCTACCGGGCTTTTCGCCAATCGGTTATTTTTCGTAAGCAATATATCCGGATAAATCCAAGTCACGTTGTGGTCGAGTTCCTTTTCGGTCAACAAACGGGTTCTCTCACCTGAACCAAATTTTTCGGTTACTTTCAGCGTGTAGTAGTCTTCAAAATATCCAGTATTCTGTGCGATATCCAAAACAACTTTTCCGTCTTTGGTAAAGGAGTTGCCCGGTCTCTGGGTTCTTACCGCGTCAATAAATAAATCAACAACCTCAAAATGATTACCAATCATTACAAACGGAATATCCGTAAACTGATTGTTATCAGTTTTCAGCTGAGAATTCGGCAAGAGTGTAAAGTCATCCGCCGATGCAAAACCGGGGTTTTCTGCATAGGTTTTATTTCTCAAAAAAGTTCCGTACTGAATTGCAAGGTCTAGGAAATACTCCGGTCCCGACGCAATATACACGTTATCGGAAATCACGTTATTCTTCGGGTAAGATACTTCAATCGGATTTTCGCCGGTAAATTCGTCTCTCATCGTGAACACTTCGGAGTATTTTCTATGCCAAAGGTCATTGTCAATTGTCGGGTCATTCAGCTGATTGATGAATTTGCCGCCCGTACTGAAGCCTTCACCCGCACCGGTTTGATAAATTCCCGCTTTAGTGATATGAATCGTTGCTCGCTGACAATTATAGAAGACATTGTTATCTACGGTATTGTCGCGACCGCCGTTGATGAATACACCAAAGCCCTCGATATTCTTTAGGATGTTTCCGTAAATGTCAGCACTACAAAATTCATCATCCAAATAAATTCCGTGACACCATTTTTGGTCGAGGTTCTCATAAATGCTGTCTACGATATCCGAAATATAATTGTAGCGTATCTGATTTCCACGGGCAATTACATTTGAACCGCAATAAATCGCTCCGGCATCGGTACTTTCTAAAAGTACATTGGAAATTCGGTTATACTCAACCGTATTTTCCGGTCCGTCAAACATTATCGCCGAGTGCGGCCCGTTTTCAATTACGTTGTTTGCTGCAATCTGACCCATAGAGCGCATCAGAATCGCAGGGTTATAGGTTTTCTTTCTACGAGAAAAGTCATTGAAATAACAATTCCGAACATAGTTGTTGCCGTGTGTTAAGGTTGCCAAATCACCACCGGAAAGCTCTACACCACCGTCAATATGCTCAAAGGTGCATCGCTCAAATCCGTTGTTGTAGCCGTTTGCCAAACCACCAGCCGAACCATTAGAGGCTCCAAGATATGTAAACGTACAATCCGTTACGGTGTTGTTTCTGGAATAGTCTCCGGAAGATGAGGTAATATAAACGCCTCGACCTCTTGCCTGTGAAAACTTAATTCCGTTGAAATTAATGTATTTCGCATTGGTAAGCACAACAAAGCCACCGGTCATTGTAGAAAGATTTAACGTCTTCTGTGTCACATCAACACCCTCCGGCGGGTAGAAATACAGGGTATTGGTCGTTCTGTCAATGTAGTACTCACCCGGAGTATCCAACTCTTCTAACAGATTATACACATAAAAGCGCTGACCCTCGCCCGAACGGACACCATAATAACTCGGTAACGCTGAGGTAATGGTATTGTTCGATGCGCTTACGGATGCAAGGTCGATAGTTTCATCTGACCAGCTATAGTAGAAATAACCATACATTTTTGCGTCGGTTGCCGTGGTCCATGTATCCATATGCGCCGCGTGCTCCGCGGAATAACCGAGCGTAAATGCACCTGATGAATTCCACGCACCACCGCTCGACGGCGTTGAGCCTGCATTGACTACTGTTTCCACATCCATATAACCTGTATTGGGGTATCTTGCTAGTGTCATTGCTTCGCCGTCTAAAAACAAATCCGTCGACGGGGCAAGATTCCGATACTGACGCATACCGGGGTATGCCAATTCACCATAATCCGATACAGAGAGACCAACTGCCGAAAGATCAAGCTGTAATATCTTGTTTCTGACTGTTGACGGAATTCTGTTCGCCGCAGAACCGGAAGCAAGCGTAGTAAACAGCTGACCCGTAATTGGCTTACTACCTAAAAAGTAAACTTCTTCATCCTGATAATTTTTGTATGTAATCGGGCAAGTTGCCGTTCCCGAATCGTTGTTCGTAAAGTCTACAGGACTACTAAAGCGGTATTCACCGCCACGCAGGTAAACCGTAATTCCGTCATACTCATTTTTGTTGATATTACGGACAGCGGCTCTGGCTTCATTTAAGGAGCCGTAAGGTCTTTCAAAGCTGCCGTCTCCGCCGGTTGCACCGGAGCGAACATATAATTCCTTGATTGGGGTATACGGCTTCACTGTAACCGTTTTTGTCTTGGTAATTGGTGCCAAATCATTGATATTCGGCGTAACAGTCGCGATAACGTTGACCGTCTGCGTTGTAGCTGCATCGGAAACAGTCAGAACACCGCTTTGTGCATCAATCGAAATGCCCGTATATGATTTATCAAGCGACCACGCAAAGCTTGCATTTGAAAGTCCGTCCATTGTGCCGACCTGATTGGTATAGCTTGTCTGATAGGTCTCTGTTACGGAACCTGTTTCAGGAATATAAATGAGGGATTCACCCTGAATATCGGAAAGAACTGCCGTGACCTGACCTAAATACAAATCGTCCACATAAAAGTTCGGGCTGTTGGAGAACACGCCGGTGTTAATCGTTGCTTCGGCACCCAAGCTCGCGGGAACTTCGTACATCCAGAGAATCTGTGTCCAGTTATGCGTCGGACCGTAAAGCTTTCCCTGAATGCCGGCAATCGCACCCTCGTTATAAAATCCGATATAATGTGAGTTGTCCGGTGTTGTTATTGTATCCTGTGTCCTAACGTAGGCTGACTGGATATAGGTTTTTCCGGTTGGAACCGTAACATCCTGCTTTGTTCTTTTCTGCCCACCGTTTCCGGCTAAACTGTACACACCGGAATGCGCCGCATTCGTTGTGGCCAAAGCACTTCCCCATGCGCTGTGCGTAGCAGTATCTTCTACCGTTCCGTTCGTTAAGTAGTTTCCCTGTGCAACGGATGAATTCGTCTGTGTCACCGTCGCTGAAACAACTCCTACGGAAGAAAGCAAAAGGCAGGCTACGGTCAGCAGTGCAACCAATCGTTTCATAAATTCCCTCCTAAATCCGTTTTGAATCTATATATCACATTATAATACAATGTTATTTTCAAAGTCATAAACGTTTATAAATTAAGTTTCTTCCATATGAAATAAATCGAGTGTTTGCTGTCAGTATTCGCCATGTGGCGAAAGGGATTTCTCCCTTTCGCCGCCATAGCAAGCATTTGTAATATTAACCAATAACTACTGGGTCAACAATCGGCTTCATAAACCAAACTGGCTTAGCTGCCGTGGAACCATCACCTTGGAACCAAATATAGGTCTTAACCTGACTGATTTCTGCATCTGTAATTGTTAAGGTATCGTCAAAAGTAGTTGCTAAAGATCTTGACCAACCCTGTTCTAATATATTACCCATAGAAATAACAGCATCCGATACTCTTCCATTGGTCATAACAACGCTGATAATCATATAACGATTCCAACCTAATCTCTTATTATAAAAAGTAACCGTCGGCGTATATGTGCCATTTACCAGTGCGTCGCTTTCGTTAATCGTGGTTACACCATCCGAAAGACTTACACTCATGCCGCCCATAATAAATCTTACTTTAAGAGTTGATACAACTGGCTCACCTTCATCCGGTGTATAGGTAACAGTAATATCAAAATCTGTCGGAGCACGGTTACCACTCTGCGGTGCTAAGCACATAGAGATAATCGGTGCGGTTGTGGTATTAACGCTGATAAGTGCCGTACCACTGCCCGGAACGATTGAAGTCTCGAAACTCAGTTTAGACCAAGCATCAGCAGACAGCGGCAAAGGACCTGCTACTGTATTTGCGCCAAGATAAAGTCTTACAGGGTCAGAATAACCATCGGCCGTTTCTTTAGCGTAATCAATAGTGATACCTTCAGAATTCCACTTTAAAGTGGATAAGGTATTATGCGAAGATGTAACTGACCAGGTTGCATTGGTCAGGACAACGCCATTGGTCGGCTTCGGTGCTTCACCAATAAAGAAATCATCAACCCAAACCTTTACTCCCGTCTGTCCGTTGAAGCCAACTTTAAGTATTGCAGTAGGGGTAGACAGATTGTTTGTGTTGATTTCCCACGTAACCTGCTTCCAAACTCCCTTTTCAAGTGTAACACCTAAATCATGATTCCATCTTTGATAGCCGGATAATTCGGTCATCTGATCGCCCATAATGAAGAACGCTACTGCAGCTCCGGACGTTCCTGCGGTGGCAGACTCGTCCAACTTCAGCCAAGCCGAAAGCACGTAGGTTTTATCTTCCTGTAAAGTTACATCCTGATAAAGAGCGTGACCTGTACCCCACTGAATGCTGGTCGTACCCGTACCGGTGTGCGCTCCACCGTTGTACCAAGATAATGTCGGAGATTCTGTTCCCCAACCATCTCTACCGCTTTCAAAGCTACCGTTAGTAAACAGGTTCCCCTCAATTTCGTAGCTAACCGGGTCAGCCGAAACGGTAAATACGCCTAAGGAAAGAATTAATGTGGTAATCGCCAAAGTCATTGCTAAAAACTTTTTCATAATCCAATCACCTCAAATTATTAATAATACTTGCCAATACATTTTCCTCTGAAAGTGCTTCAATAGCCGTTTCATCGGTATAGATGGCAATCAATCCTTTCGGATTGTAATAAACTTTTTGTGAAAGCGCGTCACAGATGACACGAATTGGAACCAATACGCGGTCGTTAATCATAACAGCACCGGTTTCTGTCTCAATTCTCTCGCCATTGTAATAGTACGCATTTTCATCCAGCGGGAATACAATGGAGTTGCCTCGGTTTTTGACCGATACTTCTCCTTTTTGTGCATCCCATTTTACGATTGCACCGAAGGTTTCGGATACGAAACGAACCGGTACTACCGTACGGTCGTTCACAACCGTTGCCACAACGTTCGGATTTTCTTCGTCAATCTGCTGTTCATCGCCGTTTACATAAGTATTCGCACTACCAACCAGCATAATGACGCAATCGCCAAGCTTTTCCTCCGGATTTAAGGAGTACGGACCGATGGCAGAAAAGTCAATCGGCGCAAAGCCCGGAATCTGAGTAAAGATGCTTGCATCCTCACGCAGATTATAGTCTTTCTTAGCCATATTGACAAACCCCGGGTCTTCGCCCTCGGCAAGCTTTACGTTGTTCTTAAAGGTGCCATGGGTTACTGCTTCCGCTGAAAGCTGATGCTCGGCGCAACCGATTTCAACGTTGTTGGCATAGGTATTGTATTTCGGAAGCGAGGGGTCGTCAGAATACATCTCGTAAACTTCAGGATACTTTTCCATCCATGTAGCACTCGTAATGTAGTCTTTATTCCACTCCTGCCAGAAGATACCGTTCGGCGCCTGGAAGTTTGCAGCACTGATCGTAATACCACTGCTTGTAATCCAAAGCGGTGCGGAATTAATAAAGATGTTGTTTCTGACATCAAAGTCACGGCCGCCGTTTAACATGAGCGCCGGAGAGGAAATATTTTCAAAAATATTCCCGTAGATCTCTGCACTCGAATAGCAGTCGTCGAAATAAATCGCGTGTGCATAGGTATGACCCGTGGTATCGTGAATATCGTGGATATAGTTATAACGGAAAATATTACCGCGGGCAGTAATATCACGACCGCCATAAAGCGCACCGGCATCAGAAGAGTCTAAGAGTACATTATAAATATGGTTGTACTCCATGATATGTTCTTGACCG
Organism: Clostridia bacterium; assembly: GCA_017399695.1. Taxonomy (GTDB): domain Bacteria; phylum Bacillota; class Clostridia; order UBA1381; family UBA9506; genus RGIG1666. Next base: position 65,898 of record JAFQBK010000016.1, on the reverse strand, counting down.
TCAAAGCCGATTGCCATATGCGGTGCATTAAACATTTCACAGTTGGAAACGCGATTTCCAACGCCACGAATCTGGACTGCCGGGTTGTAGTTTGCTACAATACGGGAGAACTTTTCAAAACGGCAGCTTTCAACAAAGGTATTGCCGTGGGTTAAAGTCTTCTTATCACCGGCAGTCATATCAATACCGCCGTTGACATTGTAAAAATCACAACCTACAATACCGTTTTCCGGACCATTAATGAAAATACAAGATTTTCCCGCTGTGTTTTTGATTGAGCAGTACTCGATACGGTTATTACTTGCGCCGTTTAATATCTCTACCGCTCTGCCGCGGGTTCCTGCCATTGTCAGACCACTGATGGTCACATAATGTGCATTATCTAAACGGAAATACGCATCCGTAAGCAAGGAATACTGCAGCTTTGCCGAAGATAAGTCTTCCGGCGGATAGAAATACAAAATACCCGTATCATGGTCTAAGAAGTACTCGCCCGGTGCGTCCAGCTCTTCAATCAAGTTGTACGCATAGTAGCGACCTCCCTCTTTGACCTGGTACATACTCGGCTGACCCGCTGTGATTGATTTTGCTTTCGGGTCAACTGATGCGAGGTCGACCGTCTGGTCAGCCCAGTCGTACATCCACATACCGTAAAGCTTTGCTTCTTTCGCCGTTACCCAGTTATCGATACGTCCTTCTTCATACCCAATAATGAACACATCATTCGGGTCACGGTCCTCCGGTTCGACATACGTTGCCTGACCAATACGGTCATCCCACCAGTCACGAGGATTAGCACCCATCTTGATGACTCTCGGAATCGTAATAAAGCCTTCATTCGGGTACCTTGCCATCGTCATCGGTTCGTCGTTAAAGAAAAGTTCTGATGACTGCGATACACTCGTGAGCCAGTCGAGCACGTATGCGCCGGGATAGCCGAGCTCACCGTAATCAGTGACCCCGATGCTCTTAAAATCAAACTCCATGATTTGTGAGCGCGCATTCTTGTCGTAGACTCTCGAAAGTATTGCTTCATCCGTCGTCTTCTTAAACTGCGAGCCGTTGATATTGATACCGCCAACTAACACTACTTCTTCGTCCTCATAGTTACGGTAAACAATCGGTGCTCCTTCGGCGCCGGAATCCTGATTTTCAAGCACGAGGCCTTCTGCGATGTTATATTCGCCCCCACGAACATAAACCGTGATGCCACCGAGCGGAAGTCCGGTTGTCGCCTTAATGTTTCGGATTGCTTGCTTTGCCTCTTCAAATGTGCCGAACGGTCTTTCGATGCTACCGTCGCCGTCCGTTGCGCCGTTTGCGATGTAAAGCGCGTTGGTCGCTTCCAGCGCAAAACTACTGGTCGGACACCACGCAAACATGCAAATTGCACAAAGCATTAATGCAATAATCTTTCGCAAACAAATCGCTCCTTTCTTCATAAATTTTGCCAGGGTAAAATGAGTTTCTACCTATTATATATAAAATCCATAAACCCTAAATTAATTAAGCTTTCCTACCCTATTTACCTACTGCTTTTCTCCACTCGTCAATCTGTCTCTGCATTTCTGCTTGGATGCGTTCTGCGCCTGCTTCCTTCAGCTTTGCATTTCTTTCCTGACGAATTTCATCATAGTTTGCAACCGCGCCGGTTAAGAGATACTCATACTCTTTCATAATGTTACCATACTGCGTCAGTTCAAGCTGAATCGGGGTGGTATCGAGCGTAAAGCCCATCAACGGAGACGGTACAGCTTTTCCGTTGATTTCATTTAAGATATAATCGTTCCAGCCCTCTTTGTCGAACTGAGTCTCATAAGCATTAAAGGTGTTACCCAGTACCCATTTATTGTAACCATACGAGTCGGTAGAAGAGCTACCCGGAGCCGCAGAACCAAACCACTCGATTCTGTTATTGGATACCTTCTTATAATGTACATCCTCAAGACCATAGGTTAAAAGGTTATAGATATCTGCACCCTTTTTGGTGTTCATCAAATCAATCAGCATCATTGCACGTGCCGGATGCTCCGAAGTCGTAGCAATTGCGGTATTCGTGGTGGTGTTACCGTGGTCGATGAACAGGCTGTTCGGTGTACGGAAAATAATAACTTCAAAACCGTTCGTCTTTGCAAAGTTTTCTTCTTCGCCTGCAAATGCCTGACCATACCAGAGGATATTGCCATTCTTTTTGCCCTCATCCTCTTTTTTGTCCTGTACAGAAATGATATCCTTTCTCATAAAGCCTTTCTGATACCAATCTGCCGTAAGGTCGTAGTATGCATTATTGTTCGGGAAATCGAAGTTTACATCGTAAACCTTCATATTTTCAACATCATCATAGAAGACTGCACAACGGCTGCCTTCACCCATAAACTCGAACTTACCCCTGCCTTCCGGTAAGCCAAGATATCCCATGATATATTCAAAGAAGCTATAAGATACGCCCTTGCCTAACTCGCCTGCTGCCTGAGCTTTTGTGAGGAAGTCCTCCCAAACCTTAAAGTCTTCCACCGTATAGTCCGTACCCTTATTAATCATTGCCTGTGCTGCTTCAATATCCAAATATTTTTCCGCAACATCTTTCTTTACATAAACACCGTACTGCAAAGAAGACATCTGATAGCATGGAATACTGTAAAGCTTTCCACCAACACGGTTACAATCCAAAAGCCACTGCGGAAGCTCTGCCTTCAAATCTTTACCATACTCATCAACCAGTGCATCCAGTTCAATGTATGAGCCTCTTGCAATCTCGGACTGGTAGTCGAGCATCCAACCGTTCCATACGACATCGTATTTTTCTCTGGATGCCGCAAGCAGTTTCCATTTTTCAGCATAATCTGCAAACGGAATGGTTTCGAATTCCACCTGCGTGTTTGGCAGGTAATTCGGGAGCTGCTTATTAAACTCTTCATAAACCATATTCTCGTCTGCAAGTTCATTGCTACCACCGAACAACCATTTAAGAGTTACCTCTTCGTTCGGATCGTCCAATGAAATCGTTGCACTTCCGCCGCCGCAGGCGACCAGCGAAAGAGCCATCACCAGACACAGGATTACTGCAATCCATCGTTTCATAGTTCTCAACCTCTTTCCTTAAATTTAGTTTATATGTTATTTGGATTACCCATTTAACAACAAGTTAAGGTGTAAAGGCATCAGCCTTTTACTGCACCAACCGTCAGTCCGGATACGAAATATTTCTGGAAGAACGGGAATACGACAAGCATCGGTCCCGCTGCCACGATGGCCAGCGCAAAACGCATACTCTCGGTTGGGAGGTCGCCCGCAATCTGCGCTGCGCTGATACCGGTTGGCATTTCTTTCGCCATCGCCTGAATAAATTCAACCTCACGCAGGATTCTCTGTAAGAGATACTGCAAGGTGTAAAGTTTCTGGTTCGTAATATAAATGAGTGATGTGTTCCAGTCGTTCCATCTACCCAAGAGAATTAAAAGGCCAACCGTCGCTAAAACCGGTTTGGACAAAGGAATAATAATTCTCGAAAGAATCGTAATTTCTCTTGCACCGTCAAGCTTTGCAGACTCAACCAATTCCATCGGCAAGTCCTGGAAGAAGGTTCGCAGAATTACGATATGCCAAGCACTCGCAAGACCTGGCAGAATATAAATTAATATGTTATTACCAAGACCAAGGTACTGTGTATTAATAATATAGCTTGGAACCAAACCACCGGAGAAAATCATTGTAATAAAGATAAACAATGTCAATCCGCCACGGTATGCAAAGTCACGTCTGGAAAGTGAATACGCCACCATCGACATTACGACCAGAGCACAAAGCGTACCAAAAAACGCTGTAAATGCCGTGACAATGTATGCGTCGATAATCTGTTGCGGATTCTGGAATACATACAAATAGCCCTCTAATGAAAACTCTGAGGGAAGTAATGTATAGCCCACAGCCTCAATGGATGCTTCCGAGGAAAAGGATACCGATACTACCAACAGAAATGGAAGCAGGAAGCACAGAGAGAACAGAATAAAAAATCCGTTCAATAAAATTTTAGAAACCGAAAATCTTTTTTCCATAATGCTTCCTCCTAAAACAGCGCGTGGTCAGGGTTAATTTTCTTTACAACTGCATTGGTCAAAAGCACCAACACCATTCCAACAAAAGACTGGAACAGACCGACTGCAGAGGTGACACCAATGTCACCATTTTTCATACCGCGGTAGATGTAGGTGTCAATAACGTCCGTTACGGGATACAAAAGGCCAACATCGCGAGGAATCTGATAGAACAGACCGAAGTCTCCGCGGAAGATGCCACCGATTGCTAAGATAGTTAGAATCGTAATGATCGATACCAAATGTGGCAGGGTGATGTATTTAATCTGCTGCCATTTATTTGCTCCGTCAATTTTCGCCGCCTCAAAGAGTGATTGGTCAATACCCATAACCGAAGCGTAAAACATAATGGTTTTCAAACCGATGCACTGCCAAATTTGGAAAATTACCAAGATAAACGGCCATGCACCTTGAGTTGCGTACCAATCGATTCCCTCTCCGCCGAATGCTCCAATCACCTGATTGAGTAAACCGTAGCTCGGGTTTAAGAGCGCATAGGATATGTAGCCGATGATAACCCAAGACAGAAAGTGCGGCAGAATCATCGTTGTCTGATAATACTTGATGCACTTTCTGCTTTTTACCTCGTACAGCAAAAGTGCTAGTGCAACGCCGACAATCGTATCAAGACAAATAAACGCCGCATTATATAAAAGCGTGTTTCGGGTGATTCTCCAAGCATCGTTGGAGAGGAAAAAATACTTAAAGTTATCAAATCCAACCCAGCGGCTGCCGAAAATACCGTCAATGTAGTTATAATACTTAAACGCAATCACTGCACCTCCCATTGGTGCATAACAGAATACGATAAAGTAAATAATTGCAGGCATGGCCAGCAATAAAAGCTCCCAATTCTTTTTGAACGTCCTCACGCTAAGTACAGAACTGCGCGGGAGGCTGTAAGTGTTTTTTGCAACCTCTTTTTTCATCAAATTCACCATTCCTCCATGCGTTAAAATATACGAACAAAAAAATCCGTAATCATATCTTAATTATATTGTAAAATAAGAAAGTTGAAATGTATATGACAACATTTCAACTTTCAATAACGATATTAACTTTTTGGCAGTATTACGACGATTTTTAAGCCTCCGGAGGTAGATTTTTCCACCTTAACACCGTAATTTTCACCGAATACTAATTTGATTCTTTGATTGGTATTTCGAACACCTATGCTCCCACTGTATCCAACATATTCTTCCTGTAGGGTTTGATTCAAGCGTTCCATTTCTTCCTCTGTCATTCCGACACCGTCATCTTCGACGGTAAGCTCCACAGCGTCCTTAAGCATTCTTCCCATGACATTGACTTCGCCGTTGCCTTTTGGTTTGATTCCGTGATAAATGGCATTTTCTATGAGGGGCTGCAAGCAAATCTTCACAATCGGCGTGTTATAAAGCTCCGGTGGAATAAAAATGTTGGTTTTAACCATATCTCCATACCGCATTTTAATAATGCTCAGGTAAAGCTCCGCAAATTGCAGTTCCTGCTCCAGTGTTACTACATAACGTTCGTCCTTTGCGCTTTCATAAAAAAGCAGGGACAATGAAACCAAACCGTCTGATACCGGGTTTTTTCCGCCGATTTCCTTAAATGCCATCCAATTTAAGTTATCCAGCGTATTGTATAGAAAATGCGGGTTAATTTGTGCCTGAAGCGCTGTAAGCTGCGCCTTCTTTAAGAGTTCTATCCGAAGCTTAAGCTCCCTATCCATCTCTTCATTTCGCGCAAGTTTTTTCTTGATATTACTTTCAATCATTAAAAATTCGTTGATTTGCTCAATATCATCTGCCGCTGTTTCATCGCTAACAATTTCGTAAATACTTCGAATCGGCACAAACGAGCGGAATGCCAAGAAGCAGGCGCCTGCAATGGCAATTAAGCTAAGAAGTCCCATAAAAAGAAGCATGCTGTTTTGGACGCTTTGGACCCTTTCCTGATAATAGCTTTCCGGCGTCAGAGACAAAATGTGCATTCCGTATTCCTTGACAGAAACCTTGGACACATACTGCCACTCACCGAAGATTCCGTACTTTTCACCAACTAACGTTTTTTTGTCCGACTGTGCCACAATAGACAAAATTTCCTCCGGTGCACTTTTGTTAATTGCCTTACTGTCTTTGCAGTAAATCAGATTGCCGTTATCTTGTACGATATATGTATTTTCAATGCCGGCAATATCACCAAACATTTTTGTAATTTCTTTGATGCTGATATTACATACAACCACTCCCGCCATATAGTCCGGTGTAATGTGGATAGGCTTAATCACCGTAATACAGTTCATGAACCCTCCATCTTTTTTACGACCAATGAACAAAGAATCATTGACTTTCATCGGAACCACATGGTCAAGCCATGAAATATCAGAAAATTCGGAAATATGGTACAGCCCATGGTTATCAACGAGCATTCCCGTGTTCATCGAATACACATATAAGCTGTCCACATATTTTTTAACCGATACATAGGTGTTCAGATATTCAACAATACTTCCTTCGTATGCCTCCCCCTCTTCCGGCGCAGACAGAACAAACTGTTGTACATCACTGCGAAATCCGGCGTGCGTTGTCATATACTCTGTTTCTGCCAACTGATTTCTGAGACCATCGGCAATACGTTCGAGAGCCGATAAGCTCGAATCTGCATTTTGTTCCCGCAAAAGTCCCGATGTCTGATTTGTTAAATAGTAACTGAACATCAGCGTAGGTATCATAAGCACAACGAGAAAAAGGAGCAGATTTCTAACGAAAACACTGTTCCTTTTAAATCGTTTGACAAAATACCATAAGGACTTTTTCTGCATCATGAATCAATCACGTCCTATTTTCATTCTTTGATATTCGCGCGGTGTCATCCCCGTACTTGTTTTAAATATTTTAGAAAAATAGCTACTATTACGATAACCAGACAGGCGGCATACATCGTCAATTTTCTTTCCGTTAACCAGTTCTTTTTTCGCAAAATTGATACGCACATCTGCTAAATAGTCACTGAAATTTTTCTTCGTGTGCTCCTTGAAATATTTGCTAAAATAAACTGGATTCAAATACACGTGTTCTGCCACATCCTGAAGAGAAATATCCATGGCAAAATTCTTTTCTATGTACTGCTTTGCACGTTTGATTACCAGGTTATGCGACGATTCCTGCGCTGCTTGCGCGCAATTAATCATAAATGTAATTTGTCCGAGATATTCTCGTTCAATTTCTTCCATAGTCTCTGCCCGAATAATCCGATTCACGGATTCTTCCGGAAAGTTTTGCCCCTCATCCACATCACAGAGGGTATGAAAAATTTCAAGCACTCTGCCCTTAATATATGGAAGCGTGTTGCCTTTCATCTCATCAAAGAGACTCCGTGCAAGTAACAAACCCTCTTCTTCACTGTTCATACTAATATATGTCTTTAGAAGCGTGACACGGTCAGCATAGCTTCCCTCTTCTGTAAAGCAACGGTTTTGAGCTAGTTCCAAAGGATTCTTAAATATTTTACCCGCGCTAAACTGCAATTCACAGGACATAACCTGTCTTGCCGAGACTGTCAGCTTGTCTAATTCTTTTTCTAAAATGTGCTCTGCCTCTTGCGGATTGGATGCGTTTTCCACGCTTGCAAAAATACAAGCTGTCTGATAATGATAATCCCCAACAAAATAAAGCTTACAGCCTGCTTCATAATGGTTCGTAAGAATCAGGTTTTCTATTGCATTATGAAAACTGTCACGGCCATATTTCCATTTACTTTCGAAAAAGTCTTCATAGTCTACAAGTGACACCTCTATCACACTACAACTCGACTCAATAAACTTCGCCCCTAATTGCAAAAGTGACGCTTTTTCTGCTATGGTTTCTGTTTGCTTGAAAGTCCCGGCGAGCAGAGAAATAAAGAATTCCCGACGCAGCTCCGGAAGCAGCGCCTCGAGTTTTGCATTGGATTCGTTTTCCTGATTTCGCCGACGGATTTCTTCCGCTGCTTTTTGGAGCATTTTCTCTAATTCTCCATAGTCGGCTGGTTTTAAAAGATAGTCGAATACGTGATATGCCATTGCGCTTTTGGCGTACTCGAATTCACGGTAACCGCTGAGCACCACCGACAGCGTTCTCGGATGATTTTCATAAAGGTACTTTACCAATTCAATGCCAGAAATACGGCTCATTCTGATGTCAGTAAGCACTAAATCCACTTCATTTTTTTCCAGATATTCGATTGCTTCATCGCCATCAGAAAAAAGACCGACAACTTCGTAATCGGTCGCAACGGTTTCGATAAAGGTACCAATCCCTTCTCTGATATTGCGTTCATCTTCAACAACAATCGCGCGCAATAAGCTCATTTGACATCACCTCTTATCCTACATAAAATTATATCATTCCTTTTCCGCGATATCTACCGAAAAAATTTAACATTTTAGCATTATTTTTACCTGTTTGGACAAATTTTTTAATCCACTTTTTACAAAAAGCATATGTTTTTTTGTGTAAACTTGTTATAAATGTGATAACGATGACTTATCATTTTTTATTTTCTACATTTTTTAAAAAAGGCAAATACCTTTACAAATAAAACAGCGACTTAAGAGCTCGGAACAGCTTAACAATCATGTTTTCTTTTTAACCCCTTTACACTGACCATAGAGAAAGAAATAGCAAAAAAATGTGACTATCATGTCTAATTTTAAAAGTTTCCGCTTTCTTTTTAAGCAAAATATAAATCCATAAAATTTCTATTGCCTTTTCATTTTGTTTGTGATATAATGTGAAGGTCTTCGGGATGTAGCGCAGCTTGGTAGCGCATCTGGTTTGGGACCAGAGGGCCGCAGGTTCGAATCCTGTCATCCCGACCAAAAAGCAAGTAATGCCGTTAGGTATTGCTTGCTTTTTCTTTTGATTGAGAGGATTCGAACCTTGAGAAGGTTTTTGCGTTAAAAGAAATAGTCCAGCGGACTGTTTCTTCGCAAAAAGATGCGCCGTCCGGTACCGAAACGCGTAGCGTTTGGGTGGACAAGCAAGTAAGACGCGAAGCGGCTGTATCCTGTCATCCCGACCACGTCGGAACAAGTTTCGCTTGTTCCGATTTTTTATTTTAAAAATCCTCACTTGCTCCACTGTTCCTCCTTCTTCCCACAAAGGTCAACCTTTGTGGGAGTCCTAATAGTAATACCGCAAGGTGTTGCTCACTTTTTCTTTTGATTGAGAGAATCCGAAACGTAAGAAAATGCGATTGCTTAAAACAATATTTAAAAAACAGGCAATCGTCTGCACCTCTTAAGAGCGCCTACAATTGCCTGCTTTCTAACAACAACTTATTTAAATTTTCGATTTCTAAACCAATCGTACACCACAGCGCTCAAAAAGCAAATCCCCAAACAACCAAAAAAGGTATAGCATGTATCCAGCATTTTTGAAAAAGGGATTTTTGCCGCAAGGACTGACGCTAAACACAGAAGTACGGCATAAAGCCGGCGGTTTCCGCCTTTAGCGGTAAAGTGCTCCATCACAGAAAAACCGTTTGCTACTGCAGTAGTCATCATCGCCATTAAAAGCACTACTGCATACAATACAGAAACCCACATCCCGAGTGTTTGCGATACCCTAAGAATCGGCATTTCTCCGAGAAACATCATATTTTGCGCAAATACTAACACTACAAACACCAAAACGGCAAGCAGAATCAACAAGCCACCGCCAAGTGCGCCGCCGAGCATTGCCGTCTTTTTACAACTTGCTGTTTTGCTGATGGGTACCAAAACCGCCGCAGCCGTCATCATATTATAACTGACATATAAAATTGCCGAAAGAAAAATATTCCCTCTAAGGTCTGTACCGGAAAACCATACCGGCTCGGTCTGCATCAGTAAAAACCACACGCAAACTAAAATCATCCCAACAGTCATCAATGGAACTAAGATTAAATTTGTAATTGCTAAGCAGTTTGCGCCTTTTTGTAAGATAAAAAAACAAAACAAAGCAGAAAGCAACGCTCCTACCCCTTTAGGAAATCCAAATTGTTCGCAGAATAATGCATCGCTGCCCGAAATCATCACACAGAATGAAACTGCCATAAAAATCTGAATAATCAAATAATAAACCTCTGCTAAATTTGTTCCAAAAATCTGTCTGATATAGGTCTTAAAATCACCATTTGCTCGCTGTTTCCCTGCAGATAAAATCATTACAGCAAGCAAAATAAACAAAATTCCTGCAAGCACCAGGCCCCAAGCACCGCGGATGCCAAAGCGCGCAAAAAATAACAACAGCTCCTGACCCGATGCAAAGCCGGCGCCAATCACTGCCCCTGAATAAATTGCTCCGATTTTAACCGCTTGTTTCATTTCATTTTTCATATTTCTGTTCGCACCCCGATAATCTTGGTTTTATGTAAACCTCTCCCAAATCCCCTGAATATGCCGTTCATCTTTTGTTTACAAACATATTTTTTGTGGGTAAAAAACTGTTGATAACCTGTTGATAATGTTGATAACTTATGAAAAATCGACGATTATAGAGCTTTTTTCTGTTGATAAGTCTGTTATCAATGTGAATAACTTACGCAAGTTTTTTACCCATAGGTTAACATAATATTTTTAACTATTTACTGAATTTCATAAAATATGGTAATAATTATTAAAATTTATGAGGATTTTCTTGAAATTATGACACGAATCCGTTATAATATATTTATTGTGCTAAAACATACTATTCCTGCAAGGCAGGAGGATGAATAAAGGAGATAGGTAAACCATGAAAATTCGTGTCTGGAAAGATTTGAGCGCAGAGGAAAAAAGTTTTGTATTAAAGCGCGCCGAGCTTGATATCAGCGAACAGATGAAGCTTGCGATTGATGTTTCAAATGACATCCGCGACAACGGTGATAGCGCTGTATTAAAATACACGGAAAAATTCGACCGAGTCACTTTAACGCAGGACAAAATTAAAGTTACTACTGAAGAAATCGAAGCAGGTTACGCACGTTTAGACCCTAAAGTACGTGATTCCATTGCCTATGCAGCGAAAAACATCCGCGATTTTCATTCCAAGCAGATGCCGGAAGAAATGTGGTTTACTAATGTTGATAAAGGGCTGATGGTCGGCGAAAAAACAACTCCTATCGTTGATGTTTGCCTTTATGTTCCCCGCGGCAAAGGAAGCTTTCCGTCCGTTCTTTTAATGCTCGGTATCCCTGCCGTTGTAGCAAATGTGCCGAAGATTGTTGTTGTAACTCCTCCAAACGAAAAAGGCGAAGTAGATGATGCAATTTTAGCCGCTGCTAAAATCATCGGCATTACCGAAATTTATAAGGTGGGTGGTATTCAGGCGGTTGCCGCTGTTGCATATGGTACAGAAACCATCCCGAAATGCCATAAAATCATCGGACCCGGAAATGCTTACGCAACTGCTGCAAAGCGCGTACTTGCCAACCACATTGACGCAGGTCTGCCCGCAGGCCCGAGTGAGGTTATTATTTTGGCGGATGAAAAAGCTGACCCGGAAAAATGTGCTTTGGATGTTATGATTGAAGCCGAGCACGGTCCCGATTCTGCGGCACTTTTAGTAACTCACTCCCGCGAGTTGGTTGAAAAGGTTCTGCCGATTATCGACCGCCAACTTGAAAAAATTTCGGAAAAGCGCAGAAGTTTTGTTACCACGAACTTCAATACATACGGCGGTGTTATTCTGACCGAATCTTTAGAGGAATCCATTGACTTTGTTAACGAATATGCACCCGAGCATATGGAAGTTATGACAGAAGACCCGTTTGCTGTTTTAGAAAAAATTCAGAACGCAGGCGAAATTCTGCTTGGCGAATATACTCCCGTTACACTTTGTAATTTTGTATTAGGACCAAACGCGATTCTGCCAACCGGCGGTTTTGCAAAAACCTACTCAAGCGTTTCCGTCATGGACTTCTTAAAACGCTCCTCTGTCGGCTACGCAAGCCGCGAAGGTTTTGAGCGCGTCAGAGAGCACGCCTACAATATTGCTACCGTCGAAGGCTTTGACACACATGCTTTGGCGGTTAAGGAAAGGAAGTAATTCTATGAGCGAAAATAAAATTTGCGTGACCCGTAAAACGACGGAATCGGAAATGAAAGTTACTTTAGACTTTTCCGGTCTTTCGGCAGATTACCGTAAGAAAATCAAGACCCCTGCCCCATTTCTTTCGCACATGATTGAGCACATTGCTTGGCGTTCAGGGGTGAATGTAATTGTTGAGATTTCGCTCGATGAGTTTAATCTTCAGCACGTCATCTACGAAGACCTCGGTATCACTTTCGGTAAAGCCGCACGCGAATATATCTTGAGAAATAAAAAGAATGGCGCCACCGGTTACGGTGATGGCATTGGTATCATTGACGAAGCAAAGGCAAGCTGTGCTATTAGCTTTGAAGAGCGCGCATATATTGATTTTGATACTACTAAGATCACGATGCCGAGCATGACAGAGGGTGTACTCTCAGAAGACCTCACAACTTTCCTGGAGGGCTTTTGTCAGGGGGCAATGTGCACGCTGCATATTGATGCTGAAAAAGGCATTAACGGTCATCACATCTGGGAGGCAATTTACCGCGCGTTCGGCATTGCGCTCGGCAGAGCTTTTTATCTGGATGAAAACCGCAAAAATATGTCTGCAGGCGTTGCCGGCAGTGTTGAATTTATTATTGAATAACACGGAGGCTTTCTATGTCGCAGCTCAAGCTTTCAGCTTTTTTAGATGCGTATGATACCATTATTTTTGATTTAGACGGTGTCATAACCAGCGAAGAAATGTACTGGAATGCCGCCGCGCTCACTGTCTATGAAATACTGAACGGAAAACATTACTACGGTGAGCAGACACTGACGGCGGAACAAATGATGCAAGCTATTTCAGACATCAGAAAAGAAGTTTTCTGCGACAGGAAGACCATCACTGCACTAAAAAATATCGGCGTAAATTCCAACTGGGATTTGGCATACCTCGTGGTTGGAATGAAGCTTTCATTAGGTGAAAATGCTAGTTTCTGTGATGTTTTAGACTATTTTACATCATTTTCAAAAGACACATTTACCCTCTATCAAACCGTCGCTGAAAAACTTGCCTCTCATTTACAGGGCGATTTTTCGCACTTTGAGCGTTTAGGATCATTTTGGCAGGATGAAGTTGTATCTTGTTTTCAGGAATGGTTTTTAGGGGATGAATATTTCAAAAAAGAATACGGCTTTACTCCCCGACTTTCCGGCAAATCCGGACTCATGTACCGCGAAGAACCACTGGTAAACAAAGAAGCATTACAGATTCTTTTTGATTTACTAAAAGCAAGCAACAAGCGTATCTGTGTCGGCACAGGTCGGCCGAGATTGGAATGTGCGTCTGTCTTAGCGGATTGGGGTATTTATTCTTGCTTTGCATCAGACGGTTTTGTAACTTATGACGATGTTACCGTGGCACAGGACGAACTATTTCGCAAAGGATTTCATATCAATCTTCCCAAACCACATCCGTTTATGTTTGTAAAGGCTTGTTTTGGACACGAAATCACAACACAGCAGATTGTGGACGGTGTATACGATAAAAAGATTTCTGCACGCACTCTGGTCATCGGCGATGCCGGTGCAGACTTGTACGCCGCAAAAGCTGCAGGATTTCATTTTGCCGCCGTTTTAACCGGAGTGCAAGGAGAAAAAGCGCGTACATTTTTTGAAGCAGAAAAGGCAGACTATATTTTAGACAGCGTTTTAGATTTAATGAGGGAGAATTAAGATGGATATTACTCTACCCTTTACTGACGAAATCATTAAAAAGCTCCGCGCGGGCGACCGTATCAGACTCAGCGGAGTTTTATACACCGCACGGGATGCGGCGCACAAACGAATGAACGAAGCTCTAAAAAAAGGCGAAGAACTTCCTTTCGACGTAAAAGGTGCGACCATATACTATGCAGGGCCGACCCCCGCAAAACCCGGACGCGTGATTGGGTCCTGTGGTCCGACAACCAGCGGAAGAATGGACGCTTACACTCCCAATCTTTTGGATTTAGGCTTAAAGGCAATGATAGGAAAAGGTCAGCGCTCCGACGAGGTGGTTACAGCAATCAAACGAAACGGCGTGATTTATTTAGGGGCCATCGGCGGTGCCGGCGCATTATACTCTGAATGTATTACTAGTATGGAAGTCATAGCCTACGAAGATTTGGGACCAGAATCAATTAAAAAGCTCACTGTAAAGGATATGCCACTTACAGTCATCATCGACTCTTGTGGTAATTGCCTTTATCATTTAGATTAAACATACAGGAGGTTAAACCTATGGAAAACAAAGTAACAAAAGACACAATTATTATTGATGTTTTGCGCATGAACCCGGAGACTGCACAGTTCTTTTTAGAAATCGGTATGCATTGTCTCGGATGCCCGTCAGCAAGTGGCGAATCCATCGAGCAGGCTTGCGCAGTACACGGCGTAGATGCAGATGCGTTGGTAAACAAAATCAATGATTTTCTAGCAAAACAATAAAACAATAAGAAAGACCGCCACATGGCGGTCTTTCTTATTACAAGTAAAAATCGTGGTTTGCGATTGTCTTATAATATTTTCGATTGTTTATAATCCAAGGGCTTTCGGCTGTTTTAGGATTCAGAAAATATAAAGACTTTCCGACTGTTTTCTCCCCTCTTAATGCCCTTTTTGCCGCGATAACGCTGTCTCCTAGCGGAGTTTGATAAATCGAGCCATCGAGTGTCGGCGAAAACTGAACTCCGTAATTACGGTCAAAAATGACGCTGTAAATAGTGGATGGGAATTCCGGACTTTCGACTCGGTTTAATATGACATTACCGACGGCAATTTTTCCCTCCATCGGCTCGCCTTGACTTTCTGCATGAATAATTTTTGAAAGCCAGTAAATCTCGTCCTTATCATATTTTGGCTCTGCGCGTAAAGCCTCAGGAACAACGGAACCTTTCTTTCGGATTAAGACCGTATAGCTTGCAGAATCCCAGCTGACGGTGCAGCCAAGATGCTCCGCAACAAACCGAACGGGCACATAGGTTCTGTCGTTGACCAGCATAACGCTTTTGTCGACCGAAACCCGACTGCCGTTAATGTACGCCACTTTCTTTCCGATTGGCAAACGAATGGTTGTACCGCCATCACGGATAACTGCAGTTTTCTTTCCTGCATCCCACGAAACCTCATCGGCGCCTAATGCGCTACTTACAAATCGGATCGGGACAAAGGTGCTTCCTGCGTATAAAAACGGTTCTGAATCCATCGCAAGGTAAGTGTCGTTTACTGTCAGACAAATGGGTGTATCAAAGTTTGCGGCTGCTTTCGCCTGTTTCATCGGTGTAATGAATGTAAAAATGCTAAGAATTGCGGCGGTCAGCAACCAAAATTTTCTAAACATAGTATGACCTCCTTACCTTTCGTAGTATATCATCCGGGATATAACAAAATCAATGCTGAATTTATGGTAAGAAAGGTAAGCGTTTCCAAAATAAAAAACGGTCTGTAAATGATTTTTACAGACCGTTTTCAATTAATATTTCGTCATCATCATAGCATCAATTACGCTGCCCATCGTCTTAAACATATTTCCCGATGCGCGATGCATTTTCTTCTTTTGCTTGTCGCTGATCGGGTCGATAAGCATCGTAATTGCCGAACCGATGGCTGCACCGGCAAGCATGCCGCCTAAAAATCCAATACTTTTCATTCTTAACCCACCTTTTTTATAGTATATCTTTATTATGTGAGCGAAATGGATTTTTAAGCAAAGAAAATGATGGAAAATGTCGTTATTTTATATGATTTGCTTTTTCGGTACAAGCACGCATCGCTTCTAAAATTGCATTACGATAGCCTGCGTTTTCCAGTTCCGCGACTGCGGCAATGGTTGTCCCTCGCGGCGAGCATACCATATCCTTAAGTTCGCCCGGATGTTTTCCGGTTTCTAAAACCATTTTCGCAGAGCCTAACACTGACTGTGCTGCCAAGCGATATGCCTTATCGCGCGCAATTCCGTCACGGACTGCACCGTCTGCCATCGCCTCAATCAGCATATAGACATATGCCGGACTGCTGCCACTGACTGCAATCACGGAATTCATCAGTTTTTCCGGTAAAACTTCTACTTCACCAACTGCTTCAAAAATTTTACAGGCAGCGGTAAATTCTTCATCATTGACCGGTGAGATTGGCTCTGCGAGTACGCTCATACCGGCAAGAACCATCGCCGGTGTATTCGGCATTACGCGGATTACTTTTGCATCAAAGCCGAGATATCCCTTGATTTCTTTGACCGAAATTCCTGCCGCAATGGAAACAAAAACCTTATCCTTAAGCTCCTCTTTCGCGTTTTCAGCCAAAGCTTTCAGTGCCGTTGGGTAAATAAACGGTTTAATTGCAAGAATAATTATATCGCCCGAAAGCGCGTACATATTATTTGTGTCAGTCGAAATTCCCAAATCCTGAAACTTTCCATGCGCCGCTTCGATTGGGTCACTGACGTAAATATCTCCTGCGCCGCACAGCCCTGCTTTTACAACACCGCCGGCAATCGCGTATGCCATATTGCCGCCGCCAATAAAACCAATTTTCATTCTATTTCCCTGCCTCACTATGTAATATCACTTGTAAAAACAGGCAGGCCCAGCTACGCCAAGCCTACCTGACTTTTTATTTTTCTTCGCGCGCTTCCTCGGAAGCCGCTGCTTTTTTGGCTACCTTAGCTGCTTTTTTCTCTTCTTTGGTTACACGTCTTGCTTCTTTCATTTCCGCTTTTTCACGTTCAATGGAAATGCTTTCAACAAAAATATTAACCTTTGCAACCGTAAGGTCAGTCATATTCTCAATATTTTTCTTAATGATTTCCTGAAGTTGCCAAGCTGCATCCGGAATTTTAATGCCGTAATCAACAACAACATGAACGTCAACACTGACTTCCTTTTCCGTCAATTCAACGCGGATTCCTTTGCCGTAATTTTTCTTTACGAATTTTTCAACGATACCATCTGCAATAGAGTTTGCTACTGAAACACCCTCAACCTCTGTTACGGCAAGACCCGCCACAACAGAAATAACCTCCTCGGAGATTTTAACTTCGCCGATTTCTAACATTTCATCATTTATGTTCAATTTTTCTGCCATACTGTTTTCCTCCTCCAAAAAACAACCGATGGTTATTTTACAATGATTAGTTATATTATATCACTGTGCAATCAAAATTACAATTCTTTTTTTAAAAACAATAAACTGCAACAACAAAATAAGGATGTCGCAGTTTATTTGCACTTATTTATTTTCAAGCATTTTACGCATCACTGGCAGGATAACCTTTGCCATTCGATAGTGCCCCAAATCGTTCGGGTGGCAGGTGTCGCTTGTGCACGAATGACGGTCTTCTGTTCCAAAGAACGTTTCTCCGTCAAGAAAATAAACATTCTTGTCCCCTGCCGCCACCGCATTTTCATACGTTTTTCTGACAACCTCTCTGCGCTCCGCTTTGTCCGGCGCATAATCAAAGTCCGGACTTGTCATCATCAAAATAGGAAGATTCGGATTCTTTTCTCTGATTTTCTTGAAAAACGGCTCGTGGGTTGCTTCTAAGTGTGCAACATCGGGTGCATTGTGGTCATAATCCAACACAAACGCGCTGATATCCAGCGTATTAATGAAATCCGCAATCTCCGGATTCCCTTTTGCACCGCCCGAAAAACCTAAATTATAATAATCAAAATCAAGCCAGCTCGACAGGAGTGCTGTGTATGCGTTAGAGGGTCTTGTGGTGTGCGCACCCTCCGTAATAGAAGACCCGTAAAACAGCACGGGTTTGCCATGGGCCATTTGGGGACGTACATTTTTTGGTACTATTTTATATGCGAAACCAAATGTCCCTCAAACAAACTAACTCCTTATAGCCTTGTAATCACACCGCGAGATACCCCCGTGGACAATCGGGACATACATTTATTGTCAACTTTTTAACTTAAGAATTTGCTACTATCCCTCTACTTATCCCTGTCACATGTTCTATCTGACACATGTCAAGGGGATGGTTCTCCCGACACACAATCACACTTACCTTATTTTAGTATATTATATTGTATATTACAATCCTTGTCAACACGCTAGCCCAGCCCCTCCGCTTTGTATCTTAACAGACAAATATTCTAATTATTGATTTTAAAGAATTGATTTTTCAAATGCTTCGTGTTATAATGTTGTTTGTTAATTGTAAGTCACCAAAGGAGACGTGAAAATTTATGAAACTTGGTATCGTCGGACTTCCTAATGTAGGAAAATCCACTTTGTTTAATGCGATTACGCAGGCAGGGGCAGAATCAGCAAACTACCCTTTTTGTACCATCGAGCCAAATGTCGGCATTGTTGCCGTTCCTGACGAGCGTTTAGATGTACTTGCGAAAATGTACAACCCGCAGAAAGTCACTAATGCTACGATTGAGTTCGTTGACATCGCAGGTTTAGTCAAAGGTGCCAGCCGTGGTGAAGGTTTGGGGAATAAGTTTTTATCCCACATCCGCGAGGTCGATGCGATTGTTCACGTGGTTCGTTGCTTCGAGGACAGCAACATCATTCATGTCGAGGGTTCGGTTTCTCCGCTTCGAGATGTAGAAACCATCAATTTAGAGCTGATTTTTGCCGACCTTGAAATGATGGAAAAGCGTATGGACAGAACACGCAAAATGATGAAAACCGGCGATAAAAAATATCAGATTGAAATGGCTCTTTTAGAAGAAATCAAGGCAATTTTAGAGGACGGAAAGCCGGCTCGTTCCAGAGAATACTCCGCCGAAGAACAAGAACTGATTAAAGACCTTCCGCTTCTTACCTTTAAGCCTGTTCTTTATGCTGCAAATGTTTCTGAGGACGACTTTACAAACGGCATTGAAGGTAATTCTATGGTCCGTGAATTAGAGGAATTAGCCGCAAAAGAGGGTTCCGAGGTTATGCCGATTTCCGCTAAAATCGAAGAAGATATTTCCATCTTACCGCCGGAGGAAAAAGACGAGTATTTAGAGGCACTTGGCATCAACGAGTCCGGCCTTGACCGTCTGGTGAAAAAAAGTTATAAGCTGTTGGGATTAATCAGTTACTTAACCGCAGGTGAACCGGAGGTGCGTGCATGGACCATCACCCGCGGCACAAAAGCACCGCAGGCTGCAGGTAAAATCCACACCGATTTTGAAAAAGGCTTTATCCGTGCCGAAGTCGTTGCATACAAAGATTTAATCGATTGCGGAACGTATGTCGCAGCAAAAGAAAAAGGGCTCGTTCGCTCCGAGGGCAAGGAATATGTTATGCAGGACGGAGACATTGTTTTATTCCGCTTTAATGTTTAATTGCTAACCATTAAGAGCATTGCAAATTTGCAATGCTCTTTTTTTGTATCTTGATGCATAAACCGTCATACTTTGCAGAAAATAGCAGTAATCATTTTTTCCTGCGGAGGTTTTTTATGACGAAACGAATGTTTTATTTTACTATGTGTGTCATTTTTTTCTTAACCTGCGGAATCGTGTACATCAATGCGCCGCAGAACACCACGTTTGCCGCATCCAGCTGGGCAAGCGACTTACAACTCCTCGCCCGATGTGTCAATGGCGAGGCCCGTGGTGAGCCTTACGAAGGTCAAGTGGCAGTTGCCGCGGTTGTATTAAACCGGGTCGACCACCCGTCCTTCCCAAACACAATTGCCGGTGTTATCTACCAAAAAGGTGCATTTACCGCAACGGTAGACGGACAAATCAATGTTCCCATCGCCACCAATTCAACAGTCTATAAGGCATGTCAGGATGCGATGAACGGTTGGGACCCGTCGGGAGGCGCACTCTACTATTATAATCCTGCAAGAACAACCAACAAGTGGATTTACTCCCGCGAAGTGGTTACCGTCATCGGCAGACATTATTTTGCCCGCTAAGAAAGGAGATTGAGCGATGAATCAGGAAACAAAATCCAAAAACTTCTTTAGCCAATACAAATGGATGACTATTCTTCTCCTTGCACTTTCGATTGTCCTTGCAGGCGTCAGTATTTTTCAGAACAACCGCGCCCGCGCGCTCGCACAGGAAATGGAAAATCAATACGTGCGCGCGTTTCATGATATGACGGATTATGTGCGCGATGTTGACACTTTACTGAAAAAAACCTTGCTTTCGTCGGACAGCACGCAAATTTCGGCTCTTTCGGCAGAGATTTTTATGCAGACCGCCTCAGCAAAATCCTGCCTTTCCCAGCTTCCAACAGAAAGCGAGCATTTGGGAAGCACCTCTAAATTTCTGTCGCAGCTTGGAGACTATGCATCGTATCTGTCCTCAAAAGTTTTAATCAGCGGTAAAATCAGTGACGAAGAATTCTCGAATTTGTCCGAACTATCCAAACATGCAACCGCTGTAAATAACACACTCACCTCACTCGAGGACAAGCTATACAGTCAGGAAATGTCCCTTACGAGCGTCATCGGCATGACTGCTTACGCAAACGAAGACGAAGCGGAAGCCGTTGAGCCCGAGGGAATTTACAGGATTGAAAAAGATATACAGAACTATCCTGCTCTGATTTATGACGGCCCGTTTTCCGAGCACATCGAAACGATGGAGCCGATGTTTTTGAAAGGAAAAACCGATTACACCAAAGAGCAAGCAAAACAAATTGCTCAAAGCTTCCTGAAAGATAAAAACTTAAAATCACTAGATGCCTCAGAAGATGTCGGCGGACGCATCCCCTGCTATTCATTTGTCGGCACGAAAGAGGACGATTCGAAGGTCTATATTACTATTACAAAAACCGGCGGCATGGTGCTTTGGATGTTAGATGCCCGTTCCCCCGAAAAGTCTGTCATAGACGCTAAAACTGCCTCGAACAAGGGACTTGAGTATTTAACCTCTATCGGCATTGTCGGTATGAAAGAAAGCTACTATGAAAAAGCTGAAAATACACTGACTGTAAACTATGCTTATGAGGGGCAGGGCATTATTATGTACTCCGACCTCATTAAGCTCAAAATTGCATTAGACAGCGGTGAAATTTTAGGAATCGAGACGCGCGGATATTTAATGAGCCACCATGAGCGCTCTCTCCCCTTGCCCACTCTTACCGAAAGCGACGCACGTGCAAAAGTAAATTCACATCTTATGATTGATTCTGTTCGTTTGGCGCTTATTCCGCTTGACAGCAAGCGCGAAGTGCTGTGTTATGAATGTAAGGGTAGCTTTGATGACCAGAACTATTTAATTTATATTAACGCACAAACCGGTCACGAAGAGAAAATTCTGCTCCTTTTAGAATCGGATGACGGAGTTTTGACGATATAAAAAAGAACTGATTACAGTTTTTGCTGTAATCAGTTCTTTTTTATAATACGCTCTCACCTTTTTCGATTTTATCAATTAAAATTAACATTCTCGGCAAATGGAACGGACCTTTAAAGATATTGCCTTTTAAGGTAGTGGACGGTGTATTGTCATAATGCAGGTAGCCGTACCACTCACCGTATTCTTTATCTCTAAAATATGTTTCTGTATACGCTTTTAGGTCATTGTATGCCGCAAGGTATTTTTCTTCGCCAAACACGCTATAACACAGGCGGTTTGCAATCATCGCCTCACACTGCGGCCACCAAAGCTTCATATCCCACTCCAGTGCCTGCGGCGGTTTTCCATCGCAATCGCAAAAAGCAATAATGCCTCCGTCTTGTAAGCCGAGTCGCATCGAAATATCAATGATATCTTTTCCGATACGGGTTAATTTTTCATCCTTTTGATAAATTCCCTCCGCCATTAAAAACCACGCAGCCTCTAAACTATGACCCGGATTTACAATTCTTCCCGTCGGTGTATCCACAAAATCACCCTCAGGGCTGACGTTTTCCAAAAGGCCCCTGGAATTTAAGTGGAGCAAGATTTCTTTGGTGCACTCTTTCGCAATTGTGTCATACTTTTCTCTGTCAATTTTCCACATCACCTGCGCCGTTGACAGCATAATCATTGCCGGAGAAAGCGACTTCATTTGTATAGTTTCTGGATTAAATTTCGGAGTTGATTTTTGCTTGCCCGAATAAAGGCTATACGCAATATCAAAATACTTCTCCGCTTTTTCCCACGCGTCCTCATCCTTTGTTGCAAGGTAATATTCCGCACAACCGATAGCCGCAAAGGTTTCGCTGAAATAATAGCGGCGTTTTTGGATTTCTCTGCCGTCACGCGTTACTGTAAAAAACATTCTTCCGTCTTCTCCGGAGCACTTGGGAAGAAACTCATAAATCTTTTTTGCTGCGGCAAGATACGCCTCATTCTTTTCTACGCAGTTATATGCCATGGAAAAAATATAAAGGGCTCTGCCTTGAAACCACACGCTTTTTTCTTCGCCGTAAATATTTCCCTCGCGGTCTAGCTGCGTAAAAATTCCGCCAAATTCTTCATCAATGGCATTATTTAGCCAAAAAGGTAATACGTCTTTAATCAAATAATCTCTCATCATTAAAACTCCGTTTCCATACCGTCATACGTAGTTAAATATCCATATTTCTTGGCATATTTATTCATTTCTTCGTAAGAAAGTCCGTTGTTATGGGAAAAATGGTTGATACAGCACACCGAATTTTCATCTAATGCTCCGATTTCTTTTAATTGCTCTGCCATAGTGCGCACCTCATCAAATCCCATATGCCCTTTTTCACAGTGTTTTAAGCTGTAACAACAATCAAAGCTTGCTAAATCCACCGTCTTATTCCACTGTTTAAGAAATTCCATCGTTTCTTCGGGGAAATAGCCTGTATCGTGTGCATACAAAAGACTTTTACCCTCTTTTTCTATCAGATAAATATACGGATTTTCTGTGCCGTGGTCCGCTTTCAGCGGTGTCACCCGATACTCCCCTGCTGTAAAGGTATTAAACGCATGAACCTCTGTAAATTTAATGATGTTCCGCGCCATTAAAACGGGAATAGTGTCATTTTTCATCAGTTCTTTCCACACACCTGAGCTGCCATAGATGCGGAGTGTTTCCGAATCTTCAAGGTTTGAAAACCCAGGACCACGCATCGAAATATCCGCCGGATACAAATGGTCCGGATGTGCGTGCGTAATCAGGATATGCCGTATGTGGTGAAGAGGCAAACCGCCTTGCAGCACATGAAGATAAGTGTCTGCCGGAAAATCTATTAGAAGGTCATCATTAATAAGTGCCTGGCTCCGCGTTCTCACTTCTTTTCCGCCGCTCCTCCGGGCGTGCTCGCAGGTCGGACAGGTGCAGTACAAGGCGGGAACACCCTCCGCTGCCGCTGTTCCGTAGAATTTGATTTTCAAGGCTATTCCTCCCCTCAAACAAAATCAACATCCGGCATCAATGCCGCCTGATGCATGATTTCCTCCGTCGGGCGCTCACAATCCCACATCATTTGCGCATACAGTGCCATCGGATACGTAATGCACTCTTCAAACATGCCGTCTTCAGCCAAAACGGTTACGATAGAATCTTCGTTAAAATCAGAAATCAGGCGTTTTGCAAGTTCAGCGTTTTTTATCCAGTCTGCCTGAATCGTGCGAAGCAAAGGTTTTACCGTATCCAGCTTTTTCTTCCGCACCTTTTCCTCGGTTACACCCATAATATATGGGCCAGCTTGGTGCTCAAAATCAAACCAGTTGAGTCGGTAATTGCTTTTTAATACGCAACCAAAACCCGCATCTCGCAAATCCCGAATTTTGATATTTAATTCTTTGGTTTTTGTAAAACCGTCCGTTTCAGACGGCGAATTATGATACGGAAAAGCTCCCAAATCCTCCCAGATAATCGAAATCCGTTCATCAATTTTCTTAAACTCCTCAATTCTTTCAAGCACCGACATTGCGTGCAATCCGAACAATATCTCACATTCAGGATTCATTTCGAATATTTTTTCTGCGGTGCGGTTTACAAATGTAATCACCGCATCGGCAATATTGACGCCATCGATATTGTCTGCGGTCTTCTCTGTAAAGGATTGAAAATAGATGCCGTCGCAGGAAAGATTTTTATACTCTTTTTGATACTTGTTCACTACGTGTTCCGTTAAGCATAAAGTATCCGAAATATTTACTTTCACATCGCTGGTATCCCAACCCCAGGCAAATCCGAGATAGATTTTTACGCCGTGATCGTGCGCATAGTCAATCACATCACCGATATTGACCGGCACAAAGTCGTTCCATATAATTAGGGTGTTTAACTTTAAGGTCACCATATTGTCGATGTATTTTTTATAATCATAAATCGTGTGTCCCCAAGTCCATAAACCTCTTCGCTTAATGCGCGGGCAAGAGGAGATTTCAACCGGCTTTAATGGCTCTAAAAACGGTTTTCTGACATAAAAGTCAACCACACGGTCTTTATCTCGGCTATTATTAAACGGCAAATAAATATTCTTAAAATCAGATACGGCGTACAAAAGATTTGCCTCATCTTCGGCAGTAATCTCGACTCTTTGTTTTTCGTCCACCACAATTTTATAACCGCAGACTCCCTCGGTAACACCAATCCAAATGGTATGATAGGCATCATCTTCCTCCTTGCCGCAAACAAGGGTATACGGGAGATAGCTTTGCACGGTTGCATAAAGCTTTTCCACCGCTTCTGAATAGTTTTTATATACAATCTTATAGCGTTTCATCATTTTCACCTCATTTTAATTTTATTTTAATATTTTTGCCTTTTCAATCACTTTTTCGACTTTATTTTTTAACTATATTGACTTTTTTAGCCAAAACGGATATGATTGACAAGAGGTGATTTTTTTGTTTAATGACAAGTATATCATTGACCCCAAAGGTCTTCCTTTGGTTTCTTTTTATAAAGAAATTGTACCCGAACAGCTCCCCTATGTTTTTACCGGAACACATTATCACAGCGACTTCGAGCTCATTTACATATCCTCCGGTTCGGCGAAAATGAAGGTTGGAGAAAATGAATTTACCGCAACCGCCGGAAGTTTGGTCCTTGTAAACCCATACGAGGTTCATTATGGCGAAATCACCGAAAAACCGTTTCACTATTACTGCGTCGATTTTAATCTGAATCTGTTTCCTGACGATTATGAAGAAAATCTGCTCCAAGAAGAAAAAAAGTATCGAAATCACGTGACTAGCCCATCGTTTGAACACTATATCAAAAATATTTATGAGGCTTATGAGAAGGAGCCCCTCGGTTGGAGACAGCTTGCACTCGGCAATCTCTTTCTTCTCTTTTCAAAACTGGAGGGCGAGCTTTACGATACATATTTGGCAAATGCAAACGATTTTACCAAAAATATAGTAACCTACATCAGAGAAAATTTTAGACAACCCATTACTTCGCACTCTGCTGCAGAGCATCTTTCCTACAACCACAGCCATTTTTGCAGACTCTTTAAGAAAAACTTTTCTGTCAGTTTTTGTAAATATGTTAGAAGCGTGCGCATCCGTGCGGCAAAAGAACTATTGCGCAAGGAGAACGTCTCTGCCGTCGCTATGAAATGCGGTTTTTCCAGCATCAGTTATTTTTCTAAGGAGTTTAAAGAGGAAAACGGCATTACACCGCATAAATACAGAAGTATGTACAAACAAAAAACGTAGCATTAATTCGGAGATCATTTCTGTTCCTAAATAAAACCGGCATCGCATTTTTGCGATGCCGGTTTTGTATTAGTATAAATCGTTTTTAATTAAATCTTCATAACTTTCGCGTTTGATAACAACCCGCTCTTTTCCGTCTTTAATCATGAGTACTGCCGGATTGGGCAGGCGGTTATAGTGGCTTGCCATCGAGTATTGGTACGCTCCGGTGGAAAATACCGCTAAAATGTCGCCGGCTTCTGCCTTTTGAAGATGGACATTTTCACCAAGTAAATCGCCGGACTCACAACAACGACCGGCAACCGTAACGGTTTCAGACTTTTCGTCTCCAATTTTATTTGCAATTTCAAAATCATATTCCGCCTGATAAAGAATATAACGCGGATTATCCGCCATACCGCCATCTACGGAAACGTAGGTACGAACATCGGGAATGTTTTTTACATTGCCGACCGTGTATGCGGTCAAGCCGGCGGAGGCAACAATGGAACGCCCCGGCTCTAGCAGGATTTTCGGAAGCGCAAGG
Organism: Clostridia bacterium; assembly: GCA_017399695.1. Taxonomy (GTDB): domain Bacteria; phylum Bacillota; class Clostridia; order UBA1381; family UBA9506; genus RGIG1666. The sequence goes on along the minus strand of JAFQBK010000016.1, from coordinate 39,692 downwards.
CCTAATGCTTTACAGGTTTCCTTTACTACCCCGCTAACGGATTCCATATATTTGTCGTAAGCAATCGGTGTGTCGGATTCGACATACTGAATACCAAAGCCGCCGCCGAGATTCAGTTCGGTAATCGTGATTCCAAGTTCATTTTTGATTTTTGCGATAAAAGTAAGCATCACTTTTGCAGCCTCTTCAAATGGTGCGAGGTCAAAAATTTGCGAGCCGATATGACAATGCAGACCGACAACGTGAACGTTTTCGAGAGTGCTTGCGGTCTTGATGATATCAAATGCTTCACCGGTTTCGAGAGCAACGCCAAATTTTGAATCGATTTGACCGGTCATAATGAAATCGTGCGTATGTGCATCAATGCCCGGTTTAATACGGAAGAGAATGTCCGCCGTTTTTCCCATGGTCTTTGCAAGGGAGTTCAGCATAGAAAGCTCTGTAAGATTATCAACTACAATGCGTCCAACGCCGGATTCCAAAGCGTAGACGAGCTCCTGTTCGGTCTTGTTATTTCCGTGGAAATAGATTTTTTCAGCTGGAAAACCGGCACTGATCGCAGTGAAAAGCTCTCCACCGGAGACCACATCCACACCGAGTCCTTCTTCCATAACAATACGGTATATTGCAAGAGAGGAAAAGGCTTTACTTGCATAAAGAACCAAGCCGTTACCATCGTAATACTTTTCAATGGATGTGCGGTAGAGACGGCAATTTTCTCGGATGAGATTTTCGTCCATCAGGTAAAGTGGCGTCTGGTATTCTTTGGCGAGCTCAACCACATCAAGCCCTGCAAAGGTCAGATGGTTTTTGTCGTTTACACCGGCACTTTTTGACACAAACATTCTTTTTCCTCCCCGGATTTCATAATTACCATTTATTCTAACAAAAAACTGCGCGGTTGTCAATTTTTATTTGACTTTTTCCAATTTTGTGTTAAAATATTATAGTTGGTTTATTTTTAGTAATTAATGGAGGTTTCTGATGGGAGCAAAAATTCGCAATGTTGCAATTATCGCACACGTTGACCACGGCAAGACAACGCTGGTTGATGTTTTGTTAAAAAACAGCGGTATTTATCGTGACAACGAGCAGGTAGAAGACCGTGTCATGGACTCAAATGATTTGGAGCGCGAACGCGGTATTACCATTTTATCTAAAAACACCTCTGTACAGTATAAAGATGTGAAAATCAATATTGTTGATACCCCGGGGCACGCCGATTTTGGTGGCGAGGTCGAGCGTGTGCTTGGAATGGTTGAAGGCGTCTTATTGGTGGTTGATGCCTTTGAAGGCGCAATGCCGCAGACGCGATTTGTATTAAAAAAGGCATTAGAGCTCGACTTAAAACCGATTGTTGTAGTAAATAAGGTGGACCGTCCGCAGGCAAGACCGTATGAGGTCATTGATGAGGTGTTAGACCTCTTTATTGAACTCGGTGCAAGCGATGAGCAGGCGGATTTCCCGATTATCTATGCCTCAGCAAAACAAGGAACATGCGGCTTGGAGCCAGATGAGCAGGAAGAAAGCATGGTTCCTCTGTTTGATACTATTGTTGAGCACGTTCCCGCGCCGAATGATGATACTGAAGGCGCGCTTCAGATGCTTGTTTCCAACATCGATTACGATGAATATATTGGAAGAATCGCTGTCGGCAAGGTAGCAAGAGGTACTATCCGCTATGGTCAGAATGTTGCCTTGTGCCGCGCAGACGGTACGACAGCAAATGTGAAAGTAGGAAGACTTTACACCTTTGATGGATTAAAAAGAATAGAAACCGAATCGGTTACCTGTGGAGATATCTGCAGCATTTCAGGCCTTGGCGATGTCAATATTGGTGAAACAATTTGCGACCCGACACATATCGACCCTTTGCCGGTCATTGAGGTGGACGAGCCTACTATTTCAATGAACTTTTTGGTCAATAACAGTCCATTCGCCGGTCAGGAGGGCGATTTTGTAACCAGCCGTCACCTGCGCGAAAGACTGTTCCGTGAGCTTGAAACCAATGTAAGCTTAAAGGTGGAAGAAACCGATAGTGCGGATTGTTTTAAGGTTTCAGGACGCGGTGAGCTTCATCTTTCCATCCTGATTGAAACGATGCGCCGTCAGGGCTATGAATTTCAGGTTTCCCGTCCGCAGGTAATTTTTAAGGAGAAAAATGGAAAGCTGTTAGAGCCGATTGAAGAACTTGTAATTGATGTGCCGGAGGAGTTTTCTGGTAATGTTATCGAAAAACTCGGCTCAAGAAAAGCGGAAATGACGAATATGCACCCGACGGATGGCGGATATATGCGCTTGGAGTTTAAGATCCCGTCTCGCGGTCTGATTGGCTACCGCAGTGAATTTTTAACGGATACCAAGGGAAATGGCGTGATGAATTCCGTGCTTGACGGTTTCAGCGAATTCCGCGGCGAAATTGAAATGCGCGACCGTGGTTCCATGATCGCTTGGGAGACCGGCGATACGGTGACTTATGGTTTGGCCAACGCCGAAACCCGTGGTAGACTCTTTGTCGGACCGGGCGTTCACGTGTACGAGGGCATGATTGTTGGCGAAAATGCCAAAAATGAAGACCTGACCGTCAATGTCTGCAAGAAAAAGCACGTAACCAATATGCGTGCTGCCGGCAGTGATGATACCATCAAGCTGACACCTCCCTTGCAGATGAGTCTGGAGCAATGTTTAGAGTTCATTTCTGATGACGAATTGGTTGAGGTCACTCCCGAATCCATCCGCCTGCGCAAGAAAATTCTTGCAAAAAGCGACCGTGATAAAATGGCAGGAAGACTGAAAAAACAAATATAATAATTACGACAAAAAAATAACCGGACGTGTAACCGTCCGGTTATTTTTTATCTGCCTGCTTTCGGCTTGAAGGTTTTACACTGCACACCGCACTGCTGAACGGGGTCACAGGTGCAAACTTCGATGCTCGAGGCGTCACATTCGTGGTTTTCCCCGTGATACTCGCAATTGGTTACAGAGCACATCACTCCCAAAAGCGGCTTTTCTGTTTTATGAACTGTTGACATAAAAATCACTCCTCTCAACTGATAACTACAGTTTGCGCAAACAGAGTCTTTTTTATTCCTATGTTTTCGTCATAGAAGATATTTTCTTCCAATTCGCGCGCATAATTTCAACTTTTAAGCGAATTAACTCTTCATCATTATATTCGGATGCATTCTGAAGAGAAATGACACTTTCTTTCATCTGCTTTACATATGTCTTTGAATCGTCATCCACTTTGCTTTCCAATTCTGAAATTACTTTTTGCGTAAAGGAAAGCGCGTTTATAAAGCGTTTCGGATTTTCCGCTTCCATTTCAAGCAGATTTAAGCTATACTCCAACCGTAAAACACAGCCCTCACAAGCTTTTCCGTAATCATCCATCAGTCTTGAAATCAAATAAATTCCGTCGTTTAACGCCTCCATTGCCTGCGCATCATTCTTTTCATTTATCTCGTGCGCCAAGCGATGGACGATATTATCCAGCGCCTCTATTGTCTCCTGTCCCGCACCGTCATGTAACAGTCTCACTCGAGCTGTTTCCATCTGTTTTAGGGCTTCTTTTATATAGTAATGTTTGCGCTCATCATAAAATCCGACACCTGTCGGAACATTTTCCTTTGGAAACGGTTCGAATCCTGAACCAACCATGACTGCTTCTTCCGCGCCAAGCGTCGGGAAGATACTCTCATTTTCTTTTCGGAATATAATCTGATAAAGGGACGAAAAGCTATCTTTAATTTCGGAAAGCTCCATTGGAACTTTCGGCTCTTTTTCTTCATTCGCTGAGCACGCAGAAAGTAACAGTCCCAAGATAGTTAAACAACAAATTAATGTTTTCAAAGCACTCACCTCTTTTTTAATATCACCCGATTTTCCCTACTTATGCCAAGGAACCAATTTTCGTTTTTCTCATATAATATAAGTGTGATAAAAGCGAGGTGATCAAATGTCAGACCGCGAATTATTGGCAAAACTAATTAAATGCGAAGCAGGAGGTGAAGGCGACAACGGCATGCGGGCGGTTGCCTCTGTGGTAATGAATCGTGTCAACGCACCGGGCGGTGAATATGCACGTATAAGTGAAGGCGGAAGCATCCGGAACATTATTTTTCAACCCGGTCAATTTGTCTGTGCATCTGAAACGGAAAACGGGCGGTATAACCCTCAGAATCTGTTTAATATGAATGTAGAACAAATTCATTTAGACATTGCCGACTGGGCAATCGCCGGAAACAGACTGTATAATCTCGGGCAGGCGCTTTGGTTTTTTAATCCGTTTGCGCCAAGCTGTCCCGGACGGTTTCCGAGCGACATCGGATATTTCAATGTAAGAATCGGTAAACATTGTTTCTACAATCCGACAGATGCGTATTATGAAACTTAAAAATCTAAAAAGGTCAGGTGATACATAATGGCAAATGGTTTAGAACATTCAAACGCAAATGTAACTCCCGCTGAAAGTCCTATGACAATCGCAAATCCGCAAAGCAACTCCGAAGTGTATTACGGTTCTTTTGCCTCTATTCTGGCGCAGAATCTCGGTCAGTACGTAGTCGTTGAGTTTCTCATTGGCACAAACCGATTAGAGTTCAAAGAAGGAATTTTGTATTCTTCCGGTACAAACTTTTTAAGTCTTTATGACCCGATGGATGACCGATACATTGTCTGCGACCTCTACGCCGTCAAATTTGTTACTTTCTATAATACAACCACCGTTCCGCAAAGCAGAATGAGACGTACCTCACAAACACCGGGAGATAACTGGCCGTCGTCAAACAACCAGCCGTCAAATTCATCAAACTGGCAAAATAATTCGATGCCGTCAAGCGGTATGCGCACAAGCTTTAGAACTTCTTATTGAGAAATAAAAAAAGCAGGGATTATCCCTGCTTTTTTTGAGGGACGGACGGAAAATAGCGCAGATTGGTCAAACTGAACCCGCAGGGATTACCCGAAGGCGTACATGGGTACGCCGAGTGGTGAAGTTTGTTCAAAACACAAGGCATAAAATAAAAGGAATTCGTCAAATGACGAATTCCTTCCTTAAATTTTGCATCTTTTTGAATTTTTAACATACAAAAGACTCTGTGTTAAACACATTTTTGCCTTGTGTGGTATGCGCATTTTGCTACTGTCCCTTTTATTTCTTTTTCATAACCACAGATACCCAGTCGCCTTTTTCGCGAACCTTTACGATTTCAAAACCACTGCTTTCGTATCTTGCCATCACATCTGCTTTTCGGTCTGTGATAATACCCGATGTAATATATGTACCGCCGGGAACTATTAAATTCTCAACGATATCTGCAAGTCCAATGATAACATCCGCAACGATATTCGCTACCACAACCTCATATTTTTTATCGGAAATGGTTTCGATTAGTTTTTCATCTTCCAGTACATTACCCGCGAGTGCGCGATAAACATCCGGACAGATATTGTTTCTTTCCGCATTCTCTCGCGCAATCATAACGGCATTCGGGTCAATATCAACTGCCGTCGCATCAGGTGCGCCAAGCAACAGTGCGATAATGGATAAAATACCACTGCCACAACCCAAATCCAATACATGTGTATTTTCGCCAATACACTCTTCGAGTTCTTCAATGCAAAGCTGCGTGGTCTGATGTGAGCCGGTACCAAAACTCATTCCGGGATTTACCGTAAACACCGTACGGTCTGTCTCTTCTGTGAGGGTTTCCCATTCCGGCAAAATCAAGATTTTATCTCCAACCGTGAGCGGCTTAAAATACTGCTTCCAGTTGTTTGCCCAATCTTCCTCGTTCAGATTGTCGAGCGAAATCTCTAATCGTCCAAACATATTTTCCGTATCTAAGGATTTAAGCGCGGTCATGCTTTCACGGACTGCGTGCAGCATATCGTGACCGGACGCATTGTCGCTTAAGTAAATCTTGACTTTCGTCTCACCCTGCATCCGCTTTTCAAGGTCTTCATCCACATAATCCCAACTGCCGCGGTTTTCTTCCAAAAAGGTATAAAACTCGGTCTCATCTTCGATTTCTACACCGGTAACGCCCAACTGATACAGTCTGCCGCTGACCGGTTCGATACCCGCAGAAGAAGTATAAATTGTCACTTGAATCCAGTCCATTTTATTCCCCCTATGCCAAGTTCAGCATATGGCTGACAACATCATACATTTCTGTTTTTTCGCAAACAGCGGTGAAAATAACAGGCTTTTCTCGCAGACCGGAAAGTCCCTGCGGAATCAAAAGCCCGGTTGTCTGGGCAAGCTCATCCAAAAGATCAAACGGATCTTTGCCCTCAGTCGCATCTTCACCCTGGATTGCAGACAGAACGCTGTCACTGAACTTAAACGGACTGGCGGTTGAAACGATGACTGTCTTGGTCTCGTCGCCGGTCTCTTTTACATACTTATCGTACACACCTTTTGCCACCGCGGTATGGGTATCCATTACATAACCAAACTCGCGATTAACGGAGTCAATCTGTGCAAAGGTTTCCGCATCGTCGCAAAAGCCGCCCCAGAAAATTTCTTTAATCTTATTTTTCGTCAGTTCCGGCACTTCATAGCGTCCCGCATCCTTTAAATCCTTCATCCAGGCAGAAACCCTAGCATCATCCCCACCGGTGACGTGGAATAAAAAGCGCTCTAAGTTACTGGAAATCAAGATATCCATCGAAGGAGATGTTGTTGTCTTAAAGGAACGGTTTCTGTCATAAACACCGGTATTGATAAAGTCGGTCAATACATTGTTTTCGTTGGATGCACAAATGAGTTTTGCTACCGGAAGACCCATTTCTTTTGCATAGTACGCTGCCAAAATATCACCAAAGTTACCCGTAGGAACGACAAAATTCACCTTTTCACCAAGCGTAATTTCTTCATTCTTGAGCATACTTGCATAAGACGAGAAATAGTACACAATCTGCGGTACGAGTCTGCCCCAGTTAATTGAGTTTGCACTCGACAAAAGGAAATTATTACGCGCCAAAACATCAGCATATTCATTATCTGTAAAAATCTGTTTTACGCCGCTTTGTGCATCGTCAAAGTTTCCGCTGACCGCAGCAACATCGACATTATTACCCTCCTGCGTTACCATCTGACGTTTCTGCACATCGCTGACGCCATCTGCCGGATAAAAGACAATAATACGGGTGCCTTCAACATCACGGAAGCCCTCAAGAGCTGCTTTTCCGGTGTCGCCGGAGGTCGCAACCAAAATAACAACCTCTTTGGTTTCGCCGGTCTTTTCAATGGAACGCTTTAATAAATGCGGCAGAATCTGTAGTGCCATATCCTTAAATGCGCAGGTCGGACCATGCCACAGTTCAAGAAAATATACCCCTTGCGCAAGCTTAAACAGCGGCGCGATTTCTACGGTTTCAAACTTTTCTTTGCTGTATGCACGGTTGACACAGGTTGTCACTTCTTCTTCCGAAAAATCCGTCAGAAAACGGCTTAAGATATTCACCGCGCGATCATTATAGCTCATCGGTGCGAGTGCTGCAATTTCCGAAAGGCTAAGCTTCGGAATCTGTTCGGGAACATAGAGTCCGCCATCTGCTGCCAGTCCGGTTTTAATGGCATACGCCGATGCTACACGGACACTTTTATCCCTTGTACTTTGATATTGCATTGATATAACCTCCAAAAGTAATTGAACTTTCCAAGACAATCAGGTCAAGTATATCACAAACCAAGCACTTTTTCAAGTCTTGCTTTTTCTTCTTCATACCCCGGTTTTCCCAGAAGTGCGAACATATTCTTTTTATATGCCTCAACACCCGGCTGATTGAACGGATTCACACCCAAAACATAACCGCTGATGCCGCAAGCGCGTTCAAAGAGATAAACCAACTGACCAAAATAGTATTCATCAAGCTTCGGGATATTAATAATCATATTCGGTACACCGCCGTCATTGTGTGCAAGTACCGTACCTAAAAACGCTTTGTGATTCACGAAATCCATCGTTTTTCCTGCCAAAAAGTTCAGACCGTCGACATTTTCGGCATCCGCTCCGATGGTCAGGTCCTTTTTCGGTTCGTTTACATTCAGTACGGTTTCAAAAATATTTCTCATGCCGTCCTGAATATACTGTCCCATGGAATGAAGGTCCGTTGAAAAATCAACTGCCGCAGGGAAGATACCCTTTTGGTCTTTGCCCTCACTCTCGCCAAAGAGCTGTTTCCACCATTCTGCAAAATAATGCAGTCTCGGCTCATAATTGACCATAATTTCCGTTGTTTTTCCTTTGCGGTACAAAGCATTACGAATCGCTGCATACTGATAACAAATATTATCTTTTACGTCACAAGAGGAATACTCTTTCTGTGCGTCTTGTGCGCCTTTGATAATCAAATCAAGGTCTGCACCTGACACTGCAATCGGCAAAAGACCAACCGCAGTCAGAACAGAATAACGACCACCAACATCATCCGGAATCACAAAGGTTTCGTATCCTTCTTTATCTGCCAGAGCTTTTAATGCGCCACGCGCTTTGTCAGTTGTAGCGTAAATTCTTCCCTTTGCGCCGTCTTTTCCATATTTTTTCTCTAACAGTTCCTTAAACACGCGAAAAGCAATTGCCGGTTCCGTGGTTGTTCCCGATTTCGAGATGATATTTACCGACAAGTCCTTGTCCTTTACAAGCTCATAAAGCTCTGCTAAATAAGTGGAACTGATAGAATTTCCCGCAAAAAAGATTTGGGGTGTTTTTCTGTCTTTTCCATCCTGATAATTATAGAAAGAATTTGTCAGAATTTCAATCGCAGCTCTTGCACCAAGGTAAGAGCCCCCGATACCAATCACAATTAAAACATCAGAGTCAGACTGAATCTTTTTTGCTGCTTGTTTGATGCGCGCAAACTCTTCTTTATCGTAGTCCGTCGGAAGTCCAACCCAGCCTAAAAAATCATTGCCTGCGCCTGTTTTCTTTTCCAGTTTTTCGTGCGCATCCGCAATCTGTCCGGCAATATTTTCGATTTCTTCTTCTGTGATGAAATTCAGTGCTTTTGAGTAGTCCAGTGTAATTTTTTCCATGAAATTCGCTCCTCTATTTGATAATAACTTTGCCAACCAAATCACCGACATCGTCGATTTTGTTTTGTTCCATGTAATCTATGATGCCTTTTTTAATATCGACACAGGCATACGGGTTCATAAAGTTCGCCGTACCAACTGCAACCGCACAGCTTCCTGCGAGCATAAATTCTACGGCATCTTCACCGGTAGTAATACCGCCCATTCCGATAATCGGAAGATTTGTTACTTGCGCCACCTGATATACCATACGGACCGCTACCGGTTTAACCGCAGGACCGGAAAGTCCACCGGTCGCATTGGCAAGGATCGGGCGCCGGGTCTTGATATCAATCGCCATACCAAGCAAGGTGTTAATTAAAGAAAGCGCATCTGCACCGCCCTGCTCTGCTGCTTTTGCCATTTCCGTAATATCCGTTACATTTGGTGAAAGCTTTACTATCAGCGGCTTGTTGGTATGTTTTTTTACTTCCTGCGTAATGTGTAAGATGGTATTCGCATTCGTACCGAACGCAACGCCACCCTCTTTGACATTCGGGCAGGAGATATTCATTTCGAGCATATCAACATCACTGTCGGACAGTTTTTCCGCCATCTGACAGTAATCTTCTACCGTATTGCCCGCGATATTGGCTATAACTTTGCAGGTATACTGCTTCAGTTCGGGCAGTTCATATTTGATAAATGCATCCACGCCCGGATTCTGAAGTCCGACACTGTTTAAGATACCGCCATAGGTTTCCGTAATACGCGGTGGCGGATTTCCGGCACGGGGAGCAAGCGTCAGCCCTTTCACACAAATCGCACCTAACTCATTTAAGCTGTAAAGCTCTCCATACTCGCGACCGAAGCCGTATGAACCGGATGCGGTAATGATTGGATTGTTCAGCTCAACGCCTGCAATATTTACCTTCATATTCATCATTACAGCACCACCTCCGTCGACCAGAAGACCGGTCCGTTTTTGCACACACGCATAAATTTCCATGTACCGTCGTGCTTTGTCTCACACGAGCAGGTAAGACACGCACCGATTCCACAACCCATTCTCTGCTCCAAAGAAAGCTGACAACGGATTCCGGCTTCTTCTGCAACTTGTTTTACCGCACGAAGCATCGGTGTCGGACCGCAGGCATAGATAATATCTACCGGGTCTTTTTTTATTTTTTCTTTTAGGAGTTCGATGGCATACCCGTTATAGCCATAGCTTCCGTCATCGGTTGCGACCGTTACATCCTTACAAACCGAGCGGAAATCCTCTTCAAGCGTCACTTGTGCTTTGGAACGGAAGCCTAAATAAACCGTCGGGTTTTCGAGTGCCTTGGTCAATTTATACAGCGGATATGTACCAATACCGCCGCCGATTACCACAGGGTTTTGAAAGGTTTCATTCGAAACAGTAAACGGATTGCCCAAAGGACCTAAAATATCAAGCTCATCCTCGATAAATGCAAGGCTTTTTGTGCCTCTTCCTTTGATTTCAAAAATAAAACGAAGTTTGTCTCCCTCAGCATCGCAAATACTAATCGGTCTGCGCAGCGGCATCGCAATCTCATCGCCGCATTTGATATGCAAAAACTGTCCTGGCTTTGCAAGTGCCGCAATTTCCGGGCTTTTTACCGTAACATCAATGATGTTTGGCGCGATTTCTTTTTTAGAAATCAGCTTACACTTAAATACATCGTAGCTCATAATCATACCCCATCTATTAAATATGTAATTCTAACATTATATTATAACAAATATATGGAAATATTTCAAGACAGAGTTTATTATCTTCCATTCTTTCTGTTTTAAACAAAAACAGCGGTAAAGCCATTACTTTACCGCTTGGAATTATTCGTTATCCTTGATGAATTTCTCGACTCGGTCAAGTCCCTCTTTGATGTTTTCCATTGCTGTAGCATACGACCAACGAACAAAATCATCAGCGCCAAAACCACTGCACGGAACAACCGCAACCTTTGCACTGTCAAGCAGCGCATTTGCAAAATCATCTGAGGTTTCAATCAGCTTACCTGCCATCGTGCGACCTTTGAGCTTGCTGATGTTCATCATCACATAAAACGCACCGCTCGGCTTCAGGCAAGAAATTCCGGGGATGGAATTGATGCGCTCGACCATATAATCACGACGCTCTGCGAATGCTTTTTTCATCATTTCAATTTCTTCTTTTCCGCCGCCCAGTGCTGCAATGGTCGCTGCCTGCGCAATGGAGTTCGGGTTCGAAGTCGCGTGCGACTGGATGTTTGACATCACCTTTGCAATCGGTTGCGGAGCTGCAGCGTATCCGATACGCCATCCGGTCATGGCATAGGTTTTAGACACACCGTTAATGATAATGGTGAGGTCTTTGATTTCCGGGCTAAAGCTTGCAATGCTGACGTGCTTGCCCTCATAAATTAGATGCTCATAGATTTCATCAGATACAACATAAATGTTATTTTCGACCGCAACATCTGCAATCGCACGGAGTTCTTCCTCCGTATAAACCATACCGGTCGGATTCGACGGACTGTTTAATACGACAGCACGGGTTTTCGGTGTAATCGCTGCACGGAATTCCTCTGCCGTAAACTTAAAGGAATCTGCCTCGCTCGTTGTCAGAACCACTGGCACACCATCTGCCATCTTAACCATTTCCGGATAGCTCACCCAGAAAGGTGCAGGAATAATAACCTCATCGCCCGGGTTTAAGATTGCCTGGAATGTATTGACCAAAGAATGCTTCGCACCGTTGGATACAACAATCTGGTCAAAGGTATAATCAAGACCATTTTCATCCTTTAACTTTTTACAAATTGCTTTACGTAAATCAATCGTACCGGCAGCGGGGGTATATTTAGTTTTGCCTTCACAAATCGCCGCAATCGCTGCATCTTTAATATATTGAGGGGTATCAAAATCCGGCTCTCCTGTGCCAAAGCCGACAACATCGATGCCCTCTGCTTTCATCTGTTTAAATTTTGCATCAATCGCAAGCGTCGTTGACGGGCTGATGCTTTTCGCTTTTTCCGAAATATACATAGCTTCCTGTCCTCCATCGTTATAAGTTCAGATACATAAAATTACATGCATAATATTGTAATATATTTTTGTCAAAAATGCAAGAATAAAATCAACTTTTTTCATTTTTCAGCGCTTTATCCAAATAATTTACGAAGTTCCCGTGGGTGATTGCATCTATTAACGAATCTTTGTATCCTATTTTTTTCATTTTATCGAATAAAAGATGCAAATCTCCGGCATTTTTCATTTCTACCGGAAGATTCGGAATTCCATCGAAATCTGTCCCGATGCCTAGGATTTTTTCTCCACCAAGCGACAAAACATGGTCGATATGTTTTATCACATCGTCAAGGCTCGCTTCTTTATCCGTTAAAAAGGCCGGATAGACGCTGATACCCAACATGCCTCCGGTCTGAATTAAGGCTTTGATTTGCTCATCGTCTAAATTTCTCGGATGTTTATGGATTGCCTCACAATTTGAGTGTGACGCAAACACAGGGCTATCCGTTATCTCTAAAACATCCCAAAAGCTTTTCTTAGGAAGATGCGACACATCGACCATCATTCCCAAACGGTTCATCTCACGAACCACATCTTTTCCAAACGAAGTCAATCCGTCGTTATCCTTTGTCAGCGTTCCGCCGGTCAAATCGTTATCATGGTTCCACGCAAGCGTCATTGCCCGCACGCCCAAACGATAAAGCGTACGAAGGTTTGACAGTTCACCGCAAATCGCACGTCCATCTTCAATCGCCAAAATCGCGCCGACTTTTTTCTCGTCCAGGGCGCGCTTTAGGTCAGAACTGTTTTGAATCAAGAGCATAGAATCCTTGTTTTTCTCAAGCTCTTGATAGAATTTATCAATAATTGCACAAGCACGGGACAGCCAGTTTTCCTTGTTTTCGTCAATCCACGCAGCAAAAAACTGGATATAACCGCGATACTTTTTAAGCTCCGTAAGACTAATATGGCCCTCGTTCTGCAGCAATTCTTCTCCACGGTCCAAAAGTTCTGCGCAGGTGTCGCAATGAGAGTCAACAATCGTGTATGGATATTTCACTAAAATCCCTCCACCAAAAATGCATTTTCAATATGATTGATAGTTTTCGCCTTACCGTTTTCGTGATAAACCTCAATAACATCAAATCTGTAATTTAAGTCCAGATTGTTTTCTTCAATAAAACTGTACGCTGTTTGCACTAAACGCTTTTGTTTTGATGCAGTCACAGCCTCACAAGCAAGACCGAATTCCGTTCCTTTTCGCGTTTTAACCTCAACAAAAACAACCGTTTCGCCTTTTTGTACAATGATATCTATCTCACCATAGGGCTTTCGGTAATTGCACGCAAGTATTTTATATTTATTCTTTTTTAAGTATTTACATGCCGCTTTTTCACCGACATTCCCAAAGAATAATGTATTTTTCATCATTCCAATAATTCCTTTTTCGCAAGTATTTTTCCCAAAAAGCTCATTCGGTGCTCCTCACAGGGTCCAAACTCTAAAATCTTTTCCGTATGTAGTTTTGTGCCGTAGCCTTTGTGCTTTTCGAACTCATATTGCGGATATTTCGGCGCTAAACACTCTTTGACATGTCTGTCTCTTGCCACTTTAGCTAGGATGGACGCTGCTGCGATGCTCTGACTTTTCGCATCCCCACTAACCACACATTCAAACGGCACCGAAAGTCCTTTGGAGCGATTGCCGTCAACCAATACAAAATCTGCCGGCAAGGACAAGCCCTCCACCGCCTGCTTCATCGCAAGAAAGGTCGCGTTTAAGATGTTGATTTCATCAATTTCTTTTGCGCTGACTGAGCTGATACAATATGCCAGGGCATTTTCACAAATAACATCAAACAGCACTTCTCTTTTTTTCTCGCTCAGCTTTTTCGAGTCGTTGATATCTTCCAGATAATAGTCCTCCGGCAAAATCACTGCCGCCGCATAGACAGGACCTGCCAATGGGCCCCTCCCTGCTTCATCCACGCCGGCTAAAAGCTGAATTCCATTTTTGCGGTATTGTGCATCAAATTCATTTCTCTGCATCAGGCTCACTCCTCCACTTTCGGTCGTTCCAGACTGATCTTTCCTATTTTGCTGCTTCTGAATTCATCCAGCACAATATTTGCTGCACGCAAAAGGTCTATTTCGCCGCCCGAAATTACAAACCCTCGTTTTTTTCCAATCATTTCAAGAAGTTCATAACCCATCAGATTTTCTGTCTCCGAAAGCTTATATCTTGCACAAAGTTCTTCTTTATATTCGCTATTTAAGAATTCAAGCAGTTTGGATGCTAAAGTTTCTACATCCATAATCTCATCCTTAATCGAGCCGACGTATGCGAGGCGCAATCCCGTCTCCTCATCCTCAAACTTTGGCCACAAGATACCCGGAGTATCCAATAGCTCAATCCCGTTTTTCAGGCGAATCCATTGTTTTCCGCGCGTCACACCCGGTCGGTCACCGGTAATTGCGCTGGCTCTTCCCGCCAGTTTATTGATAAACGACGATTTTCCCACATTTGGGATGCCTGCAACCATAACCTTCACCGAGCGGCCGGACATGCCTTTTTCCGCCTGTTTTTCGAGCTTGTCTTTTAAGACCAGACGTATTTTGTCTGCAACAAAATTCAAGTTTTTCGCGTGAACACTATCTAAAAGGATGGCATAAATTCCTTTTTCTTTAAAATATCTCACCCACTCCTGATTGACCGCGTCATCTGCAAGGTCTGCTTTATTTAAGATAATCAGGCGTGGCTTGTCACCGATGATATTGCTGATTTCCGGATTCTGGGATGAAAGCGGAAGTCTGGCATCCAAAAGTTCAACCACAATATCAATGAGACCTAATTGCTCGCTCATCATACGGCGTGTTTTTGCCATATGTCCCGGGAACCACTGTACGTTCATAGCATTCATCCTTTCTGTAATAGAAAAGGGACACGGCGAATCACCCTGCCCCTACCATTTTATTATTCTAAATCTTTCGGCACATTATCATACAGTCCGCCAAACTTATCAAACGGCAGAATTCTGAGTGTTGCTTTTCCAACAATTTCCGAATACGGAATAACTCCAAGAGAACGGCTGTCCTGCGAATTATTTCGGTTATCACCCAGCACAAAAACCGTGTCTTCCGGAACAATCAAAGGATAGTTATATTTCGTTCCAACTCTTGAAGCGATAATTTTTTCTTTAATATACGGCTCATCCAGGAGTTTTCCGTCAACATAAACATCACCGGTTGCCGCTACGATATTGATTTCCTGACCCGGCGTTGCAATGACGCGTTTTACAATATGCTTGCCAAGTGCTTCTGACTTTACAATGACAATATCGTCGTTTTGTGGTGTATACATAAACTTACTGATGACCAGACGTTCGTCGTCGTGGAGCGTCGGTAGCATTGAATCTCCCTCGACCTGCACAATGGCAAAGAAAAACTGATTGATGATGAGCGCAACGACCAAAGCAACCGCAATCGCCTGGGTCCACTCATACAGCTCACGAAGCCATCCGTTCTTTCTTTTTTCCTCTAACACAGGTTCTAGCATTTCATCGTCTATTTCATCAAGTACTATATATTCTTTTTCAAACTCTTCTGCATCAAAAACAACGCCCTGCTTCGGCTTATTTTCTTCGTAAAAATCTTTGTTTTCTGCATCCATTACGTAATTTCCTCCTTCAATATTTTCTGATAAGATAAGAAAAAGCAGAATCCATTCTGCTCTTTCTTAACGCATCAAAATTTCCCGTAATTGCATAAATCGGGACGGAAAATACCGTCCCGATTGTATGATGCTTCTTATAAGCGTTCTTTAACCTTTGCTGCTTTACCGACTCTGTCACGCAGGTAGTAAAGACGAGCACGTCTAACCTTACCTTTTCTCACTACCTCGATCTTGTCAATTTTAGGAGAATTGACCGGGAAAGTACGCTCTACACCGATACCGTAAGAAATACGTCTTACAGTAAAGGTCTTCTGAATGCCGCCGTGCTGAATCTTAATAATAGTACCTTCAAACACCTGGATTCTTTCGCGGTTACCTTCCTTAACTTTTACATGCACTTTAACAGTGCTACCGATTTCCAGTTCCGGTAAATCAGTTCTGATCTGGTCCTGTGTTAATTCTTTAATGATGTCCATGGATTTATCCTCCTCTCTCCCAAAACATTCTTGCCCAAACTTTATAAGCTAGCAGAGGAATGTCCGTATTACACCAGCAGGCATACGCCCACACAACAAAGTATTATACAACAAGTTTTTGAAAATAGCAAGTGTTTTTTTCATTTTTTTACATTTATTTTTTCGCTTCTAGCCCCGCCTTTACAAAAATTTGTTTTGCACTTTTTCCGTGGGGTCTGTTAAAGCGTTTTAATAGATACAACCCCCCGGTTTCTTTCGACAGAAGATTCACTCCCTCGGTACAGGAAAGCGAAGCAGAAAAACCCATCTCTTTTATAAATTCCTCGCTCTCCTTTGAATAAAATCCAAACGGATATGTAAAACAGGTCGGGTCTTTTGAAATGGCGTTTGAAATCATCTTCTGCGCTTTCTCAACATCCTCACAAAAGATTTTCTTGTAGTTTTCTTTACTCTCTCCTGCGCTGATTTTTGCTCCTTTTCTGCCTTGCTTAATTTTGTGCATATCGTAGGTATGGTTCTGAATCTCAAATATGCCACCTCGCGATAACTCCGCTAAATCTTCACTGTTTACATGGGCATAAGATACATTTATGTCATTGTTTTCGGAATATTCGTCCGTATATCTTCCGATAATGGAAAACACTGCACGCATCTCATACTTTTCGAGCAACGGCAGCATATATTCTTTTACTGACAAATATCCGTCATCCACTGTAATCATCACGGGTTTTTTAGGGAGCTCTTTTTCTCCCTTTTGATATAACAATAAATCCTCAATTACAACCGACTGATAGCCGTTTTCGCTCAGAAACTTAAGGTCCGACTCAAACTCCTGTGGCGAAATCACAAACTGATTCCATTTATTTGAATCCTTTAAGATATGATGATACATTAAAATCGGTAATTTTACCCCGTCATCACCGGCATCGCCGCTTACATTGCGAATATTTCCGCCCAAAAAGAACACTGATGTACAACAAAGCAACACCCAAATCAACATCCGACGAAAAGACAAAATCATAATAAATCCCCCTTTTTCCTTTTTATGTTTCTATCATATTCATCATAAGGGGTCTTTAATCATATATATTACAAAAGATAGTTAGGATGTGATTTTTTGTTGATTTGTGCCATCAAAAAGCGTCACGCAATAATTATAGTTTCCGTTCTTCTTTGTTTTCTTTTCCTCTTTTTGTTCCCCTTTGAAGCCATCCCGGCAAGTCAAACGGAAGAGCAAACGGAAGAGAAAAAAGATGAATATATCAAGTGGGTCGATTTTTCTATTCCTTATGCTGCGCTCAGCGAAACATTAAAAGAAGACATCGAGGCACACAAAAACGGAAAGAACAGAAGTTGGATTGAACTACTCTCCTATCTTGCCTGCAAATACGGCGGAAACTGGAAACAATACAAAAGCCAAGACTTAAAGTCACTCGTCAAGACTCTAGATAACGGCGAAAGCATCGAAAAGCTCTCAAAGGATATGAAACACTACACCTATTTCTTCGAGGCATACAGCGCCGTTTTAGACGGTTTTGTGGGCGAATATGAAATTGAGAGCTATGACGCAGACGGCAAAACGAAGACAAAAACCAAAACCTACGGCTTAAAGGCATTTTCGCCAATTGCCCGTGGTTACTCTTTCAGCCATTACGACGATTTTGGTTCGTCGCGCTCCTATGGGTTTCGTCGCAAGCATTTAGGTCACGACCTTATGGGTAGCGTCGGTACGCCGATTATTGCCGTTGAATCCGGCATCGTCGAGTGTGTCGGCTGGAATCAGTATGGCGGTTGGCGCATCGGAATCCGCAGTTTTGATTCCAAGCGCTATTATTACTATGCCCATCTGCGCAAAGACCATCCGTATAACGATATGTACGAGGGAAAGGTGGTCAAAGCCGGTGACGTCATCGGATATTTGGGAATGACCGGCTACAGCACCAAAGAAAATGTGAACAACATCAACACGCCGCATCTCCATTTCGGGATTCAGCTGATTTTTAACGAGCAACAAAAGGATTCAAACAACGAGATTTGGATCGATTTATATGCCTTAACAGAATTACTTCAAAAGAATAAATCTGCGGTATATAAAGATGCCGAAAGCAAGGAATATCAGCGAGTATTCGAGTTTGACGAACCAATTCTCCATTCCTTTGCAAGCTAAAAAGAGGTGGGATATCCCACCTCTTTTTTTATAAAGCATGCGTTTCTTTTTTCTTTTTCTTTCTAAAATAGATGATAAGCGCTCCGCCCACAACAAAGCAAAGCAAGGCAACCAACTGCGAAACACGCATTGGACCAATCCACAAGCTGTCCGTCCGCAAGCCCTCAATCCAAAAGCGACCTAAGCCGTATGCCGTAAGGTACAAAAGGAAAATTTCGCCTTCAAATTTCTGTTTTTTGCGATACCAGAGCAAAAACAGAAATACCCCGATATTCCATAAGGATTCATATAAAAAAGTCGGGTGTACGCCATAGCCGAGATGAGCTATTTCCATACGCCATGGAAGTGTCGTTGCCTCACCATAAGCCTCTGCGTTCACAAAATTTCCCCAGCGCCCAATTGCCTGACCGATAGGAAATCCAAAACCGCCAAGGTCAGCAACATTTGCGAAGCTGATTTTTTTCACTCTGCAATAAATCCAAGTCGCCAAAACCGCACCGATGACGCCGCCGTAAATGGCAATGCCACCTTCCCAAATCTTGAAAACATCCCATAAATTATTTCGGTACTGTTCCCATTCAAAAGCAACGTAATAAATGCGTGCACAGACAATCGCAGAAGGCAAGCCGCAAAGAATTACATCTATCAGTGTATCCTGTGTAACTCCCCTCTTTTTTCCCTCGCGCACCGCAAACAGATATGCAAGAATAATTCCTGTTGCGATAATAATTCCGTACCAATGAATGGAAAAACCGAAAATTTTAACGGAATTATAAATCGTCATAGGTCCGATTCCAAGACCCGGAAAAGATATAATATTCATCCTATGTACCGTCCTTTCGCTAGAATATGTAAGGCGGAACTTGCCGCCCGAAAGTTACATCGGTTCAATCACGGATAAAACTGAATACTCCGGCTTAAACTGCTCGGATAGCCGTTTGTTTACATCCGAAAGTGTAACCGTATCAATGACATCTATAAAATCAAAGATGCCGATATGATTGAAGATATCGGACATAAAGTTATGTGCCACCGAATTGATATTGTTAAACTGCTTAATATAGCGTCCCCAGATAGAGCGTTTGACGCGCTCAAAATCTTCTTGCGAGACGCCGCGTTCTACCGCCGTTTCAAGATAATCCAAAACGATTTCTTTTACTTTTTTCGGGTCTTTGCTCTCTCCGCTGATGACTGTAAAGCCATAATCCTTTTCACACTCAACCTCAACGCCCAAATCCCCTAAAATATATCCGCCGTCGTACAGCTTGGAATAAAGCTCACCGGAACGACCGAACAGAACCGCTGCAATGATGGAGAGCTCAATATTCTTTTTCAGGAGTGCTTTTCCATCAAAACCGGTATCAATATCCTTAAACCCAAACATAAACATCGGGACAGAAACGCTTAATTTCTGTGAAACCTCTGACTGGAGTACCGTCGTCGGCTCATTTCCGTAATCACGGACAATTTCGCGCTCTAAAGGCTCATTTTCCGTGACGTGTCTTTCGACACATTCCGCAATTTCCTCCGGTTTTACATCACCGATGACGAATAACACCATATTGGATAAATTATAAAAGGTGTTATAACAATCATACAAAAGCTCATGGTCAATCTGTGCAATAGTTTCCACCGTACCTGCGATATCACGACGCACCGGATGCTCCGAAAACATCGACGACAAAAAGTTCATCATCACGCGCCAATCGGGGTCATCATCATACATCCCGATTTCCTGACCGATGATTCCCTGTTCTTTTTGCACATTTTCCTTAGTAAAGTACGGTTTGCGAACAAAGTCTAACAGAATTCCCAAATTTTCTAATATATCCTGCGTGCTTTCAAACAAATATGCCGTTAAATTAAAGCTCGTATATGCGTTGGCATTGGCACCGTGCCGTGCATAATCCTCAAACACATTGCCGCCATCGGGTTGCTCGAACAACTTATGCTCTAAAAAATGTGCCACGCCATCGGGGATTTCCATAAAGTCCGTTTTCCCCGGCAGGATAAATTTTCTGTCAACTGAACCAAAATGTGTACCGAAAACAGCATAGCTTTTACTGTAACTCGCTTTCGGCATAATATAGACCGAAAGCCCACTATCATGTTTTGCATAGTAAAGTGTTTCCTTTACCACTTCATTGTAAATCTTTAAAAGCTTCACGCTGTTTCCCCCTTTCCCGTAAGGAAATAAACCAGTTCCGGCTGAATCTTCTTAGCAACACGAACCACATCCGCAGGTGTTACTTTGTTAATCAGGTTTATCATTTCTTCCAGACTGACACTGGTTCCGCTCACTGCCTGACCAAGGTAATAATCCTCCAAATATCCTACATCATCACCTAAAGAACGCAGGGCATTGACGATACTTTTTGTCGCAGCATCAAATTCATATTCTGAAATATTGCCTTTTTCCATTTCTTCCATCTGCACTTTGATTTCGTCCAATGCTTTTTGTTTGTTCGCAATTTCGATTCCGGAAGAAATGACAAGCATGCCTTTATAGCGCTCCAGGCGCGAGGATGCGTAATACGCAAGGCTCAATTTCTCTCTGACATTGTTAAAAAGTTTGGAATGTGCACCGCTGCCCAAAATGCCGTTATACACCATCAGTGCAGGATAATCGCTATCCTCCGGCTTGACACCGGTATAAAAACCGAGGCAAAGCTTTGCCTGTGTTACATCGAACGCCTCGACAATTTCTTGTTCTTCCTTTGCCGGAGTATGAAGCTTTGTTTTCGGCATTGCGGTTTTCAAAACTGAAACCGCAGCAAATCTCTCTGAAATATAGTCGCGAATCGAATCAATATCCACCTGACCGACTACAAAAATGTCAATGGGACCTTCGGAAAGAACCTTTTGATAATGCGCATAAAGCGACTGCGGCGTAATGCTGTCGACATCCTCTTTTGTGCCAAGTTCGTGAACGCCGTAAGGCTCATCGGCGCACATCAGTTCAACCAAACGCCACACCGCATAGGCGCGCTTATCGTTAATGAGGGCATCAATATCGTTCTTCAGGTTTACCTTTTCCTGCGCAACATAATCCGCTCTGAATGCACCGTCTTCCACTAACGGTTCGAGCATCATATCAAACAAAAAACCAAGCGCACGCATCTGTACCTTTTCCGTTTCCGGCAGATAACAATCCGCAACTGTGCTGAGCTGAAAGGAAATAATTTGGTCTTCGCCCTTTCTTCGGATATCCACATCCACAAATGCTCCGTAAAGTGACTGACGAAGCCGAGCAACATCTCTCTGTGTCGGATATTTTTCACAGCCGCGACGCATCACATCACAAAGTAAGGCATTATATGCCGCCTCTCTTTTATCCAGCGTGCGATGAATGTTCACGCTCATCGAAACCGTCTTGAATTTATCCGACGGAATATGATAAAGACGGATGCCGTCTTTAATATTACAGCAGGTTACCTTTTCCATATCGAGCCTCCATAGATTATTTCCAATTTATTTTGTCCGCGCTCTCCGCTTTTATTACTCGCGTATCGTTGCACTGTAAATCTCTCGTTTGCTGACTCCACGTTCTTCCGCCACACGCTTCATCGCTTCCTTCTTATCCATTCCCTGATTGGTATAAAACGCCAAATGGTCTAAAACAGAAAGCGTTAGCAGTTCATTTTCTTCTTTCGCTTCTCCCGGTGTACAGCCTTCGATTACCAGTACATACTCACCTTTCGGCTCATTTTCTTCATAATAGGACACAGCCTCCGAAAGCGTTGTCGGACGGATTTCCTCAAACTTTTTTGTCAGTTCTCTCGCAATTGTGATGCGTCTTTCGCCAAAGCAGGACAGCATATCTTTTAAGGTATTCTTTAGTTTGTGCGGCGCTTCATAAAAAATCAATGTATAGGTGCTTCGCTTTACAGCTTCCAAATGCTCTGTACGGCTCTTTTTATTGACGCTCAAAAATCCTTCAAACGAAAACCGCGAGGTCGAAAGCCCCGAGCAAATTAAAGCATTGATACCTGCAACTGCGCCGGGGACAGGAATCACGCGCACGCCCCTTTCGTGGCAAATCTTTACGATATCTTCTCCGGGGTCTGAAATCGCCGGTGTTCCGGCATCGGAAATCAGTGCCGCGGTTTCTCCGTTTAAGATACGCTCGATAATATACTCGCCTTTTTGTCGGATATTATGCTCAAAATAGCTTGTCATCGGTTTGGAGATGCCCAAATGGTTTAAGAGCTTTAATGAATGTCGCGTGTCCTCTGCGGCAATAAAATCCACGCTTTCTAACACCTTTACCGCACGATAGCTGATATCGTCTAAATTTCCGATGGGTGTTGCTACCAGATATAAAACACCCGGAGTACACTTTTCAGTCGTCAAAATTAACACCTGCTTGCTCTATGATTTTATCGATTCCTTTTGCCAAGGCCGGCTCTAGTACCACCAAACCGCTTTTTCTGCCTTTTTGACCCTCTACAAGGACCAAAGACGGCGCCGCAGCAAAATCCGAATGTACGAACTGCATCCGTTTCGGCTCCAGCTTTTCCTGCTTCATCAAATAAAAAATTTCAGCTAGCCGTTCCGGTCTATGTACCATATAAAAACGCCCGCCTGTACGCAAAACAGAGGCAGCGCTTTTGATTACATCACCAAGCGTACACAGAACCTCGTGCCTTGCAATCGTTTTGGAGTCATTAATATTCTCTTTACCGCTCAATGGCTTCATATACGGCGGATTGCAGGTCACCACATCAAAGGATTCCGCACCAAATAGTTCTTTTGCATTTTTTAAGTCGCCGCACACTACCTTGATTTCTGATTCAAAACCATTGAGGCGCACACTGCGTTCTGCCATATCCGCAACCTCGGGCTGTATCTCAAGCGCCGTCATATCGCGGCATCGGGTTAACAAGCGAAGACAAAGCGGTATAACGCCCGTACCGGTACAAAAATCCAACAGCTTCTCGTTTGGCTTTGCCGAAACGAAGCCGGAAAGCATTACTGCATCCGTTCCGTAGCAAAAGCCGTCCGGATTCTGTATCACACGAGTGCCTCCATAAAGCTCTTCGACTCGCTCATTTGGCTTGATGCAAATATCCATCTTCCACCTCGATTCCCTTCACGGAAACATTGATTTCGAGCACATTAATCGCGGTATAATTTTCTATGGACTCCTTAACCGCCTCTTGCACATCTTTTGCAATATCGCTGATGTTTCGACCAAAAAATACCGAAATTTCAAGCGTAAGAATCACACCCTCGGGGTATGATTTCACGTATGTCTTCAAATGCTTTGAGACATTTTGTACCTTTTCTGCCTCGTGGGCTGCGAGTGACATTAAAACGCCGTCTGCAATATGAAACTCACCCATATAACTAAACGTTGGACGTACAACCGTTTTTTCACTGCGATAGGTGTCCTCGGGAGTTTTGCCGTAATTTAAGATAATTTTTAAGGTATCGATAAAATAACCGGAAAAATCCTTTTTAATTGCAAAGGTTGGCACAGGAATAACGTGTTTTCCCTGCTCACGACGCACCGAAAGAGCCTTTTCAATTTCCTCCGGTGAGGCAATATCCTCAATCTTTATCATCCGAAGCACTGGCGGAAGTTCCAGACGGCTTGCTACATGGCGAATCATACGCTCGGAAGTCCCCAAAATCAAAATTTTTTCAGGGCAGAGCGCGCGAATTGCCTCTTTGACTTTTTCCGCATGAGAATCATCTACAAAAAGTGCGCGACGAACGCTTGCAATCTTGGTCGCTTCCTTTTTTGCAGAAAGACCCGCGAGTACTCGCTTAGAATCGACCAAAAGTCCGTCGTCAATGATATATTGAATCCGATTTTGTTTTGCGACAAAATGACAGCGGTAGCTTTTTCCTGTCCCGCTTGCTCCTACAAAACCGATGACCTCCATCCAATTCACATCCTATCTATATTTCCTGTCTGCCGGAAAGTGCACGCGTCAGCGTAACCTCATCAGCGTACTCCAAATCACCGCCCACGGGGATTCCGTGTGCAATGCGGGTCACTTTAACACCCAAAGGACGCAAAAGCTTCGCCACATACATCGCGGTTGCCTCACCCTCAATGCTTGAATTGGTTGCCATAATGACCTCATCCGCGCCATCCTCGTGGATACGCACGAGTAATTCTTTCATTTTGAGGTCTTCCGGTCCGACGCCGTCCATTGGCGAAATAGCACCATGTAGCACATGGTACACGCCATCATATTCGCGGGTTTTTTCCATCGCTAAAATATCTTTCGGGTTTTCCACCACACAAATCAAACGGTGGTTTCGTTTAGGATTTGCACAGATATCACAAGGCGTTGCATCGGTCAGTGACTGACAAACCGGACAAAAAGTAATCTGATCTTTTGCCGCAAGTAGGGCTTCCGAAAAAGCTGCAATCTCTTCCCTCGGCAACCGCAGCACGTGATATGCTAAGCGTTCTGCCGAACGCTTGCCGATTCCCGGCAGCTTTGCAAACTCCTCAATCAAGCGAGCAATTGGTAATGCATACATGTTCTACACTCCCTCAGGCAGCACCAAGGCGCCGTTTTCTTTTGCAGCAATTTCGCCGTACTCATCCGAGCGAACCGCAGGTCGTCCCGGATATAGCTGCACCGCCGCCACCAAAGCATCCAAATCCTTACTATTAAAGCAGACCGGAGGTGTTTTGGCTTTGATTAGCTTATCAATCACTGAAACAACGGTTTTCTCATCCTCAATCTCTATTTCAAGCAATAGCTTATTTTCGCTGACGGTCTGATTCTTAAAATCATAAAACAGAATACCACCGGGACCGGTAATGGCGTGAACCTCATGAAAATCCGGCAAAAATGGTTCCGTCTGCCACAAGGCCTTACTGATAGCGGCTGTATAGCGGGCATCGCCGTTAAAGGTTCCCACCATCGCGCACTTACAGTTGATATACTCTGCCATATAATCGGCATAATCCTCCGGCGTCATAAACTCGGACACATTCGGAAGCGCAAATAAGGGAACCGATGTGAACTCTTTCATTTGTGACAGTGCCTCAAGCGCATCATCAGCATTTTCTGTCTCCAAAACACCTACTGCGCTGACGCCAAGGGTCTGCAGGGTAAGAATTGCCATTGCGGCATCAATTCCACCGGCTAGCTTTATCTCATCATTAAATCTAAGACCGACGCACAAAGGTAAGGGGCAGGCTTCTTTTGCAGCAAAGACCGCAAGCTTTGCTTCCGTTAAATTTGAAAAACCCCCAAGCAGTAAAAAGGAAACGCCAGCCTCATAACAAAGTGTTGCCTGCTGTTTGATTTCCTCATAATATTCTTTGTATTGATAGTCGCCGCCATAAAGGGAAAGCCCACCCTCGGGTGGTCTGATAACACAAGCTGAAAACGCTGTCTCCCCGGCAGCTTTCACTGTTTGTGTAAGCGGCTCCATATTCGATGCGCAAATATGAAAATCGGGCGCAAACAAAACATTTGCACCACGCTCCATTTCCTCGCGATAAAACTCTTCTATATTGTCTTCTGCCTTTGCGCGCGAGGACAGCAAAAAGATATTGGAACTAAACAGTTTTTTCATCTGGTCCTTTGTCATAATGTCCTCCTACGATTTTAGCCGGCATATTTTGCAAGTGTATCGATTAGACCGCTCACTTGTTTTTTACGGCAAATCATACTGCCCTTCCCATTGACACGCACAAGATAATTGCGCTCGTCCCACTCGTGAAACGCCACCAAAATAGTGTTTCCGTCTTTCTTTCTGTAGCGGATGGACGCTTTCTCTGCACCACTATTTTGCGGTGCGTTGGTATAGTCATCAAGGACAATACCAATGATGGACTGATAAGCCATCTTAAAGGTTTTTTCCTCTAATTCTTTTCCGTTGATTTTGTAGGTATAAGGTTCCGATGCACCCTCAATTTTCATTAGATACTCAGCATTTTCACCTTTTACCCTGATTTCATTCACCTCTTCAATGCTGACAACATGAATGAGTTTGTCAATCAACTGCAAATAACCGATGTTTAGAAATGCAAGTTTCGATTCCGACATCAGATACACAGTATGACTATCTGCGTATTTTACATAGCGGCTGCCACTTTCTGTGCGGCTGCCGATGTGGATTGTGTGGCTCTTTTCGTCATCCTTTACCGTAACCGTTGCATAAGGCTGATTAAGCCCATACTGACCTAGTGCTTTCGGGTAATCCGCCACAATGGAATCCGCCGTCAGGCTTAAAAGCCCCGGCAAAAGTTCCTCGGTAAAGGTATACTCGTTAAACACCTTTTCAAACGGCTCTTGCATATTCCAGATGACATCCCACGAACCATCTTCTTTTTTCAATCGTTTGAACGCATAAGTGTTTGTCCCCTCACGCGCTACAGAAAGGTAGTTCACCGTTTCTTCCGACACGGCATACAGTTTTTTATTACGCAGCGAATCCATCGCCGGTGCTAACGCATCCGCCGCATACGTAGACTTTGTATAAACAGAAGTTCCGCCCGCAAGCATCAGATAGCGCATGGACGCATCCGCTGTCTCGTTTCCAATTATAACACGAGTCACAGTTCCGTCCTTTAATCGGATATCAACCGTTTTATACGGGTCAGCAAGACCATAAGCTGATACATCTGTCACGTTTTCGGCGATTTCCTTAGAAGCGATGATATAAGCGCAAGAATTTACAAGGCTGTCCACCTTTGCCTTGTCAAGCAAAAGCGAAGAATCGCCATCCAGCACCCAATCATCATTTGTGCGAGAAAGCGTATAACTTTCTTGTTTTCCTCTCATCTCTATTTCGGCTATCGCATCCACACCCGTTTCAAACAAAACTACGGTTTCAAGCGTTGTCTGTGGAGTCTGCTCTTGTTCCTGCGGCGACTGCTCCGACATATTTAAAACAACAAATCCTGCGATTAAGACCAAAACGATTGTCAAAACAATCGCCAAAGTTTTCATTGGTTTCATACGCATCCTCCAGCAAAAATTATCTTATTATAATTCTACTACAAAACGCATCTGATTTCAATCGAATTCACAAAAAATAACAAAAAATTAACTTCTTATTTTCCTTTCCGAAACAACGTCGCGAAAAACGAAAAATCCTCACGGGTAATACAGGAGGTCACAAGCAAAATAAGAACATAAAACAATAACATCAATACAATCATAGCCGCTAAAATAGTCACACTGAATGCATTATGAAAAAACACCAATTTAACCAATCCAGCAGCCAACAGCGCGGACAGGACCGGCTTTGTGATGAAATCTTTGATGTTTAAGCTGAAATCTGTCACTTTGATCAAACGATTCATACTTAAAATGCCGTTGATCATCTCCGTAATATAAATAACGGCAATATACCCACCGGCACCAAAGCGCGGAATCAAAAGGCAAACCAAAACTACACCCAGAAAAGAATCTAAAAGGTTATAGCGCATACTGCTGACTTGTTGGTCTAAGCCTTTTAAGAGTGCATCAACCACATCATCTGTATAAATCACAACCAGCAGAGGCGAAAGACAGCAAAGGTACGGAGCGATTTCATACGAGCCATAAATTGCCTGCGAAAGCTCTTTCGAAAAGAAAAGGAAAACTCCGCCCACAAAAACCGCAAAAATAAAGGCAAGCTTTAATACCCGCGTCATGATATAAAAAATTCGGCGCATATTCTTTTTCGCATAACTTTCTGCAATTTCAGGCATCAAAAGAGATGAAAACGCGCCTAAAAACGCAGACGGAAAGGTTAAAACTGACAAAGCCATCCCGTGAATCCGACCGTACTGCGAAAGCGCTGCATCCTTGGAATACCCGTGCTCCGAAAGCTTCCTTGGAATTAAAAGATGTTCTGCCGCCGAAAGCACTGAGCGAGCATAATCACTGATGGCAAGTGGAATTGCAATCCGCATCATCCGTCCGGTAATTGTTCCTGCTTTCTGGTTGTCCTTACGGATTTGCTGTCGGTCCAGTCGGTACAGACAATAATGAAGCAGAAAGGAAAAAACTTCGGATGCGCTTGTTCCGAAAACCATCAACAGACAGGATTTTTCTATGTCGGATGGCGCAATAAAATTCAAACCAAAAACAACAATTCCAATGCGCAAAAGCTGCTCCAAAAATTGAGCTGCCGCACTCTTTACCGCCTTACGCACTGCCAGAAAATATCCCGTAAGCACAGAGCACATTGCGACTGGAATCAGGCTAAATGCCAGAACATAAAGTGACGGAATGGTACGCGCATCTCCTAAAAGTGATGTACCTACCCAATCGGCACACAAAATAAGACCGATGCTTGCAAGGCCTCCAAAAAACAGACTGTATAAAAGGCAGCGTTTCACTGCCAAAAGCGCCGTGCTCCCTTGCCCTTTTGCCAGTTCTTCCGCTACAAGTTTGGTCGTTGTCAGTCGAATTCCTGAGATTGCCAACGTCACGGCAAAGGTGTATACGGACATAATCAGCCCAAACAGTCCGAGCCCGCCGGCACCGATGCGGTTTGAAATAAAAACATGAAAAGAAACGCCGACCGTTCGCATAATAAGCGAGGTCAGCGTCAGTATCAACGTATGAAATAATATTTTTTTTGCCTTTCGCACATTCTCACCTCAGTCCATATATATGAAACCAAGACTTTGAACATACGCACTGCTTGAGTTTATTTCATCGACATATATTTTGCATTCTTTGCGATATAATCCACACCGGAAATCAGCGTTAAGATTGCAGTAAACCAAACAATGATGTCTACTGCTGCATTTGCCTCATCAAAAAACAAAGCAACAGAAACCGCAATAAACTGAGACACTGTTTTCCATTTTCCCCACCAGCTTGCCGCGATGACATTTCCGTCAGCTGCCGCTACAATGCGAATACCGGAAATAATAAATTCGCGCGCCAAAATGATAACAACAACCCAGGAGGATACAATCCCTTGCTGCAAAAGGCAGACCAGTGCTGCCGTTACCAAAAGCTTATCCGCTAAAGGATCCATTATTTTACCAAAGTCCGTAATTTGTCCGGTTTTTCGCGCCAAATAGCCATCCAGCGCATCTGTAATAAATGCCAAAACAAAAATACCTAATGCAATATAGTTGGAATACGGCGCAAAATCATACAAAGAGAACGCCATAAAAACCGGTATAAAAAGAACCCTTAAAACCGTAAGTTTATTCGGTGTGCTCAACTGACTCCCTCATTTCATTATGCTTTCATTTGACCTGTCAAATCATAGGTATCGGCATCTAAAACCGTCACTGTGACAAAATCACCAATTGTTGCTTCATCTTCCGCGGCAAAATAAACGGTTGTGTCAATATCAATAGAATCCTGATAGCTTCTGCCGAAATACATCAGGTTATCCATATCATAGCCCTCGACCAAAACCTCAATCTCTTTTCCAAGCATCGAGTCCCGATGGCTTTTAGATATTTCTGCCTGTATTTCCATAATTTGCGCTGCGCGCTTTTCTTTTATCTCCTGCGGAAGCTGTTCGGGTAGTTTCGCAGCAGGAGTGCCGTCTTCCTGAGAATAGGCAAACGCGCCCAACCGCTCAAACTTCATCTCTTTTACAAAGGTTAAAAGTTCAGAAAATTCTTCTTCTGTTTCCCCCGGGAAACCCGCAATTACAGTAGTTCGTATCACCAAAGACGGAATTTCTTTGCGCAATTTAGATAAAAGCGCGTAAAGTTCATCTTTTCCGCCATGACGGCCCATCCGCTTTAAAACGCGGTCAGAACAGTGTTGAATCGGGATATCCATATATTTGACAATTTTATCTTCCTCACGAAAAACAGAAATCAGCTCATCCGTAATCACTTCCGGATACAGATAATGCACACGCACCCAATGGATTCCGTCAATCGCACAGAGTTTTTTTAGCAGCATCGGCAAGCGATACTCGCCATAAATATCAATTCCGTAACGCGTGGTGTCTTGCGCAATAACAATCAGTTCTTTGACGCCGCTTGCCGCCAAAGATTCCGCTTCCGCCAGAATATCTTCCATCTCACGGCTATGATACTTTCCCCGGAGTTTAGGGATAATACAGTATGTACAATTGTTACTGCACCCATCTGCGATTTTAAGATACGCACTCACCCCGCCTGTAGAAAGCATCCGTGGCAGACCTTTCGGCTCCGGCTCGTCTGCATGGCCAAAAAGCACTGGATGTTCCCCTTTTAAGGTGCTTTTAATTACCTGTGCCATTTTCGGGTAATCCCCCGTGCCGACAACAGCGTCTACCTCCGGCAGTTCTGTTCGTATCTCCTCGTGATAGCGTTCCGCCAGGCACCCGCTCATAATCAGCAGTTTGCAGTTTTTCTTTTTATATTCAGCCATTTCAAGTATCGTTTGAATCGACTCTTCCTGTGCGCTTTCAATAAACCCACAGGTGTTGACAACAATTACATCCGCTTCCGCCGGGTCAGCTACAATCTGATAGCCTTCCTCACCTAAAATACCAAGCATAACCTCTGTGTCTACCAAATTTTTCGGACAACCAAGCGATACAAATCCGATTCGGATATTCAAGCAATCACCTACTCCTGATCTTCGTTTAATGCTTCCTCTTCTGCCGGATTGTTCTCTGCCTGCACAATCATTACGCTGCCGTCAGCAATCTCTTTCACTGCCTCGGTAATACTGCGTGCACCGTCCATGCCAACTTCGGTTTCTTTTAAGGTTTCTTCCGAAATTGCGCGTGCGCGTTTTGCCGCAGCGATGACCAAACTATAACGGCTACCTGCCTTTTCCATTAAATCAATAATTGAAGGGTATAACATCATAGCTAACAAATCCTCTCTTGTTAAATTTAGTTTAGTGAATAAGATTCAATGAATGTTCCATTGCGGGCGACTCTCGCCTTTTCAGCACAAAGAATGGATTCTAAGCGAGAAACCGCAAGCGAAACCTCATCATTTATTAATATGTAATTATATTTGGTTACATTCGAAAATTCCCATTTTGCCGTTTCGAGCCGCTTGGAAATCACTTCTTCTGTCTCGGTTCCCCGACCGGTTAGACGCTCTCTTAAGATTTCTGCTGTCGGCGGAACAACGAAGATAAATACTGCCTCTGGGTACTCGCTTTTTACTTTCATTGCACCCTGCACTTCAATCTCCAAAATAACATCCTGCCCATTTTCCAGTTTTTCCTCAACGACATCTTTGGGTGTGCCGTAATAATTGCCACAAAAGCATGCCCATTCAATAAACCCTTTTCGGTCAATCTTACTCGTAAATTCCTCTTCTGTCATAAAAAAGTAGTTTTTTCCATCTACTTCTCCCTCGCGCGGTGCTCTTGTTGTTGCTGAGACAGAAAGGAAAATCTCCGGATGTTTAGACAAAAGCTCGGCACAAATCGTTCCTTTTCCCGCGCCGGACGGTCCTGAAACGACCAATAAAAGACCTCTTTTATTCATCGATTTCTTCCTCCTCGTCCAGTTCGAGCATCTCGGATTCATCCAAGCGGTGTGCAACAGTTACCGGCTGTACCGCAGATAACACGATATGGTCACTATCCATAATTATCACTGCACGAGTTCTTCTGCCGTAGGTCGCATCAATCAACATTCCGCGGTCACGGGCATCCTGAATGATACGCTTAATCGGCGCAGATTCCGGACTTACAATCGCAACTAGACGAGCGGCAGAAACAACATTACCAAAACCAATATTAATCAGCTTCATGTTCTTCCTCCTACTCTACATTCTGAATCTGCTCACGCAGTTTTTCAATTTCCGACTTCATCTCAACCACAAGCTTTGTGATTCCCGAATGGTTTGCTTTTGAGCCGATGGTGTTCGTTTCGCGATTAAGCTCCTGCACCAAAAAGTCAAGCTTTCTTCCCACAGGCTCATTCTCGGAAAGAATGTCATCAAGCTCTACGAAATGACTTTTTAAGCGAACCAGTTCTTCATTAATACACACGCGGTCAGCCATAATGCCAACCTCGGTTAAGAGTCTTCCTTCATCCACCTTGAATTCACCCAAAAGCTCGGTCATACGCTCGGATAGCTTCTTGGCGTATTCTTCGACAACTGCAGGCGATAACGCTTCGATTTCCGCCGCGATTTCCTGAATTCTTGCCTCTTTTTCTTTTAAGTCATTGTACAAACGTTCACCCTCACGACTGCGCATCGCAAGGAAATCGTTCATCGCAGGCTCTAAACAAGTTAAAATCATCTGCCACGCTTTTTCCTTATCCTCTTCCTGCTGCTTGGTGATAAAAATATCAGAAAACCGGGTCATATCAGAAACCTTGATTTCTTCTTTGATATCGCATTTTTCTTTGATTTCTTTTAATAGCGAATGGTAGTTCATCAAAAGTGCTTCATCAAGGACTACTGCTTTGTCATCATTCGTGTAGTTTTCGATATAAACGAATACATCAACCTTACCGCGAGAGATGCCTGCCAAAACATACTCTCTCACCTTATCCTCCAGATATCCGTACATCCGTGGCATTTTCACCGTAACATCGCTGTATCTGTGATTCACGGAACGGATGTCGATAACAATTTTCTTGCTCTCGTCAATGTGTTCGCACCGGCCATAGCCGGTCATACTATTTAACATCAGCCTGCGCCTCCTGTTTTCTCATCAGTTTCTGTTGCTCCAAATAAATCATTAAAACGGATATATCCGCAGGGCTTACCCCTGAAATTCTGCCTGCTTGTCCCAAAGATACCGGTCTTGTTTTATCAAGCTTTTGCCTTGCTTCCAGCCGGAGTCCGTCAATTTGCTGATAATCGATATCTGCCGGAATTTTTTTATCTTCCAGTTTCTTAAACTGCTCTACCTGTTTCATCTGCCTCGTAATATAACCATCGTACTTCGTCTGGATTTCTACCTGCTCCGCTTCAAATCGATGAAGCATTGGGCGTCCTTCATCAAGCTCTGACAGCATCTCATATGAAAGTTCTGGTCGCCGCAAAAGTTCGGTCATTTTAATACCGGTTTTAAGCGGTGTGGAGTTGTGACTTTCTAAAAACTTATTAACCTTATCACTCGGTGGAACCACTATCTTTTCCAAACGTTCTTTTTCTTTTTCAATTCGTTCTTGTTTTTCTAAAAATGCCTGATAGCGTTCTTCGGAAATCAAACCAATCCGGTATCCCTCCGGTGTCAGACGGGCGTCTGCATTATCCTGTCTTAAAAGCAACCGGTACTCCGAGCGCGAGGTCATCATCCGGTACGGTTCTTTTGTCCCTTTGGTTACTAAGTCATCCACTAAAGTTCCGATATAGCTTCCGGAGCGTTCTAAAATCATTGGCGCTTCATTTTTAATTTTCAGCGCGGCATTGATACCGGCAACTAACCCTTGCGCCGCCGCCTCTTCGTAACCGGAGCTACCGTTAAACTGACCGGCACCGTAAAGTCCACCGATTTCCTTAAATTCAAGCGTCGGAAGCATTTGCGTCGGGTCGGCACAGTCATATTCAATTGCGTAGGCCGTACGCATCATCTGCGCATGTTCAAGTCCCGGAAGTGAGCGCAGCATCTTCAGCTGAACATCCTCGGGAAGGCTTGACGAAAAGCCCTGCACATACATTTCTTCTGTATTTTTGCCCATCGGTTCAATAAAAATCTGATGGCGTTCTTTGTCTGCAAAGCGGACGACCTTGTCCTCAATCGACGGACAGTATCTCGGTCCGACGCCCTCAATCATACCACTGTAAAGCGGTGACCGATGCAAGTTTTCTTTGATAATCCGATGTGTTTCGCTATTGGTATAAGTCAAAAAGCAAGAGACCTGATTTTCGCCGATATCATCATTTTCAAAAGAAAACGGCGTAATCTCCTCATCGCCTTTTTGCTCTTCCATTTTAGAAAAATC
The DNA here is from genome assembly GCA_017399695.1 of Clostridia bacterium. GTDB lineage: Bacteria > Bacillota > Clostridia > UBA1381 > UBA9506 > RGIG1666. The sequence goes on along the minus strand of JAFQBK010000016.1, from coordinate 5,518 downwards.
AACGCTTAAGCGGTTGATTCGGGCAGGCGTTCCGGTCTTAAAGCGCATCAGCTTGACACCAATTCGCACCAGTGCCTCAGATAAACGGTTGGCGGGAAACATCCCATCCGGTCCACCACTATAGGAAACATCTCCGACGATAATTCTGCCCATTAGATAAGTACCTGTACAAAGAATAACCGCTTTGGTCTTGTAATAAGCGCCCATATGTGTTAAAACGCCGGTTACCGCACCGTTTTCACAAGTAATATCTACAATCTCTGCTTGTTTTAAGAGCAGGTTTTCTGTCTGCTCGATCACGTGCTTCATATCCATCTGATAGGCACGTCTGTCTGACTGCACGCGCAGAGAATACACCGCAGGACCTTTGCCGCGGTTCAACATTCTCGACTGCAAAAAGGTTCGGTCTGCGACCTTTCCCATTTCGCCGCCTAAAGCATCGATTTCTCTAACCAAATGACCTTTTGCTGTTCCACCGATTGAGGGGTTACACGGCATATTCGCAACCGCATCGAGATTCATAGAAAACAAAACTGTTTGAAGGCCGAGACGCGCACAGGCAAGCGCTGCTTCACAACCGGCATGACCTGCACCAATGACTGCAACATCAATGCTTCCCGCATCATAGCGTGCACTCATTCCGCTTTCCGGTGTCCCCTTTCTGTCTTCCATGTCCCATTCCCCTTTAATACTCATATTTCGACTTATTTTATCATAGTTATATTATAATATTTTATTATAGCATTATTTTCACCGCTTGACAATAACAAAATCAAAAAAATACGAGAAAAAACGCCTAAAAGATGTAGAATTTCGTTTTCATACTTTATTAACTTTCTATGTACAAAAAATGAATTTTAATTCTCTTTTATTTACGAAGATTTGGCGATATGTTATTATAAAATTAATTCCAAATAAGGAGGCCATCCAATGAAAAAATTAATCAGTTTATTTGGCGTGATAGCAGTCCTGCTTGCACTCTCAACATCCGTATTTGCAGGAAGCATACCCGAAAGTCTGTTGGGCGAAGATGGTGCTAAAGTTTTTATTGGAACAGTTGAAAATTTCACTACAAAATCAATCGAAGGTTCTTCGCAAGTTTCTATCGAAACTGTAGAAGTTATACCTACGAAAAAAATAAAAGGTGAAGTAGAAATAGGTGTAAAAGAAACCTATACAAGATGTGATAGTGTTTTAACATTGGAAAAAGGAAAAGAGTATTTATTTGGTTACATAGATGAAAACAATTTCTACATATATGACATAAAGTCACGAGATGAAAAATCCATCAAATTAGTTGATGCGGATAAGTATGATATGACAAAAAGATTTGAGGATTATTTAAATGAAGGTGCTTTTACTATGGCAGAACAAGAGCGTTCTACCCTGGGAAAACAGATAAGCTTTGCCGAATTCTTATATAAAAAACCATCCTTATCAAGTTCACCGGTTGAAAAAGTATCATTTCTTTATCAGGGCAAGCATTACGAAGTAGATAAGGAACCATTCTTCCAAATAGCGGAGGAGATAATGGTAACCGGTGCAAAAAATGAAATGCTTTATGAAACGCAAGAGGATGCAAAAACATCGGCACCTTATGAAACCGTTTTGTATATTGAGTTATTAGATGCAAACGATAAAATGGTTTACTATGGTGCTGTATCAAGATTTGGTGAAGTGGATCACTACGGTTTGTTTATGAGCAGACTGATGCAAAAGGACTACGAAATGAATACAGAAGATGTATCAAAACTGTATTCTCTGCTCCCCGCTGATGTTCAAAAGGAAATGAAAATGCCGGAAAGTCTTCCCGTTTCAGCTGCTAATTTACCAACAGAACTTACAGATAAACCGGTAAAGGATAGTGCCGGTTGGATAGTCGGCGGCGTTGCCTTAATTGCTGCGATTGTTTGCGCTTCTGTATTTATGCTTCGCAAAAATCATAAATAGTTTAACAATAACGCACTCCTATTTTCAGTAGACAATTCCACTGTTTTGTTATATAATAATCCAAAACTAACTGTGGAGGGAACTATGGATTATTTATTAGAGTCGTGCACCTTATGTCCAAGACATTGCGGCGTCAACCGTCTGTCCGGTGAGCTTGGCGTGTGTCGTGCTCCTGCTTCCCTCTTGCTCGCTCGTGCTGCTCTGCATCATTGGGAAGAACCCTGCCTTTCGGGGTCTCGCGGTTCCGGAACAATCTTTTTTTCCGGTTGCCCGATGCACTGCAGCTATTGCCAAAATCACGCGATATCTGATGCGCAGTACGGTAAAGAAGTTAGTCTTTCTCGGCTTTGTGAGATTTTTTATGAGTTATATAAGCAAGGGGCACATAACATTAATCTCGTAACTCCCACACACTATGTACCACAAATCAAAACTGCTATTGAAACCGTAAAAAAAGAGGGGTTCCCGTTACCGTTTGTCTATAACACCAGCGGTTACGAGCGTTTAGAAACGCTACAAATGTTAGACGGACTCATTGATATTTATCTCCCTGATTTTAAGTATGATAAGCCGGAAACCGCCTGTCGCTGCTCCGCGTGTCCTGACTATCCTGAAGTTGCCCGTACAGCTTTTGCCGAAATGTTTCGTCAGGTCGGCCCTCTGCAGTTTGATGGCGAGCTCTTAACAAAGGGGCTTGTCGCAAGGCATCTGGTTCTTCCCGGGCACGAAAACGAGGCGAAAAGCATCATATCGTATCTTTATCATACTTACGGCGACGATATTATTATTAGTATTATGAACCAATACACGCCGATTCCTCCCCTTTCGAATGACCCGTTATTGGGACGCAGGCTATCTGATGAAGAATATGGTTGCGTCGTACGTTATGCCGAATCCTTAGGCATAGAAAACGCATATATCCAGGAGGGCGAAACGGCAAAGGAAAGCTTTATCCCCGATTTTAACACAGAGGGCGTATAAAAAAACACCGCAAGACGATTCTTGCGGTGTTTTATATTTATTTATGCTTCTTCTCTGCAGCTGCAGATTTCGCCGTCTTTTAATCCTTTTCCACAATGAATGCAGAACTGCGTCGGCGAATCTTCCGTCATTGGAGCAAAGCTCGGATCGGAATATGTAGGCACCTGTGGTTTTGCAGCCTCAACTTCAGGCGTAAAAACAGGCGCAGAAGCAGGAGCTGTATATGCCGGCGTGGTAGCCACACCTGCGGTCGCCGATAAAACAGTTTTCTTTCCGGAAATAATGGCAATCGCAAACAGGAAAATCGCTACTCCGTTTAAGAGTCCCGTAAGCGCAACGAGTCCATTAATGTATGGGTTCACCAGATTAATCAATCCACTAATGATACTAATGCCGCCTGCGATTATTCCGATAACCGCAACAAACATCGACGGGCGCGCCGTTGTTTTTTCTCCTAAAAGAGCGCACTTGGTCGCTTTGATCGTTGAAAGAATGCCTTTCACATAGAAAATAGTAAAAATGAGCACTCCAATCAACAGCAAAACAAAAACAAGAATTCCGCCAATCGCCGCCGGATGCATCGAACTGAAAGCTGCGGACGCGCCAACCATCAAAACAACACTTACAATGAGCGAGAGCGCAATTACGAGACAATCAAATATCAAATCAATAATAACACCCGCTTTAACTGCTCCAAGACCACCGACTTTCTTTTCCGAACGAGTGGAAAACAGCCAAACAAACAAACCGATACTTGTCAATATGAGTGGCAGATTGCAAACGATGTTGACAACGACTAATAGGCCGCCGGCATAATGCAAGGTATTTGCAACATCCATAATAAACTCGCTCGCCTCAGAGGGTACGCCTTCCATATAAGCGAGATCACGAAGTGCATAATCAAGACCATTCCCTGCAAACCAACTGAAAAAGGTAAATAAAAATCCTACAAATGTGCAGATAATTGCAAAAGTAAGAAGCGGACTGCGCACAATTTTCTCTACCGGGCTAAGTGGCTTTGCCGGAGCTGCTGGCTGGTACACCGGAGCTTGTGCCGGTTTTGATGCAAGCTGTGCACCGCACGAGGTGCAAAACGTTGCACCGTCATTATTTTGTTTTCCACATTTTGTACAGAACATGAAAGTCCTCCTAAATTACATATTCTTATTAATCAGGTTTTCTACCAACGGAACTTTCGCATATTTCCCTTTATACGACAAAAGCGCATAAATCAAAAGACCAATCTTGGTAAGAATCGATACAATGCTGTTCAGAACAGAAATGAATCCGTTAAAAAATGAGAAGGTAAAGAATGGAAGCATACTAAAGAGATTTTCAAAGATATTAAAGCAACTTCCTAAAATACCAATGAAAGCGGACAAAACTTCAAGCATCAGGATAAAAGCAAGAGCTTTAACTGCCATACGCTTTAACCAGTCGCTCTCATCCAACAAAAGTACCGCACCCGTCATAACGATCACAGGCAAAATACCAAAAAGACCTGCAAGAAAAATCATTGCAGCAAATGCATTTGCGCTAATTCCAAGCTTTGTTTTGTTCATAATAAAACCTCCAAAATAATAAATAATATGTTGACTGCACAAGCAGTTACAACCGAAGTAAGTTAACCGGAAACCTTATTACCCAAATTCTTTTTTGAAAGTCTTTCCATCCTTTTTTCATCCCAAATCCGATAACAAATTACGCCCGCAACGGAAAATACAATAATCGCCCCGTATGTAATGGCAAGCGTCAAAAAATCCTTATTTGAAAACGCATCTCCTGCATAGGTTGACGACAACACCGAGGGAATTCTTGCAAACAGCGTAATCACTAAAAAATCTGCAAATTTTATCTTTGTCAAAGGAACAAGATAAGTAATCAAATCCTTGGGCGTTCCCGGAACGAAAAACAAGAAAAATATAATTGTTCTTAATTTTTTCTCATCCTGCAGAAATTTAAATTTTGATACTGCCTTGCTCCCTGCCACATTCTCTGCAAAATCTTTTCCCCAAAATTTAACCAGGAAGAAAATAATCGTCTGACCAACTGCGATGCCGAAGAGGCAAAACAAAAGTCCACCAAGCCAACCATACACTGTTCCGGCAACAAACTCAACAAATTCTCCGGGGATAAGCGCCACAACAATCTGCGACACCTGAATAAAAAGCATCATTCCAAAACCCCACGGACCGCAAGAATCAATGAATGCTTTAAATTCTGACGGATTGCCCAAAGAACGAATCAAAGGAATAGCAATCACCGTTAAAAGAACCATTGCAACAAAAAATATCACAACGGAAAAAATACGAAAACCGTTCTTTCTCATTTCATAATCACCCAATATTAGTATAAAGGAAGCCTTATCTCTTTGCAAGTGTTTGGACAAAATTTAACCGAAATGTAAAATAAGCATTTTACGAATACAGCAACAAAAAATAGCCGCTTGGGCGGCCTCACTTAGGGAGGATTCGCCTCAAAAGCATAATTTTGGCACATAACTTTGTTAAAACTCCCCCATATCCGCCAGGATTATGGGGGAGTTTTGCCTTGTTCTGCACTCAAAATAATGTTTTTGAGGTGCTTT
>JAFQBK010000015.1 GCA_017399695.1 Clostridia bacterium | reverse complement strand
TTTATTTCGCCCGCAAGGCCGATAAGGCTTACAAGTCTGTATTCTATCGTATCCTTTTTAATCATAACTGAATTTTCCTCCTTGTTTTTGTTTTAACCTAAGTTTTCTAAATTACGGTCTTTTTTCAAGGGAGAAAAAGCCATCAAATACTTATTTTAACGACTTTTTCTCCGCATCATAAATTTTTTTCAAAAAATTGCTGTTTTGGGATATGGATTTTTAAGTATTTTATTTGTTTTTACTATGGTCCAAAAAGAATGCTCCAAAGCACTTTTCAGGCATTACATAAACCTTTGTGTGATTGTAATCGCCCTCACGTGAAATCTGACAAAGACTTAAATAATTATCACTGTCATCAGGTACAACAAAGCTTGAAATCGCATCAATCACCTGCTTGACTTCTTTGTTATCATGGTCGCCTCTTCGAATATTTTTATTGCTTTTATCATAAATAAATTCAATACACATTATTGCCTTTTCTTTTATGAAAACCTCTTTGCTTTTCGAAAAGTTTTCCATTGTAAAAAACAAAGGCTCAAATAAATATTCCGCTTTTGCTTTCGCTTTAGTTGGCAAAATCATCGGCAGTGTTATCTCTAAAATTTCACCTTTTTTCTGTATGGTGATACCCATACTATCGGCACACTTAATCAGAATCTCCTTTTTGGATTCTTGTTTTACATTTGCCATCATTTCTCTTACATAGCACATAAAACATTCTGCTATGTATTCAAAATCTTGATAATTTTCATCTGTTATCAGTCTTTCAAGCTTACCAATGTACCGCAGAAGTTTTGCACCATCAATTTCAGGAGCAGGTTTCTGATTTTTAAACTTTTTCAGGTCTCTTTGGATTTGTTCAAAATCCATTTCTGGTTTTACATCATTAGTGTTAATTCTGTTATAGGTCATTTTTAGTTCCTCCGTTTATAAATATTTTTCTATATCATACGGAAGTTTTAAACTTTCCGTAAAAATATATTCTCTTGTTTCTTTTGTCGCTTTGTCTCTTACAGTCAGTCTAAAGATGATTTCATCACCATCCTTTGGCGTATAATTTTTCATTTCATCTCTGGTTGTATAAAACGCTCTTGTGATCGAATAGATGGTTTTGTAGCTATTGGATGCCGAAACGAAGTTACATCTTGAATATTTCTGCCATCCGTTAATTGCACCTTCGTCCTGTTCGTATGTATTGAACTGCACAGGATTTATAAACTCAATCTTAAATTCATAATCACCGCTACGCACAAAATCCCTGTAATTGTCAACATCAATCCAAAGGAGTCTTTTGTCTGAAATGCTTTCAGGATAATTTACAGAGATCGCAGGTTCAGGAAATTCAACAGTGTCCGCTGGAGATGTAATAACAACCGTCGAAGTTTTTTCATCCCAATTAACTGTACATCCCAAAAGTTCAGAAATAAATCTTATGGGGACCAAGGTTCTTTCATCTTTCAAAATTCCGTATGTATCCATAACCATCATTTCGCCGTTTAAATATGCCATTGGCTGATAAACTGTATAACGAATTTCATCGTTACCTTGTTTAATAACCGCCGTACGACTTTCGTTTTCCCAATCAACCAAAGCACCAAGGGCCTCCGATACAAATCTGATTGGTACTAATACTCTGTCCCGTTCATCGATAAAGGGTTTTGCGTCAGGGAAATAAACCTCATTCCCATCAAGAGTTACTTTTACATCTGTTTGTGCTGATACGTTCACACACATTGTCATAATTACAACCATCAATAAAATACTTACTGTTTTTTTCATAAGTCACCAAACCTTTCTATTATTCAAATACAATTTGTTTCTTTAAGTACAGATTCACAATCGCCTCAAGGACTTTGTTTTTATCCTTTGAAAATCTTGTAAAGTTTCCAATAGAGTCCAAATCTTCGTGTTCCTCATACGCAAGCGGAACAATATCATCTTCTGACTTTATTTCCCATAGGTCTTTATCACTGATGCGGATAAGCTCTGCTCCTGAAACTTTAAGTCTTTTTGAAAAAACGACAATTTGTTTTTCAAGGCAGTTCAGATTAAAACCATCCATTGTCTCTCTGCATTTATCAAATGGAACACCATTGATAAGCATAACTCCTAACATCATTGCTTTTTTAAATACATTAACGGTTCCAAGGGGAACTACATACAATTCTTTAACCAGATTGTACAGAGCATCAACAGCAAGATAATCTGACTTTGATGCTACAAGGTCTCTGGTCTTTAAGCGGTTAAGCGTTTGCTCAAAAGAAACATCCCTGTACAAACCGTACTTTTTTATCCTTCTGTTAAATTCTTCTTCAAGAGAAGCTTTATTTAAAATATTCCAATGAAGACTTGTCCATAAAATGAATTCAGCCTTTGTTAGTGCTTTTGTTTCTCCGTCTGCCACAATAAGTGGCTCACTGTTTCTTACTACCAATTTTCCTTTTGTCACAAAATATTCAACCATTTTTAATTCCTCCTATTTTTTCAAAATCTTCAATGTGTGTTTTTGATTTTCGAATTATACTAAAGTAGTATGGACTTATTAGAAAATCCAACAAATCTTCTTTAGCTACGCAAAATTTTCTTCTAACAATAATACCGAGTAGTTTTTCACTGTTAATCCAGTTCCTTACCGCTTCCTTTCCGTAACCGGTAATCTCCATGATATCCTTTGTGTAAATAAGATCGTCGTAAGATTTAAGCTTGTCTCTATAATATTTTTTAATCCTCTTCTGGTAATCACCGGGCAATTTATTTTTTAATTCCTTTTCCTGAAGATAGCGATATGCTTCTTCAATCGGAATCTCGTAAAAGTGCAACAAGCCCTCACAACACTTTACAAATTCAACTTTTCGATTTTTCATTAACTGGTATCCCGTTGATTTGGAAATTCCGCAAAAATCACAAAATTCTGCTTTTGTAAGATATTTTTTGTCCACCTTTTGTGTCAAACACATAATTCCACACCTCTTTTTATACATTTTCAATGGTAAATGATAATCTGTTCCAAAAAATTCCCAAAAAGTTCCCAAAAACTTTCAGAAATTTAATCTTTTTATAAAATCTAAAATTTTTATTGCCCGCAAAGCACCTTTGGACACAAAAAAACGGCTCAAACCCGTATTTATCCGAGTTTAAACCGTTTTTTATCTATAATTATTTTCAAACATTTTGTATTTATTTTCACTATCGTTACAACATTCCAAAAGATTGGAAATCGTGTAACGGCTAATACCCGTTCGAGGGTTCGAATCCCTCCCTCTCCGCCAAAAAAACTGAGTACCCATCGGGTGCTCAGTTTTTTTATTGGATGGGATTCGAACCCTGAGAGGGTTTTTGCGTTAAGAAAAACAGTCCGGCGGACTGTTTTTTAGCAAAAAGGTGCGCAGGCGGGTACTGTGTGCACACAACGCACACGGTCGCCAAGCAGAGATGGCTTGCTTCGCAAGACATCATCCCTCCCTCTCCGCCACGTCGGAACAAGTTTCGCTTGTTCCGATTTTTTATTTTAAAAAATCCGTCACCCGCTTCACTGTTCCTCCTCTTTCCCACAAAGGCATAGCCTTTGCGGGAGCCCTGAATCCTACTACCGTTAGGTAGTACTTCTTTTTTCATTTGGTAAGGGGATTCGAACCCCGTGGAGGTTTTCGACGATGAGCGGATATGCCAGTGGCATATTCGCCGTCGAAAAGGTGCGAAGTCCGGTACCAAAACGCGCAGCGTTTGGGTGGACAAGCAGAGAGGACTTGCGGAGCAAGGCATCATCCCTCCCTCTCCGCCCAAACATTCACCACTTTTATTCCTTTTTTCTTCGCATAATCAACTGTATTCTTCGTTCCACTCTTTTGACCATTGAACACCGCAATCACAAGATTTGACCTGTCAACCATCCATTCATTTCTTACCTGATAGCACCCAACGAAATATCGTTCATTAATTTCTTTTACAATGTCGGCATTTTTGATTATCTTATGAAATCTCATTTTCTCCGTAATACTCCGCCCGCTCTCAAAATTAGGGTGTGGCAAAGCACATATCAGATGTAAGTCCTTGTTGCTTTTCTTTCTCTCTAGCACTATCTCCGCTGCCCATATATCCGTTCCTATCGCCATCCCTGTAATAAAGGTTACATACCCGTCTGCAACAGCATCATCTATTGCCTTTTCAAGTAGCGGCTTAATTTCTTTTTCCCCAAGCTCCATTTTGCCAGGGCGATGCCCCGTAAAACAACATCTGCGCAATCTCAATTCTTCGTGATTCATATAATTTCCCCATGTAATAATTGACCAATATAGCGGACAATATTTTTCTTAATTATATCATACAATACAAGTAGTTGCAACCAATACTGGTCAACCATGAATTGTGGGGTGTAAATAATGGAACAGAAAATACGACGCGACCGTAATATGGGAGATAATTTAAGAAAACTTCGACTTGACCACGATATATCACAAGAAAAACTTTGCGCTGAACTTCAGCGTCGCGGATGCGATATTGGCAGAAGCACTTACGCAAAATATGAAGCAGGCGAACTCAATATAAGGGCGAGTGTAATTATCGAGTTAAAGAAAATTTACAATTGCTCGTACGATGACTTTTTTGAAGGGCTTGACGTTACCGAACCCTCGTAAAAATTTAGCGAAAAATAAAACAAGCCGTCTGTAATATGAGCAGACGGCTTTCTCATTTTAAAATCCATATGTCTTGGTCATGGGGTCTTGATACAGCGGAATCTGCGGCGGGAAAAAGGTCAGAAATACAAACACCGCCGCGAACAAAAGAAGTGTCCACACGGCGTTTCGGGGTGACTTGCAAGGGATGTTTCCCTTGCGAAAGAATCTGTTTTCCAGCCAGAAGCCGATGGCATCGCAAAGAAAGAAAATAGCGATATTGACCCAGTCGGGCGTCGTTCCGAAGATACCAGAGAGCGTATAATAAAACAAAGGAATTAAAAATGTTGCCGATAAAATCCCGATGCGTTTAGCGCACCAAAACTCGGGGTATTGCTTGCCCTCCGCCAAATATTCTATCGCCGCAAACAAAAGCATCGGGAAAAACAACAGCTTCATATGCTCCCCAATGGACTCGTTCACCGCAGAAAACGGCGCAACCCAGACGCTCTGCCCCGAAAGGTCGAACAGAAAGTGAAGTAAGACTCCCAATGCTCCGACAAAAACAAAGCCCGCCACCTGCCACACAAAGAATGATTTTTTCATAACAAACCTCCGCAATATGATTTCATCCAATTATATTAAAAGGATGCCCGTACTTATTCGGGCAGTGGTTGTTGTAATTCTTTCTTTTTGGTGATATACTAGGGGTAAGAAATCAAAAGGGGGATGCACATGGAATTTCAAGAATTAATTAAAAACCGTTACTCGGTAAGAAAATTTGACGGACGCCGTCCGGATGCGTCGGTCATTGAAAAAGTTTTAGCCGCAGGTCACGTTGCACCCACGGGCTGCAACTATCAGCCGCAGAGAATTTTAGTTTTAAACACCAACGAGTCGCTCGAAAAATTAAAGACCTGTACCAAGTGCCACTTCGATGCTCCTTGTGCGATGCTCGTCTGCTACAATAAAGAGGAAACATGGACGCGCCCCTATGATGGCGCGCAGTCTGCCCCCGTCGATGCTGCCATCGTCACCACCCACCTGATGCTCGCCGCACACGAGTTGGGGCTTGGCTCTTGCTGGGTGATGCACTTTGACCCGCAGAAAATGAGGGAAGCATTCCATATCCCGACCAATATCGAACCGCTTGCACTTTTGGTGCTGGGCTATCCGCACGAAGACGCCGTGCCGCTGGCTATGCACGAGCAAGTGCGCCCGATGGACGAGGTTATTGTATACGAAAGTTTTTAATTATATAAAAACGAGGCTGCATCGCAGCCTCGTTTTCTTTATTCTTTCGCTACCTTTACTCCATAAATAACACTGATAATAATAAGCGGTATCAAAAGAAACAGCCAAAGTACCGAAACCATCGGCTCAAGGAAGACCGTGAGAATTGCCAAAATACCCATACCCACCATCATTCTTCCAATCAGGCGGTTGACCTTTCTTGCTTTTTCTGCATCCATATTAAAATTCTTCACACGGTCGAATTTCGGCATATAATTGCCAAGTACAATAAACATCACGCCGACCAAAAGCATCACTACGCATCGAATATCCACCGGCACGGAAAGTCCATACGCCAGCGTTGCCACCTGCAAGACCATCGAAAGCACGGGGATAATCCACTTGGTCACCCGTGTAAATTTTTTGCGCTCGCCGAACTTTTTTGTATTCACATCATTAATCACGCAACAAATCGTCTGCGGTAGTACCATCAAAACTGGCAGACCGAAAACCACAAACCATTTCGGCGCAAAATTGTCCGGATTGTTGTACATATCAAAATGAATTGCCATTACGTCGGGTAGCTTATCCCAAACTGCCAATCCCAAAAGGATAGGCAAAAGACAAATAAAAGACGTGAGTCCCCAGATTTTCCATTTCATAAATTTCATCATTCTCTCCCTCCCAACATATAAATCCAAGTCAGCACCTCTTCAAAAACGGAGGTGTTCAGTTCATAATAAATATAGTTTTTGACCTTTTCTTCTGCAATTAAATCCGCTTGCCTAAGCTTCGCCAGATGATAAGAAACCGTTGCACCCGTCAGATTGAACCGCTCTGCAATTTCGCCCGCTGACTTCTTTCCGGTCTTAAGCATCGTAAGAATATCCCGACGCACCGGGTCAGAAATCGCCTTTAAGGTGTCACTCAATGCCATTTTTCCCTCTCCCTTCCATCTATTTAGATGTCTTTCTAAATAGATTCTATCACTCCACCACCCATTTGTCAATACCTATTTAGAAAAATTTCTAAATAACCTCTAAAAAAGAACGGTGAGCTGTCACCGTTCTTTTTAGAAAATCGCTTATTCGTATCTCTTTTCGCCCGCAAGTACCATCATTTTATCCTCATTGGGCTCAATTTCTGTCTTTACAACCGCATCCCAGTTGGCAGGCTCCACTTCCTCTAAAGAAATGCTGATTGCCTCTTTCGGACAGCCCCAAAGCTCTAAAAAGGTTTCGTTGATGCGCTCAACCACCTTTTGCTTGGTCTGTTCATCCTTGGGATAGCACTTAATCTTAATATACGGCATTTGGAATCTCCCCTTTTTTTCTTTTTCTTCTGTCAAATATCATATACCGAAAAACAGAAAAAGTCAATTCAAAAGCGGTCTATTCTCCCTGTTTCAACCGTTTTTTTGCATCCTCCACACTTTCTCCCTCACGGGTCAAGTAGCGGTCAACAAAAGCATCCTCTATCTTCGTATATCCTGCTACCACGCCGGATTCTACCGCTTTGTAGCCGGTGACAACTCCTTTTTCTACTGCCTTGTATCCATCGACTACGGCTTTTGTTGCCGTTTGGCTCATTTTTACTATTTTTGATTTTGCCATTTTATTTTCCTTTCTGATTAAATTCAATCCGAGAATAATTAAAACAATACAGACGCCGGCACCGGTCAACGCATTAAACAAACGAATTTCCGGAATCGTAAGTCCGGGAAACGAAACGAGCATCGAGCGTTGGAGCGAAAACAGAGAAACAACCGCATCCGCAAAAGAAATACTCCGAATCGTCTGAAGCTGCGGTGTGTTTTCCTTTTTATTTTTGCACAGATTTACAATCGCCAATGTAAGCTTGATAAACGTATAAAGTGCAATGGTAATCATAACAATCTCGTGGTATTTTGTCCCCTCATCGCGCACGATAGAAAGGATAACCGTCCCCACAAGCACCAATGCTAGGAACAGAAATAAAACACCCGAAAACCTCTTGATAAACAAAGGGGATACCCGGTCTTTCCCTGTTCGACTGCGCGAAACTCGTACGACAGAAAATCGCAGCACGCTTAAAATGATGTAATATGCCGAAATCGTGACAAACCACCAAGCGCGAGTGAGGATGCCGAGCACCGCATTCGCCAATGCATAAGCAATATTAAACAGCAAGCTATAAAACGAAAGTGGCATCACCTTTTGCCGCTTGTTTGCTTTTGAAATGAGACTTCTCATTCTTTGATGCCCTTGGCAATCGGAATCAGACTAAGCAGCATCAAAATCCCGACTAAACCAATCAGCGTACCCAAAATGATGTTTTCCCACACCAGACAAAAGCACATACCTACGCCTAAAATCAGTGCACCGACAACACCAAACAGGCAAAACAGCACTTTCTTTCCGTTCCACTGGATTGGTGCTTTGTGCGCCATTTTTCTCCATACAAAAAAAGTGATGATACCAAGCACAATGCCAATGCAACCAAACACCACGCCCGGACGAAATGCATTCCACTCGGGAAGAAGCGCCATACACATACCAAGCGCAAAAAATACACCTGCTACCGTTCCAAGCATCATTGCAACAAAACTACTTTTTTTCATCGTTCCTACCTCCAAATACAATTGATTAAACCAACACTTGTTTTTTTATTGCACTTTTAGTATAATCAAACGGGAATACAAATTCAACCATCAATTTTCCAACATATGTTGGTTTAATAAAAGGAGCTCTATATGAACACAAAAAATAACAAACGCAAAAGGGAATCCATTGAAAAAATAGAAAAAGTATTTATTGATATGCTTTTAAGAAAAGAAATAAACGAAATCTCCGTAACGGATATCTGTAAGGAAACGGGCTTAAACCGCAGTACCTTTTATGCGAACTTTTTGGATGTATATGACTTAGCGGACAAATTGCGTGATAAGTTGGAATCTGATTTTAATGCCCAGTTCACGGAAAAATCGGCGCAGAGTGCGGAAAAGATGTTTACCCATATTTACGAAAATCAGTTATTTTATCGAATTTATTTTAAATTGGGTTATGATGAAAAGCATCAAAGCTATGTCTTTGACTCCGCAAGAGCGGAGCAGGATTTTGGCAGCAAATATGTGGATTATCATATTGAGTTTTTCCGAAACGGACTTAACGCCATCATCAAAAAATGGCTCGCCGGCGGTTGTAAGGAGTCGCCGAAAGAAATGGCAGAAATACTAAAAAGCGAATATCGGGGCAGATAAATGGGGTTGCGGTAAATATCCAGAAAACAAAAAAAGAGGGTGTAAAAAGTTTTTTACATCCTCTTTTTCACAATCGCTTCGGTCACATTGGTCAGTACCAGCTTACCCTCCTGATTCCTTGCCTCAATGGTGATTTCGACAATCCCGTTTTTTTCATTCCTCTCTGTTTTTCCCGTGACGGTTGCCACGCCGGTCAACACGTCGTCTGCATAGACGGGCGCACACCACTCAATATGCGTAGACTTCCCAGCTAGCAGCTCCTCGCCAAAGAAATCCTGCTCTAAATACTTTGCCCAGACTACCATAAATGACATTACGCCGGGCGCAATCAGTCCGCCAAAAGGTGTGGTTTTGGCATATTCCTCATCGGTATGCAGAGGGATGTTGTCATACTTCCTCGCAAAATCGAGCATCGCTTCTTTCTCTATTTCCGCCGGCGAAAGCGTACGTGTATCGCCGACGCTTAAATCCTCAAAATACATCTTTTACCTCTTTTCTAAACAAACGATAGAAAACTGCCCTGCGAAAAACCGCAGGGCAGAAACGAACTTATTTCAACTCCGGCAAGCTCGCCGCCGCAACGGACTGACCAACTCTTCGGGAGTTTTCATCCGGGATGTGAAGCGTGATTTTCTTCGCAAGCTCAGGGAATTCCTTGTCTAAAACTTCCTGCGCACGAGCGAGCAGAATCGTTCCGCCCTCGCCCGAGGTCACACGTCCCATAATCAAAACATGCTTGATTTCATAGAACTCACTGTAATATGCAATCGCATAGCCAAAATATGCACCGATGGTGTCATAAATGTCAGCCGCGCGCGCATCGCCCTCTTTCATCAAACCCTGAACAACCTTTAATTTTTCTGCCGGGGATAGGCTTTCGTCAAGCTCGATGCCTGCAAACGGAGCGAGCTTAATGACACCGTCCTGCGAGAAATATTTGACCCCGCAGCCATAGTCGCCCGACCATTCATCCACCATAGCGTCCTTGGAGAAATCCACCGGCGCAAAGGCAAGCTCGTTGAGCCAACCTGTGATGTTGCCGTCTGGGTCAACGTAGCCACCGGCTTCGGACGTTCCCATCGCAATACCCAACACCGCATTGTCATTTAAGTCCATCGCACCGGCAAGTGCCGTAACGTCACCATCGTTTGCAACCTCAATCGGAATATTTTCGCCGATTTCCTTTGCAACATCTAAGTACATATTCTTAACCTTTTTGTCAAAGTCCTCATCGCTGACCTTTAAGAAAAGGGATGCAACCATAATGCGATTATCGACATACACACCTGCACTTGATACACCAATGGCATCGACGCGCGGCATATGGGATGCAGCCGTTTTCATTGCTTCTAAAATGCCCTGATAGTGGTAATCCGGGTCCGGATTGGTTTTCGGGAACCACACAACCTCCTCGGAGTATACGCTTTCGCCGTCTACTACCGCGCTGACCTTACGGTCACTACCGCCGGCATCAAAACCGATTCTGCAGCCGTCTAAATGTCTGCCAATCGGAGCTGCTGCAGACTTGTCCACAGGAGCCTCGGAAAGCGGACGCACCTCGACGGAAAACTCCGTCTCGTACACTCTTTCCATAAAATGAACATCGAAATCACGCAAGCCGCCATCGGTGTAAGCTTCCTTGATTTTGTTTCCGATTGTCTCGCTTCCTGCAATAATGATTTTATAGCCACCGGCAACCCACAAAAGGGATTTTGCCAGTCTTTCAACAAAGTTAAAGTTTTCCTCATCATGACCCGTACCGTCCGGGAACACGCGGGTTTTATAGGTTACGGTGTAACCCTTGTTTCTTTCTACTGCAATGACCAAATCCTGACCGTTTTCTTTGGTTGCCTCGCGCATTTCTCTGACCACCAGAGCAAGCGGAGTAAATTTCGGGTCAAGTTTAGCAGGAACTTTAAGATTCATATCTAATCTCTCCTTTGATGATAGTTTTTACCACTTCAAATTCGCCGTCGGTGATAATAATATCGGCATCTTTCCCGACCTCCAAAGAACCTTTGGTATCGGAAAGACCGATTGCCGTTGCCGGATTTAGGGATGCTCCATTGACACATTCCCAAAGCGGAATCTGCGAATTCTGATATACATTCCACACGCCCTCGTTCAGAGGCAGCACGCTTCCTGCAACCGTACCGTCCTCTAAGCGGCAAACGATATCATTATAAATGATTTTCTGACCGCCGAGCGTGTACTCGCCGTACGGCAAGCCGCCCGCCGGCAGACAGTCGGTAATAAAGCAGAGCTTTCTGCCCTTTAATTTCCAGAGCATATCATATAGCGATGCCGATACATGGAAGGTATCTGCAATCACCTCGCAGGAAACGTCCGAATTAAAGACCGCGCCAACCACGCCCGGCGCACGATGCGCCATCGGTGTCATCGCATTGAACAAGTGGGTCGCGTGCTTCACGCCGTTCTTGGTCGCTTTAAGTGCCGTATCATAGTCCGCAGAGGTATGACCCATCGAAACAACGACGTCGGTATCTTTTACCATTTCGCGAATCGCATCGAAGGTTTCCGTATCCTCCTCCGGTGCCAGCGTAATGATTTTGATAATATCGGCATACTCTTTGACGAATGCTGCGTCCGGCTTTAAGATGTATTTCGGATCCTGTGCGCCTTTTTTTGCCGCACTGATAAACGGGCCCTCGGCATGGGCACCCAAAATGGTACTACCCTTCCACGACTTACTCTCCTCTTTTAAGGAACGCAGAACCTCGAGCGCCTTGCGGATGACCGCCATATCCTCAGTCATCGTGGTTGGCAAATACCCCGTAACACCGTTTTTAATGAGCCCTTCGGAAATGACGCGGATGCTTTCCTCCTCGCCGTCACAAACATCCTTTCCCAGATAGCCGTGAATATGAATATCGATAAGACCCGGTGCCACATAGCCACCACAAGCATCAATGACTTCCGCGCCCTCGGGGATTTCATCCATTGGAACAATGCCCTCGATGACATCGGAAAATAACAGCGCGCCGTCTTCAATCATACTGTCTTTTAAGATGATTTTTCCATTAATAATTGCTTTCATATCGCACCTCCCGCACAAAAAGACCTTCAAAAAGAAACCTTTTTCTCTCCATCTATTTTTATAAGTTCAGTATACCATAATTCCTTTACGGTGACAATAGTTTTTGAAGAAAAAGCAACTACAAGTTGCAAAAATTGTAAACTAAAGTAAACAAAAAGCAGGGACGGTTTTTTAATGCCGTTCCTGCTGTTGTCAAGTTCATTTGCTGTAAGCCTCCGCTTATATAAGGGAAGCAATTTTCTCTCCCATTTCGCGTGTTCCGAGCAAGGTCTTCCCCTCGGAGAAAATATCCGCCGTACGATACCCCTCATCCAGCGCCCGACGAACTGCCAGCTCGACACGTTCTGCCTCCTCTGAAAGCCCGAACGCCGTACGGAGCATCATCGCAAGCGAGAGAATCGTCGCCATTGGGTTTGCGATATTCTTTCCGGCAATATCAGGTGCACTGCCGTGAATCGGCTCATACATTCCGCGTCTTCCCTCGCCGGTGCTTGCCGACGGAAGCATCCCGATGGAGCCGGTAATCGTTGCCGCAAGGTCGGATAAAATATCACCAAACATATTACTCGTCAGAATCACATCAAATTGTCCCGGATGGGTCGCAATCTGCATTGCCGCATTGTCTACATACATATGGGACAGCTCGATTTCCGGATACGCCTCGTGCACCTCGGAAACGGTCTTGCGCCAAAGCTTAGAGCTTGCCAAAACATTGGCTTTGTCCACGCTTACGACCTTTTTCTTTCGATTTTTCGCCATCTCAAACGCCGTACGCGCAATGCGCCGGATTTCATAATCATAATATTTCTCGGTGTCGTAGGCAAAGTCCTCGCCCGTTCCTTTGTCGCCAAAATAAATGCCGCCCGTCAGCTCGCGCACCACCAATAAATCCAAGCCATCTCCAATGACGCTTGGCTTTAGGGGCGAAGCATCGGCAAGCTGCGGCAAAAGGAGCGCCGGGCGCAGGTTCGCATACAGCCCCAGCTCTTTTCGAAGCGTAAGTAAGGCTTTTTCCGGTCGCAGTTCTGACGGAAGACTATCCCAGGCAGGTCCTCCCACTGCACCTAACAGCACGCTGTCGCTTGCAAGACAAATATCTAAGGTTTCTTTCGGGAGCGGCTCGCCGCAAGAGTCAATCGCCGCACCGCCAATGTTTGCGAAATGACAGGAAAACTCGTGCCCGAATGTTTCCTCGACGCGACGAAGTACCAAAAGCGCCGCATCTATAATTTCCGGACCGATGCCGTCTCCTTTTAATACTGCGAGATTATACTTCATTCGTTTTTCGCCTCCAAGCCGCTTTTGATGTAACCGATGAGACCGTTTTTTTGCATAATACCTTGCATAAACGGCGGAAACGGAGCAGAAAAATACTCCTCATGTTTCGTAATATTACGGATGCTTCCGCTATCTAAATCCACCGAGAGGATATCTCCGTCCTCTGCTTTCTTAATTTCAGGACATTCCAAAATCGGAAGACCGATATTGATAGCATTGCGGTAAAATATGCGCGCAAAGCTCTCGGCAATGACACAACTAATTCCGCTTGCCTTGATGGCAATCGGCGCGTGCTCACGCGAGGAACCACAACCGAAATTTTTTCCGCCAAGCATGATATCCCCAGGCGCGACTTTGCCGGCAAAGTCCTTGTCAATATCCTCCATACAGTGCTTCGCCAACTCTTTTTCGTCGGAGGTATTTAAGTAACGGGCAGGAATGATGACATCGGTATCGACATTATCCCCGTATTTAATGACTTTTCCCTCGAATTTCATTCTGAATTCCTCCTTCCGTGGTTTGACTGCCTCGGCTTACGGCTGTGCAATTTTTCCTGCTACGGCAGACGCCGCCGCCACGGCAGGACTTGCAAGATAGACTTCGCTTTCGGGATGCCCCATACGCCCGACAAAATTGCGGTTGGTGGTTGCGACACAGCGTTCTCCTGCCGCTAAAATACCCATATGACCGCCGAGACACGGGCCACAAGTCGGGGTGCTGACCGCCGCTCCTGCATCAATGAATATCTTTATGAGCCCCTCTGCCATTGCATCCAAATAAATTTTCTGCGTAGCAGGGATAATAATGGTTCTTACCTTGACCTTTTTCCCCTCTAAAACCTTTGCCGCCGCACGTAAATCACCGATACGACCGTTGGTGCAGGAACCGATGACCACCTGATCAATCGGAACATCTCCTGCCTCGCGCACGGTTTTCGTATTCTCCGGCAGGTGCGGAAACGCCACCGTCGGCTCAATTTCGGATAAATCAATTTCTATCGTCTCGGCATATTCTGCATCATCGTCCGCCGTAAACTCGACAAAGCTTCTGCCGCCGTGCTCTTTTACATACGCGCGGGTTTTATCATCCACCGGGAAGATTCCGTTTTTCGCGCCTGCCTCAATCGCCATATTGGCAATCGTAAAGCGGTCATCCATGGAAAGCGACGCTACCCCCTCACCGACAAATTCCATTGAGCGATATAAGGCACCATCCACGCCGATTTTTCCGATGATATAGAGAATCACATCCTTGCCGCTGACCCACGGACGAAGTGTGCCCGTCAACTGAAAACGCATCGCCTCGGGCACCTTCAGCCACACGGTTCCGGTCGCCATCGCACCTGCCATATCCGTACTTCCGACGCCAGTGGAAAACGCGCCGAGCGCGCCGTACGTACAGGTGTGCGAATCTGCGCCGATGACCAACTCACCCGGAACGACCAGCCCTTTTTCGGGCAGGAGCGCGTGCTCGATTCCCATCTCGCCGACTTCAAAATAGTTGATAATCCCTTTTTCACGCGCAAACTCGCGCATCACCTTGGCCTGCTCGGCAGATTTGATGTCCTTGTTCGGCGTAAAATGGTCCGGCACAAGCGCAATTTTTGCTTTATCAAATACATCGGAGATTCCGATTTTTAAAAATTCACGAATCGCCACCGGTGCGGTAATATCATTTCCCAGCACCATATCGGTCTTTGCCTCAATCAACTGTCCGCTGACGACAGAAGGGAGTCCCGCGTGGCTTGCCAATATTTTTTGTGTCATGGTCATGCCCATTCATAACACCTCTTTTTTTGTTCTATATGTTAATTGTAATATATTTTTTTCGTTTTGTCACCCCTCTTTCTAAGAGAAAACAAAAAACATTCCTGTCCGTTGCGATGTAAAAAAGAAAATGAATAAATTGATATGATGCTGTTCATACTAAAAAAACAAAAACAAACGGAAAGGGCGATGGATATGAATCTTTCAACGACAGAACTGGAAGTATTGGAGCAGCAACTGGAGCGCGAGCAGGCACTGGTGAAAAAGTACCGCACCTTTGCCGGCGAATGCACCGACGCGCAGCTCAAGGTCACCTGCAACCAAATTGCAGACAAGCACCAACAGCACTTTAATACCTTAATGGGATATCTGCAATAGGAGGTATTATGAAACAGGAAAAAAAGAGAAGCGAGCGCGAAATGATGGAGGACTCTTTGCGCACGCAAAAGAAAATCGCCACAGATTATAATGACTTTGCCTTCAGCTGTACGGGTGAGGGCTTTCGCAATACCCTTTTAACCATTTTAGAGGATGAACATAACATCTGCGCCAGCCTGCAGGAGGAAATGGCTTCCCGCGGCTGGCAGAAATCCTCACCCGCAAAGCAGACCGAAATATTAAAAACCAAGCAAAAATTTTCACTCCCAGCGAACTAAAAGAGACGGTGATTCGATCACCGTCTCTTTTGATTAGTTAATTTTTAAAGTTTCCCACAATGTGTTGATGTAGTCCAGCGTTTCAGGCTTCAAATTATGATACGCATTCTGCTCATACTGCGCAGCAAAATTGCCTGCGTGCTGATACAATACATTCATTGCCTCTTCGCCCATTTCCTCGATGTATGCCTCATCCTCATAGACCAAACGGTTCGGGGAAGCATAGTAGGTGTACTCTGCGTTGGCAATCGCCGGCTCTTTTTCGAGCATAAAGTTGATGAAAATCTCTGCCAGTTCTTTGTTCTCACAGCAGGTCGGGATACACATTGCATCCACATAGAAGTTCGTGCGCTCCGGATAGTAGAACTTAAGGTCAACATTCTCCGCCTGCGCATCCTTCATCGTGAAATAGTCGCCGGCATAGTACGCACCGATTGCCGCCTCACCGGATTCCATCATATTATAAATTTCATCCATAACCAAGCTGTATACCAACGGGCGCTGCGCAAGCAGTTCTTCATATGCCGCATCCCAGACCGCTGGGTCTTCGGAGTTGACATCCAGTCCCTTTTTGTACATCGCCATACCAAAGGCGTCTCTGGAGTTGTTAAACTGTAAAATCTTATCCTTATATTTTTCGTTCCACAAAAGCTCCCAACTGCCCGTGTCCTGTGCATCTACCTCGTTTGCGTTATAGATGACACCGATGATGCCGTACGCATAAGGCACGGTGTATTTTCCCTCTTTGTCATAATAAAGACTCTTAAAGTCCTCATCAATATACTCATAGTTCGGGATATTTTCAAAGTTTAAGGGCAGGAGCATATCCTCTGCCGCCATCCGCGCAATCATATAGTCCGACGGAATGACAACATCATAGCTGACCGCACCGCTTGACAACTTGCTGTACATATCCTCATTGGAGGCAAAGGTCGTATAGTTGACCTTGACGGGCGTGCCGTAGGTTTCCTCATACCACAGCTCAAATTCCTTGATTGTGTCGAAGCTTCCCTCGCTGCCGTCAGAAATGTACTCGCCCCAGTTATACACATTCAGCGTCAGCGTATCTCCGCCGCCGCAACCGGTCAAAAGGCATACGGCAAAAACCATGACCATTAGCAAAAGTGCAATATACTTTTTCATATCCCCACTCCTTTATTCTTCCAAAAGCTCTGCTTTTGATTTTTTCTTTTTCTCCCGAAGTTTGCGGCTATCATCATTATCCACCAGATTGTTTAGCAGAAGTAGTGCCAAGGTAACAAAGAAGATAATGGTTGCCAAAGCGTACATTTTCGGGGTAACCGTTTTCTTTGTCATACCGTAAATTCGAATCGGGAGCGTCTGAAAATCGTTGCCCGAGGTGAAATAACTGATGACAAAATCATCCAGTGATAAAGTAAATGCCATAATCGCGCCCGTAATGATACCGGGCAGAATCTCCGGCAATGTGACCTTAAAAAATGCGCGAAACGGCGTGCATCCCAAATCCTGCGCCGCCTCCATCAGGTCGCCGTCCATCTGATTTAATTTCGGGAGCACCTGAAAAATCACATACGGCAGACAAAAGGTCACGTGCGCAATCAGCATCGTCCAAAAATTGAGGCTCGTCGATGCGGAAAACATTCTTCCGACAAAGACAAACAAAAGCATCATCGAAATACCTGTGATGATATCGGGATTAATCATCGGGATATTGGTCACTGTGTTTAACAGTGCGCGATACCATTTCTTTCGCAGACGGTAAATGCCGAGCGCCGCCACCGTTCCCATCACCGTGGAAATCACCGTGGCGGAAAGCGCTAAAATCAAAGAATTCTTGAGCGATTCTAAGGTCGCCTCATCGGAAAACAGTTCCTCATACCAGCGAAACGAAAAGCCCGAAAATACGGAAAGGCTTTTCGCCTCGTTAAAGGAAAAGACCAACAGAATCACAATGGGAGCGAATAAAAAGATAAATATGAGTGTGGTATAAAGCTTTGATGACCATTTCATATTCACTCACCCCCGGAAACAACCTTTGATGTTAAGTAGCGGAAGACGCCCATAAACACCAAAAGGATTACCATCATAATAAATGCAATCGCCGCGGCAAAGTGTAGATTATTGGCAATATACTGCCCCTCAATCGCATCACCGATTAAGAAGAACTTGCCGTTACCGAGCTTTTGCGAGATATAAAAGGTACTGATGGAGGGGATTAAAACCATCGTCACGCCCGAAATGACGCCGGGCAGACTCAAGGGGAAAATCACGCGTTTTAAAACGCCAAAGCCATTACAGCCCAAATCTCTCGCCGCTTCTAACAGCTTTACATCCATCTTTGCCATAATCGAGTAAATCGGCAAAATCATATACGGGAAAAAGTCGTACACCATACCAATCACGACCGCTGTCTCCGTACCGATAATGCGAACCACGGGAAGTCCTA
This sequence comes from Clostridia bacterium, assembly GCA_017399695.1. GTDB lineage: Bacteria > Bacillota > Clostridia > UBA1381 > UBA9506 > RGIG1666. The sequence continues at coordinate 135,134 of JAFQBK010000015.1, read as the reverse complement.
ACCCCGTCAGGAAATTATTCAAAATACCCGTATCCTGAAGTATCGTCATCCACGCATACGTACGAATCAGAAAGTTCATCCACATTGGAATCATCACAAGTGTCATCATCGTTTTCTGTGTACGCACCTTGGCACGTGCCATAATGTACGCCATTGGATAACCCAACACCAGACAAATCAGGGTGGAAATCAGCGCAAGCTTAAACGAGCGCGAAAAAATTACAAGATAGGTGCGCACCTCGGAAACGGTGCCGTCATCCGCCTTTAAGTTACTGGTCGCCGTAAAAAAGCGGGTAATGTTTTCGGTGGTAAAACGAAAGCTTTCATCGGTAAAGGCGTAGTATGCGACAAACACCAAAGGCACAAGGATAAAAATGAGTGACCAGAGCGAATATGGGGCGAGTAACGCGCCCGCACGCCCGCCGTTTAGCCTCGGCTCTTTTTTCTGCATAATTACTCCTCACCTCCCGGGTCGGAAAGCTCATCCAGTTCATTGGAATAAGAGGAATAATCGCCAAACACACCCGAATATTTCGATTTTTTCATAATATGAATCGCATCGGGGTCTAAAGAAATGCCGATGTGTTCGCCCACATTGACCGACTCCGTGGTCTGTATCATCCACTTAAACCCGCCGATATCTACGATAATTTCATTATGGACACCCATAAAGGTAACCTGTGTTACCACGCCGGAAAGCATCCCCTCGTCCTTCGGCACAATATCCACATCCTCGGGACGGACAACGACATCGACCGGCTCGCCCGGTGCAAAGTCCTTGTCAAGACAAGAGAAGGTATGACCGGAAAAACGCGCCTTAAAGTTTTCCGGCATCACGCCGTCTAGGATATTACTTTCGCCGATAAAATCTGCAACAAAGGCATTCACCGGCTCATTGTAAATGTCGGTCGGGGTACCGATTTGCTGAATCCTACCCTCGCTTAATACCACGATGGTATCCGACATACTGAGGGCTTCTTCCTGGTCGTGCGTTACAAACACAAAGGTAATCCCCGTGCTCTTCTGAATTTTTTTGAGTTCCTGCTGCATATCCTTTCGGAGCTTTAAGTCCAGCGCACCCAAAGGCTCGTCGAGCAAGAGCACCTTCGGATGATTGATGAGCGCTCTTGCAATCGCAACTCTCTGCTGCTGACCGCCGGAAAGACTCGTTACACTGCGCTCTGCAAAGCCCTCAAGCATAACCAAGGAAAGCATCTTCATAACCTGTTCTTTGATTTCTGCCTTTTTCACGCCACGCTCGCGCAGCGGAAATGCGACATTTTCAAACACGTTAAGGTGCGGAAACAGTGCATATTTCTGGAACACGGTGTTGACATTTCGCTTATGCGGCGGCGTATCGTTTAAGCGCTCGCCCATAAACAGAATATCACCTTCGTCAGGATTTGCAAATCCGCCAATCATGCGAAGCAGGGTTGTTTTTCCGCAACCGGAGGGGCCAAGTAGCGTAATAAACTCATTGTCATAAATATCTAAGCTGATATGATCCAAGACTGTTTCGCCGTCAAAGGATTTTGAAATGTTTTTAAGTTCAATAATTTTTTCCATGATTGCGCCCCTTTCTGCCTGCGCAGGCAAAATAAAAAAGCAGTATGCCAAAAGCATACTACTTGCAAAGAGCGAACATGAAAAGAAATCTAACATTCCTTTTATTTTTGCGCATCCCAATGGGTTTAGAGTCTATATAGCAAAGATTACTTTTACTACTCTTATTGACCATTTCACAAGTTTTATGCCCCGATGGCATCGGTTTATAGTCACCAACTTATAAAATTTGAGCTTTTAACTCAATCAATAAGGCAACAGAAGTTGCCAACCGCTTTTGCGGTTTTCGGCATTTGACCCGGCTGTCCGTATGGCCTTGGCCGATATCGCTATCGGCGGTCGTATTATCTTGCTTCGGAAAACTCTTTCCGATTGAGATATATGTCAATTGACACAGCGGCCCTAGGCCGCAAAGCCTTTCGGCTTTCGGAATTTTGTTCACAAAATTCCGTACGTGACAATTATAGCACATATGTAAACCCTTGTCAACCACGTTTTTCGTCAGTTTTCGCGCTATCAAATCTCCGCGAGGGGCGAACAGAAAATAGCGCAGATTGGACAAACTGAACCCGCAGGGGTCACCCGATGCTGTACTGGTGTACCGCGAAGATGAAGTTTGTTCAAAACACAAGGCAATAAAAACAGAAGAAATTCGCTGGTTGGCGAATTTCTTCCTCATATTTTATGCTATATTAATTTCAATCGCTAAAAAGGCATTTGATTGTTTGTCTTGTGTGGTGTGCGCATTTTGCGTCGCCCCATAAAATCAACCCTTGACACTACCAACGGTAAGACCCTTGACAAAGTACTTCTGGAAGAACGGGAATACCACGAGCGCCGGACCGGCAACAACAACCGCCATTGCCATACGAACCGTTTCACTCGGAACCTCAACCGCTTGCTGCGTCAGCTGTGCATTCTGCTGGTTGTTCGCCAAAAGCTCAACATCCTTTAAGATTTTCTGTAAGAGATACTGAAGGCTATAAAGATTCGGATCATCCACATAAAGCACCGAAGTCATCCAGTCGTTCCACTTGTTTAAGAAGGTAAAGAGTGCAACCGTTGCAAATACCGGTTTACACAGCGGAACCACGATGCGGAAGAAGATCGTGTACTCATTCGCACCGTCCACATACGCCGACTCAATGATTTCACCCGGCAGGGACTGGTAGAAGGTTCTAATCATAAAGATATACCACGGGTTAATCAGACCCGGGATAATGTATACCCAGATTGTATTGTTTAAGTGCAGATACTGGGTAATCAAAATGAATGACGGAACCATACCGCCCGAAAACAGCATCGTAAAGTACAGATAGAACGAGATTCCCATACGTCCGCGCAAGTTTTTTCTCGACAAGGGATAAGCACACATTGCCTGAAGTGCCAAAGAAAGCACCATCGCCACAATCGAGAAAAATCCGGTAACACCATACGCTCTTAATACGGTTGTAGGATTGTTAAATACGAACTGATACGCAGAGAAGTCAATCGCCTTCGGGAAAAGTTGATAACCATATTTTGCGACATCCGCCTCCGAAGAAAGCGAAATGGACAAAAGCATTACAAACGGAACGATAATAACCACGCAAAGCAGTACGAAGAACGCAATCAAAAGGGACTGCGACATGATAGTTTTCTTTTTCATATTCATTTCGCAACACCCCCTTAAAACAACGCGTTCTGCGGACTGATTTTGTTCGTGACAAAATTAGTCGTCAAAACGAGGATAAAGCCAACAATCGACTGCAAAAGACCAATCGCGGAAGACATACTCATATCACCGATTTCGCGCATCGCGCGGAAGACATAGGTGTCGATAACATCGGTGGTCGAGTACAAAACACCGATATTTCTCGGCAGCTGATAGAACAGACCGAAGTCTGCACGGAAAATACCGCCGATTTTTAAGATGGTCTGCAATACCAAAAGCGAAGTGAGCTCCGGTACGATAATCTTCCAGAACTTATGGACAGAGTTTGCACCGTCAATGTCTGCCGCTTCAAACAATCCGGTATCGATACCCATCAGGCAGGCATAGTATAAAACGGAGTCCATACCGACGTGCTTCCAGATGTTGAAGAAGGTCAGGATGTACGGCCATGCGCCCGGCTCCGAGTACCAGTCCACGGCGGGGATGCCGAAGATACCTAAAATAGCGTTTAAGAATCCGTAGGTCGGATTTAAGAAAGCAAACGCCATGTACGCCACAACAACCCAGGACAAAAAGTGCGGCGTGATTAAAATGGTCTGAAAGACCTTGGTCGCATTACGACTTCTCAAATGGAATAAAAGCGTTGCCACCAATACAGAGCAAATCGTACCGAACACAATGAACACAAAGTTCATACTCAAGGTGTTCCACGTAATGCGGTAAAAGTCGGATGAGGTAAAGAAGAAAGTAAAGTTTTCAATACCAACCCACTTACTGCCGAAAATACCGAGATTATAACGATAATCCTTAAAGGCAATTAAAATACCGAATAAGGGTATGTAGTTAAATACAAAAACCAAAAGCACCGGAATTGCGCATAAAGAATACAGCTGCAGTTCCGACTTGGTCAGGCCTTTCTTTCTTTTGATTAAAGCCTCGCTCGTCTTCGCAAGTTTCATAGATTTATCACTCCATTCTACCATACATTATAATATATGATATTAGCTTGGCGCAACGTCGTTTTTCAAGAATTTAGTACCCATTTTCGTTTTTTTATATCAAAATCCATACTTTTTAGGCACACATAAGGTATATGAGTGCCTAAAACAACTTTATTCTTCTATTATAATGCTGGGGATGCCGACTTCGGTTTCAATGTCTTTTGCGTAGTCCACGCTCTCGATTCCAAATCCAAACATCCGGTAAAAGTCCTCCCAATAACCATCCACATCCGAGAGGGAATCCAAGTTTTCTGTTGTGATTTTTTCCCATGCCTCACTTACTGCTTTCTGTACGTCTTCACGCAACTCCCAGTCATCCACGCGCAAGAGGCATTCTCCGTCTGTTACCGGTGTTTCGCCGTAAAGCTTTTCGGAAAATAAGCGGTAAATTTGCTCAATACAGCCCTCATGCAGATTCATCTCTTTCATCACACGATAAAGAATCGCCGTATAAAGAGGCACCACAGGAATCGCAGAGCTTGCCTGCGTTACGAGTGCCTTATTCATCGAAACATAGGCGGAAAGCCCGATGTCTGACATCTCCTCCGTCATATCCTTTGCCGTTTCGTAAAGATGTTTTTTCGCCGCACCAATCGAGCCGTTATAATACATTGGGTGCGTCAGTTCCGGTCCGATATAGCTGTAGGCAACCGTCACGGCATTTTCTGCTAAAACGCCGCTGTCAGAAAGCGCATAAATCCAGTCCTTCCAATCCTCACCGCCCATGACCTTGACTGTACCCACGATTTCCTCCGGTGTTGCAGGTTCGATGGTTACGGGAACAACGGTGCGACTGGCAAGATCAATCGTCTTATTGGTATACGGCTCGCCCGTCGTTTTTAAAACGCTTGACACCACCTCGCCATCCGGCATCGTGCGGCGCGGCGCAGCTAGGCTATAAATGACCGTATCTACCGTGCCCAAATCCTCGCGGATGAGTTCAATCACCTGCTCCTTGACCGTCTCGGAAAATGCATCGCCGTTCACGGTTTTGGCATACAGACCCTCAGCACGCGCAAACTCCTCAAATGCTGCCGTATTGTACCAGCCTGCTGAGGCAGTTTTTTTGCCGGAAGCCGGTTTATCAAAAATAACGCCCAGCGTTTTTGCACCTCCGGAAAATGCCGCCGTGATGCGTGAAGCAAGTCCGTAGCCGGCAGAAGCACCGATAACCAAAACTCTCTTTCCGCTATTCATTTTCGGCTTGGATTTGACATACTCAATCTGCTGTTTTACATTTTCTCTGCAGCCCTCTTTGTGTGCGGTTGTGCAGATAAAGCCTCTGACTTTCGGTTCTACAATCATAAAAACATCCTTTCTGTTACTAAAAATGCGCTTTTTATAGCAAAAAGCGCATCCAGATTAATCCTTACTGAGTATCGCAAGCAAACGCCCATTTTTTACGCTCACCTGCGCGATTTTCTCTATCCATTCATTGCTCACGCCGTAGGGGTTTCCAAACTCCATGCGTGCATTTTCGAGAGGATAGTAAAGCCCGGAGGCACAAATTCCCTCCGCTGAACCAATCGGCAAAAGCGAAAGGTGATACCCCTCTTTTTTGGGGATTTCTGCCTCATTTTCGATGAGGAAAATCTCATTGTGCTCATCCACAATTTTCATCTCTACGCCACTTGCTTTTGCTATGGCAAGCAAATGAATATTGGCAAGCGTGTGATCAAGTCTCGTTCCGATACCGCCAATCAGCAAAATCTCGGTACATCCCCGCGCAATGCAGTAGCACACACATTCGTGCGTATCCGTGCGGTCCTTTTCCGTCGGAAGCTCGATGACGGTTTCCGCCTTTACCAAATCTTTCGGGCAGGAATCAAAATCCCCGATAATGACATCCGGCACAAGTCCCAGTATTTCACAGTTTCTCACGCCGCCGTCGGCGCAGACCACGAAAGAGACGTCCGATAAAGCATCCCGATAAAACGCCGCATCAGAAAGCCGACCAGCCGATATAATCAACGCCTTCATGCTTTTTCCCTCATCTTGCGAATCACTTCTTCGGGGTCAGACGCGCCGAAAATCGCACTGCCTGCCACAAAGATATTCGCACCGAACGAAAGTGGAATATGGATATTGTCTGCTGAAATTCCGCCATCTACTTCGATATCAAAATCCGGACCGAAAAGCGCTCTTGCCTCAGCAATCTTCGGATTCACCTCAGGGATATATTTCTGTCCTCCGAAGCCGGCATACACCGTCATCAGAAGCAGCATATCAATTTTATCTTTATATGGAAGCACGCGCGAAAGCTCTGCGTCGGGGTTTAAGGCGAGACCTGCTTTTTTCCCAAGTGCGTGAATTTCGTCGAGCGTTTTTCCAATATCGCTTTCACATTCAATATGGATGGTAATAATATCCGAACCGGCCTTGGCGAAATCCTCGATATAGCGGTGCGGCTCGGAAATCATCAGATGGGTGTCAAACACCATCTTGCTGTGCGGACGGATGCTTTTGACAATCGGTGCACCAAAGGAAATATTCGGCACTAAATGCCCATCCATCACGTCAATATGCAAATATTCTGCGCCTGCCTGCTCCACGAGCGCAACATCTTCGCCCAGGCGCGAAAAATCTGCGGATAAAATCGAAGGAGCTATTTTCATCACTTCATCCACTCCTTAATCTGTTTTAATGTCTCATACAGTTCACAATAGCTTTCATAACGGCTCAACGCAATTTTCCCCTCCGAAAGTGCCTCTTTGACAGCACAGTCCGGCTCACTGATATGCGCACACCCGGCAAAACGGCAGGACTCGGGGTAGGCTGCAAATTCGGGGAAATAACCGGCGAGTTCCTGCGCAGTAACGCCCTCTAGCTCAAAGGTGGAAAACCCGGGCGTGTCAAAGGCAAACCCGCCAAAGGGTAAAGCCAGGAGCTCGACATGGCGCGTCGTGTGCCTTCCCCGCTTGATTTTTTCGCTGATGCTACCCGTTTCCATTGCCTCGCCGCCCAAAAGTCCGTTTAAGATGCTCGACTTTCCGACGCCGGAATTACCGGCAAAAGCGGTCACCTTGTCCTTTAAGAGCGCCGCGAGTTCTTCTTTTCCGAAGCCCTCTTTCGCGCTGATTAAAAGGACCGGAAAACCCGTCTTTTTGTAGATTTCGGCAAGTTCTTTCGCGCGCTCGGGGTCAAGCTCTGTCTTGTTAATACAAATGCCACAGCTTACCCCCGCGGCAAGTGCTGTCAGCGTCAGCTTATCCACTAACCGAAGATTCGGCTCAGGGTCTTTCGGCGCAAAGGTAATTATAATCCGGTCAAGGTTTGCCACAGGCGGACGGATAAAGGAGTTTTTCCGGGGAAGAATTTCATCAAGACTTCCCTTTTTCTCTGCTTCATCCGTGACGCTGATGCACACACGGTCGCCCACAATCGGAATGAGCCCACGACTGCGAAACTTTCCGCGCGCCTTTGCCTCATATACGCCCTGTTCCGTACGGATATAGTAAAATCCGCCGATTCCCTTGACGATAACTCCTTCGAGCATCCGGATCCCTGCCTGTTCCTAAAAATTTATCAGTATTATGAGTTTGGTGCAATCGGTCTAATGGTTGGCTTCGGTGTCGACGTCGGCTCAGCCGATGCGCTGTTTTTGCCGCCGCTGATGCGGAGCGAAACGCTTGTTTTCGTTCCGACATTGGTTTCTGCCGCAATCGACTGCTGCACTACGGTGCCCTCCGGACGGGAGCTTTCCACCTTGGTAATCGTACCCCAGGTCAAATCAAGCGCTAAAAGTGCCGACTTTGCTTCTTCCTCGGTCAATCCAATCAGATTCGGCACGGGAACGGTTGCGTTCTCCTGACCGCTGCTGACATAGATTGTCACCATATCGCCATCATTATATCTTGTGCCCTGCGGCGGTGTATGACGGATAACATTGCCCTTTGCCACCGTGTCACTCGGCTCGCTGACTACATTCGGGACTAAGCCCAATCTGCGGATAACATCCTGCGCGTCAATATCGGTTCTGCCCACCAACTCCGGCATTTCGCCGCCGGGAGCACCAAGGCTGACTACCACACGGATGGTCGCATTATTCTTTACTTTTTTATCCGGCGTGGGGTCCTGCGAAATAATATCTCCCTCTTTGACCTCATGGCTTTCTACACTTTCGGAGACCACAATCTGAAGCTCGGTATCTTTGACCAACGCGCGCGCCTCTTCTACGGTCATATTCTTAAAGTTGGGAAGCTCTACCTCCGGAACCGATGCCGGACTGAAGAACATAAAGTAGAAGATGAGCGCCAAAATGACAAAGAGTCCTACGCCCGTCGCAATTCCTGCAATTAGGCTGATTTTATCCTTTCTCTCCTGCTCGGGTGTTTTCTGCCCCTTGCCCTCTTGCACGGGTTTTGCGCTGCCCTTAGGCTTTCCACGCAATTCTTTCGGTACCACGTGCTCACCACCAATCGGCGGAAGCACCGTCGTTTCCCCGCCGGCAAGTGCCGGGTCGAAGCTGACGGGAGTTCCCATATATACCTTCTTTAAATCAATCATCATCTTCGTCGCAGAATCATAGCGACGTGCCTGCTCCTTGCTCATTGCGCGGAGGATGACGTTCTCTAAAGAGGTATCCACACTCGGATTAATTTTGGTCGGCGGGGTCGGCTCTTTCTCGATGTGCTGCATTGCAACCGCCACCGCCGTATCTCCCTCAAAGGGAAGACGACCCGTCACCATTTCATACATCAAAACACCAAGGGAATAGATATCGGTTTTGGCATCGGTATAGCCGCCGCGTGCCTGCTCCGGCGAAAAGTAGTGCACCGAGCCCATTGCCTGTGCACCGCCGGTTGCAATCGTCGAGGTGCTCATGACTTTAGCAATACCGAAGTCCGTAATTTTCAGCGTTCCCTCGCGGGTAATAATCACATTGTGCGGCTTGATATCCTTGTGGATAATGCCCTTTTTGTGTGCGTGCTCAAGACCGGCACAAATCTGCGCCGCATAGTCAACCGCCTCTTTCCACGGGATAATGCCTCTTTTTTCTATGTATTCCTTCAGCGTTACACCCTCGACATACTCCATTACGATATAATCCACGCCGTCGCTCTGGCAAACATCATAAATCGAGACGATGTTCGGGTGCGAAAGGCTGCCCGCCGACTGTGCCTCCACCTTAAAACGATGGATAAAGTCGGTGTCCTCTCTAAATTCTTGGCGGAGCACCTTGAGTGCTACATAACGGTTTAGTACCAGACATTTTGCCTTGTAGACAACCGCCATGCCTCCCTTTCCTACTTCTTCTATTATTTCATATCTGTTCGCAATCACAGTTCCAATCATCATAGCTATCATCTCCACATCATATTTTCACAAACAACGTCCGTCATATTTGCATGAGTACTGCGGTTATGTTATCAAAACCGCCTTTTTCGTTTGCCGCGTCCACCAAGGCCTTTGCGGCATCCTCCATCTTGCCCGATTCTCGAATCAATTCTTTGATTTCCGTATCGGAAAGCAAGTTCGACAGTCCGTCTGTACATAATAAAATGATGTCCCCGGGATTCGTCCCCAGTTCATAGATGTCTACGGTGACATCCGCATCCGTTCCTACCGCACGGGTAATCACGTTCTTTTGCGGATGGTTTCTTGCCTGTTCGGGAGTAATCTGCCCGTTTGCCAAAAGCTCTGCCACCAATGAGTGGTCCTGCGTCAGCTTATGTATCACATCATCGCGCAGGATATAGGCTCGGGAGTCTCCAACATGGGCAATCGTTACATAAGTATCATAATAAAACATCGCTGTTATGGTTGTTCCCATTCCATAATATGCCGAATTTTCCTTGGCACCGGAATAAATCTTTTTGTTCGCACTTTTGATTGCCGCGGTCAGCATATGTTTGATTTCTTCCTGAGGCACATCCACCGTATAATTCCGGTTGATATAATCGCTGACCTCTACAGTCGCAATCTCACTCGCCGTTTCGCCGGCATTGTGGCCGCCCATTCCGTCGGCAACCAGGGCGTAAATGACACCTGGTCGGGAGACATATTCCGAAACATAGAAATTATCCTCGTTAATCGGACGGGTCTTCCCTATGTCTGTACAAGTCCCTATTCTCATGCTTTTATCACCTCTTGCTTTTGTTCCTCTATCACTGACTTGCGGAGCTGGCCGCAGGCAGCACTGATATCGCTGCCCAGCTCACGACGCACCGTGACGGACAGACCGAGTTTTTCCAGTTGTTCCATAAACCGTTTGATTTGTTTGGTATCACTTTTGACAAAATCCCGTTCTCTGACATTGTTAATCGGGATTAAATTGATATGCACAAGCATTCCGCGAAACAGCTTTGCAAGCTCTTTCGCACACTCGTCCGTATCGTTTTCACCGCGTATCATCGCATATTCCACACTGATTCTGCGCCCCGTCACCGCAAGGTAAGCACGCAGCGCTTCCATCAGTTTCGGTAAAGGATAGATCGCATCCACCGGCATGATTTTCTTTCGCTCCTCACGGAAGGGATTGTGGAGTGAAATCGAAAGCGTAATCGGCAGATTTTCCTTTGCCAAATCATAAATCCGGTCTACAATACCACAGGTTGAAAGCGAAATATGGCGATAGCCGATGCCGAGCCCGTCAGGGTGGTTAACAATCTTTAAAAATTTAATGACATTCTCATAATTATCGAGTGGCTCTCCGATACCCATCATGACGATATTGGATATTTTCTTTCCGGAGTCTGCCTCCGCCTTCATAATCTGGTCAATGATTTCCGACGCTGTGAGATTTCGCACCAGACCCCCGATGGTCGATGCGCAAAAGCGACAGCCCATCCGGCACCCGACCTGCGAAGAAACGCAGATGGTATTGCCGTGCTTATAGCTCATCAAAACGCTTTCAATCAAATTTCCATCAGAAAGGCGGAATAAATATTTAATAGTTCCGTCAATTTTCGAAACCTGCTTTTTTTCAATGATAAGATTTCCTATCGTGCATTTTTCCGCAAGCTTTTCCCTGAGCGTCTTTGACAAATCCGTCATCTCATCAAAAGAAGAAACACCGCGGTAAATCCACTTGAAAATCTGTTTCGCCCGAAACGGCGCTTCGCCGACAGAAGCAATCAATGCCGATAGCTCGTCTGGCGTTAACGCTTTTAAATCGATTTTCTCCATCAGCCTCTCCTTTTCATCTTACAGATAAAGAATCCGTCCGCTTCCTCCTCGGGATAAAGCGTGATATAGCCTTTCTCCATCTCCTCGCAGAGCGCGGAATCTATATGCTCATTTCCCATAGGAACAAGCACAAACTCGGGATGCTCTTTTAAGAATTCCTCCACCACACCCATATTCTCTTGCGGATTAACGGTACAGGTGGAGTACACAAGCTCCCCTTCTATTTTAAGATATTTTGAACAAATATTCAATATGTTTTTTTGAATCCGGATGATTTCGTCGAAATCCACGAGTCCCGCTTTGTAGCGGATATCGGGTTTTCTGCGGATGATGCCGAGCCCCGAACAGGGAACGTCTAACAAAATTTTATCCGCCAGCTCAAGCCACTCGGGTTTTTCCACGGTCGCATCGCCCTGCGCGGCAGACAGAATGGAAATTCCCAAGCGCTCTGCGTTTTGGCGCACCGTTTGCAACCGGTGCTCATACAAATCGGCGGCAAAGATTCTGCCCTCATTTCCCATCAGTTCTGCCAGATGCGCTGTCTTTCCGCCGGGTGCGGCACAAAGGTCCAATACGGTCTCCCCTGCTTTGGGAAAAAGCACAAGTGCCGCAAGCTGTGAGGATACGCCCTGCACGCTCAAAAGACCCTTTCGGTAGCTATCTGTCGCCTCTATATTGCCCTCGGAAATCAGGATGCCGCAGTCCGTAAGATGCGATGCCTCTGCCGAAATCCCCTCGTCTTTTAATCGCTCTATCAATTCCTCGCGATTCGTTTTTAAACAGTTGACCCGCGCACAAATCGGCGGTTTTTCGTTATTTTTTGCAAGCAATTCTTCTGCACGCTCGTCGCCAAAGGTATCCATATACCACTGACACAATTCCTCGGGATGCGAATACTTGATGCTTAAGTATGCGGCTTCCGATGCTGAACGCTTAGGAATCGGCAAAAGGCTTTCCGCTGCAATCCGCTTTAAGAGCGCATTGACAAAGCCGGCGGATGCTCGGTGTCCGTACTTTTTGGCAAGCTTGACGCTTTCGTTTACCGCCGCAGATGCCGGAATTTTATCCATGAAATGCAGTTGATAAATACCCAGTCGTAAAATATTTAAGATATACGGAGAAATCTTTTTCAGACGAACACTTGAGAATTTCGCTATGGCGTAATCCAGCGTGATTTTATGCTTCATTACGCCCACGGTCAGCTCTTTTACGAGTGCGCGTTCGATGGGAGGCAGGCCGGATGAGCGCATCGTTTTGGCAAACACAATGTTTAAGTAGGCATCCTTTGCCTCGGTTTCATATAAAATTTTCAGCGCGATTTCTCTTGCGGTAGCCATAGCCTCTCCTTTCTGCGTTATCTTCCCAGAAGTTTTTCTGCGTTCCGATAAAGGACCCGTTCTTTCCATTCCTCATCAAAATTCAATGCACGGATGCCCTCAATTTCCTCAGCAAGCGGTGCCCAGGGCGAATCCGTACCGAATAACAGTTTATGCATATCGTGGGCACGATAGAGTTCCTCTCTCTTTTCTTTCTCTAAAAATCCCCGTGTCATCGAAGTATCCAGATAGATGTCCTCGCCGCAAATGTGCTCCAGCGCCTCGTCCCATTGGTCAAAGCCACCAGAATGGGAAAAGACCACCTTTTCGCCGCGAAACATCCCGAGTACATTCTTTTGCCTTTTGACCGATGCGTGCACCGGCTCGGGCATTCCCCAATCCACGCCCGAATGGAAAATCAGAATAAATCCACGAGACAAAATTTCCTCATAAATCTTCTGCATCTTGGGTCCATCAATAAAAAATCCCTGATAATCGGGGTGCAGCTTGATGCCTAAAATACCCTCATCTTTCAGCCAATCAAGCTCATACCGCCAGTCGCCCTCGGGGTGAACGCTTCCAAACGCAACAAAGTCAGGCTCTTGGTTCACCTCAATCGCAAAACGGTTGACGTTCCTCATCTGCTTCGGGTTGGTTGCAATATTTAATACGACGGAAGTCCCTACGCCGCATTTTTGCATCTGTGCGCGGGTTTTGGGAAGACTTCCTCCCTCAAACGGCGCAATACCGCATTTCTTCGAAAGCTCGGCAAGCGCACGCTCGGCGAGCGTTTCGGGGAACATATGTGTATGAAAATCAATCACCATTTTATTTCACCTTTTTATACGCTGTAAATCAAATCACTGTAGGTAGGAATCGGCCAGTACTCTTTCCCGACGCACATCTCTAGGCTGTCCGCATATTTTCTGACCTCCTGCATCGTAGCAACCACGCTGTCACGCATAAAATGCGCCGCTTTGACAAAATCGCCCTCTAAGCCTGCCGCACGCTCGACCGCACGCTCTAATTTTTTCACGGTACTGTTTAATTTTGCGAGATTTCTCGTTACGCACAAGAGCGTTTCCTCATTCGTTTGCATATCCACGGGAATCCCCGTTGCCTTTAAGTGTACAATCGTTTTTGCCACATGGTCGCTGTAGCTCATTACCGCAGGCATAATCTGCTTGCGACACATCTCAAGCATCGTGTGTGCCTCGATGGTATTGATTTTGATATACTTTTCCATCTTGATTTCATAGCGGGAATCGAGTTCTGCCTTGGTATACACGTGATGCTTTTCAAAGACACGAACGGACTCGTCTTTGATAAATGCAGCATAGGAATCTACCGAATTAGTCACATTCGGAAGACCGCGTTTTTCGGCTTCCTTGACCCATTCCTCGCCATAGCCGTTGCCATCAAAAATAACTCTCTTATGCTTTTTCACAAGCTTTGACAGCACAGAACTTACAGCTTTGCCGAAATCCTTTGCGCCCTCAAGCTCGTCTGCAATTTCGCAGAGCGCGTCTGCTACAACCGTGTTCAGTACCGTGTTCGGGCCTGCCACCGATGCCGAGGACGGCACCATACGGAACTCGAATTTATTTCCTGTAAATGCAAACGGTGAGGTTCTGTTTCGGTCGGTTTTATCGAGCTGAAATGCCGGAAGCGTCGGCACGCCGAAATCCATCTTTCCGCCGAAATTGACATCGCGTTTGATGCCCTTTTCCACTTCGTCAAGCACCTCGGCAAGCTCATCTCCCAAAAAGACGGAGATAATCGCCGGGGGTGCTTCGAGTGCGCCCAAGCGGTAGTCATTTCCCGCATTTGCCGCAGATGCACGAATCAGCTCTGCGTGCTCATCAATCGCCTTTAAAACTGCGCACAAAAAGATTAAAAACTGTGCATTTTCTCTCGGCGTTTTCCCGGGATTAAACAGGTTCGTTCCGCCATCGGTGGAAAGCGACCAGTTGTTGTGCTTACCGCTGCCGTTGATACCGGCAAAGGGCTTTTCGTGAAGCAGACACGCCATCCCGTGACGGTCTGCAATCTTCTTCATCAGCTCCATTGTCAGCTGATTGTGGTCGGTTGCGATGTTTACCGTATCAAAAATCGGTGCCAGCTCGTGCTGTGCCGGTGCAGCTTCGTTGTGCTTGGTTTTCGCCATGACACCGACCTTCCACAGCTCAAAATCCAGCTCCTTCATAAATGCGGATACTCTCTCTTTGAGCGTGCCGAAATAGTGGTCATCCATCTCCTGTGTTTTCGGTGGCTTGCAGCCAAACAGCGTTCTTCCCGTAAACACCAAATCGGGACGCTTTTTAAACATTTCTTTATCAATCAAAAAGTATTCCTGCTCCGGACCGCAGCAGACATTCACGCGCTTCGTTTCCTCATCGCCGAACAGACGCAGAATACGAATCGCTTGCTTTGAAATCGCTTCTACCGAGCGAAGCAGCGGCGTCTTTTTGTCCAGCGCCTCTCCATTATAGGAGCAGAATGCCGTCGGGATACACAGCGTTACCCCTGAGGAATCCTCTTTTAAGAATGCCGGTGAGGTGCAGTCCCACGCGGTATATCCGCGTGCCTCAAAGGTCGCACGCAGACCGCCCGACGGGAACGACGAAGCATCCGGCTCGCCTTTAATCAGCTCTTTGCCCGAAAACTCGGCAATCGCCTTATCTGCGCCAAACGGAACACTCAAAAATGAATCGTGTTTTTCCGCAGTAAAGCCGTTTAAGGGCTGGAACCAGTGCGTGTAGTGCGTTGCACCGTGCTCAATCGCCCACTCCATCATCGCGTGCGCCACGACATTGGCAACCTCGGTTTCCAGTCTCGTTCCCTCTTGTATGGTTTTATGTAACGCCCGATAAGTCTCTCTCGGCAGGCGCTCTCGCATCACGCTGTCACAAAAGACATGGCGTCCGAACACCTCGCGCAAATCCATATCGCGGTAACATTCCATTGTATCTGACATTTCTCTCATCCTTTCCCATCCGGTTTGTAAGGTTATCTTTTGTTTTCAGCCTGCAATCAGCGCGCATCCGTTATCATCTGTCATCGACAGACGGTGAACGGCCGCAGCTTCTCCCGAACATCCGGGGATATATAGCTTCATCGCTGAAAGCACAACCTCCGGCTTTAAGTTTGCCGCACTTCCCGTAGCAAGCGTCATCACAAGCGTTGTTTCATCTTCCCATAAAATCCCGAAAATGTCCGGCTTAATATCCACCAGCTTTTCCGAGCGCTTGGTTTTCTTTTCTATCTCTATCGTTTCTCTTTTGAGGAATTCGGCTAGTGCCTCTTTCGCTACTCCATCGCCCGAAAGGCTGACCCGATAGCTTGCACGGGAAACGGAAGAAAGCTTCGGCATCCCCTGCTCCAACATTTGCACCTTGGTAATGGCAATGCCAATCGGCATAGTTTCGTTCATCCGCTCTTTGATTTCTAAAGCGGGAACTTCCTCATAAAACTCGGCATCTAAGAGTTCTGCCTCGCTCGTCACGCCCACCGAAAGCGGAATCCCGATGGACATCTTCGGGTGCGGATTAAACCCTTCCGAGTACGCAAGCGGGAGCCTAGCGCGCTTAAACACACGGGTAAAGAGTCGTACTAAGTCTAAGTGAGAAACAAACTTCGCATCGCCCTCTTTTGAAAACTCCAAACGGTACTTAGCCACAATGTCCACCCCCTAAGCTCACATTGACACCGCAACCAGCGCACTTTTCACGGCAGTTCGGCGTTACCTCTGCCCGCTTTGCCTTTTCATTTTCTCTCATCAAAAACTCCTTGGACGGACCTGCATTGATATGGTCCCAAGGCAGAATTTCATCATAACTGCGCTCACGCAAATTATAAAAATACGGGTCAACACCGGCCTTGCGGAACGCATCCATCCACAAATCCCAATCGAAAAACTCGTGCCAGCCGTCAAAACGCGCGCCTAATTTTTGTGCGCAGGCGAGCACCTTGGAAAGCTTTCTGTCCCCACGGGCAAACACGCCCTCCAAAACGGAGAGCTTTGCCTCGTGCCAGTTGTAGCTGACACGCTTGCTGGTAATCTGTCCTTTTAAGAAGTTCTGTTTTTCTAAAAGCTCATCCACATCATTCTGACGCACCCACTGGAACGGCGTGTGCGGCTTGGGGACAAAGGATGATGTACTGACCGTTACTTTTAAGTTCTTATTTCTCTGCTCTTTCGGCACGGCAAAATAGCACTCGACCACTTTTTCGGCAAGCTTTGCAATACCCGCCAAATCCTCGTTTGTCTCCGTCGGCAGTCCCATCATAAAGTACAGCTTCACGCCGCCATAGCCGCCGCCAAACGCAATCGATGCCGCGCGGAGCAGGTCTTCTTCTGTCACACCCTTGTTGATGACATCACGCAGACGCTGTGTGCCCGCCTCGGGCGCAAAGGTCAGACCGCTTTTTCGCACTTTCTGTACCTTTTGCATCAGCTCCATTGAGAAGTTATCGAGTCGAAGCGACGGAAGACTCAGGCTGATTTTTTTCTCTTCGGTCAGGTCTAAAAGACCATCGGTCAATTCTTTTAATTCCGTATAATCGCTGGTTGAAAGGCTGGAAATCGAAAGCTCCTCATAGCCTGTCGAATCAATCAGCTTTTGCGCGCAGTCAAGGAGCGTTTTTGCGCTCTTTTCTCTGACGGGACGATACACCATGCCTGCCTGACAGAAGCGGCAACCGCGGATACAACCACGGAACACCTCAAGCATCATACGGTCGTGGACAATCTCCATAAAGGGAACAATAAAGTTGTCGGGGTAGATGACTTTGTCCAAATCATGAATAATCCGTTTCGTAATGGTTTTCGGGGCAGACGGATGATTCGCAAGAAACGATGCAATCGTTCCGTCATCGTTATATGTAACATCATAAAAACAAGGCACATACACGCCCGGAACTAAAAGCAAGCTTTCCAAAAAAGCGCGACGTGGTGCGCCCGACGCTTTCCATTTGCGATAAGCATCCATTACCTCGAGCATCACTTCTTCGCCCTCGCCGAGCATAAAGAAGTCCACAAAATCTGCCAAAGGCTCAGGATTATAGGCACAAGGTCCGCCACAGCAGACAAACGGCTCGTCCTCTTTGCGCTCGGAGGAATAGAGCGAAATCCCTGCCAAATCGAGCATATTGATAATATTAGAAAAGCTCATTTCGTACTGAAGCGTAAAGCCGACAAAATCAAAATCGGCAACCGGCGAGGTGGTCTCAAGCGAAAACAGCGGCACGCCCTCTTTTCGCATTTCCTCCTCCATATCCACCCACGGCGCAAACACGCGCTCGCAGTAGATATCCTCCTCCCGATTTAAGAGGTGATATAAAATCTTCATTCCGAGATGCGACATTCCAACCTCATAGACATCAGGAAAGCAAAATGCAAAGCGGATTGCCATTTCCTCGGGGTTTTTATGTACGCTGTTAAATTCAGTTCCAATATAGCGCGTCGGTTTTTGTACACGCGCAAGCAGTCGGTCGATATTCATAGGCTTCTCCTTTACCTCAGTTTCTCGTCTTTTCCAAGGATGGTATTTAAGTATGTAAGGGAATAAAAATCTCTGTCAATATGTGTGCGGACAAAGGCTTCAATATGGTCTTCGAGCATCTTCGTCACCTGCTCACCGGCAGAAAACGCAAACGCACGCTTATCATCACTGTATAAAATGTAGCGCATCGCAATCAGGCTTTGTTCATCGAGCGGTCTTACCATATCCTCTGCCCGTTTGCACGAGCGGCACAAAAGTCCGCCCTCGGCAGGAGAAAGATAGTCAATCTCCGATACATCCCCGCAACGCACGCAACCCGAAAGCTCGGGCGCAAGTCCGATGCAGTCTAAAAGCTTTAGCTCATATACGCACTTGACCAAGCGCAAATCACGTGCAGAGTTTGCAAAGAGGTACAAGGTGTTTAAGAGAATGGAAAACAGCCGTTCATCTCCGCCCTCTTCCCGCACGCAAAAAGCGGTCAGGTCGGCAATATAGGTTGCAAAAGCGAGCCGTTCAATGTTGGTTGCCAGCTGATAAAAGCTTTCTTTCGGCTCAGCAGAGGATACCGAATACATCGTGCGCCCCGGTTTTAAGACAAATTCTGCATAGGTAAAGAGCGCCGAGCCTGCCGACATACGGCTCTTTAGGCTTCGCGCACCCCTGACGGATGCCTGAATGAGTCCTTTCTCACGGCTGAAAATGGTCAGGATGACATCATTGTCTCCGACCTTCGTGCGCTTTAAGACCACGCCCTCTGTTTTTAGTAGCTCCATCCCGCTTCCCTCTCTGCTTCCTTCTCCGGACGGCTTACATTTTCAGTTGACCGACCTTCAATTTCCGCATTTTTATATAACAAATATTCATCAATATTTCCTGTTAAGCAAAACATTTCCCACGCAAGTTCCTCAATCATTTCTCCGCCTCCCAATCCTTTACCGATAGTTTGGGAAAACGGCGCCGGAATATACCCAAAATCTGATGACAGATTTTTCTAAAATAAGCATTTATTCTCTCGTATCATAACCGAAATTGCGGATCAAACTGTCACGGTTGCGCCAATCCTCTTTGACCTTGACCCAAAGCTCCAAAAAGACCTTTTTGCCGAGCATCTTTTCCATATCTTCGCGTGCGATACGCCCAATTTTTTTGAGCATTTCTCCGTTTTTGCCGATAATAATTCCTTTATGGCTTGCCTTTTCGCAATAAATGTTTGCAATAATCTCAACAACCGAGCCTTTGTCCTTCATCCGCATTACTTCAATCGCAATGCCGTGCGGAATTTCCTTGTCGAGATTGCGCAAAATCTTTTCTCTGACCGTTTCCGCTACTAACTGTCGCTCCGGCTGGTCAGTCACCATATCCTCGGGATAAAACATCGGTCCCCCCGGAATCAGCGCATAAAGCTCTTTTTTTAATAGCTCCACGCCGTCGTCTTTCTTTGCCGAAATTGGCACAACCGCGTGAAAATTGAAACGCTCGGTGTATTTGGTAATGACATCCAAAAGCAATTCGCGTTTTACCGTATCAATTTTGTTAATGACCAAAATTACGGGACTCTCACAATGTTCCAGTTCTTTTAATATCTTTTCTTCAATATTTCCGACATTCGCCACCGGCTCAATCAAAAACAGTACCGCATCGACATCGCGCATCGCGGTTTCTGCCGAGCGCACCATAAACTCACCGAGCTTGGTGGTGGGCGCATGAATCCCCGGCGTATCGGTAAATACAATCTGCAACTCCTCCTCGGTCAGAATGCCGAGCACATTATTTCGCGTGGTTTGCGGCTTGCTTGAGATAATCGCAATCTTTTCTCCGACCAAGCGGTTTAAAAGCGTCGATTTCCCTACATTCGGTCTCCCGATTAAGCTCACAAAACCCGACCTAAATTCTCCCATAGTTATCCTCCAAAGCGTTGTTATTTCACGCGTTTTCCCTTAAATAGTACCGTCAGCCCGAACTTCGGTAAATCCATCATCCGACCGATTCTCGACGGCTGTTTCGCAAGGCGGTACAGCCATTCAAGCCCCATCTTCTGAAAGCTCTCGGGCGCACGCTCGGTGACTCCCGCAAAGACATCTAAACTTCCCCCGATGCCCATTAAGACTTTCGCGCCAAGCTCTTTTTTGTGCGAAAAAATCCATTCCTCCTGCTTCGGCGCACCAAGGCAGACGAACAAAATATCGGGGTTCTTTTCTTTGATATCAGCAATGATCCGTTTTTCTTTTTCTGCATCAAAATATCCGTCACTCGTTCCCACAACGCGCAGGTCAGGATAGGTTTCGCACAGCTTTTCTTTCGCCAAATCCGCAACGCCCGGCTTTCCCCCGAAGAAATAGAGACTATAAGAGCCGTCCGATACCTTTTCGATGAGGCGCGAGGCAAGGTCAAAGCCGCCCACACGCTCGGAAAGTGAGTCTTTTAAAATTTTTGAGGCATAAACCACGCCAATCCCGTCGGGCGTAATCAGCTCTGCCGTATTTAAGACATCCCTAAATTTTTCGTCACGGTATGCCCGCATCAAAATCTCGGAGTTCGGCGTATAAACCGCGTGCGGCGCATCCTCCTCTAAAAATTCCATCAGCCGCTCGAGTGCGCCGTCCATCGTCACCTTATCCACCCAAACACCCAGTACATCAATCTTTGTATTCATGTCTCCACCTCTATTTTAGACTCTCTCTAATTTGCGTAATATGTCCATCGGCACCCAAAAAGAGCACCTGTTCATTGGTCGTCTCACCTTCGCCCGAAAAGACGGGGGTTACCAGTTTAATCTTCATATTTTTCGTCACCGCACGAACCGCACCGGTCAGCGACCAGTCCTGCTCTAATACACTTTTGACATGGTCTTTGTAACAATCGACCTGCGCAATTTCTGTCGGCGCCTCGACAATCACAATCGCATTCCGCTCACCCGAAAGCACACGGCTGTCTAAGCGCTCTGCGATATTCTGCACTGTCCGCACATCGTACTCGCTGACGCGTTTGTAGGTATCGTATTCATTGACATTTGCGACCAAACACACAAACAGTACGGCAGCGTATGCGATATACTTCAGATACGGTTTCACCCGAATCCGGCTGACAAGAGTGTCTAGTGCAAGCGCAAGACCGATGAGCGAAATGAAAATACTGCGGTACGGAAACCATACCGTCTCAACCAGCACATTCGGCGCAAGCGGTGCCAAAAACAATAGTGCACCAACAACAAGCATCCCCCACGGCAAGCCGCTTTTGCTTCTTTTGCCGCGACCAAACCGCGCGAGAACGACGGATGCCGCCAAAATCAAGAGAAGCACCAGCGCACCCCAAAGCCCCTCGGCGCCGAGCACTTTCAATCCCGAGAAAAATCCGCCGACCGTCGATTTCCATACGCCCTTGGTAAAAATTCGTCCCAGTTGCCAAGCCGACTCTCCTATCTTCCCGAACAAATTCGAAAAACCGAATCCGCCGGCACGACTGCCCATCGCACCGATGTTTGCGGCGAGCATGGTATATAAAAACATCGAAATCAGGCAAAGTACGGGAACCGCACAGAACCAAACGCGTTTTCCGAGCGATTTTCTGCGGTGATATAAAATAAACACCGCACCTAAAAACGAGAACACCGCCACCGCCTCATAAAATCCATAGGAAAGCAGGTGAAGCACGATAAAGAGAGCCGTAAATCCTGCCTTTTTTTCCGATAAAGCGCGCGTCAGAAAGTAAAGACTTGCCGAGGCAAAAAACAACCCGACCACCAAGCGTGAGGAGGCGGAAATCCAGTACGCTCCCTCGGATGCAATCGGCAAAAACAGAGAGGCAATCCAAAACAAAGGGCCGACCGAGTAGCCGTTTTTGTAGAGCGTTCGCTCCAAAAAGCAGACCGCCGAAAAATGAAGCACGGTAATCAAAAACAGAGATATGCCCATCGCACCCCAGAGACTGCCCCAAAGGAGAGGGTCTAAAAGACTTGCCAAAGGCCGTGATGCCATGGTTCCGATGCCGAACCAGACATAGCCTAAATCACCATAGAGCGGATACCCTCCGTACTGAATAAAATCGTCAAGCACGGGATAGTACGAAAAGCCGTAGAGAAGATATTTTAGAAGGAGCGCGCCAAAAAAGAAAATTGCTGCTTTATTTCCGCTTTTTATCGTCCGCATTCTTCCCCCGCCTTTTCCCTATAATATCTCTATTATATTATATATAAAAATAAGAAACTTGTCCACTAAAAAAAGCGGAAAAACAAAAATTTTGCGAAAAAAGACTTGATTATTTCGAAAACTATGTTATAATAGAAAAGCAAGTTGCAAAAAACTGAATACGGCCTGTTGGTCAAGCGGTTAAGACGTCGCCCTCTCACGGCGAAAACAGGGGTTCGAGTCCCCTACGGGTCACCAACAAATAAGGTATGCCATCGGCATACCTTATTTGTTTATTATTCAAAGGGACTCGAACCCTGAGAGGGCAGGCGCCGTATAACAAAAGTTGCCGGTGGCAAGTTTTATAGGCGACTGGTGCGCCGTCCGGTACCGAAACGCGCAGCGTTTCGGTGGCGGGGCAGATAAGACGCCAAAGGCGGCTGTGTCCCCTACGGGTCACCACGTCGGAGCAAAGTTCGCTTTGCTCCGTTTTTCTTTTTCAAGAAAAAACTACGCCCGCTGCCTTGCTCCTCCTTTTTCCCACAAAGGCATAGCCTTTGCGGGAACCCTTACAAAATAATTTCTGTTTTTATTTTAATTCGGTGGGACTCGAACCCCTGTTTTCGCCGTGAGAGGGTAGCAAAAAAGGACGCCCTTGTGAGCGCCCTTCAAATAAAACATTATTTGCACAATTTAATATTTCCGCCTGTTTTACTGACCGACCAACTTGGGTAGGACAGCCATTTCTTAAATACATACGGCGTATAATCATAACCATCAAAAATGTGCTTCGTGTTTTTACCTACAACAGTTACTGTATAAGTGTGATTCTTTTTCAATTTCCATCCGCTTATGGTGAATTTCTTGTCTTGCCATTCTTTGTTATTATAAATCCATTTTCTTGCCGTTTCATCGTAAACGCTTACATAAAAACGTCCATATAGGCCAACCACCTTTTCCTTACCATACCAGCTTTGTAGCGTATTACCTTTGCTCTGCGTCAATACAACTTTGTCAGAGGAAAAAATCTTCTTTCCCACTTGCACCTCGAACTTTACGGTTTGAGTCAAATTCCCCCGCACATTGTAACACACATTTGCCGCAGAAGCAGGAATAGCTGTTGCGATAACAGATAAAGCTACAATTATCACAGATAAAAACGCCGTGATTTTTTTACATTTCGTCATTTGTATTCCCCCATTAAAATATTTTACTCACTAATAGTGAGTTTTTACTCAATTATAACAAATTATAATTTGATTGTCAATAGTTTATAATTATTGTATGAAATAAAAATTTGATGGGATTGAGTAAATTGCTGAATGATAATGAATATAAGGGGATTTTGTTAGATATCGGTATTAAAATTGGTTATTACCGCAGAAAGGCCGGTATGACACAAGCCGAACTCGCAGAGCACACGGGCCTGACCTTGTCCTATATCAGTCAGTTGGAAAGTCCGAACCTTCCCTACTGTCCATCCGTTAAATCTCTTTTTACCATTGCGAAAGCACTGGGGGTAAGAGCATCAAAAATTGTAGATATTGAAGATGATTAGATTTTGATCCATACGGAACAAGTTGCACTTGTTCCGTTTCTTTATTAAAACGATTAAATGCCACTGTCTCCCTTGTTTCCCCTCATTTTTTGTGATATAATACCCTCAAAAGGAGGTCTTTTTATGTCTAATATCTGGCACGATATTTCGCCGAAACGCATTAATGCTGAGGATTTTATCTGTGTGATTGAAATTTCCAAAGGCAGCAAGAAAAAATATGAACTGGATAAGGAAACGGGGTATCTGCTGCTCGACCGCATTTTATATACCTCGACGCACTATCCCGCAAACTACGGTTTTATTCCCCGCACCTATGGCGATGACCACGACCCCCTGGACGTGCTCCTTTTGTGCTCGGAGCAGATTGAGCCGATGACCTTGGTCCGCGCCTACCCCATCGGTGTTATTTCAATGATTGACAACGGAAGAAATGACGAAAAAATCATAGCCATTCCGTTGAACGACCCGAACTATAATATGTACAAAGACATTTCCGAACTGCCGGGACACGTGTTTGAGGAAATGCGCCACTTTTTCAGTGTTTACAAAAACCTCGAACACAAAGAGACTGCGGTCAATGAAGTGAAAGGCCGCGAGGAATCGATAAAGATTATCAACAACGCGATTGACAGCTATATTGAAAAATTCTGTAAATAAAGACGGTGATTGTATGAATTCTTCCCCATGCGAAACCTGCGCATATTATGATTTCAATCCGGAAACGGACGAGTACGAATGCCTCGCAAACTTCGATGAGGACGAGCTTTCCTCTTTTTATTCGGGGAAGAACCGCGCGTGTCCGTACTACCGGTTCTATGATGAGTATAAAATGGTGCAAAAACAAAATTAAGTCGCTTTACCTTGAAAGCGTTTTTTTGGGCAATATTGTAATCAAAAAGGGTGTGCCGCGGTTGCGACACACCCTTTATTTTATTGAATTTCTAGTTTTGCTCCAACCAACGAATGACCTGCTTCGTCCAGTCGGCACAGTAACCGTTGTACCCACTCGGGCGATAGCTGACAATATGGTCTTCTGCAATCGACTGCCCATGCATTCCGTGCGGATAGATATGCATCTCATACGGAATGTTATGTGCCGACAGCGCCATCGCAAAAGCCAGGCTGTTTTCCACCGGAACACCGGGGTCATCCGCCGTATGCCACAAAAACGCCGGCGGTGTATTTTCGCTGACTTGTTTTTCCAAGGATGCCCATTCCCGGAGGCTTTCATCCCCGCCTGTAAGATTTTGAAAGGAGCCCTCGTGAGCAAAGGTTTCTGTTGCAGAAATCACCGGATAGCCTAAAATCAAACCATTTGGGCGCAACAGCTCATTCGGCGCACCGCAAAGCTCTGACAAAAAGGCTTTGTTCCAATGAACACCGATGGATGCCGCCAAATGCCCGCCGGCAGAAAAGCCACAGACAAAAATCTTATCTTTATCCACCAGCCATTCATCTGCGTGCTTGCGAATCATCAAAATCGTGCGTGCGACATCTTCGATCGGGTCGGTATGCTTCCCTGTTTGTGTCCGATAGTAAAGCACTGCACTATGGTATCCCGCCGCCGCAAACTTCATTGCCACCGGCTCGCCCTCATGGGACGCCAGATGACTGTATCCACCGCCGGGCAGAACAATCACGAGTCCTCTTTTTTTATAGTCTCCCGTTCCACCGTGCGGCGCATTTAAGAGATAGGTATCCACATACGCAGTTTCATTTTCCTGATACAGCCAAATCCGTTCGTTAATCATTAGACTCTCTCCTTATAAAAAGTATCGCAGTTTCCTGCGATACTTACTGAACTTATTTAATTTCAAGCTTTGATTCCGTCACGGTGATTTCGATGCTCTTTGTCAAAAGGTCCGCATAGCTAAACGACACGGTTCGTCCGGCTTCAGCAAACTCGGAAATACTGTCTAAAATAACGATAAAAATCGACGGATAGGTCGCACTGATAACACCCTGCCGGACAATCACACGCTTACGCCCCTTTTTCGCCGTCAGCTTGATTCGTTTTCCAATATTTTCGTTTAATAGTGTCCTTACCCGTTCAATGTCGTCTTTTTCAATCATCGGCCGCACCCAGCCTTTCGACAATACTTTTCTATATATTACCATATTTTTGTTCTTCTGTCAAGTTCTCTTTCTTTCGCTGCATATAATCATAAATCAATTTAAGATTGTGCAAAAAAGACTCAATATTATGTAAATACAAAATTTTTCTAACGCGATATAATAAAGATAGAAAATTTCGGTTAGTGTTAACCGAGCACACATAAATTTTATTAGAGGAGGAAATTACAATGGCAAGAATTTGTATCCCCGATTATGAGTACAAGGAAAGAATTGCAAGAGCTGCAAAGTTGGTTGCAGACAGAGGTTTAGACGTAATGGTTGTTTGCTCAACCGAGTCTGACTATGCAAACGCAAGATATTTCTCCGGCTTCTGGCCGCTGTTTGAGCGTGCCGGTGTTGCAATCGCAGCAAACGGCGACGCAGCACTGATGGTAGGTCCTGAATGTATCATCTTTGCACAGGACGTTGCTAAAATGGACAAGATTTTCTGTCTCCGTGAGTTCAGAGAGTCCGCTGACCCGTCCTATCCGGAGCTTCAGGCTAGCACCTTTGCTGACGTATTTAAGGCAATCGGTGTTACCGGCGAAAACTTAAAGATTGGTCTGGGCAGCTATGTTGAGTGCACTCTGCCGATTTACGAGGGCTTAAAGGACAGCTTCCCGAAAGCAGAAATCGTAAAATGTAATGATATCATGGTTGAGCTGCGTAAAATCAAGAGCGCAAATGAGCTCGCTTGTATCCAGGAAGGCTTCCGTATTGTTGACCTGGCTACCGACGAAGTGATCCGTAACTTAAAGCCGGGTGTTACCGAGCTGCAGATGGTTGGTATCGCACAGAGAGTCATCTACGAAGAGGGCGCAGAGTACGAAGGTCTGCCGATGTACGTATTCAGCGAAAAATCCACCAGCCACGCAATCAGCCGTTCGGGTTATCGTACCATCAATAAGGGCGATATCGTTCAGCTGAACCTGTCCGCTAAAATTGACGGCTACTCCCCGGCTATCGGTCTTCCGGTTGTTATGGGTAAATTGGAGGGCGAAAGAAGACGCGTGGTTGAGTTCTGTTTAGAGGCTCATAACTGGACGGTGGAACAGTTGAAAGCCGGTGTTTTAGCTTCTGATATTGCAAAAGACTTCTACAAAATGTATGTAGATAACGGATTTAAGGACAACTTCGTATACGGTCCGTGCCACGGTACCGGTATGATCGAGGTTGAGGCTCCGTGGATGGAGACCATCTCCGACTACCCGCTCGAAGAGAATATGACCTTCCAGGTTGATACCTTCATTTCCGGCGATGGCTTCGGCGTTCGTTGGGAAAAGGGTGTAGCAATCACCAAAGATGGTTGCCATTCCATGACCGACTACTTAAAGAAGGGCCTCATTGAGCTCGAATTCTAATCAAACATCAAAGGGGCTGGCGAATTTCGCCCAGCCCTTTTCGAAAATCCGAAACGGAAAGGAAGAGAATTATGGCAGTAGGTAAGAAAGTATGGATTATTCCGGATTGCGAGCTTCCCTATGAGGGCGAGGGTGTCTTAAAGGGTCACGAATCCGTGATTATTGTAAATGACTCCGATATCGATGCAGAAATTGATGTTAAGATTTATTTCACCGACAAAGATTCCTATAACGATATTAAGTGGCACGTTGGCGCAAACCGCGTTCGTTGCTTTAGAATGAACAATCCCGACGACATGAGTGGCTTTAACGTTCCGTATGAAACGCAGTATGCAATGAAGGTTTCTTCCAATACTCCGATTGTTCTGCAGTACGGCAGACTGGATAACCGTCAGGTCAACCTTGCATACTACACCACACTCGGTTACGGCGAATAAGGAGGAAATCACAATGGAAATGAATATGAGCTTCCCGAAAGAATTAAACCATGTGAAAGAAAATCGAATTCCTTTTGTTATCTGCGGCGGTACGGTAGAATACCATGGTCCGCATTGCTCTTATGGCTGCGATACGCTCGTTGCTGAGGGTCTCATCAAAAAGCTTGCGGAGAAAAAGGAAATTATGATTGCTCCGACCATCTATTACAGCCCGTCGAGCTATGCGGTTGCTGACGAAACCAGCGGTACCGTTCATATCGACGAGGATGTGTTTGAGGCATATCTGTTCCAGATTTTCACCAATATGTTAGATGCAGGTCTTAGAAATATCTATGTGGTTATCCACCATCAGTTCGAGCAGGAAAACTTAAAGCCGATGACGCTTTCTTATATGAAGGCTTCTCAAAGAGCAATTATGAGATACCTCGAAAAAACGCAGGGTCGCGGCTGGTGGGGCAGCGAAAACTACGCAAACTACTATGATGACTTGGGCGGCGGCGACGATCCGTTCAGCTGGATTAAGGTTATCCCGACCATGAGCACCGAGGTGCAAAACGCAACCGGTTATGACCATGCAGGAAAATACGAGTGCTCTATCTTAATGTCTCTCTATCCGGATGCTGTAAAGCTCGAAAGATTGGGCGATATTAAGCATTGGTTCACCGAGAGCGCAAAAGAGGCTTCCACCGAAATCGGCGACGAAATGGTAAGACAGTCTCTTGCGTACTTAGAACAGAAAATTCAGTAATGAAATCAAGGCGGCGGTTTTTTGCCGCCTTTTTTCGCATAGGAGGGTAATCCCATGAAAATCAATTTAAGAAAAGAAATGTTTACCGAGAAAGAATTCGTGCTTGCTGAAAGCGGCGCAATGCGTGCAACGGCGTTCCGTTATTCCACGGGCGTTGAGGCATTAAAAATCGAAAACAAAAAGGGTTATATCATCGTTCTTCCGTTCCAGGGTCAAGGGGTCTGGGATATCTGCTTCGGCGGACGTAGCCTGAAAATGAAAACCACAGTCAAAGAGCCGGTAGCAAATGTTTCCTATTTAGAGACCTACGGCGGCTTTTTGTACCACTGCGGCGTGGGCAATATCGGCGCACCCGACGCCAGCCATCCTCACCACGGCGAAATCCCGAACAAAGCCTACGGCGAGGCACACCTCATGGTTGACACCGATGAAAAGGGCACCTTTATGGCGCTCGGCGGCGCGCTTGATTTGGACATCGCATTTGTCCGCAAGTATCAGTTCCGCCCGGAATGCCGTCTGTATGAAGATGCAAGCGTTCTGAACGTGCATGTAGAGCTTGAAAACAAGCGCGCAGATGCAATGGAATACGCATACCTCTGCCATATCAACTTTATCCCGATGGATGGAGCGAAAATCATTGATAACGCGACGATGAAAACCGTCCATAAGGCAATTCCTGACAGCTTTACCGACGCACAGAAAGCGGACCTCGGCGGTTATATGGACCGCTTAGAGGCTGACCGCTCGGTTGGCGATACCGTCGGCGCTCCCGGTCAGTTCTATAAGCCGGAGATTTGCTGTACGATGATTTATGACGGCGCGCGCGGAAAAACGATGCAGTATGTAGAGGGCGAGGGTGCTTGCTTTGTGGACCACGATGCCGAGGCTCTTCCGTATACCATCCGCTGGATTTCCCGTACCGAAACCGAGGATTCGATGGGCATGGCTCTTCCGGCGACCTGCGAGCATTTGGGATATGATTATGCCAAGGCAAACGGACAGATGAAATCCCTTGGCGGATTCGAAACGCTCAAGTTTGATATCGTTGCCGGTTGGATTGATGATGCTGAGGCAAAGAAAGTGAAGGAAGAATTAGGCAAATAAAATGTGATTTACACAAAACGAGCAAGGAGAAATCCTTGCTCGTTTTTATTTTGTGCGCCGATATTTACGATTTTCATTATGATCCGGTCCTAACGCCTCCGGCGGGGCCTTGCCCCTCTTTCCACCTGATTCAAATATATTTGTTTCCAAGTCCTGCCGGACGGGCCTTCTTTTGATGCCAAAAGAAGCAAAAGCTCCGGGGGGTCAGATTCCCCCCGGGCCCCCTAAACTGCCAAGGCTCTGCCTTGGAACCGTTACCTCGTATTGCAAAAAAGAAATCAATATAAATTTATCTCTACTCTGCGTTTTTGGCAGGTTGTTAACGCTTATTTTTCGGCGAGTGTGTGCTGCATCAAGCAGATGATAGCATTTTTCTGCGAGAAGACGCCGTTTTTTAGGGTCAATCAGGCCTGCGCATCGGTTCCCTTTTTGCGCACCTGATTGAGCACACCTTGAGCGAATTATTTTCGCGAATGTGTGCGGCGCAAAAAACGGCGGAGGCAAGCAGAATAAAAATGCATGATCTGCGTCCTGCGGCAAGAGGTTTTCGTCCCTTTTGCCGATACAAAAGGGACCCCCGCCGGAGGCGTTAGGACCGGATCATAATAAAAATCGGAAATATCGACGCACAAAACAAAAAGGACTGCCAAAACAGTCCTTTTAAAAAATCTTATTTTAAGTTCAGTGTTCCAAGGCTTGCTGCCTTTAAGTACGAATTCACAAACCCATCTAAATCTCCATCCATCACGGCGCCAATATTACCTACCTCATAGCCGGTACGATGGTCTTTTACCATATTATACGGATGGAACACATACGAGCGAATCTGACTGCCCCAGGCAATATCCTTCATATCGCCCTTTAAGTCCTCGATTTTTTCTTTCTGCTCACGCTCTGCCATTTCCATTAGCTTTGCCTTAAGCATCTTCATCGCATTGTCGCGGTTCTGATGCTGAGAGCGCTCCGTCTGACAAGCAACCACCACACCCGTCGGGATATGCGTGATACGGATGGCAGAGTCGGTCTTGTTGACGTGCTGACCGCCCGCACCGCTGGCACGGAAGGTATCTACCTTTAAATCATCGGGATTGATATTGATTTCAATATCGTCGTCCATTTCCGGCATGACATCGACCGATGCAAACGAGGTATGGCGTCTGCCGGAGGAATCAAACGGCGAAATACGCACCAGACGGTGAATTCCCTTTTCGCTCTTTGCGTAGCCGTAGGCATTTTCGCCCTTGACCAAAATTGTTACGCTCTTAATGCCAGCCTCATCACCGGCTAAATAGTCGAGCGTCTCCACGGAAAATCCACGGCGCTCTGCCCACATCTGATACATCCGGTAAAGCATCTGCGCCCAGTCCTGCGCCTCGGTACCGCCGGCGCCCGGATGCAGAGCAATAATCGCATTATTGCGGTCATATTTTCCTGAAAGCAGTGTTTCAAGCTTCATCGTTTCGAGCTTCTCGGTCAGTGCCTGATAGCCCTCTGCGATTTCGTCAAGCATCGAGTCATCATCTGCTTCAATCGCAAGCTCTACCAAGGTCACCATATCCTCCCAGTCGCCCGAAAGACGATGGTAACGCTCGACCTTGTCCTTTGCCTGCTTGAGCTCCTGCAGAATCTTCTGTGAGCGCTCCATATCATCCCAAAAACCAGCCTCGGCTGAAACTGCCTCCAGCTCTTCTATTTTCTGCTCTGTTTTCGGGACTTCAAAGTGAATCCCTCATTTCAATAATATCCTTCTTCATCGCGTCCAAATCCAGACGGTATTGGTCGAATTCAATCATTTTTTCACATCCTTTAAGTCTATGATTTACGATGTCAGGCGATTATTCCTCGCCTGCACCGCAGCATTTCTTATACTTTTTCCCCGAACCGCAGGGGCAAGGGTCATTTCTACCGACCTTTTCTGCTTTTTTTGCCGGCTTTTTCTCTGTCTCACCGGCAAGACCTGCCGAAACCGGCTCTGCCACCTGCTCACGTTCCGGAGGCTCTGTTGTAATGCGCGCGTGGTAGATGATTTTCACGGTATCCTCACGTATCGCCGCAATCATATCATCAAACATATTAAAGCCTTCAAACTTATACTCAACGACCGGGTCACGCTGTGCATAGGCTCTTAGGTTGATGCCGTTTCTGAGCTGATCCATATCGTCAATATGATCCATCCACTTGGCATCCACCACCTGAAGCAGAACCACACGCTCAAGCTCACGCATATTTTCTGTGCCGATTTCCGCCTCGCGTTCTTCATAAACGCGATGACCAATCGCGAGCGCACGCTCCTTGATTTCTTCGCGGCTGATGGTCTCTAATTCCTCGCGGGAGATGGAAAGCTCACCCTGCGGAATGAATTCCTGCTCTAAATACTCAATGAGACCCGTAAGATTCCAGTCATCCGGCACATCGCCCTCGCCTGTATAGAGGAGAAGTGCTGAATCTACGAGGTCGCCAAGCATATTCAGGATACTGTCTTTCACGCTTTCGCCGGAAAGCACCTTCTGGCGCTGACCATAGATAACCTCACGCTGCTGATTCATCACATCGTCATACTGAAGCACGTGCTTACGAATCTGGAAGTTTCTGCCCTCGACGCGTTTTTGTGCGTTCTCAATCGCACCGGTCAGCATCGAATGTTCAATCGGCTGGTCTTCGGCAAGTCCCAGACCCTCAACCAGACGCGAAATGCGTTCCGAGCCGAAGAGGCGCATTAAGTCGTCCTCTAACGAAATATAGAATTTCGACGCACCGGGGTCACCCTGACGTCCGGCACGACCACGCAGCTGATTGTCAATACGGCGGGATTCGTGACGCTCCGTACCGATGATGAACAAACCGCCGGCTGCACGCACCTTTTCTGCCTCGGGCGCAATTTCTTCTTTATATTTTGCGAGGAGTTCTGCAAAGGTTTTTCTTGCAGCAATGATTTCTTCATTATCCGTATCGCCAAAGCCCATGGCTTCTGCTATCATTTCATCTTCAAAGCCCATGCGCTTTATTTCGTGCTTTGCCATAAACTCGGCATTACCGCCAAGCATAATATCGGTACCGCGGCCTGCCATATTCGTTGCAATCGTTACGGCACCGAATTTACCTGCCTGCGCAATGATTTCCGCTTCTTTTTCATGGTATTTTGCGTTTAAGACCTCATGCTTGATGCCGTTTCGCTTGAGCATCGCAGATAAAATCTCCGATTTTTCAATCGTAACGGTACCCACCAACACCGGCTGCCCGTTTTTATGGCACTCGACTACCTGACGCACAACCGCCTCAAACTTGCCTTTTTCGTTTTTATAAACTGCATCCGCAAGGTCTTCTCTGGCGAGCGGCTTATTGGTCGGAACGACGATAACATCGAGCTTATAAATATCCTGAAATTCGGTTTCCTCGGTCTGCGCCGTACCGGTCATACCGGAAAGCTTCTGATACAGACGGAAATAGTTCTGGAACGTAATGGTCGCGAGCGTCTTGCTCTCGCGCTCCACCTTCACATTTTCCTTTGCCTCAATCGCCTGATGCAGACCGTCAGAATACCGGCGGCCGAACATCAAACGTCCCGTAAACTCATCAACGATAATAACCTCACCGTCTTTGACCACATAATCACGGTCACGGTGCATCGTACCGTATGCCTTAATCGCCTGATTGATATGATGCTGCAGCGTCATATTCTCAGGGTCAGAAAGGTTTTCAATATTAAATGCACGCTCCGCTTTTTCCACGCCGTATTTGGTGAGTGTTGCGGTGTGTGCCTTTTCGTCTACAATATAATCTGCCGTGATATCATCATCCAGCGATTTGTCATCCGACTCTGCCACGCGGTGACAGGTTAGACCTCTGGCAAACTGATTTGCCTGCTGATAGAGGACCGTGGATTTGTCGCCCATACCCGAAATAATGAGCGGCGTTCTTGCCTCGTCGATTAAGATGGAGTCCACCTCGTCGACAATCGCATAGTTCTGCCCACGCTGTACCATCTGCTCTTTGTAAATCACCATATTGTCACGCAGATAGTCAAAGCCGAACTCGTTGTTCGTGCCGTAGGTGATATCTGCCGCGTATGCTGCTTTTCTGCCGGCATTGTCCACATCGTGCACAACCAAACCGACGGTAAGACCCAGATACTTAAAGACCTTGCCCATCCACTCAGAATCTCGCTTTGCAAGGTAATCATTGACCGTAACAATATGAACGCCTTTTCCTGAAAGGGCGTTTAAGTATGCCGGAAGCGTAGAAACGAGCGTCTTACCCTCACCGGTTTTCATTTCGGAGATACGTCCCTGATGCAGAACGATACCGCCTAAAATCTGCACATAAAAGTGGCGCATCCCAAGCACACGGTCGGACGCCTCGCGCACCGTTGCAAATGCCTCGGGTAGTAAATCGTCAAGCGTTTCGCCTGCCTCGATTCGCGCGCGAAATTCCGCTGTTTTTCCTTTTAATTCACTGTCAGAAAGTGCGCGATACTCGTCCTCAAGCGCCATCACCTTGTCGGCAATCGGACGGATGCGCTTTAATTCTCTGTCAGAATAGTTACCCAGAAATCGTTCCAGTAATTTTCTCAAAATCGTTCACCTCATATGAAATGCTGACCTTTCTTTTTAGTATACGCAGGTCGCAGGGATTTCAATCATCGTTCGTATAAAATTTCCAAATCACACCAATTTAAGTATAGCACAAAAGAGCGATAAGGTCAAAGAAAATATCAAAATTAACGAATTGTTCATAGCTTTCGCCTCTTGCCAAGGGGGCGCGCGGTATGATATACTTAAAATGACGATATTTTGGTCCGAGGAGGATGGATATGAGCCGAAAAAAACGTGTGCGCGCTCTGCTGCGCAGTGGGATTTGCATCGCACTGATTCTTTCTGTCTGCTTTGCCTGCGTGCTGTACCAATCGAAAACACCCTGGGCACAAAAGTTTAGGAGTAATATTCGTAGCATTGGACGGCAACTCGTGTCTCCCGCCACCTTCGGCTATACTCCGCTGGACGGCGCAACGGAAACGGTTTTGTATACCGATAATGAAGCGCGCGCCGAAGCAAAAATCGACTCCCTGCGGGATAATAAGCTCATAGAGCGAAAAAGCGGCATCACGCGCCTGACCGACTTTTGTACGGGCTTTTCGATAGACTTGCCCGAGGGACTGGTGCCGGATTTTTCCCAAAGCCCGAATTTTGTGCGTATGACGAGCGACTTTTTCGATATTGTTATCTCCAAAGAACGCTCGCCGTATGAGGATATTGACGAATATATTGCCTACTACTTAAACAGATTTATCACGAACGAAGAATACCGCGCAAACAATGGAATAGAGCTTCTTTTGGATGACACCCTCCGCTATGGCGAAAATACGGCGCGCATTATTTCCGTAAAAATCGGCGATATGCCGCAGGATAAGAAAGATGTCTATACCTTTGCGACCATAAAGACGGTCGAGCGTGAATTCTTCCGCTTTCTTTTCAAATTCCGCTCAGAAAACCAAAACGAAATCGACGCCGCCACCCATACCGCGCTATCTACATTCTCCCGCCGAGAGCCACTCGGTACGGCAAGCTATGACCTTGCATTTGCCCCGCACGAAAACAAGGCTTGGAACGAAGAAACCAAAGCCGTGTACCGCCACTTAAAAAACAGCGACGATATGATGTGGGGCATCTTTTCCTCACAGGTCTATGACAAGGGCATCAACGAAGACATTCCGCGGATGGAAGAAACGCTGGACTTCCGCTTCCCACTGATTCTCCTGTATAACCACCTCGGCGCACCTCTGCCCGACGGCTTCGGTAAAAAATGCGAAGAAGAGGGGCGCATGATTGAGCTGACGGTGCAGATGACGGAAACCAACAACGAAAATCTACTGTGCAAAAGCCCGATGCTCGAAACCTACAAGGGAAAATATGACGATAAAATCCGCGCGCTCGCACGCGAAATCAAGGAAGAAATCAAAACACCGTTCTTCTTCCGCTTAAATAATGAGATGAACACCGACTGGACCAACTATTCGGGCATCATCAACCTCTCCGACCCCGAAATCTATATCGGGTGCTGGCAGCGGGTGTATGAAATCTTTGCCGAGGAGGGCGTCGATAATGCCATTTGGGTCTTTAACCCGAATGACCGCAACTATCCGCCCTGCAACTGGAACAACTACCTCGCCTATTATCCGGGCGACCGCTATGTGCAGATGATTGGTGTCACCGGCTACAACACCGGCACCTATTTTAAAGATGTGACGGGCGAAGACTGGCGCTCCTTTACCCAAATCTATGACGAAGTAAATGAAGCGTATCTTCCGTTCTTTTCCGAATTTCCGTGGATGATTACCGAGTTTGCCTCAAGCTCAATCGGCGGAAATAAGCCAATGTGGATTACGAATATGTTTGAAAATTTAGACCGCTATCCAAACATCAAGGCGGCGGTGTGGTTTTCCGCTCCCGATATGGATATGCGCCCGGGCTACGAGGGAAAAATCAGCAGACCATATATGCTCGATGAAACTCCCGAAACGCTTGCCGCATTCGGTAAAGGATTAAAGAAGACCGGGGCAAAGTCAGCCACGAAATAAAAAACACAACGGGCGTCGCAATAGCGACGCCCGTTATTTATTGCTTTTTCAAATTTAGCACAAACGCTTTATTTAGACAGTAATTCGATACCTTTTTCGATTCTTGCCAAGGTCTCTTCCTTACCCAAAATTTCTGCCAGCTCAATACCGCCGCCGGGGGTAAACGCCTTACCCGAAACCGCACAGCGCAGCGGCCACAGAATGATTCCGTTTTTCACCTCGAGCTTTTCAATGAGGGAGAACAGACAGTCGTGAATGCTTTCAAAAGTCCATTCGTCCAGAGAAGCCAACTCTTCTTTGGTTGCCTTGAGGCTTTCGAGCGAATTTTCCTCATTGGTTTTCATCTTTTTATGGCAGTACATTTCCGAAGAATATTCGGGCAGTTGATCAAAGAAATCCACCTGCTCCGGAATATCGGAAAGCTTTTCGCATCTCGGCTGTAAGAGCGCGCTGACTTTTGTCAGGTCAATCGCAGGGCTGGTAATGACGCCCTCATAGTACGGAAGTGCCATTTGATGAAATTCCTCTTGGGAAAGTTTGCGGATATACTCGCCGTTTAACCAATCCAGCTTTTTCTGGTCGAAAATCGCCGGAGACTTACTGATGCCCTTTAAGTCAAATGCCTCTATCAGCTCCTCGAGCGTAAAGACCTCCTGCTCACCGCCGGGACTCCAGCCCAAAAGAGCGATATAGTTGACAATCGCATCCTTTAAGTATCCCTTATTGATAAAGTCCTCATACGATGCATCGCCCTCACGCTTGGAAAGCTTTTTGTGGGCATCTTTCATAACGGGCGAACAATGGATGTACTTTGGCACTTCCCAGCCAAACGCCTCATACAAAAGATTGTATTTCGGGGAAGAAGAAAGATATTCACTGCCGCGGATGACGTGCGTAATCTTCATCAGGTGGTCATCAATGACATTTGCAAAGTTATAGGTCGGAAGACCGTCCGATTTTAAGAGTACATTATCATCAAGCGTTGCATTATCCACGGTGATTTTGCCGTAAATTTCATCATAAAACGAGGTCGTACCGCGTTTCGGAATTTTCTGGCGGATGACGTACGGCACCCCTGCCGCGATTTTTGCCTCAATCTCCTCTTTGGAAAGACGGGCACAATGACCGTCATACTTCGGCATCAGCTTTGCCGCTTCCTGCTGCTCGCGAAGCGCATCCAAACGCTCTTTATCGCAGAAGCAGTAGTATGCGCCACCAAGCTCAACTAACTTTTCGGCATATTCTTTATAAATGCTTCTTCTCTCGCTCTGAATATACGGACCGTACGGACCGCCAACATCCGGACCCTCGTCGTGGAACAAACCGGTTTCCTTTAATGTTTTATAAATCAACTCAACCGCGCCGTCCACATAACGCTCCTGGTCCGTATCCTCAATACGCAAAATAAAGTCGCCGCCGGCGTGCTTGGTTAAAAGATACGCATAAAGCGCCGTACGCAGGTTACCGATATGCATATAACCGGTCGGGCTGGGCGCAAATCTGGTTCTGATTTTCTCCATATCCTCTGTCATTCCTTCCTTTGTAAGCAAAAATGCCGCTTGGTTTATTACACAGATATTAACTTTATTATATCCGCTTTCAGCCCTACTGTCAAGCAACAGTGCGGATTTTTGGTATTAAAATGATATGACATAATTATTAAGAAGTTCTCAAAAATTTATTAAAATTTAAATTTTTGTTTCCTTTTTAAATTTTTTGTGATATAATGTGTGCTTGTGGCATAAGAAAGAAAAGACTACTCGTCTAAAATATGTATTTTGTTTTGTAAAATGAATGGTGAGGGAAGAATCTATGCAAGCAATTTTAGTGTTCAACTTCATCCTTTCGATTATATTTACCGTTTGCTATCTATACCAGTTTTTTTATGTGTTTGTCGGCCTTTTCAAAAAGCCGATTCGGTTTAAGGCAAAGAAGAATCACCGCTATGCCGTCGTGATTTGCGCGCGCAATGAACGCCGCGTCATCGGTAACTTAATCGAAAGTGTGAAACACCAGACCTACCCCGAGGACTTGGTGGATGTTTTTGTCGTTGCAGATAACTGCACTGACACAACCCCTGAGGTCGCACGCAAAGCAGGCGCTATCGTCTACGAGCGCCACAATACGGAAAAAGTCGGCAAAGGCTATGCTCTTGACTGGTTCTTCAAA
The DNA here is from genome assembly GCA_017399695.1 of Clostridia bacterium. Classification (GTDB taxonomy): domain Bacteria; phylum Bacillota; class Clostridia; order UBA1381; family UBA9506; genus RGIG1666. The sequence continues at coordinate 96,778 of JAFQBK010000015.1, read as the reverse complement.
GCGCTTGACCGTGATTATGCGGACAAAGGCTATGAGGCGTTTATCATTTTTGATGCTGATAATGTCTTAGACCCGCATTTTATTGAGGAAATGAACGGAACCTTTGATGCAGGCTACCGCATTGTTACCAGCTATCGAAACTCCAAGAACTATGACCATAACTGGATTACCGCCGGTTATTCTCTGTGGTTTTTGCGTGAGGCAAAGTTTTTAAACAATTCTCGTATGCAGCTTGGTAACAGCTGCGCGATTTCCGGCACAGGCTTTTTGGTCAGCAAGGAAATCATCGATGCGAATGGCGGCTGGATTCATCATCTTCTGACCGAAGATATTGAATTTACTACTGATTCCATCATTAAAGGCGAGAAAATCGGCTACTGCGGCGATGCCATTTTATATGATGAGCAGCCGACCACCTTCCGTCAGTCGTATTTTCAGCGGCTGCGCTGGGCAAAGGGCTTTTATCAGGTGTTCGCAAAGTACAGCGGCCGTCTGTTAAAGGGCGTGTTCAAGGGCAATTTCTCCTGCTACGATATGCTGATGACCTTAATGCCTGCCATGCTTCTTACTTTGGTCAGTATCGTGCTCGCACTCTGTGCGATTCCTGTTTGCGCATCCATGCAGCTCGACTCTTTCCCAATGGTAAAAACGCTACTGGAGACGGTTTTAAGCTTCTATCTGATGTTTTTCCTGTTGGGCGCGCTGACTACCATTACTGAACGCAAGCAAATTCATTGCGGCAAGGTAAAGAGGGTGCTTTACCTGTTTACATTCCCGCTGTTTATGCTGACCTATATCCCGATTTCGCTCATCGCTTTGTTTACCAAGGTTGAGTGGAAACCGATTAAGCATTCGGTCTCCATTACCGTGGACGATATCGTAAGCGACGCAGAACCGGCACAATAAATGAAAATCAAAAGAGCAAGGAAAACTCCTTGCTCTTTTTTGTGTGTCGGTTTTTACGATTTTCATTATTATCAGTCATTAACGCCTTCCGCGGGAGTCCCTTTTGTATCGGCAAAAGGGACGAAAACCTCTTGCCGCAGGGCGCAGATCATGCATTTTTATTCTGCTCGCCGCCGCCGTTTTTTGCGCCGCACACATTCGCAACATATGTTGCTCAAGGTGTGCTCAATCAGGTGCGCATAAAGGGAACCTATGCGCAGACCTGATTGACCCCAAAAACCGGCGTCTTCTCGCAGAAAAATGCTATTATCTGCTTAATGCGGCGACGCTTGCCGGAAAACAAGCGTTAACAACCTGCCAAAAACGCAGAGCAGAGATAAATTTATATTTCTTTCCTTTTTGCAATACGTGGTAACGGTTCCAAGGCAGAGCCTTGGCAGTTTAGGGGGTTCGGGGGGAATCTGACCCCCCGGGGCTTTTGCTTCTTTTGGCATCAAAAGAAGGCCCGTCCGGCAGGACTTGAGAGCTAATATTATAAAATAAGGCGGAAACAGAAACGGACCCCCGCCGGAGGCATTTGTGACTAGTAACATTGAAAATTGTGAAAATCGACGCACAAAAAAAGTACAAGAAAAAAGGACTGCACTCCACAGTCCTCATTTCATTATTATGCAAAAAACAAATGCTCCACCAAAATCTTTACGCCAATCCCAATCAATATAAGCCCTCCGACAAGCTCTGCTTTCGTCCCGAGTGCCGAACCTGCCTTTTTTCCAAGAAGCGCACCAAACGTTGAAATCACGAACGTAACGACACCTATTAAAGCCACGCTCGGCAGGACAGAAAGTTCTGGCATAAACGCAAAGGTCACTCCAACCGCCAATGCATCAATACTGGTGGCAACAGCAAGTACAAAAAGGACCGAAAATGCCAGCGGATTTTCTCGGCATTCCGCTTCTTCCCCGCGCACCGCCTCTAATATCATTTTCCCGCCGATAAAGGATAAAAGGACAAACGCAACCCAATGGTCAAGGGCGATGACATAACTGCTGAACGCGCATCCGCAAAGCCAGCCAATAAGTGGCATCCCTGCCTGAAACAAGCCAAAAAACAGTCCGAATTTCGCCGCATCCCGTTTTCGCAAATTGTCGATTGTCATCGCATTACAAACCGAAACGGCAAAGGCGTCCATCGAAAGCCCGACCGCCAGCAAAAAAAGTTCCCAAAGCTCCATTTTGTCCTCCAAAATCGTATTCACTCATATATTAAATAACAATCTTTCCTGCATCCAAATCCCATATCACTTTTGCAATCGCATCCTCTTCGTTGCTCACTGTCACGAGGTCTGCCGCATTCTTTGCATCCTTACACGCATTGGCAACCGCAACCGCTATATGCGCCGTGCGAAACATCGGAATATCGTTATTGTAATCACCAATCGCAATGGTTTTCTTTTGGTCAAGCGCTAAGTAATCGCAAAGCTTCTCTATGGATGTTCCCTTGCTCATGCCTTTCGGCAAAATCTCATACAGTGTTTTATCCGAGCGAATCAGTTCAAATTCCTTCGCAAACGGATGCGCCGTCATCATCGCCTCCAGCGCGACAAGCTCCTCATCCGAGTCGCTACCAAACAGAATTTTGGCAATCGGCTCTTTCACCTCTTTGTAGTGGCAGGGCAGGTTTTTCACTCCCGTGACGGATCTAAAATGCTCCATCGTCCCGTTTTCCTGACAAAAATAGATTTTATCAAAGGTCGTGACCTGCATTCCTATCTGGGGAAAGTGCTCCGATGCACACTTTAGCATCTCAAAAACACGAGAAGAAAGCGGCTCTTTAAAGATGTATTCCTTTTTATCCCAATCGTAAAGCCCGCCACCATTGATGCATCCAAACGGCGCATTGGGTCTTACCGTATCTGCAATATAGGTCACATAAAACGGCATTCTTCCCGTAACAATGGTAAAAAAACCGCCCTCGCGCTTAAAATATTCAATCGCTTCTACATTTGCCTCCGATATGGACTTATCTTTTTTGAGCAATGTGCCATCCAAATCGGTACAAATCAAAACACCGTCAAACTTTCCCATCGTTCGTTCCTTTCTTCCCGTAAAAGTATGCCAAAAAGGCTCAAGGGAGCCTTTCCTGCGAATTTCCACCATACCTTTTATAATTCAATTACCGTTTGGTCTTTCGAAATTTCTGCCGGGCATTTCATATTCTCTTTTACAAATGCCAGGCTGCCGTTGTAATCATTCAAAATGGCACGTCCGTTATGAACAAATACGCAACCGTTTATTTTTCTGGCATTTACATAATCACAAATCATATCTAATTTGTGATGTCCCGTTTCAATCAGCAGCATATCAACCGGCGCATCAAATAGCGGATCCAATTCTTCCGGAGAGCTTACGTCACCCGAATAAACAATTCGCTTTTCTTTGGTTTCAATCAGGAATGAATACGATTTCCAGCCATCTCCCTCTTCTTTTTGAAGATGTCGATTATGTAATGCATAAATTTTAATGTTTTCATCCGCAAAAATCAAGCCATCTGCAATGTAAGATGCTTTTACCTCCGTAGGAAAGGCCTTCATTCCCATCATATCCGTCAGCGTTTCCAGTGGTTTCCACGCATCTTTTTCCGGTAAATAAAGCTTTATTGTATTATCAAGCGGTTCTTCATCATACATGCTGGCTCTTTTCATAATCGTATGCATAAGACCAAATAAACCCGCTGTATGATCTATATGCATGTGCGAAATGAATATGCCTGCAATTTTTGAAAAATCAATTCCCATGCTCATCGCTGTGTAAGCACATTCTTCGCCCGCATCAAACCAATAGATTTTAGAATTAACCTCCAATGCCCACGCCGTATGGTGTGTGCCTTTGATGGGTTCTGTTCCAGCGCCCGAACCAAAAATGTAAATTTTACTCATAACTTTTCCTCCGTATGATTTATACTCATAAACTACAGGTTTCAAACGCTTCTCGCTTTGTTGTAACATCGCCTGCGCCATGAAAAATATAGTGCCAAAAATACCGGGTTGCCAATGCAACCCGGTATTAAAATTACGGATTAATATCCCATGCCGGCGGGCATTGCCGGTGCTGCCGGAGCAGCTTCCGGAGCCGGTTTGTCAGCAACTAAGCTTTCGGTGGTCAGAACCATCGCAGCCACACTTGCTGCATTCTCTAAGGCGCTTCTCGTAACCTTTGCCGGGTCAACGATACCAGCCTCTAACATATCCACATATTTTTCATTCAGGGCATCAAAACCAAAGGATGCACTGTCGGAATCTTTGAGCTTTTCAACGATAACAGAGCCCTCGAGTCCTGCATTTGCTGCAATCTGTTTGACCGGCTCTTCGAGTGCCTTTAACACAATCTGAACACCCGTTTTCTCATCGCCCGTGCTGGTTTCCAAAAGCTTTTCTACTGCGCCGATTGCCTTGATGTAGGACGTGCCGCCGCCGGCTACGATACCCTCTTCCACAGCTGCCTTAGTAGCAGCGAGAGCATCTTCAATACGGAGCTTCATTTCTTTCATCTCAGTCTCGGTAGCAGCACCAACTTTAATGACTGCAACACCGCCGGACAGTTTTGCCAGACGCTCCTGCAGCTTTTCTTTATCAAATTCAGAGGTAGTTTCCTCCATCTGAGACTTAATCTGTGCCACACGGCTCTTAATTGCGTCGCTATCGCCTGCGCCGTCAACAATGATGGTGGTTTCTTTAGAAACCTTTACCTGACGCGCACGACCCAGCTGGGTAAGCTGAGTTTCCTTCAGGTCTAAGCCCAGTTCCTCAGTAATCACGTCACCGCCGGTCAAAATTGCGATATCCTTAAGCATTTCCTTTCTTCTGTCGCCAAAGCCCGGAGCCTTAACACCAATGCAAACGAAGGTGCCGCGGAGTTTATTTACGAGCAAGGTAGCGAGCGCCTCGCCCTCGATATCTTCAGCAATAATTAAGAGCTTTTTGCCCTGCTGAACAATCTGCTCTAAAATCGGCAGAAGGTCCTGAATGCTCGAAATTTTCTTATCGGTGATTAAGATATAAGCATCGTCTAACACTGCTTCCATCTTATCAACATCGGTAGCCATATACGGAGAAATATAACCGCGGTCAAACTGCATACCCTCAACAACCTCGGAGTAGGTTTCAGCGGTTTTGGACTCCTCAACGGTGATAACGCCGTCGTTAGTTACCTTTTCCATTGCATCTGCAATCAGGTTACCAACCATCTCATTTGCTGCGGAAATCGAAGCAACACGAGCGATATCATCCTTACCCTTTACCTTTTCGCTGGTGGATACAACGTATTCTACTGCAGCCTTGGTAGCCGCACTGATGCCCTTTTTCACAATCATCGGGTTTGCGCCTGCTGCGATGTTTTTCATGCCCTCACGAATGAGTGCCTGTGCAAGCAGAGTAGCCGTTGTGGTACCGTCACCTGCAACATCGTTGGTTTTGGTCGCAACTTCTTTGACAAGCTGTGCACCCATATTTTCAAATGCGTCGTCCAGCTCAACCTCTTTTGCGATGGTAACACCGTCATTGGTAATCAGCGGTGCGCCGAATTTTTTATCTAAAACAACATTGCGGCCCTTGGGTCCCAAGGTTACTTTTACGGTATCTGCCAGCTGGTCAACACCGCTTTGCAATGCTTTTCTTGCTTCTTCGCCGAATTTAATTTCCTTTGCCATTTTTCCTTACCTCCAAAAAAATCAATTAGTCGATAATTGCTAAAATGTCACTCTGCTTTAAGATGGTGTATTCCACACCGTCAAATTTAACCTCTGTGCCTGCATATTTGCTCGTAATCACACGGTCACCAACGGAAAGCTCCATTTTTACTTCTTTGCCGTCAACTACGCCGCCAGGGCCAACAGCCACAACCTCTGCCATCTGCGGTTTTTCCTTTGCAGCGCCCGGCAGAACGATGCCGCTCTTCGTCGTTTCTTCAGTTTCAACCATCTTGATGACAACGCGGTCACCCAAGGGTTTAATCGTCATGATAATTCCTCCTTCTGGATGTATGTAATATTTTTATATTTACAAGAAATTAGCACTCGCATCAAAAGAGTGCTAACACAACTATTATATTACTCAATTATTGCCATTTTGGCAAATATTATCCTCTTTATTTTTTGAAAATAGCCCTCGTAACCTCTTAATATCTCCCATTATCTTTATTTTTTGCCGTTTTTCGTGTTTTCGGCATTTGTTTACACTTTGGAAACATTCTCTTTTCTACCATTGTATGCACCCTCGGTTTGTCTCATTCTGCGAGGAATTTCTTGATTATACCGCCCATTTTTGATATACTATTATAAGAAAGAAACGTACATGGGAGGTGTTTTTTTGAAAGAGTTCGATGTTTTGGTTGTCGGTGGCGGTGCGGCAGGAATGCTCGCGGCGGCAGCGGCTGGCTTTGGCGGTGCTCAGGTTGCAATTCTCGAGCCAAACGAAAAGCTGGGGAAAAAGCTCTACATTACTGGAAAAGGGCGCTGCAATGTCACAAACAGTGCCGATATGTCGGAGTTTATCAAAAACACACCCACCGGCGGCCGCTTTTTATACAGCGCCTTTTCCGCCTTTTCCAACACCGATTTGATTGCGCTTTTGTCCCGCTACGGCGTACAAACCAAGACCGAGCGCGGCGGAAGAGTGTTTCCCCAAAGCGATAAATCCTCGGATATTATCACTGCGCTCACCCGATATATAAAAGACGCAAATGTCGAGCTGATTTTTAAAAAGGCAGCGAAGCTTTTGATAGAAAACGGCGCCGTCTTTGGCGTAAAACTTTCGGACGGCAAAGAAATCCGCGCAAAACGCATCATCTTAGCAACGGGCGGCCTTTCCTATCCGCAGACAGGTTCGACCGGCGATGGCCACCGCATGGCAAAAGAGGCAGGGCATACCATCACCCCGACACATCCCTCTCTGGTACCTCTTGTCACTCGTGAAAAATGGGTTTCGGAGCTGATGGGTCTGTCGCTTCGCAATGCAGAAATCCGTGTAACAAACAAAGTAGGAAAAGAAATTTACCGCGATTTTGGCGAGATGCTGTTTACGCATTACGGCGTTTCCGGTCCGATTGTACTTTCTGCGAGCGCATATATGAACGCAGGGGATTTCCCCTATGGCCTTTCGATTGACTTAAAGCCGGCGCTCGATGAGCAAACGCTGGATAAGCGCGTGCTTCGCGACTTTTCCGCACTTTCCAACAAGGATTTTGCAAACAGCTTAGATGCGCTCCTCCCGAAAAAGCTGATTCCGGTTATCATTTCCCTTTCGGGAATTGAACCTCGCAAAAAGGTGCATGATATCACCAAAGAGGAACGCCTGGGACTCGTGCGGCTCCTAAAGCATCTGCCTCTGACCGTCACCGGCACACGCCCGATTGCCGAGGCGATTATTACCTCGGGCGGCGTGGATACAAAAGAAATTCAGCCGAAAACGATGGAAAGCAAGCTGATTTCGGGGCTTTATTTTGCCGGCGAGCTGATTGATGTAGATGCGCTCACCGGCGGCTTTAACCTGCAGATTGCCTTTTCGACGGGCTATCTTGCCGGCGAAAGCGCCGCCGCTTCCTTATTTGAATATTAAGATGGAGGAATTCCATGGAATATTTTGAAACCAAAGAACTGTCCGAGCGCGCGATACTCGCCGGTGTGCACACAGGCTGTATCGACCCTCTCGATGACTCATCTGAAGAAACGCTCGCAGAACTTGCCCGCCTTGCCGATACGGCAGGGGCAGAGGTGGTCGGAACGATGCTGCAAAACCGACCGAGCGTCGATTCGGCGCAGTATATGGGCGAGGGAAAGCTCGACGAACTCAAAAATGCCTGCGATGGGTTGGATGCCAATCTCGTGATTTTTGACGATGAGCTTTCGCCGATTCAGCTGCGAAATATCGAGCGCGTTTTAGGTGTACGCGTCATTGACCGCAGTATGCTGATACTCGATATCTTTGCGCGCCACGCCGTGACCCGCGAGGGTAAGATTCAGGTAGAGCTTGCGCAGCTGCGCTATCTTCTTCCGCGCCTTGCGGGTATGGGTGCGCAGATGTCACGGCTCGGTGCCGGCATCGGTACGCGTGGACCGGGTGAGACGAAGCTCGAAACGGATCGGCGTCATATTCGCCGCCGCATCGGGCACTTGCAGGAGGACTTAAAGGAAATTAAAAATCACCGTGAGCTGCTCAGGCGCCGCAGAGAAAAGGATGAAACGCTCGTCTGCGCACTGGTCGGCTACACGAACGCAGGAAAATCGTCACTTCTCAATGCTCTGACGGGAGCGGATGTCCTCGCCGAAGATAAGCTCTTTGCCACGCTCGACCCAACAATGCGTGCGCTCGAGCTTGCCGACGGGCGTCTTCCGATGATTGTGGACACCGTTGGGTTTATCCGAAAACTGCCGCATCATTTGATTGAGGCGTTTAAGTCCACGCTGGAAGAGGCGGTGTTTGCAGATTTACTTTTAATCGTGCTCGATTCGTCAAGTGATGAATTAGACCAGCATATCGAGGTGGTCAGCTCGCTTTTAAAGGATATCGGAGCAGGTGCGAAACCGCGCCTTTATGTCTATAATAAGATTGACCAAAAGCCCGAGGGCTTGGTGCTTTCAAGGCATCTTCCCGATGCCGACGCAGTCCTCGAGGTCAGCGCACATACGGGCGAGGGATTAGATAAGCTCATCGAAACGCTTGCCGAGCTTTTGCCGGGGAAAAAGCAAAAGGTGCGCGCGCTGATTCCGTATGATAAGGGAAATATTCTTTCCATTCTGCACCGTGACCAGACGGTGCTTTCCGAGGAATATGAGGCAGAGGGCACAGCCGTCGAGGCATTCGTCGATGCGCAGGGCTACGCACTTTTGCGGGAGTTTTTGACGGAAAGAGAATAAAAAAAAGAGTGGCATTATTCGCCACTCTGTACATTTTCTTCAAAATCTCTGTCCCAAGAACAAAGATATTCTTCATAGGCAATATCCTGCTGAACATTTAATTTGCGGAGTATTTCTTCTAAATCCTCCATAACATCGGTGATGGATGAAAATAACTGGTAGTATAGCTTTTTGTTATCCGGCATAGCAGCATGCACTCCTTTTGGTATAAAAAATGCGCCGACCGAAGCCGACGCACGAAAAACGCGGCTTGGTCATGCTGCTACACATCCATACCCCACCGAGAGATACGAAACCAAAGCCTACGTTTTTACCAAACGTAAGCCGGCAGGGTAAATCTTATATATGATGTGTAGCATTTTTAGTATAACATACTTCAAGAATAGATGCAAGTCTTACTTTGACGGCTTTTTTAGCATTAGAAATTCAGGACGTGATATTTATGGATAAGGGAATGACCTACCGCACAATTAAACAAGAGGCGCAGGCGGAACTCATTGAAAAAAAGTCCCGCTTTATCGGTGCGGCAAAACCCGTCACTACCGAGCAAGAGGCGCTTGATTTTATCAATGAAAAGCGCTCGAAATACTACGATGCGACGCACAATGTCTATGCCTATATCATCAGCGACAACAATATCGCGCGGTTTTCCGATGACGGCGAGCCGAGCGGAACGGCTGGGATGCCGGTCATGGAGGTCCTGAAAAAAGAGGGGCTAACGGATTTGGTTGTCGTCGTGACCCGCTACTTTGGCGGTACGCTTTTGGGTGCCGGAGGACTCATTCGCACCTATGGAAAAAGCGCGAAAGAGGGAGTCGTTGCTGCTGGCATCACCGAGCGCGTGTATTGCCATGAGGTTTTGGTGCGCGCCGGCTATGACTGGCTCGGAAAGATTCGGCACATGATTGAAAACGGAGAATACCTGTTAGGTGAGATTGAATACACGGAAGAAATTATTGTCCACGTTGGCATACGCTATGACCTTTTAGAGCGATTCCAAAAGGAGCTGACAGAACTATCTAATGGCGCACTTACTGCCGAAATTGTCGGCTGTCGGTATATTGATATAGAGGTTTCGTGATGCATTTGCCAATACGAAAACCAACACGACTCAAAGGATATGATGATTCCTCGCCCGGCGCGTATTTTATCACCATCTGCACCAAGGAAAGAAAGCATCTTCTGTCTAAAATAACCGTAGGGGACGGCGTCCTCGACGTCCCGCAAAACCAATTAACGAATTACGGCGAAATTGCAGAAAAACATATTGGTCAAATGGATGAATTCTATAATTATATTTCCATTGACAAATATGTCATTATGCCAAACCACATTCATTTATTATTATCAATCAAGGATTCAGAAATCGGGACGTCGAGGACGCCGTCCCCTACAAATTCTGTATTACCAAAATTTGTATCAACATTCAAGCGTTTTTGCAATAAGGAATACAAAGAAAATATATGGCAAAGGTCGTTCCACGACCACATCATTCGTGGCGAAAAGGATTATCAAAAGATTTGGGAATATATCGATACAAATCCTATCAACTGGGAAATAGATTGTTTTTATGAATAACACCCCGCCAATAAGAGGCGTTCTCCCAAAACAGAGACGCAACCAACAGCGGGGTGCTTTTTTATTGATTCAATATAAACAAAAAAAGAGGATGCGTAAAACGCATCCTCTTGATTTTTGATTTAACAACCAAGTACTACACTCGATTACTGAGCGATATACTGGATAGCATCGATGATGTCGCCATCCTCGTTAGCACGATATACGATGAAGTTCTGAGTATATCTGCTGCTTACCTTCAAGGAAGACAGGTCAGACAGCTTGGAGAGCTGGCTGGAAGATCTGTCGAGGTTCCAGAGAGCAACAGTACCCTGCTCGTTAGAGAAGGAAACATCAACATCGTCAACATCCGGATCTTCGATTGCGTCGAAGTCTACAACTGCATAACGGGATTTAACATCTACTACGTTAGCAGTATTGAAGATGTACTTCGTGCCAGGAGCAACAGTCGTCGGCAAGCCGCTGTTCAAGTTAGTAGCAATCACATCGCCATCGAGGTCATATACGATATAACCCTTAACGATTTCTTCGCCGCCGAGGTTGAACTGGATTACGTCACCAACTTCAACATCGTTAAAGTCAGCGCAATCTTCAGCTACAACATAGGAAGCGGTTTCACCAGCCTGGAAGATTTCCAGCTTGATGAGGCCATCGGTGATGGTGGATTTCTTGGTTACAACTGCCAGAGCGTTCGCTGCGGAAGTAGCAACATCGTCAGAAACGATTGCAACACCGATTTCGTTCTTTCTGTTTACATCAAAGATAGAAGATTTAGCATAGGTGGTATCTTCATCCAGAGCTGCAAAGCTGCCTACTGCGAGGTCATCTTCGTCTACATTGTATCCGTTAACAGCCGGAGTACCAATGTTGTCATCATGGTCAATGGTGCCAGTCATAGAAACCGGAGCCATAATCAAAGCAGATTTAGCAGTGAAATACTTGCCGATGAACTTTTCAGTCGTCGGGTTGTAGGTGCCGCCGGTAGCATCAGCAGAAATCAGGTCGATTTCTTTGATTTCGCCAGCAGTGTTCAGCTTAAAGGTCACGAGACGGCTAGCAATCTTAGCTTCAGCAGCAACTTTAGCAGCTTCATCATTAGCATAAGTAGAACCATCAACCGGTACATCAGCAATAGCAGCAGCTAATTCAGCATATACATCAGCAGCGCCTTCGCCATCCTGCTTAACGCCATCGTTCTTAACAACGATTTTTTCAGCTAAATCATAGGTTACGAATGCACCCTCAGTGGTGAACATTCTTACCTGGTATACAGTGTCACCGAAGGAGGTCTCAGTGCCAACTTTGGTAACGAAGCCGTATACGGAAGCTGCAGCGCCTTCTGCTTCGTAGTCAGCATCTTCAGCGTAGAGTTTGCCATCGATGGTCAGGAAGTAACGAGCTGCGTCGTTAACTTCGAGAACGAGGCTGTCGTTCTTAGCGGAGATATCATACTCTTCGCCATTGATAACATAAGTTTCGCCAGCTTTAACTTCTTCTTCAACGATACCTTCTACAGCATCTCTGGTAACAATGATGTCAACCTGAGTTTCATCCATCTTCCAGTCGCCACCGCAGAGGATGTTCAAAAGGTCGCCAGCCTGGAGGTCTTCCAGAGCGATTTCTGCACCATCAAAGGTGAGGGTGTAAGCGAATTTATCGCCACGAACCTCTTTGCTCAGGTCAACGGAACCACCGGTAACCAGCTTGATGTACTCGTCTTCAACATTTACTTCATCAACAACTGCGAAATCGTACTCAGTGATGAATACTTTGTCGTAGTCGTAGTTGCCACCTTTAGCGCCCATAAATACAACTTTGGAAGCGCCTTCAGTGATGATGTTATCGAACTCTGTGTCAGCTACTGCTTTGCCGTTTACATAAACGGTAGCAGTCGGATCAATGTCAACTTCAGTAGTTCTGTAATCGTCTTCGTTCTCGAAATATTCGAAAGTGAAGCCTTCTGCTACTGCCGGAGAAGCGGTCGGATCAGCAGGGGTATAAGTAGCTACTTCGATACCTTCGGTTACTTCTAAAATATTAACGGATTTAGCGTCGCCAACGCAAGCAACAACTTCATAGTTGTCATCTTCGTTTACGCCGATGTAAGCAACAACGCTCATAGCCATGTAATCAGCGATATCAGATGCGCCAACATAGAACTCATCGGAATCCCCTCTGTCATACAGACCGTCAAAAATCTTAGCCCAATCGAAGCCGTAGTTGTTGGTCAGAGTCAAGGTAACGAGATCGTTGCCGTCTTTCTTAGCCAAAGCGGAGTTGGTCTTAGCAGTAGCTAAAACTTCAGCCTTAACCTTGGTGATGTCTAAGTAGTAGCTCAGGATCGTTCTTCTCGGGGAAGCGATTTCGCCATCATAGATGGTGTAATCTTCGTCCTTAGTGGATACATAGCTTGCATCCATGAGCGGTACATCGAGTGCTTTGTAAACGAGCTGTGCAACGATAGCACGCGGAGCGTTTGCGCCGCCAGCCAGTTTAACGCCATCGGTGATGCCGTTGTTACCAGCAACTACCATGTAACCAGTCGGGTAACCACCCTTTTTAGCAGCCATCGGCTCGTAGCCCAGAGCAACAACAATCATTTTGATTGCTTCATCGTACTTAACCGGTGCGTCCGGATCAAATTTGCCGTCGCCTTTACCGTTTACGATTTTCTGCTGAGCAGCCCAAGCGATGTAGCCGGAAGCCCAGTGGTCTGCAGCAACGTCGTCGAATACAACAACGCCCTTAGAACCATTTGCTGCGTTTTCCTGTCCCAATGCACGGCACAGAACTGCTGCGAACTCAGATCTCTTGATGTCAGCGTCCGGGTTGAAGTTGCCTTCTTCGTCGCCGTTCAAGATGCTCAGGTCAGCAAGAACAGAAACTGCTTCTGCATAGGAAGCGGTTGTGTCTACGTCTCCGAAATCCTTAGCGCTTACGAAAGCCATCGAAGAGATGATCATCGTCAGAGCGAGAACAACGGAAACCAGTTTTTTGAGATTTTTCATAGTCTCTCAAATCCTCCCTTATAATAAAATTAAAGTTTAACCGAAAGAGTATGTAATGTGTACGTAAACCGTTCCTCTTTCAAAAACGGAAAACGCACTTTAAGATGAGGGATTGCCCCCATCTTGATTCTGCATTGATTATACCATTAAAAAAACGGTTCGTCAATGCCTGATTCGCAGTTGTAATGAAACTGTAAAAAAACAGCCGCAAATCTATATGCAATCGCACTTTCGTGCGTTATTGCCTTTTTTACGCCGACAGGCAGAAATATCCCGCCCACAGTATGTCTACCATATTATTTTAATCTTAAACTCCCCGAATGTCAAGATATTTTTTCCACTTTCGTGCAAAAAAACACCATAATCCCCGCGTTTTTGTGCAATATGACAAGATGCAGTGAAAAACATCTTGAAAGCAACAATATCTTGTGTTATACTATGTAGGAACGCAGGAAAAATTCGCGCTTTGTACTATAACAGACGAATATTTTCGAAAAATGTTGCGTTTTGCAAAAATTTGAAACAAACCTGTAATAAAACCGTATGTTACGCCCATATAGAAAGGAAAGAACGGCGATGTTTCATAAAATTATGCTCCTGAATGGACCGAACCTGAACATGCTCGGCATCCGCCAACCCGAGATTTACGGACGGACGACGCTTGCTGATATCGAATCCCGTTTTACAGAAAAAGCAAAGGCTCTCGGGTTTTCGGCCGAGTGCGTGCAGTCAAACTCCGAGGGCGCACTCATCGATGCCATCCAAAGCTGCTACGGGCGCATCGACGGCATCGTACTAAACGCCGGCGCGTACACGCATTACAGCTACGCGATTCGGGATGCGATTGCCTCGGTTTCTTTGCCGGTGATGGAGGTTCATTTATCGGATATTCACGCACGGGAAGAATTCCGACATATTTCGGTGATCGAGCCGGTGTGCAAAAAGCAAATCTGCGGACTGGGGGAGGACGGCTATTATATCGCCCTCGAGGAGTTGATCCGGGATTATGTGGATTGACCGTCTTGTTCGTCTGGTTTATCCTCACCGCTGTTTAACCTGCGGCAAAGTCGTGCGCGGCCGCGCCGCTTTTTGCGTAGACTGCGCTCCCACAGCTCCAATTCTTAACGACTCCATACGTCTTTGTAAAAAATGCTCCCGCCCTACCAGCGAGGGGCATTTTCTATGTCGGGACTGCCTGGTCCATCCGCGTTATTTTGTCGGTTGCTTTGCCGCCGCTCTTTACAAGGGCAGGCTTCGGCGCGCGATGATTCGCTTTAAGTTTCGTAATCAGCCCTATCTGTACCACGGGTTTTCACATCTGATTCTTATGCGGCTTGCCGAGCGCGGGATTCTGCCGCGCTTTGATTTTGTGATTCCCGCGCCTCTTTCTAAAAACCGATTAGCAGAGCGTGGCTACAATCAGGCAGAGCTTCTTGCCGGACCGGTTGCGCGCGGTCTTAAGGTTCCGCTTGTCACGGATGTAATTTATAAAATTAAGGAAACGCCGCCGCAAAGCAGCCTGCCGTACCACAAAAGGCTCAAGAACCTAAAGAATGCGTTCCGCGTTCCCGACAAAAGCCGCGTACAAGGAAAGACGATTCTTTTGATTGACGATGTGTTTACCTCGGGTGCAACGGCGAACGAGATTTCGAAAACGCTTCTTTCCGCCGGCGCGAAGGAGGTGTATGTTGCGGTGGCGACGATTACGCAGATAGATACGCCCTCTCCTTGAGAAGAAGGCGGGTTTGCGCAGCAAACTCGCACGAAGCGGAATTTGTAGGGAAGGGCCTTGTCCCTTCCGCATTGTTTTTCGGCAGGAGCTAAGCCCCTGCCCTACAGCACCGCATCGATAATTGCTTATTTTATATATAATAGGAAGAAACTCCTTTTCTTTTTCTCCAATACAGCTTTTCCTTTTTTGCAAAACTCCGGATGGGACCTGCACTTTTTGAAAGAACGGCACATATAATAGAACCATTCCATCAGGAGGTGCTATTATGTTTTCGTCCGTTCTTTTTTTTGCTCTGTATCTGATGCGCTACGGCGCATTTTTACTCTCGTATGTTTCGACCAACAATTCCTTTCCCAAACCACTGCCCCCGAAAGAGGAGGAGCGCTGTCTTTTGCTTGCGGCATCGGGCGATGCAGAAGCGCGCGACCGCTTAGTCGAGCACAATTTAAGGCTCGTGGCGCACATCGTCAAAAAATACACCGCCGCGGGAGGTTATGATTCTGAGGATTTAATTTCTGTCGGCACGATTGGTCTTTTAAAAGCCATTGAAACCTTTGACTGTACCAAAAAAGCACGGCTTGCAACCTACGCCGCGCGCTGCATCGAGAACGAAATCCGGATGCTGATGCGCGCAGGGCGCAAAACCTCACAGGAGATTTCTCTTTCCGACTGTCTGGGGCATGACTCCGACGGCAACGAGGTGACGTTTATGGACATTCTTCCCTCAAACGAGCCGGAGGTGGCGGACAGCGTCAGTCTTTCGATTGATTCAAAAGCGCTTTACCGCTACATCCGCGAAGAACTCGACGACCGTGAGCGCGAAATCGTGGTTTTGCGCTACGGGCTTTCGGGAAAACCGCAGACACAACGAGAAATTGCAAAAAATCTCGGTATTTCGCGCTCCTATGTTTCCCGTCTCGAAAAAAAAGCACTGAAAAAATTGTTGGGCAGATTTCGGCGCGAAGCATAACTGCCAGGATGTAGGAAAATGCGCACACCACACAAGGCAAAGCATAATAAAAAGAGCCGCGACTTTTTCTCGCGACTCTCCGGGGAGGATTCAGACCCCTATTTTAAGTATTTTTCTGCATAATCCCTTGCCTCGCGCACAATTTCCTTATCGCGCTCAAAGGTCACTCTTTTTTCTGCCTGCGAAAACGTCATCCAGCAAATCGCATCAATTTCCTCTTCCTGCCGCACGGTCTCCATCGAGCCGACGACGCAAAGGAAATAGACCACATCCTTTAAGACGCCGCTGGCGGGAGAGTATTGTGTTTCGGTACGAAAATCCGTATTAATGACAATCGATACGCCCGTTTCCTCGAGCACCTCACGGATAGCAGTTTCCTTTTCCGTTTCGCCTGCTTCGACATGACCCTTGGGGAATGCCCAATGCCCGCCGTTTCTATTTTGTGTCAGCAGCATCTTCCACTCGCCGCCCTCGCGGCAAAGCACAAGTGCGCCGCACGATTTTTCTCTGCGCATGATACTTCTTCCTTTTTATTCGTTCAAAAGTTTCGTAAAAAACATAAACTGCACGGCGCCGGCTAGACGCCGCCACCGTGCAGCTATTTTTATTTTGCGTAGTCGATTGCTCTGGTTTCACGAATGACATTGACCTTAATCTGACCCGGATATTCCATTTCGCTCTCGATTTTCTTAACGATATCGCGCGCAATCATGGTAATACCGTCGTCTTTGATGTCCTCCGGTCGAACCATAATACGAACTTCACGACCTGCCTGGATGGCAAAGGATTTTTCAACCCCGTCAAAGGAGTTGGCAATCTCTTCGAGTTTTTCAAGTCTCTTGATGTAGTTTTCGATATTTTCGCGGCGTGCGCCCGGACGAGCTGCAGAAATTGCATCTGCCGCCTGAACAATAGCAGCAACCAAGGTCGTTGCCTCCACATCGCCGTGATGCGCCATAATGGCGTGAATGACATCCTTGCCCTCTTTGTACTTCTTGGCAAGCTCTGCACCAATCATGACGTGCGAGCCTTCCATCTCGTGGTCAGCCGCCTTACCTAAGTCGTGAAGTAAACCTGCACGCTTCGCCAGCGTAATATCTGCACCAAGCTCACCGGCAATCAAACCGGAGAGGTGGGAAACCTCCATCGAGTGCTTCAATACATTCTGACCATAGCTGGTTCTGAATTTGAGTTTACCTAAGAGCTTAACAATCTCCGGATGTAAGCCATGAACGCCGGTTTCAAAGGTGGCATTTTCGCCCTCCTGCTTGATTTCGGCTTCCACTTCTTTCTTTGCTTTTTCATACATTTCCTCAATGCGCGCCGGATGAATACGTCCGTCCACAATGAGCTTTTCGAGTGCCACGCGCGCAATCTCACGGCGCACGGGGTCAAAGCCGGACAGAATAACTGCCTCTGGGGTATCATCAATAATCAAATCAATACCGGTCAGTGTCTCGAGCGTGCGGATATTTCTACCCTCACGACCGATAATTCTACCCTTCATTTCATCGCTCGGCAGGTTAACAACGGAAACCGTCGTTTCTGCCACATGGTCTGCGGCGCATTTCTGAATCGCACCTGCGATGATATTCTTTGCTTTTTTGTCTGCTTCTTCTCTTGCCTGTGTCTCTATGTCTTTGACCATGATAGCTGCCTCATGGCGTACTTCGCTCTCGAGCGTCTTTAAGAGGAATTCCTTTGCATCCTCAACACTCAAGCCCGACAGCTTCTGCAGAACCTCTAATTCTTTCTGCTTGATAACCTCGATTTCAGCTTTTTGCGTTTCGAGTTGTTTTTCTTTCTCGTTTAATGCCTCGTCTTTTTTCTCAATCGCCTCCGTTTTCTTGTCCAGCGTTTCTTCCTTCTGCTGGATACGGCGTTCCTGACGAGTGATTTCTGCACGTCTGTCTTTGATTTCTTTATCAAATTCCTGACGCTGTTTATGATTTTCTTCTTTTGCCTCTAAGAGAATTTCTCTCTTTTTGTTTTCTGCTTCTTTTTTCGCACGCTCAACTATTTCCCTAGCCTCCGCCTCTGCCGAGCCATACTCAGCTTCTGCGACCTTTTTTCTATAGGAAATGCCCAAGCGGAATGAAATAAAAGCCGCAAGGACAACTAATATCACTGCGATAATTGCAACAATAAGTATCGGGTCTATGGTAAAGCACCTCCTTGTCAAAAATTAAGCTTTCGCCCATCACATTGCTTTTACAAAGCCTGATTTATTATCTTAAGAAACTGAAATTACCCTGCGGAAATACCATTTTCCCGCAGTATAACATAGAATACACATTATAATTTTACTCTTTTTTTCTCTTTCTGTCAATGTTTTTTTCTTATATATTTCAGCATTTTTGGATTGCATTGACACGGAGCGGGAAAAATTTTATAATAGAACTAACAAACGAGGTGATGAAATGAGGATTTTACTGCCGGAAAAGGTGAGATTCGTGCTGGATACACTTACCGCCGCGGGCTATACTGCGTACGCCGTTGGCGGCTGTGTGCGAGACTCAATTTTAGGACGCACACCGGGCGACTGGGACATTACCACGAGCGCGCTTCCAAAGCAAATCAAATCCGTTTTCCCGAAGACGATAGATACCGGACTTGCCCACGGCACCGTAACCGTGCGCGAGGGTGGGGAAAGCTTTGAGGTTACGACCTACCGCATCGACGGCGAATACCACGACAATCGCCACCCCGACTCGGTCACTTTTACTGACAACATCACAGAAGACCTAGCGCGGCGCGATTTTACGATTAACGCCATGGCGTATAATGAAGCCGCAGGGCTCATAGACCCCTTCGGTGGAGAAGCTGACCTGAAAAAAGGCGTCATTCGCTGTGTCGGCGAGCCGGAAAAACGCTTTTCGGAGGACGCACTCAGGATGCTCCGTGCCGTTCGCTTTGCCGCACAGCTCGGCTTTCATGTCCTGCCCGAAACTGCCAAGGCGATGGAGCAGGCGAAAGAGGGGATTTGTTCTGTCAGTGCTGAACGCATCCGGGATGAGCTATCTAAAACCGTACTGGCAGAGGATTGCGAGCAGGCATTTCGTATTTTGTACGGCACGGGCATTTTAGACCTCATTCTGCCTGAGCTGGCAGAGCTTTTCCGCACCTCACAAAACATCAAATATCACCTCTACGATGTCGGTACGCACACCCTTTTGGTGACAAACCACGTGCCAAAAACGCCGGCACTGCGCTTTGCGGCGCTGTTTCACGATTTGGGAAAACCCGAAAAGCGTACCGTAGACGAACATTTCATTACACATTTTAAGGGTCACGCTGATGTGAGCCTCCGGTTGGTAGAAAACATCTTAAAACGCCTGAAATTTGACAACAAAACCGCCGATAAGATTAAGCGGCTGGTCAAATACCACGACAGAGAAATCGTTCTGACCAAAAAAGCGGTCAAGCGCGCGGTTTTGGACGTGGGGGAGGACATCTTTTTGGATTTACTCGACCTAAAGCGCGGCGACTGCATGGGGCAAAACCCTCTCCATACAAGCTACCGACTCGCACTTTATGACGAAATCGAGCAGATATACAGAGAATGTAAGGCGGATGAAGAAGCTTTTTCGCTTTCCGACCTCGCACTCGGCGGCAATGATTTAATTGCGCTCGGCTATCGGGGAAAAGCCATTGGAATCCTGCTTTTCCGCCTGTTAGACCGCGTTTTAGAGTTTCCCGAAGAGAACGAAAAAGAAGCTCTTCTCAAAATATTAGAAAAAAATCAAAAATCGTGGTTAGAAAACATAGAATAGGGGTATATAGACGATAAGATTGTTTTTTGCGTTTTTTGTCGGACTTTGGTCTGTTTCGTATCATCCCAAAACGGCTTTCCTTTGAAAATTTTTATTTTAAAGCCGAGGCGAGTTCGATTCTCCTCGGCCTAAGTTTCAATAGATGGAGGGTGTTTTTTATGAAAGATTATGCGGTATCAAACATTAAAAACGTAGTTCTTTTGGGTCACGGCAGAGCCGGAAAAACCTCTCTTGCCGAGGCACTTTTGCGATGCGGCGGCGCACTCGAGCGCCGGGGAAGCATCCAAGAGGGCAACACGGTCAGTGACTATGACCCGGAGGAAATCAAGCGTTTGTGCTCGATTGCCACAACACTGATTCCGGTGGAGTGGGACGGTCACAAAATCAATTTTATCGACACGCCCGGTTCCTTTGATTTCGTTGCGGAGCAGTACGAGGGTATTGCCGCAGCGGATGCTGCTGTCCTAGTTATCAGCGGAAAGTCCGGCGTTTCTGTCGGTGCGGAAAAAGCGTGGAAGATTTGCGCCGAAAAGAATATCCCCCTGATTATTTACATTAACAAAGTTGACGATGAAAAAGCCGATTATGCCAAGGTGTTAGGAGAGCTTAAAGATACCTTCGGTAAAGCTATCGCGCCGTTTTTGGTTCCAATCAAAGAGGAAGGAAAAATCAACGGCTTTGTCAACGTCGTACATATGAAAGCCCGCCGTTTTGACGGTGAAAACGTGGTTGAAATCCCCATCCCCGACGGCATGGAGGACGAAATCAATCCGGTTCGTGATATGATTTTAGAGGCAGTCGCCGAAACCGACGATGCCCTCATGGAAAAATATTTTAACGGGGAAGAGTTTACCCGTGATGAAATCCGCCATGCCCTGCGCCACGGCACCAAACGCCGCGAGGTCATTCCGGTCATGTGCGGAAGTGCAATTAAAAACAAGGGCACACGTCTCCTCTTAGATGCCGTTTGCCACTACCTGCCGTCTCCGGATGATGCGGCGGAGCTTTTGGCAGAAAATGCAGACGGCGAACCGGTGGAACTTGCCGCTGACCCGTCAAAGCCTTTGGTTGCACAGTGCTTTAAGACGATTGCCGACCCCTTTATCGGCAGACTGTCGTTTGTCCGCGTCTATCAGGGCACGCTGAAAAAAGATGATACGGTCTATAACACGAATAAAAAAGCAGAAGAAAAAATCAGCCGTATATTCTATATGTGCGGTAAAAAGCAGACCGAAACGGATAAGCTCTGCGCCGGCGATATCGGCGTTATTCCGAAGCTTTCCATCACCTCAACAGGTGATACGCTCTGCACAAAATCCGCTGCCGTCTTACTCGAAAAACCGGAGTTTCCGGAACCGATGATGGCAATGGCAATCATGCCCAAGGCAAAGGGCGACGAAGAAAAAATCAGTGCAGGACTATCTAAGCTGATGGAAGAAGACCCGACGCTTTCGCTGACCTTGAACACGGAAACGCACGAACAGGTTATCCGCGGTGTTGGTGAACAGCATATCGAGGTTGCCGTCAGCAAGCTTGCATCGAAATACGGCGTCAATGTGGAGCTGAAACTTCCGAAAGTGCCTTACCGCGAAACCATCCGTAAGAGCGTCAAGGCAGAGGGTAAACATAAAAAGCAATCCGGCGGTCACGGTCAGTTCGGTCACGTCTGGATTGAGTTTGAACCGACGGATTCCGAGACCTTAGTCTTTGAGGAAAAGGTCTTTGGCGGCGCCGTTCCGAAAAACTTCTTCCCGGCAGTTGAAAAAGGTCTGCGCGACAGTATGGAGCACGGCGTTTTGGCAGGCTATCCGGTGGTTGGCTTAAAGGCGACCTTGTACGATGGCTCTTACCATAGTGTTGACTCCTCGGAAATGGCATTTAAGACCGCAGCAGCCCTCGCATATAAAGCAGGTCTTGTGCAGGCATCTCCGGTACTGCTCGAGCCGATGGGCGAGCTTTTGGTCAATGTGCCCTCCGCTGATATGGGCGATATTATGGGCGACATCAACAAGCGCCGCGGCCGCGTACTCGGTAACGACCCGCAGGGCGACGGCACGGTAACCATTACCGCAGATGTTCCGATGGCGGAAATGGGCCGCTTTGCCACCGATTTACGTTCGATGACACAGGGCAGAGGAAGCTTTTCATTCGCCTTTAAGTGCTATGAGCAGGCACCTGACCCGGTCGCAAAGAAAATCATTGAAGAAAGTAGTGTTTCAGAATAATCTCTTATAACAAACAGGGGCTGTAGCAAAATGATTTCATTTTGCTACAGCCCTTGTTTTTTGATGCTTCTTATTTCAAATACTGCCCAAAGAAAACTTCACTTCGATTCGCTTTGTCAAACAAGTGGTTATACTGAAGTGCGGCATAGCGGTCAAGCCACATTTTTTCGGTTTCGGTCGCCTCGTCAAACTCCACAAACTTATCCTGCTCAATGGAATAATAGCCGAGGGCGTTCATCGCCGGAATGACCTTTCGCATATCCGCCATAAAGCGCATCAACGGTGTTTGCGGAATTCCTGCAAGCTCAAACAGATGCATGGACAAGAAGTTTAAACTGGTGATGGACGCATCTCCCTCTTCGGAGTCATAGTTTGTCCAGATATAAAACGGCACCGCATACTTTTTCATTTTATCCTCGAGCGATTTAAATTCTCCGCCGTTCAGTTCATTATAAAAAGCATTTTCAATACTCGGCATATGGTCGCCGAACATCAAAAGAATCGTTTTTTCGGGGCGTTTAGAAAGCTCAGTAAGCAAAAACTCAAACGCCTTGTCCGATTCAGAGAGTAAGGTCGCATACTGCTCCGCCAACGGATAATCGCCTTCCATCGCTGTGAGCTCGGTATTCCCCGGCCAGAAATTACCTGCGTAGTCATAACCGCCGTGGTTTTGCATGGTGATACCAAACATAAACAAGGGCTGCTCCTCGCAGGCATCCAGCTTATCGAGCACCCGCTGGTACATCTCACGGTCGCTGACATAGCTGCGCAGGACATCCTTCATCGGATAGCTGTCTAAAAATGTGCTTTCGGTGAACCCAATCATCGGATAAATGCGGTCTCTGCCCCAGCCGTTGGCGTGATACGGGTGTGTGGCAAGTGCCTCATAGCCGTAGGTTTTCAGCACTTTTGCAAGCATTGCCATCGGACCGCCGACATATTGCTGATATGCGACCGAGCCGTTCGGCAAAAACGCCATCGTGCCCCCTGACAAGAATTCAAACTCAGCGTTTGCTGTATTTCCGCCGAACACCGAGGTCAGTGCGTGACCAAAGATGGTGTTTTGCGAAAGAGAAGACATAAACGGGGTAGGAGAGCCATCTTTCAGAATATCTTTTCCAAAGATACCGAAATCCGCAAGGGATTCGTTCATAATAACGATTACATTGGGTAGCTCGCCTGTGGGCGTTGCCGCTTCCGTTCCATATTCCTTTTCGAGTTCGGCAATCATTTCCTTGGAATAGCCGTCCGGCGGAGCGATAAAGGAGTCGCGCACGCCGAGGTAGAAGTTCAGGAAATATCCGTTATACGCCGAGCCCTGGTCTCCCCATGTCATAATGGTCACCCGTGCAGCGTTTACAATGACACAGCAGCTCATAACCACCGCAAGCGTCAGTGCCAAAAAGCGGGAACGAAGACGCGGACAAGCGGGCGATTTCGGTAGGGAAAATGCAAGGAAAATATAAAGCGCGAGCATGGTCCAGACCTCAGCCACGGTATCGGTAATCACGAACTTATACTGCGATGCGACGTTTGCCGCGGTAGCAAGAGACAGAAAGTCGAGCGCACAAAGCTCTTTTCCGCGGAAAGTATAGATAAAATAATTTGCCGTCATAAAAATCGTCAGCAGCACAGCCGTTGTAATGAGCGTGCGCCGCGCATTTGCCAAACACGCAAACACAAGGGAAAACATCGTCATGATAATAAAAATGTTCATCCATTGCTGCTTTGGGGCGAGTTTTAAAAATTCTCTGCCGCCGGTGGTCATTCCTGTTGCCAGACTGCAAAAGAAGCTGACAAAGACCACAAACAGCATCCCATAGAGTGCCCAAGAAAACCAAGTATTTTTTTCCTTAAATCGCAGGGCGCCAAAGAGCAGGAAAAACAAGCCGTACATAAGACCGTTTTCCCAAGAATAGAAGATGGCGTGCACCAAAACAGAAACGAGCGCTAAAATGGCTCCAAAAAGCATTTTTCGCTTGTCAAAAATTAAAATATCCTCAAACATCCGGCGTTTTGCCGGCATTTTTGCCGTTGTATTTGTTTTCATAATAACACCTCGCATTTATTGTAATGCGTTTTTTGCGAAATGTCAACAAATTAAGAGCAAATTCGACAAGGTTTATTCTTGCTGTCACAAAATACTCCTAAAAACAAACAGGGCGTTCCGCCCGCCAGCGTTCCGCCCTGTTCATCGCTCTTTTCCCTGTTATTTAATCTTTCTCGCCTCGATATAGAACCGCTTATCGCACGCCTCGCCCATCGAGAAGGTCTTTCTCGGGAGTGCACCGTCTAAAATGACGGATTTATACAAATCTGCTTTATCCATCGCATCAAAAAGAATGCCGAAGTTTTTCTCATCTTTTGCAAGAGACAAAACGACATCTTCGCCGTGGATATAGTCAATCTCTCCGCCGTTTTCTGAAACAAAGCTATCAAGCGCTTTTTGCACAGTGGCAACGGTTAAATACTCTTTCGGGTTTTTGACGATGACCGTTTTCTTCTCGCCGGATAAGACAAGCTCAAACTTTTGTCCCTCATCATTTTCATCAAAGGAAAGCTCGTATTCCTTTGCTAAAGCGTCTAAAAACGCCTCACCGCTTGCATCAAATACCACGCGGTGGATTGCCTCAAATTCGAGGGAGGAGTCGTGCAGGTTTACCAACTCACAAAGCGCATAACGGGCAGGCGATTCTTTTGCCACATCGCCAAGCTCTTTTTTCAGATTTTCATAATGGGTTTTTGCGGTTGCTAAAGAATGGTTTCCGTCACCCATCGCAAACACTAAGGCAGAATCCATCGAAACGCCGTATTTTTGATTAAATGTATCCAAATCTTCAAGCGAAAGCAGCTGTTTTTCCATCAAATCACAAGCCGCATCGGACATTTTGTACCCCTTGATGTGACCGGAATCCTGCATCAAGTCGAAATCATACAAAAGCTCAAATTCATTTGTTTTGCCGGAAAGCGGCTCGATGATGGTTTTCGCAGCATCATCAATCAAAATCATAATGTGCGGAAGCTCGACGCTTGCCCCACATCTGACACGAAGCCGAGGCGGAATACGGGAAACCACCGTGCCCTCGGTTGCACGGATTTTGGTTTTCGAGCCAACGGAGAAATCATAGTCCTCCAAATCCACCGCACCGACCACGCCGTAGCGTTTTGCGCCGTTTTTTAATGTTCTTTCCACAAAAATCAGGCTGTTTTTGTACTCGGTGAACAAGCCTTTTTCTTTATATTCTTCCATTTTTGCGTTGGTTCTTTGGATGCGCTCATCAATATCGGCATCATTTAAGTAAATTTCCGGAACGGTCAGATTCAGCGTGGAGGCATCCTCGCCCACAAGAGCAGATACCGCATCCCAGTACTCCGGCTCGGAGGTATACTGGTCGCAGGCAACGACGCTCCATTTTTGCATTTTCTCTTGGTCGGCAGAAAAATCCGGCAAAAGAATATCGGTTCTTTGAAAAGTCATATTGATTCTCCTTTATATCCATCGCCGCAAAAAACCGCGGCTCATATTTTATACTCTTACTTCTTTTTGGTCTTTGGAGGTAGGGAGCGTTCCCAGCCAATACGTACAGACTTTCTCGGGCTGTTCCTGCGAAAAACGTACCACTCTGCCGCCACGGGAAAGCTCATCGTGGTAGCTTCCGGTAGAAAGTTTTCCGGCAAAGCCCAAAATGATTCCCTCATACATACCCACTTGATTAATCAGATGCGAATGGCCGAACACCGCAATTTTTACATCGCCCTGCGCTTTCATCGCCGCAAAGGCACCATGGTCGTTCGCGATGGAGGTATGTCCGATTGCTTCGTTAATCACACCGTCCATAACCTCCATTTTTGTCACCTCAGCAAAGGGGATATGGCAACAGAAAAGAGCCGGCACGCACTTTCCGTCATTTGCTTCTTTTAAGCGGTCTGACTCGCGGCGATACCACGCAATCTGTTTTTCTGAAAGACCGTCCCAACCATCTTCGGTCATCACGCCCGTATCCATCCCGTACACAGCAAACCGCACGCGGTCAGAATCCTTTGCATACACCGGCAGGCAGTAATTTTGCGGGCGCTCCGCTTCAAAATATTCATCCGTTTCTTCAATCAACTGATTATAACAACCGGGAAAGGAATGGTAAAGCTGAGCTATTTCAGGAATAAAAGGATCGTGATTTCCGTTGGTGGTTGACCACGGAATATTGTGCAAAAGCAGCGGTTGAATAAAAATTTCCCAACCCTCTTTCGTGATGCGGCAATTCGATTCCATATCCCCGTTAATCAAAACAAAATCAGGCGCAGCCTTTTCCACTAACTGCGCAAGCTCATTTCCGGCCTCTTCCCACTGAAAAAATTCCTCGCATTGCGGGTCGGAAACAACCAAAACCGTAAAGGTTCCCTTCTCATTACAACAAAGCACTCTCATTATTTCCCCCTTTCTTTTCGGTGAAAAACGCTTGCGAACAACATTCGCAAGCGTTTTATCTTTTTACTCTTCGAGTACGGAGGTACAATGCGGGCATCTCGTTGCCTCAATCGCAATCTCGCTCTTACAGAACGGGCAGGTCTTGGTGGTTACTGCCTCGATCACTTCCTCTTTCTTTTTGCCAAGGCTGGTCAGTTTGTTGATTCCCTTGACCAAAAGGAAAATAATAAACGCCATAATGAAGAAGTTGATGACGGCGGAGATAAATGCACCATAGCGGATATCCACATCCATCACCTTGACGGCAACTTCCTGAAAGTCGGTTCTGACAAACAGACCAATCAGGGGCATCAAGATATCATTCGTGAGCGATTTTACAATCGTCTGGAACGCACCGCCGATAATAACGCCGACTGCTAAGTCCACCACGTTACCGCGGAGTGCAAAGGTTTTAAACTCGTCTATAAATTTTTTCATTGTCTCCCTCTTTTCGTAAAAATTCGACAACTTTATTATAGTCTTTTTCCCTTTCTCTGTCAAGCGGGAACGACCCATAAAAGCATTACATTTTGATTAAAATTACATATAATGGTTGACGAAACGTAAATAAATATATATAATTATTCTATGTGATTATAACAAAGGAGGAAAACGAAAATGGGTAAGAGTATTACCAAATTAGTTATCGTAATACTGATTATTGCATTGGGTGCAAGCGTATTCCTGTTCGGAATGAACTTTAATATCGCCGGCTGGCATGTAAGCTATCCGTCTGCGCTCGATGAAGATTATGGTATTCGTCAGGGCCTTGACTTAGTCGGAGGCTCATCGATTCTTTATGAGGCAGACACAGACTCGGCAACAGATGCAGAGATGGAATCTGTGGTCAATGTTCTGCGTAAGCGCTTAAGTGCACTCGGCTATACCGAGGCTACCGTTTCCCGTCAGGGAGACAAGAAGGTGCGCGTAGAAATTCCGGCAATTCAGGACCCGCAGGAAGCGGTCAAGACGCTCGGACAGACGGCAAAGCTGACCTTCCGTGATGCTGACGGAAATGTTGTGTTGGAGGGCACGGACGTAAAAAATGCCGCAGCCCGCTACGGTCAGACGGAGGAAATGGGACCGAATCAGCACTATGTTGAGCTGACCTTAAATGATTCTGGCGTACAGAAATTTACCGAAGCTACGCAGAAAGCGGCAACCTTAAAAACGGAAAACAAAAACTATATTGCGATTATGCTGGATGAAACTGTTATCAGTCAGCCGTTGGTTGATAATGCAATCAACACCGCAAACTGCATCATTTCCGGTGGCTTTACGGACAGCTCCGAAACCAGTGAGCTGGCAACCCTGATTAACTCAGGTAATCTGCCGTTTTCCATTAAGGATGTAGAGCTTAGAAGCATTGGACCTACCTTAGGTGAGCACTCGCTGGAAACCAGCCTCGTTGCTGCAGGTATCGGTATTCTTCTGATTATGCTGTTCATGCTTTTGGTGTATCGTCTGCCGGGACTTTTAGCTGATATTTCCTTGGTTGCATACATCGGCATTGTTGCATTTTTGATGAGCTGGCTGCGCATCAACCTAAGCCTGCCGGGTATCGCAGGTATTATCCTGTCGGTCGGTATGGCAGTTGACGCAAACGTCATTATCTTTGCAAGAATGAAGGAAGAGCTCGCGGTTGGCAGAACCTTAAAAGCGGCTGTTTCTGCCGGTTTTGACCGCGCATTCATCGCAATTTTAGACGCCAACATCACAACACTCATTGCGGCTGTCGTTCTTTACTACTTCGGTACGGGTCCGATTCAGGGATTTGCAATTACCCTGGGCATCGGTACGGTCGTCAGTATGTTTACGGCAATCGTTGTTACGAAATTCCTGCTGCGCCAGATGGTGAATATGAAAATCACCAACACCTGGCTCTATGGCATTTCGAAGAGAAAGGAGGCGTAAGAGATGTTACAAAAGAGCTTGAAAATTGTTGAACACGCAAAAATCTATTGGGCCATCTCTATCCTCGTCATCCTTTTGGGTGGAATCTTTTTGATTGTAAACGGCGGCTTTGCAATGGATATTGACTTTGCCGGCGGTATGAGTATGACGGTTGATTTCGGCGAAAAAGCGGAGGGCTTAAATCTTGACGAGGTCAAGGACTTAGTCAAAGAGGTTGCAGGCGCATCGGTCGGCGACCCGGTGGTTCAGCGTTCGGATAACAACCAGGTTGTGATTCAGACCGTAACCGTTGAAAACGATATTCGTGACCAGATTCAGAATAAGATTTTGGAAAAATATGAACTTGCGCCGGAGGCAATGCTTGCAACGGACAACGTCAGCGCGACGGTTGGCGGCGAGCTGCAGGCACAGGCAGTACAGGCAACACTGATTGCATCCCTTTTGATGCTCCTTTATATCACCATTCGTTTTGAGTTTAAGACGGGTGTGGCTGCGATTGTTGCTCTGCTTCACGACTGCGCAATTATGCTTTCGTTCTGCGCAATCTTCCGTATTCCGCTGAATACGACCTTGATTGCAGCAATCCTCACCATCATCGGTTACTCCATCAACAACACGATTGTTGTGTTTGACCGTGTGCGCGAAAACTACAAGCGTGCAAAGCATGGTAACTTTAATGAAACGGTCAATAACAGCGTAAAACAGACGCTTTCCCGTTCTATCTGCACCACGATCACTACGCTACTTCCGGTTGTGATGCTGTTTGCTCTCGGCGTATCTTCCATTCGTCAGTTCACCATTCCGCTGATTGTCGGTCTTTTGGCAGGAACCTATTCCTCCGTTTTATTGGCTGCTCCGGTTTGGGCAGGTCTTAAAAAGTGGCAGGATAAATTAAAACGCCGCAAATTGCATAAAAGATAATATTTGTTCATTGATGAGCCGTGATTTTATCACGGCTCTTTTTTTGTTTTAGTTGCAAACTCTTTCCGCGGGGACCGGACCCCTCTTTCCACCTAATTCAAATCTATTTGTTCCCAGGTCCTGCCGGACGGGCCTTCTTTTGATGCCAAAAGAAGCAAAAGCTCCGGGGGGTCAGATTCCCCCCGGACCCCCTAAACTGCCAAGGCTCTGCCTTGGAACCGTTACCACGCACCAAAAGACGATACCTAATATAAATTTATTACGAAAGTGCGATAAAAGCAGGTTGTTAAACTCATTTCTGTCTTCCGGCAAGCGGCGGCGAGCAGAATAAAAATGCATGATCTGCGCCCTGCGGCGAGAGGTTTTCGTCCCTTTTGCCGATACAAAAGGGACTCCCGCGGAAGGCGTTGGTAACTGATAATAACAACCGTAAACATCGTCGCACAAACTCGCGCATTTTTTACGTCCCTTTTGAATCACACATTTCCCCCTCCGCCATATACTGTTAGTAAAGAAAGCAGCGAAAGGATGGTTGTATGCGGTGTTTGCGTTTCAGGCTGTGGGGGCTTTGTGCCATCGCATTTTCTTTGGGGATGTTTGCAGGTCTTTTATTGCCGCCAATCTGGTTGGTCATTTTCGAGGGCGTGCTCATCTTATTTATCGCCTTTTGCTGGCTTTGCAGCTAATTTGAAAAAGGAGGGGCTAAAATGAAGGTTGTTGTGCTGAAATGTCCGCGGTTTTTCGGGGGAATCCTGAAAACAATTTTCAAAATGAAATAATTTTTACTCCTCCGTCCGGGGCTTTCTCGGGCGGTTTTTCCTTTTTGCGTAAAAAATGGGCATATTTTGGTCGGGTTCTGCTTATATTATAAGTGAAAATAAAGAAATACGGAGGATGGAATATGATGCTTGCATCACTGGAACGAAAAGGTCTGCTGCTGCTTAACCAGTGGAAAGCGGCACGCCTCGCAAAAAAAGAAAAAGAATTGCGCGACCGTAAAAACTATGAATATACCGAGCGCATTGCACAGGCAAAAAACGCTCTCGATTTAGTCCGTGAAAATTTTGATTTTGTGACGGACGAGGCGGTCAAGGAATACTATATTTATATGATAAAAGCGGAGGAAACCAAGCTGAATTATTTTTTATCCTGCGCAAAAAAAGATGAGGCGGAAAACCCCTGCTTTTTTACCCCGCGTCTTCATCCGGATGAGAAAGGATGTGTGCCGTATGGGAATTGCTGAAGTTTCGGCGTATATTTTAGCCGGCGTCTTGGTTTTGGTCTTGTGCCGTATCTTTTTCCGTCCGCTCAAAACGGTTTTATGGCTTGGCTTTAACAGCCTTTTGGGCGGCTTGGGACTCTACATATTTAACTGGATTTTTGCCCCCACCGGCTTTTTTATCGGCATCAATATCGCAACCGCCACCATCGCCGGTCTTTTGGGTCTCCCCGGTGTTTTGCTGTTGATTCTTGTGAAATGGATTGTGGGAATGTAAATAAAAAGAGCAAGGAGAAAACCTTGCTCTTTTTATTTTGTGCGCCGATATCCACGCTTTTCTATATTTCCAGTCACGAACGCCTCCGGCGGGGGTCCCTTTTGTATCGGCAAAAGGGACGAAAACCTCTTGCCGTAGGGCGCAGATCATGCATTTTTATTCTGCTTGCCGCCGCCGTTTTTTGCGCCGCACACACTCGCCGGAAAACAAGCGTTAACAACCTGCCAAAAGCGCAGGGAAGATATAAATTTATATTAGGTATCGTTTTGCAGTAAGTGGTAACGGTTCCAAGGCAGAGCCTTGGCAGTTTAGGGGGTCCGGGGGGAATCTGACCCCCCGGAGCTTTTGCTTCTTTTGGCATCAAAAGAAGGCCCGTCCGGCAGGACCTGAGAGCTAATATATTGAAACAAGGCCGAAAGAGAAGTACAACCCCCGCCGGAGGCGTTAATGACTGATAATAATGAAAATCGTAAAAACCGACACACAAAAAAGAGCAAGGAAAAATCTCCTTGCTCGTTTATATCATAAATTTATTTCAAAATCCTACTCACTGCACACATGACCGCAAGCTTCCCACTCTCATAAGTAAGCCCGCCCTGCATATACGCAATATAAGGCTCGCGGATAGGACCATCGGCAGAAATCTCGATGCTTGCGCCGGAAACAAAGGTGCCTGCCGCCATAATCACCTGATTTTCATAGCCCGGCATATCCCACGGCATCGGCGTAACATACGCATCCACGGGCGAGCCTGCCTGAATCCCCTGGCAAAACGCGCAGAGCTTTTCGCT
Source organism: Clostridia bacterium (assembly GCA_017399695.1). Lineage (GTDB taxonomy): Bacteria > Bacillota > Clostridia > UBA1381 > UBA9506 > RGIG1666. Next base: position 65,088 of record JAFQBK010000015.1, on the reverse strand, counting down.
GTCGCCGAGTTTGACCGCCTGAATGATATCGCCGCGTGCCTCATCAGATGTCGGACAGACGGGGTATCCCAGTTTTTCGAGCATTTTAGCCGCAAAAACCGCGGTTTTAATCGCCTCGCCAACCACATGAGGCGCCATGAAAAAGCCCTGATACATACTGCGGTTCATCCCGAGCGTCGCACCGACCTCTGCACCGATGCCGGGCGAGGTTAAGCGGTAGGAAACCTGCTCAATTAAGTCTTTTTTGCCTGCGATATATGCGCCGGTTTGTGCGAGACCGCCGCCGGGATTTTTGATGAGAGAGCCGACCACAAGGTCTGCACCCACCTCACACGGCTCTTGTTCCTCTGCAAATTCGCCGTAGCAGTTATCCACCATACAAATCACGTCAGAGCGCACCGAATGCACGCAGTCGCAAATTGCACGGATGTCTTCAATTAAAAGTGATTTTCTCCAGTCATAGCCCTTCGAGCGCTGAATTTCTACCAGTTTTACTTCGGGTGTAATCGCCTGTTTTATCGCCTCAAAATCGGGCGTTCCATCGGGAAGAAGCGCAACCTCTCGGTAATCGACGCCCCAGTCACGAAGTGAGCCGTTGCCTGTACCGCGAATACCGATGACCTCTTCGAGCGTATCGTATGGCTTTCCCGTCACGGAAACCATCACATCGCCCGGACGCAAAACGCCGAACAGGCACAGCGCGAGTGCGTGCGTACCTGAAACGATACTGTGGCGCACCAGTGCACTTTCTGCGCCGAACACATCGGCATAGATTTCATCTAAGGTGTCCCTGCCCACATCATCGTAGCCATAGCCTGTGGTAATGCCCAAATGCTGCTCGCTGACCCGCGCTTCACGGAAGGCGGAAAGCACCTTGGTCTGATTAAAAGAAACGGTTTTAGAAATTTCGAAAAACTTATCCGCAAGCTCCGCTTCCGCCTCCTCCGCCAGTTTGAGTACCGATGCGGGAATTTCATATTTTTCTTTTAATAACTGTTCGTAATTCATAATTTCCTCACAAAACTACCCACCCGAACGGGTGGGCAGTCTATTTTTATTTTTGCGGTTTACAGCTCGTAAACATCCTTTGCCGGAACCACGCGCACGCCTTTTGCGGTGAGTGCCGCCATGGCTTTTTGCGGGTTGTCGGATTTTAAGATGACATAAGCCTCATCTTCCTTTTTCGTAACAAACGCATACATATATTCCACCTGAACATCGGCATCACGAAGCGCAGACAGCGCCTTATGAAGTCCTGCCGGCTGGTCGTCAATCTCTACTACCAAAACGTCGGTTGCTTTTACTGTAATCTCGTTTGCCCTGAGTACCTCGACCGCCTTATCCGGATTCTGCACAATGAGGCGCAGGATACCAAAGTCTGTGGTGTCGGCAATCGAAAGCGCGCGGATATTGATGCCATTTTCCGCCAAAACCTCTGTGACACGGGAAAGGGTTCCTCTTGCATTCTCAACAAAAACCGAAATCTGTTTCACAAACATACAATCAACTCCTAACTATTATTTTTTACGTTTATCAATCACGCGGACGGCTTTGCCCTCACTGCGGGCAATACTCTTGGGAGCTACCAGTTTGACCTTGGTAGCGAGGCCCAGCGCGCTCTTTAATTTCTCATAAATTTCTTTTTCGAGTTTTTCCAGCTGACGCACCTCGTCGGAGAAGAATTCGGGCGACATTTCCACCTGAACCTCTAAAGTATCGCGGGTTCCCTCACGGTCAACCACGAGCATATAGTAAGGCGCTACATCGGTGATGTCTAACAGCGCACTCTCAACCTGCGACGGGAATACGTTGACACCACGGATAATCAGCATATCGTCGGAGCGTCCCTGAATTTTGCCCATTCGCACCAACGTTCTGCCGCACTCACACGGCTCGTGCGTAATCGAGGTAATATCTCTCGTACGATAACGCATCATCGGCAGTCCCTCTTTGGTTACGCAGGTAAATACCAACTCGCCAAGCGTTCCGTCGGGCAGGTTTTCGCCCGTTTCGGGGTCGATGATTTCCGGAATGAAGTGGTCCTCACTGATATGGATGCCGCATTCTTTTTCGCAGGAGAAGCCGACACCCGGTCCGATAATTTCGGTCAGACCGTAAACATCAATGGTTTTAATATTTAACAGCTTTTCAAGCTCTCGCTTCATTTCTACCGTCCAGGGCTCTGCGCCGAACACGCCGGCTTTTAACTTAAATTCACTGATGTCGAGTCCCATATCGCGAATGGTTTCCCCGATAAAGGTCGCATAGGACGGGGTACAGCAAAGAATCGTCGTGCCGAGGTCCTTCATCAGGCGAATCTGACGCTCGGTGTTGCCCGAAGAGGTCGGGATTGCCATTGCTCCCATCGTCTGCGCGCCATAATGCGCACCCAAACCGCCCGTAAAGAGTCCATAGCCGTAGGAAGACTGCACGACAGATGTTTCATCGCCGCCTGCCGCCGTAAGTACGCGCGCCATGACCTCACCCCAAAGGGCAATATCATTTTTGGTATAACCGGCAATGACCTGCTTTCCGGTCGTACCGCTGGTGGCGTGAATTTCAACAATATCTTTTAAGGGTCTTGCAAACAGACCATAAGGATATGCTTCTCTCAAATCCTGCTTGCTCGTAAACGGGAGCAGGGAAAGATCGTCTACCGAACGGATATCCGCAGGGCTAACCCCTTTTTCATCCATTTTTGCGCGGTAGTACGGCACATTTTCATAAATCTCTTTAATTTTACTGCACAAGCGCTCACTCTGCAGCTTATGCATTTCTTCCCGGCTCATACATTCTGCTTCCGGGTTCCAGATTTTTGCCATTAAAAACACCTCTTTTATGAATTGCACATCGCCTGTGCCAAAATTATGCCTCGTAGCCCAAACGGAATGCGGCGAGGTTTACTTCTAAAAATTTAGCCGGAACGGTCTGGCGAATCGCCTCTTCCCATTCTTCCTTGGAAATATTGGTGTGCTTTGCCATCACGCCGATTAACACCACGTTCGTCGCCTTAATATTTCCTGCCTCTTTGGCAAGGGACAGTGCGTCGCAGGCGGTTACGCGGATTCCCATACCCTCCATCTTCGCCAGGATGTCCGCAGGGTACTCCATCGCACCGGTAATGACAGGCATCGGGTCGGTTTTCTGTGTATTTACAATATAGGAGCCGCCCTCTTTTAAGTAGGAGATGTAGCGGTATGCCTCAAGCTGTTCAAAGGCTAAAATAACATCAGCCTCACCCTCTTCGATAATGGGAGACGCCACACTTTCGCCGTAGCGCACATAGGTAACAACGCTTCCGCCGCGCTGGCTCATTCCATGCACCTCAGAAAGCTTGACATCGCCGCCTAAATTAATCGCAGCGGCACCGATAATACGGCTGGCAAGCAGGGTTCCCTGACCGCCGACACCGACAATCATAATATTCATTTTCTTCATCCTTTCCGCTTTTCGCTCTGCTTATTACTTTTCTACGCGCTCAATCGCACCGAATTTACATACATTCGGGCACAGTCCGCAGCCAACGCAAAGCGTTTCGTCGATTTTCGGGCCTTTTTCTGTCAGCGAAATCGCCGGACAACCCAGCTTCATACAAAGCTTACAGTTCTTACACTTGTCGTTAATCACATAAAGTCCGGTATAGCCCGCTTTTTTAATGAGCGCACAGGGACGCTGCGCAATAATGACGGACGGCTCTTCTGCCGCGATTCCTTCTTTGACCACCTTTTCAAAATTGTCCACATCAAAGGGGTCTGCAATCACGACGCGGTCTACACCGACGGCGTGGCAGAGCATTTCAAGATCAACATTGCGGGTCGGCTCATTTTTAATGGTAAAGCCGGTGGACGGATTCTGCTGGTGTCCCGTCATACCCGTAATGGAGTTATCTAAAATAATGGTTGTGGTCGTACCCTTGTTATAAACCACATCAATGAGCCCCGTAATACCCGAATGGATAAAGGTCGAATCACCCAAAACCGCAACGGTTTTTCTGGCAAAGTCTTTGCCGCGTGCCTTTTCCATACCGTGTGCCGCCGTAATCGAACCGCCCATACAAACAATCGTATCAATCGCCTCTAAGGGTTTGGCACAACCGAGCGAATAACAGCCAATATCGCCCGTTACGGTAAGTCCGAGTTTTTTGAGCACATAAAATACACCTCTGTGTGAGCAACCAGGGCACATCACCGGCGGACGAACCGGAATGATTTCCTCTGCCTTTTTGGTCTCTTTCGCTTTTTCGCCCAAAATGGTTTCACGGAGCATCTGCGCCGAATATTCGCCGAGCAGTGTAAATTTTTCTTTTCCAATCACGGAAATTCCCAAGCCTCTTACATAGGTTTCAATCACGGGGTCGAGCTGTTCTACCACATAGAGCGTATCCACTTTGGATGCAAAATCGCGGATGCGCTGTTCCGGCATCGGATGAATCATACCGAGCTTTAGGATGGATGCTGTCGGGCACGCCTCGCGCGCATACTGATACGAAATACCTGCAGCGATGATACCGATTTTGGTATCTCTCATTTCCACGCGGTTTAAATCCGAGGTTTCGCCAAACGCAGCGAGTTTTTTCGTACGCTCCTCTACCATCACGTGCTTCGGTCTTGCGTTTGCCGGAATCATCACGTTTTTCGCAATGTCTTTTTTATACTCGCGCACGCCGACCTCTTGTCTGTCTTCTAAATCAACCAAGCTCTGCGAATGAGCGACACGCGTCGTCAGGCGCAGAATCACGGGTGTATCAAATTCTTCGGAAATTTCAAATGCTTTTTTCGTAAATTCCTTACATTCAGCCGAGTCGGAAGGCTCGAGCATCGGCACTTTCGCGCCAATCGCGTAATGACGGGAATCCTGTTCATTCTGCGAGCTGTGCATTCCCGGGTCATCGGCAACAACTAAAACGAGACCGCCGTTGGTACCGATATAGGAAACCGTAAAGAGCGGGTCTGCAGCCACGTTCAGGCCCACGTGCTTCATTGCAGAAAGTGCACGACCGCCGGCGGTGGATGCGCCGATTGCCGTTTCTACCGCAACCTTTTCATTCGGCGCCCACTCCGAGTAAATTTCATCATATTTTGCGATAAATTCCGTAATCTCCGTACTGGGAGTTCCCGGATAAGATGAGGCAACCGTAACGCCTGCTTCAAAAGCTCCGCGTGCGACTGCTTCATTTCCAAGCATCAATTTTTTCATCACTTTTCATCCTTTACCAATTAAATTTATCTGTTATCAATGACGTGTTTTGCTTTTCCGGTGGTGCGCTCAATGGATTTCGGCGCAACCAGTCTGATTTTGGCAACCAGCCCCAAAACAACGTGCAATTTATGCTGAATTTCTTTTTCGAGTGCCTCCAGCTGACCAAAGCTTTCGAGTAAGCTGTCATCCGCAAGCTCTACCTTGATTTCCAGCTGGTCGGTATACCCTTTTTTGCTGACAATCAGCTGATAATACGGGCTGATATGGTCAATTCCCAAAAGCACGCTTTCTACCTGCGACGGGAACACATTGACTCCCTTAATAATCAGCATATCATCTGTTCTGCCCTGCATTTTAGCTAAGCGGCGGCTCGTTCTGCCACACGCACACGGCTCGGAGATGATATAGGAAATATCGTGGGTACGATAGCGCAGAATCGGGATACCCTCTTTTTCAAGCGTCGTAATAACGACCTCGCCAAGCTCTCCGTCCGGCACCGGCTCGCCCGTTTCCGGATTGATAATTTCAATAATAAAGCAATCCTCTGCGATATGAAGACCTTTTTTATAGATACATTCGCCGGCAACACCGGGACCCATTACCTCGGAAAGACCGTAGTTTTCCGTTGAAATAATACCGAGCTTCTTTTCGAGCACTGCGCGCATTTCTTCGGTATGACCTTCGCCGCCGAACATACCGATTTTCAGTTTAATTTCCTCTTTCGGCACATTCATTTCTTCTATCGTTTCTGCAATATGCAGCGCATAAGTCGGTGTTGCAACCAAAATTGTCGCACCAAAATCACGCAGCAGCATAATCTGCTTTTCCGTATTGCCCGAGGACATCGGAACAACGGTTACGCCGACTTTCTCTAAACCCTGATGCAGACCAAAACCGCCGGTAAATAAGCCGTAGCCGAACGCTACCTGCGCGATATCTTCATTGCTGCCGCCTGCCATTACCACTAAGCGCGCAATCAAATCAGACCAAATTTCCATATCATGCTTTGTATATCCGACAACCTTCGGTTTTCCCGTGGTTCCCGAAGACGCATGGATTCTTACGATATCCTTCATCGGGCGCGCAAATAAGCCAAAAGGATAGTTATCGGTAAAATCCTGCTTCGTGGTAAACGGAATTTTACGAAGGTCCTCGATTGATTTAATATCTCCCGGCTTGATGCCCGCTTCATCGAAACGCTTTTTATAAAATGCGGAATTTTCATAAGTATAATTTATCGCTTTTACAAGCTTTTCGTTCTGGAGCTTTTTCATCTCCTCACGAGGCATACATTCGATTTCTTTCTGAAAGTAATTCATCGCTTTTCTCCCATCTGATTTTGCTTTATTTTATCTAATAATAAAAAATGAGTTTCTTCTTATATGTATACCATTTTATTTTATATTTTTTCGTGCCAAAAGTCAACCGAAAAATGACGGTTTTTGTTGATTTTACGCATTATTCACAGCCTGTGGATAACTTGTTGATAATTTTTTCGCGGTTTTATGCGTTTTTCTGTTTTTAAATGACTTTTCTTTTTTCGTTTTTTTCCCGTTTTTATCGCATCTATGATGGTTTTCCACAGCATTTTGTTATCAACTCTTTCATTCCCTGTGAACGAGCTGTTTATAGATTTTTTATTTTCCATTTCCTGTAAAATGGTATTTTTTGTCTGTTAATTACTTTTTTTATCCACACACTTACTGACAGCTTGTTAACACCCTTTTTTCCTTTCATTTTCTACATAAAAAACACTTATCCACACTTTCCACAAATACTACTACTATTACTACTATATTTTTATTATTATATATTTAAAAAAGCTTGTTTTTTTGCAAAAAAAATTGAATTTTTTGTTTATTTATGGTACAATGAATATATATTATTTTTTTTATTGAAATAAGCAGTAACAAACGGAGGTTTACCATGATTGTTAAATGTAAAAGACGGGATTTGGTCTATGCAATTTCCATTTCTGAGCGTGCAGTTGCCGTAAAATCGACTTTAAGTATTTTAGAGGGAATTTATATCGAAGCAAAAGAGGGAAAGCTTCAGTTTTTGAGTAATAATTTAGAGCTTGGAATTGATATTTCCATTGATGCTGAGGTTCAAAAAGCAGGTGCGGTTGTGGTAAAAGCAAACCTCTTTTCTACTGCAGTGAAAAAATTGCCTGATTTTGAAGATGATGTTTTAATCGAAGTCAGTGAAAACGAAGTCATCACTCTTTCCTGCGGAAATGCAAAATTTGACTTCTCCACCGCAAAAGCGGATGAATTTCCGCGTCTGCCGGTCGTTGAGCATGACAGTTCTTTTGTTATCAAAGAATCCGTTTTAAAAGATATGATCAGAAAAACCATCTATGCTTTGGCACAGACGGATATTAAGCCGCAGCTTTCCGGTCTTTATTTTGATATTGAAAATGACGAATTTCATATGGTTGGCTGCGATGGTTACCGCCTTGCTATCCGAAAAGAAGAAATCGCTGACCGCGGCGTTATGAAATTCATTATGCCGGGGAAAACAGCAAAAGAGCTTTTGTCTGTTTTAGGCGATACGGATGAAGAAATCGAAGTTTTATTAACTCCGAAAAATGCACAGATTAACTTAAAAAGCTGTATCATGATTACCCGCTTGATTGACGGAGAATATTTGGACTATCGTTCTGTCTGCCGTCATAAAAATACGCTGACCATCACGACAAAAACCAAGAAAATTTTGGATTCTATTGATCGTGCGGCTTTGATTGTCAATGAAACCACCAAAGCGCACGTTGTACTTAAAATTGAAGATGATAATGTTCTTATTAACTGTGAAACAGTTGTTGGTAAGGTGAAGGATAAATTCAGCGTTGATATGGAGGGCGAACCGATTGAAATCGCGTTTAATCCCCGTTATCTGATGGATGCATTTAAAAACTGCGATTGTGAAGAAATTAAATTCAGCTTCTCTACTCCGGTCAATCCGACGATGATTATGCCGGCAGAGGGCGATGATTTTCTGTTTATCGTGCTTCCGGTCAGAATGCGCTGATGATGAAAATAAAAGAAGCAATTTTGGTGGAAGGAAAATACGATAAAATTAAGCTTTCCCAAATCGTTGATACCTCAATTATATGCTCTGATGGGTTTTCCATCTATAAAGATAAAAAAATGATTGATTTGTTAAAGCAAATCAGTGCGTCCAGCGGGCTGATAGTTTTAACGGACTCTGACAGCGCAGGCTTTCGGATTCGGAATTTTATTAAAAATTCATTGGAAGGCTACCCTGTCAAGCATGCATTTATTCCCGATATTTATGGGAAAGAATCCCGAAAGGACAAACCTTCAAAGGAAGGTAAGCTGGGCGTTGAGGGAATGGAAGAAACTGTTCTAAAAGAAGCACTAAAGCATTGCGGGGCAACCGTTTTGGGAGAAGAAAAAGAAAGCATTTTGCCAAAACGTGTTTTAACAAAAATTGATTTTTATAAAAAAGGCTTTTCCGGCGGAACAGACAGTGCGAAAAAAAGAAGTGAGCTTCTTATCATGTTGGGGCTTCCGGAAAAAATGTCATCCAATATGCTTTTGGATGTACTAAATACCTTTTTGGCTTCCGGATTTTTAGAAGAAACAATCAACTCCATATTTTTTAACGATTAAAGAACTGATTTTTCAGTTCTTTTTTTGCGTTTTTTTACATACAATACGGTATCATATATAAATAGGTGATGGAAATGAACGAAAAAAGTGGGTTGATTGTATGTGACAATAAGATATTTTCAAAAAAGGAAGAGTTTTTATTTTATTTTACAAAAATTAAAAAGGAACACAAGCTGTATTCCAAAATGATGGAATTTGTACCCTGGGAGGACAGCGGTTTTTATTTGTTTTCTCCTCCATTTTGTAAAAAAATGAGTAAAAAAAAGTGTAAATATCTTGCGCAAGTTATAGAAAATTATAAACAACAAACAGGGGCACATGAAAGCTTTTTCAGATTCTACACTGACACGGTCAAAACCCGCATAAAACAAGGGTTTGTAAAGGAAAAAATAGAATCTTGCATAAGTTATTTTCCGGTCTATGAAATTTTAAATAAAATGGCAAAAATGAAGCACCAAACACTTTCGGAAATGCAGGTAGTTCTTTTGTGTGAGCCTGATAAAAATACAGAAGAATTTATTAAGGAAATCATCCCGTTTGTAAGAAAAATTCATTTCTATTCCAATGAAAAAGAAGTATTTACTCCTTTAGTGGATTATTTTTTTGAAAATTACGGAATACTTCTCACACTTGGGGACACAATAGGAAGCGACACAAAAGAAGAAGGAATTTTCATATCGTTATCAGAAGACAGGCAAAAACAGGAGAAATTTGCAAACGAAGGGGAAAATGTAATACAAATATCGCCTTTTTTATGTAAAACTCCGGAATACTTTGAACGTTTTTACTTTGATTGCAACCGAACTCTTGAAAGATTAATAAAAAAGCTCGGTTTAATCTTTGATTCCGAAAGCCTAATTTTTTTGTTTTCTGTGTGGGCAAAAGAAAAAAACAAAAAAAATTTTAGCGAGTTTACCAAGAAATTCGACATTAAAATATTAAAATTTGTAAAAAATGATTGACAAACGATGAAAAGAAGAATATAATACTGACTTAGTATTATTATATCGTTTTATATCAGTTAGAAATTTTAACGAATAAACGAGTTTCTTCCTATTATAAAGGAAGGAATATGCAAGAAAGGTGAATTAGATTGGCAGAAAAAGAAATTATTTTAACCTATGAAGGGTTAAAAGTACGGGAAGAAGAACTGGAATACTTAAAAACGCAAAAGAGAAAAGAAATCTCCGAAAAAATAAAGGTTGCGCTCGGTTTTGGTGATTTATCCGAGAATGCGGAGTATGACGAAGCAAAAAACGAGCAGGCAGAAGTTGAAATGCGTATCTTGAAGCTTGAAAAAATGCTGAAAAACGCAAAAATCATTGATAATGATGATATTTCAACCGATGTGGTTACCTTGGGATGTAAGGTAAAAGTTTTAGATATCGATTTTGATGAGGAAATGGAATATATGATTGTAGGCTCAACGGAAGCAAATCCGAATCAAAATAAGTTATCTGATGAATCCCCGGTAGGTAAAGCTTTAATCGGCGCAAAAGCAGGCGATACGGTCAGTGTTGAGTCCCCAAATGGCGAATTTCAGATTAAAATTATTTCCATTAGCAGATAATTTATCAAAAGAGCAAGGAAAAACCTTGCTCTTTTGTTTTTTAAATGTTTCACGTGAAACATTTTTATTTTTTTGTGCGGAAATCATTGAAATTATAAGGAAAAGGTGATAAAATTATATAAGAATGGTTTTTGTAAAAAAATGACGGAAGAAGGGCACGAGAATGGGAAAAGTTATTATAGTTGCAAATCAAAAAGGCGGTGTCGGCAAAACAACGACAACCGTTAATTTAAGTGCGTGTCTTTCGGACGCAAAGAAAAAGGTTTTAGTGATTGACATGGATCCGCAGGGAAACACCACCAGCGGTTTGGGTATTGATTCAGGCGAAGTGGAAAGCACCATTTACGAGGTTTTAATCGGCGGAGAAAAAATAATGGATGCTATTATTCCTACGGATTATAAAAACCTTGATATCTGCCCGTCCGGCGTGAATTTAGCCGGTGCAGAGGTCGAAATGGTAGGCATTTCAGGCAGAGAAAAGCTGCTTCAGAGTGCTATTGATTCCATTCGTGATAAATATGATTTTATGATTATTGATTGTCCTCCGTCACTCGGTCTAATCACCTTAAATGCCTTTGTTGCGGCAGATTCCGTGCTCGTGCCGATTCAGTGCGAATATTACGCATTAGAGGGGCTCTCGCAGCTTACAAAAACGATTAAAAACATCAAGAAGAGCTTAAATGAAAAGATACAGTTTGAGGGAATCCTGCTGACCATGTTTGACGCAAGAACGAATCTTTCCATTCAGGTGGCAGAGGAAGTCAAAAAATTCTTCCCAGATAAGATGTTTAAGAGTGTGATACCAAGAAATGTGCGCCTATCAGAAGCACCGAGCTTTGGTCAGCCGATTATTGTGTATGACAGACATTCCAAGGGTGCAGAAAGCTACATTTCACTGGCAAAAGAAGTGATAAAGAACAACAGGGGGTGGAAATAATGGCGAAAAAAGGCTTGGGAAAAGGCTTGGGAGCGCTGTTTAACACAGATGAGGTCATTGATAACGTATTGGACGGCGGCGCTGTTTTAGAGTGCAAAATATCAGAAATTGAGCCGAACAGAAACCAGCCCCGACGCAAATTTGACGAAGAAAAACTGGAAGCACTTGCCGAATCCATCAAGGAATACGGCGTATTGCAGCCGATTGTAGTAAAAAAGCTGGAAACTGGATTTTATCAGATTATTGCCGGAGAACGACGTTTTCGTGCATCGAAAATGGCAGGTCTTAAGAAAATTCCGATTATTATAAAGGAATATGACGTGCGCGAAACAATGGAAATCGCACTGATTGAAAACTTACAGCGTGAAGATTTGAATCCGATGGAAGAAGCAGAGGGTTTTAGTGAATTGATGGAAAAATTTAATCTTACGCAAGATGAGGTAGCACAAAAAGTGGGCAGAAGTCGTCCGGCAGTTGCCAATAGCCTGCGTCTTTTGAATCTTCCAAAAGCATTGAAGAAGATGGTAACCGACAAAGAACTATCTTCGGGCCATGCGCGTGCGCTTTTGGCGCTTTCGGATGAAAATATGCAGAAAAAACTGGCAGAACGTGCGATTTTAGAGGATTTAAGCGTCCGTCAGGTCGAGGCAATTGTTTCTGCGATGACAAAAGAGAAGCCGAAAAAGGTAAAATCAGCAAAGGAAATGGAAACGGAGCGTTATTTACTTTCCTTAGAAGAAAAATTGTCTTCCGTGTTTGGAACGAAAGTAAAAATTCATCATAAAAATAAAAATAAGGGAAAAATCGAAATTGAGTATTATTCCAATGATGATTTTGACCGCATTATGAAAATGATAAAAAAGTAAAATATGGAAGAAATTAGGAGCTCAAAAAAGGCTCTTAAATGCAAAAACAGTCAAAGAGGAATATCTTTTCCTTTTGAAACAGTAAGTTTTATCAGAAAGAGTTTAAAACAAAAAATCAAATGTTTCACGTGAAACAATAAAACAAGGGATGAAAAATTAGGTTAAGGGTGAGAGAATCATGGAACTTTTCGGAAAAATGATTCCGTCGGAACTGATTTTGTTCTATGGCGGACTGCTATTATTAATTTTACTTATTGTATCTGTCTGCGGACTGGCAATCGCAATCAAAGCAAACAGAAAAATGAAAAAAGTGCTTCGCGATGCTGACGGGTATGATATCGCAGATGCGATTGTCAATTATTATCAAAAATGTACCGATATTATGAACCATTACGCCGAAGCAGAAAGCAGACTCGAAGAACTGGAGCGCGAAATGGGGAGTTGTATCAAAAAAGTGGGTGCGATTCGCTACAATGCCTTTGAGGGAAATAATGCAAGACTTTCCTTTGCGGCGGCAGTTTTAGATGACGATGATACCGGTTTTGTATTAAATGGCGTCTATTCGCGCGGTCAGACGGCAACCTACTTAAAGCCGCTGACGAAAGGGAAATCGACCTTTGAACTATCCGAGGAAGAGGAAGAGGCAATCAAAACCGCACAATTTAATTATGAGAAAAAACGTCAAATCCGTTTGACTGAAAATTTGAAATAAATGCTATCAGATAAAGGAGAAAAGCCATGCTAGACATTAAATTAATTCGTGAAAATCCGGAAAAAGTAAAAGACGCGCTTGCCAAAAGAAAGGCAGAGGACCGTGTGGATGAGGTACTGCGTTTAGACCAGGAAAGAAGAGACATTCTGTACCGCACAGAGCAGCTCAAAAGCCAGCAGAACACAGTAACCAAGCAGATTCCGCAGCTTAAAAAAGAGGGAAAAGATGTTGCTCCTATCTTTGCTGAAATGAAGAAATTATCCGATGAAATCAAGGAATTAGATGCGAAAATTCGTGATACAGAGCAGGAAATTGAGAAAATTATGCTGACCATCCCGAACATTCCGCACGAATCTGTTCCAATGGGTGATACGGACGAGGACAATGTGGAAGTTCGTCGTTTTATGGAGCCGACCAGCTTTGATTTTGAGCCACAGGCACACTGGGATATCGGTGAAAAACTGAACATTTTAGATGCTCAAAGTGCCGCTAAAATCACGGGTGCGCGCTTCACGGTCTACCGTGATGCCGGCGCTCGCTTAGAGCGTGCGGTTATTAACTTTTTCTTAAACACGCACACCGAGGAAAACGGCTATACTGAGATTTTTCCGCCGTATATGGTGCACAGAAACTCGATGGTAGGTACCGGTCAGCTGCCGAAGTTTGAAGAGGATGCATTTAAGGTAGTTGACACCGATTATTTCCTCATTCCGACGGCTGAAGTTCCGGTCACGAACCTTTACCGCGAGCAGATTCTCTCGGGTGAAGACCTGCCGATTAAGCACGTTGCATATTCTGCGTGTTTCCGTGCAGAAGCAGGCTCTGCCGGCAGAGATACCAGAGGCCTCATTCGCCAGCATCAGTTCAATAAAGTTGAGCTTGTGAAGTTTACAGAGCCGGAAAACTCCTATGATGAGCTCGAAAAGCTGACCCGCGATGCGGAAAAAGTGCTGCAACTGTTAAAGCTTCCGTACAGAGTCGTTAAAATCTGCATCGGTGACCTTGGCTTTACCGCAGCAATGAAATATGACATCGAAGTTTGGATGCCGAGCTATGGCAGATATGTGGAAATCTCCTCCTGCAGTAACTTTGAGGACTTCCAGGCACGTCGTGCAGGCATCAGATACAGAAAAGATGCGAAAGACAAGCCAAGATTTGTTCACACCTTAAATGGCTCCGGTGTAGCAGTCGGAAGAACTGTAGCGGCAATCCTGGAAAACTATCAGAATGCAGATGGTTCGGTTACCGTACCTGAAGTTTTGGTTCCGTACATGGGCGGAAAAACAGTGATCAAATAAGAAAAAAGCGAAGAAGAAACATCTTGCGCAAGATAAAGAGCAGGGGAGTAGTGCCCTTGCTCTTTTTTTATTTTGTGCGCCGGTTTTACGAATTTCAAATATATCTGTCACTAATGAATCCGGCGGGGGTCCCTTTTGCCGATACAAAAGAAACCTCGCCGGAGGCGTTTGGAACAAATACATTTGGACAAGGCATAAAATAAAAGGAATTCGTCAAACAACGAATTCCTTCTTTTCATTTTGCATTATTTTATATTTCTTGTGATACAAAAAATGTTGCTTATCCGTTTTTATACCATTCTATCAAACTTACCGCCTGCAAGCAGATGAAAATGTAGATGAAACACTGTCTGCCCTGCGTTTTCTCCGCAGTTATTCACGATGCGATAGCCGTCTTCTGCAAAGCCTTGCTCCTTCGCGATTTTCTGCGCCGTTAAAATAATATGACCCACTAAAGCTGCGTGCTTTTCCTCGAGCTTATTTGCACAGCAGATATGCTCTTTCGGTATAATCAAAATATGTTTTGGTGCGGCAGGATTGATGTCATAAAACGCATACACCAAATCATCCTCGTACACCTTGTTTGACGGGATTTCGCCCGTTAAGATTTTACAGAAAATACAATCGTTCATCGTTTGCCTGCTCCTTTTCGTCGGTATTATTGTTCGTTTAATTTTTTTATTTCCTCCTGCACTGTCTCTACGATGCGGTCCATATCACGCCCATCGACAGAGATGCAGATATCACATTCTTTATAATACGGTTCGTTTTCGGCGAGCATTTGTGCGATGCCCTCCACGGTTTGCCCCACAAGCGCGGGGCGCTTGTTATGTGAATCCTTGGTGTTTTGATAGACGGTCTCGGCGGAGGCGCGGAGCCATACCAGGATACCGTTTTTCTTAAGCATATCAAGATTTTGTCTGTCACAGACGGTGTTTCCGCCGGTGGAAATCAAGGCGTTTTCATTTTCGCAGAGGTTCATCACTGCAAACCGTTGTGCGCCCTCAAAATATTTCTGCCCTTTTTTTGCAATGATTTGTGCAAGCGGCATTTTTTCGCTCTTTTTTAAGTATTCATCCGTGTCGTAAAAATCCAGGCCTAGGCTTGCGGCGACGCGCCGGCCGACGGTGGTCTTTCCGGAGCCCATAAACCCAATTAGCACAATATTTTTCTTCATTCTGCCACCCTTTCCCGGATTGCCGACGATAGGCTCTCGGCGCACCGAAATCAAATTTCTGCGTCCTTTCTATTATATGGACGCAGGCCGGGTTATTATTCTAAAATAAAGAGAAAAAACGAAGCTGCTCAGGCCAAAAAGCGCAAAAGCAGCATGGATTATAGAGTAAAATTTATTCTTCTGCGATAAGCAGCTTTTCATCGTGCTCTTTTTGCAGACGATTTAAGCGGCGGAACTCAAAGATAAAGTAGATAGCCGCAATAATCGCGGAAATGACATCCGCAACGGGTGATGCCCAGATGACGCCGTAAAGCTTTAACGAATCCGGCAAAAGGACCGGCAGAAGCAGAATCAGCGGAATGAACAAAAATCCTTGACGCGAAACACTTAAGAAAATAGATGCGCCGGGGCGTTCGACCGCCAAAAAGTAGTTCGAGCTGAGCGTCTGGAAGGCAATCAGCGGCAAGAACAGAGAAATAATCCTGAGTGCCTGCGAGCCGAAATCCAAAAGCACCTGGTCTTCGCGGTTAAAAATCATTAAAATCTGGCGCGGGAACAACTCTGCCGCCAAAAAGCCCAAGAACATCCAAAGCGAGCCGTAAAGCACCGCGAGAAGATAGGTTTTTTTGACGCGCATATACTGTTTTGCGCCGTAGTTATAGCCGACAATCGGCTGAAAGCCTTGCGACAAGCCGTTTAAGGGCATCATCACAATCTGCGACACACTCATAATAATTCCCAAAGCGGCAAGCGCGATTTTCGGGCCATTCACCGGATCGAGCTGTGCGCCGTACCAGGTCAGACTGAAGTTATAAACCAGCATAATCGCCGCGCTGGCAAGCTGAATCAAAAACTGCGGCATACCGAGCTTTAAGATTCTTGCCGAGCAGGCAAAATGTACATTTCTAATATCAAGCGGCAGGTGAGAGTGCCCACCAAAATAGAACCAAAAGATGTATCCGCTGGTTACCATTTGTCCAAGCACTGTTGCAATCGCCGCCCCGCGCGTGCCGAGCCCAAAGGTGAAAATAAACAAGGGGTCTAAAACGATATTTGTAACAGCTCCGCAAATCATCGCAAGCATGGCGGCTTTGGCGTTACCCTCGGCGCGCATATTCTGGTCCATTCCGAGGCTGATGAGCTGGAACGGGACGCCCAGAATAATCACGAAAAGATAGTCTTTTGCATAGGCAATGGTTTCAGGGTTCAGCTTCTTCGAGCCGGAAAGCGACAGGATGAAATCCTGAAGCCCAAACGACGGAATCATAATAATCGCAGAAAGAATCAAAAGTAGCGGCAGGGAAGTCGCCAAAATTTTTTCCGCAATCTTCGGTTTTTTCTCGCCGAGCTTGATTGAAATCAGCGCCGCAGCACCCGTGCCGACCAACACCGCAAAGCCGGAAAGCAAGGTCATATACGGCGCAACGGCGGTAATTGCGGCAAGTGCATCGCTGTTTAGCGCACCGACAAAGATTCGGTCGACGATATTATATAAAAGATTAACTAACATGCCGCAAATGGCAGGAAGAGAAAGCCGCATAATGAGCCGCGAAAGCTTCTCTGTTCCCATATCATTGAGATTCTTCAATAGATACACTCCTTTTATTCATACGGGCATTGCCCGAAACACACAAATGAAAAACGTATTCACTTTATTCTATCATACATTGAGTAAAATTACAACAATTTTTATTTCGGGGTGCTTCTTCTGCATATTGAAAATTAAAAAAAGAAATGATACAATAGGGAAAAAAGAAAAGTAACACTTATGGCAACGGAGAGAAACGATGGATGTAAGAGAGTTAATCAAAAAAGAATTTTTAGCACCGTTTTATCGGGATGGAAGAAATTATGTCGGCGTAGAGCTTGAGTTTCCACTCGTTTTTTTGGAAGGCGAGCCGAAGAAAGAGGCGGCGCTCGGCCTGTTTTACGAGTTGTTGGAAGAAAAAAGCTTTCGTGTGGCAGAAACGGATACCGACGGCGTGCCGGCATTTATTAAAAACGATGACGGCGATGTATTGTCGTTTGATAATTCATACCACAATTTTGAGTTTTCGTTGGAGAAAAACGAAAGCCTTATTGC
The DNA here is from genome assembly GCA_017399695.1 of Clostridia bacterium. Taxonomy (GTDB): domain Bacteria; phylum Bacillota; class Clostridia; order UBA1381; family UBA9506; genus RGIG1666. The sequence goes on along the minus strand of JAFQBK010000015.1, from coordinate 47,611 downwards.
CTTATCGGAGCGATTTTATCGGCTGTTTCGGCGCGTACAGGAATACTTTTTGCCGCGAGGGATGAGCCTTTGCGGCCTCGGCACGCACCCGATGGCAGAAAAGCTTTGTCCTCTACCCGTGCCTTTTCCCGTGTATGAGATGGTAGGGAGGTTTCTTTCGCAGTTTTCGGGTGGCGAGTATCACCAATACACGCAGTTTCCGCAGTCGCTTTCATCCGTGCAGACGCATCTGGATGTCACGGCGGACCGGCTCCCCCGTGCGCTGACTTTATATGCGGCACTTGATTTTGTGCGCGCGCTGTTGTTTTCCAATTCGCCTGCATTTATAAATGAAACGGCGTTTTCGGATTGTGTTTGTTTTCGGGATTATCTGTGGGAAAAGAGTGGTTTTGGCTCTCTTTGCGCGAATACGGGGAAAGTGGAGGGCGAATTTCGGACGATGGACGATGTTTGTGACGGGATTTTGTCGCGTGCGATGTTTTACCGCGTGCGCGGCGGGGAATATGAACTGATAAAGCCGCAACCTTTGCGTAAATATTTCGCAGGGGATGCGCCCAAAGCGGATGTAGACTATTATCTTTCCTTTTGTAATGTTGAGGTGACGCGCAGAGGGACGCTCGAGGTGCGAAGTGACTGTGCCCAGCAGGTTTCGGATGCCTTTGGTCCGCCGGCATTTAACCTGGGACTTTTGTCGGAATTGGATACGGCGGAGGAAATTTTACTCGGGTTTTTGAGAACGCATCTGACAAAAGAGGAATTTTCTGCACCCGACCGCAATCAAAAGCTTCGGGATGCCGTGATTTATCATTATCGTTTGCCTGCGTCCCGAGAGGATACCCGCACGCTTTTGCTGTCCTTGGTCGAGCTTGCCGAAAATGGCTTAAAGAAGAGACAAAAAGGCGAAGAGGTTTTGCTTTCGCCGTTGTTTTTAAGAGCCGAGAATCTGCGTTGTCCGGCAATGGACTGGATGGACAAGCGGACAGCGGGAGCATCGCTTAAGGATTTAGTTTTGGAATCGGTAAAAGTTGAGAGATAAATGAAAAGGACTGTAATTTACAGTCCTTTTTTCATTGTTTTCTGCGTCGATATTTACGATTTTTAATATTATTAATTACTAACGCCTCCGGCGGGGGTCCCTTTTGTATCGCCAAAAGGGACGAAAACCTCCTGCCGCAGGACGCAGATCATGCATTTTTATTCTGCTCGCCGCCGCCGTTTTTTGCGCCGCACACATTCGCGAAAATTTTTCGCTCAAGGTGTGCTCAATCAGGCGCGCGAAAAAGGGAACTGATGCGCAGACCTGATTGACCCCAAAAACGGCGTCTTCTCGCAGAAAAATGCTATTATCTGCTTAATGCGGCACACACTCGCCGGAAAACAAGCGTTAACAACCTGCCAAAAACGCAGAATCGTGATAAATTTATATTTCTTTCTTTTTTGCAGTACGTGGTAACGGTTCCAAGGCAGAGCCTTGGCAGTTTAGGGGGCCCGGGGGGAATCTGACCCCCCGGAGCTTTTGCTTCTTTTGGCATCAAAAGAAGGCCCGTCCGGCAGGACTTAGGAACGAGCATATTTGCACAAAGCGGAAAAAGAAGCATATAAAAAGAACAAGGATTTCTCCTTGCTCTTTTACGCAGTTTTTCCATCCCTCATTAATAATCCTTACACATCAGCGCGCGGATATACCCTTTATCCTTTGTGGTGGAATCCACATAGAAATTCCTGCCGTAATAAAACCGCACCAAGGGCTTTGCCTTTGCGGCGGTATGCAGGTCAACGCGCTTGATTCCCATCGAGTGCATATCCATATCAAAGGCATTCATAATCGCCTTTCCGATACCGATGTTCTGGTATTTATCGCTGACACCGAAACGGGACAGATATGCGGTGTTGTCGGGGCGGATTTCCACCCGCACACTTCCTACAACCACCTTATTTAAGTATGCCACATACACAAGCTTGGTTTCGATATCACGCAGAATATCCTCTTTCGTCTCGTGCAGGGCGGCGGTGTCCTCGATGCCCGCCATTTCAATATATTTTTCGAATGCCTGCTGCGTAATTTCTAAAATGCTGTCGGCATCCTCTTTCGTTGCTTTTTTTACTTCAAACACTTGATTCTCTCCTATTTCATCAATTTAACCATAACTGCCTTTTGTGCGTGCAGTCTGTTTTCTGCCTCATCAAAAATAACGGAGTTTGGTCCGTCAATGACGTCTTCTGTGACCTCATAGCCTCTGTATGCCGGCAGACAATGCAAAAAGATTGCATCCGGTTTTGCGAGGCTGAACAATTCTTTATTAATCTGATACGGCATGAAGATTTTAACCTTTTCTTCCTTTTCGCTCTCCTGACCCATGCTGACCCAGGTATCCGCATAAACCGCATCCGCATCCTTGATTGCTTCTTTGGGGTCGTGCGAAAGAGTAATGTGCGCGCCCGTCTTTTCAGCATCGGAGAGCGCATTTTTTACAACCTCGGGGTCGCACTCATAGCCCTCAGGCGTTGCAATCGCAAGGTCCATACCCACCTTGGCACAACCATACAACAGGGAATGAGCGATGTTGTTGCCGTCGCCAATGAATGCCATCTTAAGACCGGAAAGCTTGCCTTTTTTCTCGATAACCGTCTGGAAATCGGCTAAAATCTGGCAGGGATGCACGAGGTCGGTCAAACCGTTGATAATCGGAATCTGTCCGTACTTTGCCAAATCCTCGACATCAGATTGCTTAAAGGTACGAATCATAATACCGTCAACAAAGCGAGAAAGCACATTGGCGGTATCATAAATGGTTTCGCCGCGGCCGAGCTGGATGTCATTGGAGCTTAAAAACAGCGCGCTTCCGCCCAGCTGATACATTCCAACCTCAAAGGAGACACGGGTACGGGTCGAAGATTTCGTAAAAATCATACCCAGCGTTTTACCCTTTAAGTGATGATGCTCTATGCCCTTTTTCTGCTCGTCCTTTAACTGCTTTGCAAGCTCTAAGGTATCTAAAATTTCTTCGGTTGTCCAATCGTGCAGGGTCAGTAAATGCTTATTCATATCAAACACTCCTTTAATACCGTAATAAATTCATCCACATCATTTTTCGAAAGCACCAACGGCGGAACGAGACGAAGAACTGTCGTTCCCACGGCGCCGACTAAATATTTCTTTTCCAAGAGCTTTGCCTGAACGTCTTTGGCAATCGGCTCAGCAAATTCCACACCTATCATCAAACCCATGCCACGCACCTCGGAAATGACCGGAAATTCGGTGGAAAGCGCGGAAAGCTTTTCTTTCATATATGCGCCGACCTCGGCAGAATTTTCCACAAGCTTTTCCTCTTCCAAAATATCAAATACCGCACAGCCTGCACAGGTTGCCAAAGGGTTACCGCCAAAGGTCGTTCCGTGGTCGCCCGGTGAAAAGGCATCGGCAACAAACTGCTTTGCGCAAACCGCACCAATCGGAACACCGCCGCCCAATGCCTTTGCAAGCGTGAAAATGTCCGGCTCGATGCCGTAGTGCTCATAAGCAAAGAGCTTACCCGTTCTGCCCATACCCGTCTGCACCTCATCGACAATGAACAGAATTTCTTTATCGTCGCAGAGCTTGCGGATGGCTTTGATGTATTCAATCTCTGCCGGATGCACGCCGCTTTCGCCCTGAACAAGCTCCAGCATAATCGCTGCAGTATTGTCGGTAACGGCTGAGGTAAGCGCATCGAAATCACCCAGCGGAACGTGCGAAAATCCCGGCGTCAGCGGACGGTAGGGCTTTTGATACTTTTCCTGACCCGTTGCCGCCACGGTTGCAAGCGTTCTTCCGTGGAAGGAATTTACGAGCGTAATGATTTCGCTCTTTTCCGGATTGCTCTTTTTATAATGATAAATTTTAGCAAGCTTGATTGCGCCCTCATTCGCCTCCGCCCCCGAGTTTGCAAAAAACACACGGTCAGCCGCCGAGCATTTTACAATTTTTTCTGCCAGTCGCGCCTGGTTCTCAATGTAATAGAGGCTCGAGGTGTGCAGGAGCTTTCCCACCTGCTCTTTAAGGCGCGAAACAAACTTCGGGTGGCTGTGACCCAATGCCGTGACCGCGATGCCCGCCATGAAATCGGTATAGCACACACCCTCTTCTGTATAAAGATGAATTCCTTTCCCTTCCGAAAATGCGACGGGAGTCCGCGCACCAAAGGTATTCATATAATAAGCCTCGTCCAGCTTTCGTATCTCTTCGTATCTCATCATTGAGTCCTTGCCTTTCATCGTTTTTTATAATTATACATCCTTTTGTATAATTATGCAAGAGCAATTTGCAAAAAACTTATATAAAATTAGGAAATAATTTTATGAAGTTTTCGTAAAAAATGTAATTTTAACTTGCAAAATCCGACAAAAAAGTATATTATATAAAGGTGGAAGACTGTATTTGTATAAATATAAAATTTTGAAACAACTGCCGAAGAGATGGTTTTCTCGGCAGAAACATACGAAGACCAACGAAATGGGGGATACGATGTTAGGTCAGATTTTTCAACCGGTTTTAGAACAGATGAAAAGTATTATTGGGCGTCCGATGGGCGTTTTGAATAATACTGCCGCTCTCGAGGCATCCGTTGGTGCGGCGATTTCGGAAGACCTTGCCTTTGAGGCACTCACCTATGCGGAGAAAAACGGGATGCCCTTTGTGAGTTCGGGATACACCTTTGTTCCGATGGGTATGCGTAATTTAGTGGAATATATCGTGTATGTTGAAGGCGAAACGGCAGAAGAGGAACGCTTAGCGCTTCTTTTGGCAGTGAGCCTTTCTAATTTGCAGCTTCACTGTGCCGATAAATATGATAAAAGCAGTTATCTTAAAAATGTGCTTTTGGGAAACGTCTTGCCGGGCGATGTTTATGTGCGCTCGGGCGAGCTTCAGATTGACCCGGAGCTTCCTCGTCTGGTCTATATCGTGCAGATGCAAAAGTCGCACGAATACTCCCTGCCACACGTGCTTTCGAGTATGTTCCCGGAAGAGGATTTCGTGATTCCGGTGGATGCACATAATGTCGTTTTGATTAAGACGCTGGCTGCACAGACCCCGCGTGAGGAAATCTTAAAAACGGCGCAGAGCATCGTAGAAACCGTGACGGCAGAGCTGATGGTTCCGGTCTATGTCGGTATCGGAACACAGGTGGATTCCTTAAACGATATCGCGCGCTCTTATTCCGAGGCATCGCTTGCTTTAGAAATCGGACGTGTGTTTGATGATGACCAGTATATTTTAAGCTACGATACCTTGGGCATCGGACGCCTCATCTATCAGCTGCCGGACAAGCTTTGCGAGCTGTTTTTGGATGAAATCTTCAAAAAGGAAAGCATTGACGTATTAGACGATGAAACGCTGCAGACCATTTATAAGTTCTTTGAAAACAACTTAAATGTCAGCGAAACCTCGCGTCAGCTTTTCGTTCACAGAAATACGCTGGTTTATCGCCTCGATAAAATCGAGCGCTTAACCGGTCTTGATTTGCGTAAATTCGACGATGCGGTGGTATTTAAGGTTGCGATTTTGGTCAACAAATACTTAAATTCCAATCCGTCTAAGTTTTAAATAGAAAAAGGAGGGTACGTTTTGATTCTTCTGAGTAACGTATCTAAGGTCTATGACAACGGCTCGACCGCTTTAAATAATATCAGCTTTGTAATTGAGCGCGGCGAATTCGTTTTTATTGTCGGTCCCAGCGGTGCGGGAAAATCGACGCTGATTAAGCTTTTGATGCACGAGGAGACTGCGACCAGCGGCGATGTTATTATTAAAAATGTCAATGTCGGTCAGCTCACCCAAAAGCAGATTCCTTACCTGCGCCGGAATATGGGCGTTGTGTTTCAGGATTTCCGTTTGCTTCCGAATAAGACGGTATATGAAAATGTTTCTTTCGCGATGGAGGTTGTCGGAGCACCGAAGCGTGCCATCCGCAGACAGGTGCCTGCCGTTTTGAGTATGGTAGGTCTAGCAGGTAAGGCGAAGATGCTCCCCGGTCAGCTTTCCGGCGGCGAGCAGCAGAGAGTGGCGCTGGCTCGCGCTCTCGTCAACAATCCTGCCTTTTTGATTGCGGATGAGCCGACGGGCAACTTAAACCCGAAGACTGCGATGGAAATTATGGAGCTTTTAGATGAAATTAATAAGCGAGGAACGACGATTATTATGGCGACCCACGCAAAAGAAATCGTTAACGTAATGAAAAAACGCGTTATCGCCATTGAAGACGGCGTGATTGTACGCGATGAAGCCAGAGGTGATTACGGATATGAAAATTAACAGCTTTCAGTACTATCTGCGCGAGGCTTCTAAGAATGTGTTTTCTAACGGCTGGATGAGTATCGCCTCGATTTTTACCGTAATCGCAAGCCTTTTAGTTTTTGGTCTCTTCCTTGTTTTGTCGGTTAATATGAACCATATCGCCGGTCAGCTCGAGGGCGACTATGAAATCGTAGTTGTTGTTGATGAAAGCTATGATGTGGCGGCAAGGGATGCGATGGGCGAAACGCTTCGCTCCCTTACAAATGTCAGCGAAGTAACGCTCAATCAAAAAGAGACACGGTTAGAAGAATGGAAGGTTAAGTTCGGCGAGGATGCAGTGCTCTTAGACGGCTATGAAGAAAATAATCCCTTAAGGGACTGGTATAAGGTAAGGCTTTTAGACCTTTCTTTGGCAGACGAAACGGCAAAGGAGCTTGAGGCAGTGCCCGGAGTAGCCAAGCTGATTCGCAATCAGGACACGATTGATAAATTGGTAAATATGACGGGTTACCTTGGAAGCATCAGCGTTTGGGTGATGATTTTCTTAACGATTGCCTCCGTCTTTATTATTTCCAACACGATTAAGCTGACGGTGTATGCCCGTCGGAAAGAAATCAATATTATGAAATTTGTCGGCGCAACCGACTGGTTTATCCGCTGGCCGTTCATTATTGAGGGTATTATTATCGGCCTTTTCGGTGCAGTCGTTACTTATATTTTGGTGTCGTGTGGCTATCAGGGTATTTTAGGAATGCTTTCCGGGCTTAATATTTCCTTTGTTACCTTTAAGCCGTTTGGCGACCTTGCTTTTTCGCTTGCCGGAACGTTCCTCTTGATGGGTGTTGTATTGGGCGGTTTGGGAAGCTTGATGTCGGTACGCAAGCATTTAAAAGTATAATACAAAGGGCTGTAGTAAAATGCGCACACCACACAAGGCAAAATGCGTATAAGTAAAATTTTGTATATTAAAAAGTTAAAACAAAGCAAAACTTAAGGAAGCAATTCGCCATTAGACGAATTGCTTCTATTTTATGCCTTGTGTTTTGAACAAACTTCACCACTCGGGCGTCGAAACACACCTGCCTGATTCGGTTTTCCTTTTGTCCGGAAAAGAAAAACCTCATATTTGCAGTTGGTTTCTCCTTTTCATACAAAGGCTATACGCCTTTGTATGATGAAGGAACAGATGCGAAGCGGGTAAGGAGTCGGCTTAGGGCGGCTCCGCCAGTAGCGCAGCCATCGGTGACGCTGTACGCCTTCGGGTGACCCCTTCGGGTTCAGTTTGTCCAATCTGCGCTATTTTCCGTTCATCCTAAAAGGCTGTTAAATGAAAAATTTTGTGATGGAACCTATTGAGAAACAAAAGCGAATGTGATAGAATAAAGAAAGGAATAAAAAAGGGGTGACTTCGATGGAATTGGTTCTGCTTACAGCATTAGGCGTTGGCGGAGCGACGCTCGTTGGCGCGCTGATTGGCTTTTGCTTTAAGAAAATGTCGCATACGATGAGCGATATGATTCTGTCCTTTGCGGCGGGCGTAATGCTGTGCGCGGCGGTGTTCGGGCTGGTTCTTCCTGCTATCGAGCGCGGCGGCGACTTTTCTGTCTGGATTGTTATCGCCGGCGTTTTTTCAGGCGCCCTGGTCTTAAACCTTTTAGATAAAACGGTCCCGCATCTTCATCGCTTGTCGGGCCTTGATTATGAGGCGCACGCAAACGGTAGTCAGCAGGCAGGAAAGGTCCTTTTATTTGTGATGGCGATTGCGATACACAATTTGCCCGAGGGGCTCGCGGCAGGCGTTGGCTTCGGTACGGGAAATACCGGTGAGGCACTCACGATTGCCGGAGGTATTGCGCTTCAGAATATTCCCGAGGGAATGGTGATTATTGCGCCGATGATTGCGGCGGGAATCAGCAAAAGAAGAACACTTGTCATTGCGGCGATTACCGGCGTAGTCGAGGTTGTCGGTACATTCTTGGGGTATTTTGCCGTCAGTGTATCGAACGCGATTTTACCATTTGCTCTTGCGTTTGCGGGCGGAACCATGCTGTATGTGGTCAGCGATGAGATGATTCCCGAAACCCATGCACACGGCAGCGAGCGCGGCGCAACCTATGCACTTTTATTTGGATTTTGTTTTATGCTCATAATGGATTTCTATTTGGGATAGAATAATAAATGCAAAATGAAAAATGAGGGGAAGGAGGAAAAAACGATGAAATATATTTGCGATGTTTGCGGATATACTTACGATGAGGCAATCGGCGATCCGGATAACGGCGTAGCTCCCGGCACAAAATGGGAAGATGTTCCTGAAGACTGGGTTTGTCCGATTTGCGGCGTGGGTAAAGACAGCTTTTCCGCGGAGTAAATGACAGGGGATGTAAAAATTATTTTTTGCATCCTCTTACGACTTTTTAGAGAGGACTAAAGAGAAAATGAACATTACAGAGAAAATTTTTCACATTGGTGTGAATGATTATACAATCGACCTGTTTGAGGGGCAGTACAAGGTAGAGCATGGCATGGCGTACAACTCCTACCTCATTCGTGACGAAAAAATCGCGGTTTTGGATACCGTGGACAAGGCGTTTGGCGATGAGTGGCTGGACAATATCACAGAGGTCATCGGAGACCGCGCGCCTGACTATCTGGTGGTGCACCACATGGAGCCGGACCACTCGGCAAACATCCATCGGTTTATGGAAAAATACCCCGAGGCCTATGTAGTTTCAAATAAAAGCTCATTTTTGATGATGAAGCAGTTCTTCGGTACAGACTATTCCGAGCGCCGCATCGCGGTTGGCGAGGGAGACAGCTTATCGCTGGGAGAACACACGCTGACCTTTGTGACGGCACCGATGGTGCATTGGCCTGAGGTTATTATGAGCTATGAGTCTATGACCAAAACGCTCTTTTCTGCCGACGGGTTCGGCAAATTCGGAACGACGGATGCGGATGAAGAATGGGCGTGTGAGGCGCGCCGCTACTATTTCGGCATTGTCGGAAAATTCGGCGCACAGGTACAGGCGGTCTTAAAAAAAGCAGCAGGTCTCGATATCGAGCGCATCTGCTCGTTGCACGGTCCCGTGCTTTCCGAGAATTTGTCGTACTATTTGGGACTTTATAACACCTGGTCGTCCTACGGCGTAGAGAGCGAGGGTGTGGCAATCTTCTACACTTCGGTTTACGGAAACACCGAGTCGGCGGTTCGCCTGTTAGAAAAGGAACTCCTAGAAGCAGGCTGCCCGAAGGTTTGTGTTACGAACCTCGCGCGCTGTGATATGGCTGAAGCCGTAGAAGACGCATTCCGCTACGGAAAAATCGTGCTCGCAACGACCACCTATAACGGTGGTATTTTCCCGTTTATGTTTGAGTTTATTCACCATCTGACCGAGCGCAATTACCAGAACCGCACGATTGGCTTTATTGAAAACGGCTCCTGGGCAAGCACGGCGGAAAAGAAAATGAAAGAACTCCTTTGTGCATCGAAAGACCTGACATTTACCGAAAACAACGTGCATATCAAATCTGCTGTTTCGGAAGAAAACAAGGAAGAAATTAAGGGGTTGGCAAAAGAGCTAATGAAATAAAGAAGAAACCGTCTGAAATACTCAGACGGTTTCTTCTTTTTCTGTATGAGATTCGGAGCGTTTTCTCCGCTTGATTCCGCGCGCGGTAGGGATAAGAAAAACAAACAATACCGTAAGCGTAAAATCGAAAAGTAAAAATAAGGGGAAAATGCTAAGTGCAGCAAAAATGCTGGTACAAAAATCAACGATAAACACAAAGAACACCAAAAGGTGATATTTGCGGCTGCGTTCCCCTGATGAAGCAAGCATATAAACGCTGACCCACGCAAGACCGACTCGTAAGACCGTAAAGAGAATCTCTGCCGTCAGCGGTGCGCCCTTGCGCCACAGTGCATATAAAGGCAGGATGCTGGCAAGTAGCGTAATAACGGCAGCAAGATGTCCCCAGGCGTAGTTCTTTTTGTTATCCAGCTTCCTGCGTGTGCTCCATTCTTTCCGGATATGGAGTGAGGTGGTCGTTAAAAAGATATACAGTCCGCAATACGCAAGGTCTGCAGCCGTTAGGTCGTATGCGTGTGGGGCCTGAAACAAAAGCGAAAGATAGGAAACCATATCACCTATAATCACGCACGCCATTGCCGAAATCAGATAGCTGTATTTTCTCTTGTCGGAGACGCGGTGGAAAATAAACAGCCCGTAAAAGACACAGCCAAGGAGCACGAGTGTCTGTAATAAATCAAAAATCAAACCGATGTTTTGCCTAATCATCAAAGCATGGTCAACTTGCATTGGTCCGGTGGGTATTAACATGGGGTCCGCCTCCTGGGGATAAAATGTACTTTTTTTGTATGGGCGAAACACACGCCCATACGCACTATTATAGCGTTTTTTGTTTCTTTCGTCAACCAAAAAATGACGTTTATTTACAGAGAAAGCAGGATTTTTTCGAGCTCTTTTGGCGAACTTGCTTTTATGCTGTCGGAAAGCTCATTCTCCGTGCCGTAGCCATAGCTCGTACCGACGAAATCGACCTGTAAAAGCTTGGCGGCGAGCTTGTCCTGCCAGCGGTCGCCGACAAAGACGATTTCCTTTTTTATTGCGCCGAGACGTCCGCTTTTCTTGGTAATCAAGCCCGTTTTCTGCATCGCGTAGCGCAGGACGTCCTCCTTACTACTCACGGTGTTGTCCGCGGAAACGCCGCGCGCATCGGTAAAGTATGTATCGAGCCGATGATACTCTAACAGCTTGAGCAGTGAGCCGTGCAGCATCGAGGAAATCGCGTACAGCTTGGCTCCTTTTGCGGTGAGAGCATCTAACAGCTCTATGGTGCCCTCATAGAGGCTGCAAGCATACACCGCCTCTTTGGAAAAATAGTCCCGATATGCCGAGATAATCGCGGTGGCATCAGCAAGACCCACTCCGAACGCATCAATGACGGCATCGGGTGCCGGTACGCCGAAAAAAAGCGAAAGGTCTTTCGGCGTTACAAAACCTGTCTGCTCTGCGGCATAGGAAAGTGCCGAAGAAATGGCGGTTTCGGTTTCAAACAGCACGCCGCCGACGTCAAAAAAGATATGTTTTTTCATCACATTCATCCTTATTTAATAGAAAAAAGGTTGTCCCGGCGCTCTTGTCCGGGACAACCCGTTTACTTTTGTAGGAATTAGCCCTGTAAGCTTAAGACAATTTCACGGTAAGCATGAATCAGACTTACCGCATTATAAGCGTTTGCATCCTCCATGACAAAGAAACGGTCAACACCTTCGCCGTTTTCTACGGGGAAAGCAATCATATTACCATCGCTGGCGGAAATCTTTGCCAAAAGTTCTTCGTCGCTGTCAATCCACTCTTTTGCTGCAGGAGCTAAACGAGCAATCAAATCACCGATGGGCAAAAGTCTTCCATCTCCGTAGTGTGTGGAAATCAGGCTTTCGCTCATAAAACCGGTATCCATGAAAATCAGCGGAGTGTCGGTGGAAAGCGCAATGACAGCCTTTTCATAGCGGTCTTCTTCGCCGACCTCAATGATGGATACATTGGTAAGACCGGTAATTGCGGCTGCAACGGTAAACAGGTCAGCTGCACCTGCCTCTTTTGCTTCTGTCGGCATAAAGATTTTAAGGGGCTGATTCTTTACTGTTTGAATGGTAATCAGGTTGCGAATCGGCGCAAGTTCTGCCGGCGCCGGTATAAAATCGACCAACGCACCAAAAGCCTCACTGACAAAACGAAGCGGAACAAAGGTCTTGCCGTCCACTAAACGAGCCGGTGCATCCAATATAATTTCTTCTCCGTTTTTGGTTGCGGAAAGAGAGCCGAGCGGAAGTGTAATCACACATTCATCGCTCATAACAGAGGTCTTAACCGTCAGAATATCATTCGAAAGAGTAATGTTTTCGTCACTAATACCCAAAGCATTGCATAAAGAACGCACAGGAATGAGCGTGCGGTCGTTTTCAATAAATGCAAGCTCGCTTTCAGAAAGAGCCACATCGTCAACCGAGATAAAGAGCTCGCCGACTTCTGCCGATACGCTAAAGCACATCGAAGAAAGCAGAACGAGTGCAGATAAGATAAGCGCCAGACATTTTTTCATTTGTACATACCTCCATTAATGCTTTATTCCCTGAACCATGCTGATATCGCGCGCAATGGGTTCATTAAATACCATATGAATATACACGTCTTTTTTCTCGCCCTCGATTAAGAACTGTACGCTGGAGACCGTAGAAAGCTCGGTCAGTGAGTTTACAATCGAGTAAATAGTCATAATCTCTGCCGTGCTGCCGCCGGAATGCTTATGGATAAAATCGGCGGATAGATTGACAAAGCAAACACCGTCTTTGGTTTCGACCGAACGGATTTTGGTTTCTGCCGGTACGGTTCGGTAATTCATGCTGTTTTGCGGACCGCGAATCAGCTCGGAAAGAATCAGTTTTTCCATCGTTTCGCCCTTCGGGACGGTCACGCGACGGATTTCACGCGCTAAAAGCGAGTCGCCGTCGCTGAAATAAAGCGATATGTTTTCTTCGTCCTGCGTTAAGGCATCCGCGTCAAACACCAAATCGCCGTCTTTTAAGTCCGTAATGATGGTTCCGTCATCCAGCTGCAGGGGCATCGCCTCGACCCAGATGCTGACCGATGTTACGGAGCTGACCGAGCAAAGGGATTTAATAATCGACGCAGCAGCGAGTACGTCTGCGATGTTTTCTTCGTTGTAAAATTCCTTGGACAAATCTACGGTAACCGCACCCTTATCCACCCAAAGATTTAAAAGAGACGTTCCCGGACGAATGGCGCGGGCAAGCGCGGGGTTTGTCGGACCGTCCAAGAGCTTTTCCATGACATAGCGGGGCTGCTGCGGCACAGGAACACCGCCAACCGAGATGCGTTCTTCGACGAGGTCGGTAGCATCGCTATTTGCAAAGTAGAGGCTTACGTGGTCCGTGTGCAGTTCGCCCGGTGCGTTCGTGGTGAGCGTACAGCCGGAAACCAACAGCACGAAAGCCAGTAGTAAAAGGAAAACTCTTCCCATCGTTCGTTTCATTTTGCACCATCCTCTCTGTGTATGCAAAAAATGTAAATTGCGGAAAAGTTTTTACAAAAAAAGTGCCTTAAGACCGCTTTAAAAAAGGGGGGATTTAAGATTGTCTTGAGGCACTTTCTGTAAAAAAAGATAGAAAGCAAAGTTTAGCGCCTTTTGCGCTTTTTTTATCGGGCGAGCCGGGCATTTGCACGGGCAAGCGCCGCTTCGAGTTCTTCTACTTTCTTGGTGTAATCAATAATTTTTTGCGCAGATTCTTCATACGCGCGCTGGTTTTTTAAGCATTCATCCGCCATATTGACAGCCGCAAGCACTGCCTGCTGTGCCGTACTCATACAGGGGTTTGCTTCGCGAATCAAGCCCATCTGGCGGTCGACATAGTCTGCGACCTCGAGCATATATTCTCTCGATTCGCCGGAAACCAGCATATATTCTTTGTTTGCAATTTTCACCGCAAGCTTATTGCGTCGTTTTTCTTCCATCAAGCGTCACTCCCTTATGATAGCCATACGGCAGGTTATGCGAGCTCTTGTTCAATCATTTCGTTCATCAGTTGTTCCACTTTATTTTGCGTAAGGTTTTTTGCAACGACCAGCTCGCTGACTAAAATCTGCTTCGCGCTGTTTAACATCTTGCGCTCGCCGGTCGATAAGCCGCCGCGGCTTTTGTCGCGGAACATCAGATTTTTCACCACGCGGACAACCTCGTAAATATCGCCGCTTTTGATGCGCGACATATTTTCGCGGTAGCGTTTGTTCCAGTTCGGGTCCATTTCCGTCTGACAATTCTGAAATTCTGCCAATACGCGGTCGGCTTCGGACTCGTCAATGACATCGCGCAAACCAATTTCCTCTGCGTTATCCATGGGAATCATGACGCGCATATCGCCGATGGGCATCCGCATAATATAATAATTCTGCCGCTCGCCCATAATCTCGCGCTCTTCGATTGCTTCGATGATTCCGGCACCGTGCATCGGGTATACGATTTTGTCTCCTACGCCGTACTTCATACTAAAAAGCCTCCTGCTGGCATCGCCAAAACTGTCCGCTCTGTGAACAAATTTTTGTCCAAAAAAAGATTCTTGCCTTTATATTATATTGTATTACAAGTTTTCTGTTCTGTCAATGTTTTTCGCACGCTTGAAACGCAAATGTAACACAATAAATATTGATTTTAAGACACTGTTTTGATAGAATAACAGTTAAGTATCAAGGGAAAGGGAGGACAGCGATGATTTCGGTGATTGTTCCGGCATATAACGAAGAAAACCGTATCATGAAGACGCTCGATGCACTGTGCGCCTTTTTGTCGGCTGCCTATCCGCCCGAGGAATATGAGATTTTGGTCATTGATGACGGCAGTACGGACAAAACGCGAGAGGTCGTAAACAGCCATAGCGGAAAGAACCTCTCTCTGCTCGGCTATGGGGAAAACAGAGGCAAGGGCGCGGCGGTCAAGTACGGCGTGCAACATGCCAAAGGAGATTATCTCGTCTTTACGGATGCGGATCTTCCGTATGCGCCGGAAAATATTGAAAAAGCCGTCCGCCTGATGAAAGATGAATCGGTTGACGTAGTTTTAGGCAGCCGAAAAGAGAAAGACAACGGGCGAAAGTATCCCTTATACCGCAAGCTGATGTCAGGCGGATTTTCGCTGGTGGTAAACCTTATCTTAAATCTGCGCGTACCGGATACGCAATGCGGTTTTAAGGCGTTTACCAAGCGCGCCGCAGAAGCAATTTTTGCAAAAAGCACACTCACCGGCTGGGGCTTTGATGTGGAACTGATTTTTCTTGCGAAAAAGAAAGGCTTCCTGCTCGGCAGACTGCCCGTGGAGCTGTTTCACGACAATGAGGGCTCGAAAGTGCGGGCACTCCGCGATGCTGTGCAGATGTTCCGTGAGGTACGCACGGTAAGAAAAAACGATAAAAAAGGAATCTATAATACGTGACATATCAATTTATTTCTGTAATATGGGAGGCTTATTATGTGGAATGACTTTAAGGAAAAGACCATCACCTTTGAGGGTAGAAAAGCACTCATTATCTATCCGAAGGGCAAACCGAACGGAAAAATGATATTAAAAACCGAGTATCTGGGAGCCTTTCCGAATTTTGATATTGAGATGCTCTCGCGCGGATACCATCTGATTCATATTACCCACAGAACCCGATGGGCAACGGATTTAGAAACCGATATTATGGCGGATTTTGTGCGCTATTGCGCGAAAGAGCTTGGCGCGAGTGAGCGCGTAATTGTCGAGGGTATGAGCTGCGGCGGTCTGCAGGCAGCACAGCTCGCCAGACGCCATCCCGAGCTTTGTGCAGTGCTGTATTTAGATGCCCCGGTGCTCAATATTTTAAGTATGGCGGGACTCGGAGCCATAAGCCGAGAGAATGCGGATTCGTTCTGGCTGGAACTGGTGGATGCATTCGGCTTTAACCACTCGACCGTGGTGAATTTCAGAAACAGCCCGATTGACGACCTTTCTCCTCTCATTGAAAACGAAATCCCGGTGATTATGCTCTACGGCAATGCCGACGATGTTGTTTTATATGAGGAAAACGGCAGAGTTTTAGAAAATTATTATAAAGAGCACGGCGGTAAACTTGAGGTGATTTGCCGCTCGATGGGACATCATCATCCGCATGGGCTGGATGACCCGCTGCCGATTATTGAGTTTGTTGAGGAAAATTATAAATAAAACGGAAATAGAAAAATGCGTAAAAGAGCAAGGGAAAATTCCCTTGCTCTTTTTATCTGTTATTATGATAATTTTCTCTTTTTGCCTTATTCAAATATACCAGTTTCCAAGTCCTGCCGGACGGGCCTTCTTTTGATGCCAAAAGAAGCAAAAGCTCCGGGGGGTCAGATTCCCCCCGGACCCCCTAAACTGCCAAGGCTCCGCCTTGGAACCGTTACCACGTACTGCAGAAAGGAAAGAAATATAAATTTATCTCTGCGCTGCGTTTCTGGCAGGCTGTTAATTCTTTCTTCCGGCAAGAGGTTTTCGTCCCTTTTGACGATACAAAAGGGACCCCCGCCGGAGGCGTTAGTAACTGATATTTTTGAAGAATGTAAATATCGACAGATCAAAAAATCCTGCCAAGCACCTCGTTTCGCGCTTGTTCGCAAGCGGCAGCGTCCATATTGGAAAGGCGTAGTTTTTCGATGCGCTGGAAGATATCTCTGGCGCGCGAAAGCTCTTTTTTTGCCTCGAGCATTTTGAATTTATACTCCTCTGCGATGCGGGCAAGCTCTTTTTCGAAGCGCTCATCTGTGCCCTCTTTGACTGCCGCCTCATAGATATCCACCACCTCGTCGCCCGGACGGGAAGGGAAATGCTCGTGCGGAGCGGTAGAGTCAAACAGGCAGACGCCGAGCGCGCGGATGACTACCATATCAAGGCTATTGGGGTCAAACGAGCAATGGTATTCTTCGACGTTAAAGCCTGCCTCCGTTGCAGCGGCGACAAGCTTTCGGAGCATCGTGGATTTTCCGGTCCCCGGACGTCCTTTGATAAAATAACGGCGCAAAAGCCCTGCCGTAATGGACTCTATTTTATCCACCGCACCCTCTGCTGTTGCTGCGCCTAAAAAGCGGACAAAGACACGCCCGGTATCACAGCCCTGATGCTCTCCCATGATTTTTTGAATCACCGTTTTGGAAAGTGCATCGCAGGCAGCAAAATCCATCTGCGAGACATAGATTTTTTCCCAGTCATCGTGGATTTTTTTTGCCTTGACAAAGCATTCTTGCGCCTTGGAAAGTGCAGAAAGAAATGCCGTTTTTTCATTGCTTGAGCAAAGAGAATCAAAATGCTCCGCCGAAAGCGCATCAAACGGAACGCACAAAAAGCCGGAAGAAAGTGAGGGCAGGACGATACCGATGGGGGTATCCTCTAAAAAATGATGGATAATTTCGCAAGGGTAGCCTCGCTCAGCGGCAGCTTTTTGTGCGGCGCGCACCCACTGGGAGACGATGGCAAGCGGATAGCCGTAGAGATAAGAAAAACGCTCAAGGTGTGAAACGTTTTCCGCCGTATAATCAACAAAGCCGGCAGAGCCAAGCGTTTTCGTAAAGTAATGGATTTCCTGTTTTGGCATAAAAACACCCCTTTCCTTACAGTATATGCAAAGAAAGGGGTATTATCATTATTCCGCTTTAAAATCTATCGGTTTTTCATTTTTCTTTCCGAAATAATACAAAATTGCATCTACCGTGCGTCGGGAAGCAAAGCCGTCGCCATAGGGGTTTACGGCGTGCGACATTTTATCATACTCTGCCTTGTCAGAGAGCAACTCGTCTGCAAGCGCAAAAATCTCATCTTCGACTACGCCGGCAATTTTTACGGTGCCTGCCGCTACTGCCTCGGGGCGTTCTGTTTCGTTGCGGAGCACCAAAACCGGTTTTCCGAGTGAGGGCGCTTCCTCCTGAAGTCCGCCGGAGTCGGTCATCACAAGGTATGCGCGCGCCATTAAGTTGTGGAGTTCTTCGACATCCAGGGGGTCAATCAGATGAATCCGTGGATGCTCGCCCAAAAGGGAGAATACGGTTTCTCTGACTTTCGGATTTAAGTGAACGGGATAAATTACGCAGGTATCCGGGTGAGCGTCTACCGTGCGGAGAATTGCGCGGCAGATGTTCTCTAATGGCTCGCCTAAATTTTCGCGGCGGTGCGCCGTAACCAAAATTACGCGCTTATCCTCAAAGTCAAAGTTTTGTAAAAACTCATTCTTGAACTGATAGTTTTCCTCAACGGTCGCGCGGATGGCGTCGATGACGGTATTTCCCGTAATATAAATCAAATCCTCATCCACCAGCTCGCGCAGGAGATTTTCCTTATTGTTTTGCGTCGGGGCAAAATAGATATCGGTCAGCGCCGTTGTCAGCTTGCGGTTCATTTCTTCGGGGAACGGCGAGTATTTGTCGTAGGTTCTGAGTCCTGCCTCGACGTGTCCCACCTTAATCTGACAGTAAAAGGCGGCAAGTGCGCCGGCAAAGGTGGTCGAGGTGTCGCCGTGTACTAAAACGATATCGGGCGCAACCTGTTTCATCACGTCCTCTAAGCCGACAAGCGATTTTGAGGTGATGCCGGAAAGGGTCTGTGCCGTCTGCATAATATCGAGGTCGTAGTCAGGCACAATCGAAAAGCGGGCGAGCACCTGGTCGAGCATCTGTCTGTGCTGCGCCGTGACGCATACGATGGACTCGATTTCCTCACGTGATTCCAGCTCTTTTACAAGAGGAGCCATTTTAATTGCCTCGGGACGCGTCCCGAACACGGTCATTACTTTCAGCTTATTCATGCTCACCCTCCGTATCTGTCTCGCTCTGCTCCAAAACGTGCTCTGCGGTTTCGTCTTCGTGTGCATTCAAGCGGTTTACAAGACCGATGGCGAAGACCAAAAATAAAACGACTAGAATAATCAGAATCATTGCACGGGAAATGCCCGACAGAATCATAATGATACCGCTGATGGCGAGTATTGCCGACATTCCGTAGAGAATAATGACCGTTGTCCGATGCGAAAAGCCCTTATCAATCAGGCGGTGATGCAGATGCCCGCGGTCGGGAGTCATAATGCCCTGACCTTTCGCCAAACGGCGGACAATCGCAAACAAAGTATCAAAAATCGGAAGACCTAAAACGAGGAGCGGCACCATAAATGCCACATACATCTTAAACGGTCCCTGAATCGAAATGCACGCAAGGATAAAGCCTAAAAATGTGGAGCCGGTATCCCCCATAAAAATCTTTGCGGGGTTAAAGTTATACGGCAAAAAGCCGAAGCAGGCACCGGCAAGGGCTGCCGCCATCACCAAAAGCGTTACGCTGGTGTTCGGCGAGATTAAAAGGATGGAAAGTAGTGCGACTGCCGCAATCGAGGACACGCCGACCGCAAGACCATCTAAGCCGTCGATTAAGTTCACCGCGTTGGTTACGCCGACAATCCAGAGGATGCTGCCGCCGATGGAGAGCCATTCCGGCAGGCGCAAAAGCTCGTTTTCCGCAAAGGGATTGGAAATCGCAAACACGCGGACGTTTAAGAGCACGGGAATGGCTGCCGCCACAATCTGAATCATAAACTTAAAGAGCGCGGGGCGGGGTTTTACGTCATCAAAAATACCGAGCACGGTAATGATGACACTGCCGACTAAAATTCCGATGACGCCCCAGTTGATGCCGCCTGAGGGGAGAAGAAAATCGGAAAAACATAAAACGGCAACGATAAAGCCGTAAAAAATGGCAAGACCACCTAAGCGTGCCATGGGTTTTTTATGCATTCTGCGCTTATCCTTTGGCACATCCACCGCACCGATGGAAAATGCCATCCGCTTAACTAAAGGCGTTGCGGCAAAGGAAATAATCAGCGCAACAATAAATGAAAAGGTGATGTTAAGCCCTTCTTCATACGGCATAACGAGGTCACTCCTTTAACGAAAAATCAAATAAAATCTATATATGGCAATTATACAACGAAAGGCAGGTTTTGTCAATATACGCACGCGTTTGCCAAGGCGGACAAGGGAACAAAAAATTTTCTTTATTCTGTGTGTTTTGGTGGAAAATTATGAGAGGATATGATACAATGAAAACAAAGAACGGAAGAAACGTCAAAGGATGATGAATTTGCTGAAAGAAAAAGAGATTTATACTGTGACCATTACGGCAAATACCGAGACAGGGGACGGCGTGTGCCGCATTGACGATTTCGCGGTTTTTGTCGCTGGCGCGGCGGCGGGCGATACGCTCGAAATTGAGATAACCAAGGTCAAAAAAAGCTACGCATTTGCGCGGATTCTGCGGATTGTGACCCCGTCAATCCATCGGGTAGAGCCGTTTTGCAAGGCATTCCCCAAATGTGGCGGCTGTCAGCTTGCGCATTTGTCGTATTCTTATCAGCTGGAAATGAAACAGCAAATCGTGACCGATGCGCTTCGTCGTTTGGGGCATCTTGATTTATCGGATGCCGAGGTATTCCCGACACTCGGGATGGACGAGCCGCAACGCTACCGCAATAAGATGGTGTTCCCCATCGGTTATAAGGCGGACGGCAGGCTTGTCGGCGGGTTCTATGCGGCAAAAAGCCACCATATCATCGCACTTTCCGATTGTGCGTTGGGGACAAAAGTAGCGTCGGAGATGCTTTCCGCTGTGGTTCGGTATATGAAAGAAAACAAGGTCAGCGCCTATGATGAGACCACGCACAAGGGCCTCGTGCGCCGTCTTTTTGTACGTACGGGGGCGCATTCGGGCGAGATGATGGCAGTCATCAGCGTAAACGGCACGCGTCTTCCTGAGGAGAAAAAATTAGTGGAGGCACTTTGTTCGGTGCAGGGCGATTTTACGCTTTCATCGATTGTGCTTAACAGCAATACAGAGAAGAATAATTTGGTGCTTGGTGCGAAAAACCGCACACTTTACGGCAAAGCGACCATTTCCGACACCCTTTCCGGACTTTCGTTTGATATTTCGCCTAACAGCTTTTATCAGGTGAATCCTCAGCAGACCGAGCGCCTTTACGAGACGGCGGTGCGCTTTGCGGGGCTTTCCGGCGCAGAAACCGTTTTAGACCTATACTGCGGCATCGGAACGATTTCCCTTTGTGCCGCAAAATCCGCGGCGCGGGTTATCGGGGTGGAAATCGTCGAACAGGCAATCGTGGACGCCAAGGAAAACGCCGCGAGAAATCATATTAAGAATGCAGAATTTTATACAGGAAGCGCCGAGGATATCAGTGAAAAGCTGCTTTCTGAGGGACTTTCTCCCGATGTGATTTTCATTGACCCGCCAAGAAAAGGAAGCGACGAAAAAACGCTTTCGGCGATGCTTTCGATGCGGCCGGAAAAAATCGTGTATGTCTCCTGCAACCCTGCGACGCTTGCACGCGATGCAGCAACTTTAGTTGCCGGCGGCTACCAAATCAAAAAGGTTCAGCCGGTCGATATGTTTCCGCACACGGGGCATGTGGAGTGCTGTGTTCTACTATGTCATATATGAAAATAAATAGGGATATCTGCTTTTTGAAATAAAACAAAATATTTATACAAGGAGTGTGTAAAATGGAAACCGAGAAAGGAAAAATAAATTGTATAGACTTATTAAAACTTTTAATGGCAATACTTGTTGTCGGAATACATACTGAACCATTTGGGTTTAATATGTGGTTAGATAGAGGATTTGGAATAATAACAAGATTATGTGTTCCTTTCTTTTTTGTGACAAGTGGATATTTTTTCTGGATTAAAGAAAAAGCTCATATAAATATATATTTGAGAAGGTTACTCATGTTATATATTATTTGGTCTGTGGTGTATATTCCTTTTGATGTTGATTTTTTATCTTCAGCAACACCAATGGAAATTATAAGCAGGTATCTATGGTTTGGTAACGAACATGCGTTATGGTATTTGTGCGGAAGTATAATAGGATTTATTATTACTTATTCTTTACTCAAAATATTCAAACCAAATATAGTTTTGATTATCGGTATATGCTTTCTTGTTATGGGTTGTATAAAATCTACATGGGAACCAATGTTTGAACATTTATTACATGTAGAATTGAATGATATATTGGGAAGCCGAAATGGACTTTTTTATGCATTTCCATATATTTCGTTGGGAATGGCAATAGCAAAAAGCAAAAACAAAGGTAAAACAAAGAATATAAAGTTACTTGTTAGTTGTTTAATTATTTCTTTGTTCATGCTCGTTGTTGAAAGTTTGTTATTCGTTATGGTTTTTCACACGACGTCAACTATTCTTTGGTTATCGGTATTCCCATGTAGCTACTTTGTGTTTTTATTAGGGAATAACATTTACGTAAAAATAAAAAAAGAGAACTCTGTTACTCTTAGAAAAATTAGTACATTAGTATACGTTAGTCAATATCTATTTATACCGTTTTATAAAAACTATGTTGATAATATAGTTCTATTTACCATCACAACTTTAACAACAATTATATTTAGCATAATCATTATAAATCTGAGTAATTTGAGAAAAATGAAATTTTTAAAACACCTTTATTAATATTATATTTAACAAATATAATATCTTGATAATAGTGTTGCAGACATCACACAAGTCATGTTGAGACGGTGGTGCTGTTTGAGTAGCGGGCAAGTGAAGGCGCGCATCATAACAAAGGTCAAACAAATTGAATTTGCAGGTGAAGAGAAATGCATTTGACAGAAGAAAAAACAAGAGATTATTCCCTGGATAATATCCGCTGTTTCCTGATGTTTTTCGTGGTGTTTGCTCATTTTCTGGAGGTGTGCGCCCCATTTACGCACAGTCAGCTGATATATCAGGTGATATACTCCTTTCATATGCCTGCATTTGTTTTTCTGTTTGGTTATAACATCAAGTATTCTCTGCGCAGAATTCTATGCCGCTGGTGTATTCCCTATCTGGTTTTTCAAAGCATTTATATCGTGTTTGCAAGAACGGCATTAAACGCCGAGGTTGCGTTTCAATATACAACGCCGTATTGGCTGCTTTGGTATATGCTTGCCTGCATTTTTTATCAGCTCACCTTACCGCTGTTTGAAACAACGAACAGACGCAGACAAATTTTCTCTTTGGTGTGTGTTTTCGCTATTTCCTTGCTGGTCGGCTTGATTGACTCCGTTGGCTATCCGCTGACCATGTCCCGATTTTTCGTGTTTCAAATATGGTTTTTGTTGGGGTACTATTGTAAAAAGGACGGCGTTTTAGAGGCGTTTTCTCAGCACAAAAAAAGCCGCTCATCCTTCGTGCTTGCGTCCGTGGGAGTCCTTGTGCTTTCGGTTTTGTTTTTAAGTGAGGCAAAGCTGGCAAACGGCGTGCTTTATGGGTCTTATTCGTATGCGGCAACTCACAGCACAATTTGGATTCGTGCCGTCGTCTGTTTGATTGCTTTTGCCTGGATTGTGTTTCTGTTTTTGGGCGTGAAAACATATTTGAATAAAAAGCTCCCTCTGATGACAAGGATCGGACAAAATACGTGGCCAATCTTCATACTGCATGGGGTTTTTGTAAAAGCGATTCCTGTGTATTGTCCGTGGCTCATATCTTCTTTCTGGCAGGTGGTGTTGCTTTCTTGTGCACTCCTCGTGCTTTTGGGGAACAAGATTTGTCATCGGGCTATTGATTACATCGGTTTTTCGTGGCTGGAAAAGCTTTTTCCGGCGGCGCACCGGCGGAAGGAGTCTTGTCCGAAGGAGCCTTCTTATTTGCGGAAAAGACAATGATTTTATATGATGAAATATAAAAAAGCTGCATCGGTTGCGATGCAGCTTTTTGTGACTTTTCTTAATAGTTTTCTGCGTGAATTTCGAAATAGCTCTTCGGATGTGCACAGGTCGGGCAAAGCTCGGGAGCCTTGGTGCCCACGACCAGATGTCCGCAGTTGCGGCATTCCCACACCTTGACATCGGATTTTGCAAA
The DNA here is from genome assembly GCA_017399695.1 of Clostridia bacterium. Lineage (GTDB taxonomy): Bacteria > Bacillota > Clostridia > UBA1381 > UBA9506 > RGIG1666. The sequence continues at coordinate 23,821 of JAFQBK010000015.1, read as the reverse complement.
AACCTCTGCCATTTCGATGTTTTTCAGGAGTGCACGATAGCGCTCTTCGTGATGCTTTTCAATCGCTGCTACCAAACGGAATTTTGCCGCCAGTTCCGGGAAGCCCTCTTTTTCAGCGGTTTCTGCAAAGCCTGCGTACATATCCGTCCATTCATAATTCTCTCCTGCAGCAGCTTCTACCAGATTTTCAGCAGTATTGCCGATGCCCTCAAGCTCTTTAAACCACAGCTTTGCGTGTTCCTTTTCGTTGTCTGCGGTTTTTAGAAACAGAGCGGAAATCTGCTCATAACCTTCTTTTTTTGCAACAGAGGCAAAGTAGGTATACTTATTTCTTGCCTGCGATTCGCCGGCAAAAGCCGCCTCTAAGTTTTTTTCTGTCTGTGTTCCTGCATATTTGTTTGCCATCGGTGATCCCTCCATTATTTGATGTCATTATTTTAAAATTCTGTATTTACCAATGAACGGAAGCTCTTTTTCCTGACCCTGAGCCGCATTGACGATGCCCAAAATTGCCGCCGCCAAAAAGACCAGCGAAGCGAGGCTCAAAAGAGTACAGATGAGGCTCGGAATTTTCCACAGATACCAAGGAAAGATGCTGAAAAGAATTGCACTTAAAATACCGTATGCAATGCCGTATGCAACCGCACAAATCGCCAAAATCAAGCCCTGATTTGCGTGGAAACGGGCAAATTTAGAATCCTTTGCCGCAAAAATCGGAACCAAAACCAGAATACCGAGATAAGCCAAAATGGCAAATACCTTGTTTTGTGAAACGTCGTTTACAGCCGTTTTCTGCGCACTATCGAAAGCCGGTGCGCCGCAACTGGTGCAGAACTGCGCTCCTTCGGGCAAGTTGCTGCCGCATTTTGTACAAAAAGCCATAAAAACCCCTCCTGCAGTTGTGTAAAAATAAATTGTCTGTCGGACAAAATTCTTGTTATTATTTTATCATACCTGTGCAGAAAGAGTCAATAGTTTTTCGCAGGGAATAAAAAGAATAAAAATGCATACATTTCCAAATTAAATGCTAGGAAACTATTGTATTAACAGATAGATTATGGTAAAATATAAAATGAGTAAATTTTTGAAAAAATGATTTTCAATAGGATTTACGGTTTTTGGTTATGATAGTAGCGAGGTGAAAGCAAATGATGCGAATTGATGCGGCGGTGAAGCGTGAAACGTTCTATATTACGGCATCTGTGCTTATTTTCAGTGTGCTGATGCAGGCGGTATTTCTCATTGTAGGTTTTTGGGATGTGACCGTTTTATTCGGAAATCTTTACGGCGCGTTTTTAGCGGTTTTTAATTTCTTTTTGCTCGGGCTGACTGTACAAAAAGCAGTTACGAAGGAAGAAAAAGAGGCAAAAAACCTCATTAAGCTTTCACAAACAGGTAGAATGCTCGGCTTGCTTGTGCTTGCAATCGTGGGCGTTTATCTTCCCTGCTTTCATTTTTTGGCGGTGCTTTTGCCGCTTTTGTTTCCGCGCATTGCAATTATGTTCCGGCCGCTGTTTGATAAAAAAACGAGCGGTGAAAAGGAGGGCGAAAACGTATGAGTCAAACAAGCCGCCGGTTTCGGCTGGTGGATATTTGTTATATTTTGGGGATGATTCTCCCCATCGTTTTTGGAATCGCCTTAAAGGTGTTATTCATTCCGGCATCGGAGGGGATTTCCATTACGGGTGCGGCGGTATTTTTTACCCTGCCTCTGCCCTTGGGGGGACTTCCGATTTCGGAGGCGCAGGTCAACTCGTGGCTCGTCATTATTTCTGTATTCTTTCTCTGCCTGTACCTGACGCACGGCATCACCGCAAAAGGCGGTCTTTGTCGGCAGATTGTAGCGGAATGGATTGTGGAAAAGACGCAGAATCTGGTGCGCGCCAATATGGGTGAATATTTCCGCGGTTTTGGTCCGTTTATTGCTGCTATTTTAGGTCTTTCGGCGTTTTCGAGTCTCTTATCCTTGGTGGGATTGTATCCACCGACCTCAGATTTGAATGTCGTGGCGGGATGGGCGATCATCGTATTTATTCTGATTACCTATTACAAGATGAAATGCGGACCGGTGCACTACTTAAAAAGCTTTGGCGAACCGGTCGCGCCGCTTGCCATCTTAAATGTCATCAGCGAGGTCGCAACACCGGTATCTATGGCGTTTCGTCATTACGGAAACATCTTGTCGGGAACGGTGGTTTCCGTTTTGGTCGCCGCCGCACTTTCGGGGCTTTCCTCTCTGCTGTTGAGCTGGATTCCCGGATTTTTGGGAAGCTTTCCTTTGTTCCGGATTGGTCTCCCCGCGATTTTATCCATTTACTTTGATATCTTCAGCGGATGTCTGCAAGCATTTATTTTTGCGATGCTGACAATGCTGTATGTTGCCGGTGCGTTCCCGGCAGAAGATTATATGAAAAGAAAAGAGCGCAGAAAAAAAGCAGCCGAACAGGCGAACGAACAATAAACATTACGGAGGTAGTAAGACATGTTGGAAATTGCAATCGGTATTATTTTAGGATGTTGTGCATTGGGCGCAGGTGCGGCAATGATTGCCGGTATCGGCCCCGGTATTGGTGAAGGTAATGCAGTAGCAAAAGCCTGCGAGGCGATTGGCCGTCAGCCGGAATGTAAGGGTGATGTAACCACGACGATGCTGATGGGTTGTGCCATTGCGGAGACCACCGGTCTTTATGCACTAGTTATTGCGATTCTTTTGATTTTTGTTGCACCGGGTACATTTGTAGATATTTTAATGCGTACACTGGGCAGATAATCGGAGGTGCGAATGGTGCAAACATTAGAAATCATTTCGGTCAATCTATGGAATATTTTGATTTCTCTTGCTAATCTTGCACTGCTTTTCTGGCTGATTAAAAAATTCCTTTACAAGCCGGTCTTAAAAATGCTTGCCGAGCGTGAGGGCGCAATCAGTAAGCAGTACCAAAAGGCGGAAGAGGCGGAACAAACTGCGCTGCATCTAAAGAGCGAATGGGAAGAAAAAATGCAGACAGCGGAAGAAGAAGCCACCGCTATTTTAGACAGCGCAACGGAAAAAGCGCAGGCACGCAGTGAAAAGATTGTGAGCGAGGCGCGCGAAAAAGCAGCGCACATCGTAGAGCAGGCAGAAAGCGATGCGACTTTAGAGAAAAAGAAAGCAGAAGCAGACATCAAAAAAGAAATTGTTGTTATTTCTGCGGCGCTTTCCGAAAAGCTTTTAAAGCGGGAAATCAAAGAGAATGACCACCGTGAGTTGATTCATGCCTTTTTGGCAGAAATAGGTGAAGAACATGAAGGAAACGAGTAAGGATTATGCCGTAGCTCTGTTTCGTCTTGCCTGTGAGACCAGGAGCGATGAAGCAGTTCTGTCAGGGCTTGCTTTGGTAAAGCAGGTGTTTTCCGAAACGCCCGGCATGATTGCTTTTCTGCGCTCTCCCGCGATTTCAAAGGAAGCAAAGCTTGCTGCCTTAAAAGAGGCATTTGAGAGCGAAGTGCACGAATATGTATTTTCGTTTCTGGCGCTTATGACCGAGCGCGGAGATGCAGAAATTTTAGAAGAGACGATTGAAAGCTACGAGGCGCTTTATCACGCACAAAAACAGCTTGCTACCGCGCGTGTTGTTAGTGCGACCGAGCTGACAGCGGAGGAAAAAGAGAAGCTCATCGAGGCGCTTTCGAAAAAAAGCGGAAAACAGGTTTTGGCAGAGTATGAGATAGACCCCACGCTGCTTGGCGGTCTGGTGGTGGAAATGGACGGCGTAGTATTGGACGGAAGCTTATCGCGCCGCCTGAAAACCTTGAAGGATGTGATGGATGAATGAGCAGAAAGCCGGAGGAAATCAGCAATATCTTAAAAGAACAAATCCGGAATTATAAAGAGCAGGTCGAAATGACCGAAACCGGCTCGGTTGTGCTTGTCGGTGATGGTATCGCACGTGTATATGGCCTCAAAAACTGTATGGCGAGTGAGCTACTCGAGTTTGACGACGGAAGCGTTGGTCTTGCGCAGAATTTAGAGAGCGAAACCGTATCGGTCGCCATCCTGGCGGATGATAACGATATCCGTGAGGGAACCAAGGTACGCCGTACCGGTCGCGTGCTTTCCGTACCGGTAGGCGAAGCGCTTCTCGGCAGAGTCGTGGATGCGCTGGGCGAGCCGATTGACGGAAAAGGTCCTGCAGAATGCACTAAAACCCGCCCGATTGAAGCAGAGGCGCCGGGTATCATTGAAAGAAAAAGCGTATCCGTACCCTTGCAGACGGGTATTAAAGCAATCGACAGCATGATTCCGATTGGTCGTGGTCAGCGTGAGCTTTTAATCGGTGACCGTCAGACCGGTAAATCGGAGATTGCGATTGACACGATTATCAACCAGAAAAACACGGGCGTCATCTGTATCTATGTTGCCATCGGTCAGAAAAGTACCTCCGTGGTTCAGCTGGTAGAACAGCTGAAAAAAGCCGGCGCAATGGACTATACCATTGTTGTTTCGGCTTCGGCATCCGAGAGCGCACCTCTTCAGTACATCGCGCCGTATTCTGGGTGTGCGATGGCGGAGTATTTCCGTGAGCAGGGCAAGGATGTTTTGATTATTTACGATGATTTATCCAAGCACGCGGTGGCTTACCGTGCGCTTTCCCTCTTGATTCGCAGACCGCCGGGCCGTGAGGCTTACCCCGGTGATGTATTCTATCTGCACTCCCGCCTCTTAGAGCGTGCGGCATGTGTGGCGCCGGAATACGGCGGTGGCTCGATTACTGCGCTCCCGATTATCGAAACGCAGGCGGGCGACGTTTCGGCGTACATTCCGACCAACGTCATTTCCATTACCGATGGTCAGATTTTTTTGGAAACCGAGTTGTTCCACGCAGGTATTATGCCGGCAATCAACCCCGGTATTTCCGTCAGCCGAGTCGGCGGTGCGGCACAGCTTAAGGCAATGAAGAAGGTATCGGGAGAATTAAAGCTTTTATATTCTCAGTACCGTGAGCTTCAGGCGTTTGCACAGTTCGGAAGTGACTTAGATGCCGATACCAAAGCAAGACTCGCGCTTGGTGAGCGTATTGTCGAGGTATTAAAGCAGGACAGAAACAGCCCTGTTCCTGTTGCCTGTCAGGTTGCGATTGTGTATGCCGTAATTAACGGATATTTAGATGAAATTCCGGTCAAAGAGGTGCGTGCCTATGAAGAAAAGCTGTTCGAGCTGATTGAGCACGACTATAAAGACTGGGCGGCGCGCATTGAGAGCGGCTCGTTTGATGATAAGGATATTGAGGAATTAAAAACGGCGCTTTCTAAGATGCGGAGGTGACCGTATGGGTGCAGACATTAAAAACCTGAGACTGCGCATCCGCAGTGTCGACTCTACCCTGCATCTGACGAAGGCAATGGGGCTCGTTGCATCCTCTAAAATCAGGCGTGCCAATGACGCGATGTTAAAAGGCCGCGAGTATGTGAGTGCCGTCGGGGAGATGGTTGATACACTGACCGCATCTCCGGAGTGCGCAAAAAGTCCGTATATGGAGAAGCGCGATGGGAATCGCACGCGGCTTATTGTAATTGCCGGTGACCGCGGTCTTTGCGGCGGCTATAATGCCAACATCTTTCGCCTGATGCGCGAGTATCCCGACGCAGAAGTCATCCCCGTCGGTAAGCGTGCGTATGAGCGCTTTGGCAGGGAGTTTATTCCGGCAGAGGGCTTTTCCCGGGCAGACGGCTATCGTCTGGCAAAACAGCTGTGCGAGGATTTTTGTGCAGGAGAATTTGACCGACTGGGTATTGTTTATACAAAATATGTGTCCATTATGACGCAGGATGCGGATATTCGCTTTGTTTTGCCGCTTACCCGAAATGAGAGCGCAAAGGAAAGCAGTATTCTGTTTGAGCCGAATGAGGCAGAAATTCTGGCGGCGGCGATTCCCGAGTATGTTTCTGGCATCATTACCGCATCCGCCAGAGAAAGCTTTGCCTGTGAGGTGGCGGCACGCCGTATGGCGATGGACAGCGCCGGCAAGAATGCCGAGCAGATGATTTCCGACCTGACACTCCAGTACAACCGTGCGCGTCAGGGTGCTATCACGCAGGAAATCACAGAAATTGTTGCAGGAAGCGGCGTATAAAGGAGTGGAGAAAATGAAGGAGCAGAAGAATGGTAGCGTCCATCAGGTCATGGGACCTGTTGTTGACGTTTTGTTTGATGAGGGAAACTTGCCCTCGATTTATAACGCTCTGACCGTAGCGATTGGCGAAAAAACGCTGACGCTTGAGGTGGCACAGCATATCGGTGACAACACCGTGCGCTGTATTGCGATGTCCTCAACCGACGGTTTAATGCGTGGCGCAGAAGTAACCGATACGGGCGCATCCATCAGCGTTCCCGTCGGAAGACAAACCCTCGGCCGTATCTTTAATGTGCTGGGCGATGTCGTGGACAACAAGCCCGCACCGGAAGGCTGTGAGCGCTGGGATATTCACCGCAGTGCGCCGGAGTATGATGAACTTTCCACGCAGGCAGATATTTTGGAAACGGGTATTAAGGTTATTGACCTTTTGTGTCCTTACTCCAAAGGCGGTAAGATTGGTCTTTTCGGCGGTGCCGGTGTTGGTAAAACCGTTTTGATTATGGAGCTTATCAATAACGTTGCCAAAGAACACGGCGGACTTTCCGTATTTACGGGTGTCGGTGAGCGTACCCGTGAAGGAAATGACCTCTACTGCGAAATGATGGAGTCGGGCGTACTCGACAAAACCGCGCTCGTGTATGGTCAGATGAATGAGCCGCCGGGTGCGCGTATGCGTGTCGGACTTTCGGGTCTTACCATGGCGGAGTATTTCCGTGATGAAGAAAAGCAGGATGTGCTTTTGTTTATTGATAATATTTACCGCTTTACGCAGGCGGGCAGTGAGGTTTCGGCACTGCTTGGCCGTGTACCCTCCGCCGTTGGTTATCAGCCGACGCTGGCAACGGAGATGGGTGCGCTGCAGGAGCGTATCACCTCCACAAAGCATGGGTCCATTACCTCGGTTCAGGCGGTTTATGTGCCTGCCGATGACTTAACCGACCCTGCACCGGCAACGACCTTTGCGCATCTGGATGCAACGACGGTTCTGTCAAGAAGCATCGCATCGCAGGGTATTTATCCGGCGGTTGACCCCTTAGAGTCCACCAGCCGAATTTTATCACCCGAGCACGTGGGCGCAGAGCACTATGAGGTGGCAAAGGAAGTACAGAGAATCCTGCAGAGATATAAAGAACTCATGGATATTATCGCAATTATGGGTATGGATGAGCTGTCGGATGAGGATAAGCTGCTTGTATCCCGTGCAAGAAAGCTTCAGAGATTCCTTTCCCAGCCGTTCCACGTTTCTGAAAAATTCACCGGCATCACCGGTACCTATGTGCCGCTTTCCGAGACCATCCGCGGTTTTTCGGAAATCATTTCGGGCAAGCACGATGACCTGCCTGAGTCGGCGTTTTTATTCGTGGGTACGATTGATGAGGCGGTCGAAAAGGCAAAGAGGGCGGCAAAATGAGAACCTATCATTTGACGATTTCGACGCCTGACGGGAGTATGCTTTCCGAGGAAGTTTCGGCGCTTTTTGCACGCGGCATTGAGGGAGACCTTGCGATACTCGCAGGGCATACCCCTTTTGTCACAACGGTAAAAGCCGGAACGGTGCGCGTAGAGCTTGCCGACGGGAGTGAAAAAGCCGCTACGACAGACGGCGGAATTTTAAGCGTATCGGCAGACTCAACCACGCTACTTTCCGGAACATTTGAATGGAATAACGAATAATGAAAAAGAGGCTGTAAAGGAGATCTTTACAGCCTCTTTTGTCAATAATACAAGTCCCGTTCCGTCTTGTCAGCGATATCCTTCAGATATTCTTCGCACAAGCTCTTTGCCTTGGAAAGCTTTAGCGTGTGGCAGTTGCCGCACTCGATGGGAGAATTTCCGTAAACCTCGCCTTCGTATGCAATAATCTCTGAAAGTACACGTTTGATTTCAGCAAGAACTGCTGCGTGATCAGCAGAGCGCACCAACAGATAAAACCCCGTTTGACATCCCATTGGTCCAAAATAGATGATTTGCGAAGATATCGGACCGTTACGAACAATCGTCGCAAACATATGCTCGACCGTGTGGCAGGTCTCGTTGTCCATTACTTCGTCCGTGTACGGCTTTTTTGTGCGCAAATCATAGGTCGTCACATCACCGTCCGTGCGCGAAATATAAATGCCGCGGTTTAGCGTTTGGTGGTCTATCGTAAAGCTCGTAATTTTTTTCATAGTTTCGCCTCCCTGCTTTTTATTTTACACAAAAGGCGGTCAAAAGTAAAGAGAGGGCGGTCTTTTTGTATAAAATTCCCAAGACGGCTCATACTACAAGGTGAGGTGAGAAAAGTGGGAATCTTCCGGAAAATACTGGACTTTCATACGACGGATGAGGGATACATCTTAAAAGAAAGAGACCGGCCGCCGACAAGCGGCGCGCGCCCGGATGCCGAGGTCGTCAGCGACATTAATGAAAATTATGAGGAAATCAAACGGCGGATGAGCTATCCCGATTCGGGAGACCTAATTATCCGTTGGTTTTGTGCGCAAATATTCGGAGAGGCTCGCGATGCCTTTATTTTTTATTTTGACGGCTTATCCAGCCGTGATAACATCGGCCATTTCGTGTTAGGACCGCTCATGCAGGTGGGCGCAACGCTACCCCAAAGCTGTGATGAGATTACCTATGTCAGCCGTCAGCTCATCACGCAAAACGACTGCTTAGTCAGTGAAACCTACGAGCCGGCGATTGAAAATGTCTGCTTTGGCGGCTGCGGTATCTGTATTGACGGCATCCCGCGTGTGTATGTCGCTGACGTTAAGGGTTGGGAAAAGCGTGGCGTCGCAAAGCCGATGACGGAAGGGACCGTGCTGGGTCCACAGGAGGGCTTCGGCGAGCTGATTCGGATGAATACCGCCCTCCTCCGAAAAACCATCAAAGATGCCAACTTCGTTATTGAAAATGCGTTTGTCGGGAAAAAGAGCAAAACGCCCTGCGCGGTCATGTATATCAAAGACTTGGCGAACCAAAGCCTGATTGATGAAGTAAAGCGGCGCATCGAGCGAGTGGATGTCGATTATTTGTTTACGGCAGAGGAGCTAGAAAACTTTTTGGAGGATTCCAATCTCCGTTTGGTGCCGCAGATTTTTTCCACCGAGCGCGTCGATCGCGCGGCGATGGAGCTTTCTGACGGGAATGTGGTCGTGATGGTCAACGGCAGCCCCTTTGCGCTCGTGATGCCGGCAACTTTTTTTACATTTATGAAGACACCGGACAACCGGTATATGCGGCTTCCGTATGCAAATCTACTTCAGTTGATCCGCTATTTGGCGCTTGCCATTTCCGTATTATTGCCCGGATTTTTTATCGTCGTAATGCAGTATCACCATGAAATGATACCCACAGACCTTTTGTATGCGCTCGAGGCATCGTTTGAGGTAACGCCATTTTCCACCCTCATAGAACTTGTTGTTTTGGAAATTTCGTTTGAACTAATTCGGGAGGCAGAAATCAAGTTCCCGTCCATCGGCGGTCCGTCCATTGGTATCGTCGGCGCACTGATATTGGGACAGGCGGCGGTGTCGGCAAATGTGGTCAGCCCGATTATTATCATCATCGTGGCGTTTACTGCCGTGGGTTCACTTTCCACGCCGAATTATAATCTGGGAATCACGTTCCGCCTGATGAAATTCGTATATATTTTTGCCGCGGCGTTTGCAGGTTTCTTGGGCTTTACGGTTTGCCTGTTTTTACACCTTGCGATGCTTGCAAGCACGAAATCTTATGGCGTGCGGTTTTTATCGCCCTTAGCCCCGAGAACGCGGGAAGGCTTTTTCCGCACCTTTTTTGTGACAAGAAATGAGAAAAGAAGCGGAAAGCCCGACTACAATAATTCTCAAAAAGACCCCGAAGAGCACGTGGGGCGCAGGGCTAGGAAAGGGGGCGCGCGCCGTGGAAAATAGAATCATTACCTTTGGCAGATTCGAGGCGGCTTCTATCTTTATTCACGCACTCATCGTCAAAGTGCTGTTGGGACTGCCCCAGCTTTTGTGCGCGCAGGCTGGCAGTGCGGCGTGGATGATTGCTCTGATTTCCGGCATTGTGTTTTTGGTTTTGGTGTGGCTGATTTTGGCGCTTTACCGTCGCTACGAGGGGAAAAACCTTCTCCAGATTGCAGAAGAGGCGGGCGGGAAAGTGCTCAAATGGGGCATCGGACTTGTACTTTTATTGCCGCTTTTATTTAAGGGCGGAATCACCCTGCGCCTCTCTGCAGAAACCTTAAATCTCATCACGCCCTACCGCCTGCCGACTGTGCTTACGGCAGTTTTAGTCGGGGTGGCAATGGTCGTCGCCGCATACCGAGGCATTGAGACCGTCGCACGCCTCCACGCGCTTTTGGTGCCCGTCATTTTGCTGGCGCTTTTGCTCGTGGTGTTTGCATCTTTCGGCAGCATCCGCTTTGACAACCTGTTCCCTTTTTGGGGCTTGGGTAAAGACAAGGTATTCGCCGAGTCCTTTGGTGCAATTTCAATGTACACCGACCTTTTATATTTATTTCTGTTATACCCGTATGTCAAGTCAAGGCACACCTTCTCCCGCGCAATGAAGACGGGGGCTGTGGTGGCGGTTGTTGTTCAGCTTGTCCTTGTGCTGTGCTATGTACTCACAACGCAGTACCCCGAAAGCGGCGAACTGTTTATGCCGATTTATCAGGTCAGCCGCATTATCCGGCTGGGCGACAATTCCCAAAGCATCGAGGCTATCTTTTACCCGATTTGGATTTTGTCCTCGCTTTTGTACCTTTCGCTGTCTTTGACCTTTGCAATGGAGCTTTCGGGCGAGCTTACGCATACAAAATACCAAAAACTTTTTATCCTGCCCTATGCAGGGCTTATGTTTTTGGTTGGGTATCTGCCGGAAAGCGTGCTTTCTGCGATGCGGCTTTCATCCTCGCTTGCGCCGCTGCTTTCGGTGCTTACGATGCTTTTGCCGACGCTCATTCTTGTTTTTGCGCGGTTTGGAAGGAGGAAGACCAATGAAACTTAGGCTGTTTTTATGTTTTTTGTTCATTGCAAGCCTTATGCTCTCGGGCTGTGAGTATTCCCACGAGATTACCGATATGGCATACGTCGTCGCTTTGGGGCTTGACAAAGCAGAGGACGGCGTGCGCGTTTCTTTTCAGTTCGCGCGTCCTCTTTCCATCGGCGGTGGTGAGCAGCAGGGAGGCGGGGCATCCTCGGAAGGCGGAGAAGATGAGGGCGCAGCAAAAAATAAAAACACAACGGTGCTTTCCATTTCTGCTGACAGCTTTTATACTGCGCGTGCGATTGCGGAAAACAGCCTGAGCAAAGCCATTAACCTTTCCCATACAAAGCTCTTACTGTTTTCAGAAGAACTCGCAAAAGAGGGAATTTCGGAGCACATCCGGCTTTTTATGAAAAGCAGTCAGTTCAGCCCCAACACCTATGTTGCGGTGTCGCTTTGTCCGGCAGAGGAATATATGAAAACCGCCGCACCATCTTTAGAAATCAATCCGGCGAAATACTATACGCTTATCTTTGCACAGCAAAACAGCGACTACATGCCTGAGGCGACGCTTCGGGATGTGTACTTTGACCTTTCTGCACCAGGAAGTGAGCCGGTGCTGCCTGTGACCAATCTTGTGCAAGAAAAAGAGGGAGAAAGCAAGGAGGCAGAGCGTGGTGACTATGAGGCGGGCGAGGTAGATAAAGGCGGCGAAAACAAAACGGACGTGTCGGGAATGGCAACAATTTCTATGGGCAAGCTGTCGGCGGTGTTGTCATCCGAGGATTCCGTGTCTTACCACCTGCTTTCCGGCAAGCTCAAGGAGCACTATCTTTCCATTCCCTCACCATCGGAAGAGGGCAAGCATATCACCCTAAGACTTACGCAAGACTCTATGCCGAAGCATCGTGTGGAAGAAAAAGAACAAAAGCTAAGCATTTCTTCTAAACTGTTTCTTTCCGCAGAGCTGGTCGAGTGCCCAAAAAAAGATATTGATGCTCTCGGCACAGATGGCATAAAAACGCTGGCAGAAGGACATCTAAAAGAGCAGATTCGTGAATTTATGAAAGCAACGCAACAAGAGTGCCGGGCGGATGTCATAGGCTTTGGCAGAATTTTTAAGATGAAATTTCCCGACTATCCTGCGTGGGAAGCATACCATTGGCAGGAAAAATACCAAACAGCCGACTTTTCCCCCGAGGTCACTTTGCGCATCTCGCGCGTGGGGCTGATACTCGAGGGCTAGCAAACGGCTGTTTACAATTCGGGTAAGTTATGGTATGATAAATAGCGGTGATTGATATGATTTTAATGAATCTGTCCAAGATAAAAAAAGCCTTCGGGACGGATGTTTTGTTTGAGGATGTCTCTTTTTCCGTGGACGAGCATGATAAAATCGGTTTTGTCGGCGCAAACGGCGTCGGCAAGACCACTTTGTTTCGGTTGATGCTCGGTGAAATGGCGGCAGACGGCGGCGAGATTTTTAAGAACAGCCGCACAAATATCGGCTATATGGAGCAGCAGACGCATCTGACTTCAAGCCGTACTGTCTACGATGAGTTATTGACCGTTTTTTCACATTTAGAAGAGATGGAGCGGGAGCTATCCGAGATTACCTGCCGCATCGAAGCGGGGGATGCGGATACCGATGCGCTCATCCGCCGTCATGAGGCGCTTTCCGAGCGGTATTCGGCCGAGGGCGGTCTTACATATAAAAATGTCGCAAAGGCAAGTCTTATGGGGCTTGGCTTTTCTGAGCGTGAGCTATTTCTGGATTTTTCCTCGCTTTCGGGCGGGCAGAAAACACGGGTGCACCTTTGTAAGATTTTGCTCGGTCAGGCGAATCTTCTGTTTCTGGACGAGCCGACGAACCATTTGGATATCGCGTCGGTGGAGTGGCTCGAAAACTTTCTGCGTGACTATCGTGGCGCGTTTATTATCATTTCCCACGACCGTTACTTTTTGGACCGTGTGGCGAACAAAATCTATGAACTGGAGCATGGTCGCCTGACCGTTTATAACGGAAACTATACCGAATATCAACGGCAGAAAGAAGAAAACCGCAAGGCAAAAGAGCGCAGATATGAAAACACCAAGAGTGAAATTGAGCGTTTAGAGGGCATCGTGGAGCAACAGCGCCGCTGGAATCGTGAAAAGAACATCAAGACGGCGGAGAGCAAATTAAAGGCGATAGAGCGCCTGGAAAAAACGCTCGAAAAACCGGATGAGCAGCTTTCGGGGATTCGCTTTGCCTTTAAGCCGCAGGCGGTGGGTGGAAATGACGTGCTCTCTGTACGCGACCTTTCGATGCGCTTTGGCGAAAAGAAGATTTTTTCCCATGCAGAGTTTCATTTAAGCCGAGCAGAGCGGGTGTTCCTGTTAGGCCCAAACGGCTGCGGAAAAACGACACTCTTTAAGCTGATTTTGGGTGAGCATACCGCTGTTGGCGGCGAAATTAAGTTGGGTGCAAATATTAAAATAGGATATTACGACCAGACGCAAGAACATTTAGACTACACAAAAACGGTATTTGATGAGGTGGCAGATAGCTACCCCAAAATGACGCAGACAGAGATTCGCTCGGCACTTGCGGCATTTTTGTTCCGCGCCGACGATGTGTTTAAGCTGATTTCCGAGCTTTCGGGCGGCGAGCGTGCGAGGGTGCTTTTATTAAAACTGATGCTTTCGGGCGCGAACCTGCTCCTCTTAGACGAGCCAACCAACCATTTAGACATCGCCTCGCGCGAGGCGCTCGAAGAGGCACTCCTGTCCTATCCCGGAACCTTTTTGGTGGTGTCGCATGACCGTTATTTTATCAATAAGCTTGCCCAGCGAGTGATCTATCTTACGCAAGACAAAATGGAAAACTATCCGGGCGACTATGATTATTTTCTGGAAAAGAAAAAAGCACCGAAAGGGATAGAAGCCAAAAGCGCGAATCAGGCAGGCGCAGGAAAAGAGGAATATCTCTTAAAGAAAAAGCAGGATGCCGAAGAGCGAAAGCGGAAAAACCGCCTCGCAAAAGTCGAAGAAGAAATCGCTTTGCTCGAGGCAGAAATCAAAGAGAAATCGACGCTACTGGCAACCGAGGAGTATGCGACGGACTATGTAAAAGCCGCCGAGCTTACGAAAGAAATCACAGAAAAAGAAGACAAGCTCTCCCAACTTTATGAGGAGTGGGAAAGCTTGTCGGAATAAAGAATAAATATCCGCCCGCTATGCGGGCGGATATTTATTTACGGTCGTTAAGCTTTTTGTTCTCTGCCTGCGTATTTCTTTCCCAGAATACGCCACCCGAATAGCCCTGGATTTCGGGGTTTTCCTCTGCAGTTTCGAGACGTTTTTCTGCCCAAATGCAATACTGCGGCTCTGCCTCGATGCCGATATAATGGCGGTGGAGTTTTTTAGCAACAACGCTCGTGGTGCCAGACCCCAAAAACGGGTCAAGCACAACATCGCCCTCGCTCGAGCTTGCCAAAATCAGCTTGGCTATCAGCTTTTCGGGTTTTTGTGTCGGATGCGCCGTGTTTTCCGGCATGGACCAGAACGGAATCGTAATATCATCCCAAAAATTTGACGGGCAGGTATCGCGGAACTTTTCTCCACCCGACTCCTGCCAATCCTTTGGTTCGCCCCCCTCACGGTACGGCGCGCGCACCTTGCGGCGCACCTTGACGGCGTCCAAATGAAAGGTGTATTCCTCGCCTTTGGTTGCAAACCAGATGTCCTCCATCCCGTTTTTCCAGTTGGCTTTTGCTCCGCGCCCCTTTTCTCTCTGCCAGGTAATGCGGTTTCGCACACAGAAAAATTCCCCGAGCACTCGCCCGATCACCAAACTGCTTTCCCAGTCACAGCAAACATAAATTGAACCGGTATCCTTCAACAAAGGCGCAACCGCCGAAAGCCACGTTCTTGTATAGGTCTCGTATTCTTCCTCTTTTTTCTTGTGAAAAGCGGTTCTTCCAAAGGTTTTGGACAGATTATAGGGCGGGTCGACAATCATTAAATCCACACTTTGTTCCGGAAGCAGATGTGAAAGCGTCAGCATATCCCCGCAAAGCGTTTTGTCAAGCACGCCAGAAAGCGTTTTTTGCGGTACGGTAGGCGCCAACGTGCGCTCAAGATATACGCGCCCCTCTTCGATGCTCAAATCAATGGTTTTGTTTCTTCCGGCTTTCATCGGCTTCCCTCCTCGATTCCCAATACGTTTAGAAAATAAGCATAGATTTCCTCCGGCGACTGTTTCATTTTCTGCTCGCTCCACCACTGAACTGCCGCCACAAACGATGATGTAATGTGATGCACCAAAAACTCTTTCGGAACGCGCCATTCCTTTTCTCGCTTCCGTGACAGTACCCAACGCTCCACCAAATGAATGAATTCCGATTTAAAATATTTTGCAAAAAGCTCGCTGTTTTGGCTTGTCAGAAGCGTCAGAATTTGGTTGTCATTATTTTTCAAATGATAAAGCAAATGTAAAAATACAGAATCCGGCGCATCGCAATGAAAAATGTGTTGGTGCGGCACACCCTCGGCGGAATCGAATATATGACAAAAAAGTTCTTCACACAGCTCTTTGAGCAAAAAATCCTTGGTGGGAAAATGTGCATAAAATGTGGCTCTGCCCACATCGGCGCTTGCAATAATTTCTCCCACGGTAATCCGGTTTTCCGGCTTTTGGGAAAGCAGCTCCGTAAAGGCGCGGAAAATGGCCTCCCGTGTTTTTCTTTGTCGTCTGTCCATAACGCATCTCCCATACAATTCTCTGAAAATGTTCTGTACGAAACACTTCAGGCATATTATCTCTTGCATTTTTCACTGTAGTTTCCTATGATAATACCATACAAGGTGTTCTGTAATAAATATATTGTATCGAAAAATGAGTAGGAAGTCAAGACGGGAGGCATTATGAAAACAGAAAAGAATATTTTAATTGCATTTATATTAAACCTCGCATTTTCCATTTTTGAAATGGTGGGCGGCATCATTACCGGAAGCGTTGCGATTGCCTCGGATGCATTGCACGACCTGGGAGATGCTGTAAGTATCGGGATTTCGTATTTGTTTGAGCGAAAAAGCAGGCGTCAGCCGGACGAGGTCTACACCTACGGCTATGCCCGGTCTTCCGTGCTCGGCGGAATTATTACAACGCTGATATTGCTTGTTGGCTCGGTAGTTGTCCTCATTGGCGCTGTCTTGCGCATCATCACTCCCGTCAAAATCAATTATGGCGGTATGATTGTTTTTGCAATTTTCGGTGTGATTGTGAATTTGATTGCAGCGTATGTGACGCACGGCGGCGACTCCATCAACCAAAAAGCCGTTAATCTCCATATGCTTGAAGATGTGCTCGGCTGGCTGGTAGTCCTCATCGGCGCTTTCCTTATGCATTTTACCGACTGGGCGCTTTTAGACCCGCTTCTTTCCATTGGTGTCACCTTATTTATTTTAGTACACGCCGCAAAGAATCTCCGCGAGGGTCTTCGTCTGGTCTTTAGCAAACGCCGTAGTACCCTCTAATCGTCACGGACAAAACACAATGCAAAATCCCACGAAATAAGGCGGAATAAAAATTTCATTTTTTGGAAAAACTACTTGACAAGAGCTGATTCTTGTGCTATACTACACTATGCAATAGCGCGGGATGGAGCAGTCCGGTAGCTCGTCGGGCTCATAACCCGAAGGTCGGTGGTTCAAATCCGCCTCCCGCAACCAAATAAAAAAGCACTCACTTGTGGTGAGTGCTTTTTTGTTTCGAATACGAAGCAGAATCTGTATTGCGGCTTTGGGTTATGAGACCGACGAGCGTGGCTCGTTGGGTTAGCGAAGAAAAAATAATCCGGCGGATTGTTTTTTTAAGCGGTGTCGCCCAAAGTGCGAGTTTTGGAGAAAGGCTTGTCCTTTCGAACAAAACGACACACGACGGCGACCGGGATTTGTTCGCACAAACAAAAATGAAGATACGCGCTCCATTGGTGGGCGCTTTTTTATTTCGAATACGAAGCAGAATCTGTATTGCGGCTTCGGGTTATGAGGCCGGCGAGCGTGTTTTTATTCCTAGCATCCGCCAAAAATCTTATATTCGGGTACTAATTTTCTTATATTCGGGCATAGAAATCTTGTGCCGCTTATGATACAATAAAGCTTAAGAAAAAATGCAGAAAGAAGGATATTGATGCCAATTCCAGAGATTTTAACTTCTGTCAGTGGTGAAAAAATTACGACCAAAGAACAGTGGGAAACCTATCGCCGCAAAGAGATTATGGCTCTGTTTGAAAACTTTGTTTACGGCGTGCGCCCGATTGAGCGCCCCACCGACCTTGCGTTTGAGGCTACTCAAGAGAAAAACTGGCTGGGACTTGGAATCACAAGAAAGACCGTTACCATACGCTTTGCCGGTTATTCGTTTAAGACCTACGGCTTTTTAGCAGACGATGCAAAGGGAAATATCCCCTGCTTTGATTATATTATGCATGAAGCGCAATCCAATAAGAGTCAGATTGAAGATGACTCGTTCTTAAACTGCGTTTATATTGATATTCTCGAAATCTGCCGTCGGGGCTACGGCATTTTTATCACCCCGACCTATCCGCTGGCACCCGACTGGGATTCGCATTGCAATTATCGAGAGGGAATTTACCCCCTGTATGACACCGAGAGAAAACCGAACTCCTGGGCAACGATTTCTGCTTGGAGTTGGGGACTGTCGCGGGTACTCGACTACATAGAAACTGATGCGGATTTTGACGCCTCTCGCGTCATCACCTGCGGTCACTCCCGCGGCGGTAAAACAGCTCTTTGGGCAGCCGCAACGGATACCCGTTTTTACAGCGCGATTTCCAACTGCTCCGGCTGTACGGGCGCAGCGTTGCTCCGCGGAAAGCTCGGCGAGCACATCAAGGATATTAACATCACCGACTGGTTCTGCGAAAACTATCATTCATTTAACGATAACGAGGAGATGCTCCCCGTCGACCAGCATATGCTGCTCGCGGCGATTGCTCCGCGCCCCTGCTATGTGGCAAGTGCGTCCGAGGATGAATGGGCAGACCCGAAGGCAGAACGCCTGTCCTGCCGACTCGCAAAAGAGGTATATGCCCTCTACGGAAAAACCGGTGCGATTCTCCCCGACGAAAGCGAAATTAAGTTTGACACCGCATACCATGCAGGCGATGTCGGTCACCACACAAAAACCGGTGTTCACGGTATTATTCATTCCGACTGGAACTATTATTTAGACTTCTTTGATAAGGAACTCGCAAAATAAGGAGGCAGTCCCAATGAAAAAATATCAAATCAACAAAATCACATCCTCTCCCGTCGTTGACTTTGCGGCAGAGGAACTCAAAAAATATTTGCGGATGATGATGCCTTACTGTGGCGAGATTGACATCCGCTATGCCCCCGAGGCAACCGAGGGTTTCCGTCTGGGCATTATGGACGATTTTGGTCTGGACACCTCCGAGGCAGAGGACCTGGTGCTTGACGATATTTTGCATATTGACACGGACGAAGCGGGCGGCATTATTGCAGGAAGCAACGTGCGAAGCGTACTGCTTGCCGTCTACCGCTATCTGACCATGAACGGCTGTCGCTGGCTGTTTCCGGGCATCGACGGCGAATTTATTCCGGTCAAAGGTTTAGAACCAGTAAAATTTCATAAGATGGCAGACTGCCGCTACCGCGGAGAATGTAACGAGGGTGCGGAAAGCCAGCCGACCATGATTGATGCGATTGACTTTGCCCCGAAAATCGGGTTGAATGTCTTTATGATTGAGTTCTTTATCCCGACGGTTTACTATAACCAATATTACGACCACGCCAGCAACGAAGCAAATCGCGAAGCGGAATCCGTGACACCGGAAACCATTCTGCAGTGGAAACGCCAGTGCGAAGTCGAAATTGCAAAAAGAGGGCTCCAGCTGCACGATATCGGTCACGGATGGCCGGCACAATCCTTTGGCTTTGAGACGACGGATGCCTGGTATGAGGTTGACCCGTCCATCGTTCCGGAGGAGTCCATTCCGTACCTCGCGGAAATCAACGGAAAAAGAGGTCTGTTCCGTAATACTACTGTTGTTACCAACGCTTGTATGTCTAACCCCGAGGCGCGTGCGAAAATGGTGCAGACCGTGGCTGACTACGCAGAGCTTGCAACCAATGTCGATTACCTGCACGTCTGGCTGGCGGATAGCCGCAACAACCATTGTGAATGCGAAGAGTGCGTGAAAATGAGTCCCTCTGACTGGTATATGGTCTGGATGAACGAGTTAGACGAAGAGCTGACCCGCAGAAACCTCGATACACGCATCGTTTTCTGCTGCTATGTGGATACCACCTGGGCACCGACACAGATTAAACTCAATAATCCCGACCGTTTTTCCTTGCTGGTTGGTGCGATTTCCCGTAACTATACCGAGCCGGTAACGCCGAACCTCGATTACAGCAAGGTAGAAAAGGTTCCCTATGTTCGTAACAACATTACCCTGCCGACTACGGTTGATGGCTATTTGGCGCATGTTCAGGATTGGAGAGAGCACTGCAAGGTGAACTCCTTCGTTTACGAATACCATTTCTGGCTTCCGCAGTACCGTGACCTCGGTCTGTTTGATGCGTCCAAAATCATTTATAACGATGTGCGCGGCTATAAGTCCAACGGACTTGGTGGTCTCATCGAGGATGGCTCGCAAAGAAGCTTTTTCCCGAACGGCTTCCCGTTCTATGTCTATGCCAGCACCTTGTTTGATACCTCGGTGGATTTTGAGGCACTCAAAGAGGATTATTTCAGCCACGCATACGGCGAGGATTGGAGAGAGGTTGCGGAATTCTTTGAAAAATTAGGAAGTACACTCAGCTTTAAGTATATGAACGGTAAAATGACCGACGATCCGGAAAAGGGCAACTATTACAAGCCGGACCTCGTAGAAAACCTGCGTAAAATCGGCGAAATCGTGGACGAGTTTGAACCGTTTATTGAAAAGCATAAGATTATGCCGATGCGCGCACAGACTGTCGCAGTAAAGATTTTAAAATACTACTTAAAACACTGCAAAGGCCTTGCCAAGGTCTTAATCTTAAAGGCGGTTGGCGCAGGTGTCGAGTCGCAGGAGGCATATTATAAGCATTTAGACGATTTCGGTAAATATGAAATCGAAATTGAACCATATTACGACCAGTTTATGGCAGGAATGTCGATGCGTGCCTTGTTTGGCTTCCGCGGCACTTATATCCCATTTTAATGCTATTAAACATTTCCTGATACCCAAAGGAGGTATTTTCCATGGGCAGATTTCAAATTAACAAAATCACATCCAGCTCTGTTATTGACTTTGCAGCAGAAGAACTCAAAAAGTATCTGCGGATGATGATGCCTGACTGCGGCGAAGTCACCGTTAGTTATAACCCCAACGCAACCGAGGGTTTCCGTCTGGGCATTATGGACGATTTTGGGCTGGATACCTCCGAGGCAGAGGATCTGGTGCTTGACGATATTCTGCATATTGACACCGACGAAGTCGGTGGCATCATTGCAGGAAGCAACGCGCGAAGCGTACTGCTTGCCGTTTACCGCTATCTGACCATGAACGGCTGTCGCTGGCTGTTTCCCGGCTCGGACGGAGAGATGATACCGCTTTGCGAAATCAAGCCAACCAAATATCATAAGATGGCAGACTGCCGCTATCGCGGTCAGTGCAACGAGGGTGCGGAATCACAGAAAAGTATGCTCGATGCCATCGCATTTGCGCCAAAAATCGGTCTGAATGTCTTTATGCTCGAGTTCTTCAATCCAAGAGTATATTACGATGCGTATTATGACCATACCTATAACGAGAAAAACCGTGAGCCGGAGCCGGTCAATCCCGATCAGGTGGTGCAGTGGAAGAGAGAGTGCGAGGCCGAGATTGCAAAGCGCGGTCTCCAGTTCCACGACATCGGTCACGGCTGGTCCACCGTTGCTTTTAACATCAAGGACAACGGCGGCTGGGTGGCAGTGGATGAAAGCGAGGTTCTTCCGGAAGAATCCCGCCCGTTTCTGGCTCAGATTAACGGAACGCGTGGCTTGTTCCACGGAATTCCCGTGGTCACCAATTACTGTATGTCAAACCCCGAGGCTCGTGCAAAATTCGTAAAAACCATTGCTGATTTTGCAGAAAACGAGACCAATGTTGATTATCTGCATGTCTGGATGGCAGATAGCCGTAACAACCACTGTGAATGCGAAGAATGCGCAAAAATGCGTCCATCGGACTGGTACATGGTTGTGATGAACGAGCTGGATGAGGAGCTGACAAAAAGAGGTCTTGCAACACGCATTGTCTTCATCTGCTATACGGACACCACCTGGGGACCCGAGGTAATTAAACTGAATAACCCTGACCGCTTCTCACTTTTAGTTGCGGCAATTTCCCGAAACTACGCCGAGTCGGTTGACCCTAACCTTGACTTTTCAAAGATAGAGCTTACGCCGTATGTGCGCAATAACATCACACTTCCGACCAGTGTCAACGGCTACCTCGCCCACGCGCACGAATGGACGGAGCATTTGGGTGTGAAGTCCTTGGTATATGAATACCATTTCTGGCTTCCGCAGTACCGCGATTTTGGTGCTTTGGATTCGGCGAAGGTGGTTTATGACGATATTTTAGGCTACAAGGCGAACGGACTTGCCGGCATCATTGAGGACGGCTCGCACCGAAGCTTTTTCCCGAATGGCTTTGCGTTTTATGTGTACGGTCGTACGCTGTTTGATACCTCACTCAGCTTTGAAGAACTTAAAGAGGACTTTTTCAGCCACGCTTACGGCACGGACTGGAAAGAGGTGCTTTCCTTCTTTGAAACCATCGGTAAAGCGATGGACTTCCGCTTCTTAAACGGCAAGCTTTCCATTGATCAGGAAAAAGGCGATTATTATAACCCGGGCTTAGTCGATGAGCTGCGCAAGGTACCGGACATCGTCAAAGAATTTACTCCCTTTGTCGAGGCGCACAAAAATATGCCTCAGCGTGCACAGACCCGTATGATGCGCATTCTGTCCCGCTATTTAGAATACCTTACGGGAATGTCAAAGGTCCTCATCTATAAGGCACTCGGTGGCGGAATGGAAGCGCAAAGTGCATTCTATGAGCTGATGGATGATTTCGGCAAATACGAAATGGAAATGGAAGACTGCTTTGACCTTTATATGCTGGTTATGGCTTACCGACGTCTGTTCGGTTTCCGTGGCGATTATATGCCTTTTTAATAACAAAAAAGCTCGTGCGATTGCACGAGCTTTTTCATCTCTTTGTCTATGAAATCAACATAAATATCAAAGGAATCGTAATGCAGGATAACAGGTGTGAAATCAGTGCCATGCCTGCGGCGACTGTAGTGTCTTTACCCAACCCGCTCGGAATAACAATGGTATTCAGACCAAGCGGCATTGCCAGCGAGCAGACCGCACATATGCGCGCGGTTTCCGGCATCGGAAGAAAGCCTGCGATGGCAATAAAAATCAGCGGCATAATCACCAGACGCACAAAGGATATGATATAAATCTGTACGTTGGTAAAGGTCTTCTTTAAAGAAATAGAGGATACCACCATGCCTGTCAGGAGCATCGCAATCGGGGACATACAGTCGCCTGACACGTCCACCAATGACACGAAAAAGTCAGGAAGACGGATTCCCGAAAGGCCAATCACCATACCAATCAGCATCCCGATAAACATCGGGTTAACAAACGATTTTAAAGATTCGGTAAAACTCTGCTTTTTCTCTGCATCGCAAAGCAGAAGTCGCGGTACGCCCCAAAGATAAATAAGCGTCCAGAGCGGCAGGGTAAACAACAGATATTCAAAGAAAATATCGGGAAATAAGCTCTGCACAACGGCATTTCCCATAAATCCAAAATTGGAAAAGGAAAGACCGTAGGTATAAATCTTCTGTATGTATTTGTCCTTGGTTGTAAGCCGGGACACCAAAATCGCAAACAGAATACACAAAAGTCCAATCCCTGCGCTAATCAAAAGCAATACCCAAGCAGAGCTGATACGCTCGACCGTGAAGTTTTTGATAAATGTTCCCATCACGAGCGCCGGGATAAATAACGTATTTTCAAGCTTTGAAAGCACCGCTGCCGCATCGGCGGAAACTACCTTGAGCTTGACAAGGATGTAGCCGATGGCAATCAGACCGAACAAAAATGCCAGTTGATTTAACGTAGACATAAAAAGAACCATATTTTTTCTCCCTTACAATAAACTGTGTTCCATTTTAACACATACGATCGCATTTGTCGACTCCTTTTTATAAAAAAGTGTTGACATCTTGGTTTCATAATGTTAGAATTGTTTTAAACCGTTGAGGCAGAAAAAAGGCAGATAAGGTTTTTATGAGCGAGCGGATTATGGTGTGAGTTCCGCAAAAACCCCTGCGTAATATGGACTGCTGAGGGCAGCGTTAAATGCGCTGACGCGTGGCTTGCGTCAAACGCCGGGGTATGCTGGTACCCTAAAAGTGCACGAGGAATCGTGAATGCAAGGTGGCACCGCGGATAATGATTTATTCGTCCTTGACAGATTTAGGTTATTTCTGTCAAGGGCGTTTTTGTTTTTGGCAGAATCATAAGTCCAGCGGTGAAATGTCAAGTGGAAAATAAGTAAAAAACGAATAATTTTTTGCCAAATCCCAAAAGACACAAAACACCTGCCTAAGCCCTGTCGACCAATTTAAAAAAATGAGCAGGGCGATCAGATTTCAGCAGA
>JAFQBK010000014.1 GCA_017399695.1 Clostridia bacterium | reverse complement strand
TACTGTTTTTCTTTATTTACAGGGGAATCGAACCCTGGAGCGTTATCCAAATTTTAATTTGGCTTATAACGCCCATACGAAAACGCCCCAAGAACACAGCGTGTGATTGGCAGGCGTTGACCGTTGAGAGGGTTTTTGCGTAAAGAAAAATAGTCCGGTGGACTATTTTTTAGCAAAAAGGTGCGCAGGCGGGTACTGTGCGCTAAAAGCGCACGGTCGCCAAGCAGATAAGCCGCGAAGCGGCTGTTTCCCTATGGGCACCGCGTCGTCGCGGACTTCGCATGGTTCGCGACGACGATTCTTTGAATCGACATCGCTCCTTTGCTTCGTCGCTCCTCCTCTTTCCCACAAAGTTGGAGCCTTTGCGGGAACCCTGTGGCGTAACCTCAAAGGGTTATTCTTGATATTTATTACAATGTGTGTTATAATAATATTGCGACTCAGTTTAATATTTGTTATAGCAATGGTAGGCATTTTATTTTATGTTAAAAATGCATGCTCTATTTTGCATACCTTGCTATATGTAAAACTGAGTCGCGTCAGCAGAGCCATGCGTTTTTTGTGCGTGGTTTCTGTAAACCGCGCACTTTTTTATTGCCTGAAAATGGGAGGTGAAAATTTAGAGCAGTTGTAAAGTGCAAATTAAAATACGGAGGTAATGTCATGAAAAAAATAATTGGTTTATTAATGGTTTGCGTTATTGCGATTAGCGTTTCTGTCGGTAGTTTTGCACAAGAAGGTGCGGATTCCTTCGTCGATGTATCAAAGGGACATTTTGCATATGATGCGGTACAGTATTTTTATAGAGCAAATGTTTTGAATGGAGTAGGAAACAATCTGTTCGCTCCGAATGAATTTGTTACAAGAGAGCAGTTTGCAAAAATGTTGTCAATTATATATAACAAGGATAACGATGCAGCCACAGAAGAGACGTTTTCGGATGTAACCGGTGATATGTGGTCGTATACGTACATAGAATCGGTCAAAGAATATCTTACCGGATATTATCCGGCAGGCGGAGCGGCTTTTTTTAACCCACACGGTAAAGCGACAAGAGAGGATGTTGCCTATGCTCTTGTAAGAATAAGCGGTTTAACAAAAAGCAATGATGATGAGATTGCTGTACTGGAGCAGTACAAAGACAGTTCGCAGATTTCGGTCAATTTAAGGGAATATGTGGCGGTTGCCATTTCCCAGGGGTTGATGCAAGGCTATGACAAAATGTTAAGACCACAGGATGGAATTACAAGGGCAGAAGTAGCGACGCTTTTATTCCGTGCAATTAAAAAGCCTGTGGATACAGGAAAAGAGGAAATAACGGAGCAAGAGGAGACACAGACGGAGAATATCGAAAAAGAAAAAACCTATCAAATCGAAACAAATTCGATATTACAGATTTCTGGCTATGGTGAAGATGAACTTGATGGAACACTCCTATTTCAGTGGTCACCGGCAAATAACTTTGCAAAATTTGACGCCGACATTAAGTGTAAAAATGGTGCATTTGATATCGTTCGCTGCAGGGTATTGCTTACAGAAACCATTTCTGTTACAGAAAACAGTGTGATAGGATATTTTGATGTCAGCATGGATAGTAAAATACGTCATGAACATATCAAAGGGAACATTACGATTCAGAAAGACAGCTTAAAACTGAATACAGAGGAATACGATTATCGCTTGTTTGCAAGTCTTAAACCACAAGAGAAAACAGAGGATGAAAGCAAAAAAGAAAGCATAGAAACAGACGAATATCTTTGGGCGGATTCAGATATGATTTCTTGCCAGGTAA
This sequence comes from Clostridia bacterium, assembly GCA_017399695.1. Lineage (GTDB taxonomy): Bacteria > Bacillota > Clostridia > UBA1381 > UBA9506 > RGIG1666. Next base: position 15,136 of record JAFQBK010000014.1, on the reverse strand, counting down.
AAAGCTTGAACGATAAAAAAGCCAGCGGATATTTTAATTATATTTATAAGGAAGAAGAAAAGATTTCCAAAATCGATGCTGGCTTTACGGCGGAAGAAAATAAGTATACGATTGTAATGGTGAAAGAGATTTCAAAAGAGAATGGCAGCATTAAAGGGTTATTCTCCGTTTGGTGTGGTGATCAACTGATAGCAGAAAATACGGATGCGGAGATTATAGGTTATGACGCAGGCATTGGAGAACTGATTACCTTCACTACGGCAGACGGAACACTTTGTATCACCATGCAAATCGTAGAAATTTCGACCTGACAAAATTTGTAAGGCAATAGCCTTGATTAACACAAATTTCGCAACTAAATTCTCCAATTCCGGCATTGAAATATCCTCCTTTTATGATATAATGAAGAAGAATCTTAAGTATTATATGTAAAAACAGTCAGCGCAACAAAAGAGGTGTTTAGATGCTACCCGAGATTGAAAAAGGATTACAGCTTGCGATTCCGCATTTTCCAACCAAATTTCAGGCGGTTATTTTCCGTTTGTGGGAAATGGTACCGGCAAAAAGGCTGGCGGAGGTCTTGGAAACGGACGAAGCGACGGTGTGCCGCTTGGCTTCCGACATGGGACTCGGTGAGCAAAAATGGCTGGATGAGTGGATGGAGAGAGGCTATATCTCGATTCTTCGTCAGGTCTGGAACATCTTTGACTATGAACAGCTTTGCCGTCTTCTTGACTGGGATAAGGAACGGCTTTCATATGTTTTAAAAGAGGATGATTTTCTTCGCACCAAGCTTGCCGGCTGGAAGAAAAAGAAAACGGATTGTGAAAAGGTGGTCTACCGTCCTTTGACCACCGGGGAAGTGGCAAAAACAGCGAAAATTCGCCTTGCGATGCAAGAGGAAGTTCTTCCGCTGATAAAAAATGTAGAGCCGCCATTTGAATTTTTCCGAAAACGCTATGCACCTTTGGGAAAACAGAACGATGGCGAGATTTTGGTAGATAGCAGCTGGGCATTTTGCACGTTTGCAGATGGTTTGGAAGATTATGTGGAAGATTTCAAGTCAGAAGTGAAAAATGCTTACGGCGTGGAATTTTGTACCCAAAGCGACCGCCGGATTGAGGTGTATACTGATGTCGAGGCGGATGATGAAGAATACCATAAAATAGATATCACAGACGATAAAATTACGATTCGCGCAGGCTCGCCGATTGGCATTATGCGCGGATTAAATTTCCTTTTGGATTTGGCAGGAGGCGCGGGTTCTCTTTCCTTTGATAAAAAGTGCTACAGCCGAAAAACCAAGGTGAAAACGCGATTTATTTACTCATTCTGCGGGCTGTACGGCGATGTTTTGGACAAAGATAGCCATATTTCCTTTCCCGATGAACTTTTACGTGGGTATGCCCGCGCGGGAATTAACGGTGTGTGGATTCAGGGCGTGTTTTATAAGCTGGCGCCGTACCCGTTTGATGAGAAAAAAAGCGAGGGTTGGGAGAAGCGGCTTTCAAACCTTGACGAATTGACCAAACGCTGTGCAAGATACGGCATTAAAGTCTATATGTATATTAATGAACCGAGAACGATGCCACTTTCCTTTTTTGAAAAGCGGCCGGAGTTAAAAGGAACGGAACAAAAGGCGGGCTATGCAAGTCTTTGCAGTTCGCATCCCGAAACACAACAGTATTTAAAAGATACCATCGAGACCATCTGTAAGAACGTTCCGCTGTTAGGTGGGTTTGTCAATATCACACAGAGCGAGAATATGGTGCTTTGCTATTCTGGTGGTGTATTAGATGAGCCGGCGGAAAACAATCCGGAAACGGATGCAAAATTCTGTCCAGTGTGCAGAAACCGAAAAGCCTCGGAGGTAACGGCAGAAATTTTGAGCGTGATGGCAAATGCGGCGCAGAAGGTCAACCCGAACATTCGCTTTTTTGCCTATGCATGGGCGTGGAAAACACAATTTAAGCACGAACTTAGTGAGTTGATTCGGCGGCTTCCCAAAAATGTGATTGTCCTAGAGGTTAGTGAAACGGGCATCGAGTTTGAACGTGGCGGAATTAAAAATACATTAAGAGACTATTCGCTGTCTATCGTCGGACCCGGACCTGCGGCAAAGGAGCTTTGGGAGCAGGCGAGAAGCGAGGGGCTTGAGGTCGCGGCGAAAGTGCAGATTAACAATTCATGGGAGTGCTCAACCGCTCCGTTTCTGCCGGTGTATGAAAATGTACTCAACCATATGAAAAACCTAACCGAGGCAGGCATAGAGCACGTGATGCTTTCCTGGACTTTGGGCGGATATATTTCCGACAATATCAAAATTGCATCTGCGTACTTTTTCGAGGAAGAAAATGCACAGACAGATGAGTATGAACGGATTTTGAAAAATTCTTACGGCGAATATTCTGATTGTGTCAAAGAGGCAGTCAGTCATTTCTGCAAAGGATTTTCGGAGTACCCGTTTGACATCTACCATATCTATGACGGTCCGTCTAATAGCGGTGCGGCAAATCTTCTGTACCCGGAACCGTCGGGGATGGAGGCGACGATGACCTGCTATCCGTTTGACGATTTGGAGGATTGGTGCGGCGGAGTATACACATCTGAAGTGTTAGAAATGCAGTATGAAAAGCTTTGCACCGAGTGGGAAAAAGGACTGAAAGTGCTTGACGGAATGCCCCTTTGCGAATTTTACGACATGGCTGTATATGGATATACCTTGTTTCGTGGTGCATTTAATCAAATCAGTTATTATATTTTGCGTGACGGTAAAAATGACCGGGAAAAGATGCGTGAAATCGTGAGGAACGAGCTTGAGTTGGCAAAAAAAGCCTACGAAATCGTTTTGCGAAACAGTGCCGTTGGCTATGAGGCGGCAAACCATTATTATGTGACGCGTTCTGCCTTTATGGAAAAAATTGTACAGTGCTGTCTTTTGTTGGACGAGATGGAGTAAACGACCAAAAGCACAGGAAAACGAACAAAAATTCGTGTCCTGTGCTTTTATTTTTTATCAAATTTTGACAAAAGAATTGCATTTTTTGTTGAAAGGGGAAGAAAAGTGTGCTATACTGAAAAATAAGGGTTTTCCCTGTCATTTTACTAAAATTTGGAGGGGTTATTTTGAATCTGATTTATCAAGTCAACGACAAACCAAAGTTTGGGCAAATTTTAGTGTTTGCCTTTCAGCAGTTGCTTGCGATTTTAGCAGCAACCATCGCAGTTCCGTCCATCATCGGCAACGGAATGTCCCAGTCAGCAGCACTGTTTGGTGCAGGCGCAGGCACCCTCGTTTATCAGTTGTTTACAAAGTTTAAGAGCCCGGTATTTTTAGGTTCATCTTTTGCTTTTATCGGTTCCATGTTTGCGGCGTTTGGCGGCGCAGTTTCGATGGAAGTCGGTTATGCAGGATTAATCATCGGTGCGATTTTTGCAGGTCTTGTGTATGTAATTATTGCGCTGGTTGTAAAATTTGTTGGTGTTAACTGGATTAGCAAATTAATGCCGGCAGTTGTTATCGGACCTACCGTTGCAATTATCGGTCTTTCTCTGGCGGGTAACGCAGTAGCAGACTTACAGGTCGGTAAAGTGCTGGCAGACGGCGTTTCGGTAGCTTCTCCGTATGCTTGTATTATCTGCGGTTTGTTTACGCTTGCGGTTGTCATTCTCTGCTCAGTATACGGCAAGAAAATGACAAGACTCATTCCGTTTATTATCGGTATCGTTGCAGGTTACGCTTTGGCAGCAGTACTGACAATCATCGGTATGAATATGAACATCAAAGAGCTGATGATTATCGACTTTTCTGCATTCTCCAATATGCAGTGGTATCCTGACTTTACGATTGCGAAAGCGGCGCAGGGTATTGGTGCGATTGATGCTCAGTATATCGCAACGGTGGCAGTTGCTTATATCCCGGTTGCATTCGTTGTATTTGCAGAGCATATTGCAGACCATAAAAACCTCTCCAGCATCATTGATAAAGATTTGCTCGAAGAGCCGGGTCTTCACAGAACGCTGCTCGGTGACGGTGTAGGCTCTATCGTCGGCGCAATCTTTGGCGGTTGTCCGAACACCACCTACGGTGAATCTGTTGGTTGTGTTGCTATCACAAAAAATGCTTCCGTTGTTACCATTTTAACAACTGCAATCATTGCAATCGTGGCTTCCTTTATTGCTCCGTTTGTAACGTTTTTGGCAACCATCCCGAACTGCGTCATGGGCGGTGTTTGCATCTCCCTTTACGGTTTTATTGCAGTGTCCGGTTTAAAAATGATTCAGCAGGTAAACCTAAATGCGAATAAGAACTTGTTCGTAGTTGCAGTTATCTTAATTACGGGTATCGGCGGTTTGACGCTTACCTTTGGTCAGGTGACGATTACTTCGATTGCTTGTGCATTAATTTTAGGTATCCTGACGAACCTTGCGGTATCTAAAGGTAAAGAAGACGAATAAGGAGAATTTCCATGGCTAATGTAACTATTTTTGATCATCCACTCATTCAGCACAAGACGACCATTCTTCGTAAAAAGACGACTCCAAACAAGGAGTTTCGTGAACTGGTAGAAGAAATCACGATGCTGATGTGCTATGAGGCATTGCGTGACCTTCCGGTGGAGGAGGTAGAGATTGAAACGCCTCTTAAGACCACCAAGCAGAAAATGCTCAAGGGCAAAAAGCTTGCGGTGGTTCCGATCCTGCGTGCAGGACTCGGTATGGTCAGCGGTATTCAAAAGCTGATTCCGTCGGCGAAGGTTGGTCATATCGGTATGTACCGAGATGAAGAAACCTTAATTCCGCACGAGTATTATTGTAAGCTTCCGGCAGACATCTCCAACCGCTTAATTGTTGTAGTGGACCCGATGCTCGCAACGGGCGGCTCGGCGATTGATGCGATTTCGCAGATTAAATCTTACGGCGGAAAAAACATCAAATTCTTGTGCTTGGTTGCTGCTCCGCAGGGCGCGGAAGCGCTAAAAAAAGCACATCCGGATGTGGATATTTACTGTGCGAATATGGATGAAGGCTTAAACGAAAACGGCTACATCCTGCCCGGTCTTGGTGATGCGGGCGACCGAATCTTCGGCACAAAATAAAAATATAAGTGCACCCGACGCCTTACGCGTCGGGTGCTTTTTTGTTTTGTATTAGACTTGTTTTGAAAGGTAAGCTGTGTTATAATTGGCATATACGTAGTTTTGCTTTGCAAAACTCCTGCGAGTTTGCAACTCGCCTGCAGTCTTACGACTGCGTATGCCAATTGACGGCGTCGCAAAAATGCCCTTGCAAGCAAGCATTTTTGTTCCTGTTAGAATTGGCATTCCATCGTTTAGGAATTCTACGATAAACAAGAAAAAACACCATATTGGAGGACATTATGGACACAGGAAAGCAATACCGAATAACAAAGAAAGCGTGTTATCTGACGGGTGTATCGACAGCAATTACCGGCAATTTAACACCGCTTTTGTTTGTGACCTTTCGAAATATGTATCATCTATCTTATACATTACTCGGGCTACTTGTAGTCGTGAATTTTTTTACGCAATTATTGATTGATTTAGTTTTTACCTTTTTTACAAAATACTTTAACATTCATAAGGCAGTGAAACTGACACCGTTCATCATCTTTTTAGGTTTGGTGTTGTTTGCCGTTTTACCGAAACTTTTTCCGGAGTTGGCTTTTTTGTGGATTGTGATTGGAACGGTTATTTTCTCCGTGGCCGCCGGTTTGGCGGAGGTTCTTTTGAGTCCTGTAATTGCGGCGATGCCCTCGGACAACCCTGAGGGGGAAATGAGTAAGTTGCATTCGATGTATGCCTGGGGCGTTGTGGGCGTTGTCCTCTTTAGCACCGCATTTATTCGTATTTTTGGCGCAGAAAACTGGATGTATCTTGCACTTTTATGGTCCATCGTACCGCTTGTTGCATTTTTGATATTCCAACAATCAGAATTTCCACCCTTGGAGGGTTTCGGTCAGAGCTCAAAAAGCGGAAGATTTTTAACGAAGGGCATTCTGCTTTGTGCACTCTGTATATTTTTGGGTGGTGCAGCAGAATGTACGATGTCCCAATGGGCGTCCGGCTTTATTGAAAAAGCCATTGGCGTTCCTAAGGTTTTGGGAGATGTGTTAGGCGTTGCTTTGTTTGCAGTACTTTTGGGAATTGGAAGAACGTGGTACTCAAAATACGGCAAAAATATTATCAACTTTATGCTGTTTGGTATGCTTGGCGCAACGCTGTGTTATTTTGCGGCTGGTTTCGTACAGCATCCGGCGGTGGGCGTGATTGCCTGTGCACTGACGGGTATCTGTACCTCAATGTTATGGCCGGGAACGCTGATTTATGTGGAGGAAAAGTTCTCCGGCGTCGGCGTTGCCGTTTATGCGCTGATGGCGGCAGGCGGTGATATGGGTGCCTCCGTTGCACCGCAGCTCGTTGGCATTATATCCGACAAGGTGAGCCTGACGGATTTTGCATTAACCTTGAGCGGAACGCTCGGTATCAGCGCAGAACAGGTGGGGATGAGGGCCGGTATTTTGGCCGCCGGATTGTTCCCGTTGATAGGCGTATTGCTTATTCTCTATATGAAGCGGTATTTTAGATCTTACCATAAAAAAGAAAGCGAAAACAGGTGATTTGATGTTACATATTACGGTGGTTCAGCCGAAGTATTACGCCGGAGAACATCCGGACGAAGCAATTTCGCAGTTTTTACTTTCGGAGCTTACGAAGGTTCCGACAGGCGGTTTGATTGTTTTGCCGGAGTATGCCAATGCCGGCGGCCTTTCCGATAGAGAACGATTGCTGGCTGCTTTGCCACGGGCAGAGCAGATGCTTGCTAAATCTGCAGAAGTTGCCAAAGAAAAGCAGGCTTACGTGTCAATTAACGTTATCGAGAACCGCAATGGCGAAATCAAAAACAGCACCTATCTGTTTGATAAACGAGGAGAAGTGGTGTTTGTGTATGACAAACAGCATCTTCCTCCATCGGAAGTAAAGCTTGGCGTGAGTGCGGGCAACGCTTGCGGAAAATGCAGTTGTCTGTGCGAGGTGGACGGGATTCGGTTCGCGTTTATGACCTGCTATGATGTTTATTTTAATGAGCAGATTGAGTATATTGCCAAGGGAAAGCCTGATATTATTCTGGTCCCAGGCTATCAGCGCGGAGAACGCACGGACATCATTCGCGCGCAGGCTAAATTAACAGCATTTCGCTGTAATGCTTTTATTGCAAGGAGCAGTTATTCGATGGACTCCGACGAGCGCGGCGGATGCTCGATGATTGTTGCGCCTGATGGACAAATCCTTGCAGATCTAGGGAAAAATGTCGGAAGCACCTCAAAAGAGGTGGACCCATTGGAGAAATATATGCGTCCGGCGGGCTTTGGCGAGGGTCTGGTCAGAAATGACGATTTTATCTCAAATGGTCTCTGCCCGGAGGCATTTTAAGAATTTTTATTGAAAAGCTCATTTTTATGAAACTTTTTCTCAGCTTTTGTCGTATAAACTATTGAAATACATAATAAAGGAGAAAACAAATGAAAAAAATACTTGCATTGATTTTAACCCTTACCTTAGTGGTATCTTTGGCGGCGTGTGGTGGAGCACCGACAACGACGGAAGAACCGGAAACGGAAACACAGGTAGAAAGCACCGTTGACACCGAAGGAACGGAAGAGACAATCGAAAATGAACCGGCAGTCAGCGAACCGACCAAGGAGCCGGAGACAACCAAAGCTCCGACGGCAACGAAGGCACCGGAAGCAACAAAAGCACCGGAGGCTACCAAGGCACCGGAAGCAACCAAACAACCGACTCCGGCACCGACAGAAAAACCTGCTCCGACAGAGACTCCGGCAGCAAAAACACTCGGAAAAACTTTGCTTGCTGACTTTAAGGCAAAAGCAGCATCCGGTATGAGTGCGCAAGCAATCGCAGAAGCATTGCTTACAAATGAAGCCATTTTGTTTAACGGCGGCGCAATGCCGGTAGAGGAAGGCTTGCTTTCCGGTTTTGATAATGCGGAAATCAAGGGCTTCAAAGAGGGCGTTATGTTTGCGCCGATGATTGGTTCTATCGCGTTCGTCGGTTATGTGTTCGAGCTTGAGAGTGCACAAGATGCGCCGGCATTTATCGCAAACCTTGAAAAGAACGCAAATAAGCGTTGGAACATCTGCGTTGAGGCAGAGGAAATGGTTACGGGACAGAGCGGAAACAAGGTATTCTTCGTTATGTGCCCGACCAGTTTGGAAGACTAATTTTGAATCGGTAAAACGGACGCGCTTGTGTCCGTTTTATTGTGGATTTTTGAGGAGGAACTGCTATGATTTTTTCGAGCATTCCGTTTTTGTTCTACTTTTTGCCGGTTGTTTTATTGGTGTACTTTGCCGTGCCGAAAGTACTGAAAAACCCCGTGCTTTTAGTCTCGAGCCTCATCTTTTACGGTTGGGGCGAGCCGAAGTATGTTTTTCTGATGATTGCGACCGTCCTTTTGGGGTATGTGTTCGGCTTATTGATTGAACGATTTTCCGGAACCTGGCTGTCGAAGTTGTTTTTGGTTTTGTCCGTCAGTTCCAGCCTTTTGGCACTTGGCTTCTTTAAGTACGCCGATTTCTTTATTGGAAACTTTAACAGCCTGACGGGAATGAGCATCCCGCTGCTTCGGATTGTTCTCCCCATCGGTATCAGCTTTTACACCTTTCAGATTTTGAGCTATACGGTGGATGTGTATCGAGGTGATGTTTCTGCGCAGAAAAACCCGATAAATCTTGCAACCTATGTTGCGCTTTTTCCACAGCTCATTGCAGGCCCGATTGTGCGCTATTCTGATGTTGAAGCACAGCTGACCCAAAGAACGCACAGCTTTGAAAAAATCTCAGCAGGCAGTAAGCGGTTTATTCTCGGTCTTGCGAAAAAGGTATTGATTGCCAATACCCTGGGCGAGCTTGGCGAAATGTTTTTGGCGTCGAGTGAGCTTTCCGTTTTGTATTATTGGCTGTTTGCCTTTTCGTATATGCTCCAGATTTATTACGATTTTTCAGGCTACAGCGATATGGCGATTGGCCTTGGCAGACTCTTTGGCTTTGAATTTATGGAAAACTTTAACTATCCGTTTATCTCAAAAAGCATATCTGAGTTTTGGCGCCGCTGGCATATTTCGCTCGGCTCATGGTTTCGGGATTATGTCTATATCCCCCTTGGCGGAAATCGGGTGAACAAAGGACGATTTTTGTTTAACATTTTCGTTGTTTGGTTTTTGACCGGTTTTTGGCATGGTGCAGAGTGGAATTTTATACTTTGGGGACTTTATTTCGGTGTACTTTTGACACTGGAAAAGTTTTTCTTTGCGAAATTTTTGGATAAGCATAAAATCTTCGGTCATATCTACACCTTGTTTTTTGTTTCCGTCAGCTTTATGATATTTGCTGCAGGAAACTTGGGAGAGGCGGCAACTTATGTGGGCGGAATGTTCGGTATTGGCGGAATTCCCTTGGTGTCTTCCGAAATGCTGTACGCTTTATCCAACTATGGCTGGATTTTGATTTTAGCGGCCGTTGGGGCAACCCCTGTTGTCAAAATGGCAAAAATCAGTTTAGATAAAAAGGGAAAAGATTCGGTGTGGAAAGAACTCATCGAGACGTTGGTTCCGGTGTTACTTTTGATTGCCGTCTGCGGCTTTCTTGCCGACGGCTCATTCAACCCGTTTTTGTATTTTAGATTCTAAAGGAGGTGCCGTATGAAGAATAAACATTTGCTCTCGACCACGATTTTTGCGCTTGTTTTGGCGAGCCTAACGTTTGGCTGTTGGTTCGGTCCCCGTGCGGCATACTCCGAAAGTGAGAGAAGACCGCTTGCTGAAGAGCCGATGCTTACGATTGAGTCGGTGTTGTCCGGCGAATTCCAGGAAGCCTTTGAGTTGTTTAGCGTTGACCATTTCCCGTTCCGTGACCATTTCCGTAGTATCAAGGCGATGTTTTCCGGCTATGCGCTCGGCAAAAAGGACAACAATGGTTTGTTTACGGTAGAGGGGCATATCTCCAAACTCGAATACCCGGAAAATCCGGAAATGAAGGAGCATGCGGCGAATCGTTTTCGTTATCTTTACGAAACCTATCTGAAAGATACAAACGCGAAGATATATCTGTCGGTCGTTCCTGATAAAAACTATTTTCTGGCGGAGAAAAACGGCTATTTATCGCTTAATTATCCGGCGTTTATCGAGGACTTTAAAACGCGTATGGAGTACGCAGAGTATATTGATATTCTGCCTCTTTTATCCCTCGATGATTTTTACCGCACAGACTCGCACTGGAAGCAGGAGGAAATCACGGATATTGCGGAGTTTATCGGAAATGCGATGGGTACAGATGTGAAAAGCGAATATACAGTGAATACATTGGATGTGCCGTTTTCAGGGGTGTATTTAGGTCAATCAGCGCTCCCGTTTGCGCCGGACACCATAAGGTATTTGACCAACGAGACACTTTCTGCTTGCAAGGTCAATTACTTTGATAGCGGAAAGGCCGAGCCGGGCGAAATCTACAATATGGAAAAAGCGCACGGCAAAGACCCGTATGAAATGTTTTTGTCAGGAACTTCCGCACTGATTGAGATTGAAAATCCGAACAGTAAAACGGATAAGGAACTGGTGGTATTCCGCGATTCCTACGGAAGCAGCTTAGTTCCGCTTCTAGCTGCGGGCTACCAAAAAATAACCGTGGTGGACATCCGTTACCTTCAGAGTAGTTTTTTAGGCAATTTTATTTCGTTTGACAATCAGGATGTGCTCTTTATGTACAGCACAACGCTCTTAAACAACAGTATGTCATTAAGATAAAAATAGCCCCTTGGGCGGCCTCGTTAAGTGGGGACGCCCGAGGGGCTATTTTTTTATGCTTATACAAACGAGAAGGAGTTATTACTCTCAAATAGCATTCCAAGGGCGATGCTTACCTAACAGGAGCTTGACCTGTTTGATTGCTATAATATTTATTCATATAATCCCGGGGTGTACAGTGATGATACTCTTTGAACGATTGGTTAAAAGAGCGGATATTCTTAAAGCCGGCGTCTTCGGCGATTTCAATACATCTCTTATTCGGATATTCTTTCATCATTTGTATGGCTTTTTCCAGGCGGAATATGGTGTAATATTTCCAGAAAGTAACGCCGGTGATTTGCTTAAAGTGATGGCAAAAATAGCTTTTGGTATAGTTTAGATGATTTGCAACATCTTCAAGCCTGAAGGCTTCCGCATAATGCTGTTCAAGATAGACAGTAACGGCATTCAAAAAATCACTTTTGTTCATAAGCTTGATTTGAGCGTTATCTTCTAATTGACAATATTCCATATCCCTGATGATCATTAAAAATATTTTTTCGACATTAATATTTACGGAAAGCTCGTACCCTGTGGTCTTATTTTCATTTTCTGCCATGATATTGCAGATGTATTTTCTAAGCAATTTGTAGTTTTTGGAATCAGGCGATATCACTATGTTATGAAGCTGTATGTTGCTGAGGTCTGTGACAGGGAAGAGCTTCATAACGAAGGTTTTGTTCTCTTCATAAGAGTAGAGGTTGTGAATCAATCCCGGAGTAATGATACATATTTCACCTGTCTTTAAAATAAAACTGTCGTTTTCTATCGTCACATTGAGACTGCCGTCTAAAATATAAACCAATTCAGTTTCTTCATGGAAATGCGGAATATATTTCACATTTATATGTTCTATCAGAAACGGATACTGTCTTGTAGCCTGGTTTATTTCCTCGCGATACATGGCATTCACCTCACTTTTTTTATTATATAATGTCAAGTGAAAAAAAGCAATATTATTCCAAAAATAAACAATATATGAATAGAGCGGATGTATGGAGTACCCTATAATAAAAAATAGCAGTGGCTATAAAATCTATTTTTTATAGGAGGTTCACGTTATGAACAAGCTTGGTATTTTTATGAATTTTTGGGAGAAAAATTGGGACGCAGACCATAAGAAGTATATTGCAAAAGCGGCAAAACTTGGATTTGATGTTTTGGAATTTCAGGCACAACCTCTGTTAAATCTGTCCAATGATTATTTGCGTGAATTAAAAAAATAGCGGATGAAAATCATATAGAATTAACCTATAGCTTAGGTCTCGATAAAGCCTATGATATATCCTCGGATGATGCTTCTGTCAGCAAACTGGAAATCTACGGAACCCGTGGTAGTATTGTTGCAAAGGGCACCTTATCTCAGGAAGAAGGCGGCGAGATTGAAGTGCTGGCGCTTTCCAAAGTGGGCGGCTATGATGCACAGCAGAACAGAAGTGCGGCAGAGCCAGTATCGGTTTCGGTAACCTTTGGCAATATGTATACCAAGGAAATTGAAGCGTTTGGCAGAGCTGTTTTGGGTGAGGGCGAAATCCCTGTGACAGCAGAGGACGCCATTCGTTCACAAAAAGCGATTGAAGATGTGTATAGGCTCAATGGTTTTTCGTAATCGTTGCGAGACAAATCATTAGCAGTAACGGTAGAATTGAAAGGTTTTAGTTATTTCCTCATCAAAAAACAACCTCCTGTGGTTTTATCGCAGGAGGTTGTTTTTTCGATTGAGCTATCCCAGGTGTTCTTTTTTATAGCGCAAGGGGGAAGAGCCCATTTGTTTTTTAAAAATTTTACTGTAGTAAGAGGCAGAGGAAAAACCGACGCGCTGAGAGATTTCCTCAATAGATAAGTCCGTGCGGAGAAGCAATTCCATAGACTTTTCCACGCGGATTTTTTTGATGTATTCGCTGACTGTACATTGGAAACGGTTATGGAAATTTTTATACAGTACGCTTTTTGACGCGTTAATGTTTTTGGAAATGCTTTTAATCGACAAAATCTCACTGTAGTGTAAGTCGATATAATCAACCGCTTTTTCGATTGTTTGATTAAAGTCCGGAACCAGCATATTTTCAAGCAGGATATATTTGACGAACATCGTAGCGATACTGGTAATACTTCTGATTTTGTCTTCATCAAAGAACGGAATCTCGTTATAATACTCTTCAGCAGACGCCGGATTAAGTCCGAGTTTTTTTGCATAATTATCAGGGAGTGAAAAAACAGTATGCGGTCTCATTCTTCCAACGATGATATAGCCGATAACCGTATCGCCGGTCAGAATTGGAACTGCAACATCCAAAAGTCCTGCGTGGCAAACGCTCATTTCCGCTTTTTTGCTGAGTTTGCATTTTTCAAGCAGATGAATGTCAGAACTCCGACAGGCATTTTTTCCAAGCTCGGACTTTTGGACGCAAATACAGTAGCGGCTGTTTTGCATTTGCTTTCCCACAGGAGAAAAATCGGGGCGCAAAAGGTTCATGTCGATTCCTGTCGCATTAAAAAAATCCTGCTGCGCGCGAGTTATTTTTTCGGCATCATAGTTAATTTGCATTTTCTCACCTCATCTTTATTGTAGCACATCCTTTCTTTTTGTCAATATTTTTCTTTTGGTGGAACATATTACAAAAAACAAGGAAAAAATCGCCTTTTTTCCGCCTTGCCATTTTGGTACAATGAAAATAGAAAGATGACATAAGTGTCAAAATTTTAAGGAGGAATAAACGATGGGAAAAGCAACTGATTTCAGGTATAATACCGGCGCGACAAAGGTGCCGTGGGCGGCAGTCGGTGAAAATTATAACGTGCACGATTTAATGGAAATCATTAAATTTTTATTGCAGGGTGAGGGAAAAGAATACGAGGATGCATTAGAGGCAGTATGGCAGCAGGTGAAGAAGCTGGAGCCCCTCGCGACACCGCCAGGCAAGCTTTCTTTGGCGAGCAAGGTGGAAGAGGCAGAACAGGCGTGTAACGAATATCTCGGCACAACTTCCTCTACCTTTGTTACCAATGCAACCGCAGGTTTTGAAATCGCTTATAAATATGCGAACTTAAAGCCAGGGGATGAGGTCATTGTTCCGGCGATTACCTTCGTTGCAACGATGGCTTATCCTTTGGCTGTTGGCGCAAAACTGGTGTTTGCCGATGTTGACCCGAGAACCATTAATATGGACCCTGCGGATGTAGAAAAGAAAATTACGGACAAGACGAAAATGATTGTTCCAGTACATATCGGCGGCTATCCGGTAGATATGGACCCGATTATGGAGATTGCGAAGAAACATGATATTTTAGTGCTTGAGGATGCGGCGCACGCATTCGGTGCAATGTACAAAGGCAAGAAAATTGGAACAATTGGTGATTTTGCGGCATTCTCTATGCACGAGGTAAAAAATATTACTTCCTTTGGCGAGGGCGGTATTGCTACGACCAATGTGCCGGGCTTTGAGAATGAAATGAAACGTGCACGCTTTTTGGGTCTTGATTTCTCTTGCCCGATTAAAGATTGGCTTTATAATATCACTCCGATTCCGGGAAAATATGCGCCGTTTGTTCCGGGCAATGCGTCAACAACGGAGATTCAGGGTCTTGGCCTGACACTTCAGGTAGCAAGAAATGAAGAAATTATTGCAAAGCGTGCGGCTGCAGCAAAATATTTGACGGAACGCTTCGCAGAGAATGATGCGATTATTCCGCAGGATTTGGGAAATGATGAGATCAAGCCGACCTTCCATTTATACCTATTGCAGATTGACCCGCAAAAGGCAGGCGGTGATATTCAGATTTTGAAGAAAAAGCTGGAGGAAAAAGGCGTGACACAGATTGCGCATTTCGGACCGCTTTACCGTTTCAAAATTGTAGAGGAAATGGGCTACAATCCAGATGAGATTGCCAAGACCTGTCCGAACTGCGAGGAAGTATTCTATAAAAGATTTACACATCTGCCCCTGTATGGTCTTTCTGATGAACAGCTGGCATATATGGCAGATATGGTCTTAGAGTCCGTAGCTGAGATGCAGGCAGGGAAATAAGAAAAAAGCAGGTCGTAGGGCGGCCTCACTTAGGGAGGATTCGCCTCAAAAGCATAATTTTGGCACATAACTTTGTTAAAACTCCCCCATATCCGCCAGGATTATGGGGGAGTTTTGCCTTGTTCTGCACTCAAAATAATGTTTTTGAGGTGCTTTGCAGTTTTGGGTTAGAGATTTTTCGTTTTAAGACAAGACATAAAAAATCCCGTAATACTGTCGTATTT
>JAFQBK010000013.1 GCA_017399695.1 Clostridia bacterium | reverse complement strand
TATGAACTGTCCAATGGCAACAATATGGCAACAAAAAATCGGATAGTCCATAGGTTGTGGATAATACAGATAACTACAATACCTCGTGATAAAATCTCTAAACAGAATTGTTTAAGATTTCTTTATCAGGAGCGAGTGGGAATAAGCCCAACAATCGCTGAAACCCTTGAAATAAGGCGTTTTCTCAATTTAAAAATGCTTTCTGACTGCAAAATGACTGCAACGATTTAATTGAATATTTTTGTTATTTGACTGCTCTACCAGAAATGGTAGAGCAGTTTTTGTAGTTATGCAACATATAAGAATTGTGGTGTAGCGTTTGATACTTCTCTTCCAAGATATGTTGCTTGTTTTAAGACAGCACTATGAGAATATGGAATTATATATTGGCTAAAAGCCTTTATTATATCTTGTAATGTAATATTGTTTTTAAGCATTTCACTACAAGAATTATAAAATTCATCATACACTTTATCGTTTAGTTGCATTGCTCGTATACCTAAAATCTTATCTGTTGCTGTATCAATTAAAAATGCATTGCACATTTTTTTCTCTGGTATTTTACTTATGCGATTATCGTTATATAGTGCTGGGTCAAAAATTACATCCATACTTGTTGCTCCTCTTATAGATGTTTGATATGCACCATTAGGTAGTTTTTTGTTATAAAATCTCATTGGCTTACTCATAAAGTCCTCATACTCATATTTTGATACATTGGGTATAAAAACATTAATTTCAAGACTGCCATCGCTATGCAAGTTTATATTGCTATATGTAAATTTTTTCTCTTTATGATTTCTGTAGATGTGGTCAAACATTCCGCATTCACTTGCGATTGTTGTGCCGTTTATTTCACAGGGTATATGTATATTATTAAAAGTTTTCATATTGTTCAGTTCTCCTTTGTATTTGTTTTATCTGTCATTTGTGAAATCAAATTTACTATGTAAGTGATGTTTTCTAAAATATCACTTGTCTGTGGAATGCTTGACAGCCTTTTTAATTCGGCTGTCAAGTCCAACAAATACTTTTCAAGATAATGTTGAATACGAATGTTAGGTCGCACAACAATTTCTTTGTTAAGCAGTCTTGCTGTAATAAAATCTTGTTTAGTCATTCCAGAGGTCTTTGCTTCCATATCAATCTGGTATGCTTCGTCTGGGGAAACTCTGAAACCAATAGTAATATTTCTCCAGCGATTATGCTTGTCCGTGTTCTTTGCTGACATCAACTGCACCCCCTTTCATCATATTGTCTAATTGTTTTGCAATGAGTTCATCGCTGTTATCATAAGCGTGTGAATATATCATTGTTACATCTGTGGTGCTGTGCCCCGCTCGGTCTGAAATTGCAGATACAGAAACGCCTGAAACACAATTCAAAAGTAGTGAGATATGACTATGACGGAGCCCATGTATAGTTATACGCTTAACACCAGCACTTTCAGAGCCTTCGGTCATTACTCTATGTAAGCCACTTTTTGAAACTGGAAAAACCAAGTCATCACTTTTGAGATTGTAAAGACTGTCAATATAGTCTTTTAACTCTTCTGCAAGTTGCTGGGGAAGATGTATTGTTCGGTATGCATTGACACTTTTTACATCTCCGTTTTCAAGTTCAGCCTTTGAAAAGCTGTGTTCTACATCTAATGTCATATTTTCAAGGTCAATATCTTTTCTTTTGATAGCCATCAATTCTCCCATTCTGATACCAGTCCAGAACAATGTTTGAAATGCATAGTAATAAACTGGGTTTGTTTGTATTGCATTTGAAAATTTTGAGTATTCTTCAAAAGTCCAGTATGCTCTACGCTTCGGTGCTTTCTTTGAGCCAAAGGGCTTTGTTTTTGAAACTGGGTTTGATGGTAAATCAAAATACATTACTGCATAATTAAAAATCGCTTTTAACTGTGCATTGATGGAATAATAATATGTAGTAGCATAGGCTTCTCCGTTTGGTTTACGCAAAGTCCTTATTTTGTTGTGCCATTCCTTGATGTCATAGGGCTTTATGTCATATACCTTTTGCTTGTTGAAATATGGTAAGATTTTTTCATTGATGATGTGAAGTTTGTTTTCTGCTGTGCTGTTTCTTGTGGAAACCTTAAAATCTTTGATGTAATCATCAATGAGTTCTTTCATTGTCATATTTTCGTTTGGAGTTCTCTCGGCTCTTAACTCTTGAATAAGTTTAGGGAGTTCGTTCTGTTGCCACTCTTGAGCCTCTCTTTTGAGTTTGAAACCTCTTTTGCTACTGCATTTAACATCTCCCTCAAGAGTTTGGTATCTGTAAAACACCTTATAGCCATTGCCTGCTTTTGTAATACTGCTTGAATAAGTTTTCATAATTTAACACGCCTTTCTGTAAATTCTATCGTAAAAATAATCTCTGTTAGTCTTGCCATTTACAACAAGATAACCCTTTGTTGCAAGTTCGTCATTTAACTGTTTGATTAGGCGATATGCAGAGGCTCTGGAAATCTCCATAACCTCGCATACTTCACTTGCCTTAATGAAAATTGATTGTCTGCTTGTGCAGTTAGTTGTATTATTTAGATTTGTCATTTTCTGTGTCTCCTTTACTAATATTATTTTTTGACTTTTCTAAAATGTATTCGGTGGCTTTCTGAGCCTTACTACAGGCTGATACAAGCCAAGTTGTATTGTCTTGCAATACTTTCAGCCAGTTTCTCATATATGCTATGTTGTTCTTTTCGCTGGCTGGTGTGTTAATGCCACAATGGGCTAACAACATACTCGCTGACATTTCAGCGATAAGTTCTTCCTTGCTGTATTCTGCATCCCCAAAATAACCGCTTGTGCTTCTTCCCAGTCTGGTCATTGTGCTGTGGGACATTTCGTGAAATGCTGTTGAATAGTATTCCTCCAGCTTTTCAAACTGGGAAATAAGAGGAAGTGTGATACTGTCAGATGAAAGACTATAACAAGCCTTGTTGCCTTTGATGTGCTTAACTTTGATATTTTCAGCTTCTGTGTAGCCTTTTAATATCTGTTCAGCCTCTTCAATCGGTTTATGGTTGTATGTAGTTTCTTTGACCTTGCTTTGTATTCCCTCAACATATTTAATGTTGTAAACATTGTAATATCTTAAAAAGGGAACGCTTTGTTTCGTGATAACCTTTTCGCCATTGTCTGATATTGTTTCTTTGTCAAACTCCTTAAAGTTGAAGTAAACAACAATATCTTTCTTACAGCCCTTTTTCAACTTAACATCTGGGTTGTGTTTTTTTAGGTCGCAAATCTGCGTCCAAGTCAAATACTCTCCCTCGTCAAGCAGTAGGGTGTTTATGCCCTTATACTCACTACCTAAATAATTTCGTGGTGCATTAGCCCACACCCAAGGTTTCTGCCAAGGCAATGGCTCGTTGTTTTTGATTGCCGTTTTGATTTTCCCACAGATTTTTTCTGATACTATTTCGTTGACTGTTTTAGCCATAATGTTCAGTCCTTTCATTTAGCTTAATTTTTTAGTTTTTATATTATAAGCAGTAGCAATATAAAATATAAAAGCGATACGACATTTTTCGTGTCATACCGCTTTTGCCTCTATATGTTCTTTCCCTGTTATTTGTCTTGTCTGATTAAGCATTGATTAAGACTTTACTATATAGGGGACTGCCCTATATAATATATGATACACATAAGCGGTACTGATTATAATATTAAATTGTTTTATATCTGGTCTTATGAACGACCGATTTGTAAGTCCTTACACTATATATTTCAACACAAAAAGGTTCATTTGTCAAGCAGTAAACAGCCGACTTCCCGACCATTTTTGGAACGCTTGTAAAACAAAAACTGTTTTGTTTTCTGGGGTTGTTGAACACAAAAAAAGAAGAAACCTTTTAAAAAGTTCCTTCTTTTTCTTTCTTGATTAGCATAGATTTTTGAAATTTATGGGTGTTTTTATCTGATTTTTAATTTTTAAGAGGTCGTTCCAGTCCTTTACATTGTATCTTGATAAAACGCTACCAGCATAAACCATATTATTATAATGATAGTGTTCCTCGGTGTAAAAGGAACTCCCAGCAGTATCATTATCAACACACAAGATAATATTGCTGTCTTTGTCGGTGTAGGTTGCTAACACCTTGCCTTGTAGCCCTCTTATAGACAACAACATTATACTCCTGTCCTCTGGAAGAAGAATAAGCCCCTCATCAACAAGGGCTATGAAGCTCATAAGGTCTATACCGCTTTCAAACACAATAACGACTTCGGGAGTATTGTCTATATATTTATATTGGTAGGTAAAGCCTGTGTAAGCCTCGCTTATAACACATCCCTTGTATCTGTGTTCGGTGTCAGAAAGAATACCAGATTTTTCAAAGCCAATGATTTTATCTTCATTATTATATATAGGAAATAAAAGGTTGTAGCCTGTCCTCAATCTCTCTGCGTATAAATAATCGCTGTCTATGAACTTTTTAACTGTATCTGCTGGTATCTGCCTTGTGTTGCACAAATAAGCATATATGGGCTTGATGTTGTTTGCTGGTATGTATTGTCCGTTTGCTATTCTGCTTTCAATGGTTTTAATTGAGGTTAGCGTTCTCGGTGTCGGCTCTCGGTGTATATAACCACTCTCCAAAAACTCATTCATAACATACATTGCTCCGTATGTGCTTAAACCTAGATACTTAATGCAGAAATCAATACCAGAGCAGTAGTCAGATGTTTCTGCAAAGTCTTTAGCCCACTTCTCGTGCAATACAACACTTCTGTTATCTGCTAATCTTACACTACCTCTTAACTTGATGATTTTACTTTCATCATACCAAGTCATAAAGTCAGTTAAATCAACACTTCTCATTAAAGCCCTTTGTTCTTTACTAAACTGTTTCTTTGGATAATTATTACATTTAATCATTTCTTTTAGTTCTTTAGTCATTTTCTTTATCTCCTTTATAGATGTATTCAGTCTAATAAATGGAATAGAAGTATCAGTCCCAAGTGAGAATAAAATGCTTATCTCAAATGGAATAATACATCCTTTATGGAACTTACTGCATTTTTGCTCCCATTTAAGATAATTTCTATTCCATATTTTTAAACTTAATTTATCTTATACAGGCGATTTTTGAATTATAATTTTTAAGTGTTCTATAATTTTTTATTAAAATTGGTCGTTTAATTGACTTTTTTGAAAATATGTGTTATAATATATATGCTAAACAAATTTTAAAACAAAAAATGTTTTATTCTCTTAATTTAATATAGGGGGTAGTATACCCTTTTTTACATTCGTCAAAAATGAATTGGTAAAAACACAAATTCCACTTGGCGAATGTAGGAGAATAATCCGTTTTTGTTAAGATTTGTTTAGCAGCAATCGGGGTTTGTGTTTTTCGGTGCATTAACTTCGGTTGGTGCACCTTTTTTATTTTATAAATTTATTTGGAGGTATTAACAAATGAAAAAAGTATTATCGGCAATTATGGTTATGGCAATATTGCTTACAAGTTCGGTAGGCGTATTTGCTGACGGGGGAACAAGATTTATTAAGTGTTATACTAATGGAAGTGGAGTGCTGACAGAAGATGGAAGATTATATAGGTTGTCAGATGGATTAGATTTAATTGATACAGAAGTTATTGACTTCGACTCTGAGTATATTACCAAAAGAGAACACCCAGATGGTAACGCTGTAGTCAATGGGGTATATCAAGCAAAAGATGGAAATTGGTATTTTATGAATAATAAACTTATCTCGGATTTAGAAACTTCGGAAAATGTTTTATTTGTTCCAGAAAAAAGCACGGATAACTACGGAATGACAGAAGATAATTCACTATATAGATTTAATACATATTTAAATGGGGCTTTTTCGGGCTATACAAAAATTGCAGACAATGTAATAGATTTTTGTGAATTTTCTAAAGACATTGTTTTATATCGTGATGTAAATTTTAATTTATATACTACCAACGGCGAATATTGCGATGAAAACGGATTGTTATTGGAAAATTGTTCGGATATTTATACTGGTTTTGCCGCACGAACAAATGACGGCAAATGGTATCATTGGGGAAGCAATTATGAATATCAGTTGGAACCACCAAAAATGGTTGATGGTCATAATATAACCCCTAAAGAATTTAATGCACCAACACTTGCTTCAACATATGTGTATCAAGATGAATATGGACTTGGTGGGGGCAAATACAGGTATCTTACTTGGGCGTTAGATGGCGGTCTTTATATAGACGAACAGAAAATTGCTGATAATATTGTTTTTATGCAAGACAATAGATTTAAAACAAAAGATGGAGATGTAGTATTTGTAGATTTATCTGACGGAACATTTAAAATCTGCGATACAAATTTTGTTGATAAACAAGCGTATTATTCAGGAATTGACAGAAACGGAAACTTCACTTATTTAGAATACCCGTTTGAAAATGCAAAGGTAAAAACAGTTTATGCAAATTACAAATACTTAAACCGTAGCGACTGGGCAGATGCAGAAATTGCACTTGCTGACGAAATCGGCTACATAGACAGCGTTAAACTTTTTGATATGCAGAGCAATATCAAAAGAGAAGATTTTTGCAATATGATTGTTGATTTCTGCGAAAAGTATTTAGGCAGAGAACTTTCAACTACATCTAACCCGTTCAAAGATACTAAAAACGAAAAGGTAATTAAGGCTTATGCTAACGGAATTATAACAGGTGTCAGCAGTGATACATTTGCACCTGATGGCAGAATTACCAGAGAACAGATGTGTGCGATTATGACAAGAGCCACAAAATTATTAAAGCCAGATGTTCAGTTCGGTGAAGGCATTAAATTTAGTGATATGAACAATGTCAGTGATTGGGCGGTTGAAGGCATAAATGCTATGTCTGGTTTAGGTATTGTTAAGGGCGATGGCGTTTCAATCACCCCACAATCAAATACATCTGTTGAACAGGCTATTGCTATGACTTATCGTTTATACAACAAAATTAAATAACAATTAAGCCCCAGCGGTCTGCTGGGGCTTTCACTTTATAATTCCAGTTCAAAATCTTCTGCTGGCTTTATAGATTTTAAGATTTCTTCAATTTCTGCATTTTTTAGGGCTTCGTCCATATCATCGGCCCATTTATTGAAATCAAATGTTTCTTTATGCATCATATGTAAAAATTCTTGTTCTTCCTCGGTTAATTCAAAATCTTTGTTTTTTTCCATTGTAAAACACCTCTTTAATTAAGAATATTGGAATAGGGTGTTTTGCTTTTATTCTTGTATGTATTAAATTTAACCTTTTCTTGTAAGGTTTCTAAATCATAGCACCCCATTTCTTGATAGTGATTTTTTAATAAGTCCTGATATGTTAGGTTGTTAAACATTTCTAAATCTCCAAAGCCGTGTATCAGTATTGTTGGCTTAACCTCTACACCAGCGATATAGTCAGTAAACATTCCAACAATTTCAGAGTAAGCGAATGCTATTCTGTTAGCCATCTTCTTTGCTTTCTCAACATTGATGTTGTAAATTGATATTTGCGGTCGTATTACTCGGTCTTTAACACGAATACCATCTATAAACACATTTTGAGATTTCAACTTATATAATATTGAAACATTTTCTGGGTTGGTAAGGTTTTCAATCAAGATACCCTTTTTATTCAGGTTGTAGTCATACCTCTCCAAAATTTCTTTGTTAATATTGGTTGACAGATTATTTCCGTATGTTCCGTGCTTTCGTATCTCTGCGAAAGTTTTTAGCCCCAGCGATTTATAATGTTCCATTCGTAGAGCGGAGCGAATTAGCATATCCTTTGTAATTTTTCCTACATTATGGCTTGACAGTTCATTGGAATACTGCAACTGATAAACCAGCATACCACTTAAAAACACCCTTTTGAGTAGTCCTAACTCGCACATTAAAGACATAATCTCGCTGGTGTGATTTAAAAAATAGGCTACATATTTCTGCTGAACTACACCGCCCAGATGTTTTTTCAACACATAGAAAAAATCTTCATAGTCTTTTATGCAGTTTGTTCTTGCTCCACGCTCTAAAAAATCATATTTCATAATTCATCAACTCCTTAAGTATGGTAAAAGGTCAGATTGGCTGATAATACCTGACTAAACACCTCTTTTTCCTCCAGCATAGTTTGATTATAGTGGTCGGTAGTAATTTCAATTAGTTCAATATGGCTTTCACTCACAATACCACCATCACAAGAAGAGGCGGTCATTTTGCTTAACTGCTCCCAGCGGTCATAATCGGCGTGTCTTAATTCTTCCAGCCTCTCTTGATACATATCGTGTAAATCTCTTTCTGAATACCATTGTTCTTGCTGGTGCTGTGGGAGATTTGCGATATGGTAAGCAAGTAGGCTGTTATGTTCGCTGGAATTAGCATTTACATAAGGTTTATGACCTTGAAAACCGTCTAACTTACCTATAAATGCACGGCCTTTGTCTGTGCATTTATAGATTGTTTCATTGGTTGAAAGGCTTACACACCTTTCAACCAAACCTTGTTTTTCGTAGGCTCGTAGCCTACAATCGCTCGCTTTCATAAGCGAGCGTGGTATGTGGTGGGCGAAATACAGTAGTCTGAATGACTGTATATCTCGGTTATTCAGTTTTGTTATATACTGTGATTTTCTTGACATAAGCCCACCTCATACAAAGCCAGCATAAGCTGGCGTTTACCCCTGTGGAACAGCCGAACGGAGATTTCGTGTAATTAAACGATTGTCAAAAAATCGTGTCAGCCCCTCTGGGCTGGAATTACCGAAACTTGCACCGAAACTGCTTTTAAGCGTGTAGGTGTCGGAGTGAGGCTGTTCCTGTTTATATTGTTTTTATATATTACAAAAAATCTTTATTGTATATTCATTTTAGGTGTTCTACCATCAAGGGCAAGACGGAAAATATAGTTAAACTTCAAATTTCGTCTTAAAATTGGTCGTTTAATTGACTTTTTTTAGTTTTTGTGTTATAATAATCTTGAGGTGATAAAATGCAAGGTAATGTATTTGATGTAGACCTACAGTCAATGTCATCCATTGAAATCAGAAGATGGCTCAAAGATTGCAGAAACTTAATAAAATCTACCGATTATGAACATAGGGCTGATTATCTGAAAGCAGTAAAGAATTTTACTGATGACTGGTATCAGCACTATGAAGATAATAAAAAAATATATGGCGATTATAAATTCAAAAGGGCGTTGCTCTCGTTGGCTCTTCCAGAGTTGGTAATAAAAACAATCATAGATGGTAAAAAAGTTATAGTGCCACCTATGAAGTTTGAAACTCTGCAAAATCACAACCCATTTGCAAAGACTTTGGAAAACGAAGAAGATGAACATATAAAGAACAACATCAAAAAGTATTATGAAGAGATTTCAAAATGCTTTAAGGCTAACAATTTAGAAAACTATAAATCTGACCTTGATAAAATTATAAGAGAATGCTTGATTGATAGCATAAGCTTTCAATTAAAAGTTTATCAAGGGAAAAAGGTTATTAAGTTCAATACCTTTGATGAACTAATAAAGGAAATTGAAAATTTAAGTAATTATAGAACAGAAACACAGTCTACTCCAAAACTGCTTACACCAACAAAGTGCATTAAAACAGGTTATCAAAATTTGCTCTTGCAAAACGGAATATCAAAAACAGTATATAACGATTTTCAATCTGAAGATTTTTGCGAACAAGATTTTGGAAAGAAAATGTTTGTGAATATTGGTTTTATGCTGGAATTACCATTTGATATGCTTAACACCTTGCTTTCATTTAATGGCTACTCCGTTGAAAAAAGTGGTAGAATGTTTGATATGGTTATTGACCGTGCTTTTAAAATTGGTTTCGGTCGCAAGCTGGCTATAGACTTAATTGACTACTACAACGAAAAACTACTTGAAAGATATGGAACATTTATAAACAAAAAAGGCGAAGAAGAAGATAACTTTGCGAGAATTACAAATCTCAACTCTATGAAATAAAATTTATATACGAAAGGAAAATTATTATGGCGAAGGCATTAAAAGAATTAGAAATGATGGAAAACGATTGGTATCAATTTGATACTGATGAATTACAATGGTCGCTTAACAGAAAAGATGTTCCTTACGAGGAAATAACAAAGGCTATTGAAAGCGAAACGGGAATTGAAAGCATTAAGGTAAATATCAAAGATGAACTTGTTATTGATTTTGATGAAGAAAGTTATGCTTTTTCAACCTTATATGCTAAACTAGAATATTCAAAAGAAGAAAATACTTGGTCTGTTGGTTGCAGTTGCTATGCGGAAATATGTGATGATTTTGAATGCTATGAAGATTTAGATGATTTTGAAAAGGTTGCAAACAAAATATTAGACACCAACAAAAGATATACAAGAATACTTTCTCACGGAGATATATATTCTCTTGCAGAATACAATGTTGGTTATTTTGATAAATATAACACATTACAAGAAGCAGTCAATGAATTTAGTTCAGTAATTTGGAATTTGCTTAATAAGGTAAATCACAAGGCTCAACTTTGTGCTGATATTCGTGATAAATTTGATAATGAACAATAATAAAAATTCCCTTTGCTTGAAAAAGGCAAGGGGAATTTTCTATTGCATTTTTAATTAAAAAGTGCTATAATTAAGTAAAGAAACTTTTGAGTTCCCACGACTGCAGAAAATGACTGCAAAACGACTGCAAAAAACCTTGAGAATACCGAGAAACTAGAGAATGAACGAAATAAAACAACGCATTTATGCTGATTTCGGGACACTTGAGATGCAGTAAACTCCAAAGATGTTGGAGTGGGAATAAATTGAAAAATCCCCGGAAGCCTTGAAAAATCAGGGTTTTCGGGGTTTCTTTCTGTTTTCAAATCCTATTTTAACGTAAAGTGGGGAGGAAATGTGTCATATAAACAAAAATTAGATGAAAGAAAAGCAGACATATCCGTTTTTTATAAAAAAGTGGGGAATTTAGAACTCCCACTTTGCGTATATTTGCCGGAGAATTTTGATGAAACGAAACAGTACCCTGCCGTTTTATGTGTACACGGCGGTTCCTGGGGCGCAATCAAAGAAACACCTAAAAATTGGGATGGCTCGTGGATGGCAGGGAATGCGAAATATTATGCGGAAAAGGGTTTTGTGGGGATTGTGTTCACTTATCGTGATATCAAATACGAAGAAACAACAAATGTAGGCGATATTTTGGCGGATGTGGGGGATGCGGTTTCTTATATCAAACAAAACATGGCTTTTGTGGAGGATGAGCGCATCATTTTGATGGGAGATTCGGCAGGCGGACACATTGTTTTATCCCTTGCGCTTTCTCTTCCCGACGGAAAACCGCTTGCGATCCGGCCAATGGCGATTGTGGCGTATAATCCCGTGACAGATACAACTGCTCCGATGTGGAGCTTTTGCGCAGCGCCGGGAGAGCACGAACGATTCTCACCGATGCATAACTGCAAAAAGATTGCACCTAAAATTTTAGTGATGCATGGCACAAACGATTCCGTAGTCCCGATTGCAGACAGTCGTGAGTTTGTCAGGAAAATGAAAGGCTGCGGCAATGATATTGAGTTAATTGAGATTGAAGGTGCGGAGCACGCTTTTATCTTGTTCGGCTATCGGGAAAAGGAAGAAAACATAATAAAAGCATTAAAGCTAGCAAATAAATATTTAGGTTTATAAAGAAAATGCCTGTGACCGGTTTGTCACAGGCGTTTTCTTATTCCTTCTCCGTGGGTGCGGATTCTGCATTTTCTAATATCTTAATTTTTGTTTTGTACTTAACTTCATCGCCGTAAGTCAAAAAGATTTCAACGGAGCAAAGACTTTCGGTTTTGCAATGCTTGCAGGAATGCAGGGAGACAAATTTATTGCCCTGCTTATACCAGCCGCGCTTTTTCTGTGAAAATTTACCACAGACAGGGCAGCGCATCCGAAGCTTTCGCTGGTCTACACATTTATGGCCAAGGTCTGTGATGTGCACATTTTTATAATGCTGATTGATTTCGGTCGCATCAACAATGTATTTGGCAAATTTTCGTTTATTGAAAATGCGAACGAATACCTCGCCGGAGAGAGTTGCATCGACCAAAGCGTCGTGAAGCGTTTCTTCTTCGTACTCAATCGGGAAACAATCCGCCGCATTTTTAAGACCTACCTGACGCTGTTTTCCGCCGGCATCTAAGGCATCCGAAGCATAGCGTTGGAGGTCTGCATAGCGCGACAGCCAGTCGAGGCTGGTTTTTTTGTCATAATACAGACAGTTATTGCGAAGCACGGACGCATCCTGCATACCCCACGACATCAGTACGAATTTCTTGCCCATAAATGCACGAAACGCATCGAAAGCGGAGGGAAAATCCACGCCCTCGGCTTCTAATTTCTTTATGGTGAGTCCTGTCATTTTTTCAACAGTAGGCTCAATGCGGTGATACAGCCGTGGGCGGATGAGGCAGTTAAAACTGCCGACATAGCGCATATGGTGGTCGTATTTTACCGCGCCAATCTGTATGATTTCATCGGGGCAGGCGCCGCGCACGGCGCGTGCAAACCGATTCCATTCCAAATCAAAAATAATATAATCCATCTTACTTGCCTTTCAAAATTACTTTTCTAAAGCGACCAGTCAATCGGGGGCTCGCCCATACTTTCTAAAATTGTATTGACCTTGGAAAAATGGCGGCAACCGAAAAATCCGCGCGAAGCAGATAAGGGGCTTGGGTGTGGTGCCAACAGCACATAGTGCTGAGGATTGGTAATCAGGGACAATTTTTCTTTGGCATTTGCTCCCCACAAAAGAAAAATCACAGGTTTTTCCCGCTCATTGAGACAGCGGATGACCTGGTCAGTAAAGTTTGTCCAACCGAGCGTTTTATGAGAGTTCGGCTCGCCTTCGCGCACGGTCAGCACTGTATTTAAGAGCATCACGCCCTGACGAGTCCACGGAATCAGACAGCCGTCTTCCGGCGTTTTTACGCCCACATCGGATGCCAGCTCCTTAAACATATTGACGAGTGATGGCGGAGGTTTCACACCTTTTTGAACGGAAAAGGCGAGTCCGTGCGCCTGACCCGGACCATGATAGGGGTCCTGACCGAGCAATAGAACGCGTACATCCTGATATGCCGTCATTTTAAGTGCATGAAAGATATTGTGCATATCGGGGTAGACGGTATGCTCACGGTATTCCTTTGCGAGTTGCGTGCGAAGGTTTAGATAGTAGTCTTTTTCGAACTCCTCACCGATGATTTCATCCCAGTCATTTCCTATTACAACCATAATTTCCTCACTTATTCAAAAGCTTATTGACCTCGTCAATAAAGGTATTGATATCCTTAAATTGACGGTAAACCGAGGCAAAGCGAACATAAGCAACCTCATCTAAATCCTTTAAGCCATCCATTACCATTTCGCCGATTTCCTGCGTGGAAACCTCGCGCTGCAGCTGATTCTGAATGGTTGCCTCGATTTCCAGAGCGATATGCTCCATATCCTTCATCGGTACGGGACGCTTTTCGCAGGCACGCATAATACCGTTTAAGAGCTTTTGCGAGTCAAACATCTGGCGGGAACCATCCTTTTTCACCACCATCAGAGGCACGCTCTCTACCTTTTCGTAGGTGGTAAAGCGTTTGCCGCATTCTAAGCATTCACGTCGTCTGCGGATGGCTTCTCCCTCATCGGTAGGACGGGAGTCAACAACCTTGCTTTCTTCATATTCACAGTAGGGACATTTCATAAAAAACACTCCTTCTTCTATTTGAAGTATTCGTACAAATATTGCTTTCTTTCAATCAGTTCGTCCAAACGACGGATATATTCTCTGACATCTTTGATGTTAAAGATGCGCTCGATGCGGTCGCCGCGGAGTAGCTTTGTTACGCCGCCGACGCCCATCGAGATGACCGTTTCAAGTTCTTCCATCATATACACATTGTATGCGCCCTCAAAGCCGTCCTTACAAAAGCCCGTATTTTCCTGATTGCCGAGCGTTTTCTTCTGACGGTAGAGGTAGTACGGGTGATAGTCGTTTGCATCCAGTAGCTTGTGGGCAAAGCGCACCATTTCCTGTACCTTTTCAGCTTCGGAAAGTGCGATATCGTTTTCTTCGGTCGAAAGACGCGCCGCACGCTTAATACACATCGTATGTACGGTGATATTTTCAGGGCAAAATGCCACGACTTTTTCCAATGAGTTTGCAAACTCTTCAGGTGTTTCTTCGGGCAGACCTGCAATCACATCCATATTCACAGCACGAAAATCGTAACCCGAAACAAGCTCCATCGCCTTTGTGATTTGTTCGGGACTGTGCCGCCGCCCAATGATATCGAGCGTTTTTTGATTCATGCTCTGCGGATTGACACTGATGCGGTCCACGCCTGCGCGCCGCATCGCAGCAAGCTTTGAGGCAGTAATCGTATCAGGTCTGCCTGCCTCAACCGTAAATTCACAAATGGAGGATAAGTCAAAGCGATTACCGATATGGTAGAGCAGACGGTCTAAATCCTCTGCCGAAAGCGTGGTCGGCGTGCCACCACCGATATAGACGGAATCAATCGTAAAATCCAAATTGCGGACAATCTTTGCAGTTGCATCGATTTCTGTAAACAGAGCCGTAAGATATGGCTCAACAAAATGCTTCATCTGGTCAACACCCATCGAGGCAAAGGAGCAGTAGATGCATTTCGACGGACAAAAGGGGATATCGAGGTAAAGACTTGCGTGATTTTCGGGTGGCTTTGGAAAGCACTTCATTTCACGCTCTGCAATCGTAAGAGTAAGGCGGATTTTCTCCTCCGAGATGCCGAACTCTTTGGTGAGTGTGCGACAGATTTCCTCATCCGAAAGTCCCCGTTCTTTCATTTGCACCACACGTCTGACCGGACGGATGCCGGTAAGACTGCCCCAGGGGGATGTATCAATTGTATTCATTGGCGTATCGTTCCCATTCATATACTTCATTGTGTTTCTTCTCATAGCCGATGGTGGTGGTCGGTCCGTGACCGGGATAAACCATCGTTTCCCCGGGGAGAGTAAACAGTTTATTCTTAATCGAGGAAATAATTTCTTTCATCGAGCCGGTGGGCAAATCCACCCGTCCCATACCGCCGGCAAACAGGGTATCCCCCGAAAACAGCTTATCCTCACAGAAAAGGCACATACTTCCCGCGGTGTGACCGGGTGTTTCGATGACCTTGAAGCTATATTTTCCCGAGGAAATCGTATCACCGTCGGAAACCGTCATATCGGCTGCCGGAGGATTTTCTGCTTTTTTTCCGAACAAGCCCAACAGATTGACGGTGGGATTTTGATAGTTTTCCGCTTCTTTGTTGCAGACAATAATGCTTGCACCCGTTGCCTTTTTTAAGGCAGAAACAGCGCCAATATGGTCATAGTGACAATGCGTCAGTACGATGGAACGAACATTGTAGCCGCCTGCGGTGATGCGGGATAAGATGACGTCGGCATCATCGCCGGGGTCAATCACTAAAAGCTCGTCTCTATCGCCTGCTAAGAAGCAGTTTTCTTCGATATAACCGGTAAGAATGGTTTCTGTAATCATAGGCTTTCTCCTATTTGCTTCGGCTGACGCTGATAACGCCTTTTAAGGCGGCAAGCTTTTTCTGCACCAGCTCGAACTGGTTTTTGGACGTAATTTCAAGAGTCATTTTAATCGCAACCACCTCATCTTTACTGCTGTTGGAGTGGATCGCGCTGATTAAAAGCTTCATATCAGAAATAATGCGCGTAATCTCTGCTAAAAGTCCCTTGCGGTCATAGGCAGAAATTATGAGGTCGGTATAATAGGAGTTCTGCTCCGAACCGTTATCCTCCTGCCAATGCACGGGGATAAAGCGGTCCGTTCCGGCGGATTGATTCTCCGAAACAATATTAGAGCAGTCGGCGCGATGAACAGAAACGCCTCTGCCGCGCGTGATATATCCGACAATTTCATCGCCCGGTACAGGATTACAACAACGGGACAGACGCACCAGACAGTTGTCAATGCCCTCCACGATGACACCGTTTCCGGCAGAACGTCGTTTTTTGGTCGGCGGATTCGCTACGCTTTGAGCGAGTTCTTCCAAAATTTCTGGCTCAGCATTTTTGACTGCCAAGCGGTAATTTTCTCTTAAGCGGCTGATGATTTTATTAACGGTGAGTGCACCGTAACCGACCGCGGCATAGAGGTCATCAATGCCGGCAAAGGTATATTTTTTGCAGATAGCCTCCACCCATTCGGGGCGGAAGAGCTGTGCTTGCGTCATATTGATACGGCGCAGTTCTTTTTCAATCATATCTTTTCCGCGCAGAACATTTTCTTCGCGGCGTTCTTTCTTAAACCATTGATTGATTTTCGAGCGCGCCTGCGAGGTCTTGCAAAGCTTTAACCAGTCACGGCTGGGTCCGTGTACGGCAGAAGAGGTCATAATCTCTAAAATATCGCCGTTTTGCAGCACATAATCAAGGGTCGAGATTTTTCCGTTGACCTTAACGCCGGACATCTTACAACCGACGGCGCTGTGAATCATAAAGGCAAAGTCAATCGGTGTGGAGCCTGCGGGGAGGTTGATTACATCACCCTTCGGCGTAAACACGAAGACCTCGTCTGCAAACAAATCAATCTTTAAGGTACGCATAAAGTCGTCGGAATCCACGACATTTTGTTGAATTTCGAGAATCTGGCGAATCCACTCCAGCTTGGAGTCCATATCGGTTTCGCCGCTTTTTCCCTCTTTATATTTCCAGTGCGCCGCAATACCGTGCTCGGCAACACGATGCATCTCCCAGGTACGAATCTGGATTTCAAACGGCGTGCCGTGCGGACCGATAACCGTTGTGTGAAGCGACTGATACATATTCGGCTTCGGCATCGCGATATAGTCCTTAAAACGTCCCGGAATGGGGTAGTAAAGCTCATGTACTAAGCCCAAAACGGCATAGCAATCTTTTACGCTGTCAACGATGACGCGCGCGGCGAATAAGTCGTATAGCTCATCAATGTTTTTATTTTGCGTAAACATTTTACGGTAAATGCTGTAAAAATGCTTCGCACGACCGCGGACACTTGCCTGAATTCCGATTTCAGTAAGCTTTTCCTCTAAGGTCTGCATGATATCGTTGATATATTCTTCACGTTCCCGGCGTTTTAAGCTGATGGAATCGGTGATTTCCTTGTATGCAATCGGGTCAATATAGCGGAGCGACAAATCCTCCAGCTCCATTTTGATTTTGGACATACCGAGGCGATGAGCAAGGGCGGCATAAACCTCAAGCGTTTCTCTTGCCTTTTCTCTTTGTTTGTCTTCGCTTTTTGCCTTTAAGGTACGCATATTATGCAGGCGGTCGGCAAGCTTGATGACAATGACACGGACATCCTTTGCCATCGCAAGGAACATTTTACGCAGGTTCTCAATCTGCTGGTCTTCTTTCGAGGTATACTGAATTTTACCGAGCTTGGTAACGCCGTCAACAATCAGCGCCACATTCTCGCCGAAGAGTTCGCGGATGTCAGCAAGTGTGTATTCGGTATCTTCAACAACGTCGTGAAGCAACGCTCCGACCAAAGAATCGAGGTCAAGCTCTAAATCTGCCAAAATATGTGCAACGGCTAATGGGTGCGAAACATAGGGCTCACCTGAGTTGCGGTTTTGCCCTTCGTGCGCCTTTTTTGCCAGCTCAAAAGCCGACGTAAGCCGTTCGGCATCAGCCTTCGGGTTATATTTTAAAACCTTGTCTTTTAATTCCAGAAAGCTTTGATTGATTTGCTCCATGCTATGACCTCCTTTCGCTTTAATTCGATGAGCGAATGTCTTTTAATATCATCTGTACGTGGCGTTCGCCGCGGAAGTTATTGATATCCAAGTGGAAAACGACATCAACAAAATCTCCCTGCGACAGAAATTCAGCATATTCTCCCATGCCAAAACCAATGGCATCGGCAGAATACCCTTCGCCGGATAAGGTGAGCTTTAAGTGCTTTCCCTCACTTAACAGGCGCATACTCGCAACCGAAAGACCGCGCGCCATAAACAAAGGATTTGGATTTCCCATGCCGTAAGGCTCTAAAATGGATAGCTTTTCTGCTGTGTTCATATTGATATACGGAATCGGAAGCTCGGAATCGATATGGATTGAGGGGATAAAGTCATCCTCTGATAAAACTGTGCGGGCGTGGGTGTTGATATGCTCCCGAAAGCTCTTAATCTTTTCTTCGGCTATGGAAAGACCGGCAGCGAGCTCGTGCCCTCCGAATTTGGTAAGGTCCTCGCCGCAAAGCTCTAAGGCACGAAACAAATTAAAGCCCTTAATGCTTCTTCCGGAGCCTTTGCCCATGCCGTCTGTCGTACTGATTAAGATACAGGGCTTGCCCGTCTGTTCGGAAATTTTGGAGGCAACAATACCGATAATACCGTGATGCCAGCCCTCTCCCGAAATAACTAAGACATAGTCATTTTCCATCGATGCATCCTCAGATAAAATCCGGAGCGCATCCTCTAAAATATCCTGTTCCGCCTGCTGACGTGCGCGGTTTTCTTCATCTAAAAGCTCGGCATAGCGCTCAGCGGTTTTCTCATCCCGTGCCAAAAGCATCTCTACCGCGCTTCCCGGGTCACCCATGCGTCCCGCCGCATTGATGCGGGGCGCTAAAATAAAGCCGATGGTTCCTGCGGTCACTGCCGCGGGGTCTACCTGCGCCTGCGCCATTAAGGCGCGCAGACCTTTATTTGAGGTGTATTTAAGTAAAGCAAGTCCCTTTTTGACGATGATACGGTTTTCGCCGACTAACGGCATCACATCTGCTACTGTACCGACAGCAATCAAATCAAGATATTCGTCCAAAAGCTCCTGCTTATGAAATTTCATTTGGATGGTCAAAGCCTCCAAAAGCTTAAAGACCACGCCAACACCGGCGAGCTTTTGAAACGGGTAGGGACAGTCGGGCTGCTTGGGATTTAAGATGCAAAGTGCGCTAGGGAGCGCATCCTTACACTCGTGGTGGTCGGTGACGATGACATCCATTCCGCATTCTTTGGCATAGTTGATTTCGTCCACTGCGGTAATGCCGCAGTCAACGGTAATCAGAAGCTTGGTTCCGCGTGCGGCAATGGTGTCAATCGCATCACAGCTTAAACCATAGCCCTCTTCCAAGCGGTCAGGGATGTAGTAATCCACCTCTGCACCATGCGTCTGCAAAAACTTAACCAAAGCGGCGGTGGAGGTGATGCCGTCAACATCATAATCCCCGTAAACCGTAATATGTTCCCCTGCGTTTTGAGCACGCAAAATACGCTCTGCCGCCACATCCATTCCTTTCATTAAGAACGGGTCGCGCAGAAGCTCGATTTCGGGATGAATAAATTCTTCTACATTGTCGATGCCCCGGTTTAAGAGCACAACAGCCAGAATCGGCGCAAGACCGTAAGCGTCTTTGATTTCCATAATCTTTTCACGGTCATGCTCTTTTCCCAGTAATGTCCATTTCTTTTTTAACATATAAAACCTCTGATACACAACATTTCGTGCAAACTTATCCTATTTTATACTAATTATACTACTTTTTTAAGAAAGATGCAACAAATAATAAAAAAAGGGATGTAAAAATTACATCCCTTGCTTTATTTTAAGATAACATTCTCTTTTCCCAAAATCTCCGTAAGTTCCGATAAAAGTTCGTTTTGCGGATTCACCCAAAGCTCACGCGGCGCCATGGCGGTCTTTCGGCTTTCTTCAAAGTGGATACACACCGGCGAGGAGCCTTTGTGGTGCGAAAGGATGGGCTTTATGCGCTCTAAGAGATAATCCTTTCCGATGGGGAAGCGCAGGTAAAGTTTTTTCGCTTCAATGCGCGCCTCAGAAAGCGGCATCGCGGAATTTAAGAGCACTTTCGGTTCTTCATCCTCGCGGAAAGAGAGCTTTCCATCTAATTTGATGATAGAGTCCTCAACCAAATAGGGCTTATACTGCGCATACATTTTCGGGAACACCAAAACCTCGATTTTTCCTGTCAAATCCTCAATGGTGACAAATGCCATCATCTGATTGGAACGGGTCAGCTTGCTCTTGACATCGGAGACGATACCGCAGAGCGTCACCTCCGCGCCGTCATAGATGTCGGGCAGTTCCTCCTCCGTTTCGCCCGAGGCAAGCGATAAGATATCCAAAATGCCGATAGAGGCGAACTGATTGATTTCGTTCCGGTACTCATCGAGCGGATGACCGGAAATATAAAAACCGATACATTCCTTTTCCATGGCAAGCAGTCTTTTTAACGGGAATTCGGGGACGTCGGGGTAGCGCACGGCGGTCTCTAATACTTCCGCCTCGCCAAAGAGCGACATCTGACCGTCTAAATTCCGCTTTTTGTCTTCCTGTGCGGCATCAATCATCGACTCATACGCAGAAAGTAACTGGGAGCGTTTTTCTCCCAAAGCATCAAACGCACCCGATTTAATCAGGTTTTCGTGCACACGCTTGGACACGGAAAGATGCGCGGTGCGCTTGACAAAATCATCATAGCTTTTGAATGCGCCATCACGGTCGCGCTCGGCGCAGATGGAGTCGATACAGCCGACACCGATATTTTTGATGACGGCAAGACCAAAACGCACATCATTTCCCGAAACTGTAAATCCACTGCGGCTTTCATTGATGTCGGGCGGCAGGATGCGGATGCCCATACGGTTGCAGTCTAAGGTATAGCGGGCAATTTTTTCAGGCACATCGAGGACACTCGAAAGCAGTGCCGCCATATACTGCGCCGGATAAAAATGCTTTAAGTATGCGGTCTGATAGGTAACCATCGCATAGGCTGCGGCGTGGGACTTGTTAAAGGCATAGCTTGCAAAGTCCATCATTTCGTCAAAGATGGCATTTGCTACAGACTCGGAAACGCCGCGGCGAATCGCACCCTCAATCAGCACATTTCCGTCTTTATCCGTCTGTCCATAAATGAAGTTTTTGCGTTCCTCGGTCATCACATCGTGCTTCTTTTTTGACATCGCACGGCGCACTAAATCTGCACGTCCCATCGAGTAACCGCCGAGGTCACGCACAATCTGCATAACCTGCTCCTGATAGACCATACAGCCGTAGGTGACATCCAAAATCGGCTCTAAGAGCGGATGCTTGTAGGAAACCTGATCCGGATGATTTTTGTTTTGAATATAGCGAGGAATCTGCTCCATCGGTCCGGGGCGGTAAAGAGAGATACCTGCAATGATATCCTCGATGCTTTCCGGCTTTAATTCTTTCATAAAGGAGCGCATGCCGCCGCTCTCTAACTGGAATACACCCTCGGATTCGCCGCGGGAGAGCATTTCGTATACCCCGGGTTCTGCGAGGTTAATTTTGTCGAGTTCAATGGTTTTTCCGGTAGAGGCTTTGATAATTTTGACTGCCTCCTGAATGATGGAAAGATTCCGAAGACCCAAAAAGTCCATTTTGAGAAGTCCGAGTTCTTCCACCGTACCCATCGGGAACTGCGTGGTGACCACATCATCATTGACCTGAAGCGGAATATGGTCGGTTAAGGGGTCTTTGGAGATCACGACGCCTGCAGCGTGTGTTCCTGCGTTCCGGACCAACCCCTCTAACGCCCGTGCATCGTCAATCAGTTCGCGCACGGTGGGGTCGGCATCATAGCGTTCTTTCAGGTCAGAACTGATTTCAAGCGCTTTATCAATCGTCATTTTAAGGTCAAAGGGAATCATTTTTGCGATGGCATCGGTATCGGCATAGGGGACATCCAGTACCCGACCGACATCGCGCACCGCCGCCTTTGCTTTCATCGTGTTGTAGGTAATAATCTGTGTGACGCGGTCTCTGCCGTATTTCTCGACCACATAGTCAATGACTTTCTGCCGGTTTTCGTTGCAGATATCGACATCAATATCAGGCATACTGACACGCTCGGGGTTTAAGAAACGCTCAAACAGGAGTGAAAAACGAAGCGGGTCAATATCGGTGATGCGCAGGCAGTAGGCAACGATACTTCCAGCGGCACTGCCACGCCCCGGACCGACAGGGATGTCGTGGTCTTTGGCAAACTTGATAAAATCCCAGACAATGAGGAAGTAATCGACATAGCCCATCGAGCGGATGACACCCAGTTCATAGTCAAGGCGGTCTTTCGCCTCTTGGTTATCCTCGCCGTATCGCGCAACGAGACCTTCATTTGCAAGACGGGACAAATAGGAGAAAGAATCCTCATCATTCGGTACGGGGAATTTGGGCAGGTGGAGCTTTCCAAACTCGAACTCAACGTTACACTCTTCCGCTATTTTCTGGGTGTTTTCAAGGCTTTCAGGAACGGAGGAAAAGAGCGCGCGCATTTCCATTTCACTCTTTAGGTAAAACTCATCCGTCTCAAAGCGCATGCGGTCCTCGTCTTTGACCTTTGCGTTGGTCTGAATACAGAGCATTAAGTCTTGATATTTAGCGTCCTCTTTTTTTATGTAATGCACGTCATTGGTGGCAACCAGTCCGAGACCATATTCTTTTGCCAGTTCCATCAGCGTGCGGTTCACTTTTTTCTGTTCGGGGATGCCGTGGTCCTGGATTTCAAGATAGAAATTCTCTTTGCCGAACACGGCGATATAGTCCTCAATTTTCTTTCGCGCGCCGGCGATGTCATCCTCCATAATGGCGTGGGGAATATCTCCGGCAAGGCAGGCGGAAAGGCAGATAAGTCCCTCTGCGTGCTTTTTGATTTCTTCAAAATCCACACGGGGTTTATAGTAGAAGCCCTCGGTATATCCACGGGAAACCATCTGAATCAGATTGCGGTAGCCGGTGTTGTTTTTCGCAAGCAAAACCAAATGTCCCGTGCGGTTGCCGCGCTCGTGAGTAAAGTCCAGCATATCGCGTCCGGCGGTATAGACCTCGCAACCGATAATCGGCTTAATGCCAGCATCTTTTGCCTTTTTATAAAAGTCAATGATCCCGTACATCCCACCGTGGTCGGTGATTGCCATGGCAGTCATACCCAGCTCTTTTGCGTGGGCAAGCAGCGGCTCGATGCGGCAGGCACCGTCTAAGAAGCTGTATTCGGTATGCACGTGCAGATGCGCAAAGCTCATGGGTTTCCCTCCTGTATTTTTACAAGTTCATTTATCTCTATTGTATCTTGCCTAGCAAAAAAAATCAACATTTTTCTACAAACAACGCAGGAAATAGAATTGACAATCGAAAAGAAGAGTAATATAATATTATAATATATATTGGCAATACTATGAGAAAAAGAAACGAGGGGAATTTTATGGCAGAGGGTTTCGGACATTCCTTATTTGGATTTCGGCGCGAAGACGTGCTTTCCTATGTGGAAAAACTGTCGGCAAATTACGCCAGGGAGCTCTCGGAAAAGGATGAGGAAATCGCCGCTTTGCGCGAGGAAAATAAAGAGCTGCGCCGCGCTATAAAAGACCTTAAAAAGCAGATAGAGGAGTAGACGATGATTACCAGCAAACAAAGAGCAAAACTTCGGGGCCTTGCAAATCCCATCCCGACCATTTTCCAGATTGGAAAAGACGGCGTGGGCGATAATTTAATCAAGCAGCTAGATGATGCATTAGAAGCAAGAGAGCTGATTAAAATCCATATTTTAGACAGCTCGTTTTTAGACCCGAAAGAAACACTTTCTGTCTTGTGTGAAGAGCTTGGCGCGGAGCCGGTGCAGACGATAGGTTCGCGCATCGTGCTTTACCGTGCATCGAAGGACCATAAAACCATCGAAATTTAAGAGGTGAAACGCCGTATGGCAAGAATCGGAATATTTGGCGGAACCTTTGACCCCGTTCACAATGGGCATCTTCGGGTTGCCTGTGAGGCAAAAAAGAGACTTTCTCTGGACACCGTGATTTTAGTTCCTGCGGGCGACCCTCCGCATAAATCGAAGAAAAAGGTGGCGGATAAAGAGCACAGGCTTCGGATGACGGAACTGGTTTTTGCGGGGAAGGAAGGCTTTTTGGTATCTGACTATGAAATCCAAAAAGAAGGTCCTGCGTATTCGGTGGATTTGATTCGGTATTTTAAGGAGTGCTACCCGGAGGATGAACTGTTTTTCGTCATCGGCGCGGACTCGTTCCGCGATTTGCCGACCTGGTGGCATTACCGTGAGCTTTTGGAGATGGTTCATTTCGTGGTGCTTTCCCGACCGGATACGGAAAAAGCCGAGCTTTTGTCCCTGTTTTCCGGCGACGAAGTGCCGCCAAGAGTGTTTTATTTTTCTGATATGGCAGTGGATATTTCATCCACGCAGATTCGGGCGCTTGCATACCGCGGTGAGGATATCGGTGCGCTGGTGCCGGATGTGATTTCAGAATATATCAATGAGCATCAGCTTTACAAAGACTAGACGGGATAAAGGAGCAGAGGGATGGAACTCATCGCAATGGAACAAAAGCTGAAGGAAACGCTTTCCGAGCGCCGCTACAATCATTCGCTGGGCGTGATGGAAACGGCAGTAAAGCTGGCAGAACGATACGGTGCCGATGTAGAAAAAGCGCGGCTTTCCGGTCTCTTGCACGATTGTGCAAAGGATATCGACAAGGCGATTATGCCCGAGATGTGCGCAGCCCTTGGCGTGCCGCTGGACCCCGTGAAGCTGACGCATCGGTCGCTGATACACGCAGACTTAGGCGCGAAGTTAGCTGAAACGGAGTACGGTGTGACGGATGGAGAGGTTTTGGATGCCATCCGGTATCATACCCTGGGCAGACCGGATATGACACTTTTAGAAAAAATTTTGTATCTGGCAGATTTTATAGAACCGACCCGAAAGGAATTTCCGGCACTAGCTGAACTGCGCAGACTTTCGGAAATCGATCTTGACCTTGCGACGCTCCGCGCGCTCGAGTCTTGTATCGCACATGTAAAAAGTCAAGGCAAGGATGTCCATAAGCAATCGCTGGACACCTTGGCATTTTATCAAAAACTGGTAGAGGAAAAGGAGAGGGTGATGATATGACAGCGAGAGAAAAGATGGAAAAAATCGTGGATGTCTTAGACAGCAAAAAAGCAGACGATATCCGGGTGCTTTCGGTTTCGGATTTAACCATTTTGGCAGATTATTTCATTATCTGCTCCGCACAGTCCACCACACAGGTCAAGGCACTTGCCGACAGCGTGGAGGAGAAGATGGATGAGCTTGGTGAGTCCCTGGTAAAAAAAGAGGGCAAGCAGGGCCTGAACTGGATTTTAATGGATTACGGCGATGTGATTTGTCACGTATTCTATCAGGAAACAAGAGAGTTTTATGCGCTTGAAAAGTTATGGGCGGATGCTGAAGAGGTCGATGTGTCCGGACTTTTGAGTGAGCTTTAATAGAAAGAGGAAAAGGAGTTTAGAAGATGGATTATCAGTTTAAGAACATAGAGAAAAAATGGCAGGACAAATGGTACTCGGAAGAGACCTTTAAGACAAAGGACGACAAAACCCTGCCGAAGTTTTATGCACTCGTGGAGTTTCCCTACCCGTCGGCGCACGGTCTGCACGTAGGTCATCCCCGAAGCTATACCGCGCTTGATATTTTAGCGCGTAAACGGAGATTAGAGGGATATAATGTATTATACCCCATTGGCTGGGATGCCTTTGGTCTTCCGACGGAAAACTTTGCAATCAAAAATAAAATTCATCCGAGATTGGTCACGGCTGACAATGTGGCAAACTTTAAGCGTCAGCTCCAGAGCATCGGTTTCTCCTTTGACTGGTCCAGAGAAATCAATACCACGGATGAAAACTACTATAAATGGACGCAGTGGATTTTCCTGCAGCTCTTTAAGAAGGGCTTAGCATACAAGCAGGAAATGCCGATTAACTGGTGTACCTCCTGTAAGGTTGGTCTTGCCAATGAAGAGGTTGTCGGCGGCGTTTGTGAGCGTTGCGGCAGCGAAGTTGTACAGCGCAATAAGAGCCAGTGGATGCTGAAAATTACCGAGTATGCACAGCGTCTGATTGATGACTTAGATGACCTTGAGTACATAGAAAAGGTCAAAACACAGCAGAAAAACTGGATTGGTCGCTCCGAGGGCGCAGAGCTTGACTTTAAGGTCGCAGGCACCGAGGATTCCATCCGTGTCTATACCACCCGTCCGGACACCCTGTTCGGTGCAACTTATATGGTTTTAAGCCCTGAGCATCCGTTCGTGGAAAAATATAAAGAGAAAATCAAAAACTATGCCGAAGCAGTGGAATACCGCACGCAGGCGGCAAGAAAATCCGAGTTTGAGCGTACGGAAATGGCAAAGGATAAGACCGGCGTAATGCTCGATGGTCTGAATGCTATCAATCCGGTCAATGGTCGCGAAATCCCAATCTGGATTTCCGACTATGTACTGATGAGCTACGGTACAGGTGCGATTATGGCGGTTCCGGCGCACGATGAGCGTGACTGGGAGTTTGCTAAAAAATTCGGCATGCCGATTATTGAGGTTGTTGCCGGTGGCGAGGATGTGCAGAAAGAGGCATATACCGATACCGCAAGCGGTAAGATGGTTAACTCCGGATTTTTGGATGGGAAAGAAGTAAAAGATGCAATTTCTGCAATGATTGAATACCTCGAAAAGAACCATATCGGAACGAAAAAGGTCAATTACAAGCTGCGTGACTGGGTCTTCTCCCGTCAGCGCTACTGGGGTGAGCCGATTCCGCTGGTATGGTGTGATAAGTGCGGTTGGGTGCCGCTCGATGAGCATGAACTTCCGCTGACCTTGCCGGAAACCGACAACTTTGAGCCGGGCGAAAATGGCGAATCTCCGCTTGCTAAAATGACCGATTGGGTGAATACCACTTGTCCGAAGTGCGGCGCACCGGCAAAACGTGAGACGGATACGATGCCGCAGTGGGCAGGCTCTTCGTGGTATTATCTCCGCTATATTGACCCGAACAATTCCGATGCAATTGCTTCGAAAGAAAATATTGACTACTGGATGCCGGTTGACTGGTATAACGGCGGCATGGAGCACACGACTCTCCATCTTCTGTATTCCCGTTTCTGGCACAAGGTATTATTTGATATCGGTGTGGTTTCCACGCCGGAGCCGTACAAAAAGCGTACCTCCCACGGTATGATTCTGGGCGAAAACAACGAGAAGATGTCCAAGTCCCGCGGCAATGTCGTTAACCCCGATGATATGGTAGAATCCTTTGGCGCAGATACCTTCCGTACCTATGAAATGTTTATCGGTGCGTTCGACCAGTCGACCCCGTGGTCTATTAATGGTGTCAAGGGTTGTTACCGCTTTATGGAGCGCGTATGGAATATGCAGGAATTCTTAAGCGATGAGGAAGATTATTCTGAAGATTTAGAAAGCACGATGCATAAGACGGTGAAAAAGGTGACCGAGGATATTGAGCGCATGAAGTTCAATACCGCAATCGCAACCTTAATGGCGCTCGTCAATGATGTGTATAAAAAAGGCTCGATTACCCGCGGCGAGATGCGCACCTTCCTCTTGCTCTTAAACCCGACCGCTCCGCATATTACGGAGGAAATGTGGGAAAGAGCCGGCTTTGAGGGATGTCTTAACGAGGCAAGCTGGCCGACCTATGATGAGGCAAAGACGGTTGACGATGTCGTCGAGATTGTCGCACAGATTAACGGCAAGGTTAAAGACCGCATTATGATTTCCGCAAACCTTTCCAAAGAGGAAATGGAACAAGCGGTATTGGAAAATGATACGGTGAAGAAACTGATTGACGGAAAGACGATTGTCAAGGTTATTTGCGTTCCGGGTAAATTAGTAAATATTGTTGTAAGATAATTCTGAAAGGAGTTATAGCAAAATGATTTCGTTTTGTTATAGCTCCTTTTTTATGGAAAGGAGTGCGAGTTGATGCCGCAGATTTCACATCCGTTTGGACCTTTATATAATAAGGAAAGCAGGGTGCTTATTTTAGGTTCCTTTCCGTCGGTGAAGTCGAGAGAGCAAAACTTTTTTTACGGGCATCCGCAGAATCGATTTTGGCGGGTGCTTGCGGCAATCTTAAAGGAAAACGTGCCGACGAGCATTGAGGAAAAAAAGACGCTTTTGCTTTCGCACCATATCGCGCTTTGGGATTCATTGGCATCCTGTGAGATCGTTGGCTCGGCGGATAGCTCGATTACCCATCCGATTGCCAACGATTTATCGCCGATTTTTCACGAGGCGGATATCCGGCTTTTGTGCTTTAATGGAAAAAAGTCGGAGGAAATTTATCAAAAATTTGCGCCGAGGCATTATGAAGTTCCGACCATCTGCCTTCCGTCCACCAGTCCCGCAAATGCTCAATTTACCCTGGAGCGCCTGACCGAGGAGTGGGCGAGAGTGCTGCGTCCGGTGTTAGAGTGCCGATGAGGGAAAAATGTCAAAATGAAGCTCAAAAAATACGGATCATACAATTTTTACAGAAAAAACGGAAAAAATTTCGAAAAAAGTTAAATTTTTTTCAAAATAACTATTTACAAACGCCTTTTTTTGTAGTACAATAAGTACCGAGAAGATATATACTCATAAGTTTACCTACCCCCCCCTTTCATATAGTACCATAAACCGTGCCGGCGTTGCGAAAGCAATGTCGGTATTGTTTTTTAAATATTTTTCCGTAACAGGTCATTTTAGAAATGTAAATTTTTTTAAATAATATTTGAAATTTGATAAGAAGTATGGTACAATAAATTCTGTATGGCATAAATACTTTCATTTATGCGTATCGTTTGTTAAAATATTATCAGGTTGCAAAAGATGCAATTTGAACGAGGAGGAAATACAATGGCAAAAAAAATGAAAACCATGGATGGTAACTATGCCGCTGCCCATAACGCCTATGCGTTTACGGAAGTTGCATCAATCTATCCGATTACTCCTTCATCTACGATGGCTGAGTATGTAGATGAGTGGAGTGCTAAGGGCCAGAAAAACATTTTTGGTCAGACTGTTGATGTCTGCGAAATGCAGTCCGAGGCAGGTGCTGCAGGTGCTGTTCACGGCTCCTTGCAGGCTGGTGCACTCACAACAACCTTTACCGCATCTCAGGGTCTTCTTCTGATGATCCCGAATATGTATAAAATGGCTGGTGAGCTGCTTCCGGCAGTATTCCATGTAAGTGCTCGTGCAATCGCTGCACACGCACTCTCCATTTTCGGTGACCATCAGGACGTTATGGCTTGCCGTCAGACCGGTTTTGCAATGCTTGCTTCCGGTAGTGTTCAGGAAACAATGGACTTGGGTGGTATTGCACACTTAGCTGCAATTAAGGGCCGTGTTCCGTTCCTTCACTTCTTCGACGGTTTCCGTACCTCTCACGAAATTCAGAAGGTTGAGGTTATGGACTACGACGATCTGGCAAAATTGGTTGACTATGATGCAATCAAAGAATTTAAGGACAGAGCTTTAAATCCTGAGCATCCGGTACTTCGCGGTACTGCTCAGAACCCGGATATCTATTTCCAGGGCAGAGAAGCTGCAAATAAATACTATGAAGCAATTCCGGATATCGTGGCAGATTATATGAAAGAAATCTCCAAGATTACCGGCCGTGAGTACAAGCCGTTCAACTACTATGGTGCTCCGGACGCTGAGAGAGTCATCGTTGCAATGGGCTCCGCTTGCGAAGCAATTGAAGAAACTGTTGATTACCTCAACGCAAAAGGCGAGAAGGTCGGTGTGATTAAGGTTCACCTGTACCGTCCGTTCTCTTCTAAATACTTCTTTGATGTACTGCCGAAGACTGTGAAGAAAATCGCAGTACTCGACAGAACCAAGGAGCCGGGCTCTTTGGGCGAACCGCTGTATCTTGACA
Source organism: Clostridia bacterium (assembly GCA_017399695.1). Lineage (GTDB taxonomy): Bacteria > Bacillota > Clostridia > UBA1381 > UBA9506 > RGIG1666. The sequence continues at coordinate 61,468 of JAFQBK010000013.1, read as the reverse complement.
TCTGCAACCTGTTCTACGGAAAAGCAGATGCTCCGGTTATCGTTGGCGGACGCTATGGTCTGGGTTCTAAGGACACCACCCCGACGCAGATCGCAGCAGTTTACAAAAACCTCGAAGCAGATACCCCGAAAAACGGCTTTACGATCGGTATCGTAGACGATGTTACGAACCTTTCCCTGCCGCTGGGTGAGAAAATCAATGCTGCTCCGGAAGGCACCACTCGTTGTAAGTTCTGGGGCTTTGGCTCTGACGGTACCGTTGGTGCAAACAAAGATGCTATCAAAATCATCGGTGACAACACTGATCTTTACGCACAGGCATACTTTGATTACGACTCCAAAAAATCCGGTGGCGTAACGATGTCTCACTTGCGTTTCGGTAAGAAACCGATTAAGTCTACTTATCTTTTGGATGAGGCTGACTATATTGCTTGCCACAAGCCGTCCTACATCTATCAGTACGATGTATTGGAAGGTCTGAAAAAAGGCGGTACTTTCCTTCTGAACTGCGTATGGTCTCCGGATGAGCTGGAAGAAAAATTGCCGGCAAACGTAAAGAGATACCTCGCAGAGAACGAAATCAACTTCTATATCATCAATGCAGTTGATGTTGCAGTAAAAGTTGGTCTTGGCTCTAACCGTATCAACATGGTTACCCAGGGTGCATTCTTTAAACTGTCCGAGGTTATTCCGTTCGAGGAAGCAGTTGTTCTTATTAAGGACGCTATTAAGAGAACCTACGGTAAGAAGGGCGACGAGATTGTTAACATGAACTGCAACGCAGTAGATGGTGCAATCGACGCTTTGGTTAAGATTGATGTTCCGGCAAGCTGGAAAGATGCAAAGGATGAAGCAAAAGCTGACGATGCAAATCGTCCAGAATTCGTGAAGAAGATTGCAGATCCGGTCAATGCTCAGCAGGGCAACAAGCTTCCGGTCAGCACCTTCGTTGGTATCGAAGACGGTACCTTTGAGCAGGGTACGGCTCGTTATGAAAAACGTACCATCGCAGTTAAGGTTCCGGAATGGATTCCGGAAAATTGTATCCAGTGTAACCAGTGTTCTTTGGTATGTCCGCATGCTACCATCCGTCCGTTCCTGTTAACGGAAGAGGAAGCTGCAAAAGCAGGTTACGCAGTAAAAGATGCGAACGGCCCGCAGTTTAAGGGTTATAAGTTCCGCATTCAGGTCAGCCCGAGAGACTGTGCAGGTTGTGGCGTCTGCGTAGAGACCTGTCCGGCAAAAGAAAAGGCTCTCGTTATGAAGCCGGTTGACGAAATGGTTGAAAAAGAGGCAGCAAATTGGGATTACAGCATGGGTCTTGACATCCGTGATAACCTCGTGGACAAGACTTCCATCAAGGGCTCCCAGTTCGCACAGCCGCTCCTCGAGTTCTCCGGCGCTTGCGCAGGTTGTGGAGAAACTCCGTATATCAAGCTCATCACTCAGCTCTTTGGTGACCGTATGCTCGTAGCGAACGCTACCGGTTGTACCTCCATCTGGGGCGGTAGTGCACCGAGTATGCCGTACTGCAAGAACAAGGAAGGCAAGGGTCCGGCTTGGGCTAACTCCCTCTTTGAAGATAACGCAGAGTTCGGTCTCGGTATGGTGCTTGCTGTTAAGAAAGTAAGAAATACCTTAAAGGCTCGTATGGAAGAAGCAATCGAAGCTGGTGTGGACGCTAAAATTGCTGATGCATTCAAAGCTTGGATCGCAGGCATGGATGATGCAGAAGCTTCCAAGAAGGCAGCTGCTGACATTGCTGAGCTTCTTAAGACTGCTGACCTTTCTTCTGCCGCTATGAAAGAAATCAATGAGCGTCAGGATTACCTCATCAAACGTTCCAACTGGGCGTTCGGTGGTGACGGTTGGGCATACGATATCGGTTACGGCGGTTTAGACCACGTAATTGCATCCGGCGAAGACATCAACATCTTCGTTGTTGATACCGAAGTTTACTCCAACACCGGCGGTCAGTCTTCGAAATCTACCCCGACGGCTGCAGTTGCTAAATTCGCAGCTTCCGGTAAGAGAACGAAGAAGAAAGACCTTGGTATGATTGCTACCACCTATGGTTATGTATATGTTGCTCAGATTGCTCTGGGTGCTAACATGGCACAGGCAATCAAGGCAATCAAAGAAGCAGAAGCATATCCGGGCCCGTCCCTCATTATCGCTTATGCTCCGTGTATCAACCATGGTATCAAGGTTGGTATGGCTAACACCATTAAGGAAGAGAAGAAGGCTGTTGAGGCTGGTTACTGGCATCTGTGGAGATATGATCCGCAGCTCAAGGACGAAGGCAAGAATCCGTTCATTCTGGATTCTAAGGAGCCGACCGGTTCTGTTCGTGAGTTTATGCAGGGTGAAAACCGTTACCTCTTGCTTGCTCGTTCCTTCCCGACGATTGCTGATCAGCTCTTTGATAAGGCTGAAAAAGACCTCTTGGAGCGTTACGAAAACTACAAGAGAATGGCAAGAGACTAATCCAATCAAATTAAGCCTCTCCGCATTTTGCGGGGAGGCTTTTTGCTTTGAGAGGAAAGTATAAGCGGAAAGAAGGGGTCTTAGGACAAAAAAGTGGTTGTTTGTTGAAATTTTGTCCTTTTCATGAAAGATATTTCTATGATATAATAGAAAAAAATTAAGATTTATGAATCAAGAGGAGAGAGGACAAATGAATCAACCATTGAAAGTGATTGTTGTAGGCGCAGGAAACCGCGCTATGATTTATGCGGGTTACGCGAAACTGCATCCGGAGGAGATGCAGATTGTAGGTGTTGCAGAACTCAGCCCGGTCAGACGTAAAAAAGCGCAGGAGATTTATAATATACCGGATGATATGTGCTTTGAAAGCGCAGAGGAATTGTGCCAAAAAGGAAAGCTTGCCGATGCGGTCATCAACGGAACGATGGATGCTGACCACGTGCCGACGACAAAGCTTTTATTGCGTGCCGGCTACGATGTTCTGCTTGAAAAACCGTTTTGTATTAATGAAGAAGAAATGTTTGATTTGGCAGATGTAGCGAAACAAACGGGACGCAAGGTTATGATTTGCCATGTGCTTCGCTATGCGCCTTTTTACAGAACCATTAAGGACACCATTTTAAGCGGTGAGCTGGGTGATGTTTATAATATCCAGCTGACAGAGCATGTATCCTATCACCATACCGTGGCTGCTTATGTACGTGGAAAATGGGCATCGCCGATTGAGTGCCTTGCGCCGATGTTGCTTGCAAAATCCTGTCACGACTTGGATCTTTTGATGTGGTTGATGGGCGATGCAAAACCGGTTGCAATTTCCAGCTTTGGCTCAGACTTTACATTTACTGCCGATAAAAAGCCGAAAGAGGCAGGTACGAAATGCTTGCTGGATTGCCCGCTTGACAAAGAGTGCATTCATTCGGCACGCAGAAATTATATGGTGGAAAATGACCGTTGGGCCGCTTATGTCTGGGCATCTTTGGAAACCGAGGATGCAGATGTTGTCAATGGCTTAAACCCCGATATGGAAACAAGAGTAGCATCGCTTACGGGTGATAACCCGTTTGGAAAGTGTGTATGGGAATGCAAGCGAGACGGAAATGTAGACCATCAGTCCGTTCTGGTTAATTTCGAAAACGGCCAGACCGCAACCTTTAATATGATTGGCGGTACGGCAAGAGGCGAAAGAGGCGTCCATATCATTGGTACCAAGGGCGAATTGGTAGGCGTATTTAATGATTCCAAGTTTACGATTCGTAAGCCTATGCCGGAAACGGAAGAAGGCTTTACGGAACAAGTCATTGATTTGGAAATTACAGGCGATATGACCGGTGAACACGGCGGTCATGGTGGCGGCGATTTGCGCGTACCGGAGGATTTTGTCAAGTATGTGCGCGGAGAGGAACCGTCCGTATCTTGTACTGCGCTTGACCAGTCTGTGTTGGGACATTTAGCGGTGTTCCGTGCAGAAAAGGCAAGAAAAGAGAATCGCGTTGTGAGCATGGAGCGCGATGATAAATAAACACATTTCTCCCCGCAAATTTTGCGGGGAGTTTTTTGTTTGAAAAGGGGCCACAGCCGCCGTTGGCGTCTTATCTGCTCGTCCACCCAAGCGCGTTGCGCTTCGGTACCGGACTCGCATCTTTTTGCTAAAAACAGTCCACCGGACTGTTTTCTTTACGCAAAAACCCCCTCGGGGTTTGAGTCCCTGAAGGTAGGAAATAAAAAAAGAGAGATAACATCAAAAGATATTATCTCTCTTTTGGTACACCTTCAGTCTGAGCACCAAGAAGTCCCGGTGGGACTTCGACTGCGAAGAGTCCCTGTCCAAGAAGGCAAGCGTAGCGCAGCCTGATTGGTATAAAGATTCTTTGCAAAGAAAAAACGAAGCACAACATAAAAGTCACGCTTCGTTTTATGGTACACCTTCAGGGACTCGAACCCTGGACACCCTGATTAAGAGTCAGGTGCTCTACCAGCTGAGCTAAAGGTGCAAATTGTGGAGCTAACGACGGGAGTCGAACCCGTGACCTCATCCTTACCAAGGATGCGCTCTACCTACTGAGCTACGTCAGCACACAACTTTCGTGCCAAAGCACAAATGATATTTTAACATATCATAAGCGTTTTGTAAAGAGTTTTTTTCAAAATTTTCACTTTTTTTCGTTTCTTCGATATACTATGCCCTGAAATTGAAATAATATGTAGAGAAAAAACAACGCGCCCCTTTACAAGTGGATGAAAATGGGATATAATAGCCATAGACTTTGGCAGAGTAGGTATGGATGCGTTAAGTGACAGTCGGACGGGAAGTTGCCGCTGTACGAAAAGAGATTGCTCTTGCGGTATCCATGCTGCATTCCGCTGCCACCGAAGAGCGAATCGGTACATATCCTTCTCTTTTGTGGCTAAATTTTAAGGAAGGGTGTGTTTTTTTATGCAAAAGTCGTTTTTAACTACCAAAAAAGTTGCTCTTGCCGCCATGTTTTTAGCACTGGATGTTTTGGCGCGGGTATTATCGGCAAAAACAGCTTTGCTGCAAATCAGTCTGACCTTTGTACCAACCTCTATGTGTGCAATGACTTTGGGTCCAATGTATGCAGCGGTCAGCGCTTTTTTTGGTGACTTTTTAGGATTTGTCTTAAAGCCGATGGGAGTGTATTTCCCGGGGCTTGGCATTTCAGCGGCGCTTTACGCAATATGCTTCAGTCTCTTTTTATATCGACGCAATAAGGGGATTCTTCGCATTTTCCTGTGCGTGCTCCTGTCGCAGGTGCTGATTGGGATCTTCTTAAATACGCTTTGGTTTACGATGATGGGGCAGCCGTTTGTTGCGGCGCTTACCCAGCGTGCAGTACAGGCACTTACCATGGTGATTGTTCAGCCGGGCGTCATTTATCTGCTCTGGAAATATATCGGCACGTATATTGAGAAAAATTTGAGAATAGAATGATTCGGAGGCAAAAGGATGCTTGCATATTTAGACAACAGCGCGACGACCCGCCCATTTGATGAGGTCATCGAAACGATGGGAGAGCTTTCCCGTGAATGCTACGGAAACCCGTCGTCGCTGCATTCCTTGGGGCTTTCAGCCGAGCGTGTGATTCGTTCGGCGAAAGAGGTTTTAATGAGGTCTATCGGCGCAAAAGAGGGTCGCTTTATCTTTACCTCGGGTGGTACGGAGTCGGATAACCTTGCCATTTTGGGCAGCGTTTTGTCGGCTGTGCGCAGAAGTCCCGAGTGCGTAACAACAAAAATTGAGCATCCCGCAGTTTCAGAAGCTTTTGCTTATTTGTCCTCGATTGGCGCGGACTGCCATTATGTTGGCGTAGATGCGCGAGGCGTTGTGGATTTAAAAGAAATGGAACAGACGCTTTCTCCCCGTACGATGTTGGTCAGCGTGATGCTGGTAAACAACGAGGTCGGCTCAATTCAGCCTATCGAGGAAATTTCGCGTATGATGAAACGAATCTGTCCCGAGGCGCTTTTGCACGTGGATGCGGTGCAGGCATTCGGGAAAGTGCCGATTTCGGTGGACAAGATGGGGATTGATTTGCTTTCGGTTTCAGGGCATAAGATTCACGGTCCGAAAGGTATCGGCGGTCTTTACATAAGGCATCCGAATCGCTTAAAACCGATTGTGTTCGGCGGACATCAGGAGGATAACTTCCGTTCAGGCACACAGAATACCACGGCGATTGGTGGTTTTGCTAAGGCGGTTGAGCGGATAGTGGAGCAGCCGGAAGAGCCGATGCGGCTTGCGGCTTTAAAACAAAGGATGCTTGAGAAGCTATCGAAACTGTCTGACATCAAAATCAATGGTGGAGATAAAGAAACAAGCGCACCGCATATTATCAATATCAGCATCAAAAATGCAAAATCAGAGGTTTTACTGCATAGCTTGGAAACACGTGGGGTGTTTGTATCCACCGGCTCTGCGTGCTCTTCGAATAAGCCGTCGCTCAGCCCCGTGCTTTCTGCAATGGGGGTTTCCCGTGCGGATATTGATTGTGCGATTCGTATCAGTTTGGGTAGCGATAACGATGAGGAACAGGTCGATTATGCTGCGCAGGTGATTTGCGAGGAGGCAGAGACCTTGCGTGAATTATTCCGATAAGAGGTAGGGAGAAGACAATGAAGAAAATTATGCTTTCGGATGTGCGTGAAAATAAGGATATCCGTGTGTATATGGAGCGTGGAAACGACGTTCTTTGTGCCAAAGGCTTTACGGAGCATTCGTTTATCCATTCAGAGCTTTGCGCAAAAAATGCGGCGAAGATTTTAGAGGAACTGGGTTTTTCGGAGCGTGAGCAGGAGCTTGCAAAAATTGCGGGCTTTATGCACGATATCGGAAACGTGGTTAATCGCGAGGACCACGCACATAACGGCGCGATTATTGCCTTTACCCTGCTTTCATCGATGGAGATGGAGGCAGAGGAAATTGCAACCGTGGTCTCCGCCATCGGCAATCACGATGAGAAAACAGGAACACCCGTCAGCCCTGTTTCGGCGGCGCTCATTTTAGCAGACAAATCCGATGTCAGACGCTCCCGGGTCAGAAGCCGCGATGTGGCAAGCTTTGATATTCACGACCGTGTGAATTACTCGGCGACAGAGTCACAGGTGATTTGTGATAAGGAAAACGGCGAAATCAAGCTTTGTCTTCGTGTTGATACGGAGCACAGTACAATCTCTGAATATTTCGAAATCTTTTTAGAACGGATGCTGATGTGCCGTAAGGCGGCAGAGTTCTTAAAAATGCGCTTTGCTTTGGAAATTAACGGGACGAAATTGATGTAGTATCATAAAACAGGCAGGAAAATGCAAAAGCATTTTCCTGCCTGTTATTTTTTGCTGTTCTTAAATCTTCTTGTTTTTATGCTTTATGCGTTCTGCACATTTTCCCGCACCCAAAGGCTAGATTTCCATTTGCTTGGCTAAAAACATCGACGCGGCACTGGCAAGCTTCAGCTCAACATCCGTCATTTTTTCATTCTGGTCGGAACGCATCATAACGACATTACCCAAAACATCGCCATCGGAAATAATGGGGGAGACCACACCGGCGGTGTATTTTTCATAATGCTCGGTGACGGGAACGGTCTTGTTTTCCGAACAGACGAAAGCCGTCTTTTCCTCCATCAGCTTTTCCATCTCGGAGCTTACCGGCTTATCATATAAATCCTTTTTGGCAACGCCGGCAGTGGCGATGATGGAGTCTTTGTCGGTGATGCATACGGGATAACCTGAGGTCTTAAACAGCGTTTCAGCATATTGCAGGGCAAAATCACCCAACTCATTGACCGGCGAATATTTCTTAAAAATAACGCCGCCCTCTCTGTCGGTATATATCTCAAGCGGGTCTCCTTCACGGATGCGCATCGTTCTGCGGATTTCTTTCGGTATGACTACGCGGCCTAAGTCGTCGATTCTACGCACGATTCCTGTGGCTTTCATATAGAATAAATCTCCTCGCATTTAATTTTACATTGCTATTTTGTGCAATCAAGGAATTTTTATGTAAGGAAAAGCTTGGATTTACTTTTTTCTATTCATATGCTACAATAAAAAATAACGGTGAAAGGAGGGATTGTATGAAACAAGAAAGCAAGCAAGAGACGGAGTTTCGCTTGCCGATAAAAATTGTCAATGCGAAAACCCCCGAGATACAGAGCATCGAGGAGTCGGGAAAGGCACTCCACGAGGAGATTGAAATCAAGTGCTATTATGAGGGCGTTTCAAATCTTATGGTCGGGACGCAGGCGATGACAGTGCGCGCCGGCGATGTGGTTTGTATTAACCCTTATGAATTTCATGCAAATCTCCCTTGTGATGACCGAAACGAAACCGGAAAGTATCACTTATTTATGGTGCCTTTAGATTTCTTTTTGGAAAGTGGACTCGCGGAGCTTGATTTGCGGACGATCTTTTTTTCCGGCAAGAAACGGCTGAAGAATCTGTTTTCGCAGGAGGAAGAACTGTTTTCCCTCTTAATGCGTGCAGCAGAAGAATACCATCAAAAAGAAGTGGCATATACCGCAAGAGTTTACGGCATTTTGGCAGAGGTGTTTTCTGTTCTTTTCCGAAAGGGCTTATGCTGTGAGGAGGAGAAAGAAACGAGTGATACCCTGCGCACATATCGCCTGATTGAGCCGGCACTTCGCCATATCCGCGACAACTATCAGAGTGATGTGACGGTGGATGAGCTTGCGCGTCTTTGCAAAATCAGTAAGCATTATTTTTGCCGCGTGTTCCGAAAAGTCATGGGCAATTCTGCGATCTCGTATTTGGCAGAGCATCGGCTGATGGTCGCAGATGTTATGATAAAAAATACAGAAAAAAGCATTTCGCAAATTGCCGAAGCATGTGGTTTTTCTGATGTGAACTATTTTTGCCGGGTTTATAAAAACTATTACGGAATGTCTCCGGGAAAACGGAGAAAATGAAACGAATTGACTAAAAATTAAAATTTAATAAACAAAAAAAGCAATATTGTACTATTTTAGGGCAACAGGGTGCATTGTCTTTTGCCTTCATTTTTGTCATAATGGAATCAGAGATCAATTTTATGATAAAAAGGAAGTGTTATCATGTCACAGCTTGCAATTTTTGGCGGAGAAAAAGCCGTAAAGACAGTCAATGAGGATATGCTGAAGTGGCCGATTATTACGAAAGAGGACGAGGCCGCGGTTTTAGATGTTCTGCGTACGGCGAATATGAGCGGAACAGATATTACCAAAAAGTTTGAGCGGGAGTTTGCGGACTGGATTGGGGTTAAGTATGCGCTCGGCTTTAATAACGGAACGGCATCGCTTCTGGGTGCGATGTTTGGCGTTGGAGTCAAAAAAGGCGACGAGATTATCTGTCCGTCCGTGACCTACTGGGCATCCTGCCTGCAGGCAATGACGCTGGGGGCGACGGTGGTATTTGCCAATGTCAAAAAGGATACGCTTTGCATTGACCCCGATGATATTGAAAAGAAAATCACACCTCGCACCAAGGCGATTGTGGCGGTGCATTATCTGGCGCACCCTTGCGATATGGATCGGATTATGGAGATTGCGAAAAAGCATAACTTAAAGGTTATTGAGGATTTATCCCACGCACAAGGCGGCTACTATAAAGGAAAACGCCTCGGTACCATCGGCGATGCGGCAGGTATTTCGATGATGACGGGAAAATCGTTTGCCATCGGTGAGGGCGGTATGCTGATTACCAATGACCGTACGGTTTACGAGCGTGCGATTGCTCTCGGTAGCTATGAGCGTTTTACGGCAGAGAATATTACCGATGAGGAATTAAAGCCGTATATGGGGCTGCCCTTGGGCGGATACAAATTCCGCATGCATCAGATGAGCTCGGCGGTTGGTCGCGTGCAGTTGAAATACTATGATGAGCGCTGCGCCGAAATTCGAAAGGCAATGAACTATTTCTGGGATTTATTAGAGGGCGTGCCGGGCATCCGTCCGCACCGTGTGGATGAAAGCACCGGTTCGACGATGGCAGGATTCTATGCACCGCACGGAATTTATGTATCCGAAGAACTCGGTGGCCTTTCCGTGACCCGTTTTTGTGAGGCGGTACGGGCAGAGGGTGTTTTGGATTGTACTCCGGGCTGTAACTCTGCGCTCCATACCCACGCACTGTTCCAGACAGCAGATGTTTACGGCGACGGTGTACCGACCCGAATTGCTAACTCTCCGGAGGACATCAGAAAGCTCGATGATAATTTAGAGCCGGCAGAGAAAATCGGCACGATGATTTACGGGGTGCCGTGGCTGAAGAAATTTATCCCGAGCGAGATTGAAGAATATGCCAACGCTTATAAAAAAGTAGCGGAAAACTATAAGGAGCTTTTAGAGGGTGACCCGGGTAACCCGCCGAGAATCGGTGGCTGGCATTTCTTTAAGCATACAAAGAAAGACGATAAATAAGAGGTGTTTTGATGGAACACATAAAAGCAATCAAAAAGATTGATATCCACGCGCACGCAACGGCGTTTCCGGAGTTTTTTCCGCCTCTTTATCCAAACGGGCAGCGGATGATTTCGGCAGAGGAACTGCTTTCGGTCTATGACCAGGTTGGGGTAGACCAGGCGGTTTTACTCCCGATTGCATCACCCGAGGGACAGCTTGCAGCAATGACAAACGAAGCGTGCAAGATGTTGTCGGACCGTTATCCTGACCGCTTTTTGTGGTTTTGTAATGTAGACCCGCGCGCAATGGCAAATGACGGGGCGTGCGATTTATCCGGACTCCTTTCGCATTACCAGTCGCTCGGCGCACGCGGATGCGGAGAAGTGACGGCAAATATTTATATGGACGATAACAAAACCGACCGTCTGTTTTCCGCCTGTGAGGAATTGGGTCTACCTGTGACCATCCACATTGCGCCGGAATTCAAAAGCTATGGTCTGGTAGATGAGTTGGGCCTGCCTCGACTGGAAAAAATGCTCAAAAAACATCCTAAGCTGAAAATTTTGGGTCATTCCCAACCTTTTTGGAGTGAGATTTCGGGGGATGTAACGGAAAAGACCCGCGGGGATTACCCGACGGGAAAGGTCGTAGACGGTAGAATTTCTGAGCTTTTGCGGAATTATCCCAATCTGTATTGTGATATCTCTGCAGGCAGCGGCTTAAACGCTTTTATGCGCGACCCCGAGTATGCTTCCCGGTTTATCGAGGAATTTTCGGACCGGATTTTGTTTGGTCTTGATATGTGCCTGCCCACGCAGAAGCATCCGTTTGTGGCGGCAGAGTTTTTTGATAAGTTACTCGACGAGGGCGCAATCAGTCCTGAAAATTACAAAAAAGTCTTAAGGGAAAATGCAGTAAAAATTTTGAAGTTGGAGAAGTAACCGCTTATGTTAAACGAAAAAATCAATTTTGGTATTTTAGGCTGCGGAATGATTTCCGATTTCCACGCTCGTGCGATTGCTTCGCTCGAGGATGCGTGTCTTTTGGGTGCGGCGGACTTTGATATTTCGAGGGCAGAGCAGTTCGCTGACAAACACCACGCCTTAAAAGCCTACGCAAGTTATGAGGATATGCTCGCGGATGATGAGATAGACGTTATTTCTATCTGTACGCCCAGCGGATTTCACGCAGAGAATGCAATTGCAGCACTTCGTGCCAATAAGCACGTTGTATTGGAAAAACCGATGGCACTCTCAAAAGAGGACGCCGAGCGCGTAGTGAGGGTGTGTGAGGAAACAGGAAAACTTCTTACGGTTATCTGCCAGCTTCGCTTTTCAGAGGATATTGCACGCACAAAAGAATTGGTTTCGGCGGGCGCTTTCGGAAAGCTTGCCTTTTGTAATTTATCCATGAAATACTGGCGCAGTCCCGAGTACTATGCGGGCGGCGGCTGGAAAGGCACGAAGAAAATGGATGGTGGCGGTGCACTGATGAATCAGGGGATTCACGGCGTAGACGCGCTCCTTTATATCGCAGGTGAGGCGAATTTGATTGCCGCAAAATCGGACACCTTACTTCATTCGATTGAAGTGGAGGACCGCGCGGTCGCTTTGCTTGAGTTTGCAAACGGTGCCTTTGGTACGATTGAGGCATCGACCTGCGTCAACCCCGGCTTTGAGCGGAGAATCGAGATTGCGGGAACCGATGGTTGCGCCGTGCTAAAGGAATCCACTTTGGAAAAGTTAGTTGTTGGTGGAAAAGTTATTATTGATGGCAACAAAGAAGAAATTGCAGGTACGGCAAATGACCCGAGTGCGATGGGACATGAACTGCACGCAAAGCAGATTCAGAACTTAATTCGTGCGATTCGCGGAGAAGAAAAGCTTTTAATTGACGCCCGCGAGGGACAAAGAGCCGTCCGCCTGATTACAGACATTTATGAGGCAAGCAAATAGGGGGATTTATATGGAACAGTTTCGAATTGGTATTTTGGGGAGCGAAAACTCCCACGCACATAGCTTTACAAGCTTTATGAATCAGCCGCAGGAAGACGGCAGTTACTTATATCCCGATTGCCGCGTGACCTTGGTTTACGGGTATTACCCGGAGGAAAATGAGCGTTTAGTGAAAGAATTCGGTGCCGACAAGGTAGCAGACAGCATTGAGGAAATGCTGGGCGAGGTAGATGCTGTCATTGTTTGCGCACGTGACGGAAAATATCACCTAGAGTTTGCAAAGCCGTTCATCGAGGCGGGAATTCCTGCGTTTATCGATAAGCCGTTTACGGTGGACACGGAGGAAGCGATAGAGCTGATTCGTCTGGCAAAGGAAAAGAATGTACCGCTTTGCGGCGGCTCCATGCTAAAATATACGGACGCGGTAGTAAATGCAAAGAAAAAGGTTTCCGAAGAGAAAGAAAAAATCATCGGCGGAAGCATCACCGCTCCGGTGGTGTTAGACAGTGAGCACAGCGGCTTTTTCTTCTATTCACCGCACCTTGCCGAAATGACGCTTGAGACCTTTGGCTATGACCCGAAAAGTGTGGTTGCAACAAAGCACGCAGGCGGCGTTTGCGCTATGGTAAATTATGAAAATTACAGCGTAACAAATCATTTTCTGAATAAGCAGTTTGACTATTCGTTAGAGCTTCATACCAAGGACGGCATTATTTACGAGCCGGTGGACTTTGCTCCGGCAGCGCGCTTAGAGTGCGACGATTTCGTGGAAATGCTTCGCACAGGGCATATGAGCTATTCTTACGAGCAGCTCGCAATGCCGGTGTTTTACTTAAATGCGGTCAAAGAAGCGTATGAAACAAAACAGGAAGTAAAAATACGAAATTTGGATTGATTTCAAAGAGAGGGAACAGCGATGAAGATAGCATTTGCCGGATTGAAGCACGGGCATATTTTTGTGCTCTATGAAATGGCGAAAAACCATCCGGAGTATGAGATTGTGGGCGCGTTTGAAGGAGAGAAAACCTACCGAAAACAAGCAGAAAGTAAAGGCGTTCGGTGCAATTATCAAAGCTATGATGCGCTTTTATCGGATACACAGGTGGAGGTTATTGCGTTAGGCGGAGCATACGGTGAGCGTGGAGAAATGGCAAAGCGCGCGCTCCTAGCAGGAAAGCACGTCATTGCAGACAAGCCCTTATGCACGAAAAAAGCCGAACTGGATGAAATCCGTGCAGCAGCAAAAAAGAGCGGAAAATGCGTCAGCGTGATGCTGACAATGCGATATGAGCCGAAGATGATAGCGGCGAAAAAACTGTTTGAAAGCGGCGCGCTGGGCGAAATTAATAATGTATCCTTTGGCGGGCAGCATCCGCTTCAGTACGGCAGACGACCGGATTGGTATTTTGAAAAAGAAATGCATGGCGGCTTGTTTAATGATATCGCCATCCACGGCATCGATGCGCTTTCCTATGCTTTTGACCTTACGGTAGAGAAAGTGAATGCCGCGCGGCTGTGGAACTGCTTTGCAAAAGAAGAAACCGGTTTTTGTGACAGCGGTCAGCTGATGCTGACGGCAGAAAGCGGTGCCGGTATTTTAGCGGATGTTTCTTATGCTATTCCCGATGGAGTGGAGTTTGCCTTGCCGTATTATTGGCAGTTTTATATATGGGGAACGAAAGGCGTGCTCAGTTTTGCGCTGAATGAAAAGGAATCGACGTATTATCTTGTCGGCGACAAAGAGCCTCATATTTTAGAAGAAGAACCTGCGCCCAACTATTTAGATGATTTTCTTCGCATGGTACGCGGGGAATCAGGTGTGATTTTGCCGATGCAAGAGGCGCTTTCGAGTACGGAAAAGACGCTTGCCATTCAAGAGCTTGCAGAGCGATTTGACGGCGGCGTGTCAGTTTAAGTATAAAAATCTTGTCAAAATATGTTTTTTGTGTTAAAATAAACAAGGAACATCAATCTATTTTGAGGAGGATTTTTATGAAAAAATTAGCAGCAGTTTTGGCATTGGTTGGTCTCATGGCATCGCTCGCCGCTTGTGGCGGTGGCGTGTTTAAGTGTGACCTTTGCGGTGAGGAAAAAACCGGCGGAAGAAAAACTCAGGAAGCACTCGGAATGAAGATTACCGTTTGTGATGATTGCGTAAACGGCGTCAAAGATGGTCTTTCCGGCTTATTAGGTTAAGAAACAACAAAAATCGGCGTGCTTTTAGCACGCCGATTTTTTTATTGTATAAAGAAAACCACGCGATAGTCGCGTGGTTCAAAAGAGGTTAACCGATGAACAGATAACGAAGTGTAATTTATTTCAAAAAGCAAATTGGTAATATCGCAGTATAGTACAGACAATTTGTTGGAAAGCCTTCCCCTCGAGGGGAAGCCTGCGAAAAACCGACCCATTTATGGGTAGCAAGTAATAATTGCATGGCTGGCAGGCCAATAAAAAACGCACTTGTGCGTTGCCAGTAAAGGATAGGGCTATGCCCGAAAATGAAAAACCACCCGCTATGCGGGTGGATATTTATTTATCATCTTTCATTTCATCATAAGGAAGCACAATCGTAAACTTACTGCCTTCGCCCTCTTCGCTGCTGACTTCAATAAAACCGCCGTGAAGTTTTACTGCGTCCAGCGCAATCGCAAGACCGAGTCCCGTACCGCCGGTATCTCTTGCGCGGGCTTTGTCCACACGGTAGAAGCGGTCAAAGATTTTTTGCGCTTCTTCTTTGGGAATGCCAATGCCGGTGTCTGAGATGGCAACAAACACATTTCCCAAATCACGGGAAAGCTCAATCGTTACCGTGCCGCCGTCCTCAGTATATTTAATACTGTTATCGGCGATGTTGTAAATGGCTTCGGTCAAGCTGTCGCGTTCCATCGGAAGGAACACATCTTCTGTATTTGTAAGAAGTGTAAAGTTGATATTTTTTCGTTCGGCAAGCGGCGAAAGCTTTTTATAAATCTCGCCCAGCACCTCCTTGATATCCGTGGGAATGAGCTGCATCCGAAGCTGTTTGGAGTCCATTTTCGTTAGGTTTAACAGGCGTTCAATGATTCGGGTCAGACGCTCGACCTCATTGTTCATATCCTGCAGAAATTCCCGGATAAATTCAGGGTCCGGATTTTCTGTCTGGATGAGGGAATCGGACAAAAGCTTGATGATGGAAAGCGGAGTCTTGAGCTCATGCGAAGCATCAGAGACAAAGGCACGACGCTTGTCCTCGAGCTCTGCCAAACGGTCAATGAGTGCGTTGAAAGCAAGGGCAAGCTGCCCGACCTCATCTTTCGTCGTGACCTCAACCTTAGAGAGACTGTCCGTCGGCATATTGTTAATAAAGCCGGTCAGTTTTTCTAAGGGGCGCGTCAGTATCCGCGCAAGAGCAGTGGAAAATGCGCTGACAAAGAGCAGGAGTAAAAATCCGAGTGCCAAAAAGGAATTGCGGATATTATTGATAACCTGCTCGGTCGAGTCTCCCGACACAATGATAAATACGGCTCCAATGGAGGATGCATTTTTAATGACGGGGACCGCGGCATCGATAAACCACTTTCCATTTTCATTATAGTAGTTTCCGGAATCTTTTCCGTTTTTTTTCAGGGCCTCCGTGATGGCGGAGTTAATGAATATTTTTCCACGTAGACTCGTTTCCTCGTACGAATCGTAGATAACCGTACTTTTGGTGTCCACGATGATGGTACGTGAGTTTTTCTCCAGCGGAAGCTGGGGAATTTTTGTTGTGATATATTCTTCGGTAAATGATTCGGACAAAGTGCTGGCAATAATATTTGCGCTGGTTAAGACCTCCACCTTTTTCTGCTCAAACAAACAGGTATACAGGGTGTTCACCAAAAAGGCACTCAAAATGGTCAGCACAATGGTAATAATAATCACATAAGTCGATATAATTTTCCAACGGATGTTGGTAAAGGGCCCCCAATCACGCTTCGTTAAAATAGTAACCAACTCCCCACTTGGTATGAATGTAGGTCGGCTCGGCAGGGTTCGGCTCAATCTTTTCGCGCAGACGGCGCACGTGAACATCGACCGTTCGGACATCGCCGGGATAATCATAGCCCCACACGATATCCAAAAGATTTTCTCTGGAATAAACCTTGCCGCTATTGCAGACAAAGAGGTCTAAAAGGTCAAATTCCTTTGCGGTTAAATCTACAGTTTTATCTGCGATGGTTGCGCGGCGCAGATTATAATCGAGCTTAATGCTGCCAACGCTGATAACGGAATCCTTACCCTGACTGCTTGCCGGAGTCATGCGGCGAAGCACCGCTTTGACGCGCGCTTTGAGTTCTAAAATGTTAAACGGTTTGGTCAGATAGTCATCTGCACCGTACTCAAGACCTAAAATTTTATCCATATCCTCATTTTTCGCGGTCAGCATCACAATCGGCACATTGGAAAATTCGCGCACCTTCTGACAAACGGCGAGACCATCAATTTTCGGGAGCATCAGGTCTAAAATAATCAGGTCGATGCTTTTGTCGTATGCCATTTTAATCGCCTCCTCGCCGTCATAGGCGCAAAGGACGGTAAAGCCTTCCTGTTCAAAGTTATATTTAATTCCTTTGACCAACAGTTTTTCATCATCAACAATCAAAATTTTCATGAGTAAAACTCCTCTTATGAAGATTAAAATGCGGCTTTTTTCAGTTCTTCTACCTTGTCTAAACGCTCCCACGGCAAATCGAGGTCATCTCTTCCAAAATGGCCGTATGCCGCGGTCTGCTTATAAATCGGGCGGCGCAAATCAAGCGTCTTGATAATGCCTGCCGGACGGAGGTCAAAATGCTCGGAAACGAGCTGTTCAATCTTCTCCTCCGGAATTTTAGCTGTGCCAAAGGTTTCGACACGAACAGAAACTGGCTTTGCAACACCGATGGCGTATGCAATCTGCACTTCGCAGCGGTCAGCAAGCCCCGCAGCGACAACGTTCTTTGCTACATAGCGGCCCGCGTATGCGGCACTTCTGTCCACCTTCGTCGGGTCCTTGCCGGAGAAGGCACCGCCGCCATGGCGTGCATAGCCGCCGTAGGTGTCAACGATGATTTTTCTGCCGGTGTGACCGGAGTCGCCCTGCGGTCCACCGATGACAAAACGGCCGGTCGGGTTTATGTAAATCTTGGTTTCGTCGGTCAGATATTCTGCCGGAAGTGTCGGCAGGATAACCTTGTTTTTAATATCCTCATGAAGCTGCTCCTGTGTGACAGAGTCGCTGTGCTGGGTAGAGATAACAACAGCGTCAATGGAAACGGGCTTGCCATTTTCGTCATATGCAATCGTTACCTGCGATTTTCCGTCAGGGCGGATATACGGGATTTCGCCCGATTTTCTGACAGCGGTCAGGCGCTTGGTCAGCTTGTGTGCCAGGCTGATGGCAAGCGGCATATATTCCGGGGTTTCGTTGTCGGCATAGCCAAACATCATACCCTGGTCGCCCGCACCAATGGAGTCAATTTCCTCATCGCCCATTTTGGATTCGAGCGAACGGTTGACGCCGAGTGCGATATCGGCAGACTGCTCGTCGATTGCCGTAATGACGGCACAGGTGTCGCAGTCAAAGCCATATTTTGCTCGGTCATAGCCAATTTCGCGGATGTTTTCACGCACGATTTTCGGGATGTCTACATAGGTGTTGGTAGAAATTTCACCAACCACCATGACAAGACCGGTGGTGACAGTAACCTCGCAGGCAACTCTGCCCGCCGGGTCGTGCGTCATAATTTCGTCTAAAATTGCATCTGAAAGCACATCGGCGATTTTATCCGGATGTCCTTCGGTAACAGATTCGGAAGTAAATAAACGTTTTACCATGTTTCATCATGCTCCTTAGTAAAATTTATTTTCATTCAATCTCCATAATGATAGGGAGAATCATAGGCTTGCGTTTGGTTTTGGAATACAAATAGTCGCTGAGGCTGGATTTTAAGCCGCCTTTTAAGCTTGCCCAGTCGGTTTGATGTCTTTGGGCAGAACGCTCAAGGGATGAAAGGGCAATCGCTTTTGCCTCTTCCATCAAGTCCTCCGACTCTCTGACATAGACAAAGCCGCGGGAAATTACGTCGGGACCGGAAAGGATTGCACCGGTATTCTTACTCATAGTGACGACGACGATAATGATGCCGTCTTCGGCTAAATGCTTGCGGTCACGGAGTACGATATTTCCGACATCGCCGACGCCCAGACCATCGACCAAAACGATGCCTGACGGTACGGTTCCGCCGATTTTGCAGCTGTTCGGGCCAAGCTCAATGACCTTGCCTACATCACCGACGATGATGTTTTTCGAGGGGATTCCCATTTTTTCTGCGAGCAGCGCGTGCTGACGCAGGTGGCGGAATTCGCCATGCACCGGAATAAAGTATTTCGGTTTGGTGAGTGCGAGGATAAGCTTGAGTTCTTCCTGGCAGGCGTGACCGGAGACGTGAATATTTTCAAGAGATTTATAAATGACCTCTGCGCCCTTTTTAAAGAGCTCGTTAATCACATTGGAAATCGGCTTTTCGTTGCCGGGAATCGGGGTCGCGGAAACGATAACCAAGTCACCGCGATTGATTTCTACCTTTTTGTGGTCAGAAAACGCCATTCGCGTCAGTGCTGACATCGTCTCACCCTGACTGCCCGTCGTAATAATGACGAGCTGGTTGGGGCGGTATTTTTTAATGTCGTCAATCGAAATGATGACATTGTCGGGAACGGTCATATACCCGAGTTGCATTGCGACCTCTGCCACACTCTCCATACTTCTGCCGGAGAACGCAACTCTTCGACCGAAACGGTAGGCGGAGTTGATAATCTGCTGTACGCGGTGCACATTCGAGGCGAAGGTTGCCACGATAATGCGCTGGTCGGTGTGGTTTCTAAAGATGTTGTCAAAGGAATCGCCCACCGTGCTTTCGCTCATCGTATAGCCGGGACGCTCCACGTTGGTGCTTTCGGATAACAGTGCAAGCACGCCATTTTTACCGAGTTCGCCGAATTTGGCAAGGTCGATCATCTGTCCCTCAATGGGCGTACAGTCTACCTTGAAGTCGCCCGTATGGACAATCGTACCAATGGGTGTATGGATGGCAAGTGCCATCGCATCCGGAATGGAATGGTTTGTGCGGATAAATTCCACACGAAAAGCACCGATTTTCGCTGTATCTCCTGCGCGCACGCGGTGCAGCTTGGTTTTGGAAAGCAGATTATGCTCTTTCAGCTTAATCTCTACCAAACCGAGCGTTAAGCGCGAGCCGTAAATCGGCACGTTAATTTCCTTTAAGAAATAGGGGATTGCGCCGATGTGGTCCTCGTGACCATGGGTCAGCACAATCGCGCGCACCTTGGACTGATTTTTAATCAGGTAGGAAATATCCGGGATGACCATATCAATTCCGGGCATATCGTCATCCGGGAACGCAATACCGCAGTCCAGCACGATAATATCGCCGCCAAATTCGAAGGCCGTCATGTTTTTTCCGATCTCATTTAGGCCTCCCAGCGGGATGATTTTAAGTTTTTGATTTTTTGCCACTAAAATTAACCTCCATATAATTTATTTCCGTTCATATATCATACAGCGCAGCTGCATTTTATCGTAATTATAGGTACTTTAAAAGCAAAGGATGCTTCCTTTTGATTCCGTACATAAATACTCAATCTATATTATACCAAAGTTCTCTTAAATAATAAAGCATTTTTTAAAATATTTTACTTTTCGCCTTAAATTTGATATAATAATAAGAAATAACGATGAAAAAACCGTAAGGGGAATGAGAATGAAGCTGTATACCAAAGGCGGAGACGGCGGGATGACGGAGCTTTTCGGCGGCGCACGGGTGGAAAAAACAGACGCAAGGATTGAGCTTTTGGGTGTGCTGGACGAGCTTTCCGCGCATTTGGGGCTTTCCAGGATGCTTGCCCATAGCAGCCTTTCAGAATATCTTTTGAACATTCAGAAGGAATTGTCGCTCTTTATGGCGGGGGTGTGTCAGCCGGAGAATGAGGCGTTTTTGGTGCGCAAAGAGCAGATTTTGGCGCTGGAAGAAGAAATTGACCGTATCGACGGAACACTCAACCGAAGTACGGAGTGGTTTTTTTGTAATGGTGAGCTGTCTGCACGTTTGGACGTTTCTCGCACAGTTGCAAGACGCGCAGAAAGAGCCTTTTGGGGCGTGAAGAAAAACCATCCGTTAGATGACAATTTTGCGATCTATCTGAATCGACTTTCCGACTATTTATATCTTGCGGCAAGATGCGCCGACAGGTGCGAAAAGTCCTGAAAATATGCGGTTTTGTGCTAAAAAAAGGCTTGTTTTTCCTTGACGCTTGGGCGTCGGTATGGTAGAATATCCCTGAAGATAAAAATGTTAAGGGGGATCTCTCGATGAAACAATTAAAACTCGTTTTGGCCGGTTGTGGTGACCGCGGTAGCAGTTACTTAAAATATTTGCAGGAATACCCGGACAAATTCAAGCTGGTTGCGGTTGCGGAACCGGTAAAAAGCAAAAGAGACCATTTGGGCGACCTTTACGGCGTTCCGGAGGAAATGCGCTTTGAAAGCTTTGAAGAGCTGTTTGCACTTCCGAAAATGGCAGATATCGCTATGATTTGTACGCAGGACAGAATGCATTTTGCGCCGGCAATGATGGCGATTGAAAAGAAATATGATTTGTTACTCGAAAAACCGGCAGCACCGACGCCGCAGGAATGTTATCAGATTGCGGAGGCGGCGAAGAAAAATGGTGTGCGCGTTTTGGTCTGCCATGTCCTTCGTTATACCCCATTTTACAAGGCGCTCAAAAAGTTTTTGGATGAGGGTCATTTGGGCGAAATTATGAATATCGTTCACGAAGAGGGCGTCGGCAATATCCACATGAGCCATAGCTTCGTACGCGGTAACTGGAGAAATACGGCAGAGTCTGCACCGATGATTTTAGCAAAATGCTGCCACGATGCCGACCTCTTGCAGTGGCTTGTCGGCGATATGTGTACCAAGGTTCAGTCGATGGGTACGCTTTCCTACTTTACGGAGGCAAACAAGCCGGAGGGAGCGCCCGCGCGTTGTACCGACGGATGCCCGCATGAGAAAACCTGCCTTTATCATGCACCAACGCTTTATAAGATGGATATTTATGAGATGGATCACTGGAGACCGGTTGCTGCAGGCAGATATGATGTCACGCCTGCGGAAATGGATGAAGTATTAAAGACCTCTCCGTACGGCAGATGTGTGTACCAGTGCGATAATGATGTTGTTGACCATCAGATTGTCAATATGCAGTTTGGAAAAGATAAGCACGCAACGCTTACCATGTCTGCGTTTAATAAGGGTGTCAGAGTTTCCGCATTGATGGGAACCAAGGGTGAGCTCCGCGCATATTTTGAAACACAGGAACTGGAATTTTTCGATTTTGAAACAAGGGAAACAACGATTGTTTACCGTCCGGAAGTGGTCAAAGACCAGAGTATTGCCGGCGGTCACGGCGGCGGCGATTTCGGTATTATGGAAGACCTCTACGAATATATTGCAAACGATAATCCGTCAACATCCATCTCGAGCATTGATGTTTCCTGCATGAGTCACCTCATTTGCTTTGCGGCAGAAGAGGCTCGCGCTAAGGGAATTACTGTCGATATGGAAGAATATATTAAAACCCTGTAAAAATCATTGACAACCAGGAGGAAAAAGATGAAAGTTAACACAAAACAAATGATTTCCGCAGCTTTATTTGCAGCATTGGTGCTGGTTTTGACCTTTTTTATCAAGGTACCGTTACCGAACGGCTACGCTAATTTAGGGGACTGTGCCGTACTGCTTGCCGGGTGGTTGCTCGGTCCTATTTATGGTCTGGCATCAGCGGCGATTGGTTCGATGCTTGCGGACATCTTCTCCGGCTATGCAATGTATGCAGCGGCGACCTTTATCATCAAGGGCTTGATGGCACTCGTAGCTTATGCTCTTTACCAAAAGCTGAAAAAGCACGCAAACCGGATTCTGTCCCTGATTATCAGTGGTGCTTTTGCGGAGCTTTTAATGGTATTCGGGTATTTCGTTTTTGAAGATGTGCTCTATGGCGCAGGAATGGCACTCTTAAACATTCCGTTTAATGCAATTCAGGGTGCGGTCGGTCTGATTGTTGCACTGTTCTTCATGGGAGCTTTCAAAAAGACGAATAAAAAGTAATAACGATTTCTCAAAACGGGCAAAACATTGCCCGTTTTTTCTTTGCCTGAATCAAAATCAATTTAAGGGTCAATTTTGTTTCGCGCTCAAAAATAATGCTGTAATAAATTTTCGAAAAATATTTGCTTTTTTATATGATTTATGCTATAATAAAAAATAGAGGTAATTTTGAACGAATTTTGAAAAAATGAAGGATTTTGAGGCGCGAAAGCAGCAGGAGGCAATCGTATGGATGAAATGGTAAAAACGACGTATGACGAAACTCAAATTCAGGTCTTAGAGGGCCTGGAGGCCGTCAGAAAACGCCCGGGTATGTACATAGGCTCAACCTCGACGCAGGGTCTGCATCATTTGGTATATGAAATTGTGGACAATGCGATTGATGAGGCGCTTGCCGGCTATTGTACGCAGATTGAAGTAATCTTGAATGAGGACAATTCCGTTACCGTAAAGGATAACGGCCGAGGAATCCCTCACGGAATCCATCCGAAAATGGGAATCTCCACGATTGATGTCGTCTTTACGGTTCTGCACGCAGGCGGTAAATTCGGCGGCGGCGGATATAAGGTGTCCGGCGGTTTGCACGGCGTTGGTGCGTCTGTTGTTAACGCGCTTTCTACCCATTTGGAGGTCAAGGTGCACGACGGCGAAAACATCTGGTTCCAAAGCTATCGGCGCGGTGTGCCGGATGGCGAAGTGCATACGATAGGCTCGACAGATAAGACCGGTACGGAAATTACGTTTTGGGCAGATGGTGAAATCTTTGAAGAAACCGTGTTTGATTACGATGTCCTCTTAAAGCGTTTAAGAGAGCAGGCATTCTTGAATGGTGGCTTAAAGATTATTTTTTTCGATAACCGCGAGGAAAAAAGAGAAGATATTCTGCACTATGAGGGCGGAATCAAAAATTTCGTTTCTTACCTTTTCGCGGATAAAAAATCAAGAAAAGATTCTTTAGAGGTTGTCAACGAAGAGGTTATCTATGTCAAGGCGGAAAAAGAAGGCTCGATGGCAGAGGTGGCTCTTCAGTGGTACACCGGCTATGATGAAAAGACAGAATCCTTTGCAAATAATATTGCAACCACCGAGGGTGGTATGCACGTGACCGGCTTTAAGGCGGCACTTAAAAAAGTGCTGGTTGATTACGCAAGAAAGTTTAAGATATTAAAGGATAATGAGGATTTAGAGGGCGAGGACATCCGTGAGGGTTTAATCGCTGTCATCTCCGTAAAGCTCGAAGAACCGCAGTTTGAGGGACAGACGAAGACCAAGCTCGGAAACTCTTCCATGCGTAGCTTTGTAGAGAGTATGTTAAAGGAAAAGCTGGCAGATTATTTAGAAGAAAATCCGACGGTCGCAAGAGCTATTTTGGAAAAGGCATTGATGGCATCGCGTGCAAGAATTGCGGCACGTAAGGCAAGAGAAGCCAACCGCAAAACGCCGCTGGGTTCAAGCACACTTCCGGGTAAGCTGACGGATTGTATCGTAAAGGACCCGACCAAAACCGAGATTTATATCGTCGAGGGTGATTCTGCAGGCGGCTCGGCAAAGAACGGTCGTGACAGTAAGTATCAGGCAATTCTTCCTTTGTGGGGTAAGATGTTAAACGTTGAAAAGGCAAGAGCAGATAAGGTTTACGGAAACGATAAATTAACGCCGGTCATTCAGGCACTCGGCACGGGTATCGCCGATGAATTTAATCTCGAAAAGCTCCGCTATGATAAAATTGTTATTATGGCCGATGCCGATGTTGACGGTGCACATATCCAGACGCTTCTTTTGACCTTCTTCTTCCGATTTATGAGACCGCTCATTGAAACGGGACACGTCTACCTGGCAAAACCGCCACTTTATAAGATTTCCCGTGGTAAGAAGACGGAGGTTGCGTTCAGTGATGAAGAACGTGACGCCATTAGTGAGCAGTTAAAAGCAGGCGATCCAAACGCAAAGGTCGATATCAGCCGCTACAAAGGTCTTGGTGAAATGAACCCAGAAGAGCTTTGGGAAACCACCATGGACCCGAAAAACCGAATTCTTCTGAAAGTAACGCTCGACGATGCAGAAAAAGCAGACGAAATCTTCACTATCTTGATGGGTGATGAGGTTGAGCCGAGACGAATCTTCATAGAAGAAAACGCTCAGTATGTTACAAATCTTGATGTGTAGACAGGATAGGTGATGGATGATGGCTAAGAATAAAAAATATGAAGATTCTCATTTTGAAGAATATTTAGAAACACAAAAAATTGTCAATGTTGACATTGAAAAAAGAATGAAAGAGGCGTTCATCGATTATGCAATGAGCGTTATCGTCAGCCGTGCGCTTCCGGACGTGCGTGACGGATTAAAGCCGGTACACAGACGTATTCTTTACTCGATGTATGAAGAGCACCTGACTTATGACAAGCCGTTCTTTAAATCGGCAACGACGGTCGGTAATGTTATCGGTCGTTACCATCCGCACGGTGATGCGTCCGTGTATGATGCGATGGTGCGACTCGCGCAGGATTTTTCGATGCGCTATATGTTAATCGACGGTCACGGAAACTTCGGTAGTGTCGACGGTGACCCGCCGGCTGCTTACCGTTATACCGAGGCGAGAATGAGTAAGCTTGCGAATGCAATGCTTGAAAATATTGATAAGGATACGGTTGATTTCCTGCCCAACTTTGATGAAAAAAGAGTAGAGCCGACCGTTCTTCCGACCCGTATTCCGACGCTTTTAGTCAACGGCAGCTCCGGTATTGCTGTCGGTATGGCGACCAACATCCCGCCGCATAATTTAACCGAAGTATTAGACGGTGTGGTTGCGATGATTGATAATCCGGAAATTTCGCTCGACGAAATGATGGAATATATCAAGGGTCCTGACTTCCCAACAAAAGCATCCATTATGGGTAAGCGCGGCATCCGCAGTGCTTATGAAACGGGCCGCGGCAAGATTATTATCCGTGCGAAAACAGAGATTGAAGAGCATTCTGACGGAAGTTCTTCGATTATCATTACCGAGCTTCCGTATCAGGTCAACAAGAAAATGCTGGTTGAGTCGATTGCAGAGCTCGTCAAGGACAAGAGAATTGACGGTCTTTCCGATATCGATGACCATTCTTCCGACCGTGTCGGTATCCGTGTGGATATTTCCTTAAAGAGAGATGCCAACCCGCATGTTGTATTAAATCAGCTGTATAAGTTTACTCGCTTGCAGGATAGCTTTTCGGTGAACCTCCTCGCAATCCACGACGGAAAACCGAAGACCATGGGTCTGATGGAAGTGCTGCGGCACTTTATCGATTTCCAGGAGCAGATTGTAACCCGCCGCACAAAGTTTGACCTTGCAAAAGCCGAGGCAAGACTGCACATTTTGGAAGGTCTTCGAATTGCCCTTGCCAATATCGATGAAATCATCGAGGTCATCCGTAGTTCGTATGACGATGCAAAAGAGCGTTTGATGGAGCGCTTTGCCATGTCCGACATTCAGGCACAGAGCGTACTCGATATGAGACTTGCCCAGCTCCAGCGCTTAAATGGGGAAAAGATTGAGACGGAATATGCAGAGCTGTTAGAAAAAATCAGCGAATATAACGCACTCTTGTCGGATAAGAATAAGCTGATGCAGCTGATTAAGGACGAGCTGATTGAAATCCGTGATAAATACGGCGATGAGCGTAAGACGGAGCTGCTTGATTCTGCGGATGAAATCAATATCGAAGATTTGATAGAAGAAGAGGATATGGTCATTACCTTAACCCACTTCGGTTATATCAAGCGTCTGCCGGTAGACACCTATAAGTCCCAGCGCAGAGGCGGCAGAGGTATTTCTGGTATCACGACCCGTGAAGAGGACTTTGTTGAGCGCCTCTTTATTACCTCTACGCATAACCACGTGTTGTTCTTTACCTCCAAGGGTAAGATGTACCGCTTAAAGGCATACGAAATCCCCGAGGTCGGAAGACACGCCAAGGGTACGGCGATTGTAAACCTCTTGCAGCTCGATACCGATGAAAAGGTAACGGCAGCAATTCCGGTCAGAGAATTTGAAGAGGGCAAGTACCTGTTCTTCAGTACGAAAAAGGGCGTTGTGAAAAAGACAGATTTTATGGCTTATGATACGGCTCGTAAGGGCGGTATTGCAGCGATTGTATTAGAAGATGACGATGAGCTCATCAATGTTGCATTAACAGACGGAACGAACGATATTCTTCTTTCTACCTATCATGGCATGTCGATTCGATTTAATGAGGAAGATGTTCGTCCGATGGGCAGAGTATCCCACGGTGTCCGTGGCATTAAGCTCTCCGCTGACGATTATGTGGTTGGTATGAGCATGGCGGCAGAGGGTGGAGACCTTTTGGTTGTTACGGAAAAGGGCTACGGCAAAAAGACCTCGCTGGATGAATATAAAACACAGACCCGTGGCGGTAAAGGAGTCAATACCTATCGTCTGTCCGGTGCAACGGGCAATATTGCCGGCATCAAGGTTGTTGCAGAAAATGATGATGTCATGCTAATTACCTCTGACGGTATGGTTATCCGTATGAAGACCTCTGAAATCAGCCGGATTGGAAGACTCACCAAGGGCGTACGTCTGATGAGACTGGATGACGATATTTCGGTTGTCAGCCTTGCGATTACGCAGGAGGAAGAGGAGCCAGAAGAAAGCGCAGAGGAAACGACAGAACAAGCAGAAGAAACAAATGTATCGCAGGAAAGCGAGGAATAATACTCGATGAAAAAGCAAGAGTACGGTAACGAAAGTATTTCGTCCCTAAAGGGTGCAGACCGCGTGCGTCTGCGCCCGGGGGTTATTTTCGGCTCGGATGGCTTAGAGGGCTGTCAGCACTCTTTTTTCGAGATTTTGTCAAACTCCATTGACGAGGCGCGTGAGGGCTATGGTAAGGAAATTGAAATCACACGCTTTATGGATAAGTCCATCGAGGTCAAAGACCACGGTCGCGGTATCCCGATGGATTATAATGAAAAAGAGGGCCGCTTTAACTGGGAGCTGGTCTTTTGCGAGCTTTATGCCGGCGGTAAGTATAAAAACAATGCCGGTGAAAACTATGAATACAGCTTGGGATTAAATGGTCTCGGTAGCTGCGCAACGCAGTATTCGTCGTCCTTTATGGATGTCAGCGTTGTGCGTGATGGGCATAAATACCAGATGCATTTTGAAAAGGGTGAGCCGGTGGGCGAACTCGTAAAAGAGCCTACACGCTCCAAGCAGACGGGCACCGTGATTCGCTGGCGTCCGGATATGGAGGTCTTTACCGACATCAACATTCCGCTGGAATACTATCAGGATGTACTCAAAAAACAGGCAGTCGTTAATGCGGGTCTTAAGTTTATTTTGTATAATCAGACCTCGGACGGCTGGGAGATGACGGAGTATCTCTATGATAAGGGTATTACGGATTATATGCAGGAAATTTCCGACGGGAAGGAATTTACTCCGATTCACTATTTAGAGGCAGAGCGAAAGGGTAAAGACCGCGAGGACAAGCCGGAATATAAGGTAAAAATGCAAATTGCGTTTTGTTTTAACAATGAAATCAATTTGCTCGAATATTACCATAACTCAAGCTTTTTAGAGCATGGCGGTTCGCCTGATAAAGCGGTGAAAAACGCCTTTGTCTATGCGATTGACCAATACTTAAAGACCAACGGAAAATATAATAAAAACGAAAGCAAAATTTCTTTTACCGACATTGAGGACAGCTTGATTTTGGTCACCAACTCGTTTTCAACGCTGACCAGCTATGAAAACCAGACCAAAAAGTCCATTACCAACAAGTTTATCCAAGAGGCGATGACAGAAGTTCTGCGCCAGCAGCTTGAAATCTATTTCATTGAGCATAAGCAGGAGGCAGAGAAAATTGCCGAGCAGGTGTTGATTAACAAGCGCAGCCGTGAGCGTGCGGAAAAAGCGAGAATTGACGTCAAGAAAAAACTGTCCGGCAATGTGGATATGACCAACCGCATCAATAAATTTGTGGATTGCCGTACGAAAGATGTCAGCCGCCGCGAAATTTATATCGTTGAGGGTGACTCGGCGCTCGGCTCCTGTAAAACGGGCAGAGATTCCGAGTTTCAGGCGATTATCCCTGTGCGTGGTAAAATATTAAACTGCTTAAAGGCGGACTTTGATAAGATTTTTAAGAACGATATTATCGTCGATTTGATTAAGGTACTGGGTTGCGGTATTGAGGTCAAGCATAAAAACAGCAAAGACCTAAACACCTTTGACCTTGACAACCTGCGTTGGGATAAGGTCATTATCTGTACCGATGCCGATGTCGATGGTTTCCAGATTCGTACGCTGATTCTTACGATGGTGTATGTGCTCATGCCGACCTTGATTGAGGCAGGAAAAATGTATATTGCAGAGTCTCCGTTGTTTGAAATCAACTGCGGCAAGGATACATTCTTTGCCTATAACGAAAAGGAAAAGCAGGAAATTTTAGAAAAACTCGAAGGAAAAAAATATTCTATTCAGCGCTCGAAAGGCCTTGGTGAGAATGAGCCTGAAATGATGTGGCAGACGACGATGAACCCGGAAACCCGTCGCCTGATTCAGGTAAAGGCCGAGGATGCGCAGGAAACATACCGGATGTTTGATATGCTTTTGGGTGATAACCTGCAGGCAAGAAAAGACTTTATCGCAGAATATGGACATCTATATCTGGATATGACGGATGTCAGCTGACGGACGGTTGAAAAGCTTCAGAGCACAAAAGGCAATTAAATTCTTGATTATTTTAACCGAATATCAAATGAAATGATTTATTGGTAGAAATTCGCATATGCGAATTTCTACTTTTTTATGCCTTTTGTTACGAACAAACGTCACCTCTCGCTGTACATCAGTACAGCTTCGGGCACCGAAAACATGCTACGCCTTGTTTCCATTCCGTTTGTCCGTTCTGAATCTTTTCCCCTCGTCCGGGAATGAATCATTTGGTTTTCGGTTATATTAAAATAAAACCGAAAACGAGGCGGCTTTGGCGGATGAAAAAGGCAAAAAGAAAAATCAGCGCAGGCAGACCGGTTTGGGTGGAAGCGATGTTTCCCGGACGGCTGATGAAAAAATTCAGACAAATGCTCAAAGAGGATGAAAGCGGAGAGCTGCTTCGCTCGCAAAGCGTGATGATTCCAGAGCGTGAGCAGGCATACAAAAAAAGCCGCTACCACGCAGAAGTATATCTTCATCTTTCCGAAGAAAAGCGCAGTCGCTATGGGCATATGGATTTTGCGTTTGGAAATTTTGTATATTCATTCGGTTGCTATGACGATAAAAGCAACCGTTTTTTTGATTTGGTGAGCGACGGCGTGTTGGTGATATCACCGAGAGAAAAGTATCTGGATTATTGTATGCGCGAGGAGAAAAAAATACTTATCGGCTATCCTCTTTTGTTGAGCGAGGAAGAGGAAGAGGAACTCGTCGGGCTGC
Source organism: Clostridia bacterium (assembly GCA_017399695.1). Lineage (GTDB taxonomy): Bacteria > Bacillota > Clostridia > UBA1381 > UBA9506 > RGIG1666. Next base: position 31,475 of record JAFQBK010000013.1, on the reverse strand, counting down.
TGCGTGCGGCACGCAGGGATGTCGTAGTCTGGCACCCCGAGGCAGAAAAGCGGGGAGGTTCTCTCTTGCCGTCGGCGGCAAGTCGCCTGCAAAAGACTGTCGGTGCGCATTTTTATAAGGTCAGGCGCAAGCGGTTTAAGACCTATTTTGTGCTCGGCATCAACTGCGCACTTTTGGTGGATGAATGTATCGGTGTTTTAGGCGCAGAGCGCATCACGCCGCGCTTTGGTTTTATCACACCCGGTGCGTGTTACCGCTACTTTGAAACGGCACTTTACTGGGAAAAAAGCCTGATTGCCGGGCGAAACATTTATTTTCTGCCGGAGATTTTAAAACAAAAAAAGGAAAGAAAAAAGTAATTTTCTTTCCTCATTATTTATGATAAGCCTCATTTGCATTAATTTTAAACGCACGGTAAATCTGCTCTAACAGTACGACGCGCATCAGTTGATGCGGAAAAGTCATTTCCGAAAAGGAAAGGCGAAGTGCGGCGCGCTTCTTTACCTCATCCGAAAGACCTAACGAGCCGCCGATGATAAATGCAAGGTTACTTTTTCCTGAAAGGGCGCAGTCGGAAATATATGCGGCAAGCTTTTCCGAGCTCATCTGTTTTCCCTCGACACAAAGTGAAATTACCGTATCCTGACGGGAAAGATGAGACAAAATTTTCTGCCCCTCTTTTTCGAGAATCACCTCTTCTTCACGTGCGGAGGCTTTTTCGGGAATCGGCTCATCCAAAAGCTCGGTAATTTTCAGCTTGGCAAAACGGGAAAGCCGCTTCATATACTCTTTACAAGCATCAACGAAGTAGGTTTCCTTTAATTTTCCAACGCAGATAATGTGTATATTCATACATTCTCCTTTAACCAGTATCGAGATAATACATTTAGTCCTACATCAGTGCCAACGCGAATGCCATCTTCGCTTAAAATGGACTTTACCGTCTCATACGCAAGGGTAGGTACATTATTTTCCTGCGACAAATGGCCCAGCCAAAACGCGCGCGTACCGGTTTTGGCAAGCATTGCGCACAGTCTGGCGCAACTATCATTCGATAGATGTCCGCGGTCTCCTGCGATGCGGCGTTTTAGATAATATGGGTACGGTCCGGTACGAAGAAGTTCGGCATCGTGGTTCGCCTCAATAATAATGGAATCACTGCCGGAAAGCTCCTCCGCCAGCTCGTCACTGATGTGCCCTAAGTCCGTCGCAATGGTAAAGGTTGAATTATCGTCCGAAAAACGATAGCCTACAGGCTCAGCGGCATCGTGCGGAATTGCAAATGCCCGCACAGAAAGCGAACCGACAGAAATTTCTTTTCCCAAGCTGATTTTGTCGGCACTAGATTGAAACCTGCCACAAATACTTTCCATTCCCGAGAGCGTTCCCTCGGTGGCAAGCACCGGAATCCCGTATTTTCGGGACATAACACCGACGCCGGAGACGTGGTCTCTGTGTTCGTGTGTCACCAAAATAGCGGAAATCTGCGAGGGATGCACCCTGAGGCGCGAAAGACACTCAGTGATATATTTTCCCGTAGCACCGCAGTCTACCAAAAGATGTGTCGTATCGTCGGTCACAAAGGTACAGTTCCCGGAAGAACCACTCAAAAAGGATTGAAATTTTATCAAAACAGTTCAGCTCCGCTCGGGGATAAGATTATTTTTGCGCATCTAAAAACGCATAGCCTGCTTCCACTTCTTTACGAACACGTGCCGTTGCCGTACCGCCAATCAGGTCACGGCCATCGACGCAGGTCTGCATAGAAATCGCCTCGTAAATATCCTCTTCAATTAACGAGGAACAAGCGTGGAATTCATCCATCGTGAATTCGTCTAAGGCTTTTCCTTTTTCGATTGCGAGTGCTACCATTTTTCCAACAACGGCGTGTGATTCGCGGAACGGAACGCCCTTTTTGACCAAATAATCCGCAACGTCGGTTGCATTGGTAAATCCGCCCTTGGCACCGGCAAGGAGATTATCCTCTTTTACCGTCATCGTCGCAATCATATTCGTAAATACCGGCAGGCAAAGCTTTACGGTATCCACGGCATCAAACACGGCCTCTTTGTCCTCCTGCATATCCTTGTTATAGGCAAGCGGCAGGGATTTCATCACCGTTAAAATCGTCATCAGGCTGCCGTAAACACGACCGGTTTTGCCGCGGATAAGCTCGGCAACATCGGGGTTTTTCTTCTGCGGCATAATGGAAGAACCGGTGGAGTAGCTGTCGTCCATTTCAACGAACGAGAATTCATTACTTGACCATAAAATCAATTCTTCACAGAAACGGGAAAGGTGCATCATCAGCATGGAAAGACAGGAAATCAGCTCAATGACGAAATCGCGGTCGCTGACCGAATCCATCGAATTATGCGTTATGCCGTCAAAGCCGAGTTCGCGTGCCACCGATTCACGGTCTAAAGGATAAGTAGTGCCGGCTAAAGCTCCTGCGCCGAGCGGCATCCAATTGATGCGTTGGCGGCAGTCAGAAAGACGGGATAAATCCCGCTTGAACATTTCAAAGTAAGCCAGCATATGATGACCAAAGGAAACGGGTTGTGCTTTCTGCAGATGGGTGTAGCCCGGCATAATGGCGCCGGAGTGCTTGTCCGCTAAAGAAAGTACGGTACGCATCGCTGTTTTTAGAAGCTCTGAGAGAGTGTCGATTTCATCCCGCAGATACATACGGATATCGAGAGCAACCTGATCGTTTCGGCTTCTTCCGGTGTGCAGACGTTTGCCCACATCACCGATGCGCTCGATTAAAATCGTTTCGATATTCATATGAATATCCTCGGCATCGATACGGAATTCAACCTTACCGTCTTCGATGTCGGCAAGGATTTCCTTTAAGGTTTTACCGATTAAATCGGCATCCTCTTTCGGAATAACCCCGCAGCGTCCCAACATCTGAGAATGTGCGATAGAACCCAAAATATCCTGTTTATACATACGGGCATCAAAACGGATAGAAGAATTAAAATCATCTACCAAAGTGTCTGTGGCTTTTCCAAAGCGTCCGCCCCATAATTTCATAAAAGCACTTCCTTTTTTACCATTCGGTACAATTTTCATCTGTTTATTGTATCATAAACGGGGAAAGATGTCCAGTATTCCGCGGAATTTCTGTAAAAAAGGAAGAATTTCATTGACAAAGCTGGGAAAAAATGCTATACTTTTTTCGTAAATAAGAGGGAGTAGTTTGCGCGGAAATCCCGCGTTGCATCTTTCGTCATCACGTTGGAAAGAACCAACCGGAAGCTGCACTGCCCAAGCGGAAACGAGACTTTTATTGCGTCTTTTCGCACGCAATAAAGGTCTTTTTTAGTGCGAAAAATCAAAAAAATTTTTGTAAAGGAGTTTTTCGTATGGAGTATCTTTGGCTTTTAATTGGTTTTGTACTTTTGATTAAGGGAGCCGATTTCTTTGTTGACGGTTCTTCATCTGTTGCGCGTCTTCTTCGTGTGCCATCAGTGATTATCGGACTTACTATTGTTGCGATGGGCACGAGTGCACCGGAAGCTGCGGTCAGTATTTCCGCAGGCCTTGCAGGGAATAACGACATTGCGCTTTCCAATGTTATCGGTTCCAACATCTTTAACCTTTTGGTGGTAGTTGGAGTTTGTTCCTGTATGCGTCCGTTTGTAGTTAACAAGGAGATTATAAATCGCGATTTCCCCATTAGTATTGTTGGCGCAGGACTTTTAATTGCAATGTTAGTGAATCATATTTTAGGCCGCATGGAAGGCATTATCCTGTTGCTTTTGATGGTGGGGTATATTGCGCTTACAGTTCGTAGCGCCTTAAAGAATCGCACCGAGGGAGAAGAGGTAAAAACACTTTCACCGATTTTGAGTGTCATTTATATCATTGGTGGTCTTGCAGCGATTATCTGGGGCGGTCAGCTCGTCGTTGATAATGCGAGCCTGATTGCGGTAAGCTGGGGAATGAGCCAGACGCTGGTCGGCCTTACGATTGTCGCCATCGGCACTTCGCTTCCGGAACTCGTAACTTCCATCGTTGCGGCAAAAAAGGGTGACAGCGGACTTGCGCTTGGTAATGTTGTCGGCTCAAATATCTTTAATATTTTCTTTATTTTGGGTATGTCTTCTGCTCTAACACCAATCAACAGTGCGCCCGAGGCAATGTTTGATTTGGTTGTTTTAATCGCCATTTCTGTTGCAACATTTCTTGTTTGCAAGTGGCGTGGTAAAATGGAAAGATTTCCGGGTGCGCTGATGCTCCTTGCATATTTTGCATACACAGCATATATTATTATTCGATAAGAAAAACGCGTCAAAGAAATTTCTTTGACGCGTTTTTCTTGCGTTCCTTTTTTTCTTGTGATAGAATAAAAAAAGAAAAAGTATGACGGAGGAGAATAAAATGCTTAAGCGTTTGATGTCGATGCTGGTCCTTATTTTGTTTTTATTCAGTTTTGCGGTATTCGGTGTGGCGGCAGAGGGAAAGGTTTCTCTTTCTGAGCGATTGCTTTCGGATGCTGTATTTTATCAACTGGATCAGTCGGAGGATGGTTCGTCGCGGCTTATCACAAAGGATTATCTCGGGAACGAGGTGTCGTTGCCCTATGAAAATTTAGAGATGCCCTCGTTTTTCAGCGCAGAAACATTACCTTCTTCCTACGATTTAAGACAACAGAAGAATGCAAGCGAGAGAACGCTTTCAACCTCGGTCAAACATCAGGGTTTTAGTGATTTTTGCTGGGCGTTTGCAGCAAGTGCCTCAGCGGAAAGTTCGGTATTAAAGCAGAATCTTGAAAAGGAAGAGGATTTATCCAATATCGGCGGGAAAAATGAGCTTGCTTTTTCTCCGGTCCATTTAGGACAAACTGCTTTTTATCCGGTAGAGGCAGATGGTATTTCCGGTGATTATTTCTATTCTGCTTATGCCGGCTCCCATTCCGGCAATGACTGGATTTCTGCAGCGGCGATGTCTTCGGGCAGAGGCGTGCAGTTATGGCGTGAAAATCCGATTTCTTTTACGCGCTATGGTGTAGATGAGGCGCAGAAAACGGTATCGTATTATGCACTCCAAAATTTTTATGATACGGCAATGGATTACCGCAACCCAACATCCTCTGCAAACAACTCAAACATTGAAAAGGTTAAGCGCTGGGTGATGGAACACGGCGTGTGCTCGCTCCATTATCATCCGTCCACCATTTATAAGAATACAGAGGAAACGCTGGCGGGTGTGTATTCGAAAAACACGGTAGGAAACAGTAACCACGCAGTTTCCCTGATTGGCTGGGACGATGCTTTTGATTTTTCGGTTTTTCCCGGTATGACGACACGCCCACCGACAAACGGTGCGTGGCTGATTAAGGACAGCTATGGGGAAGACGATGCGATCGGCGGTTATTACTGGCTTTCTTACTATGATACCAGCATCACAAGTGTCGGCTCCTTTGAAATGATGGATGCGGAGAGAATTGACAATAATTATCAATATACAGGCATGATAGGAAATGTTAATATTAACCCTGTAAAAGCGGCAAACGTATTTACCGCAAAGGGAGAAGAAACGCTGACACGGCTTGGTATCTTTACGGTGTCACCCTTGGTCAGCTATACGGCGACCGTCTATCGTGGGGTTTCGGGCAGTCCCGAATCAGGGACTCTTGCGGCAACGGTGGAAGGCGTGTTTGAGCATCGTGGCTATCAGACGATAGAACTGGATACACCGGTTTCCTTAAGCACAGGGGAGAAGTTCTCTGTTGTCTTCGCCTTGGAGGATATCGAGGGGTATGCCGGCGATTTCTGGTTTGAACTTGACGGCGGTGAATTCTTCGCAGGTGAAAGCGTTCACTACGCATCTTCTGCCGGTGAAAGCTATTTATATGAGAATTTGGGTGCAGGGGCGTTGTGGTACGACACGACGAACGTGCTCCTGACCGAGACACAAACGCTTGGGAATGTAATGATTCGCGCGTTTACAGAAGATACAGACAGTTCGGTCGATAAAACGGCACTTTCCGCAGCAATTCTTCGCGCAGAGACAGAGGAAAGCGCAGGGCTTTCTAATGATTCAGGCAGTAAAATCAGAAGTGAGCTTTGGGAAATTTATGAAGCCAACCTTTCGGCGGCGAATGCGCTTATGGAAAGTGATGCCGCATCGCAACAGGAAGTGGATAATCAAACCAAAAACTTAAATGCAATTTTGAATATATTAAAACGAGACCGAGAAAAAACCATTTCCTCCGCAAGCGAACTTTATGCCTACGCAAAAGATTGGATGAGTCCGGTTAACGGGTGTATTGAAACGGTAAAACTCGGGGATGATATCGTGCTCAATCCGGCGTCGGCCTTTTCAAAGGATGCAGAAGGCTTTATTCACTCGGCAGCAAACGGCACAAGGCTCTGGACGCCACTCGGCTCGAAAGGAGAGCCTTATCCAGTCGATTTTGATGGCCAGGGTCACAGCATTTCAGGGATGATGGTTGCGGGCGGAACTTACCGGGGCTTCTTTGGAGAAATGATCGGAACCGTTAAAAATCTGACCTTAAAGGACAGCTTGATTTATACAGGCACAGCGAGCGGATCACTCGTCGGATGTCTGCATCAGGGCGGTGCGGTAGAAAATTGCACTGTTAGCGGCGTCAGCGTCATTCCGCAGACGACGGCAACGGATATGGTTGGCGGCGCAGTGGGCGTAATGAGAGAATATGATTTCTATTTTGCAAATGCCGAAACCTTGCCTGCACCGAACATAAAAAACGTATCGGTAACGGACAGCTTGGTCATTGGAGACCGCGCAGTCGGCGGTGTCGTCGGAAGAATTTTTGAAAATGGAATCCTTGGGGAAGACCTTTCATTTAACGGTCGCATCGAGGCGAGACTGCAAACGGATTCCTATGAAATTATAGGTCCGGTGGTCGGCCGGGATGAAACCAAAGCCGCAACCTATCCGGCGGTTACGTTTGATGCGGCTAATACCACGATGCGAATGGCGTTGCTTTGTGATGAGGAAACTTACAGCGGTACGCTTTCGCTTTTGACAGCGCCGGAGCACAAGGGGCTTGAGAGTCTTGCAGCAACGAACCTCACTCTTTCCAAAGGTGAGCGTGAGCAGGTTTACGTTTTTAGCGGTGCGCCGTGGGCAAACGACATTTCGATTTCAGCAACCCTTTATGATATCAGCGACTTTTCCACCTCATATGAGAACGGAACTGTGACGGTGATATCACCGAAAAAAAATCCTACGGGTGTCTTTTTGTTGGCGGCACGTTATGCGGGCGGAAAGCTCGTAAAAGCCGTGCCGATAGCGGTAGGTCTGCAAAACGGAAAACAGACAATGAATATTTCCTCGCAGTTTTCCCCGCAGACAGGTGAAACCTATAAAGTGATGTTATGGGATTTGGCAAAGGTACAACCACTGGGTAGTGCCGCGGAATAATAAAAACACAGGGTGCAGACATTTTGTCTGCACCCTGTGTTTTTTATTAAAATAAACTGACGATAAAAGCAACAATGCTGCTTCCAAATGTCATAATCAATCCGGCGGTCAAAACGCCGAGCGCGATAGAAGGGAGTGCCTTTTTCATCCGCATATCCAAAAACGCCGCGATGAGTGCGCCGGTCCAGGCACCGGTCCCGGGCAGGGGAATCGCTACAAAAATGAACAGTCCCCAGAATTCGTACTTTTCAACCTTTCCCTTGTGTTTTTCCGCTTTAGCCTCAATCCACAGTCCCAGCTTCCGGAATGCTCTGGTCTTTAAGAACCAACGGATGACGGGGCGGATGAGCAGAAGAATAAATGGTACAGGTAAAAGGTTTCCCAAAACGGTTAACGCATATAATACCCACGGGTCCATCCCGAGTACAAAGCCGAGCGGAATGGCGCCGCGCAGCTCCACAATCGGTATCATTGAAACGATGGTAACTAAAAGCTCATCAGAAAGGGAGAGCCCCTGAAAAAATTGTATGATTGCTTCGGACATAAGTCTTCCTCCTACAGTTTTACGGAATTACAATAGTTTCTACGCCGGCTAAAGCTTCTTCAATCAAAGTTTCCACTTGGAGCAGTTCTTCCGACGCCTTGATTTTGTCAAGCTTTGGCTTGGTATTCGGGTGCTTGGGGGTAAAGATGGTGCAGCAATCTTCATAAGGAAGGATCGAGGTTTCAAACGCACCAATCATGCGGGAACGCTCAACGATTTCGTCCTTATCCATACCGATGACCGGACGAAATACGGGCAGGCTTACCGCATCGTTGGTAACGCCTAATGCCTCTACCGTCTGGCTTGCCACCTGACCGATGCTCTCACCGGTAACAAGGGCAATCGCACCGTTTTTCTTTGCAACACGCTCGGCAATTTTCATCATAAAGCGGCGCATAATAATCGTCAGCTGTTCTTCCGGACAATGCTTTCTGATTTCGAGCTGAATATTGGTAAACGGAACGATATGAACTTTCATACCGCCGGTATAAGCGGACACAATTTTTGCAAGCGCAAGCACCTTTTCCTTCGCGCGTTCGCTGGTATAAGGGTGCGAGAAGAAGTGCACAGATTCGAGTGCTACGCCGCGTTTTGCTGTCATATAGCCTGCCACGGGGCTGTCGATGCCGCCAGAAAGGAGCAAGAGCGCTTTCGCGTTCGTGCCGACCGGCATACCGCCCGGACCCTTAATTTTATTGCAGTAAACATAGGTGTTGGTATCTCTGACCTCGACCATAACGGTTTTTTCAGGGGTTTTCACATCGACTGAAAGATGAGGGAACTTTTCGCAAATTGCACCGCCGACCTCACGGCAGATTTCGGGCGAAGCAAGCGGGAATTTTTTGTCGGAGCGTTTTGCCTCCACCTTAAAGGTCTTCGCTAAAGAAAGGTCTTCTAAAAGACATTCGGGCGTAGCCTCACAAATTGCGCCGATTTCCTTGGGGAGTACATAGGCGCGGCTGATGGAAACGATACCAAACACCTTGGAAAGACGCTCCATGGCCTCCGGGATATCTGCCTCGCACGCAAGGTCAATGTAGGTCGTTGCCTGCGCCTTGGTAATCTCAGGCGAGAGTCCACGCAGGGCAGCACGGATATTTTTTACCAGAAAATCCTCAAATATCGGGCGATTTAAGCCCTTTAATATAATTTCTCCATATTTAACCAGAATGATTTGTTTCACGAAAGAATCCTCCTAAAAACCTTGTTGAATCGGTTTGGTGTTGCGACAAACATATAAAATCCGCTCGCTTTTTTCTTCAGGCAAGCGTTTGGTATAGCCGTCGCATTTTGCCAAAACAGTAAAGCCATGACGCTCGAGAGCCTTTTCAATTTCGGCGCAAGTGTACATACGCTCGGTATGCATTTCGTCAAAGCGCGTATAGCGTCCGTCCTCTGCCTGCTCAAAAAAGGTGAGGTAGAAATCGCAGAGCTTTGTTTCCTCATCAAAATCATTTTCCCACACATAGAAAATATCATCCGTTTCATAGGTGTAGGTATGATTTGCCAAAATATTGCGGAATTTGTATTCCGAATTGATGTCGAAAATAAACAGACCGTTGGGGTTTAAGTAGTTGTTCGCCAGATGAAACACATGGTCTAAGTCGCTGTCTTCGGTCAGGTAGTTTACGCTGTCTAACATACAGACGATAGCATCCACTGTTCCGTAAAGCTCAAACTCCTGCATATTTTGTAAAAGCAGAAGGGATGACGGGCATTTTTCCTGTGCCTTTTGGAGCATCGCATCCGATGCGTCAACGCCTATCATATCATAGCCTTTTTGTGCGAGAAGGCGGGTCAAAGTTCCCGTTCCGCAGGCAAGGTCTAACACCAGATGCGGCTTTTTTTCCTCACGCTCGAAGATTCCGTCGATGCGCGCGGCAATGGCTTCATAGTCAACATCAAAGGTCAGTCGGTCATAGAGCTCTGCAAAGCGTTGGTATGCGCTCATTTCGCATCCTCCTTTTTCCCCTTGATTTGCTCCCAGTAGCTTAAGGAAAGCTGTTCGTTTTTATTCTTGCCCGGCACATAGTATTTCTTGTTCTTGATGGCATCGGGCAGATATTGTTGTTTTACATAATTGTTCGGGAAATTGTGCGGGTACTGATAGGTCAGTCCGCGTCCCATTTTTTTTGCTCCGCCGTAGTGCGCATCCTTTAAGTGATTTGGGACCTCTCCCGTACTTTTTGAGTTCACATCGGAAAGCGCCTCGTCAATCGCACAGACAACGGAATTGCTCTTCGGTGCGGTGGCAAGCAAAAGTACCGCTTCGGCAAGCGGGATCCGTGCTTCGGGAAGTCCCAGCTGCAATGCAGAGTCTACGCAAGCCTTGGTAATGGCAATCGCTTGCGGATAGGCAAGACCGATATCCTCTGCCGCGATAACCATCAGCCTGCGGCAGATAATCAAAAGGTCGCCGCCGGTAATCAGACGCGCGAGGTAATGAATCGCAGCATCGGGGTCACTGCCGCGGATAGATTTTTGAAATGCACTGATGACGTCATAGTGGCTGTCGCCGTCTTTGTCGTGACGAAACGCCTTTTTACTGGTGCATTGCTCAATCAGTTCTGTAGTAACCGTCAGTGTGTTGCTCGCATCTAAAGGCGACGCCATCACACAGAGCTCTAAGGTATTGAGAGCCTTTCGCACATCGCCGGAAGAGGTCTGGGCGATAAAGTCTGCCGCCTCGTCTTCGAGTGAAATCTTGACTCCAAGCTCATCGGCAAGGAGGCACGCGCCGCGTTTTGCCGCATTCTCAATATCTTCGGGCGCAAGCGGTAAGAATTCAAACACGCTCGCGCGGCTTAAAATCGCGTTGTAAATATAAAAATACGGGTTCTCCGTCGTGCTCGCAATCAAGGTAATGGAGCCGTTCTCCATAAACTCCAAAAGAGACTGCTGTTGTTTTTTATTAAAATTCTGAATCTCGTCTAAGTAAAGGAGTACACCGCCCTGCGTTTCTACGCCGTCCAGCTCTTTGATAATGGCTTTAATATCGGCGACAGATGCATTGGTGGCGTTTAATTTATATAGCTTTTTGCCTGCCACTTGAGCGGCAATGTTTGCAATCGTGGTTTTTCCCGTGCCCGAGGGGCCGTAGAAAATCATATTCGGGATATTTCCCGACTCAATCAGTCGGCGCAAAACCTTGCCTTCGCCGATTAAGTGGGTCTGTCCGAAAACTTCCGATAAATCACGGGGTCTGATTCTGTCTGCCAGTGGTGAAGACATCGCTTTGCTCCTTTCTGATAAATTGGTATAAATACCGAAAAGACCCGTATCAAACAGCAGGCTGTTACGGGTCTTTTAATTTTTGATTATTTCTTTTTCAGTGCGATAACCAAACGGCGGTTCGGTTCTTCGCCAATGCTGTAGGTTTCCACGTTGTCATTTGCCTGAAGCGTGGAATGGATAATTCTGCGCTCGTTCGAGCTCATCGGCTCAAGTGTTACCTTGCGGCGGTTTTTCACAACGCCGCGAGCCAGGCTGTTTGCCAATTTGACGAGGGTTTCCTGGCGTTTTGCACGATAGTTTTCGGTATCCAAAACGACCTTGATATAATCGCCGTCGCCACGGTTTACGCAAAGGCTGGTCAAATGCTCTAAAGCATCTAAGGTGTCGCCGCGCTTGCCAATAATAATACCCATGCTATCGCCGGAAAGCTCGATATTCATCAGCTTTTCGGTGCTCGTAATATCGATGTCAACCTTAAGCCCCATATTGAAGAATACTTCGCTTAAGAAATCTCTTGCACGGGATTCCAAATCGAGTGCCGGTGTGACGCGGACGATTGCATCTTTTGAGCCGATGCCGAACAGACCGCGGCTGCCTTCTTCCAACACCGTAATTTTTACTTTATCCTGAGAAAGCTTTAGTTCTTCTAATGCAAGCTCAACAGCGGCCTGCACGGTTTTTGCAGATTTTGTGATACTCTTGCTCATTTTTTCCTCCTTTTACTTTCCCGCTCTCTGAAATGTTCCTTTTTTGGTGCTTCCGCCACATCTTTTTTCTTATAATAGTTTGTCAGGACATACTGCTGGATAACCTGAATGATATTGGAAAGTGTCCAGTATACGCCAAGACCTGCGGACATGGTGTACGCAAAAAATGCGGTCATAAACGGGAAAATGTAGTTCATCATCTTCATTGAAGATGCCGATGTATTATCCGGGGATGTCTCCTGCGGCTTATTGCCGCTGATTTTCTGCGAAAGCCAGGTGGAGAGGAATGTGGTTCCGCCTGCAAGTACCGGAATGATTAACAGAATGCTGTTTCCTGCCGCTGACGGTACTCCGGAAAGGTCTAAACCGTAGAAACCGAAATTGATATCCATCGCGCCGGAAAGATTCGGAAGAACTGCGGTCAGTGCCTCACGGTGCTCCGTAATCAGCTTTGCGATATTGATTTCATCAATCATACTGCCAGCAGCGAGATGTCCCATGTTAACCAGAGCATCAAAGACCTCTTGCACAGTCGGCAGACCATACTGTCCGAGCTGTACCACATAGGTCAGCGGGCTTCTGATGATATTATAAAGAGCAATCAAAAGCGGGAGCTGAATCAAAAGCGGGAGACAACCGCCCATTGGGTTGACGCCGCCCTGCTGATAGAGCTTCATCGTTTCCTGATTCAGTTTGTCTTTGTCGTACTGATATTTTCTTTGAAGTTCAGCCAGCTTCGGCTGAATTGCCTGCATTTTAATCATTGATTTTTGCTGCTTCATGGAAAGCGGCAAAAGAATAAGCTTGGTTACAATCGTAAACAACACGAGCGCCCAGCCGTAATTTTGCACCAGCATAAAGATGACGCGGAACAAAAATCCGAGCGGCACGTTGATAATGTCAAAAATATTACCCAAAACGCTTGCCTCCTTCGGCTAACTTATTCAACAGGGTCATAGCCACCTTTGGAAAAGGGATGGCATTTTAATATTCGCTTAATCGCCAGAAAACTGCCGATAAGCGCGCCTTTTTTCGAGATTGCCTCCAAGGCATACTGTGAGCAGGTCGGGTAAAATCTGCAGCACGGCTTTTTCAGAGGCGAAATGTACTTTTGATAAGCACGGATAACAGAAAGTAACAGTCTTTTCATTGACAAGACCTCTTTTTATTCTTGTGAGCTGTAAAGTCCAATGCGCTCAAGCATCAAACGGAGCGCGTCCGAGACTTCGGAGCAGTGCGAAAGCGTTACGCTTTCCGTACGGGCGACAATTACGATATCGTAGCCGCACAAAAGCTCCGGCTCCATCAAACGATAACTTTCTTTTAAAAGACGACGGATACGGTTCCGCTTCGTCGCCTTGGCAACTTTCTTTCCTACCTTGAGCCCCAGACGGTTTACGCCCAAACGGTTCGGCAGGCAGTAAAGAACGAAATACTTATGGTATGTTTTTTTGCCTTTGTGATAAACCCTTAAAAAAGATGTGTTTTGATTCAGACTGATGGTCTTTATCATAACGATTCCTTTCAAAATACGTAATTTATGAATAAAGTCGCTGAAGAAATTCCCCAGCGACCATCTTTTCATAAATCAAACTATGCGGACAATACCTTTCTGCCCTTGAGTCTTCTTCTTGCCAATACCTTGCGGCCGGAACGAGAACTCATTCGATTTCTAAAACCGTGGTCTTTTTTTCTTTTGCGAGTATTCGGCTGATATGTTCTAAGCAAATGTTCCACCTCCTATTGCGAACTTGACAAAACGAAAGCATACCAATCTAGTGTTTATCATATACCTTAAACATTATAACTTGCAAAATCGGACTTGTCAATACTTTTTTTTCATATGAATGTGAATAAAATATAAATTTATGTAAAAAAGCAGTTCCATTTCTTGTTTTTTAGTGGTATAATGTTAACTACGATACGTGTGAGGAGGAGCAAAATGAAAATTGATTTGTCCTGCCCGGTGGAAAACAGGGGCGTAACAGTAAAAACCAACAGTACAAGCGGAGAGCCGTATGCGCTTTGCAAGCTGTTTAATTTAAGTGATAAGGTGGTTATGGGCGTCCGCCTTTTGGTGCACGCATACGATGCCTACGGAAAAGAGCTTACAGCTATTGAGGTTAGTCTTGAAGGTCTCAGCGGTCAGCCGAAAAGTCCTTTTGCCGTCAATAAAGGAATATCTTTAGCGGATGCACCCGAGGCAAAGCACGTGACGGTGGATATCTGCGAGGTCGCATTTGAAGATGGTGAGGTCTATACCGCAAGCGAGGAAAATATGACCGAAGTGGTAACGATGCAGCCGGAGTATGATGAAATTACCCGCTTAAAAGGCGTTGCGGGCGAGGATGCACTTTGCTATGCGGCTGACCCCGGACCGTACTGGATGTGCGTATGCGCAAGAGCCAATAAAAATGAGGATGCTTCGTGTATCCGTTGCGGAAGAGATAAGTCCTATGTGCTTTCTCATTTTGCTTCCCATGACCAGATTAACAAAGCGGAAGAGGCGCTTCGCTTAGAAGCAGAGCGCGCAGAAATGGAGCGCTTAGCAGAACTTGAGCGCCTTCGCCAAATCAAGAAAAAGAAACTGATAAAGAGACTCTCGATATCCGGTATTGCGGTAGCAGCACTTTTGGTTTTGGCGCTTGTCGGCTGGTTGATTTACGGTGCGGTCATCGGAAATCAGGCGGCGGGAAAGGCGGCTGAGGGTAATTATATTGAAGCGTACAATATGTATAAGCAAATCGGAAGCGACGATATCAAAAAGGTATCGGAAAAGGTTAAGGGTAATTCCTTTCTGAATATGCTGCAGACCGGTCTTTTAACGGCGGATGAGGAGTATTTCTACTACATTTCCGACCCGATGCTTGGTACGATTTCCAAGGAAAACAAAGAAACCGGTGAAGTAACCGCTTTGGGTGAGGCAACCGGCGTACAGCTCAGCATCTCGGGCGAGTGGCTCTATTTTATTGATATGGATACGGGACTACTTTCCCGCGTAAAGACCGACGGTTCAGTGATTGAGGGTGTAACAGACGAGCAGATTTCGTTCTATATGACGATCGGTACGGATATGTACTACTTAAAGGTTGAACAGGCAGCCCAGACCGGTGAGGAACAGACGGTAACGCAGAAGATGACGCTGTGGAAAATGGATCTGACCAGTAAGCAGAGCGTCAAGGTATCGGATGCGCAGATGGGTATGATGGAGCTTTACGGTGGCAAGATTTACTACACCAATGCAGAAGATGACTCTAAGCTTTATGTGATGAATCACGACGGTAAGGGTGCGCGCAAGCTTTTGGATGTTCCGGTGGGTTGCTTTGCTATCGCTGAAGATACCATCTATTATATCGATGCAACCACCGAAGATGAAACCTCGATGCCGAAGCTTCCGCTCGTTTCAGCAACGCTTGATGGAAAGGTCAAGGAAGCGGTGGTAGAAGATCAGCAGGTTGGTATGGTTGGTGCAGACGGCAAAAATATTTATTACACCACGTACACAGACGGCAAGCTTCACGTAATGGATTTGGAAACCAAAGCAGTAATCGATGTCGATACCTCGAATGCAATGGTCTATAATATTATGGATGGCTATATGGTTACGGCAGACATTACGGGCAATATGACAAAAGCAAAATTTGATGGCAGTGACTCGAAGGCAATTTATGTGTACGAGGCACCGTCGGCTGAATAATAGAAATAACGAAACCTGACAAAAAGGCAGATGCCTGACGGAAAGGGGACGGCGCGCACTGATTGTGCGCACAAAACGGTTTATTTGCCGCGTTCCTTTTTCGGAACGCGGTTTTTTGTTTGGAAAGGAGCAAAGGATGGAAACGAGAGTTGCAGTGATGGGAATTATCGTGGAGAATCCCGATGCGGCTACAGCATTAAACAGCCTGCTTCACGATTATGGTGCTTATATTATAGGAAGAATGGGGATTCCCTATCGGGAAAGAAATATCAATATTATCAGTATTGCGATTGATGCGCCGCAGGATATGATTTCCGCCCTGTCCGGTAAAATCGGCGCACTTTCGGGAGTCAGCGTGAAAACCGCTTACTCCAATGTGGTCAGCGGTGGATAAAAAATTAAGAGAACTGATTGAAAGGCTTGCGAATGAGCGTCATCTTTCGGAAGCGGAGTATCAGTATTTGATTGAAAACCGCACGGAAGAGGCGGCAGCGCTTTTGGCGGAAAAAGCCGTTGCAGCAAGGCGTGCGGTGTATGGAAACCGCGTTTATGTGCGCGGGCTGATTGAAATCAGTAATATTTGCAAAAATGACTGTCTGTATTGCGGCATCCGCTGTTCAAATAGCGAGGTCAACCGATATCGACTGACCAAGGAAGAGATTCTTTCTTGCTGTCGGGAGGGCTATAGGCTCGGCTTTCGTACCTTTGTGATGCAGGGCGGTGAGGATGCGGCGTTTTCAGATGATGTCCTGCGTGACATTATCTCGGCGATTAAGTTGGAGCATCCCGATTGCGCGGTGACGCTTTCTCTGGGTGAACGCTCAAAGGAAAGTTATCAAAGGCTCAAAGAAGCAGGTGCAGACCGATATCTTCTGCGCCACGAAACGGCGACGAAAGAGCATTATGAGAAATTACATCCAAAAGCAATGGCTTTTGACCGCCGGATGCGGTGCTTATCCGACTTAAAGGAGCTTGGCTACCAAGTCGGTTGCGGTTTTATGGTGGGCTCTCCCTATCAGACGGCGGCGCATCTTGCCAAAGACTTAAAATTTGTTGAGGAATTTTCGCCCGATATGTGCGGCATCGGTCCGTTCATTACGCACCCGAAGACACCGTTTGCAAACGAACCCTCGGGCGATGCGGGACTGACCTGCTATTTACTTTCGGTGATTCGGCTCATGCATCCGCACATCTTACTTCCTGCAACAACGGCACTCGGAACGGTTGCCGGAGACGGACGGGTGCGTGGAATTTTAGCAGGGGCAAATGTGGTGATGCCAAACTTATCCCCGCTATCGGTACGAAAAAAATATGAACTTTATCAAAATAAAATTAATACAGACGCAGAATCGGCACAGCAAATCGAACTGCTGCGAGAGCAGATGAGAGCGATTGGCTATGAGGTTTTTGTCGGTCGTGGCGATGTAGAACGAAGACAAAAGGAGGAAACAAACGATGGCAATTTATAATCCGAAATCATTAAAAGCAGAGGAATTTATCAATCACGAAGAAATTTTAGAAACGATAAAGTACGCAGAAGAAAATAAGCATAACGTAGCGTTAATTGATGAAATCTTAGAGAAAGCGCGCCCGAAAAAGGTCGGAGCTGGACTTTCCTGCGGAGGCCTTTCGCACCGTGAGGCGTCGGTACTACTCGCCTGCGATATTCCTGAAAAGAATGAGGAAATCAAGAACATTGCAGAGGAAATCAAACTGGCGTTTTACGGCAACCGTATCGTGATGTTTGCGCCGCTTTACCTTTCCAATTACTGCGTGAATGGTTGTGTGTACTGTCCGTATCACATAAAAAACAAACACATCGCAAGAAAAAAACTCACGCAGGAGGAAATTAAACAAGAGGTTATTGCGCTTCAGGATATGGGGCATAAGAGATTAGCGATTGAGGCGGGCGAAGACCCGGTCAATAACCCGCTAGAATATATTTTGGAGAGCATCAAGACCATTTACAGCATCAAGCATAAAAATGGTGCGATTCGCAGAGTCAATGTCAACATCGCCGCAACCACGGTGGAAAATTATCGTCGTTTGGCGGAGGCGGGCATCGGCACCTATATTCTGTTTCAGGAGACCTATCACAAGGAAAGCTATCTAAAGCTTCATCCGACGGGCCCGAAGCACGATTATGACTATCATACCGAGGCGATGGACAGAGCGATGGAGGGTGGCATTGATGATGTCGGTCTGGGCGTGTTGTTCGGTTTAGAGCTCTATCAGTACGAGTTTGCAGGTCTTTTAATGCACGCAGAGCATTTAGAAGCCGTCCACGGCGTCGGTCCGCACACCATCAGCGTGCCGAGAATTAAGCGCGCAGACGATATTGACCCGAATGTGTTTGATAATTCCATCCCTGATGAAATGTTTGAAAAGATTATCGCTTGCATTCGTCTTGCCGTTCCATATACGGGTATGATTATTTCCACCCGTGAATCGGAGGAGGTCAGAGGCAGAGCACTTCGTCTCGGCATTTCGCAAATCAGCGGTGCGTCGCGCACCTCGGTTGGTGGCTATACCGAAGAAGAACGTCCGCATGATTCAGAGCAGTTTGATGTATCTGACCAGAGAACGCTCGATGAGGTAGTACGCTGGCTGATGGAGATGGGTCATATCCCGTCCTTCTGTACGGCCTGCTACCGTGAGGGCAGAACGGGCGACCGCTTTATGACACTGTGCAAAAACGGACAAATATTAAACTGCTGTCACCCGAATGCGCTGATGACCCTGCACGAATATTTAGAAGATTATGCATCGGACGAAACCAAGAAAATCGGTTATGAACTGATTGCCAAAGAACTGGAAAAGATTCCGAACGAAAAGGTAAAAACGCTTGCCAAGGAATATATTGAAAAAATGGACAAGGGCGAGCGCGATTTCAGATTCTAGTTGGCAGAAAGGAGTGTCGGTATGGGCGATTCTATGACAAATACGCCGCTTTCGATGCGGATGACCATTGCGGTTTTTGGCAGAACGAATAGCGGAAAATCCTCGCTCGTCAATCGTATCGTCGGCTCGGAGGTGTCTTTGGTATCCAGCGTCCGAGGCACGACCACAGACCCCGTCACACGTGCAATGGAGCTTTATCCCATCGGTCCGTGCGCGGTTATTGACACGGCGGGTTTTGAGGATGAAACCGAGCTGGGCGAACTCCGCACCGAGCGCACAAAAGCAGTTCTGGATAAAACAGATCTCGCACTTTTGGTGCTTGCTGCCGATGAAGAAACGGAGAGTGCGAAACAGTGGCTTTCGATTTTGGAAGAAAAAAAGATTACCACCATTGGTGTTTTGAATCAATGTGACCTGGTTTCTGACGGCGAAGAAAGGGCAAAGAAACTTTCCAAAGAATTCGGGATCCCGTTTGTGCAGACAAGCGCACTTTCAGGTGAGGGAATCGAGGCGCTTAAGTCTGCCATCGTAGCGCACGCCCCAAAGGATTTTGAGCTTTCGGAAATTGCGGGGCATTTAATCGAACCGGGCGACACAGTGCTTTTGGTGATGCCACAGGATATTCAGGCACCGAAAGGGAGACTGATTCTTCCGCAGGTGCAGGTAACGCGCGACTTATTAGATCACGGCGCAGTGATTATCAGCGTGACTAAGGAGCAAATGGAGACGGCGCTTTCTGCGCTTTCTAGTCCGCCGAAGCTCATCATTACGGACTCACAGGTTTTTCCTTTTGTGTATGAAAAAAAGCCGAAAGAGTCGCTTCTTACCTCGTTTTCGGTACTGCTTGCACGGTATAAGGGCGATATCGGTGCGTTTTTAGAGGGAGCAAAGGCGATTGATAGCCTAAAGGAGACCGACCGAGTGCTGATTGCCGAAGCCTGCAGCCATAATCCGCAGGACGGAGATATCGGCAGAGTCAAAATTCCGAATCTGCTCCGCAAGAAAGTGGGAGAGGGTCTTACGATTGACATCGTCAGCGGAAACGATTTCCCCGAGGATTTGTCGGGATATGCGCTTGTTGTGCATTGCGGTGGCTGTATGTTTAACCGTCGGTATATGTTAAACCGAGTCCGTGCAGCAAAGGGGCAGAATGTTCCCATTACCAACTACGGAATGCTGATTGCAAAACTCAGCGGAATTTTAGATAAAATTGTGATAGAGTAGGAGAAGGCGATGGAGATATTACAAAGTCTCATAAAGCATCAGAAAAAGGAAAAAGCATCCTTTCATATGCCCGGTCACAAGGGAAGAGGGGCAGCGTTTTGTGCGCCCTTTGAAAGTGAAATCCTATCCTTTGATACCACTGAGCTTTCGGGCACGGATTGCCTTTGTCACCCAAGCGATGCAATTTTGCGTTCGCAAAAATGGGCGGCAACGCTTTACGGCGCGAAAGAGGCATTTTATCTGGTGAACGGCTCTACCTCGGGCATCCTTTCGATGTTTGATGCCTTTTTCTCGGAGGGGGATGCGGTTTTGGTTGACCGTGCCTGCCACAGGAGCGTGGTGAATGCACTTTCGCTTTGCGGTCTTGTGCCCATTTATATTGCGCCCCCGACGGACAGAAAGAAAGGTGTGCCGAAAGGCTTTGACAAGGAAAAAATAGCGGAAGCACTCAAAGCTTATCCCGAAGTACGCGGCGTTTTTCTGACTAGCCCGAATTATTACGGTATGGTGAGCGAGCTTAAGGAAATTGCAGAGCTTGTGCATGCATCGGGCAAAGTGCTTTTAGTCGATGAGGCACATGGCGCGCACTTTCCGTTTTCAAAGCATTTCCCAACAGGTGCAATTCGGGCCGGCGCAGATGCCAGTGTGGTCAGTTTGCATAAGTCGTTACCCTCACCCAATCAGACAGCGCTTCTTTTATTGCGTGAGGAGGATTCAGACGGTCGTGTGCGCCGAGCGGTGAATACCTTTCAGACGAGCAGTCCGTCGTATGTCTTGCTTTCCTGTATGGAGCAGGCGCTTTCCTATGCCGAAACACACGGCGAAGAAGCGACGGAGCGCTTTTTGTCTATGAGTGAGAAATGTAGCAAGTACCGCACCGAAGACCCGTTTAAACTCTTGCTGAAGTTTGATGGCGAGGGGTATCGTGCGGAGGAGATATTAAGAGAAAGGTACGGAATATATGCCGAGCTTTGCGACCGAAATCATATCCTTTTGATGTGCTCGTGGCAAAACTCGGAGGCGGACTTCGCGCTTTTGGGCGAGGCGTTATCAGAGCTGGCACCTCTGCTGAAAGAAACGCTTGCAGAGAGTGATGTAAACCAGTTCTGCGAGGGAAAAGCAGAACTTAATCCCCGCGAGGTGAGAAAAAAGGAGAGTGAGTGGGTACTGCTTTCTGATTGTGCAGGAAGAATCTCCGCGCAGACTGTAACGGCATTTCCGCCCTGCATCCCGATTTTAATGCCGGGCGAGAACATCACGAAAGAACAGATTGATGAAATTGCAAAGAGAACCGAGTATCAAGCCCTTGATGGTGTCAAAGAGGGAAAATTATTGGTTATCAAATAAAAGCTGACCTGAGTCAGCTTTTATTTTTTTATGCCCTTGTGATTTGAACCAAGATATGATAAAATGATATAAGATGTAGAAATTTTGTGCAAAGGGAGGGAAATCAAATGGAGCTTTTAGCACCGGCAGGGGAATTTGACTCCTTGGTGATGGCAGTGCAAAACGGTGCCGATGCGGTCTATGTGGGCGGAACGATGTTCAGCGCGCGGAAAAATGCCGTGAATTTTGATTTTCCCGAGTTGACCCGTGCCGTCGATTATTGCCATTTGCGTGGGGTAAAGCTTTACCTTGCAGTCAATACATTAGTCAAAGAATTTGAGCTTTCTGACCTTTGTAACTATTTAGAAGAGATTTACCGTATCGGTGTGGATGCGGTCATTGTGCAGGATTTCGGCGTTTTATCTTTGGTAAGAAGATGTCTTCCCGAGCTTTCAGTCAATGCCAGTACGCAGATGACAGTGAATACGGCGGAAGGCGTAAGGGAGCTTGAAACACTCGGCGTGAGCCGCGTAGTGCTTGCGCGTGAACTTTCGAAAGAAGATATTTCGTCCATTCGCAGTAAAACAACGGCGGAACTGGAGGTCTTTGTACACGGCGCGCTTTGTATGAGCTATTCAGGGCAGTGCTTAATGAGCAGTATGCTAGGCGGAAGAAGCGGTAACCGAGGTGCCTGCGCCCAACCCTGCCGCCTGCCGTATACCCTTTTGGAAAATGGCAAAGAGGTCACAAAAACCCTGCCGCTTTTAAGCCCCAAGGATTTGTGCCTTGCAGGGAGGCTTTCAGAGCTTGAGGAGATCGGCGTGGATTCTTTAAAGATTGAGGGCAGAATGAAAAGCCCCGAGTATGTCGGTATGGTGACCCGTGTGTACCGTGCGGCTCTCTCGGGCGAGGCGAGCGAGGCGGAAATCAAAGATATGCTCCGCTTTTTCTCCCGCGGTGGTTCATCTTACGGCTATTTTGACGGAAAGAAATACCGCAGTATGATGGATTATGAGCCGAGCGCGAAAATTTCTGCAGATAAAGAACTGGAGAAAAACTTGCGCGAGCGTTTGCGCAGTGAGAATAAAGTGAATCCCGTCACGATGGAATTCTCTTTGTCCGTGGGTGAGCCGACCAAACTTACAATTTCGTCAGACAAGCACAGCGTCACTCTTTCAGGTGAGGCAGGTGAGACGGCGATTCATCGCCCGATGGAAGAGGAGCGCATCAAAACGCAACTCGAAAAGCTTGGCGGAACGCCGTTTGCGCTTTCCGGCGCAAACATTAAAGTCGACGGCAAGGCGACGGTTAGCGTGAGTGAAATCAACCGTCTGCGAAGAGAAGGGGTAGACTTGCTTTCAGAGCAGCTTTGCTCTTCTTATCGTCGCAGAGAACGAAAGGTCATTTTGCCGGAGCGTGCGATGCCGAGGAAAGAGGCAAAGACACCGGTGTTGTGCGTCAGCGTGCAGACGGAGGAGCAATATCAGGCGGCAAAAAAGATGGGCGTTTCTGAAATCTATCTGCCGTACCATTTATACAAAAAAGGTATTGATATGAATGCCGTATGCGTTCTGCCTGAACTGCCGAGAGAGGGTCAAAAGCTTGACATTTCCGGCGCAGAAAAGGTAATGGTGGGCACTATCGGTCAGTTTGATACAGCGAGAGGGAAAACCATTTTTGGCGGACATCGACTGAATGTATATAACAGCGAAGCGGCGGAGTTTTTGAAATCTTTAGGGGCGAAAAGCCTGACGATTTCGCCCGAATTAAACCTTTCCGAAATTAAACAAATGGCAGAAAAAACCTGCTTGCCCTTAGAACTTATCGCCTATGGCAGACTGCCGCTTATGCTGATGGAAAACTGTATTATAAAAAGTTCTTACCGCTGTGCGTGCGTCAAAGAGAAGTTTTCGCTGCGTGACCGAAAGGGCGTGGAGTTTCCCATCATTACCGAGGATTGCAGGAATCTCTTATTAAACTCCTGCCCCATCTATATGGCGGACCGGATGGATGACATAAAAAGTTTACAAATTGACAGGATAAGATTGTCTTTTACGGTTGAAAAATCCGATTTGTGTTGTATAATAATAGATGAGTATCAAAAGGCGCTTTCGGGGATAAAAATAGACCCGCCGAAATTTACTTATACCAGAGGACATCTGGGAAGAGGAGTGCTGTAAATGTGTAAGGTACAGATTAAGTATGTAAGCGAGCTGGCAAAGAAGCCGTTTTATGCGACGGACGGTGCGGCAGGAATGGATTTGTCTGCGGCAATCGCTGAGCCCGTTACCATCAAAAAAGGTGAGCTTTTGCGCGTACCGACGGGGATTGCGATTGCACTTCCCAATGCAGAAACGGTGGCATATTTATATGCCAGAAGCGGTCTTGCGACCAAACACGGCATCTGCCTTTCCAACAGCGTAGGCGTCATCGACAGCGACTACCGTGGTGAAATATCGGTGGGACTCATCAATCTTGGACCGGAGGATTATACCATCGCCCCGGGCGAGCGGATTGCGCAGATGGTATTTGCTCCCGTGATTCGTGCCGAGCTTTGTGAGGTAGAGTCTTTAGAGGAAACCCAGCGCGGTGCGGGCGGGTTTGGCTCAACGGGACGGTGAGGGAATGAAACAAGCCGACAAATATATTTTTTGCTTTTTGGTGATTCTTTCTCTTTTGGGCATCGTTCTTTCCAACCTGATTTTTGCAGGCGGTGCGGCAGAGTACGCTTTGGTTGAGGTAAACGGCAAGCACTTTGGCACCTATCTTTTGCATGAAAAAGATGGAAAAATACTTGATGTTAAAACGGAGTTTGGATATAATAAAATAGTGATTGAAAACGGAATGGTGCGTATCGTGGAGGCGGATTGTCCGGACCGACTGGATGTGCAGTCCGGCACAATTTCCCAGACGGGTGAGATGCTTGTGTGTCTTCCCAATCGTTTGGTTGTGCGTATCTTGGGTGAAGGAGAAGTGGACGGCCTTGCGTATTGAGTGTACAGGAGTGAAAAAGCTGACGCTTTTGGCGGTGCTGTTAGCCGTCGGACTTGTCCTTGGCGTTTTGGAGGGAATGCTTCCTTTGTTTGCGGTGCTGCCCGGGGCTAAGCTCGGGATTGCCAATGTAGTGACGATGCTTGCGCTTGTGTGGTTCGGTCCGTTTTCTGCGCTTTTGATTGGCGTTTTGCGCGCAGGACTCGTCGGCGTTTTTTCGGGGATGGCGACGATGGCATTTTATGGTGGCGCAGGGAGCGTGCTTTCCGTTGTGGCGATGTTTCTGATGCGTCGCTTTTTCGGGGAAAAGGTGAGCCTCGCCGGAGTGTCGATGGTGGGCGCATTTTTCTTTCAAGTAGGACAGGTTGCCGTTTTCGCGGCGGTCATACATAATATACAGATGTTTCGGTATCTTCCCGTGCTGACGCTGATTTCGACGGTGTGCGGTCTGGTTACGGGACTCATTGCAGAAAAAATATCACAGTTTCAAATAACGAGGTGACAGTAAATGGCAGGAAGACGACGCGGTTGGGTATATACTTTGGTTTTAATTGCAGGGCTTTTGATTGGCAGCTTGATTGGAAAGCTTTGCGTGGGTAATCCGTATCTGTGGTGGCTTGGCTACGGGATTGATTTTGGGCTCAGTCTCCCACAAAATGTAACGATAGATATTTATATTGTAAGATTGTCGTTTGCCTTTTCCTCGTGGTTCCATTTTAATGTGGCAAGTATGTTGGGAATGTTTACGGCATGGCTGATTTATCGTAAGTGGTAGGTGACGATGATGTACGAAATTATTTTGGCTTCCGGCTCGCCGCGCAGACGGGAGATTTTATCGGAGTTAAACCTTCCGTTTCAGGTCATCCCCTCCGATGCGGAGGAGGTAATAGAGGCTAATTGCCCTCCGTATCTGACGGTAGAGAGGCTTTCGCTTTTAAAGGCGGCGGATGTTGCGAAAACACAAAATAAAAATGCACTGGTCATCGGCGCAGATACCGTTGTGGTTTTAGACGGAGAAATCCTGACCAAGCCGGAGAATGCCCAAGACGCAAAACGGATGCTTTCCTTGCTTTCAAATAGAGAGCACAGCGTGCTGACAGGCATCAGCGTGGTCCGGTGCAGTGACGGAAAGGCAGTTTCCGTGTATGAGGAAACCAAGGTGTGCTTTGGTCCGATTTCGGAGGAGGAAATTGACCGTTATGTCGCATCGGGTGAGCCGCTTGACAAGGCAGGTGCTTATGGGATTCAAGGTCTCGGTAGCCTATTTACGCAAAAAATCGACGGAGATTATTTCAATGTCGTTGGCTTGCCGGTATTTCGGCTGGCAAAGCTCTTAAAAGAAGAATTTGATTACAATATCATGTTGGAGGTATGTTGAGAAATGGCAAGCAGAAATATCGGAATTGATTTGGGAACCGCAAATACTTTGGTGTATATGAAGGGCAAGGGCATTATCTTGCGCGAGCCGTCCGTTGTCGCAGTCAATAAACTGACCGGACAGGTTTTGAAGGTAGGAAACGAAGCAAAGGAAATGATTGGCCGTACGCCCGGCAATGTCGTAGCTACCCGCCCCTTAAAGGATGGCGTTATCGCCGATTTTGAGGGAACGCGCGCGATGCTTAAATATTTTATCAAAAAGGCGTACAGCGGTTCATTCTTTAAGCCGCACGTCGTTGTTTGTATTCCTTACGGTGTGACAGAGGTGGAGCGCCGCGCAGTTGAGGAGTCGGTTGTTTCAGCCGGCGGTCGCAATGCGTTTTTAATTGAAGAACCGATGGCAGCTGCAATCGGTGCAGGTCTTCCGGTCAGCGAACCGACAGGCAGTATGGTTGTTGATATCGGCGGTGGCACGAGTGAGGTTGCGGTTATTTCCTACGGCGGCATTGTTACCAGCCGTTCACTGCGTGTGGCAGGCGATGAGCTCGACGCAGACATTGTTAACTACATTAAGCGCGAATACAACCTGATGATTGGTGAGCGTACCGCAGAAGAAATCAAATTCCAGATTGGTTCTGCATATGAATATGAATATGAGGGTGAAATGGAAGTCAAGGGCCGTGACTTAATTACGGGTCTTCCGCGCACCATTTCCTTAACCAGTAAAGAAATCCGTTCTGCAATGTCGGAATCGGTATTTGCAATTGTAGATGCGATTAAGCAAACGCTTGAGCAGACTCCGCCGGAGCTTGCGGCAGACGTTATGAACCGCGGCATTACTTTAACGGGCGGCGGTGCATTGATTCGTGGTCTCGACAAGCTGATTTCCGAGGAGACCGGTATTCCGGTAAATGTTGCAGACAATGCGCTTGACTGTGTTGCTATCGGTACCGGTTTGGCTGCGTCCATGCTCGATAAAGAGCGCTTTACCTCCAAAGGAAAAGGCTGGCTCTAAAATGAATCCGGTTGAAAGGAGTGAATCACGACGGAAGGGAAGAAGAGAAGCCTGCTGATTTCAGCAATTATTATCTCGGTGGTTATTTTTATCGGTATGGGAATTTCCTTTGCTTTGGTTGGCGGCAATTCCTCTTTGACCGGTACGAATTTCGCCGAAGTGATTACCTCGCCCGTGCAAGGGTTTTTTACCTCCATCGGCAACGGCGTAGGCGGCTTTTTTGAGTTCATCGGTCAGGCGGGTAACTATAAAGAAGAAAATAAAGTTCTGCGTGATGAAGTGGACGCAAAGGAGCAGACCATTCGGGAACTCGAGTCCTATCAGCAGGAAAACCAGCGTCTGCGTGCGCTTTTAGAGCTGAAAGAGAGTTATCCCCAGTACGATATGGTCGGATGCGAGGTTATTGCAAAGGAGCCGGGCAACTGGTTCCATGTGTTTACGATTGATAAAGGAAAGAATTACAATATTAAAAAAGATGATGTTGTGGTCACCCATAAAGGTCTGGTGGGTCGCGTTTCGCAGGTAGGAGAAAACTGGGCAAAGGTTGTTTCGTTAATTGATACGGAAAGCTCGGTCGGGGCCCTGCTTCCGAGAACGCAGGATATCGCTATCGTTGACGGAGACCTCGCGCTTTCCGGCAACGGACAGTGCAGACTTTCTGCAGTCAGCAACACCTCTGCGCTTGCCGCAGGGGACGAGGTGGAGACCTCCGGTCTCGGCGGGGTATACCCCAAGGGGCTCCTCATCGGCACCATCAAAGAAGTAATAAACGATGCGGTGGGATATTCTTCCTACGCTATCGTGGATACGGCAGTGGATTTTGAACACGTACGTGAGGTTTTGGTTATCCGCATGCCGCAAAACGAGATTCCGTAATAATTTGAACAAGGGAGGGCAGCAAGATGCAGACAAAACAGGTGATGCGCTATGTGCTTACCGGAGTGGTAGTTTTTTTGCTTGCCCTTTTTCAGACAACGCTGATTCATTCATTCAAGCTGTTCGGGGTCATCCCCAACCTTCTGCTTTCGTCGGTGGTCTGTTACAGCTTGATTTGCGGAGAGAATAAGGCGATGGTTTTCGGAATCGCCTGCGGTTTGATTTTGGATTTTTACGGTGCGCGTGCAGTCGGCATCAATACGCTTTTATGTATGCTTACAGCACTCGGTTGCATTTTGCTGCATGACGGTTTGTTCAGTAACAATGCATTTGTGGCGATGCTGTTTGTGGCTGTGATTTCTGTGATATATGATTTGATTATATTTTTCTTTTATTTCGTTCTTTGGGGACAGACCGACGTCCTTTATGCATTGTTCCGGATTATATTGCCCGGTGCGATTTACAGTGGACTGGTGACGATTTTTATCTATCCCTTAATGCGGGCGGTTGCACTTGAATGGGCGGCACCCGGTCACGTCAAACGATGGTAGGATAATACAAAGGAGAGAATCCATGCAGGAAAGAGAACTCAGGAATCGCTATCGAATTTTGTATGTTCTTTTGGCGCTTTTGACCTTACTGGTCGTACAGCGCCTTTTTTCGCTGCAAATTTTGGAGGGTGAAAACTATCGGGTGATATCAGACAGTCGTCTGGCACGAAATATTCCCGTCAAAGCACCGCGTGGAGAAATCCTGGACCGCTATGGCAGACCGATGATTACCAATCGTGTCGGTCAGACCGTGGCGATTGCAAAAATTGATGATGACAGACAAGCCTTAAATCAGGTGGTTTTTAATCTCGCAAGCCTGTTTGATGCGAACGGCCTTTCCTATGAAGATACCTTCCCAGTCAGTAAAACCGAGCCGTTTTCCTTTACCTTCCCCGGAGATACCCAAGAGGCGATAAAGAAAAAAGAACTGGCATTTAAGAAAATGTACTCCTTGCCGGAGGCGGCAAGCGTGCAGGATGTTTTAGATAAATTTAAGAAACGCTATCAGGTGGCAGAAGGCTTTTCAAAAGAAGAAATGCGCAAAATTATCGGCGTGCGCTATGAAATGGAGATGCGAAATTTCTCCTCGAATAACCCGTATGTCTTTGCTAATGACGTAGATATTTCCACTGTCTCGCAAATCAAGGAGCAGCGGGAAGAAAAATACCGCTGTATCAGTGTGTATCAGGAGCCGATTCGCGCCTATACGCAAGGGACAACCGCGGCGCATATTTTAGGGCGTGTCGGTATCATCAGTCAGGCGGAGTATGAAACGCTCAAGGAACAAGACTACGGAATGAACGATTACATCGGAAAAGAGGGCGCAGAAAAAGCCTTTGAGAGCTATTTGCGCGGCATCGACGGAACAAATAGTATCGAGCGAAAAATCAAAGAGGGCGAAAGTGAAATTGTCTATTCTAAAGACCCCATACCGGGGAACTCTGTGCTTTTGACGATTGATTTGGATTTGCAAAAAGCGGCAGAAGAATCACTAGAACGTAATATTCACCGCATTGCTGCGAATGCAACAAGTGCAAGGGGCGGCGGAGATGCCAATGCCGGCTCCGTGGTGGTGATTGATGTCAACAGCGGAGAAATTCTGGCGATTGCAAGCTATCCGACCTATGACCCTGCTCGTTATAATCAGGACTATAATAAACTGCTTCAGGCAAACGGAAACCCTATCTTCAACCGTGCCCTCCGGGGCACCTACGAGCCCGGCTCAACCTTTAAGCTCGTGACGGCGACAGCGGCTCTCGAAGAAGGCATCATTTCTCCGACGCAGGTGATGGAAACCAAGGGGCAGTATCACTATTTGAGCCATACATTCTCCTGTAACGTGTTCCGCACCTCGGGCAGAACGCATGGTGTCATCAATGTTTCGGAGGCATTAAGGGATTCCTGCAACTATTTCTTTTATGATATGGGAAAACAGCTTGGCATCGACCGTTTGGGTCACTATGCGAAGAACTTCGGCTTGGGCGACTATACGGGAATTGAGCTTTCTGAGGAGGTCAAAGGTCAGCTCGCAAATCCGGCAGACCGAGAAAAAGCGGGCAGAAAATGGTATCCCGGTGACGCTCTGCAGGCGGCAATCGGTCAGTCAGATAACCTGTTTACTCCAATTCAGCTTGCCAATTATGTGGCGACGGTAGCTAACGGCGGTACGAACTACCGTGCGCATTTATTAAAGGCGGTCAAATCCGGCACCGACCAGTCAATCATAGCGAAGGTGCAGCCGGAAGTCCGCCATAAGATAGAAATTAAACCTGAAAATCTAAATGCGATATTAAAGGGAATGGGCATGGTAACCGACGTGGGCGGAACCGCCAGCGGTGCTTTTTCTTCATTCCCGATTAAGACAGGCGGAAAGACAGGTTCAGCGCAGGTCAGCCGAGGCAGCGCAAACGGTATTTATGTCGGTTTTGCGCCA
Organism: Clostridia bacterium; assembly: GCA_017399695.1. GTDB lineage: Bacteria > Bacillota > Clostridia > UBA1381 > UBA9506 > RGIG1666. Next base: position 1,680 of record JAFQBK010000013.1, on the reverse strand, counting down.
TTTGACGACCCGCAGATTGCTGTGGCAATCGTCGTAGAGCACGGTGCATCCGGTTCCGGTGTTTCTTATATCGCAAGAGATATTTTTGAACAGTATTTTTACGGCGGCATGACACCTGACCGAAGCGAGACAGCAAAAAATGAACTGTTGCCGTAAAATGTAACGGTTTTGCAATGGACTTATGGTTAAAATTGTGTTATGATATAATGGTTAAGAGCTATTATGAGGTGGAATGTTATGTCCGCAGAAATATTTATTGTGACATCAGGCAAGGGTGGCAGCGGAAAATCAACCGCTGCGGTAAACCTTAGCGCGGCGCTTGCCAAAAGAAATCAGAAAGTGCTTTTGATTGACGGCGATATCGGACTTAGAAATTTGGATTTATTTCTGGGGATGGAAAGCGAGGGCGTGTTCCATTTGCTTGACGTGGCAAACGGAAATTGTACCTGTAAAGAAGCCGTTGTTTCTGACCGCCGATTTCCGTGTCTCGACCTGCTTTTGGCACCACAGACAGCAGAAAAAAGCGCGTTAACACCGACGATGATAAAAGAACTTTGCGAGAACGTAAAAGAGGAGTATGACTATATCTTCCTTGATGCTCCGGCAGGAACGGAAACAGGGTTTTCCAATCTTTGTGCAGCGGCAACACGGGCGGTTGTGCTGACAACGCTGGACGTACTCTCGGTGCGGAATACAGATAAAATCATTACGGCGCTTGAAAATGCGGGCATCCGTAAACAAGAGCTTTTAATCAATCGTGTGCGCCCTGATTTGATTCAAAGCGGCGTACAGGAAAAAATAGAAGAGGTTATGGATGAACTTGGCATTCCGCTGATTGGCATTGTTCCCGAAGACGATGAGGCACCGGGTGCTGTGCATGCAGGAAAGCCGCTGATTTTGCACTCGAAATCCCGTGCGGGACAGGCATTTACCAATATCGCACATCGGATGTTAGGGGATGATGTTCCATTGATGGAACTTTACGAAAAACGAAAATGGCTCGGCAAAAAACGCTGAGAGAAGATAACAAAAGAGGACAGAGTTTTGTGAGGAGGTAGACGACTTGAATATTGCATTGATAGCGCATGACAAGAAAAAGGAATTAATGGTGCAGTTTTGTATTGCCTACCGTGGCATTTTGGAAAAGCATAAGCTTTGCGCAACCGGAACCACCGGTGGCTTAATCAGCGACGCAACGGGATTAGATGTGCATCGCTTTTTATCCGGCCCGCAGGGTGGTGACCAGCAGATTGGTGCGCGAATTGCATATAACGAAATTGATTTGGTGTTGTTCTTCCGTGACCCCCTGACCGCACAGCCGCATGAGCCGGATGTTTCGGCCCTGTTTCGTCTGTGTGATGTACATAATGTGCCTTTGGCAACCAATGTGGCAACGGCGGAGGTTTTGGTGCGTGGCTTAGAGCGCGGCGACCTTGATTGGCGCGATATCGTTAATCCGAAAGAGGATAATAAATAAGTATATAATAAGGAAACAAGACGTGCGATTTGTTCACACGTCTTTTTTTGTCGAAAAAAGTAAAAAAATTATCAAAAAGGTATTGACAAAGGAGTCGAGAGGTGTTAAAATAAACAAGCTGTCTCGGAAAGAGAGTTCGGCCCGTAAAAAAACTTTGAAAAAAGTTTTGAAAAAGGGTTGACAATCAGGGATAGCGGTGGTAT
>JAFQBK010000012.1 GCA_017399695.1 Clostridia bacterium | reverse complement strand
GCAGTAAACTTAACTCGTACAGCATATTGGTCAGACTACCAGACAAATGAACAATATTTCGGACTTTTATCCTTTGACCCGGGAAAAGAAAAATCTGTATGTTATGTGGATGGCGATGTATCCGAATGGACAGAGAATGATAAAATTCAAAGTGGAAGCACAGAACTTTCGGTTAAATATGACGAGAAGTTTATGTATTTTCTCGTAAAGAAGGACGGACTTGATTTTGAAAACGAGGTTTTATATATTCCGCTTGACATTACTCCTAAAACAGGAAGTAACTACTGCAAAAACTTTGATGTAAAATTCGATAGAGATGCGGATTTTGTGATTGTACTTGACGGAAAAGATAACAGCCGTATTATGGTGCAAGAGCGTTATGATGCACTTCGCTCCACATATTCAAAGGATATTTATAAGTTTGACACTTACTTTAAAAATAATATCCCAGAAAAAAATTCGCCAAAGTTTGTAACGATTGAACTGATACTTCGTACCGCGATAGCACTTTCTCCTGAAACAAAAGAAACGGTTGCCGAAGGCTACGAAACAGGCAAGCTTTTATATGGTAATGCAAATCCTGAAAGCCAGGAATTTAATTCTTTAGCAGACTTTTGTTCGAGCGGAGATTATATTGAAATCAAGCTTCCGTGGCAGCTTATGAATTTTGCAGATCCGTCAAAGATGGAAATTCACGATGACTACTATGACGGGAACTATGGAATTGAATATATAGACATTGACAAAATGTATGCAGGAATTGGTATGGGAGACAAAAGAATTGAACTTGACGAGATTAAGCTTCAAGGTTGGGGCAACAAGGTAACATATCACGAAAGACTCAAACAATCATATTTTATAATGCAAGGGTTATGGAAAGGGTGTGAGTGAAAATGAAAATAGAGATTATGATTTATGTTTATATCGCAATATGTATCAGCATGATAGCATTTAACATAGTCTATGTTTTTGTTTTGCGTCACCGTGAAAAAGCACTCAGCAATAATTCTCAAAAACTCAATAAAATCATTTGCGAACAGATAGAAGTTATCAAAACCGGCAAAGAAATCTCAGAAAAACATATAAAATATCTTTGTAAAAAGCTTGACAGAACCGCCGGAATTACGGCATTTGACAGAGCACTTGAAAGTGTTTCCCGAAAAGAGCCTGATATGGCACAGAAATATCTTATTGAAACATTTTATGTGTTTGAATATCTTACGCATCGTTACATAAGCAAGGATACCATAAAAATTGCATATTTTCCTTACATACTTCACAAATACAACATACTAAAGCATTATGATAGTGGAAAGGTGCTTGATGCTCTTTTGGATCTTTTGAGGTCTGTAAATGTATATTGCAGAGAAAATACCTTGAAAGCACTTTACAGTATGCAAAGACCTGATGTTGTTGTGGCGTCTTTGAAAATCATAGACAAAAACTTATCCTTTCACCACGCAAAGCTTATTTGCGATGGACTTTTGAATTACAATGGGGATAAAGAAAGATTAAAAGATATGCTTTTTGAAAGCTTTAATGCATATTCCACCGGAATGCAGCTTAATATTTTGAATTACTTCCGTTTTGGCAATATCCGCTGTGATAAAGAAATGTTAGAAATTTTATCAAACGAAAAGGCGGATAATGAGCTTCGTTTTGCAGCTATCAGATACTTTGAAAAATTCCCGATTAAGGAAGCTGAAAGCAGTATTTGGGCGATAGCGGAAAATTTGGAAGGACGCACATGGGAATATCAGGCGATTGCTTCATCTGCACTGAAATCATATCCCGGCGATGTTACTTTCAGAATATTGGTCGAAAACCTTTCAAACTCTAATTGGCACATAAGGCAGAATAGCGCAATAAGCCTTGAAAAACTTGGATATACATATCACGATTTGATAAATGTTTTTGACGGAAACGACAGATACGCAAGAGAAATTATGCGCTACCGTCTTGATAAGAGAAATGCAGAGGCGGTGAAAGCATAATGGAAATGGAAACAATAAAAAATATTTTTGACATTATTAGCGTTTGCTTTGTTGTATATCTCATCGGCTACTCTACATTTTTGTTTTTATCGGTGGCCATAGGTGCATCAACTCTTTACAGAAAAAAGATGCAGGACAGACTGATGAATAAGTTTACAGATAATTATTTTGTGCCAATAACAATAGTGGTTCCCGCATATAACGAGGAAGTAACGGTTGTGCAGACGGTCAAATCCTTACTTTCGCTGGATTATAAACTTTATGAGATTATCGTTGTGGATGACGGTTCAAAGGATGAAACATCACGCGTTTTAATTGATGCATATAATATGCATCCTGTAAGACGACCGCTCCACAGAAGTATAGCATGTCAGCCGGAGGAATTTATTTATGAATCTTATGAGCAGAAAGTTCCTCTTACTCTCATTCGCAAGAAAAACGGCGGTAAAGCAGATGCGCTGAATATGGGTATCAACGCTGCGCAGTATCCGTACTTTATCTGTATGGATGCAGACTCCGTTCTGCAGTATGATTCCTTAAAAAAGATTGTAATTCCCGTTTTGGAAGAAGAAAATGTGGTAGCCGTTGGCGGAACGGTAAGACCTTGTAATGATGTAACGCTCAAAAGTGGCAGAGTTATAAAATACAGACTGCCTAAGAATATTTTAGCTTGTATGCAGCTCTTGGAATATGACCGTTCTTTCTTGGCATCAAGAATTTTATTTGACCATTTTAACGGCTCACTGATTATATCGGGAGCGTTTGGAATGTTCAAAAAAGAAACGGTTATCGCAGCAGGCGGCTATGACCACGGCACAATGGGCGAAGATATGGAACTTGTGGTAAAACTTCATTCCTACTGCCTTACAAATCAGATTCCATACTCCATCAAATATGCAACCGATGCAGTATGTTGGACGCAGGTGCCTGAAAAATTAGGAGACTTGAAAAAACAGCGTAAACGTTGGCATCTTGGACTTTTCCAGACTATGTGGAAGCATAAAAAGATGATGGGAAATCCTAAATTCGGTGCAGTTGGATTTATTTCGTATATGTACTTCTTGCTCTATGAACTGCTTTCGCCGTTTATAGAAGTATTCGGTGTGTTTACTATGATTGTGGCATATTGCATTGATTTACTGAATTTGCCGTTTATGCTCCTTTTTATGCTGATTTATGCCGCATATAATTCAATTCTGACACTGACGGCGTTCTTTTCAAGAATACAGACCATTGATTTGACAGTTACTTTCAAAGACTGTATGAAAGCCATCATGCTTTGCTTTTTTGAGGTTACAACGTTAAGGTTTATCATGGCATTTGTAAGACTTACGGCGTTTCGTGGCTATAAAAAGAAAAAACTTGATTGGGGACGTATTGAACGAATGAAGATGAATATTTAAAAGAGGCGAGGTGATTTGATAAATGAGAAAATGTATGATTGCAATGCTCCTGCTGATTATTTTCTGTGCTCAGCCGGTTTTTGCTGAGGTTTATACTACCGAAAAAACCGAGGGGTTGGGAGATTGTATCTATGTAGCGGGAAGCCCTGATCATTATCCGGTTGAATTTTATGATGAGGAAAGTAACGCATACTGTGGTATTATTCCTGATATGCTGGGGATTATCTCTGAACGCTCAGGGGTGGATTTTGTTTATATCAATGGCAATAAAGCTGATAAAAATACAATGGGAGAAAATTTGCAGGTAGAGATGGTTTCTTCTTCCGAAAATATCAACACCCTGCCTTATTATAAGGATTATTTAGAACTCGTATCCTTTGAAAAAAACGGTAAAACAGTGAAATCGGGTCTTGTTTTCACAAGCCTTATAGATGATGTACTGATTTCAAAAACCAAAGCTGCAGCAAGTGAGATTCCGGAAGATGTCAAAAGCGGAATATATCTATCTTATGCAACCGAAAATGCAAAGATAAATTACATTTGGGTTGTAATAGCACTTGTTTTTTGCTTGAGCTTGCTTGCAACTGTAATTCTGCTGATTTTTCGCATCAAACGCATCCGCAAAGAAAATGAGGCGGATAAGATGACAGACGCTGAGACCGGAATGGGAAATCTGCAATTTTTCAAATATCATTTCAGATACACGATAAGCGATATCTCAAGAAGCCTTTATTATATTGCATATATTATTTTAGACAGCAGCTATCTTCGTTCTTATCACGGCGACAGTTCTTTTGACGATGTACTCAAATACACAGCATTCGTTCTTTCAGAGCATACGGGCGACAGAGAAATCTCTGCACGAATTACCGAAAACGGCTTTGCCTTTGCGTTACAATCCACAAATGATGATGACGCAAAAAAAAGACTCACCGAAGTTATGAATAAGCTCAACAGTTTTGAAGCTGTGAAGGAGAAAAACAACAAGCTTGTGTTTCACTCTGCCGTCTATCATCTTGGAAGTTCTGACAGAAATTGTGAAATTCTTCTATTTAATCTCAGAAAGAACTGTAACAGAATTTTTGGTACGGAAAAGCAAATTGTTTTCTGCGATATTCATTCTATGAATATGATTCAAGAAGAAAAGAAAATCACCGAAAGCATCTTAAAGGGGTTCGAAAAAAACGAATTTAAGATGTATCTACAGTTTATTGTTGATAACAAAACCAAGAAAATTGTTTCAGCAGAAGCTCTTTCCAGGTGGGATAGTCCCGAGAAAGGACTTGTCGGTCCCGGTAAATATATCGGGAACATGGAAATGGCGGGGCTTATAAGTAGGCACGACTTTTATATGTTTGAGCTTGCCTGTCGTCAGCTTGAAAAATGGAAGGGTACGGCCTTTGAAAATATCGCTCTTTCCTGTAACTTTACAAGAATAACCCTTTCGGAAGAAAATTTTATTGATAAACTCAAGATGATTTCAAATAGTTATTCTTTTGATAAATCAAAGATTGCTATTGAAATTACCGAAGATGCTATAGAAAAAGACAGAGAAACTGCAACGAATAATGTAAAGTTGTGTAAGGAAATTGGGTTCCGAGTGTATCTTGACGACTTGGGAAGCGGGTACACATCCCTTGCGAATTTGTGCGATTATCCCATTGACGTTGTAAAAATTGACCGTGATATTTTACTCAAAACCGAAAATGAAAAAGGTAAAGACCTGTTTACAGGAATCATTGCTCTTGCGCACAGCTTAAATATTAAGGTTATTTGCGAGGGTGTAGAAACAGAAGAACAAAACACACTCGTATCTTCATCTGCTTGCGACTTCGTTCAGGGATGGTTTTATTCCAAAGCACTTCCTTTGGAGGAATGTGAGTCATTTATAGATAAATATGAAAAAATGTAAAATCAAATATGATAACAACTACTGGTTGAAGATCGTCATCATTCACAGAACATGATATCATATCTAAGATAATAAGTTTTATACTGTATAGGAAAAGTATGTTTTTGCTCCGGTCTTAATACAAGCTATAAACAAACCAAAGGAGGAAACTATGCTCTGGGAGAATTTAAGAGAAGAAGAGTTTGAAAACGCAATAGCAGAATCAAAGGGCGTGTGTGTGCTCCCCTTAGGGTGTTTAGAAAAACACGGGCAGCATCTGCCTGTAGGCACAGATGTGATCCATATCACGGAAATCGCAAAGCTTGCGTCCGAAAAAGAGCCGTTTTGCATCTTCCCAACGATGTATTTTGGTGAAAAAACGGGTGCCGGCGAGTTTAAAGGAACGGTTATTTTTTCCTCTCATCTGCGTCAGCAGATATTAAAGGAAACCTGCAGCGAGATTGCAAGAAATGGATTTAAGAAGATTCTTATTTACAACGGGCACGGCGGAAATCAGACGATGATTTCAGAATTTTCAAGAAGTGTGCTCTATGACAAAACAGACTATATGGTCTATGATTACAGCATCGGCTCTGATTTTGCAACGCCCAAAAAGCTGCTGGGTGAAAACTACAGCTATTTAACAAAAGAAGATAAAGAAATATTAAAGGATTATATTGCGCAAAAGAAGAGATTCGGGCACGCCTGCTTTGTTGAAACCGGATGGGTTTACGGCGTGCGACCTGAAACGGTACGCCTGGATAAAATCGATGCCGAAAGCGGACAATCGGTACACAGGTTCGATGAATTTGCGAACTTAAAAATCAATACGCCCTATGCCTGGATGGCGGATTATCCCAATTCGTATGCAGGGGATATGCACGAGGGGATGAATGAACGCATTGCACGTGCGATGGTGGAATTTTCGGTAGATAAGCTTTTGGGAGTTGTACGGTTTTTAAAAGAGGAAATCATATCGGATACCTATCAAGAGGAATGGCTCAAAAAGCAGAAGTAAGAGGTTGTTTTTGAATTATCAATCGAATGGAGGCAGAGGGCGATGAAAGAAATCGGACAGGTGGTGGCATTAACAGGAGAACGTGCGGTAATAGAGGTGCAAAGAGCCTCGGCGTGCGGGGAAAACTGTGCGCATTGTATGGGCGGTTGTATGCCGACACGCCATCGTGCAATGGTAAATAATCCCGTCGGGGCGATGGTTGGCGACCGTGTGAAGATTGAGGCAAAGGATAAGGCAATTATCAGAAGTGCCTTTTTGGTGTATATTGTTCCGATTTTAGTTAGCTTCGCTGCCTATGGTCTTGCGCAAGTCTTTGGTGTGCAAGAAGTTGTTTCGATGTGTGCAGGTCTTTTGGGTTTGGTGCTTTCTTTCTGCATCTTAAATCGTGTGGATAAGAAAATGGCACCCGTGCCGGAGATTACACAGATTTTATACAGGGAAGGCGGTGCGTCCGATGGCACTTGACGGGCTTTCGGTCTGCGCACTCGCGCAGGAGTTTACGAAAAAACTTTGCGGCGCAAGGCTTGACAAGATTTATCAGCCGGAGCACGATGAAATTCATATTACAATGCACGGGGGCGGAGAGCGTTTTCGTTTGTTATTAACTGCGAATGCCAATGTTGCACGTGCTTGCTTTACGGAGGAGGCAAAGCCGAATCCCGAACAACCGCCCGTATTTTGTATGCTGCTTCGCAAGCATATCGGCGGCGGAAAGCTGGTCGAGGTTTTGCAGCCTGACTTTGAGCGAATTTTAGAGTTTCGCATTGAGACATACAATGAGCTGGGCGATTTGGTCACAAAAACCTTGGTGATTGAGATGATGGGGCGGCACTCTAACATTATCTTGGTAGATGAAAACGGGCGCATCGTCGATGCCATCAAGCGCATCGATTTTTCCGTTAGTACCGTTCGTCAGGTGCTGCCGGGGATGATGTATGAATCTCCGCCGGGGCAGGGGAAGAAAAACCCGCTTACCATCGAGGCACAAGATGTGTTGGAGGTGCTATCGGAAAGAGGCGAGGGGGAACAGGTGGACAAGGTTCTGCTTTCCCGTTTTACCGGTGTCAGTCCTCTCGTGGCGCGGGAGATTGTGTTCCGTGCGCTGGGAAGAGCGGAGGCGTACATTGGCGAGCTTGATTTCGGGGCGCGGGTGGATATTGCGACGCAGATGTGTCTGATTTTTGATTCGGTAGCCGCCGGCGAATTTTCGCCTTGTTTTTTGACAGACGCCCAAAGCAAACGACCGCTTGAATTTTCGCCGATTAGCATTCGGCAGTATGGGTCGCTTGCGCTCGTAGAAGAGGGAGAGTCGATTGCGGCATTTACTGACCGCTTTTATAGAGAGCGTGACCAGAAAGAACACATGGCGCACCGCTCGGCGCATTTGGTGCGCCTGGTTTCCAATCATATGGAGCGCTGTGCCAAGAAATTGATTTTGCAACAGAAAGAGCTTGCCGACACGGAGAAAAAGGAAAAGTGGAAAGAGTACGGCGAGCTGATTACCGCAAATCTTTATCGGATGAGTGAGGGGCTTGAGCACATCATCGTACAGAATTATTACGAGGAGGATTTGCCCGAGGTCACGATTCCTTTGGACGTGCGCTTGTCGCCGTCTGCCAATGCACAGAAGTATTATAAAAAGTATGCCAAAGCCAAAACGGCGGAGGCAGAGCTGACCAAACAAATGAATCTTGCGCAAGAAGAACTTGCGTATTTGGAATCGGTGGAGGAGGCTTTGCAAAAAGCAAAAACCGAGGCGGACCTATCCGAGATTGCAGCAGAGCTTGCCGAGGAGGGATATCTGCGCCGTCAGGGAAAAGAGCAGAAGAAAAAGAAAGCCGAGTCAGAGCCGATGGTCTTTGAGACAACGGACGGGTTTGTGGTTTTGGTGGGAAAAAACAACAAGCAGAATGACAAGCTGACCTTAAAGACCGCGCACGGGAAAGACTTATGGTTTCACACGAAAAACATTCCCGGCTCGCATACAGTTTTGGTGTATGAGAATGAACGGGAATTTACCGAGCAGGCAATTTTAGAGGCGGCACAGCTTGCCGCGTACTACTCAAAAGCACGACAGTCGGCACAGGTGCCGGTGGACTATACGTTGATTAAATATGTGAAAAAACCTGCGGGGGCAAAACCAGGGTTTGTGATTTATACGAATCATCAGACGGCGTATGTCCAGCCGCCGCAAACGGAAGATGGGTTTAAAAAAATTAAATAAAAATGAGGCTGTAAGGAGTTCTTACAGCCTCATTTTTTACGGAACTTAAATTCGTTTGTCCAGACATTTTTCTTTCAAGCGTGTGGTGACCGATTGCTTTAGGAGCGTATAAATCACGGAGCAGGTAGGCACACCAAGCAGGATACCCAGGATGCCGAACAGACCGCCGCCGACCAGTACTGCGAACAGAACCCAAAGGGTGGGCAGGCCGACCGAGTTTCCAACCACGCGCGGATAAATCAGATTTCCCTCAATCTGTTGCAGGATGAGGAAGAATACGAGGAACCAAAGTGCCTGCATCGGATTCACCAAAAGAATCAGGTATGCACCGATGGCAACGGCGATGAATGCACCGAAAATCGGAATCAGTGCAAGGCATCCGACCAAGACGGAAATCATGGGTGCATAGGGGAATCCGAAAATCGACATTCCGATAAAGCAAAGTGAGCCTAAAATCACAGCCTCTAAAAACTGACCGCCGATAAATCCGGAAAAGATACGGTTTGCTAAACGTGCAACGGACAGCGTCGAAGAGGCAAACGATTCGGGGAGATATGCATACATCGTACGGCAGATTCCGCGCGCGAGTTTTTCCTTTTGGGAGAGGATGTAAAGTGCGAACACAAATCCCAGAAAGAAATTGACGATACCGACAACCACGGCAGTTGCAGCGGTAACCGTACCGCTCACGATATTCGGTGCGCCGTTCTGGAAGAAGTCAAACAGGAAAGAACCGACTTCGCTCCAGTTGACATTTAAAGCAGACAGCGAGGAGAAATCAACGTTATAGTATTCAATCATACCCAAAAGCCAAATGCGCATGTCTTCCAAGAAGCCCGGTAAGCGGTCGCTTAACATCCGAAGCGTATTGATGAGCTCCGGAATCACGGCAAACAGCACGAAAAAGGCAATCAGGGCGATTGCTAAAATGGTCAGCAATAAACAGACAGGACGCTTGATTTTCCCAAGTAGTCCTGCATCATTTTCCCAACGCTTGAACACACGTTTTTCCCAAAAATTCAGCAGCGTATTCATCACAAATGCGATGCCTAAACCGATGAGCAGAGGCGTAATTAGACCAAACAGACCGCCGATCAATGCTAAAACGGCGTCGATGCGCTGCAAAACGATAAAGAGCACAATACTGACGGCTACAATAAACAGAATTTTTTTGATGTTTTTGACATTGAGCTCCATATTCCGTCCTCCTTTTTCTCTTATCAGTTCTATTATAACATAAATTTTTAGAAAATACAGATAAAATTGTAAATAATATGAAAATTTACGCTATACCCCGTAAAAACGGGCTGCTTTTTTATCAAGAAATTACCAAAAACTATTGACCGGGGCGGACATTTTGAGGTATAATACTATATTATATTATGAGGCTATTTGTAAAAACCAATGATACAAGGGTAGCTTAGGAGGTTGTAGGGCATGGTAAAAGTAGCGATTTTAGGCTTTGGTACGGTTGGCAGCGGTGTGTATGAAATCATCAAAACCAACACAACCGGTCTTAAGCGCAAATCTGGCAGCGATATTGAAATTAAATATATTTTAGATATCAGAGAGTTTGATGACCATCCGGAAAAGCATTTGTTTACAAAAAATTATGACGATATCTTAAACGATGAAGAGGTTAAGGTCGTAATTGAGGTAATGGGCGGTCTGCATCCTGCGTATGAGTTTTCCAAGGCTGCACTTTCGGCAGGAAAGCACGTCGTAACCTCGAACAAAGAGCTGGTTGCAACCTACGGCACAGAGCTTTTGAATATTGCAAAAGAAAAAGGCGTCAATTATTTGTTCGAAGCATCGGTTGCGGGCGGAATCCCGATTCTGCGCCCGATTAATCAGTGCCTCGCTGCAAATGATATAGAGAAGGTTTATGGTATCTTAAACGGAACCACAAACTTTATTCTAACTAAGATGTTTAAGGAGGGCGCGGATTTTGCCGATGCGCTTTCCGAGGCACAGGCACTGGGTTATGCCGAGCGTAACCCCGAGGCTGATGTTGAAGGTCACGATGCAAGAAGAAAAATTGCAATCTTAGCGTCGCTTGCTTCCGGTATCTTTGTGGATTACAACGATGTTCCCACCGAGGGCATTACGAAAATTACAAAGAATGACGTGGCTTTTGCTGCAAAGATGAACAGCGTGATCAAGCTGGTCGGCTATGCGGAATTAACAGGCGGTACCGTGTATGCGCGTGTCGCACCGATGGTAATTCCGTGTGCACATCAGATGTCCGATGTCAGCGATGTATTTAATGCTGTTGTGATTCACGGAAACTTCGTCGATGACTTAATGTTCTACGGCAGAGGCGCAGGAAAGCTGCCGACCGCAAGTGCGGTGGTTGCCGATGTTGTCGATGCAGTCAAGCACATCGAAAGACGCATTCGCTTGATGTGGAAAATGCCGGAAGGGAATATCATGGTTGACCCGACGAAAGTGCCGACGCAGTATATGGTGCGCACGACGAACAAGGCTTTGGTTGAAAGTTTTGCCGGTGCAAGTGTTATCGGGGAACTGGACGGCGAGTTTGCATTTGTAACCTGCGAAATGACCGAAACCGAGCTTTTCGCAAAACTGGGCGAAAATGACTCCTTTATCCGTCTTCTGCCGAAGGCGTAAAGGGAAACATAGAGCATCGTAAAAGCTTTTATGCTTTTGGTGCAAAGACAGGCAACGGCCTGATTTCAGAAATGGAGGGATTGTTTTGAGCTTAATAGTTCAAAAATTCGGCGGCTCGTCAGTAGCCAATGCCGAGCGCGTATTTAATGTTGCTGACATTGTAACAAGTACCTACAAAGAGGGAAATAATGTCATCGTTGTTGTATCTGCACAGGGCGATACCACCGATGATTTGATTGACAAAGCAAAGGAAATTAATCCCAATGCGTCAAAGCGTGAGATGGATATGCTGCTTTCTTCGGGTGAGCAGATTTCCGTGGCTCTTTTGGCAATGGCGATTGAAAAGCTCGGATACCCGGTGGTATCGCTGACCGGATGGCAGGCAGGAGTGTTAACCGACTCCAACTATTCTTCGAGCCGTATCCGCAAAGTCAATACCGAGCGTATTCAGCTCGAACTAGACAAGAAAAACATCGTAATTGTAGCAGGTTTTCAGGGGATTAACCGCTATGATGATATTACGACCTTGGGTCGTGGCGGCTCCGACACCTCGGCAGTTGCACTTGCGGCTGCTTGTCACGCTGATTTGTGTGAGATTTACACCGATGTTGACGGTGTATTTACCACCGACCCGCGTATTGTGCCTGAGGCACAGAAATTAGACGAAATTTCTTTTGATGAGATGCTGGAACTGGCAAGTTTAGGGGCAAATGTTTTGCACAACCGTTCCGTTGAAATGGCAAAAAAATACAATGTAAATCTCTGTGTTCGCTCAAGTTTAACGCGTGCACCGGGAACCGCTGTGAAGGAGGCAGTTAAAGTGGAAGGAATGCTGGTTAGAGGAGTTACGAAAGATAATGATGTAGCGAGAGTTTCGCTGTGCGGAGTTGAGGATACCCCGGGGAAAGCATTCCGCGTATTCCAGATGCTCGCAAAGAAAAACATTAATGTTGATTTGATTATTCAGTCCATCGGACGCGATAATAAAAAAGACATCAGCTTTACGGTTCAACAGACTCGTATTGAAGAAACCTTAGAGCTTATCAAGGCAAATCAGGATGTCATCGGATATGACGACTTAAGCTACACCACCGAGGTTTCCAAGGTTTCTATCGTTGGTGCAGGTATGGTTACCAACGCAGGCGTTGCAGCTAAAATGTTCGAAGCATTATACGATGCACAGATCAATATCAATATGATTGCAACCTCCGAAATCAAGGTTTCTGTTCTGATTGACCAGGGCTATGAAGAAAAGGCGGTTAAGGCAATTCATAAGAAATTTGAATTGGGCTGATGGGATGTAGCAAAATGTGCATACCACACAAGGCAAAAACACACATCATATTTTTGTATAGCAAGAAAATTAAAATAACAAAAAAATAAAGGAAGCAATTCGTCATTGGACGAATTGCTTCTCTTTTTTGCCTTGTGTTTTGAACAAACTTCACCTCTCGAGCGTCGAAACACACCTGCCTGATTCGTTTTCCTTTCATTCAGAAAGGAAAAACATCATATTCGCAGTTGGTTTCTCCTTTTCATACAAAGGCATATAGCCTTTGTATGATGAAGGAGCAGATGCGAAGCGGGCAAGGAGGCGGCTTACGGCGGCTCCGCCAGTAGCGTAGCTATCTGCGACATCGTACCGTTTCGGGTACCCCCTTCGGGTTCAGTTTGTCCAATCTGCACTATTTTCCGTCCATCCCAAAGATAGAGGGCTGTCACAAAATAAAACCATCTTGCGACAGCTATTTTTTTGCCCCAGAGAAATATGAATTTTTGATAACAAATATCAAAAAAAGATTGAAAAAAAGCGCTATTCATAGTATGATAATATAATAGGATAAATATAATAGGTAAGGACTGCCCATTGTAGGGTTAGCAATGGTCAGAATCTGCGTTTTTGCGCGGCAAAGGAGTGGCGATATGAAGCAAACCGTATGTGTCATTTTTGGAGGGAAATCCTCGGAGCACGAAGTTTCCTGTCGTTCGGCAGCAAATGTGCTCAGTTACATAGACAGAGAAAAATTTGATGTGGTGTCGGTGTTCATCCACAAAGAGGGTAGCTGGCAGCTGTATCACGGGGGCAGCGAGACATTAGCGACAAGCGGCTGGGAAAAGGATTTGGGAAAAGCCTGCCTCTTATCCCCTGACCCGAAGCACCACGGACTTTTGGTCTTTAACAAAAACGGCGATGTGTCGGTGACGCATATTGATGTGATTTTCCCGGTGCTTCATGGCAAAAACGGTGAGGACGGAACGATTCAGGGGCTCTTTGAATTGTCCGGTATTCCGTATGTGGGTTGCGGTGTTTTGGCATCGTCTGCTTCAATGGATAAGGTCACGACAAAAAAACTGCTTGCTCTGGCAGGGATTCCGGTCTGCGATGGGTTTGATATTTCGGCGTGCGAGGCAAAGGATGTTTCTTTCGTCGATGCGAAAATCAAAGAAACCGTTGGTTATCCCGTGGTAATTAAGCCATCCAATGCAGGCTCATCGGTGGGCATCACGCTCGTCAAAGAGGAAAAGGACCTTTCGGCGGCACTTGCTTTAGCAACGGAAAATGACCGCAGAATTTTAGTGGAACGCGCAATGGATGTAAGAGAATTAGAATGTGCGGTGCTCGGAAGCTACGACAAGGTAGATGCTTCCTGTATCGGTGAAATTGTGAAAAAGACAGAAATGTACGACTATGAGACCAAGTACATCACGGACATGACGGAGCTTGTGATTCCGGCAGATATTCCGGAGGAAGCAAAAGAGAACATTCGCGAAATGGCGAAAAAAGCCTTTCGTGCGGTGGATGGATTCGGACTTTCACGAGTCGATTTCTTTATGGATAAGAACACGGGTGAGTTGGTACTCAATGAAATCAACACTCTCCCCGGGTTCACCAACATCAGTATGTACCCCATGTTATGGAAGCAAAGCGGCATCGAAAGCCGTGAGCTGGTCACTAAGCTCATTGGACTTGCAGCGGAAAGAATGGGAGTGTAAGGATTGGACAAAAGAGCAATCGGTGTGTTTGATTCGGGATTGGGCGGACTGACGGCGGTAAAAGAACTTGCAAGACTTTTGCCCTCGGAATCCATCGTCTATTTCGGGGATACCGGGAGAGTGCCGTACGGTACCAAATCGAATGAAACCATTCTGCGATATACAAAAGGTGATATCGAGTTCTTAAAGACTTTTGACCTTAAGGCAATCATCGTTGCCTGCGGTACGGCAAGCACCATTGCGTTGCCACAGCTTGACGGTTTTTGCGAGGTTCCGATGTTTGGTGTTTCGGCACCGGCGGCGCGTGCGGCGAAAAAAGCGACCAAAAACGGAAAAATCGGAGTCATTGGTACGCCCGGAACAATTGCTTCCGGCGGATATGAAAAATTGCTTTTGGGACTTGACCCTAAGCTTGAGACCGTGAGTGCGGCTTGTCCCTTGTTCGTGCCTTTGGCGGAAGAGGGATGGCAGGACCACGAAATTGCTTATCTTGCGGCGAAAGAGTACCTTGCGCCGATTTGTGCGGCAGGAGTAGATACGCTCATTTTAGGCTGTACGCATTATCCGCTGCTTTCGGGTGTCATTCGCAAGGTGATGGGCGACAGCGTTACATTGATTAATCCGGGTGCGGAGGCGGCAAAGGAGCTTCGTGATTGGCTTGGATATCAGGGGCTTTTGGCAGATGAGGGAAAAGACGGCGAGGTTCGTTTTTTTGCCAGCGACTGTGTGGACAGCTTTGTAACTCTGGGTTCCCGCTTTTTAGAAAGGCCACTGACAGGATGCGTAGAAAGAGTCGATATTGAAAAGTATACGCCGAGAGGATAAAAGAAAGGAAATTGTCATGGAAAATAATGCATGGATTGTGCTGACGGGCACGCAGGAAATTGACGGCGAAGAAAGCTCGTATGAATTGACAACCATGGGCAGTTATGTCAAAAAAGGCGATAAGTATTACATATCGTATGAGGGCAGTGAGATTACGGGCTATGAAAACACCCGTACGACGCTCA
Organism: Clostridia bacterium; assembly: GCA_017399695.1. Lineage (GTDB taxonomy): Bacteria > Bacillota > Clostridia > UBA1381 > UBA9506 > RGIG1666. The sequence goes on along the minus strand of JAFQBK010000012.1, from coordinate 327,387 downwards.
AGGTCAAAGAGGATTATGTCTCGATGATTCGCTTTGGGAAAGCATCGGCGCAGATGATTTTTGAAAAGGGAAGTAAGTATTCCGGCTTTTACAATACACCATACGGTGGGCTTTCGGTTGATGTGACGACCAAGGACCTCGCGGTGGACATTGATGAAAACGGAGGAGAGCTTAGGCTCGATTATTATATTCAATTTAACCACGATGCGCCGGTCAGAAATGGGATGCACGTAAAAATTAAGAAAGTAGGGAATGAAAGTGACAGTATTTGAACTGACGAAAAAGACATTAAGAGAATGGATTGACGCAGCACTCATGGCGGCAAAGGAAAAGGGCGAGCTGTCTTTTTCGGAGATTGCTGATTATGTGATAGAAGAGCCGAGAGAAAAGGAATTCGGTGATTTTGCGACCAATGCGGCGATGCTGATGGCAAAGGAAGCAAGACTTGCGCCGCGAAAGATTGCCGAGGTAATTGTCGCGAACTTAAAAACCGAGGGCACATTTATCCGCGAGGTCAGCGTTGCAGGTGCAGGCTTTATCAACTTTAAGCTCGACGGCTCGCAGCTGACTCGTGTGCTCGAAATGATTGACGAGCAAAAGGAAAACTACGGTCGTATCAATGTCGGTAACGGCGAAAAGGTGATGGTTGAGTTTGTCAGCGCAAACCCGACCGGACCGATGCACATGGGCAATGCCCGTGGCGGTGCGCTGGGCGATTGCCTTGCAAGTGTGCTTGACTGGGCAGGTTATGATGTAACGCGTGAGTTTTACATTAACGATGCCGGCAACCAGATTGAAAAGTTTGCGAACTCTTTAGAGGCAAGATACCTTCAGGCATTGTTGGGCGAGGATGCCGTCGAATTTCCAGAGGACGGATATCATGGCGAGGATATTCGCGTACACGCAAAGAACTTTATTGAAAAGTTCGGGGATAAATATGTAGAAACCTCCTCGGAGGAAAGAAAGAATGCGCTGGTTGAATATGCTTTAAAAATCAATATTGATGCATTAAAGACGGACCTCGAAAAATACCGCATTTTTTATGATGTATGGTTCCACGAAAGCACGCTTCACGAAAATGGTGCGGCGCGTGCAGTAGTCGAGGAACTGACGGAGCGCGGTTACACCTATGAAAAAGAGGGTGCGATTTGGTTTCGCGCCTCCGATTTCGGTGAGGAAAAGGATGAGGTTTTGGTTCGTGCCAACGGATTTTTGACCTATTTTGCAGTGGATGTTGCGTATCATAGAAATAAATTTGTGGATCGAGGATTTCAGACGGGCATTAACATTTGGGGCGCAGACCACCATGGTCACGTTGCGCGCTTAAAGGCTGCAATGTCGGCACTCGGGATTGAGGCAGACCGTTTGGAAGTTATTTTAATGCAGCTGGTGCGTCTGGTGCAGGGCGGCGAGGTTGTCAGAATGTCCAAGCGTACGGGCAAGTCCATTACGCTCAATGATTTATTGGATGAGACAAGTATTGATGCGGCACGCTTCTTCTTCAATATGCGTCAGGCGAACAGTCATTTTGATTTTGATTTGGATTTGGCAGTGGAGCAGTCCAATGAAAACCCCGTATTTTATGTGCAGTATGCACATGCACGAATTTGCAGTATCTTGCGCCTGATGGAGCAGGAAAATGTTCAGGTAAAAGCAGCAAGTGAGGTTGATCTTTCTCTGCTTTGCGAGCCGCAGGAAGTGGATTTAATGAAGCTACTGGCGCATTTCCCCGAAGAGATCCGTGCGGCTGCCATTTCGCGTGAGCCGAGCCGTATGACCCGCTATGTGATGGAGCTTGCGGCAGGATTCCACACCTTCTATGGTGCGTGCCGCGTGAAGACGGAGGACAAAGCGCTTCAGGATGCGCGTCTGGTTTTAGTGAGTGCAACTAAGACCGTCATTAAAAATGCTCTGACACTTCTTTCGATTGAAGCACCGGAGCAGATGTAACAGGAAATCAATTTTTATGGGAGGCAATGAGGAATGAAACGAATGAAAAAGGGCCTTGCTGTGCTGTGTGCCGGATTGGTTTTTCTTACGAGCACTGCGTCTGTATTTGCAAATACCTCGGCGCAGCCCGAGGAGACCCTCGCATCTCTTTATGTCAAAGAAGTTGTGAACTTAGTATCCGAGCGTTACCGCTTTGGCGCAGAGAAAGCCCAGATGTATGAGGCAGTCATCGATTATCTGATGAAAGAACATCCGGAACTATTAGAAGGTGCGCTTTCTGCAGCACTTTCGGGTCTGGATGATTATAGCGGCTACTTAAACCGCACAGAGCTGGAAAGCTTTGATAATTTCGTAGACCCGAGCTATGTCGGTATCGGCGTAGAGCTTGAGCTGATGCCGGAGTTCATTGAAATTGTCGGCGTGATGCGAAACAGTCCGGCGCAGGAAGCGGGCATCAAAGCCGGTGACCGAATCCTTAAGATTAACGGTGAGGATGCAACGGGATTTAGTATTGCCGCGGCACGTGAGCGAATTGTCGGCGTGGAGGGTAGAGAGGTTAGCTTAACCCTGCTTCGCGGAAATGATGTTTTTACCGCCACAATGCACACGAGGAAGGTTTCGACCGAATCCGTTTACTATACGATAGTTGACCGTATCGGCTATATTCAGATTGCCCGTTTTAGCTCCGAAACGCCGGAGGAAATGGAAGAGGCTTTAGACAAAATGAAATATGAGGGCATCAAAAATATTATTTTCGATGTCAGGGGAAATCCCGGCGGTCAGCTTCAGAGCGTCTTAAAGTCGCTTTACAAAATCGTTCCCGATAACCGTTTGGTTGCTATCGTTGATTACTATGAGGGACGGAATGATGTGAAGTTTTACTCCAACTCCAAGTTTACCAAAACGGACAACAAATATGTTGTATTGATTGACGGCGACAGTGCCAGTGCGGCAGAGCTGTTTGCCGGTGCCATTCGGGATAATAAGCTGGGTGTTCTGATGGGAGAACGTTCCTACGGCAAGGGCACCGTTCAGGAATTTACCGGCCTTCGCAGTCTCGGCGATTTTGAGCTCGGAGATATCAAGCTGACAGTGGCACAGTACTTATTGCCCGGTGGGGAATGCATCAACAAAATTGGACTTTTGCCGGATATCACCGTAAAGAATGAATATCAATCGCTTGAAAGAGAAGATTTTGCACCGATGGTGTTTGATGCAAAGTATCGCATTGGTGACAAGGGCGATGCAGTGCTCGCTATCGAGCAGAGAATGGATGCATTAGGATACAATGTCGGCGAGCTTGACGGTGTCTTTGATGAGGTTTTGGAAAAAGCAGTATATCAGTTCCAAAAGGATGAGGAGCTTTTCCCCTATGGCGTAATGGACATCACCACGCAGACCTTCTTAAAGAACACGGTCAGCGAAACAGAAGTTTTGGTCGATTTACAATTAGAGGCGGCATTTGAGTATTTTACAAAAAAGGCGGGAAAATAAATGCAGAAGAAAAAATGGATTTCTTTAGCGCTTGCGCTTATCATGATTGTTTCGTGCTCTTTTATGACAGTGCGCTCTGATTCGGCGTATGCGGCATCTGTTCAGGACCGCATCAATCAGGCAACCAAGGATAAGCAGGCGGCACTCAATGAACTAAACAAAGACAAAAAGGCAAAAAGCCAGTATATTGCGCAGAAAGAAAAGATTGACCACGAGATTGATTTAATTGAGGCAGAACTTTCGGAAATTGATGCAATCATCGGTGAGGCAGAGGCAGGCATCAAGCAAAAAGAAGAGGAGATTGCCGGCTATGAAGCGCAGATTGCAGAAAATGATGAAAATTTCCGCAGACGATTCCGCGCAATGGATGAATCCGTCGGCGCAAACTATTTGGATATTCTCTTAAACTCGACCAGTATGAGTGATTTCTTCCTGCGCCTGGAGACGCTGCGTGAGTTTACTGAGTATGATCAGTCAGTGATCGATGAAATGCTCACCTTAAAGCAGGGTATTGAGGCAAGTAAAAATGAGTTGGTATTAAAGCGGGATGAACAAAAGCAGGCGCGCGATTTGGTGGATAATAAAAGAGATTCCTTAAATGCCAAGCTCAAAGAGCAGAATCAGCTGATTACGAAAATCAGTGCAGAAATTGAAAAAGACGAAAAGTTGTTTAATGAAGCGTCGCGTTTAGAGGAGCAGTTAAAGGAAAGCCTGCGCTCGAGTCTTTCCTCCTCCAATTCCTCAAAGAACTCGACGACTCCTTCGGGAAAAACACTAAAATACAGTGGCGGCAAATTTGCGTTTCCGGCACCGAGTATGACAAGGGTATCCTCGCAGTATGGCTACCGTACCCATCCGGTCACGGGACAGAAATATAAATTCCATAAGGGGATGGACCTTGCCGCGCCGCAAGGAACGAATATTGTAGCGGCAGAAGCCGGTGTGGTTCGCTCTGCTGGCTGGAATGGCGGTTATGGTTACTGCGTAGTGATTGACCATGGCAGCGGTGTAGCTACGCTTTACGGACATTCATCGAAGCTTTTGGTGAAAAAAGGGCAGGAGGTTTCTAAAGGTCAGGTCATTGCAAAGGTTGGCTCAACCGGCGTTTCTACCGGACCGCACCTGCATTTTGAGGTTTTGATTAACGGAAATACGACAAACCCGGCACCGTATATCGGCTTGGGTTAATAGACAGAATCCTCGGTTTTTAGGTGGTGAATTCATGTATCAGAAAAAGCATCTCATCCTGATTGCGCTTGTTTCAGCGTTTTTGACATTGCTCGTTACGCTGACGGCGGCACCGCTGCTGACCAAAAACAGTGAAACAGCAGAGGGCAAGCTTCTGCGTGCGCGGGATATGATTATGGAGCATTATGTGGATTCATTGACGCCGGCACAGATGGAAAAGATGGATGATGCGGCAATCGGCGCGATGGTAGCGAGCCTGGGTGACCCATATTCAAGATATATGAATGAAGCCTCCCTTTCTGCTTATGAAGAAGACAAGGCAGAGGAGTATTTCGGCATTGGGATGGAAATTAATTTCAGCGGGGATACCGGCGAGATGCTGGTGACGGCGGCATATGACGGCTCTCCGGCGCAGAAAGCCGGCGTGATGCCGCAAGACCGTATTGTCGCGGTAGATGAAATGGTGGTATCTGCAGAAACGTACAATCAAATTATGGCACATATCAAGGATGAAAACGCCAAAGAGGGCGATGAGATTCTTCTCACTATTGAGCGTGGGGAGGAAAAACGGAGACTTGAAATTCCCGTCAAAAGAGCGAAGGTGGCAATCCAAACGGTGACAAGTAAAATGCTCGGCAATGGCATTGGCTTCATTCGTCTTTCACAGTTCATTCACTCTACGGCCGAGGATTTTGATGCAGCAGTAGCAGAACTGAAAAATAGCGGGATGCGCGGACTGATTATTGACCTTCGGAGTAATCCGGGCGGATATGCAAGCAGTGTGCTTTCCATTGCAGACTCCGTTTTGCCGGAGGGGACGATTGCATATTTAGAGGACAATAAAGGAAGAAGAGAATATTTTAAATCGGATGAAAATGAATTAGGACTTCCGATGGTTGTTTTAATTAACAATGGAACGGCAAGTGCGGCAGAGCTTTTAGCCGGCAGCATCAAGGCGTATGAGCTGGGAACCTTAGTGGGAGAAAAAAGCTATGGAAAAGCAGTAGGGCAGAGTGTATATCCCTTGACCAATCGCACCGCCCTGTACCTGACACATGCAAGATATTACACGCCCAAGGGCGAATGTATTGATAAAAAAGGAATTGAGCCGGATGTTTTTGTCGAGCTTCCTGAAGAGCTTTACGGTCGTCTGCCCCTACTTTCCGTCAGCGAAGACCCGCAGCTTTCCCGCGCGGTAGAGCTGATGCTTGAAAAAATCGGAGCGTAAGAGCGCGAGAGGTTATTATGAATTCTGTTATTGTGATTAGTCTGTTGTATCTGGCACTGTTTGCACTTGTGTTTTTTTCGGGGATATTGGGCAAAGAGGATGCATTAAAGCTGAAAAGAGCGACGGGGTTTCAGGAATATCGTCCGTATCTGTTTGGCCTTTTTGTTGTTTTTCTGATGGAACTGGCGTTGGCGGCGGTTTTGCCGGGGCACGTGCAGGATATGGGCTTGTTTCGGGCATGGGCAGCCTTTGGCGAGAACCATTCAATGTCGGAATACTACACGGCAGACCTTTATGTAGACTATCCGCCGGTGTATTTGATGGTGTTATATGCTTTGGGGCGCTTCGGTTCGCTTTTGGGACTTTCGAGTGATTCGGTTTTTTATACATTACTCGTCAAATCCGTACCGATTGTCTGCGATATTGTGTTTGCCGGACTAATATTAGTGATTGCAAACAGGCAATTCGGCATCAAAAAAGCCGGGATTCTTACCCTGCTTTGTGCCCTAAACCCTGCGACGATAGTCAATTCTGCCGTTTGGGGACAAGCAGACAGCTTTGTTCTTTTGATTACGCTGGGCATGCTATTTTCCCTTTACAATAAACAGTATTTATGGAGTGCGGGGTTATTTGCGCTTAGTCTTTTAACCAAACCGCAGATGATTATTTTTGCGCCGCTTTTAGGGTTTACGATGCTTTCTGATTTGGCAGAGTGCTTTTTGGGCAGACAAAAGAGAAAGCAAATGCTACTAAACTTAGCGGGTGCGGCCTGTGTAGCGCTGCTAGTCTTTTTCATCGTTCCGCTTCCTGTGGTGGGGCTTCGGTTTGATTTACTGCTGGCGCGCTATGTTTCGGGAGTCGGTCTTTACCCTTATGCGACACTCAACGCGGCGAATTTCTATGGGGCGCTTGGGCTCAACTGGGCAGATATTTCGATGGAATACCTCTTTTTTAATATTGCCGGCTGGGGATATTTCTTTATCATTGTCATGTCGGTTTTGGTAGGAGTGGCAAGCTTTCTTGTAAAAGACCGAAAAAAGATTTTTTATCTCGCGGCATTCATTGTTTCGACGGTGTATCTGTTTTCGCATATGATGCACGAACGGTATTTATATGCACTGATGCCAATGCTTTTATTACTTTTTATTTTTACCAAGGAAAAAAAGATGCTGCTTTTATACGGCGGCTTTTCTGTTACGTATTTTATCAATGTCGCGTGGGTGCTTATCCTCAATCATCAGGAGGAGTTCATTTACGGGGATAATTTATGGTTTATATTACTTTCGGCGCTCCAGCTTGTTTTATACGGATGTCTGGTATATTACGGTGCGAAAGCGTTATTTAGAAAAGGGGCGAAAGAACAAGTGTCAAAGAATGAGTTGCAGGCGAAAGATAATGAGCGCATAGTGAAATGGGATATTTTGTGTATGGCGGCTTTGATGCTTTTGTATTCCTTTTTCGCATTCTGGAATTTAGGCTCTTTCGATGTTCCGGATCGTGGGTGGTACGCACAGGAGCAGGGGGAGGTACTAACCTTTGATTTTGGTGAGGTAAAGCCCATCCGGCAGATTTACAGCTATACCGGCTGGATTGACCGACGTGAAAGTGATCAGGAGGTACGAAGAAACATCATCTTACAGACCTCAGAGGACGGTAGCAACTGGACCGAACTGGAGGAATTTATCCTTTTAGATAATGTGTGGCGTTATGTTGTGACGGACCTTGAGACAAGTGCCCGCTATTTGCGCATTGTTCCGGATGAACCCGATTTTTACATCAACGAAATGGCGTTTTTCGGAGAAAGTGAAGCAGAACGCTATTTACCAATGGAGACAGTGAGCAGCGTCGAGAATCCGACCGCTTTATTCCTTTTTGATGAGCAGGAAAGCTTAAAGTATGAGTTTAGCTGGTATGATGAGACCTATTTTGATGAGATTTACCATCCGCGTACGGCGTATGAGCACTTAACCGTGCGTGAGCCTTATGAGAACACGCATCCGCCGCTTGGAAAACTGATTATTTCGGTCGGTATTTCGATGTTCGGGATGAATCCGTTTGGCTGGCGTTTTATGGGAACGCTCTGCGGCATGTTGATGATTCCGTTTGCGTATTTGTTAGGCAAGAGGTTATTTCATCAGCGGTTTTTCGCGTTTGTAGCGGCGTTTTTATTTACCTTTGATTTTATGCACTTGTCGCAGACAAGGCTTGCGACGATTGACTCATATACCACCTTTTTCGTGATGGGAATGTACTATTTTATGTACCGATACATGACGAAAAGCTTTTACCGCGATAGTCTAAAGGAGACCTTAATCCCTTTGTTTTGGTCAGGTTTGTTCTTCGGACTCGGTATTGCGACGAAGTGGCAGGGCGCGTATGCCGGTGTCGGTCTTGCTTTTTTGTTCTTCTACACGCTGGCAAAACGATACAGTGAATTCCGCATAGCGAGCGCAAAGAAACGAAAAGACGAAGAAGAGCGGGAGATTGTTGAGAAGTTTCCAAAGATGGCAATCCATACGGTTTGCTGGGCAGGCGTATTTTTTGTTGTAATTCCTGTCATCATTTACTTTGTATCCTATCTTCCGGCGATGCTGGTGCCGGGCTTGGGTGTTCCGTATGCCTTTGCGATACAGTCGGCGATGCTTTCGTACCACGGTGGGCTTTCTGCGGCTCACCCGTTTGGCTCTCCTTGGTGGAGCTGGCCGCTTGATGCACAGCCACTCTATGCTTACGGGCCGAATCGACGCTTTGTGGCAGAGGGAACTTCGATGGCGATTTCTTCGTTTGGAAATCCGCTCATCTGGTGGTTGACGATTCCTGCGATTTGCGCGGCAATCGTGCGAACCATTCGAAGAAAAGGGAGTCCGGAGCTTACCTTTATTCTGACAGGATTTTTGGCGATGTATCTTCCGTGGGTACTCATTCCCCGTGTGGCGTTCATTTACCACTTCTTCCCTTGTGTGATGTTTGTGGTGCTTGCGATTGTCTATTTTATAAAAGAGTGGCTCGAAAAGAGACCGCAGGATAAGAAATATGTTTATATTTATCTTGCGCTTGTACTTTTGTTATTTATCGCGTTTTATCCCACGCTGACCGGTATGGCTGTGCCGACGGCGTATGTGGAAGGATTTTTAGAATGGTTGCCCGGTTGGGTGATTTTAGGTTCATAAGTACGACCTTTGGAGGAATTGTATGAGTGAGGAAAGAAATACGATTGAGGGGAGAAATCCCGTATTTGAAGCGCTGACGGCAGGGATGCCGATAGACAAAATTTTAGTCAGCGAAACGGCGAAAAAAGAAGCGCTTGGTAAAATTTTTCGCCTGGCAAAGGAAAAGGGTGTGCCTGTGCAGACCGTAAAGCCGCAGAAGCTTTCAGAACTTGCTGAAACAGAGGCAAGTCAAGGAGTGATTGCGCTTTGTGCGGCGGCAAGCTATGTGGGTGTGGAGGACTTACTTTCCCGCGCAGAGCAAAAGGGGAAAGCACCATTTCTGATTATTGCAGATGAGATTACAGACCCACATAATTTGGGTGCGATTATCCGTACGGCGAATGCGGCAGGTGCCGATGGCGTCATTATCCCGAAAAATCGTTCCGCGGGGATTGGCGCGATTGCAGCAAAGACCTCTGCCGGTGCGGTCAGCTATACGCCCGTGGCGCGTGTTGTCAATCTCGGTCAGACCATTGACCGCTTAAAAGAGCGCGGCGTTTGGGTGATGGGTGCGGATATGAGCGGCAAGTCAGACTTATTCCATTCAGATTTGACCGGCCCGATTGCCGTTGTAGTTGGTTCAGAGGGAAAGGGAATCAGTCGATTAATTAAAGAAAAATGTGACTTTTTGGTGCGGATTCCAATGCTCGGAGAAATTAATTCGCTCAACGCGTCTGTTGCGGCAGCGGTTATGATGTATGAAATTGTCCGTCAAAGGATGAATAAAGAATAAAAGGAAAGGATTTTTGGCAATGTATTTAGGAATTGATTTAGGCGGTATTAATATTGCAGTGGGTTTGGTGGATGACTCGTATCATATCATCAACAAGGATTCCGTCCCGACGGGAAGAACCCGCTCCTTTGAAGCGATTGTAAAAGACATGGCAGATTTATGCCGGAAAATCGTAGAGGAAGCAGGCTATCAGATATCAGATGTGAAGTGTATCGGTATCGGTGCGCCCGGTACGCCGGATATCAAAAACAAATGCGTTTTATACGCAAACAACTTAATTGCGTTTCAGAACGTAAATCTGGAAACCGAATTGCAGAAATATTTCCCGGGGATGCCGGTGTATTTAGAAAACGATGCGAACGCGGCGGCTTATGGCGAGATTTTAGCAGGGGCAGCCAAGGATGTTGATTCTGCAGTTATCATTACCTTGGGTACCGGCGTTGGCGGCGGCATCGTCATTGAAAATAAAATTCAGGCAGGATTTCGTCACACGGGTGCGGAAATCGGGCATATGGTAATTGAAAAGGATGGCGCGCAGTGCACCTGCGGCAGACGCGGTTGCTTTGAGGCGTATTCCTCTGCAACGGCGCTGATTCGTCAGACCGCGGAAATTATTAAAGAGTATCCGGATAGTATCATTCACGAGATGATTGGCAATGACCCGTCGAAAATCAGCGGAAAAACTGCATTTTTGGCTGCAAAGCAGGGAGACGAGGCAGGACAGAAAATCGTAGACCAGTACGTTGCCTATTTGGGCGAGGGTGTTACCAATATCGTTAATATCTTATGGCCGGAGGCAATCGTGATTGGTGGTGGTATCAGCAAAGAGGGAGAAAATCTGTTAGCGCCGCTTCGCGAGTATGTGCATGCACATCAGTACGGACGCGGGTCGGAGTGTTCGAAGATTGTAGCTGCAGAGCTTGGAAATGATGCAGGAATCATTGGTGCAGCGATGCTTTTTAAACAGGCACAGTAATCAATAAAAAATATTTATGATAAAGACGGCCGAGGCTGTCGGGAAAGGCAGGAGCAAAACTATGGAGATGACACTCAGATGGTACGGAAGCCAATATGACACCGTTACCTTAAAACAAATCAGACAGATTCCGGGTGTGACCGGAGTAATTTCCACCTTGTACGGAACAACCCCCGGAGAAGCGTGGGAGATGGAAGACATTCTTGCGCTAAAAAAGGAGATTGAGGAGGCTGGTCTTAAGCTTTCCGGTATTGAGAGCGTGAATATTCACGATGCAATCAAAGTGGGAACGCCGGACAGAGACAAGTATATTGACAACTATATCACCACCCTTGAACGTCTCGGTCAAGCGGATATTCATATGGTATGCTATAACTTTATGCCGGTCTTTGACTGGACCAGAACAGAGCTCGCAAGAAAGCGTGCAGATGGTTCGACGGTGCTTGCTTACACGCAGGAGGCAGTTGATGCATTAGACCCCGCGAAGATGTTTGATTCTATCGCAGGTGATATGAACGGTACTGTAATGCCCGGTTGGGAGCCGGAGAGAATGGCTCGTGTCAAAGAGCTGTTTGAGATGTACAAGGATGTCGATGATGACAAGCTGTTTGAAAACCTCAAGTACTTCTTAGAGCGCATTATGCCCACTTGTGACAAGTATGATATCAATATGGCAATTCATCCGGATGACCCGGCGTGGAGCGTATTCGGTCTGCCGCGTATCATCATCAACAAGGAAAACATTCATCGCATGATGAAGATGGTTGACAATCCGCATAACGGCGTAACCTTCTGTTCCGGTTCTTACGGCACGAATTTAGAGAACGATTTGCCGGATATGATTCGTTCCTTAAAGGGAAGAATTCATTTTGCGCATGTTCGTAACTTAAAGTTCAATACGCCGACGGATTTTGAAGAAGCGGCACATCTTTCCTCGGACGGCACCTTTGATATGTATGAGATTATGCTGGCGCTTTATGACATCGGTTTTACCGGCCCGATCCGACCGGACCATGGACGTATGATCTGGGATGAGGTTGCAATGCCGGGTTATGGTCTTTATGACCGTGCGCTTGGTGCTACATACTTAAATGGTCTGTGGGAAGCGATCGAGAAGTCACACAAATAATCCAGGGATGTAAAAAATGCGTGGAACGCAAAAAGACAAGTGTCTTTGAAAATATTGTTAGTGTAAAAACAATAGTGTGTTTTTTAAGGAACAATCTCATTTTATGAGATTGTTCTTTTTTGATGTCTTTTTGCTATAAACAAACTTCGCCTCTCAGCGTACCCACGTACGCCTTCGGGTAACCAAAAGCAAGGGGAATCCTTGCTTTTGCTCAGTTTGTTCATTCCACATCATTTTTTCCTATCCCTTAGGGAGTAACAAAAACAGGTCTGTATTTTAGTAAAAAACAGACCTGTTTCAGAAAAAATCAGTAGTATAAGTAAATTTCTTTCGTTTCGCCGTTCCATTCGGGGGTTACGCCGAGGGTTTGTGTGACGAAACGCAAGGGAACCATCGTAGTATCGTCCGACAAAAACGGCGCAACATCCAAAGGATAATAGATGCCGTTGACCAGTGCGCGAGTGCTCGCAAGCTTTAAGATGATTTCCGTATCCTTTTTGGCAATGGTGATTTTTTTTGTTTCGCCGTCCCAGTCTACACTTGCGCCGAGCGCCTCTGCGACCGCACGGATGGGGAGCAGGGTGCGGTCATTTTCTATGACCGGTGCGGCTAACAGTGTTTGAGTTTCACCGCAGATATCAATTTCCGGATTTCCGATTTTAAGGTAGATATAATTCCTGCCGCCGGCCGGATTTTGAATGCTCGGCTTTGGCTTTTCGGGAATAGCCATAAGACCATACAAGCCGTCTTCTGTTCGGAAAATGATCTTGGCGTTATGTCCGTAGGAAAGTTCTGAGTAGACAGCATCGGTCAAAGGCTCGCCGTTTTGATTGATGAGTCCCCAAAGTTCGCCGGACATGACTGCGGCAGCGTTCCCGGAAAAGGGAAGTGCGGCATCGAAGCTTGCCTCTATTTTCATATTGCCGCTTTCGTCGGCAAAGCCCCATTTACCGTTTGTTTTGACAGGGTAGAGACCGCCGTTTAACGTGCCGATTTCTTCAAATTTAGCGGGGAAAATCAAATCCTCATTTATATCAATGATGCCCATCTTGCCGTTTTTTCGGATGCTGGCCTTGCCGTTTGCAAAAGGTGCGGCGTGGCTATAGGTCAGCGCGATGGTAGGTTTGCCGTTTTTATCGATGTATCCCCACTTTCCGTTTTTACAGACGGCGGCGAGGTTTTCCGAAAAAGGGAAAGCCATATCATATTCTGCCGTGATGGCGGCCATTCCGTCTGCGTTGATGTAACCGTATTTTCCATCGATACACACGCAGGCGAGACCGTCAGAAAAATCATAGGCCTCGGTGTAGGTAAAATCGATGACCGTTTTGCCGTTTTCATCGATATAACCGAACATTCCGTCTTTTTTTACACAGGCAAGGCCATCTCTAAAATTGCTGACTTCTTCGTATTCATGTGCGATTTGTGTGTTTCCGTTTTTATCGATAAAGCCCCATTTCCCCTCCAACATAACAGCAGCATAACCATTATGAAAAGAGCGCGCCAGCGGATAAGACGGCAGAATGGCAAGCGAACCGTCCGGGGAAAGGTAGCCGTAGCGGTTATCGGAAAGGATGAGCGTGCGCGCCTCCGACTCCTCACCTAAATAGTCCCAGGTAAATGGCAGAGCAATGTTTTCCTCTGCGTCAATTTTACCCCATTTTCCGTCCTTTTGTGCGCGGTATAAGCCGTCGGGTGTGGGGAGAAGATTTTCATAAATTGCCTCAATCGTATCTGCCCCATTGTCCTCTGCATAGGCGCAGAGAGAGAATAGCAGGCAGAAAAGCAGCAGGCAGGCAGTAATTTTCTTCATAATTCCGTTTTCCTTTTGTGATTCATTATACTTTTATTGTATCACAAAGGGTGAATTTTGTAAATAAGGGGCGAAAAAAGGGGCTGCAGCAAAATGAAATCATTTTGCTGCAGCCCCTTTTCGTACTTTCATTCATCCCCGAAGCAGATGCCGATGCCTTTTGCTGTGCGAACCAGTTCACAGTCGGGATCGACGCCTTTATTTTTGCCGATGACCTCTTCTAACGGAGCAGAGCACATATTGTCACCCTTTAAGGTTACCATATGACCGAAGGTGCCGCTCATCAGAAGTTCGACGGCTGCCGCGCCGTAGCGAGTAGACAGAATGCGGTCGTGCGACGAGGGAGTTCCGCCTCTTTGGATATGTCCTAAAATCGTTGCGCGCGCCTCTAGACCGACCAACGCTTCCAACTCTTCTGCAATTTTTGTGCCGATGCCGCCCAAGCGGATGGGGTCAGGGCTATCTGCGATGACCTTGCTGACGTGCATTTTTCCGTCGGTGGATTTTGCACCCTCGGCAACGACAACAACACTGAAGTTTTTGCCGCGCTTTTTGCGCTCTAAAAGGACATCCGCCACTTTATTGATATCGTAGGGAAGCTCAGGAATCAGTATCGCATCCGCGCCGCCGGCGATTCCGGCCGCAAGCGCAATCCAGCCTGCGTATCTTCCCATAACTTCTAAAACCATAATGCGGTCGTGGGAGCAGGCGGTGGTATGCAGACGGTCAAGCGCCTCAGAAGCAACACTGACGGCGGTATCAAAGCCGAAAGTGTAGTCCGTTGATGCCAAATCGTTATCAATTGTTTTCGGTACGCCAACGACGGGGACGCCCTTTCTTGCAAAATCGCGGGCGCTGGTGAGAGTGCCGTCACCGCCGATGATGACCATGGCATCGATGCCGTTTTTTTCTATGTTTTCGACACCAACATCGGACACGTCGCGATAGACGGTTTGACCGTTTTCCGGGAACGGGTAGGCAAAGAGGTTGTCCTTGTTGGAGCTTTGCAGGATGGTGCCTCCGATGGGAAGAATACCGGAGACGGCATCAAGAGTTAAGGGGACTGTGTTATTGTGGTACAGACCATGGTAGCCGTGACGAAAACCGACGACCTCCAAACCATATTTTAAGACAGCGGTGCGTACTACTGCGCGGATGACGGGGTTTAAGCCCGGACAGTCACCGCCGCCGGTCATGACGCCGATTTTTCGGATTTGTTTAGACATAGATTAACCTCCCGATTTATAATTTGCATCGTATATTTTTATTTTAGCAAAAAAAGTCGAATTTTCAAGACAAATATTTAAAAAAAGGCTCATTATATATGCATTTTTTTGCTCTTTACTTGTAAGTATGAGCACTTTGTGATACAATAAATGCATCTTAAGCCGTGGGGAGTCGAACCCCACAAGGTTTTAAAATACAAATTTCGTATAATACTGCGGAAAATTCTGTGAATATACGCCAGTATTATCCACAAAATTTTCCTTGCCTTCCACTGAAATTTGTTATTTTAAAACTCTTCGACCTTAAACGCAGAGAAATTTAGTGCAATTTTAATGCGGAGGACGAAGATAGGCTATCGCCTTTCGAGGACGACAAATTGAAAAGGTGAAAATTTATCAAGTTTAAGGCTTATGGTGTTCGATTCCCCTCGGCTTAAGCTTTATTTTTGACATTTTAGGTGAATTTTATGAAAACGAAAATTATAAAAATTTGTTCGGAAAAGGATTTCGACCTCCTTTGTGAGCCGGCGCGCTGTCTGGCAGAGGGCGGTCTTGTCGTATTTCCAACGGAGACGGTTTATGGTCTTGGTGCAAATGCGTTGATGGAAGAAAGCGTCAAGGCGATTTTCGAGGCAAAGGGCAGACCGTCGGATAATCCGCTGATTGTACATATTGCGAAAAAAGAACAAGCAAAAGCGGTTGTTTCGGAGATTCCTGCGGCGGCAGGTCTTGTAATGGAGCATTTCTGGCCGGGACCAATTACGCTCGTAATGCCACGAAAAGATACCGTTCCGGATGCGGTAACCGCAGGGCTTGATACGGTGGCGGTTCGCCTCCCGTCTCATCCGATTGCAAGAAAATTATTAGAGCTTTCCGGCGTACCCGTGGCAGCACCGTCAGCAAACACTTCAGGCAAGCCGAGCCCGACGAGAGCAGAACACGTTATAGAAGATTTGATGGGGAAAGTGGATTATATTATTGATGGCGGGGCTGCAAGTGTCGGTTTGGAATCGACTGTGCTTGATACAACTGTAACTCCTGCCCAAATTTTGCGCCCGGGCGGCATAGGAAAAGATGTTTTGGATGCGGTTTTGGGTGAGGTTACTTATGACAGAGGCTTGACCGATACAGGCGTTGCGCCGAAAAGCCCGGGAATGAAGTACAAGCACTACGCACCGAAAGCACAGATGGTGATTGTTGAGGGCGAGTGGCGCGAGGCAAGAATTGAAGAACTGATAGAGGATGCAAAAGCGGAGGGGAAACGAGTCGGTGTTCTGACCTCAGGTGATGCGGAATACAAGGCGGATATTTTATTAGACGGCGGAAGAACAGCGAAAGAATATGCGGCGAATCTGTTTGACCTTTTGCGGCGTTTTGATGCTTTGGGCGCAGAATTGATTATCGCGGAGCTTCCCTTTGGGGATAATGGTATTGAGCCGGCAATTAAAAACCGCATTTATAAAGCCGCCGGAGGGAATGTGATAAAGTGTTAATTCGAACAATGGAAGCATCGGACGTTTCTCGTGTCGCAGAGATTGAACGGGCGTGCTTTTCTGTACCATGGACAGAGAAAATGCTTTCGGAAGAGCTTTCGGCAGAGCGGTCTGTCTATCGTGTGGCAGAAGAGAATGGCGATGTGGTCGGCTATATGGGCTTTTATCGAGTTGCGGACGAGGGAAACATCACAAACATTGCCGTTTTGCCGGAGCATCGGAGAAAGGGAATTGCACATGCTTTGCTTTCTTCTTTTGTTACGATGGCAAAAGAGGAGGGGCTTGCCTTTCTGACTTTAGAGGTGCGAAAAAGCAACGAGGCGGCGATTCGCCTGTATGAAAGCTTTGGTTTTGAAAAGGTAGGGGTCAGACCCCGATATTATGACAATACAGAAGATGCCGTCTTAATGACACGGTATTTTCGGTAGGGAGGCAAGCAGTGGACAAGCTGATTTTAGGAATCGAATCTTCGTGCGATGAAACAGCGGCATCTGTAGTATTAAATGGGCGAACGGTGCTTTCCAATGTGATTTCATCGCAGATTGATATTCATAAAAAGTATGGCGGCGTGGTGCCGGAGATTGCATCGAGAAACCATATCTTAAACATTTCACAGGTCATTGGCGGCGCGCTTTCTGAGGCAGGAAAGGATTTTTCGGATATCGATGCGATTGCGGTTACTTATGGACCGGGCTTAGTTGGTGCACTATTGGTTGGTGTTTCCGCGGCAAAGGCAATTTCCGTGGCAAGAGGGATTCCGCTCGTGGCGGTCAATCACATTCATGGGCACATTGCGGCAAATTACATTGAACACCCGGACCTTGCTCCGCCGTTTGTCTGTTTGGTGGCGTCGGGCGGACATAGCCATATTGTGTATGTGAAGGATTATATGGAGTTCGAAATTTTGGGCAGAACCCGTGATGATGCGGCGGGTGAGGCGTTTGATAAAATTGCGCGCGTGTTAGGACTTGGGTATCCGGGCGGTCCGAAGGTGGAGAAGCTCTCAGAATCCGGGAGATGTGATGCAGTTAGTTTTCCGCAGGTGGAGTTTTCCGATAACTGTTTTGATTTTAGTTTCAGCGGCGTAAAGACGGCAGTTATCAATCATTTGCATAAGCTCGAGCAGCGTGGGGAAACCTACGATAAAGCGGATATTGCAGCAAGCTTTCAGTATGCGGTGGTAAATGTCCTAACGGAGCACACCATCCGTGCGGCAAAAGCAAAGGGCACGAACAAGGTTGTGCTTGCCGGCGGTGTCAGTGCAAATGGTGCGCTTCGCAGGTCTTTTGACGGCGCGGCGAAAGCCAATGGAATGGAGCTTTATTATCCCCGACCAATTCTTTGTACGGACAATGCGGCGATGATTGCCTGCGCAGGATACTATAAGTCGCTCACGGGAGAGTTTGCAGACGGCACATTAAATGCCGTGCCGAATTTGAAATTGTGATTTGAAAACGGGAGGGATGACCGTTGGAACCGATCGATAAAAGGAAACAAAAGAAAATCATTCTGGCGAGTGTTTTGGCTGTTGCTATTTTGCTCGTTGTGTGGATGGGTATATCGCTTTTGGCGGATTATACCGGTTCGGTAACCAGCCCAATGACATCGTTTATTGAGACGGTGGAGATTGAAGTTACCGAGGGTGCGTCGACGGCAAACATAGCGGAAGAATTAAAAGAGGAGGGGGTCATTTCCTATCCGACCTTCTTTCGTTTGATGTCGCGTTTTGGCGGCCATGACGGAAAGTTCAAGCAGGGCACATTTATCGTTCCGAAAGATGCCGGCTACGGTGAGGTATTTTCTATTCTGACGGATGGCAGTCGTGCGAAACAGGATGCGGTTAAGGTGACTATTCCCGAGGGCTTTGAGCTGCGGCAGATTGCAGACCGTTTGGAAGAGGCGGGGCTTGTCGACCGTGCAGTGTTTATGGATTTGGTGGAAAACGGCGACTTTGATTTTGCATTTGTCGAGGGCATCCCCAAAAGAGAAAATCGCTTAGAGGGGTATTTATTCCCCGACACTTATTTGTTTTCCAAGGACAACACAGAAGAGGATATCATTCGTGCGATGCTTTCGCAGTTTGACCGGTTGGTTTATACGGAGGAGAATATCAAGCGGGCGAAAGAGCTCGGCTATTCCATGGATGAAATTGTGACGCTTGCTTCTATCGTTGAGCGTGAGGCTTTGGGGGATGAAGACAGGCGAGATGTATCTGCAGTATTTCACAATCGCTTAAACAGCAGTTCGTACCCGTATCTTCAATCGTGTGCGACGGTACAGTACATCTTAAAGGAAAGAAAGCCGGTGCTTTCGATTGCGGATACGAAAATTGAATCGCCTTATAATACCTATCGAAACAAGGGACTGCCGATTGGACCAATTGCGTCTCCCGGTGTGCAAGCCGTGGAGGCGGCACTTCATCCGAGTAATTCGGATGCCTTGTTCTTTGTATTAGGTTCGGATGGGAAGCATCATTTTTCGAAGACTTTTGATGAACATATAGAGAATAAAAATCAATAAAAAAGAGCTGCGATGTTTCATCGCAGCTCTTTTTACAACTTTTCTGTCGGTACGCCAAAGTCGACGGGGCGGATAGAGAACTCTTTTCCGTTTAAGTAGTTAAGTAGCCCTGCGTCACTTGCAAACTCAAAACGCAGGCGGTAGGAGCAGAGTGCCTGTTGTTTTAAGAGGGGAGCGTTTCCCCAGGTGCCGTATTTGCCGTCGCCCAATAGGGGGTGGCCGATGGCGGACATTTGCGCACGGATTTGGTGCGTCCGTCCGGTAATCAGCTCGATTTCCAAGAGGGCGTGCTTTTGGTAGGCCTTTTTCACCGCGTATTTGGTAATGGCGGTCTTGGCATCCGGCACAGGATGGTCATAGACTTTCACCAGGTTATTTGCCGCGTCTTTCTTCATATAAGAAGTCAGCGTATCATTTTTTTGTTTCGGGATGCCGCAGACGATACATTGGTAGAACTTTCGCACCTCTTTGGTTTTAATTTTTTCATTCAGGATGCGAAGCGCCTCTGCATTTTTGGCGGCAATGACGATGCCGCGGGTATTGCGGTCGATGCGGTTACAGAGCGCCGGGGCGAAGCTATGCTCATCTTTCGGGTTATATTCTCCTTTTTGCAGGAGGTATGCCTGGATGTGCGCAATCAGTGTATTGATGGATTCTTTGTCGTCGGAGTGCACAACCATTCCCTGCGGCTTATCGGCAAGGAGAATATTTTCGTCTTCGTACACAACATTCACCTTGGGGGTGCGGATTTTAGTAAATGCCTCCTCGGGCGTGGGAGTGTCGAAGAACTCATCGTTGATATAAAGCTCAAGTACATCGCCGGCGGACAGGATATCCTGTTCGCCTGCGCGCTTTCCGTTGATTTTCACCCGCTTTTTGCGCAGAGACTTATAAATCAGGCTTTGCGGCATTGAGGGCAAAAATTTCGTAAGAAACTTATCGATGCGCTGGCCGGCATCATTTTTGTTTACGGTTACTGTTCTCATTGCGTTCCCCTTTATCGTGGTTTGGTCGGAGTTTCTTCCTTTTATATATAATATATTATAGCGCAAACAGGAAGAAATGTCACTATGAGCAAATTGCACAAAAAACATAGAAAAACGGCGTAAAAGTTTGTGAAATATTTTTTGCGCCTTTTTTGCGAAAAAGCTTGCATTTATAAAGAATATAGTGTAAAATGTAAGGGCTGTGACATGGCATACGATGAAGTGGGAGGTTGCCGCAGATGCGGGTTTTTCCATGGAGAATGTCCGATTCTTGAAACCGGGCGACAGAGTCACGCTAAGATATAGAACACAACTGGCAGCGGATAGGATAACTATGCGCTTTTGGCCTTTTGTGCGCTTATGATTGGCGATTTGTACCTCTTTTAGCCCAGAAATATTGTTATTTTTGGGTTTTATTTATGGGCGATTATGAAACGCCCGGCAGAGTGTATGCAATTTTAACTGTCGTTTCATGTTCGAAAGCCGACGGAAAAGTCGGAATGCATCACAGACATTAAAAATCAGTAAGGAGGAAAAGAAATGGCACAAGCAACACAGAAAATCAGAATTCGACTGAAAGCTTATGACCATGTACTTCTCGATCAGTCTGCCGAAAAGATCGTAGAAACCGCTAAGAGAACGGGAGCAAAGGTCTCCGGACCGATTCCGCTGCCGACCAAGAAGGAAGTTGTTACTATCTTAAGAGCTGTTCATAAGTACAAGGATTCCAGAGAGCAGTTCGAGATGAGAACACACAAAAGATTGATTGACATCTTGCTGCCGACCCAGAAGACCGTTGATGCACTCATGCGCATCGAGCTGCCGGCTGGCGTTGATATCGAGATGAAATATTAATCAGCAAGCTGACGACGGCGAATTCGTTTCGCACGAAACGAGGCTTGGCAAGGGCACCTGCCCATAGGGCGGGGTCATGTTCATTCGAAAGAGTGAACCAATAACCATTTTAGGAGGTGCTTTTATGAAAAAAGCAATTTTAGGCAAAAAGCTCGGCATGACTCAGCTTTTTGACGAGAACGGCGTTTTGATTCCCGTTACCGTCATTGAAGCAGGTCCGTGCAGAGTAACGCAGAAGAAGACCGACGAAAACGACGGCTATACCGCAGTTCAGTTGGGCTTTGACGAAAAGAAAGAAAAACATACCACGAAGCCGATGCAGGGTCACTTCAAAAAAGCAGGTACTGCTTATATGAAGTACTTAAAGGAATTTAAGCTCGAAGGCGCTGCTGACATGAATGTTGGCGACGAAGTAAAAGCTGATGTATTCGCAGAAGGCGAAATCATTGATGTAACCGGTATCACCAAAGGTAAAGGTTACGCCGGCACAATCAAGCGCTGGGGTACCCACAGAGGTCCGATGACCCACGGTTCCGGTTATCACAGAGGCCCCGGTTCCATGGGCGCCTGCTCCACACCGTCCCGTGTTATGAAGGGCAAGCATCTTGCCGGACACTTGGGTGTTGAAAAGGTTACCATCCAGAACCTCACGGTTATCAAAGTGGATGCTGAGAAAAACATTATCGCTGTTAAGGGTGCCGTTCCGGGACCGAAAGGCGGAATGGTTATCATTAAGGATTCTGTTAAGACGAAATAAGAATAACAGAGACGAAAGGAGGAAGTTAAATGCCTAACGCTGTTTTATATAATATGGAAGGCAAAGAACTCGGAAATTATGAATTAAACGCAGCGGTTTTCGGTATTGAACCGAACAAAACCGCGATTCATACAGTTGTTGTAAGCTATCTGGCAAATCAGAGACAGGGCACACAGAGTGCGTTGACTCGTGCAGAAGTTCGCGGAGGCGGCATTAAGCCGTGGCGTCAGAAGGGTACCGGACGTGCTCGTCAGGGTTCCATCAGAAGCCCGCAGTGGACCGGTGGTGGTGTTGTATTTGCACCGAAGCCGAGAGACTACCGTACCAGTGTGAACAAGAAGGTTAAGAAGCTGGCTCTTAAGTCTGCTCTTTCCGCTAAAGTACTGGATAATGAAATTTTAGTTCTCGATAGCATCGCAGTTGAGGAAATTAAAACCAAGACGATTGCAGAGATGCTTAAAAACTTAAAGGTTGATACGAAGGCTTTAATCGTATTGCCGGAAAAGGATGAAAAAGTTTATCGCTCGGCGAAAAACATCCCCGGTGTTGAAACCTCGTTTGTTGGTGCTCTGAATGTTTACGAACTCTTAAAGCATGACAAGCTGATCATCACCAAAGATGCCGCTGAGAAATTAGTGGAGGTGTATGCGTAATGACTTATGCACATGATATCATCATTAAGCCTATCATTTCCGAGCAGAGCATGGACCAGATTGCGGAAAAGAAGTACACCTTCTGCGTAGCGAAAGATGCAAACAAAATCGAAATCAAAAAAGCGATTGAAGAAATCTTTGGCGTTAAGGTTGAGAAGGTTACCACCGCTAATATGCTTGGTAAAATGAAGAGAATGGGCCGCAACGAAGGCAGAAGAGCAAGCTGGAAAAAGGCTGTTGTTAAACTGACTGCTGACAGCAAGACCATCGAATTCTTTGAAGGAATGGCGTAATCGGTTTTGCGAATGACTATGGATGCACGGCGGTGAAAAAATAGGTGCGTCCGATAACAATTATTAAGGAGTGAATAAGGATGGCAATGAAAAAATACAATCCTACGTCTCCTGCCAGAAGATTTATGACGGTTTCTGATTTCTCAGAAATCACGAAGCATGAACCTGAGCGTTCCTTGCTCGAGACGATTAACAAATCGGCCGGCAGAAACTCTTACGGCAGAATCACCGTTAGACACAGAGGCGGCGGAAACAAGAGAAAATACAGAATCATCGATTTCAAGAGAAATAAGATTGGTGCTGCTACCGTAATCGGTATCGAGTACGACCCGAACCGCAGCGCAAACATTGCACTGGTTCAGTATGAGGATGGCGAAAAGAGATACTTCCTCGCTCCGAACGGTGTAACCGATGGCGCAGTTTTGGTTACTGATCCGAATGGCGCAGACATTAAGCCGGGTAACGCAATGCAGATTCAGTTCATCCCGGTTGGTACCTTGATTCACAACATCGAGCTCATGCCGGGCAAAGGCGGTCAGTTAGTAAGAACTGCCGGCGCTGCTGCACAGCTGATGGCTAAAGAAGGCGACTACGCGCAGGTAAGACTTCCTTCCGGCGAAGTTCGCTTAATCCGTATGAACTGCATGGCTACCATCGGTCAGATTGGTAACTTAGACCATGAGAATGTTTCCATCGGTAAAGCCGGTAGAAAACGCCACATGGGCTGGAGACCGACGGTCAGAGGTTCTGTTATGAACCCGTGTGACCACCCGCACGGTGGTGGTGAAGGTAAGTCCCCGATCGGACGTCCGACACCGGTTACTCCTTGGGGTAAGCCTGCTTTAGGTCTTAAGACCAGAAAGAAAAAGAACGTCAATGACAAGTTCATTGTAAAGAGAAGAAACGATAAATAATACGCGTTTCATGCGGAATGTCCGGGCAAAGCCCGAGACAACATTAGCGCAAAGGAGGCTAAAAAATGAGCAGATCCGTTAAAAAAGGACCTTTCGTTGCAGAAAGCTTGATGTCTAAGATTGTCAAGATGAACGAAGCAAATGAAAAAAGAGTCGTTAAGACCTGGTCCAGAAGCTCTACCATCTTCCCTGAAATGGTAGGTCATACAATCGCTGTCCATGATGGTAGAAAACACGTTCCGGTGTTTGTTACTGAGGACATGGTAGGACACAAGCTGGGTGAGTTTGCTCCCACCCGTACGTATAAAGGACACGCCGGCAACAAGACTTCCGGCAGATAATTATTATCCTTTTTAGAGAGGAGGAAACAGAAGTGGAAGCAAGAGCGAAATTAAGTTATGCTCGTATTTCTTCAAGAAAAGTTAAAATCGTAATAGATATGATTCGCAACAAGCCTGTAGCTGTTGCTATGGGTATCTTAAAGCAGACTCCGAAAGCTGCAAGTGAACTTTTGGTTAAGCTGTTAGAGTCCGCTATGGCGAATGCAGAAAACAATCACAACATGGATGTAAACAAGCTGTATGTTTCGGAGGTTTTTGCAAACCAGGGACCGACATTAAAGCGCATCCGTCCGAGAGCACAGGGTCGTGCGTTCCGTATCAGAAAGCGCACCAGCCACATCACTATCGTGCTTAAGGAAAAAGAAGATTAATAGAGAAGGAGGTAAGGAGATTGGGTCAGAAAGTACATCCGCATGGATTAAGAGTAGGTGTCATTAAGGACTGGGATTCCAGATGGTTTGCAAATGACCAGGACTTTGGCGACCTTTTGGTAGAAGACTATAAAATCAGAGAATTTCTGAAGAAATTACTGTTCCCGGCAGGTATTTCCAAAGTGGAAATTGAACGTACTGCCAAGAGAATCAGAGTTAATATCTTCGCAGCGAAGCCGGGTATCATTATCGGTCGCGGCGGTAGCGAAATTGATAAGGTGAAGAAGCAGCTCGAGGACCTGACCGGCAAAAGCGTAGCTTTAAACATTGAGGAAGTGAAGCAGCCTGATGTTGATGCACAGCTCGTTGCAGAGAACATCGCATCTCAGCTGGAAAGAAGAATTTCCTTCCGTAAAGCTATGAAGTCCGTTATGGGTCGCGCTATGAAGCTGGGCGCTAAGGGTATCAAAACCAGCTGTAGCGGTCGTTTGGGCGGTGCTGAAATCGCTAGAAGCGAACATTATCATGAGGGAACGATTCCGCTCCAGACTTTGCGTGCAGATATCGACTACGGTTTCTGGGAAGCAAACACCACCTATGGTAAGATTGGTGTTAAAGTTTGGATTTATAAGGGTGAAATCCTTCCCGAAAGCAAAAAGAATCAGAAGACGGGGGGTAAATAAGTCATGTTATTGCCTAAAAGAGTAAAATACAGAAGAGTTATGCGCGGCAGAATGAAAGGTACCGCAACTCGCGGTAACACGCTGACTTACGGTAAGTTCGGTCTGCAGGCATTAGAGCCGTCCTGGATTACCAGCAACCAGATTGAGGCTGCCCGTATTGCAATGACTCGTTATATCAAGAGAGGCGGACAGGTTTGGATTAAGATCTTCCCTGACAAGCCGGTTACCGAAAAGCCGGCCGAAACTCGTATGGGTTCCGGTAAAGGTTCTCCGGAGTACTGGGTTGCAGTTGTTAAGCCGGGAAGAGTATTATTCGAAATTGATGGCGTTTCAGAGGAAATAGCAAGAGAAGCTATGCGTCTTGCTAGCCACAAACTTCCGGTTAAATGTAAGTTTGTATCCCGTGAGGCCGAAGAAATGGAGGGTTAAGCACATGAAAGTGAATGAAATTCGTGATTTCACGGATGTTGAATTGGAAAGCACTCTTGCTGACCTGAAAAAAGAGCTCTTTAACCTCAGATTTCAAAACGCAACCAATCAGCTCGAAAATCCGATGAGGATTGCCGAGGTAAAGAAATCGATTGCCAGAATCAAGACGGTAATGGTTCAGAGAAAGCTCGAAAAGGCTGCAAACTAATTAAGAGTGTACAATGCTTGGAAGGAGTGAAACGAATTGGAGCGTAACTTTAGAAAGCAGAGAACCGGTAAGGTTGTCAGCAACAAGATGGACAAAACCATCGTCGTTGCAATTGAGTATAATGTAAAACATCCGCTTTACGGAAAAATCGTAAAGAGAACGTATAAACTGAAAGCGCATGACGAGAGAAATGAGTGCAACATCGGCGACAGAGTGTTGGTTATGGAGACCCGCCCGCTGTCGAAGGACAAGAGATGGAGACTGGTTAGTATCGTTGAAAAAGCGCAGTAATTTTTGAATAGGAGGGTAACCAAATGATTCAACAGCAAACGCTTTTGAAGGTTGCTGATAACACCGGCGCAAAAGAGCTGATGTGCATCAGAATCTTAGGCGGTTCTAAGAGAAGATATGCGGCAATCGGCGACGTTATCGTTGCTTCAGTTAAAAAAGCAACGCCCGGCGGCGTTGTAAAAAAAGGCGACGTTGTTAAAGCTGTCGTTGTCCGTTCGGTATCCGGCGTTAGACGTAATGACGGTACCTACATCAAGTTTGATGAAAACGCAGCTGTTATTATCAGAGATGATAAAAACCCGAGAGGTACCCGTATTTTCGGACCTGTCGCAAGAGAACTCAGAGAGAAAGAGTACATGAAGATTCTTTCTTTGGCTCCTGAGGTTCTGTAAGAATTAACTTCTATAACACATGGGTCATCCCATAAGGAGGTGCCGAAATTGGCTAAGATGCACATTAAATCCGGAGATGAAGTAGTTGTAATTTCCGGTAAGGATAAAGGCAAAAAAGGCAAGGTCATCCAGGTCATGCCGGAGAGCGGAAAGGCGATTGTTGAAGGCGTTGCAGTAGCAACCAAGCACAAGAAGCCGAGACAGCAGGGACAGACCGGTGGTATCATCAAGCAGGAAGCTGCCATCGACGCGTCCAATGTTATGAACATCTGCTCTAAATGCGGAAAGGCAACAAGAATTGCCCGCAAAGTACTGGATAACGGAGAAAAAGTTAGATACTGCAAAAAGTGCGGAGAAGTATATAACGACTAATTTTTGCAAGAAGGAGGTAGTACAAGCGAATGGCTAGATTGCAGGAAAAATATAGCAAAGAAGTTGCTCCGGCTCTTATGGAGAAGTTCGGATATAAAAGCGTGATGCAGATCCCGAAGCTCGAGAAGATTATCGTTAACATCGGCTGCGGTGAAGCCAAAGAAAACGCAAAGGCACTGGAAAGTGCAGTAGGCGATTTGGCTGCTATCACCGGTCAGAAACCGGTCATCACGAAAGCAAAGAAGAGTGTTGCTGCTTTCAAATTAAGAGAAGGTATGCCGATTGGCTGCAAAGTAACTCTTCGTGGCGAAAAGATGTATGAATTCTTGGATAGATTCTTTAACGTGGCTCTGCCGCGTGTAAGAGACTTCCGTGGTATCAGCGCAAACTCCTTTGACGGCAGAGGTAACTACTCTGTTGGTGTCAAAGAACAGCTGATTTTCCCGGAAATCGACTACGACAAGATCGACAAAATCAGAGGTATGGATATTATTATGGTTACGACCGCTAAAACGGATGAGGAAGCAAGAGAGCTTCTGACCCTGATGGGCGCTCCGTTTGCGAAGTAATTAAGGAGGAGAATTTATGGCTAAGAAAGCTATGGTCCACAAACAGCAGCAGACGCCTAAGTTCAGCACCAGACAATACAACAGATGTAAAATCTGTGGTAGACCTCATGCCTACCTCAGAAAGTTCGGCATCTGCCGTATCTGTTTCCGTGAACTGGCTTACAAAGGTCAGATCCCGGGCGTGAAAAAGGCTAGCTGGTAAAATACGATTCGTAAACATTTTGGAAGGAGGTACTTTCATGCAGACAACCGATCCTATTGCAGATATGCTTACTAGAATCAGAAATGCAAACTCTGCGAAACACGTTTCTGTAGACGTTCCTGCGTCTAATATGAAAAAGGCTATTGCCGAGATCTTATTAGAGGAAGGATATATAAAGAACTATCAGGTCATCGATGATGGCAAACAGGGTGTTATTCGCATCGCCCTTAAATATGCCGGCAAAGAAAAAGTTATTTCCGGTATTAAGAGAGTGTCAAAGCCGGGCCTCAGAATTTACAAGAGTAAAGATGAGCTTCCGCAGGTGCTCCGTGGCTTGGGTATCGCGATTATCTCTACTTCTAAGGGTATCATGACCGATAAGAAAGCCAGAAAAGAAAACGTTGGCGGCGAAGTGCTGGCGTTTGTTTGGTAATTAAAATAAGCGAGACTTTAAGGAGGTGCAAGCAGTGTCCAGAATTGGAAGAATGCCAATTACGGTTCCGGCCGGTGTTGATGTTAAAATTGCTGACGGCAATGTCATCACGGTAAAAGGACCGAAAGGTACACTTACAAAGGAATTACATCCTGATATGGTAATTAAACAGGAGGGCAGCGAGATTAACGTTACTCGTCCTTCTGAAATAAAAGCACACAAAGCGCTTCACGGTCTTACCAGAACACTGTTGAACAATATGATTGTTGGTGTTACAGAAGGCTATGAAAAAACGCTGGAAGTTAACGGCGTTGGTTACAGAGCGCAGCTGCAGGGCAAAAACCTGCTCATGAACCTCGGTTATTCCCATCCGGTTGAGATGGAGCCGGCAGAAGGTATCACGATTGAGGTACCGAACCCGAACACCATCATCGTTAAGGGAATTGACAAGCAGGTTGTTGGTGAGTTCGCAGCAAAAGTAAGAGAAAAGAGACTGCCGGAGCCGTATAAGGGCAAAGGTATCAAATACTCTTATGAGCACATCAGACGTAAGGAAGGAAAAACCGGCGGTAAGAAATAATCCTGCCATCGTGTGGATCATTCACTTAATGTCAGGGGTCATGGCAAAATCCATGCTCCGTACACATGAACAATAAAGGAGTGAAAGTCTTGATTAAGAAGCAAAACAGTAATGTAGCCAGACTGAGAAGACATAAAAGAGTTCGTAAGACGATCAGCGGTACAGCTAGCCGTCCGAGACTGAATGTTTACAGAAGTCTGAAAAACATATATGCTCAGATCATCGACGATGATAAGGGTGTAACGTTGGTTTCCGCTTCCACGCTCGAAGCAAGCTTGAAAGACATTAACGGCGGCAACAAAGATGCTGCTCGCCAGGTTGGTAAACTGGTCGCTGAGAAGGCTCTTAAAGCCGGAATCAAAGCTGTCGTATTTGACAGAGGCGGTTACATTTACCACGGTCGCGTCAAAGAGCTTGCTGAAGGTGCAAGAGAAGGCGGCTTGGAATTCTAAGAGAAGGAGGAGAACAGTTTGGCTCAGTTGATTGATGCAAGTGTCTTGGATATAAAAGAAAGAGTAGTAAGCTTAAACCGTGTTGCTAAAGTTGTTAAGGGCGGTAGAACCTTCCGTTTCAGCGCATTGGTCGTTGTTGGCGACGAGAACGGCTATGTTGGCTGCGGAACCGGTAAAGCAGCTGAAATCCCGGATGCAATCCGCAAGGGTATTGAAGATGCGAAAAAGAATCTGGTTCATGTAAACATGGTAGGAACTTCTATCCCGCATGAAACGATCGGTGAGTATGGCGCAGGCCGTGTGCTCTTAAAGCCGGCTGCAGAAGGTACCGGTGTGATCGCCGGCGGTCCTGCTCGTGCGGTATTAGAGCTTGCCGGTATTCGCGACATCAGAACGAAGTCTCTTCGTTCCAACAACCCCCGCAACGTAGTAAAAGCTACGATTGCCGGCCTCGCTTCCCTGAAAGATGCAGAGGAAGTTGCAAAGTTAAGAGGTAAAACGGTTGAAGATTTATTAGGTTAGGAGGGTGAACGTTATGGCAGGAAAGCTGAAGGTAACTCTCACAAAGAGTACGATCGGCAGAAAAAAAGACCATATCGCTACGGCGCACGCTCTGGGCCTCAAAAAAATCAGAGATGTCAAAGAGCATGACGACAATCCGGGTATCAGAGGTATGGTAAAGAAAATTGATTATATGGTAAATGTAGAAGAAATCTAATACTAAAGGAGGTGCGCTAGATGAAACTTAACGAACTGAGACCGGCTGAAGGCTCTAAAAAAGATGCGTTCAGAGTAGGTCGCGGACATGGTTCAGGAAACGGAAAAACCGCAGGCAAAGGACATAAAGGTCAGAAGGCACGTTCGGGCGGCGGAGTACGTCCCGGTTTTGAAGGCGGCCAGATGCCTCTTTACAGACGTTTGCCGAAAAGAGGTTTTACGAATATATTTGCAAAGGTTTACACGGAGATTAACGTTTCTGACCTGAATCGTTTTGAAAACGGTGCAGAAGTAACTGCTGAAGCGCTCAAAGCGGCAGGTATTATTAAGAAAGTAAACGATGGTATCGTCGTGTTGGGCCGCGGCGAACTGACAGCACAGAACTTAACAGTAAAGGCTGCAAGATTCTCCAAAACGGCCGAGGAAAAGATCGCAGGAGCCGGCGGAAAGGCGGAGGTGATCTAAGATGTTACAAACACTTAGAAGCGCTTGGAAGACTCCTGACTTAAGAAAGAAGCTGTTGTTTACACTCCTGATGCTTTTCATTTTCAGATTGGGTTCCTATGTTCCGGTTCCGGGTCTGTCGGAAGCAGCAGTCAGTGAATTCTTAGGTGGCTTTGGCGGCGGTATGCAGGGCCTCTTAAACAACTTCTCCGGTGGCGCACTGGAGAGAGCTTCTATTTTCGCAATGGGTATTTCGCCGTACATCAATTCAAGCATTATTATGCAGCTTTTGACAGTTGCAATTCCTGCTTTGGAGAGAATGTCGAAAGAAGGCGAAGAGGGTAAGAAGAAGATTGCTTCCATTACCCGTTATGTAACCGTTATCTTAGGCTTTATTCAGGCCGTTGGTTTATACTTCGGTATGGCTAGTGCTTTAGAGGGCGGTAACAACCCGATGAACTTTATTGTAATTACCCTGACCCTGACGGCAGGTACTGCCTTCCTGATGTGGCTCGGTGAACAGATTACGGAAAAGGGTGTCGGCAACGGTATTTCGATGCTGATTTTTGCAGGTATTGTTTCGCAGGCAGGCGCAATGATTCAGTCCTTGCGCGCAATGCTGTTTTCCAGCGGTACCATCGAGTTCTCCTCGATCATGACCTTGATTGCAATCCTGGCAATTTCCGTAATTTCAATTGCATTTGTTGTACTGATGAATGATGCAGAGCGCAGAATTCCGGTTCAGTATGCAAAACGCGTAGTAGGAAGAAAAATGTACGGTGGACAGAGCACGCATATTCCGCTGAAGATTTCTATGGCGGGTGTTATCCCGATCATCTTCGCAATTTCGATTATGTCCTTCCCGCAGACGATTAATATGTTTATCAACGGTCAGGCAATGCCTGAAAGCCCGTTTTGGGCTGCGATTCTGTCGGTATTCCAGCAGACGCATCCGGTATATATCGTTCTGTACTTCCTGCTGATTCTGTTCTTCACATATTTCTACACTGCAATTCAGTTCAATCCGATTGAAATTGCTAACAATATGAAGAAGAACGGTGGATTTGTTCCGGGTATTCGCCCGGGTAAGCCGACTTCGGATTACATTGCAAGAATCCTGTCGAAGATTACGCTGTTTGGTGCATTCTTCCTCGCGATTGTAGCAATTTTCCCGATTCTGCTCGCATTCGTTCCGAACCTCGCCGGCGTATCTTTGGGAGGCACATCGCTCCTCATCGTCGTTGGTGTTGCACTCGAGACTGTAAAGCAGATCGAATCCCAGTTGCTTACGAGACAATACAAAGGATTTTTGGAATAAGTAAAGTCTCAAATCTTCGAGGTGTTATTTTATGAAACTGGTTCTTTTGGGACCGCCTGGTGCCGGGAAAGGCACACAGGCGGCTACCCTTCAGGAAAAGTATCAGATTCCCGCAATTTCGACCGGACACATTATCCGTACAGCGATCCGTGAGCAGACCGAAACCGGAAAGCTTGCAGAAGGATATATCGCCCGTGGCGAGCTGGTGCCGGATGATGTCGTGGTTGAGCTTGTACGCGCAAGGCTTGCAGAAAGAGATTGCGAAAACGGCTATATTCTAGACGGTTTTCCGAGAACTCTTGCGCAGGCGCAGATTATGGATGAAACCGGAATCGGTGTTGATGTCGTCCTAAATCTGGAAGTCGAAGACGAAGTGCTGGTTGAGCGCTTGTCCGGAAGGCGCGAGTGCAAGAAATGCGGCGCAGCATATCACATTGCACACAACAGACCGAAGGTCGACGGTGTTTGTGATAGTTGCGGTGGAGAGCTGATTACAAGAAGCGATGATGTTCCGGAAGTGATTCGCAAACGTCTTTCAGTTTATCACGAAATGACGGAGTCGTTAAAGGATTATTATCGTAAGCAGAATAAATTAATGACCGTATACGGTCAGGATGTGGTGGCGGAGACAACCCGTCACGTTGTCGAAGCGATTGAAAAAGCAGAGGCGGCGTTATGATCAGAATCAAATCAGAGAATGAAATCCAGAAAATGCGTGTTGCAGGCAGGATTGTGGCAGAAACCTTTGAGGTTTTAGCCGAGCTAATTAAGCCCGGAGTGACCACGAAAGAGCTTGACAGCATCGCAAGGGAGTTCATCTTAAAAAACAAAGCGACTTGTTCGTTTTACGATTATAATGGCTATCCTGCCAGCATCTGTACTTCGGTAAACAGCCAGGTAGTACACGGGATTCCGAATGGCAAGGTCGTCTTAAAAGACGGCGATATTTTAAGCGTCGATATCGGCGCGTGCTACGAAGGATACCATGGGGATGCAGCAAGGACATTTGCAGTCGGTGTGGTTTCGCCGGAAGCGCAAAAGCTGATTGATGTAACAAAGCAGAGCTTTTTTGAAGGACTGACTCAGGTGATGCCGGGAAACCGCATCGGTGATGTCGGCCACAGCATACAGTCGTATGTTGAATCTAATGGTTTTTCGGTTGTGCGTGCACTAATCGGACACGGCGTTGGTGCAGAACTGCACGAAGCTCCCGAGGTTCCAAATTTCGGAAGTCCGGGGCGCGGCGTAAGGTTAGTTTCGGGCATGACAATCGCAATAGAGCCTATGGTCAATATGGGTACGTATCATGTTAACACCCTCTCCGATGGATGGACGGTGGTAACGGCGGATGGTAAGCTATCTGCCCATTACGAAAATTCCGTAGTGGTGACCGGCAATGGGCCGGAGATTCTTACCAAGTGTTAATCGTTCTTTTGAGGTGATGTTATTTTGGAACTTCGTGCCGGTGATATTGTATATTCAAAGGCAGGCAGGGACAAAGGGAAGTATTTTGTGGTCGTATTTGCAGAATCCGATGAGTATATGCTCATCTGTGACGGCAAACGACGCAAAGTGGACAAACC
Organism: Clostridia bacterium; assembly: GCA_017399695.1. Classification (GTDB taxonomy): domain Bacteria; phylum Bacillota; class Clostridia; order UBA1381; family UBA9506; genus RGIG1666. The sequence continues at coordinate 294,585 of JAFQBK010000012.1, read as the reverse complement.
AAAGAGGAAAAAGAGAAAGCATCTTACCGAGACCGGTAAGACCGCAACGCTGATAGGTGAAAAGCTGGCGGCGGGCGAAGCTGTCACAAATCCACTCGTCAGGCGTGCTCTTTGCCAGATGGATGAAAATGTATAAGGAGGCTTTTATATGGCGAAAGATGGCGTATTAGAACTGGAAGGTACCGTGCTTGAGGCACTGCCGAACGCAATGTTTCAGGTAGAGCTGGAAAACGGTCATCAGGTTTTAGCACATATTTCCGGAAAACTTAGAATGAATTTCATTCGTATTCTCCCGGGGGATAAGGTTACGATTGAGCTTTCACCGTATGACCTGACCAAGGGTAGAATCACTTGGAGAGCAAAATAAGCGATTGTTTCGCTGACAGAATTTTTTCTGTTCCGATTTGCTTGTATGCGGGTTTTTCCCGCTTTGTTAAATAAAGTAAAGCCGCATTTGCGGTGAGTTTTGCCAAAAGGAGGTATTCCAGTATGAAGGTAAGACCGTCTGTAAAACCAATTTGTGAAAAATGCAAAATCATCAAGCGCAAAGGCAAGGTTATGGTGATTTGCGAGAACCCGAAGCATAAGCAGAAACAGGGCTGATCCCAAACTGCGTAGATCCGGACAGGGCGGCTGCGCACTCTGAGTGCGACCTGTCGGGTTTCAATATTATTTGCTTTATCATGTTCAAAACAGGAGGTGCTACAAGGAAATGGCCAGAATTTCAGGTGTTGACTTACCAAGAGAAAAGAGAGTAGAAATCGGTTTGACCTACGTTTATGGTATCGGTCTTGCCAGCTCTCAGAAAATTCTGAACGAGGCAGGAATTAATCCGGATACCCGTGTTAAGGACCTGACCGAGGACGAAGTTCAGAAGTTAAGAGAAATTATCGATAGAGACTACACCGTAGAAGGCGATTTGAGACGTAATGTTGCTCTTGACATCAAGCGTTTGATGGAAATCGGCTGCTACCGTGGAATCAGACATAGAAAGGGCCTGCCGGTCAGAGGGCAGAGAACCAAGACAAATGCCAGAACGAGAAAAGGTCCGGCTCGTACGATTGCTAACAAGAAGAAATAAGGTTAGCAGAGTAAGGACATTTTGAGTCAGTAGTATTTGCGAAAGGAGGAAATTATCCATGGCAAAGGTTGCTAAAAGAAGCACTCGCAGAAAAGTTAAGAAGAACATTGAGCGTGGTGCAGTTCATATTAGTTCTACTTTTAATAATACGATGGTTACGATTACCGACGTTGAAGGTAACGCAATCAGCTGGGCAAGCTCCGGCGGACTGGGCTTCAGAGGTTCCAGAAAGAGCACTCCGTTTGCTGCTCAGATGGCAGCAGAAACTGCAGCAAAAGCTGCAATGGAGCATGGCTTAAAGACCGTTGAGGTTTTCGTTAAGGGCCCCGGTGCAGGTCGTGAGGCTGCTATTCGTGCGCTGCAGGCAGCAGGCTTAGAGGTTAGCATGATTAAAGATGTTACCCCGATCCCGCACAACGGCTGCAGACCGCCGAAAAGAAGAAGAGTATGATTTATGCCGGTTTCGGCAATTCGATTTGTTTTTATTAATTAAGGAGGTGTAATTTCGAGATGGCTCGTTATACAGGTGCAGTGTGCAGACTTTGCCGTAGAGAAGGACAGAAACTGTTCTTAAAGGGCGAAAGATGCTATTCTGATAAATGTGCAATTAACAGAAGAAAATATGCTCCGGGCATGCATGGTCAGAGCAGAAAGAAGCTGTCTGAGTACGGCTTGCAGCTGAGAGAAAAACAGAAAGCAAGAAGATATTACGGCGTTTTGGAATCTCAGTTTGCGAAATATTTCGAAATGGCAGAAAAGAAACAGGGTATCACAGGTGAAAACCTGCTCACTATTCTGGAAAGCAGATTAGACAACGTTGTTTACCGCATGGGCTTTGGTATGTCCCGTCCGGAAGCTAGACAGCTTGTTATGCATGGTCATTTTGAAGTAAACGGTAAGAAAGTAGATATCCCGTCCTATTTGGTTTCGGTAGGCGATGTGATCACTATCCGCGAAAAGAGCAGAAGTTCTGAAAAGATCAAGGCAATCTTAGAGGCAACCAGCGGCAAAATCATCCCGAAATGGCTGGATGTGAATCATGATGCCGCAGAGGGTAAAGTTATCGCAGCTCCGCAGAGAGATGATATTGATCTGGAGCTCGAAGAGCATCTTATCGTCGAGTTGTACTCCAAGAACTAATCCTTGGGGCATAACGGACGAAGGCTTTACTAAACGGAGACCCCTCATAACCTATGATTTGCACAAGGAATTTTTCCTGTGTGCATGAAAGAACTTGAATAAGAGGGAGGGTTTACATTGTTAGAAATCGAAAAACCAAAGGTAGAGTGCGTAGAGATTGACGAAAGCGGAAAGTATGGTAAATACGTTGCAGAACCGCTGGAGCGTGGCTACGGTACCACGCTGGGCAACTCCCTTCGCAGAATGCTGCTTTCCTCACTGCCGGGTGCGGCAGCTACTTCCGTTAAAATTGACGGTGTGCTGCATGAGTTTTCTACCATCCCCGGTGTGAAAGAAGATGTAACCGAAATTATCTTGAATATTAAGCAGATTGCTTGTAAGCTCCACTGTGATACGCCGAAGGTTGTATACATTGAAGCAGAGGGCGAGGGCGAAATTAAAGCCGGAGACATTAAGCTTGACTCCGACATCGAAATCTTTAACCCGGACCTTCACATCGCAACGCTTAACAAAGATGCGAAGTTGTATATGGAGATTACGTTCTCGAAAGGTCGCGGCTATGTTTCCGCTGAGCGTAACAAGCAGATCAATCAGAACATCATCGGTGTGATTCCGGTTGACTCCATCTACACGCCGGTTCACAGAGTAAACTACTTTGTAGAAAATACTCGTGTTGGTCAGATTACTGACTACGACAAGCTGACTTTGGAAGTTTGGACCGACGGTTCCATCTCACCGGATGATGCTGTGAGTTTAGCGGCTAAAATCATTAATGAGCATTTGATGCAGTTTATTGACCTTTCGCTCGAAGCGAAGAATGCCGAAATCATGATCGAGAAGGAAGAAGGCAAGAAGGAAAAAGTTTTGGAGATGACCATCGAAGAGCTCGACCTTTCTGTTCGTTCTTACAACTGCTTAAAGCGTGCCGGCATTAACACAGTGGAAGATTTGACCAACCGCACCGAAGACGATATGGTTAAGGTTAGAAACCTCGGCCGTAAGTCCTTAGAAGAGGTTGTTGGAAAACTCCACGCACTGGGTCAGACGTTCGCAAAAAGAGAGGACTAAACAGGATTTCCTGTGGAATTCATGAAGAAGGAGGTAGTTTTTGATGCCAGGAACTAGAAAATTGGGTCGTCCTACCGACCAGAGAATTGCTATGCTTCGCAATCTGGTTACTTCCCTTTTGGAAAACGGCAAGATCGTTACCACGCTTGCTCGTGCAAAGGAAGTCAGATGCATGGCAGACAAAATGATTACTCTTGGTAAAACCAATACACTACATTCAAGACGCCAAGCTCTTTCTTATATTACAGACAAAGAAGTAGTCTATAAATTGTTTGAAGAGATCGCTCCGAAGTATGCAGAGCGCCAGGGCGGCTATACCAGAATTATCAAAGCAGGCCCGAGACGCGGTGATGCTGCGGAAACGGCTATTATTGAATTGGTATAATTTAAGAGTAGATACAAAAAAGAGCAGAGGCATTCGTGCCGCTGTTCTTTTTTTGTGTGTGTATTTGCGGGCACAAGGATGGTTTGCGATGAGTTTTAGGAGTGCGGATATTTGGTGGTAAAGGATGTTGGCGAAAGATAATTGCAAAAAATTAAAATAATGCTTGACAAAACACGTATTGTGTGGTATAATACAAACACAATAGAACATATGTTCTGTTTATGGCGGGTAAATGTAATATGTTTAATTTTTTTAATCATATAGCACACGATACGTGTGACATATGTGACGTATTCTGTGACCTTGAAGTTGTGAAACCGATGCTATGGTATTGATATGATGGAGGATTCAGAACGTGATGTAGGATGGACAAGCATCAATGACGATGTGTGATTGTTCCGGGTGCGATTTGGTGGCGCTAGGGTAGCGTGGTATTACGCGTTATTACGCAAATGACAAGTTGCGTTGCAATAAGCAGGAATTTTGTAAAAACGCAGAGTGAGGTGAAAAAATGGCGGCAAAAAACTCAAAAGTGGTGAAAGAAGTGAAAAATAAATTCGAAACTAAAACTAAAGTGGTGAAGAAGAAAAGAAATATAAAGAAAAATGAACGCTCTTTGGGGGACTACATGGCTGAGCTTTTGAAAATGCCGGCAGAGGATGCAAAGAAAGAGGAATTGTTAGCAAACGGGTATCAGGGAAAAGACGTTAATCACGCGCTTCTTCTGGCGCAGTCGGTCCTAGATAAAGCAATTGAAAAAGGGGATGTTGCCGCTTTTAAAGAGGTCAAAGCCTTGCTGGAAGAAGAGAGTGGTGAACCGCAGATTCCTTTGGAGGAAATGGTGAAAGCGCTCTGTAAAATAAATGAAAAAGAAAAAATATGGATATGTGGAGGAAAGGTAAATGAAAATAGAGACGAAAGCCTGGATAATAACATATTTAGCAATAGAAATACTTACGTTGTGGGGGATGAGGCTCATTTAGAGAGTGAAATTCCCTTGGAACCGGAGTGAATGCAATGGCTTTCAGAAAAGCAGTGTCGCTTTTTGCTTTCCTCGCTTTGCGGAGGGATGGGGCGACTCAACATTTTAGAGGGCTCAGTACGGTCGGGGAAAACCTTCATTAGTTTAGTTCTTTGGGCGCTTTGGATTTCACAGATGCCGCGGGACGGGCAGTATATGATGTGCGGAAAAACAATGGAATCTTTAAAGCGAAATTGTTTATCCTTACTGGAGGCACTGGCTGGTTCTAAGTATTTTACATATAGCTTATCAAGCAAAGAGGCGCGACTTTTTGGCAGAAAGATTTATTTGGAGGGTGCATCTGATGTGCGGTCGGAGGAGAAAATCAGGGGCATGACGCTTTTCGGCGCATACTGCGATGAGATTACGCTCTTTCCGCAAGGCTTTTTTGCAATGCTCTTATCGAGGCTATCTAAGCGTGGGGCGAAGCTCATTGGTACGACGAACCCCGACTCGCCGGAGCATTGGTTGAAGAAAAAGTATCTGGACCGAAAAGATGAACTCGATTTGCGGGTGGAGAAATTCTTGATTGATGACAACTCCTTTTTGTCTCCTGATTTTGTTGAGAATCTCAAAAAGGAATATACCGGCGTTTTTTATGAGCGATTCATCTGTGGTGCATGGGTAAATGCAGAAGGCTTGGTATATCCGAATTTCGAACCGAGTCGGCACATTATCAGCGAATTTCCGCCTGACGGTGGGGATTACTACATTTCCATCGATTATGGAACATTAAATCCATGCTCGATGGGCTTATGGCAGGTGGATTGGGAAAAGGAACGTGCGGTACGGCTTCGGGAGTTTTATTATGACGGACGAAGAGAACGACGACAGATGACCGATGAGGAATATTACGATGCGCTAGAAAGGCTCGCCGGAGATTTACCGATTCGTCAGGTCATCATTGACCCTTCAGCTGCAAGCTTTATTGCCTGCATTAAACGAGCAGGGCGTTTTGCGGTGAAAAAAGCAGACAACAAGGTTTTAGACGGGATTCGCTTGGTTTTTTCTTATCTTGCGCAAGGCAAGCTCTTATTTTCCGATACTTGCCGGGGATGCATATCAGAATTCCGTTCTTATGTGTGGGATGAGGAAGCGGAGGACGATACCGTGGTGAAAGCCAATGACCACGCGATGGATGATGTTCGTTATTTTTGTAATACCATTCTGCGGCGGCGGTTTCGCTGAGTGCAGAAAGTTTCATAAGGGGTGAAGAGATGTTTGAATTCAGAAAATGGATGAAAAGGATGGTGCAAATGAGCAAAGGGAAAAACGCATTACAGACACTGGGGGAGCAGGGAGTGGTATCTTCCAAAATGCGACAGGCGCAGAAGTTGTGGGCGGATATGTATGATGATGTGCCGCCGTGGAAGAGCGAGCGTGTCAAAACGCTGAATCTTCCGGCGTCGATTGCGGCGGAGGTGGCGAGGCTCACGACGGTGGAAATGCGTTCTGAAATCACAGGTAGTGCGAGGGCGGAATTCTTGCATAAGATGTATCAGCCGGTATTGGATAAGCTTCGCAGATACATTGAATACGGATGCGCGAAAGGCGGGCTCGTATTTAAGCCGTACGTCGATGGTAAGAGGATTTCTGTCGATATGGTGCAGGCGGATTGCTTTTTCCCCACGGCGTTCGACGGCTCGGGAAAGATGACGGGCGCAATTTTTGTGGCACAGGAAAAGTCCGGTGACAAGATTTATACGCGACTCGAGAAACATCTCATTGATGCCGAGGGATATCATATCACCAACCGCGCGTTTGTAAGTCACACAGAGGGCGTTTTGGGGATGGAGATTCCGCTTTCTGAGGTTTCCTCCTGGGCTCATTTATCTCCGCAGGTATTGATTGAAAATGTATCCACACTACTCATCGGATATTTCAAGGTGCCGTATGCAAACACAGTTGATGATAGCTCGCCCCTCGGGGTTTCGGTTTATTCCAGAGCCGGTGAGTTGATTTGCGAGGCGGACAAGCAGTACTCGCGCCTTTTATGGGAATTTGAAAGTGGGGAGCGTGCGCTATATGTTTCGGATATGGCATTTCGTCTCGATAAAAACGGGCAGGCGGTGATTCCTGACAAGCGTCTTTACCGTTTGCTCGGTATTGAGCAGGGTGGAGACGACTTATTCTCTGACTGGACACCGACGCTTCGTGAGGAGCATATTTTGCGCGGACTGAACTCAATCTTACGCAAGATTGAGTTCAACTGCGGGCTTGCTTATGGCACACTATCGGATGTGGACAATGTGGACAAGACGGCAGAAGAGGTCAGGGCGTCCAAGCAGAGAAGCTATTCGATGATTTGCGATGTGCAGAAAGCGCTTTGGATTGCGCTTTCCGAGCTTGTTTCCGCGATGGATACTCTGTGCAGTCTCTATGGTCTTGCGCCGGAGGGCGAGTACGATATTTCGTTTGAGTTTGACGACAGCATGATTGCGGACCGCAAAGCGGAATTTGAAGAGAAAAAGCAGTTGGTATCCGACGGGATTATGCTGCCGTGGGAATTTCGGATGTGGTATTTCGGTGAAAGTGAGGAACAGGCAAAAGCAGCCCTTTCCGAGCGTGTCTTTCGCATCGGTGAGGGTTCGGCGGCTGACTGATTCTATATGGGCCGGTCTGCGGGCCTAATCAGCAGGGGATAGGTGATGCGACCACCTAAAAAGCGTAGTCACAGCGCGTATTTCGCGCAAGTTATGGGAGGAGTGTATCGAATGAAGACAGAAGAATTGATGCAACTGGGGCTTAACCGGGAGCAGGCAGACAGAATACTTGCCATGAACGGCAGAGATATTGAGCGAACGAAAAGCGCAAATCAGAATGAACGGCTGGAGCTTGAACGGTTAAGAGGGGAAATCAAACAAAAAGAGGAAATGCTTTCTGCATATGAGGCACTGGATATTGAGGGCTTGAAAAATGAGCTTTCGGCATGGAAAGAAAAGGCGGAACAGGCGGAAGCGGAGTTTCAAAGACAAGAGAATCAATCCCTGATTCAAAAGGAAACCGAGCGTCTTTACCGTGAAAACGGGGTCAAAAACGCTGAACTTTTGGATGCTTTGATGGATTGGGAAAAGGTAACTATTTCCGAGGGCGAGGTCATGGGGGCGAAAGAACAGCTCTTTGGCTTAAAGGAAAAGTACGGCTATCTGTTTCAGGCGGAAACGCCGGCGCCGAGTTTTTCGCAAAGTGTCAGCGGTATGCAGAAGACGGACGAATCCGGTGCGATTCGTCAGGCAATGGGAATTTAATGTGAGAAAGGGAAAAGGTGAGAGGTAATGGCAAATTCCATTCAGTTATTTAAAAATTATACGACTCTTTTAGACGAGGTTTATCAGCAGTCTGCAAAATCTGCAGTTTTGGAAAGTGACGGTCTTTTGGTCCAGCAGGGCGCAAATGCCAATGAGCTGATTATTCCGAAAATGGAGCTTTCCGGTCTGGGCGAATATGACCGCAACAGCGGCTATGCCACCGGCGATGTGAAGCTGACGCACGAAACGGTTCAGTTTAACTATGAGCGTGGCAGAATGTTCTCTGTTGATGCGATGGATAATGAAGAGACTGCAGGCGTAGCATTCGGCAAGCTCTCCGGTGAATTTATCCGTACGAAAGTGGTTCCGGAGCTGGATGCTGTTCGTTTTGCACAGTATGCATCCGAAGCAGGCATTGGCAGCGATGAAGCAGAAACCTTTACGGACGGCACTGAAGTTTTAGAGGCGCTGCGTCAGGCAAAAGCCGTGATGGACGAGGCGGAGGTCGGCGAGGAAGAACGCTATCTGTTTATCACTCCAACGCTTTTAGACTTAATTGACGGCGTTGATATGACAAAGTCGAAGGAAATCTTAAAGCGTTTTGCAGCGATTATTACCGTACCGCAGGCAAGATTTGTTACCTCTGTTGACCTGCTTACCGGCAAAACCGCAGAGGACATTGCCGGCGGCTTTGCAAAATCTGCAGATGCCGAGGACATTAATTTTATGATTGTTCACAAGCCGAGCGTACTTCAGATTACCAAGCATCAGGCACCGAAGGTTATTCTGCCGGATGCAAATCCGGATGCAGATGCTTATAAGTTTGGTTATCGTATTTACGGCTTAAACCGTGTATTTGAAAATAAGAACAAAGGTATTTATGTAAGTACCAAGGCATAATGGGAGGAGTTTTTATGCCGTATACAGATTTTAATTATTATCAGGATGAGTTTTGCGGCAGGCTGATTCCTACCCGGGAGGATTATCAATCGGCGGCCATCAAGGCAAAATGCTATCTGGATTGGCTGACCAATGGAAAAATTGAGACCCTATCTGAATTGACAGACGAGGTAAAGCACGCAGAATGTGCCGTCAGCGAGCTCTACTGGGACCAGGCCGCAAGGCAGGGGATTCGCTCAGAAACCAATGACGGCTACCGCGTGGATTATCTCGAACCGAGCGAGGCAGAGATGTACCGCATCGCGGTTCGGTATCTCCCGTCCTCTTTGGTCTACAGGGGGATTGGCGTATGATAACGAACGGCGATATTACGGTGTATCATGCAGAAATTGATGCCGAGACCCGAAAGGAAGTTTTCAAGCGGCAAATCATCAAAAATGTTTCTATTTATAAGACCTATGAAGAGGAACGCCGCCACAGCCAGGATGGGCCGTGGCGGTCCCGGGAATGTATCATTCGTGTGCCGCAAAGTGAGGCTCTGGTGCTTGCGATTGGGGACCGTGTGGTACTCGGGCTGACGGACGAGCCTGTACCGTCGGTGGATAGCTTAATCGTCAACGGGTTTTCGGACAACAGGAGAGGTAGCAAGAGGATGTGGCATTACAAAATTATTTGCAGGTAGGGAGGTGTGGCAGTATGAGTATCACAGAAGCAATCAGGGAGTTTATGTGTTCCTGCCCACTTCTATCCAGCGGGCGTCTGAATGTGGATTATTTAGGTTCCGAGCCTCGGGAGTATGCAATCATAAGAACCGGAGGCGAGGAGCTGGTTCACAGCTACGCTGATGGCGGAAAACTCATGCGGTTTGACTTTGTATTTGCGTCGCGTGAGTGGATTGCAAAAAGCGTGGATGAACAGCTCGCTATCGCAGAGTTTTATGAAAAGCTTGCCCTATGGCTCGAGGAAAAAACCGCGAAGGGAGAATTGCCAAAGCTAGAGGCGGGCTTATCACCCCAAAGCATTCGCGCGATTTCGGCAGGTAGAAAGAAAGACCACGCCGGGGATACGGCAAAATATCAGATGGAATGCAGCTTGATTTATTTGAAGGAGGAATAACAGATGGAGCAGTTAGTAAAAAGATGTCAGAAACTGGCATTTTACGGCGTGCCGACAGAAGATGGCGTAAGCTACCACCGCATGAGTGGTTTTACGGAATTCTCCAAAACGGCAAACCCGAAAGAATACAAGCGTCAGTATATTGATGAAGAACATGAAAGAAATGATATTGTGGGTTACAGCCCCTCCATTTCTTATGCGTTTGACCGATTCAGCGGCAACCCCGTGCATCAGGACCTGGTGGGCATTACCGACGGTGAGCTCACCGGAACGGAAGCCGTGCGCTCGATTGTACTGGTCGATTTAACCGAGGAGGCAGACGGTAAATTCTCTGCCGTAAAGCGCGATTTTGCGGTCATTCCGGACAGCGAGGGCGCAGGTGCCGAGGCGTATATCTACAACGGAAGCTTTAAGACCTCGGGGGATAAGGTGTCCGGCTATGCGAGCACAGAGGACAACTGGCATACCCTGACATTTACGGAGTAATAGCGGAAAGGAAAGAGAGAGGAAATGTTAAGTCTTGTGCAAGATGTGCCGGAGGCGGTGGAGTGTGACGGGAAAGAGTATCCGATTCGTACGGATTTTCGTGTGTGGATGGAGTTTGAACAGATTTTGTTTTCGGCTCTTCCCTGGCAGGAGAAGGCGGTTCGGATGCTTGTTCTTTGTTATGCAGAAACGCTGCCGGACAGTTTAGAATCTGCGCTAGCTCTTTTACTTGATTTTTATGCGGGGCATCCAAAACGCAAGTCGCTGCCGACGGAAGAAAAAGTAAGGAAGCGGATTTACGATTTTACAGAGGATGCGGATATGATATATGCGGCGTTTCTTGCGCAATATCATATTGACCTTACGACAGAAAATCTTCATTGGTGGAAGTTTTTAGCGCTTTTCCACTCTCTTTCCGCAAAGTCCAAACTGATGCAGGTGATACGGATTCGTGCGCTTGATTTAAGTCGCGTAAGCGGAAGCGAGAAAAACTATTATCGGCGCATGAAGTGGCTGTATCGCCTGCCGCAGGATGAAATGGAAGAAGCTGTCCAGCCGGCGATGGTGTTGGACGGACTGATATAGGAAAGGAGGGGGCCTATGGGGCGTTCTTCGGTCGAGGGAAAGGAAATATGGTCAAAAGAGAGTATTGATAATTTCGCTGGCCATGTCAAAAAACAGGAAGAAAGTATATCAAAAATAGCCGAAGAATTGGTGGACAAGTTGTCGTCTGCCCATCAAAAAGCAAGTGGCGACATTGATTCATTTTATGAGGGAATGCTCGGTGCGCAGGCACTGTATTTGCAGGAAAAACAGCGACTGGATGCGGAAAATGCGCAACGAGAAGAGGCAAACAGACGGAAGGAATATCAAAAAAGACTTGCTTCGGCAAAAAATGCGACCAATGCGCAGCTTATCAGGCAGAAAGAAGCACTCCGGCTGAAAAAGCTATCGGATGAGGAGTACCTTGATTCCTTAAAACAGGCGGCTGAAAAGGAAAAAGAAATATTAGAATCGCTGAAAAGTGATATTCGTGATATTTATCGTGATATTGCAGAGTATGCCGATGATTCCATTGGAAGCACTGTGCGTGCGCAGGACAAAATGGAAGAAAAGCTCAAGGACTTCGGGGTGCTTGCCAAAAACATCACCTTTGTCGGAATGGGACCGAACGGCAAAAATGTCGTATATCAGGATTTGGCGGATTTAGGTCAGCAAATCAATGAGCTTAAGAGGTATTCCGAGCTTTTGTCTGCGGTGAAAACCCGAATGTTTGAAAATGGATTTTCCAGTGATAATGTCTATGCGTTCTTTTCGGAACTGGCCGATTTGTCGGTGGAGGACGGGACAAAGCTGGCAGAGCTTTTGGCAACTGCGGGAACGGATAAATTTTTGGACTATCTTGGGAAATGGAACCAAAAGCAGGCGCTTGCCGGAGAAATTTCTTCGAAGCTGTACTTAGACCAGTTTTCGGACAGTGTTGATAAAACCAAGCAATATATGGAGGAAAAACTTAGAGAAGCCGGACTTTCTATTCCGGAGGGCTTTTTTGTCAGCGGCAGTGTGTCGGCACAAAATTTTGGCTCGGCGTTTGTTTTAGAGCTTGAGCGGCAGATGGACAAGGTGCGGGAACTCATGGCATCTTACAGTTTCTCGTTTGAGCCCTCACAGGCGTCTGAATCGGGGGGCGAGCCGCAGGTGGTATCGAATCATTCAGCCATTACTTATATTATCAAAAGCAGTGCAGAAACAGTTGCGCGTCAGCTGGAGAGTGCACGCAATCACAGCGAGCTGGAAAGGATGAGGAACGGATGACGCAGATGATATTTCAAAATGAGCGAGGAAAACTCTGTTTTTCAGGTGGCGGAAAAGAGTTGCTTTGTATCACCGAGATTTCAGGTCTTGCGATGCCACCCAAAAGCTTTGAGACAGCTGTCTATGTGGAGACTCCAGGACAGAAAACGCTCAGCGAGACACGCGAGGCAAGAGTGATTACCGTTGCCGGAGATATTTGCGGGAAGGGAATGCTTGCCAAAACCATTCGTATTCTTGATGCACCGGGCTGGCTTATGATTTACGGAGATGGGAAGACCAGAAAGGTTTATGCGCGCTGCATCAGCTTTGAGCAGGGAAAACGGTATGGTCAGTATTACCGTTTTGCCTTGCAGTTTTCTTGCGATTCACCGTATTTTGAGGAAAAAGATGAGAGTAAAGTTGCGCTGTTTCTACGCACCAATGAACTCAAAACACCCTTTGTTTTACCTTGTCGATTTTCCTCACGCACGTCATCCGCTACGGTCATAAACCGTGGGGATGTAGAAGCGGAGCCTGTATTTGAAATTTATTTTATGGGCGATGAGGAAGAACTTTGGGAAGTTACCATCCAAAATGAACAGACGGGGGAAAAACTTGCGCTATCCATTCCGGCAGATGCCGGGGACTGCGTGACGATTGACGTGGCAAAACGGAAGATTTACAACCAAAAGGGCGAAAATTTGTTGTCTGTTTTGTCGCCGGACAGTTTTCTCAGTCGCTTTCACCTACAAAGGGGCGCTAACTTCATTTCCGTTACCTCGCAAAAAGCGGACGGAATCAACGTGCTTTGCCGTTTTGTAAACCGGTACTTAGAGGCGGTGTGCTGATGGAGGATTTGAGATTTTATGATTATGAGTTCAACTTAAGGCATATTGAGCCTTTGGCGGAAAGCGTCAACTGGCAGATGTACTATAACGGCATCGGGCAGTTTGAAGCTTATTTTTCTTATGATTCTGATGTGGTAGCCTTGCTTACCAGTGAACCCTATTTGGTTGTGGTGCAGGGCGAGCGCCAAGCGCTGATTACCGGATTTTGCGCCGGTAAAAATTTTGCGGTCTTTGGGCGCACAGTCAACTGGCTACTTCAAAAGCGGCTCGTTGCCCCCTTTGAAAGCTGTACGGGCAAGGCAGAAGAGCTTGCCAGAGGCTGGGTGCAGACAGCGTTTTCTGATGTGGAAAATTTCGTGTGTGAAGAGTCTGGTGAGATAGCGGAGGAAATTACGATTTCACAGGATATCTACAAGCCGCTTTCCGAGGTTTTGACGAATGCACTATCGGGCGTTCATTTGGGACATGATTTGATATTTGATGTCTTGGGCAAATGCTGGAGATACCAAACCAAAAAAGGAAAAGAGCGCTTGCTTACGGTATCCGAGGATGAACATAACGCCTATGATACAAGTGCGAGCTTTGATTTCTTGGACTTATCTAATTCCGGCTGGTTTGAGGAGAAAGTAAACGGAGAATCGGAGTGGAGGTTCGTCGATAATGGGGAAAAGACGGGGATTTATCGCTGGGAATCGATACTTAACGCTCAAACGGATGAGGAGGCGCTTTCCGAGCTTTCAAAAAGCGAAAAAGGCGTCGGACTAACGGCGAAAATGAGCGGACTTCAGTATCGAAGCGACTATGAATTGGGTGATGTGGTAACGGTAAAGATTGCCAAAGGTGCCTTATTAGAAACAGCGAAAATGAGGATTATAGGGATTCATTTATGGTATGAGGAAGGCTTATGCGGCGAACAACCAATGATGGAGGAGGTAGAAGATGAGTTACGAATATAGCTTTTGCGATAATGGCGTTTACGGGGCAGAGGACTTAAACAGTCTTGTAAAGAGTCTTGTAAGCAGCGGGGTCGAGGATGTGTTTTCTGACGGCATTGCATATAACGCGAGCGCACTAAACGGCATTGTCAATACGCTTTATACGGGCGGTGTCGTGCCGGAGACGGTGGAAACACTGCGTGTTACCAAGCAGGAGGAGGGCATTATTGCCATCGCACCGGGCGGCGCGTTTTTTGCTGATGGCAGCAGAATCCGCATCACGGAGGCGGAACTGCTTTCGTATGTGGCTGGTGAAAAGAATTATGTGTACTTAAAGCAGGACTTAAATGAGCAGAACAGTTCGTATCCTGCCTGCACCACGAGTGCGCCGACGGGAGATTTTGTCCTTTTGGCAGAAATTGAAGCAGACGGTACAGTTGTTGATAAGCGCGTTTATGCGACGGGAAAGGTACCTGGGTATCAAAGCAACGTCGGAAGAACGCTGGTACTCGATTACGACTTTCGTGTGGGAGAAGAGGAGACCAGCGGCGAAAGGGAGTTTACGATTGAACTGGGAAACAACAATTACAGCCGTGTGTTCAGCGTGAACGGTCCGCTTCAGGAACGGTACGGTCATATAGGTGTTTACTCCCTGGAAGACGGCAGTTATTTCTGCACCTATAATGTGGGCTATCGTGCGTTCTATGAGGCAAATATCGATTGCTTAAGCATCGGCGGAGACTATCATTCGTATTGGGCAAAGCTCACCTTTACCCAAAACGGAACACAACTCATCGGACATCTTTCCTGGAACATCATGAAAGACTATCTGCCGGAACGATTTCCGTTTCAGTTAGTCATTTGCTAGGAGGGAAGATATGATACGATACACATTGAAAATTGATGTTACGGGCGAACGAGAGCTTTATAGCAATATCGTATTTACTGCGGGCGACGCGCGTGGGTACCGTTTGGATTTCTCTTTTTATAATGGGAAAGAGAAAATTTCGACCGAGGGATGTGCACTTAGTGTCAAGGCAAAACGCGCAGACGGTGCGGTTGTGATTGATTCGGGCGTGATTCGCGGCGAGGAGTGTTACTGGGTTGCGGCGGATAATGCCTATAGCGTGGGTGGTAGCTTAGAGCTTGAGGTTGCGCTTTCGAAAACGGACGGCACTTTTGTAACCATCTGCGTCATTTTCGCCTCCGTCCGTGAGGGCTTTGGAGAAAAAGGCTTAGCATCTTCTAACAATGAGCCGATTTTAGCAAAACTTTCGGCGCAGAGTCTATTGGCGCAGGCGGCAGTTTCTGCACACAAAACAGATGCGGGCGCACACGCAGAGCTTTTTGAAAAAGAGCGTGCGACTTTTAACTCCTTATATGCTCCTGCGCTTATCGATGAAACTGAAAGTGATACCGAACTTGTGGTTGCAGATGCAGTAAAGGATACGCCCCTTGCTTTGAGCATTTACGGTGCTTGTACAGAAACCTTGCCCGCGGGGGTAACGGAGAAAAGTATTGAGAATCCGGCAACGATTGCGGGTGTCGGTGAAAGCGGTTCGGTGACCGTAATGGTGACGGATGGAGAGAGTGGCGAAACAACGATTGAAATTCCGCTAGACGCACCCTTATACGGCATCCGTCATCCCGAAACGGGCGAGTGGCTGGCAAGAGATGAGATCAGGGTGGAGGACGGCAAAGTTAAGCTGGTTCAAAACATTGTCAAACTAAAGATAACGAGCGATATGCGACATATCTCTGCAGGGACGATGGGGCAATCAGATACTGAAATAAGACTTGCTCCAACGAATGAAAATGGGGCGCTTTCGGCGTATGGCACGACTGGCGGCTATAACGTTGCACGCTGCGCGGTTTGTTCGCTGCAACTAATGACAGGAATTGATGCATACGGATATCCGGCGGATATTGCGCTCGGGTATGCTGGTGGTTATATAGGACATATTTTGTGTAAAATTTCCAATGATGTACTTGGTGTAACATCAAGTTCGACAGAGGGTGAGAGAGTAGCAGCATTTAAGAATTGGGTCACAAATTACAATGTAGGAAGCGACGTTCCGTTCACGATGTATTTTAAAACAGGGCATCCAAAGACAATTGACATTACCGATACCGATGCGGGAAAACTCTTGCTTGCGCTTTCAGCAAATGGGAATATGACGGTAAAAACCAATGAAAATTCGCCTGTAGGGATGCGGTATCATCGAAATATTAAAAGCGCGTATGAAGAACTGAAAAATGCAATGATTGCGATGGGAGGTACAATCTGATGTTTGACTTAAAAGCTTTTGTAATGAAAACCTTAAAGGAAATGGCGAAAAATGAAGCGGCGTACAAGGTCAATCGCTACGCTCTCGGCTGGTTTGAAAAAGAGGTGCTGACCGTCGAGGATTTGGCGGTCATCGACGGCTTGACCGCCATCGAGCCGGAGGAGAAAGAGGAGACGGAAAATGAAAATATTTCTTGATGCGGGACATAACTATTCCGGCTTGGGCACAGGCGCAAGCGGGTTTGGCCTCAGGGAAGAAATGGTGAGCTTTGCGATTGCTTCCCGTTTGTGTGCTCTTTTGAAAGATGCGGGTCATACGGTCAAAATGAGTCGCGAGAAACTGGAGGACAATGTAGGAAAGACATCGAGAGAAAGCATCAACCTGCGGGCAAAAATGGCAAATGAGTGGGGTGCAGATTTGTTTGTCTCCATTCATTGTAATGCCGGCGGAGGAAAAGGGGCAGAGACTCTGGTGTATTCAAAGCTGGGGGGCGCGTCAGAGATGGCAAACAAGGTGCAAAATGCGCTGGTTAAAAATCTTGGTCTCGTCTCCCGAGGGGTAAAGAAACGCCCGGATTTGGGCGTTCTGCGCCTGACCAAATGTGATGCATTTTTGGTGGAAACGGCTTTCATTGATGATGAAAATGATGCCTGGCTGTTAAAGACAGAGCCGGAGAAATTTGCCGATGCAATTTTCGAGGGAATGACAGGAGTAAAGCCGAAAAAAACGGAAGAGTTATCTGAAATCCACGATATTGTATGGGAATATGCGCACCGAGGCTTAGTGACTGACTCCGAGGGTATGGAAGAGGAAATGCGCAAAAACCCAAACGGGAGACTCTATTGGCTGGCGCGCAAAACTCTTCAGTATATTAGAGAAAGAAATGCATAAGGAGTAAAGAGATGGATACGCTGATGATATGGGTAAAAATGGCAGGAGGTGCAATTTGCGCAATGCTGACGGCTTTGTTCGGTGGGCTTGACACCGTGCTTTCGGTGCTTTTGATATTGATGCTGTTAGATTACTTAAGCGGTGTTTGGTCTGCGGTATTAAAAAAGACCGTGTCCAGCCGTGTCGGGTTTCACGGGCTATTAAAAAAGGTGATGATATTAGCTGTTATCGCTGTGGCACATCTCGTCGGACAAACGGTAGGAGCACCTGAGATTCGTTCTTTTGTGATTGGTTTTTATATTGCCAATGAGGGCATTTCCATTTTGGAAAATGCGGGGAATATCGGTGTGCCGCTGCCGAGCAAATTGATACAGGTGTTGGACTGCTTAAAAGAACAGGGAGAAGAGCAGGAAATATAAAAAAGAGGGTCTATATAGACCCTCTTTTTTAACCTCCATAAGCTTTAATAACGCTAATGGCGTAATCCTTATCCCGTTCCGTTCTTAAATATTGCTCGAGTAGTACCGTTCCGCCGCAGGATGCAACAGCGCGGTAGCCGGTTTTTGTTCGATAAATTTTACAGCTGATAGGTTTATCCAGAAACTGTGCGTATCCGTACCGTTTGGCGTACGGGT
The DNA here is from genome assembly GCA_017399695.1 of Clostridia bacterium. Lineage (GTDB taxonomy): Bacteria > Bacillota > Clostridia > UBA1381 > UBA9506 > RGIG1666. The sequence goes on along the minus strand of JAFQBK010000012.1, from coordinate 276,749 downwards.
CAACAACGACCTTTTCCCCTGTGCGCGGATGGGTGACCTTTTGTCCCGAATGGATGGTGACCGAGGAGGAAAACACAACGTTTCCTGCCACATCCTCCGAGGATGAAATGCCGCTAAAAGAACCACCGGCATTTTCTTTTAGTGAATCCATAGGATAGCTTACAATCGGTTCGGTAAGCTTTCCTTTTTTTGCATCTGTAGCAGTAAACAAAACCGTTTTTGCTTCTTCATCTTTGGTGAGCTTAATATCCGTAAGCTCAGCAGGGTTATTATTATAACCATACAAGCCGTCCTGCATCTGATAGTAGCGATAGAGCCTTGTTTTATCTCCGTCAAAATCAACGTGTTTCCAGTCTTCTAAAATCCATGTGTTTCCCTCGATGTGATAGGAAAGCATTCGAAGTGAGGTCGGCTGGCCTGCTTGAATTTGCGTTATGGCAGTTTCCAGCCGTTCGGGATAGAATACCGCAATTTCTCCGTTTTTCTCCACCGTATAAAAGGAATCTTTTTGTGCGGTCTCCTCCGGTGGGGCAGGAATATTTTTCGCCGGTGGACGACTGCCGACATCGGGGACATCAAAGCTTTTTAAGATGCGCTCTCTTTGCTCTTGACTGACACTGCTTTCTTCAAAATAAACGGCAACATAATAGGGTGCAGGGTTGGGAAGTTCAGAAAAAACATAGAGAATCTTTGCGCTGTCATCCTCATCATAGCGTTGCATAAAAAGAGAGGCAGGGTAGCTGCTAAGAGTTTGTTCTTCACTTGCCACGGTTTCAAAGGAAAATATTTTTCCAAACTCCGACGTTGAAAGTTCTTGATTTACCAGCCGCGCCATCCCGACGGGAGCACCGCTTTCGTCATCAGCATAAAAGACCGCTACTTCCTTTTCCAGACGGACATCCCATTGGCTAGGGAGCAAAAAGCTGTATCCGGCAAGGTCAAGCTTTTTCGAGCCGGCAAGGGGAGATGTGCGAAATAAGCCTATGGCGGCAAAACACACAAGAAGAATAACCCCCAATATTATATAACCGAGGGGGCGCTTCCAAAGCGGCTTTTTTTGCACGATATCAGCCATAGTCTCAATCCTCTCCTACAATTTCTCCATAGAGCACGCCGCCTTTTTCTTCCAAAAGACGAACACGGCAGAAGGTTCCCTCCAGTGAGTCATCACCGGGAACGCAGACGGTCATATAATTTCCGGTCTTTCCTTCATAGAATCCCTTTTTCTTCTGATGGTACTGTTCAAATAAAACCTCGACTTCGGTACCGATAAAGCGTTCTAAAAATTCCTGTTGCGTCCGGCGTGTGATGGAAGAAAGTTTTTTTGCGCGCGCATCTTTTACCTGGGGCGAAATCTGTCCGTCCATCTTCGCTGCGCGGGTGCCTTTGCGGATGGAATATTTAAAGATATGTGCATCGGCAAGGCGGATTTCTTCAGCAAAACGGCAGGTGGCTTCAAATTCTTCATCTGTTTCCTGTGGGAAACCGACCATAATATCCGTAGCAATCGCACTATCTGGCATCGCTGTTCGGATGCGGTCTAACACTTCTTTATATTCAGCCGTGGTATATTTTCGGTTCATACGGGCAAGGGTCTCATCACAGCCGCTTTGCAGTGACAAATGAAAATGATGGCAGAGCTTAGGGATCGCGGCTGCAGCCTTGGTAAATTCCTCTGTAAAGAGCGTCGGCTCTAAAGAGCCCAGACGGATGCGGCGGATGCCGTCGATTTCGCTTATCGCCTGAATCAAATCTAAAAGGTCAGCACTTTTGGTATCTTTTCCATAAGAGGCAAGATGGATACCTACCAATACTATCTCGGAAAAACCACTCTCAGCAAGACGGCGAGCCTCCCTTACGGCACTTTCTATGGAGCGGGACCGAATCCGACCGCGCGCGTAAGGGATGATGCAGTAGGAGCAGAATTGATTGCAGCCCTCCTGCACCTTCATAATGGCACGGGTACGATTTTCGTAGTGTGTAATTGACAAATCCTCAAATTCGGATAGCTTTGAAATATCGTGTACGACGATTTGTCGTTCTTTATTTTTGATAAATTCTTCCGTCAACGCAAAAATTTGCGAGCGACTGTCTGCGCCGATGACCAAATCGACCTCAGGGAGTGCCGCTACCTCATCGGCGGCGGTTTGTGCATAACACCCCATGACCACGATGACGGCGTTGGGGTTTTCGTGCTTTGCGCGGCGAATCATCTGCCGTGATTTACGGTCGCCCAACGAGGTTACGGTACAGGTGTTTATGATATACACATCGGCAGGGGAGCCTTCGGGCACGACCAAAAAGCCTGCACAGGCAAACTGCTCCAAAACCGCTTCGGTTTCATATTGATTTACTTTACAGCCTAAGGTATAGGCGGCAACGGTCTTTGCCATAGTTTGGCTCCTTTCCCAAGAAACATACTATGTTTATTTTAGCATAGATTTTGTCTGTGCGCAACCGCCCGTCAAACAAAAACTCCCTCAAATCTTGAGGGAGTTTTTTATATAGCACCGATGCTTTGATTGTTTCGTTGTTTAATTTGTTCTCTCATCAGCTCTTTCTGATACCATTTTCCGCGCAGAGCGGTAACAAGTGAAAGTACGGCTTTGATGATGCGCTTTGCATACATCGCGGGTAGTACCACCACAATCGGAAGCTTTAAGACAAGACCCAACAGGATGCCGACGGGCAGGGAATAAAGGTAGATGGGGAGAGTATCATAAAGCATTGCCTTTTGCGTTGTTCCGCCTGCGCGCATCAGTCCCATAATGATTGCACTTGCGGTGGAACGAAACGGCATCAAAAGAGCAAATTCCAGGATTAAAATTTTGGCAATCTCCATCGTTTTGACAGATAAGCCGCTAAAGAAAGAATCGACGATGATGTTTCTTGAGCCTGCCATTAAGACCAAAATCAAAAGTCCGATTTCTGCGCCTAAGACGATATAGCGTTTTGCGCTGAGTTTTGCCTTTTCAAAATCCTGCGCGCCAATATTTCTGCCGATGACAACCACTGCGCCGATTCCCACGCCGTAGAACAGGGAGTTAAACAGTTCCTCGAGTGTTTTGGCGATATTTAAGGCGGAGATTTCTTCGACTTGCATTCTGCCGAAAATGACGCTGAACAGACCGAGCCCGATGGCCCAGAGGCTTTCGTTTAAGATGACTGCATAGGTGCTCCTCAAAAAGTTTTTGCATTTTTCGAACGTGAGCCTTCCCCTCTTGACAAAAGAAAGGCGGTAATCTTTTGGGACGCAGTAATGATACAGGATGAGATATAAAAGAAACTCTACCGTTCGGGCTATTAAGGTGGAGAGGGCTGCGCCGCGGATGCCAAGCGGGGCGACTCCAAAGGCACCGTAAATGAAGATGTAGTTTAGGATCGTTTTAAAAGACAGGGACAAAAAGGTTGGAATCAAGACATAAAGGGCCTTGTTTGCGGAGCGGAACAATGCCGTCATACAAGTGTTGGCTGCCATTAAAACATAACTGAAACCAACGATTCTTAAATAGTCACTGCCCAAGGAAATCAACGCGGCTTTGTCTGTGAAAACAGTCATTGCGCAACCGGGAAAAAGCATACAAACAAGCGATACGACAAGGTTTAAGGAAAGGCTGAAAAACAAAGAGAGTGAGAAGGTTTCTTTTACCTTATCGGGATTTTTTTCGCCGAAATAGCGTGCCAAAAAGATAGAGGCACCGCTGGTGATGCCAAAGGTCATATTGTTCGTAACGAAACTGAACTGATTTGCAAGCGAAACCGCCCCTACCGTTTCGTCGCCCAACGATTTGATGATGGATACATCTAAAAGGGCGAGCAAAGAGGCAGACATATTCTGAATGGCGATAGGGAAAGTCAGGAAAAAAACATCTTTCCAAAAACTGCGGTCAGGAAATAAAATACTGCGCATACAGGTCACCTGCGATTATGACAAATTTTAATGTATTGACAAAATATAAAATACACCATATAATCAATTTTAGCGATATTTCAAATTTTTTCGTGCCAAAGTAAGGTATAATTTATGACAAAAATTAAGGTGCTTGAAAAATGGAGGGATTTTGTGAGTATTCAGTTTGCGGTATCGCGCGAAAACAATCGCAATCCGTTTTACAGGGAGTATCAGAATGACTATTGCTACGGGCATTTTCATTCACACATCGAGCTTTATTTTATTACCGATGGCGCAATGGATATCACAATCAACGGTCAGACCGAGCGTTTGGTAAAACAGCAGGTGGGGGTATCCTTTTCTTTTGATACGCATCTTTATCATACACCTGAATATTCGCGTTCCAAGGTATTTATTATCCCCGTGCGTCTTTTGCCCGAAATAGAAGAAATCACAGAGAAACAGCGCTGCGAATATCCGTTTATCAAGGATGAGCCCACGGTCCGAAAGCTGGAAAAGTTGATTGACAGCTACAACCGACTAGATGCATCGGAACTTGCGAAAAAGGGACTTTTGTATTTGATTATGGACGTCGTCCTTTCGGCTGTTTCCTTTCGGGAGACGGAGGAATTTTCTACGGACTTATCCCGAAAAATCTTGTTTTATTTGCAAGAAAATTTTAAAGAACAAATCAGTCTTTATACCTTATCCCGTCATTTGGGCTACAGTTATAACTATATTTCGCATTATTTCAAAAATTGCTTTTGCATCAATTTCAATCGCTATGTCAACCATTTGCGGCTTGATTATGCGCTTCGTCTTTTGGAAAACAGGGAAAACAGCATCACCTACTGTGCGATTGAAAGCGGATTTAACTCGATGCGCAGTTTTTACCGCGCCTTTCGTGCGGAATATAAAATGACGCCAAGGCAGTATCTCAAAGAAAAAAAGATAGAGTAGCAGGTTGGTTGCGACGTGATGGTTTTTTCTTGACAGAAAAAGGTGGATATGGTACAATAAATGCGTAAAAAATATTTTTAAGGGGGATTTTATCATGTTTTGTCCAAAATGTGGAAGTATGAATGAAGATACGGCAGTACATTGCGCACAGTGTGGCGCACAGCTGCAGGAAGAGGCAGCTCCGGCTACGATTCCGGATTTGCAGGTAAATCAGGCTCCGGTTTATCAGGCGCCGGCATACAAGGCACCTCAGGCGAAGCCGGAAGGTTATGGCATGGGTATTGCCGCAATGGTGTTAGGTATTGTTTCCTTGGTATTTTTCTGTGTTGTATGGCTGTCCATTCCGTGTGCAATTATTGGTCTCATTTTAGGTGTTGTTGCTATGAATAAGGCAAAGGTACAGGGCGTTAAGAACGCAATGGCTGTTGCAGGTCTGGTGTGCTCTTGCATTTCTCTGGCTGTTTTAGTCATCTGGTTCATCTGGATTGCTATCGTAATGTCTGCTGCCGGCGGTATGGCAGGCGGTATGATGGAAGAAGCGTTTGAAGATTTCTTCTATTCTCTTCGTTAATTGAAGTAAGGTGCGAAAACAAAGAAATTTAGTTTTGTGCCTGGATGCAGTGCTTTTGGTCGGCTTTTTTCTGTCGGGACTTCTTTCTCGATGGATGCTTTTCTATCTTCCGGAATGTCTGTTTTTCCGTATGGGGATTTTATGTCCTGCCTGCGGGGGAACACGGGTGGTAGAAAGCCTTTCCCGATTTGATTTTTGCGCTGCGTTTTCGTACAATCCGATGATTTTTTTAACGCTTTGCTACCTTTTGGTGCTTGTGGTTTTGTTAAACCTTGGTTATGTGTTTCATAAACCCTTTGCGCAAAAGGGATTAAAGCGAATGGCAAACCGAAAAGTTTTATACTCTCTGGTACTTTTTTATGTTGCTTTCGGAGTATTCAGAAATTTGATGTAATGATAAAGATTGCGGCTCATTTTCGGGGCGCAATCTTTTTGTTTTATAGCGAAAAACGGCTGGATATCGTTGACATCAAAATGGGGCTGTGATACAATGTTTGTCGGATCAAACAGGGATTTAATTTTATTTTGAGGAGGAAGGAAAAATGAAGATTATTCCTACGCCGCAATACACAAAATATGTCTGTCATAAAGACGGAGTGGCGCCGAGCGCGCGCATCCGAAACATATATGCAGATAGTGAACTCGAACAGTCTTGCGAAGCAGGCTTTGCGCTTTTAGAGGAGTTCCGATTCTGTGAAAAAAATGAGGCGGAACTGGTTGTAACCTGTCGGGAGGAAACCGCAGAAGAGTTTTTTACCCCGGACGAGCTGTGGTTTGAGCATAAAAATGCGAAAGAACAGGGATATATCATCCGCGGTTTTTCGGATGGGAAAATTGTGCTCTATGCCAAAAGCCGTATCGGCATTTTGTATGCGCTTGCGACCTTTGTGCAAATCCCTGCAATTGAAAACGAGTTTGAAATTAAGGACTACCCTGATTTCCGTTATCGCGGAAATAAGTGGCTCATCTGGGCGGAAACGGCAATTTTAAGCTACGATTTCGGGGACGGAATGGAAGCAATGAAAGCGCGTGTGTTACGCGGCTTAGACCTTTGCTTAAAATATAAAATCAATATGCTGGATTTTGATGGCTACGGCTTTGGCACTGACCGCTTTGACGGCTATAACGAATTTATGAAGTTTTGCACAAAAGAAGCGCGTGCAAGGGGAATCTATTTAATCAATGGCGGCTATACGATGGGTTATGGTCTGGCCGGCTTTTCGTTTGGAAAGCATTACGGAAACGCATATCAAAATCGCACCTCCTATCCGGATGGGGAAACGTACGATTGTCTCGGCACTTTTGTCTGGCCGAATAACTATCAGGGCGAACCGTATGTCATTGCGCGCGAGCACGGCACTTGTATCTCCAATGAGGAGATGACGGATAGGAAGATTGCCGAAATCGTAAACTATATTAAGGAAACGGGTATCGGCGGACTGTATATGCATAATATGGACTCCTTTTTGGTGCATGAGGTTTTGTGGCAGTCCAGATGCGAAAATTGTAAAAAGCATTGGCCGAATGATGATATTTTTGCAAAAGACGGTATGGCAGGGGCATTTGCCTATTTCTTTGATCGAATCAATGGCGCACTGAAAGGAATTTCGTTTGACGATTATGATTCTTCGCGTGATTTGCTTCTTATGAATATTTCGCCGGGTTATTTGTGGTATTATGTTCCGGACGAGTTGGTAGATAAAGCCGTAAAGTTCTGGCGTAAGGTTACGGATTTTATGGAGGTGCGCGAAAATGTGCTTCCGACGTTCCGTGAGCTTTATCATAATATGGACAACAATCAAGAGAGAATTCCTGATGTTTTGGCGAAACAATGGCGGGACGATATGGATTTTGCGATTGTTAATTTTAATGGCAGTGACGGGTATCATTCCGATAAGCTGTTCTTTATATCCTCCATATTTAATTATATGTTCCGCGGTTCGCAGGCGATTCTCACCTGTAACGGGCACTTTTTGCAGGAACCTTTGGCGGTATTCAATGCGGAGTATCTGTGGAATTGTGAAAACAGTGCTTTTTATAACTTAAAAGACAGACCGAAAGACTATGAGTCTTTCTTGAAACTATATTTCGAATGTCAGAGAACCGAATTCCGTCCGGAAGAAATTTACGCAGACGGCGGAATGCTGGATGTGATTTGTGAAAAGCTCTATGGCGCATCGGGTAAAACAATGGCAAATATGTTTCGGCTTTGCGGTAAAAACTATGAGTGCCCGATTCCATATCTTTGCAATTATGAAATTCAGACCAACGGAAGCCGTACGCTTCTCCCGTATCGTTGGGATGGCGACCTAAAAGCAGAGGAAATCGAAAAGCTGATTCCGTCTTTTGCCGAGATGGCACGCCTGACGAAGGAAGCAAAAGAGCTTTTGGATGCGGAAAAGACGGATAATTATGATATCATTTCCTACCGAAAAATGCTCTCTGTCAGTGCACCTGTCGTTGCACTTTGGCATCAGTATCTTACGATTTACGCGGCACTGGATTCGGCATTTCGTGACGAAAAGGAGCCGGACGAATCCCTGCTTTTATTCATCGATGAGTGCATCGCAGAAACGGCAAAGCTCAAAGAATGGTATCATGCGCAGGGCTTTGAATCGGTAGAGCCGATGAAGGGTACACTTTGTAAGGCGGAGGAAATGTATCAGCTTTTGGACTATAACCTGAATTTGATGAAAAAAAGTATCTTAACGAGTAAGAGAATCCCGGATGACAGAGAAATATTGACAGAAGGGGTATGGTGGTAACACGATGGAATATTTGTTGATGATGGTAAGCGTTCTTTGTTCCGTGACCAGCTCGGTGCTGTTTCGCGTTTATTCGAACATGAACAAAAATAATGGGGTCAGCGTCTATATTTACAACGCCGTTGGTACGGTGCTGTGGCTTCCGATTTTGGCTGTGGTGTTTTGGAGCATGCCCGGCGCGGTTTGGACGCAGACGGCGGTCGTTTATGGTTTTGTTTACGGCGCTACCTTGTTTTTATATTTGTTTTTCAACTGTAAGGCGATGACGACCGGACCGGTGTCTTTAACGATGATGATTTCCGCTTCTTGCTTTATTGTTGCCACGCTGTTTGGCGTTCTCTACTGTAAAGAGGCGATTACGCCCGCACAGATTACCGGAATGGTGTTGATGCTTTTCGCCTTGATTCTTTGCGTGAACCCAAGATTCAGCGGTGAAAAGCTGACGAAACAATGGTTTCTTTACGCACTTGGTTTTTTTGCTGCCAATAGCGGTATTGGTATCATTTACAAGATGTTTGGAAGTGCCAGTAGCGGAAATGACTATGATGCAATGCTCATTGTTGCAGCGATTGTGGCAACGGTTTTGTATCTGATATTTGCCAAGGGCGAGGCAATCAAAAATAATACAAAAGAAGTTGTTTTTGCAAGGAACAAAATCCTGATATTGATGATTTTATCGGGCATCCTTACTTGTGTGTTTATACGCCTGAATGTGATGCTTTCGGCAGTTCTTCCGAGTGCTCTTTTCTTCCCTGTTACCAGCGGATCCAATGTTATTTTATGTACCGTAGTCGGACGGTTTGCGTTTGGAGAGCGTCTGTCGGGCATTCAGATTTTCGGCATTGTAATGGGTTTATGTGCCATTGTCATTAGCGGCTGTTTATAAAAATATTTGGAGGAATGAATGAAAAGAGTAGTAAGTGCTTATGCAAAAGCTCCGCTGATTTTGCGGATTGCCATTGGTCTTGTGATTGGACTTTGCCTTGGTCTTTGGGTACCGCAGGCAGGGATTTTAACGATGCTTGGTGATGTGTTTGTCGGTGCATTAAAAGCAATCGCACCTATTTTGGTTCTGGTTTTGGTCATTTCGTCTTTGGCGAGTGCGGGAAAAGGAATTGGCAGCCGTTTTCGTGTGGTGATTCTGTTTTATATGGTGAGTACATTTATTGCGGCTGTGGTTGCCGTGTTGGCGAGCTTTTTGTTTCCGGTCACCATTCCACTTTCCGAGACGGCAACGCAGGCGGCACCGTCCGGCTTGGGCGAGGTGTTCGGCGCGCTGCTTTCCAATATGGTCATGAATCCCTTGCAGGCGATTTTAAGTGCGAACTACGTCGGCATCCTGACCTGGTCTGTCGTTTTGGGATTAGCCCTTCGCATCGGAGCAAGCGATAAAACCAAAGAGGTGCTTTCTGATATTTCCGATGCGGTTTCAAAAACGGTTTCTTGGATTATCCAGCTTGCGCCATTCGGTATTTTGGGCTTGGTTTATGGTTCTGTTTCAGAATATGGTCTTGATATTTTTGTGGATTACGGAAAGCTGTTGTTAGTTTTAGTCGGTTGTATGCTTGCCGTTGCGCTGATTGTGAACCCTCTGATTGTGGGAGTCAGCTTAAAGCGGAATCCGTATCCTTTGGTATTCCGATGCCTTAAGGAATCAGGAATTACGGCATTTTTTACCCGAAGCTCAGCAGCAAATATCCCAGTGAATATGAGCCTTTGTGAGCGTTTGGGTCTCGACAGAGAATACTACAGTGTGGCAATTCCTCTGGGCGCAACCATTAATATGGACGGCGCGGCAATTACGATTACGGTGATGTCCCTTGCCGCAGCATTTTCGCAAGGGATAGAGGTCAATATTTTGATTGCAATTCTTTTAAGCTTTGTTGCAGCCCTGAGCGCGTGCGGCGCATCAGGTGTTGCCGGCGGCTCGCTTCTTCTGATTCCGATGGCTTGCTCGCTTTTAGGCATCGGTCAGGAAATCGCGATGCAGGTGGTTGCCGTTGGCTTTATCATCGGTGTAGTTCAGGATTCCTTAGAGACGGCGCTCAATTCCGCGGGCGATGTACTGTTTTGTGCAACGGCAGAATTTCGTGAGTGGCAGAAGGAAGGAAAAAAATTACCTTTCTAAAAAGTCTTGCGTTTATTTTTTATTGTGTTATAATAAATAGGTATGCTCAAGACGTGGGGTTCGATTCCCCTCAGCTGAAAGACAATCAAACACGGAGAGAGAAAGATGTTGAAGAAATTGTTTGCACCTACGGATATGACACAGGGAAAACCGTGGCAAAGTATTTTAATTTTTACCCTGCCGATGATTATCGGAAATATCGCACAACAGCTTTACAGTACGGTTGACAGTATTGTGGTCAGCCATTATATTAAAGATGCGCCTGAGGTACTCGCGCAGATGGCAAATAACCCCGACTTTGTCAAAGCGGGTGACCGTGCCCTTTCAGCAGTTGGAAGCTGTACGCCGATTCTGAATCTTTTATTGGTTCTTTTTATTGGTATTTCTGCCGGCGCGACCATTATGGTTTCGCAGTATTACGGCGCAAGAAACCGCGAAAGCCTTTCTTATACCATCGGCAACAGTATTACGGTAACGCTGATTTGCTGCGTGGTGTTGGTTGTGGCAATGACGCCATTTATCCGGCCTTTGCTCGTTATGCTGAATACACCGGCATCGACGCTTGACTGGTGCGTGGACTATCTTACCATTTCTTTGGTTGGTATTGCCGGCATGGCATTTTATAATATTTTAAGCGGAATTATCCGCGGACTGGGCGATTCGGTTTCGGCGCTCATTTATCTTTTGGTTGCAACCATAACTAATATCTTTTTGGATATTTACTTTGTGGCAGGTCTTAATATGGGGGTTGGCGGTGTTGCACTGGCAACGGTGATTGCCCAGGCGGTTTCTTCGCTCCTTTGCCTCATTAAGCTTGCCAGAATGCAGGAATACTTTGATTTTGGCTTTCAGTACTTAAAACCGATTGGAGAATATGTCAAGCTGATTGTAAAGCTAGGACTTCCCTCGGGGCTTACGCAGGCAATCTTTTCTTCTGCGATGATTATCGTGCAGTCCTTAACCAACCAGTTTGGCGAACTGTTTATTGCGGCGAATGTGGTGATTATGCGTGTTGACGGATTTGCGATGATGCCGAACTTCTCATTTGGTATGGCGCTGACCACCTATGCAGGCCAGAATGTTGGCGCAGGGCTTTATGACCGCGTAACGCAAGGTGCAAAGCAGGGCACCTGGATGTCGGTGATTTGTGCTACCTCTATTACTTTGATTATTCTCCTGTTTGGTAAAGGTCTAATGAGTATCTTTACCTCGACGCAGGAGCTTGTCGATATGAGTTATTACCTGATGATGATTTTAGCAGCCGGCTATATCGGCGTTGCGGTTACGCAGAGCTTATCGGGTATTATGCGCGGTGCGGGTGATACAATGACGCCGATGTGGATTTCCTTGATTACCACCGTTGTGATGCGTGTGCCGCTGGCGTATGGCATTTCCTATATGACGCGCACGCCCGAGCTTCCGAACGGAATTTGTGAATGTATTCAGATTTCACTGCTTGCCTCATGGATTTTTGGCGCAGTATTAACGTTAATTTTCTATGCACGGGGCAAGTGGAAAGATAAAGCGATTAAACAATAAGGAGAGAATGAGATGGCAGAAATTTTTGAGGTAATTATGATTGTAAGCTTTGGGTTTTCCTGGCCTTTTAACGTGGTTCGCTCTTATAGAGCAAGAACGACCAAGGGAAAAAGCCTGTCCTTTTTGCTGCTGATTATGTTCGGCTATGTTGCGGGAATCATCTCCAAATTCTTAAATGCAGAGTATATGCTACATATTTCCGAGCGTTGGTATGTTTTGTTTTTCTATGTATTGAATCTTGTGATGGTTACGGCAGATTTTGTGCTGTACTTCAGAAATAAGAGATTGGATAAACTGGCAGAAAAAAATAAATAGAAACAAAAGGGCGATAGTTTTCTATCGTCCTTTTGTTGACAAAATTCACATAAATTATGCCATTTTTTGCTGCGCACATTTACAAGCAAAAAGGGAACATAGTATAATAAATGCGATTTTGTCAAAGGTAAATATGGAAGGTGAAAAAATGAGATACGGAATTTTAAAAGATATCAAAGAGGGCGAATATCGTGTGATTTCTACGCCGAGTGAGGTAAAAAGTATCGTGGCGGCAGGTCACGAGGTGTGGGCGCAGGCGGACTGCGGGAAAATGGCAGGTTTTTCAAATGAGGCATACGAAAAAGCGGGCGCCAAAATTGTTGATACAATGGAAGAAATTTTTGCCGGCTGTGATATGGTGGCAAAGGTTAAGGAGTTCACGCCAAAAGAATATCCTCTGATGCGCGAAAATCAGATTCTGCTCGGTTGTATTCATCCGGCAGGTCATCCCGAAGAGGTGGACGCACTTCTTAAAAGCAAATGCATTGCATTTACGGCAGAAGATGCACACCGCTTTGGTTCGCCGAACTGCGAGGCAGCAGGAAAGCAGGGCGCGCTGTTTGGTCTTGAGTCGATGCTTACCATCAACGGCGGCAAGGGGAAATATGTCGGAGGTTTTGCCGGCGCACCGAGGATGAATGTGCTGATTTTGGGCTGCGGCGTGGTTGGTCGCAGCGCACTTTCCGTTCTTCATGCCTTAGGTGCGAACTGCACGGTAATGGATATCAATGTTGGCATTCTGCGCAGTGTCCTTTCCGAATACAAAAGCCAAATCAGTACGATGTATTGCAATAAAGAAACGATTGCTTCGGTACTTCCTCAGACGGATATGGTTTTAAACTGTGTGAAGTGGCCGAAAGAGCGCAAGGACTTTTTGATTGATAAAGAAATGCTGAAATTGATGGAGCCCGGCTCTGTTTTGGTTGATATTTCAAACGATGACCCCGGCGCGATTGAGTCGAGCCACGAAACGCATCACGACAATCCCCGTTATGTGGTAAATGGCGTGGTACATTACTGCGTGTCGAATATTCCGGGCGCTGTGGCAAATACAACTTCTGTTGCCTATGCAGCAGAAATGCTCCCGATGATACTCAGTATCCTAAATGACGGTGTGGGAGAATGCTGCATAAAGGACGGCTACTATCGCCGTAGTCTTACGGTCTATAAGGGCTACCTGACCCACGAGGAAACCAGTGCGATTCAGGGAAAACCCTGGATTCGCCCCGAAGAAATTTTAGGAATCGGAGACAGAAAACTTGATCCGGCACCGCCGGCAACCACGACCCGTTCGGAAAACTATTACAAGAAGTAAGGAGCAAGCGGATGGAACTTAATCAGTATTTATCAGAACTCGAATCCTTGGTAAACATCGATAGCGGTCCCGGGTGCTTAGCAGGTCTTGCGGAAATGGCAGAATTCTTTCGAAAGCGCTTTGCGGAGATGGGTTGGCAGACAGAGTGGCACGATTTGGCACCCGAAACGGGCGTTTGCCTGGTGTGCAAAAACCGTGAGGCAGAGCACTATGATTTGATGCTGATTGGGCATCTGGATACAGTGTTTCCGGCGGGTACGGCAAAGGAGCGTCCGTTTCGCATGGAGGGAGATAAAGCCTATGGTCCGGGCGTGCTCGATATGAAGCAGGGAAGCCTTTTAATGTATCATATCTTAAAAGAAATCCCAAAAGAAGTGAATGACAAGCTGAATATCGTGGCTGTGTTTAATCCGGATGAAGAAATCGGGAGTGAGTACTCCAAAGAGGTATATCAAAAATACGCCGAAATTTCGGATTATGCCTACATTTATGAGGGAGCATCGAATGATGGCGCGCGCTCGAATGAACGAAAAGGACGTAGCTATTTTACGGTGAATTTCCGGGGAAAAGCGGGGCATTGCGGCTATGTCTTTACCTCGGGTGCACGTTCGGCGGTCAGTGAGATGGGGCGCTGGATTGTGGCGCTTGACAGCCTGCAAAGCGAGGAACGCAATGTGACGGTCAATGTCGGCGTGGCACAGGGCGGCATCAAAAACAATGTTGTTGCCGATCAGGCGAGCATCGAGGTAGATGTCCGTTTTCCTGTACCGGAAGAGCTTGCACGGCTGGATGCGATGCTCGAAACGCTAACTGAGGAGGCAAGAGGGCGCGGAATAGAGGTTACCATCACAGAGCGTCATACTCGTCCGGCACTGGTGCTGACAGAGGCAGGAAAGGAATATGTGCGACACATTGAGGAGCTATTAAAGAGTCACGGAATTGCGTACAAACATCGCCTGCGTGGCGGTGTGTCCGATGCTAATATCATCGCGCAGTACGGAGCTATTTGTATTGATGCTTTAGGTCCGGCAGGGGATGATGACCACTCAGCGGATGAGTTTTTACATATTGATTCCGTCCTGCCATCGTATGAATTATCCATGACACTAATCAAAGATTTAGCAGATAGAAAATAAAAATAAAAAGCAGAGCAGAGCTCTGCTTTTTTTACGTATATTTTTAGCAGAAAGAGAAAAAATATAGATGTAAACAACAGAGGAGGTGATATCATGGAAAACAAGAAGAACTTGAATAACCAGAATAATCAGAACAACTTTAACAACCAGAACAATCAGAACAATCAGAATCAGAAAAACAATCAGAATGAAATGAAAAATAACAAAGAGCAGGAAAGATAACTTTTTGTAAAAGAAAAAGGACTGCACACGTGCAGTCTTTTTTGTTTTATTATCTTTTTTTCAGTCTTAAAATCACGGCATCTAAAGCCAGCCAAACGCTAAGAGCGCATAAGGTAATTACCGTACGCAAAGTGGCATATAGTACAGACTCTTTTATCCCACCGAACGAAAGCAGCCATCCTGCCAGTGTAATAATTAAAATATGAATCAGGTAAATATAATAGGAATTGCGGTCAATCGCAAGCACCCATGCTTGATGCGAAAGACGAGTATGCTCTACTAAGAATAAGCTGATGCGGTAAAAGGAAAGCACCGCAATCGGCATATAAAAGAGCGTAATTTCCTGCTGAAGCGGGAAAGCGATATCGTAAAAATGCCACAAATTCGCTGCAGCAAGCTCTGCACCAAGAAACAGAGCGTAAAGAATGAACAAGAAAAAAGTCCAATTTTTCAGTTTTTTGCAAAAAGCCTCATAATGCTTTCCGGCGTATAAGCCAAGCAAATAGCAAAACAGATAGCGCAGAAACAATCCGGGATAAAAGTCATATCCGCAAAGAAAAACCGAGGACAAAAGTGTCAGTACAAAAGCAATCGGCAGTACAATTCCCCCACTGACGCGGTCGGTCAGGCGACGGAGTAGCGGAAACAGCAAATAAAGCTCCGAAAGTGCAATAACAAAATAAAAATGAGCTTCCTCCTTGCCGGTCACAAAAGCCCAAAGGAGTCTTATAATATCAAAATTGTGCTTGCCTAAAAGTCCGTGTAAGAGCCAATAGATTACGACCGAAATAACATACGGAATTAGAATTTTTGTAAAGCGACGGCAGTAATATGAAAGCCACTCGCCGCGATACGGTGCAAGACCGCCCTTTAAGCCGGAAAGGAACATAAATCCGAAAATAGCACAAAACAAGGGACGTTGAATCAAAAAAGCCGCTTCGTGCACCAGTATTTCCTGCGGAAACAGATGAATGAGGACGACAAAAATACAAAACAGTACATTTTGCAGACGGATTTCATCTTTGCGCATAACTGTCTTTTGCTCCGCTGACATCAGGTTCCCTCCCTTTTTGAAAGATTCAGTGGTATTGTACCATAAATTTCAGTATGGTGCAAGAGAAATAAAAAAACGGCGAGCGGAATCGCTCGCCGAAGAATTACATTTTATTTTTTCAGTTCGCCTAAGCAGTCAGGACAAATATTCTTGCCCTTAAAAATAAGTACATCTTTTGCATTTCCACAGAAGATACAGGATGGCTCATATTTTTTGAGGATAATAGAGCTTCCGTCCACATAAATTTCCAGCGCATCTTTTTCAGAAATGTCCAAAGTTCTTCTCAGCTCAATTGGCAATACCACACGACCAAGCTCGTCCACTTTTCTTACAATACCGGTAGATTTCATATGAATTTCCTCCTCAAATATAAAATAAAATTAGTAGAATTAAGGTAAATATACCATAAAGTGGAAATTTTGTCAACAATTTTTTTCAAAAAAAGTAAAAAATATCCAAAATTCGTATAATTTTTACAAAATTAGGAGAGAAATTACAAAAAAGGCACAGATTCTAGCGAATCTGTGCCTTTTCGACTTTCTTTAATAATGATATTTTTTTCGCTTGATTACAATATAGAAAATGGTAAGGAAAAACGCCGCGATTTCTGCTAAAACCAGAGAAAACCAGATGCCGTCGATGCCGAACCATAGCGGCAGAAGTAAAACGGCTCCAATCTGGAAGACCATCGTGCGCAAAAAGGAAATAATTGCCGAAGTCATGCCATCATTTAGTGCCGTAAAGAATGCCGAACCCAATACTGCCATACCACCGAACAGAAAAGAAAAGGAAAAAATGTAAAATCCGCGGCAGGTAAGAGTAAAAAGGTCGGCATCATATCCGACATACAAGTATGAAAACGGTTGGGCGAGCAGTTCGCCGCCAAAGAGCATTAGTACAGAAAAGATGGCGATTAGGCGGATGATTTTTTTGCGGAGATTCTTCAGTTCTGTGTGATTTTGCGCACCAAAATGATAGCTGATAATCGGGGATGAACCGGCAGTAAAACCAATGAATATCGCATAAAAAATGAAACTGACATACATTAAAACCCCGTATGCCGCTACACCGTCTTCACCGGCGTATCGAATCAGCTGTAGGTTATAGAGCATACTGACCACACACATAGAAACATTGTTGACAAGCTCCGATACGCCGTTACTTACCGTCTTTATGAGTGCCTTATTGTCCATTGTTGTTTTTGACAGATGGAGCAAGCTATCGTTCGGACGGAAAAAGTAAATCAAAAAGACAATGCCGCCGGCAAATTGGCTGATGGCAGTGGCAATGGCAGCTCCGGCGATTCCCCAACCCAAAATACCGACACACAAGGCGTCTAACAGGATGTTTCCACATCCGGTGATAAGAGATACAATCAGTCCGAACTGGGGCTTTTCTGCCGCAATACTGAAAGCCTGAAATTCGTTTTGCAGGATATAGGCGGGCAGGGTAAGCGCTATAATCCGTCCATAGAGCAGACAATCCTCCAGGATTTCAGGAGTCGCACCAATAGAAACCGCAATCGGCTCTAAGAAAATAAAGCAAAAGACCGCGAGTATACCGCCTAAAATCAGGCTCACATAAGTAATGAGGGAAAAGATACGGTTTGCTTTTTCGTGGTCTCCCTCTCCTAAGGTTTTTCCAATGAGAGCACTGCCGCCGGCGCCAAACATAAATCCCAGTCCACCCCAGATGGATAAAAAAGGTATAATAAAATTGACCGCCGCAAAGGCATTTTTTCCCGCAAAATTAGACACAAAAAAGCCGTCTACCACACCATAAATCGAAGTGAAAATCATCATCATAATGGATGGCAGGGTGAAAAGCAGTAATTTTTTATATGTAAAATGGTCGGATAAACGAATTCGCATGGCGACCTCCTTGGGTGTATTTCAATGAGATTATAGTATGAAACAGACCAAATGTCAAGCGTAAAAAAGGGGCTGCAAATTTTTGCAGCCCCTTGGTTTTGATTTGATTAGTTGCACTCAGCGGTGAGCGGTCCAGCCAGTTCTTTTAAGAAGAACAGCTTGCCCGGGAGTGTCGGCATATAACTGGACGGAATCCAGCGGGTCGGCTCGTGGCGCAGAGTCATCCAAAGGCTCATGCCCTGCCACTGCATACCGCGGGAAAGAGCACCGTCACAACCGCCGATGATAACATCAGCTTGCATGAACAGACCGGGTCCAATGGTGTTTGCGCGACACGGAACTAAGGTAGTGCGGGACTTAAAGCTGGTGATTGCGTTCTGCTCAATGGTGAGCGGATGAAGCATTGCACCGATGCGATGGGTGTGTTTCATCCATTCCTCATCGGAAGCATATTCAGCACCGAAGTGCGGCTCGCAGAATGCGATGTGGCACATACGTCCAACACCGAAAACCAGGGCGAGCTTTGCACCCTCGTCTTTTAATTTCTTAATTTTTTCTGCGTAGGTCGGCAGATTTTCTTTGGTTGCAAAGTTTCTTTGGCTTTCCGGAACCGTCAGCTCACCGAGCGGCTTATAAAAAGCTTCCTGCATAGCATTCTGAAATGCAGCCGGGTCGTCAGAAGGCAGAGTGTTACCCTCGCCGTCAGACCATTCATCCATGTTAAAGCAGGTGACGTGGTCACAGGAAATATTCCATTCTTTTAAGAAGAATACTGCCCACTTATACATACCCATCGGACCAACCGGCAGAATCATTGCAAGCTTCTCGCCGTTGTCCTTTGCTTTTTTAATCTGCAGAGCAATTTCGTGACCCATCAGCGTATCAAATTCCTCTACAGAGTTACACATAATCGGTGTAAAGTCCTTGTTCCAGTGCGGCTGACGAACGAAGATATCCTCCGGCTTATCAGCGATGCACTTGTCGATTTTTGCCATATCCCATCCTGCCGGATAGAATCCTTCCAAAAGAGAACCTTTTACGGTATCCATAAAATTCATTTTATTCGCTCCTTTATGATAAAATTTAATTTCCTTGACTCATTACGGAAGAAGTCTTTGCGGTACGACCTTTCCGTACATCTGACACATCGTAAATGCCTCGGCATACTGCGTGCCACACTGCAAACCACGGAAACGCGCCATGGTCTTTACAAACTCAGAGAAGTCAATGTGGTCGTGCTCGCGCATCCATTTCATCTGGCTAACGTGGCACTCCAGCATTTCAAGCTTTAAGTCGATTTCATCCGATACATCCACGTACTCTGTCGGCAGAAAACCAACGCCTGCGAGCGTATCCATATAGTAAATCGGCACATTTCTCGAAATGGGCGCATCGCAACCTTCTACGATGTAATGCGGAACGGTTGCAGCAAAAGACGCATCAAACACGAGCTTTGATACAGCGGTGTGGTCCGGCATATAGTCCTCCGGGCTGTGCGTAAAGATAACGTCCGGCTGTGCCTCGCGAATGACCTTTACTACCTTGTCACGTTGCTCGCGGCTGTCGGAATACACCAAAAGGTCACCGATGTCGCAGGTAACGACCTTGATGCCGGCCAGTGAGCCGGCCTTTTTTGCCTCTTCTCTGCGCATTTCGCGCAGCTCGTCCGGCATAATCTCAACGTGACCGAGATTTCCGTTTGCTACATGGCAAACCGTGACATTATGTCCTTGTTTTACGTATTTTGCCAAAGTTCCGGCACAAGCAATCTCAATATCGTCCGGATGGCAGCCGATTGCTAAAACATTCATTTTGAAAGCCTCCATTTACAAATTGTTATTTTTATGATATATTATATAGGTAAATTTGAAAATGCACGATAACACAAAAAAGATACATTTTTGTTCAGAAGAAAAAAGTTGAGGTGTTATATTTGGCGAAAGATATTTATATCCGTCAAACCATCAGCAGTTTAATTAATGTAAATAAAATTGTCACGATTCACTACTCTGATTTTGATAAGGATTTTGACTATCCGGGCGAAAGCCACGATTTCTGGGAGCTTTTGTATGTGGAGCGCGGGGAGGTTAACCTGCAAACAAAGAATAAGGAGTTAAAGCTTTACGAGGGTGAAATTATCTTCCATAAACCAAATGAGTTTCACAGACATTTCTGTAACGGCTCGGTTTCGCCCCGCCTGTTTATCGTGACCTTTGTCTGCCGTTCGCCGGCGATGGCAGTGTTCCGGGGAATGCATACTCGTTTGCCGAGAGCCGTTCTGCCGATGATCAGTCGTTTCATCGTTGAGGCAAAGGAAAGCTTTCTGCTTCCGGAGTATGACCCGCATATCAAGGGGCTTTCGCAGGCACCCGACAGTCCGCCGGGCGGTCCGCAGATGGTAAAACTGCATCTGGAAATGCTTTTGATTACGCTTCTGCGTGAGTCGGAGCGGACGGTCTTTACCTCCAAGGATGCGTGGGAGGAGCAGCTTGCTAATGAAATGACGGAGTATTTGTCTGCACGCCTTTCCGAGCACATTACGCTGGGCGAAATCTGCGATAAATTCCATTACAGTAAAACGCTTTTATGCAGCACCTTCCGTCGGACGATGGGAATGGGTATTATGGAATATCACAGCCGTCTGCGCATCGAGTATGCAAAGGATTTACTGCTGCGTCGTGGCTGTTCCGTGCGGGAAGCATCGGAGCAGACCGGGTTTGAAAATCAGTATTATTTTTCGCGGGTGTTTCGCCGTTATGAAGGGAAATCGCCGCGCGAGTTTTTAAAAGAAAATAGAAAACTGTAAGGAGCGAATACAAATATGGAACTCAAAGGCAAGAAAATCAATTTTTTAGGAGATAGTATTACGCAGGGAATAGGCGCAAGCGATGAAACTCATATCTATCATCAGGTGCTTAAAGCACGTGCAGGACTTGCCGAGGCTAGAAACTATGGTATAAGCGGAACAAGAATTGCACGTCAGAGTAGCGTAACGGAAGAGCTTTTAAATAATTTAGAGGCTATTTCGTCGCAGGAATGGGATTTCTGCCGCCGTGCGGACGATATGGAGCTTGATGCCGATGCTGTTGTCGTATTCGGCGGAACGAATGATTATGGCCACGGCGATGCGCTTTTCGGAACCTTTGATGACCGAACCGAGTGGACGTTTTACGGTGCCTGCCACGTGCTGTTCCGTAAGTTGATTGAAATGTATCCGGGTAAGCCGATTGTCATTATGACGCCCTTGCACCGCGCGGAGGAAAACATCAGAAACCGCGAGGGATTGCCTAAAAATGTTGTGCTTCGCGACTATGTAAACGCGATTCGTGAGGTAGCAGAATACTATTCGCTTCCTGTGCTTGATTTGTATAAAGAAAGCGGGATTCAACCTGAGGTGACGGTTCTGCGCGAGATGTATGCGCCGGACGGTCTGCATCCAAACGATGCAGGTCACGCTTTGATTGCGGATAAGCTGGAAAAGTTTTTGCACGCACTTTAAAGGGCGCAGAAAGGGATTTCATGATTATAAATGCAGGTTTACTAAAACAGATACCGATGCCCCTGCTTTCATGGTATGACCGCGAAAAACGGGTGCTTCCGTGGCGGCAAAACAAAGACCCTTATCGTGTTTGGGTCTCAGAAATTATGCTTCAGCAAACGAGAGTAGAGGCAGTAATTGATTATTATAACCGTTTCTTAAAGCTGTTTCCGACGGTAGAGGCTTTAGCAGAGGCACCGACCGAGCAGGTCTTAAAAGCCTGGGAGGGTCTCGGCTATTACAGCCGCGCAAGGAATTTGCAAAAAGCGGCTCAAATGGTGGTCAGTGATTATAACGGCATATTTCCAAAAACAGCAAAAGAACTGTTAAAGCTACCGGGTATCGGTCGTTATACGGCAGGGGCAGTCAGCTCGATTGCGTATGACAGTCAGGAGCCGGCAGTAGACGGAAATGTGTTGCGCGTGATTATGCGAATACTCGCTTGCGACGAAAATGTGTCCAAGGATTCGGTCAAAACCGAGGTGGAGGAAATCGTGCGCGGGATTATTCCGGCGCGTGCCGGAGACTTTAATCAGTCGTTGATGGAGCTTGGTGCGCTTGTTTGTCTGCCAAACGGTGCGCCTCTGTGTGAGAAATGTCCTTTGGCAGAACTCTGCGAGGGTAGACGACAGGGCATAGCGGAACAACTTCCGAATAAAACACAGAAAAAAGAAAGAACCATAGAGCAAAAAACAGTATTTGTGATAGAAAAAGACGGACGCGCGGCACTTCGCAAGAGAGAGGAGAAAGGCTTGCTTGCGGGAATGTGGGAGTTTCCCAACTGCGTGGGTGCACTTGACGAGAAACAGGCAAAAGAAAAGCTTGCATCTTGGGGAATTTCGGGCGAAATGTCAAAATTAGAGGGCGCCGTGCATATCTTTACTCATAGAGAGTGGCATATGAGTGCCTATTTTGTGCACGCGCAAGGCACAAAGGATGCTCCGTTTGTCTGGGCGGATGAGAAAGAACTGAAAGAGCAGTTGACGGTGCCGGCAGCATTTTCTGCGTTTGTTCGTCAACTGAAAGCGGAATGGAGAAAGAGGAAATGATACGGTTTTTAGAACGTCGATTTGTGACAAAAGATAAGGCACTGTCCGACAAAAAGGTTCGGGAACGCTATGGCATATTGGCAGCTACTTTGGGTGTCATTTGCAATTTGTTTTTGTTTATTGTAAAGCTCGTCATCGGTTTTTTAATGAACTCAGTGGCAATTATGTCAGATGCTTTTAACAACCTGTCCGATATGGGTTCTTCGGTGGTATCTGCTGTCGGTGTTAAGTTGAGCAACCAGCGTGCTGATAAGGAGCACCCGTTTGGTCACGGACGAATGGAGTATATCGCGGCTTTAATTGTTGCTTTTATCATTATGCTGATTGGCTGGGAGCTATTAAAAACCTCGGCAGATAAAATATGGCATCCCCAAAAACCAGAGTTCAGTCCCATCTTACTTGGAATTCTGGCACTTTCCGTTTTGGTCAAGGTGTGGATGTATTTTTATAACCGATACATCGGAAAGAAAATCAATTCATCAGTTATTTTAGCAACGGCAAGAGACTCTATCAATGATGTGCTATCAACGGGTGTGGTAATTATTTCTGCTGTCTTTGGTGCGTTTGTTGATTTTCCCTTGGACGGAATTATGGGTACTTTGGTTTCGCTCATCGTTTTGTATTCCGGTTTTTCCATTGCCAAGGATACGGTGAGCGTGCTTTTGGGCACAATGCCAGACCCTGTGCTGGTGCGCGCACTCGAAGAACGTATTTTAGCGGAAGAAGAAATCGTCGGAACGCACGACTTAATTGTGCACGATTATGGCCCCGGCAGAGTGATGGCGTCTGTGCACGCCGAAGTGCCGGACACTGCCGATGTGGTTAAAATCCACGAGAGTATTGACCGTGTAGAGAAAGAGATTTCGAAAGAACTCGATGTTCATATCGTGATTCATATGGACCCAATTACTGTAAATTGTGAGCGAACAGATGCTTTTCGCCAACTGGTGTTGGCAACAGTGAAAAGTATCGACGAAAGTTTTGGTATTCACGATTTCCGTATGACAGACGGCGAGGATCATATCAATTTGATTTTTGATTTGGAGATTCCCTGCGGAAAAAGCGGGAAACAGAAAGAAGAGCTGGTCAGTGAAATTAAAAGGAGACTGTCAGAGCACGATGAAAAGCTTCAGGCGGTCATTCAGGTAGACGATATTTTTCGGTGATAAGGAGAGAAAACCGTGAAACAAAACGAGAAGAAAAAAAGCAAAAAGGGTCTTTTATTGCGGTTTCTGCCGTATTTTAAGAAGTATCGGTGGATTGTGGTTTTAGACCTTTTCTGCGCGGCACTCACCACGCTTTGTGAGCTGTATTTGCCGCTCATTGTACGCTATATCACCGATGCAGGAATTAAGGGGGATGCATCTTTAACCGTTTCTTTGGTGTTGCGCCTTGGTGTGTTTTATCTGATTCTTCGAGTGATAGACACAGTGGCGAACTACTATATGCAATCTATTGGTCATATTATGGGCTCGCGGATCGAAACGGATATGCGAAAGGATTTGTTTTCGCATCTTCAGAAATTATCGTTTTCCTATTTCGATAATACAAAAATCGGACAGATTATGACGCGCATCACCAGTGATTTGTTTGATGTGACAGAGTTTGCGCACCATTGCCCCGAGGAGTTTTTCATTGCGGGCATCAAAATTACGGCGGCGTTTGCCATTTTAGCAGGGATGAATCTATGGCTCACTTTGATTATCTTTTCGATTCTTCCTTTGATGCTTGTCTGCTCCCGATTTTTTCAAAAGCGGATGCGACGCGCGTTTAAGGAATCGCGCCAGCAAATCGGCGAAATCAATTCGCAGGTGGAGGACAGCCTCTTGGGCGTTCGTGTGGTCAAATCCTTTGCCAATGAGCCGATAGAAAAAGAAAAGTTCAAAAAGGGGAATCTCCGCTTTTTGGATATTAAAAAAATCACCTATCACTATATGGCAGGCTTCCACAGCACGACCCGTATTTTTGACAGTATTATGTACATTACCGTGGTAGTGGCGGGCGCCTTGTTTATGATTGACGGAGCCATTTCTCCGGCAGATTTTACGGCATATCTTCTGTTTGTTTCAACGCTACTCACCTCGATTCGTCGGATTGTTGAGTTTACCGAGCAGTTCCAAAGAGGTATGACGGGTATTGAGCGATTTGTTGAAATTATGGATGAGCCGATTGATGTTTGCGACCTGCCCGACGCCAAAGAACTTGTGGACGTGAAAGGAAATATCCGCTTTGACCATGTCCGCTTCCGTTATTCCGAGGAGCTTTCGGATGTCTTGTGTGGTATTGATTTAGAGGTTCCCCAGGGCGCAAATATCGCTTTGGTCGGACCGTCGGGCGGCGGAAAGACGACGTTTTGCAGCCTGATTCCCCGTTTTTATAATCTGACGGAGGGACGCATTTTGATTGACGGAGAGGACATTACACATCTGACGCTCGAGTCCTTGCGCAACCAAATCGGTGTCGTCCAGCAGGAGGTCTATCTGTTCTCGGGTACGGTATATGAAAATATCGAGTACGGCAGACCGGGCGCATCGAAAGAGGAAATCATCGAGGCTGCCAAAGCCGCAGGGGCACATGAGTTTATTATGGAGCTGGAAAACGGCTATGACACCTATGTCGGCGAGCGTGGAGTCAAGCTTTCGGGCGGACAAAAGCAGAGAATCAGTATTGCAAGAGTGTTCTTAAAGAACCCGCCGATTCTGATTCTGGACGAGGCAACCTCGGCACTCGACAATGAAAGTGAACGCCTGGTGCAGGAGTCACTCGAAAAGCTGACGCGCGGAAGAACGACCTTTACGATTGCACACCGCTTAACCACGATTCGCAATGCTTCACGCATCTTGGTCCTTACCAAAGAAGGAATCGTCGAGCAGGGAACGCACAAAGAGCTAATGGAGAAAAAAGGCACATATTATGAATTGTATCGGTTGTATCAAGAAAACTCTGAATCATAAAAAAGAACCCGTAAAAATTTTACGGGTTCTTTTTTATGAGGGATAGGAAAAAATGATGCGGAATGAACAAACTGAGCCAACAAAGTCGCTTGCGACTTTGTTGGGTTACCCGAAGGCGTACACGGGTACGTCGAGAGGTGAAGTTTGTTTATAGCAAAAAGGAATCCATTCAAAGGAAAATCGAACAGGGTGAGATTTTTCAACCGAAATATCTCACCCTGCTATGTTTGCGCTAATAATATTTTATATTACATTTTCCTTTTTGCGGTCCGCGCATTTTTTACATCCCGACTTATTTATTTTTCAAGTTAAACCAAGCATCCAAGCCAAGATATTCAGCGGTATCGCCGAGTTCTTCTTCGATGCGGAGCAACTGGTTGTATTTTGCAACACGGTCGGTTCTGGACGGAGCACCGGTTTTAATCTGACCGGAGTTGGTAGCAACTGCGATGTCAGAGATGGTGGTGTCTTCGGTCTCGCCGCTTCTGTGAGAGGTAACAGCGGTGTAACCTGCACGGTTAGCCATCTGAATCGCCTCTAAGGTTTCGGTCAGAGAACCGATCTGGTTTACTTTGATTAAGATAGAGTTGGAAACGCCCAGCTCGATACCTTTCTTCAGTCTTTCGGTGTTGGTTACAAAGAGGTCATCACCAACGAGCTGCATTTTGTCACCGAGCTTGTCGGTCAGGATTTTCCAAGCCTCCCAGTCTTCTTCCGCTACGCCGTCTTCGAGAGAGATAATCGGGTATTTGCTTGCGAGGTCTTCCCAGTAAGCAACCATTTCTTCACGGGTTTTGAAGATATCGGTCTTCCAGAAGTAGTAACCGTCTTTGCCGATCTTCTTTGCTTCTTCATACATTTCAGTAGCAGCAGCATCGATTGCGATACGGAAATCATCGCCCGGCTTAAAGCCAGCCTTTTCAACTGCCTCTAAGATTACCTGGATTGCTTCTTCGTCACTCTTGAGGTTCGGAGCAAAGCCACCCTCGTCACCAACAGCGGTGCTGTAGCCTTTGGATTTTAATACGCTCTTTAAGTTATGGAATACTTCTGCGCAGTTTTTGAGTGCTTCCTTAAAGGATTTTGCACCAACCGGCATAATCATGAATTCCTGAATGTTTACACTGTTGTCTGCGTGCTTACCACCGTTTAAGATGTTCATCATCGGAACCGGCAGGGTTCTTGCGTTGCATCCGCCAATGTAGTTGTAAAGGGATACGCCGAGAGCTTCAGCAGCAGCCTTTGCACAAGCTAAAGACACGCCTAAAATAGCGTTTGCGCCCAGACGACCTTTGTTCGGGGTACCGTCTAATGCGATCATGGTGCGGTCGATTGCAATCTGGTCGAGTACGTTCATGCCGATGATTGCTTCTGCAATCTCGCCGTTTACGTTCTCAACTGCTTTTTCTACGCCCTTACCTAAGTAGCGGCTGTTGTCGCCGTCGCGAAGCTCAACTGCTTCGAATGCGCCGGTGGATGCACCGGACGGAACGGATGCGCGACCTACAAAACCGTCATCGGTGAAAACTTCAACCTCAACGGTGGGGTTGCCGCGGGAATCCAGAACTTCTCTTGCAACAACATCAATGATTTCGATAAACTGTTTCATTTTGTTTCTCCTCTCAAATTATGTTATTAAAAATGTAAAAACTAAACTTATAAAAGAATGCTTTTGCCCGTCATTTCTTCCGGCTGGGGAAGGTCTAACAGAGCCAGCATCGTCGGAGCGATGTCAGCTAAACATCCGCCCTCACGAAGATTGACATTTCCTGCGCCCATTACGATGAACGGAACGGGGAAAGTGGTATGTGCGGTAAACGGCTCGCCGTCTTTGGGGTCAATCATCTGGTCAGCGTTGCCGTGGTCAGCGGTAATGAGCATTACGCCGCCCATTTCCATGACTTTATCTGCAACCTTGCCGACACATTCATCCACGGTTTCAACCGCCTTGATGGCTGCCGGAATGATGCCGGTGTGACCAACCATATCGCAGTTGGCAAAGTTTAAGATGATGACATCATACTTGCCGCTGTCTAAGCGCGCCAAAAGCTCATCAGTTACCTCGTATGCACTCATCTCCGGCTGCAGGTCATAGGTTGCAACCTTGGGGGAGTTAATGAGTGCGCGGTCCTCACCCTCGGAAACTGCCTCGACGCCACCATTAAAGAAGAAGGTGACATGGGCATATTTTTCCGTCTCTGCGATGCGGAGCTGGGAAAGACCGTTTTTGCTGATGTATTCACCAAAGGTATTATTAAGTGTCTGCGGTTTAAAAGCCACATGGACATTCGGCATACTCTTATCATACTGTGTCATACAAACGAAGTAGACAGGCGTGTATTCACGGTTAAAACCGTCGAAAGCCGGGTCTGCAAAGGTGCGGGTGATTTCGCGCGCACGGTCCGGACGGAAGTTTGCAAAAACGATACTGTCATTTTCTGCAATCATGCCGACGGGTGCACCGTTTTCCGTAACAACAGACGGAACAACGAATTCATCCGTAATTTCTTTTTCATACGATGCGGATACTGCTTCGGCAGCAGATTCGGTCTGCTCACCGATGCCGCGGGTCATTGCAGTATATGCTTTTTCCACGCGGTCCCAACGGTTGTCGCGGTCCATTGCATAATAGCGGCCCATCACCGTTGCGATTTTACCAACACCGATTTCAGAAAGCTTATCTTCCAAAGCGACGACAAAATCCTTACCCGAAGACGGGGGAACATCTCGACCGTCTAAGAAGCAATGCAGAAATACTTTGTTAAGACCTTTTCTTTTTGCCAGCTCTACGATGCCGTAGATGTGCTCATTGTGGCTGTGCACACCGCCGTCAGATAACAGGCCCATGATATGCAGGGCAGAGCCATGTGCTTTGCAGTTTTCAATCGCCGAAAGCAGCTCTTCATTTTCAAAGAAATCACCGTCAGCGATGGATTTTGTGATACGGGTCAGCTCCTGATACACAATTCTGCCTGCGCCGATGTTGGTGTGACCAACCTCTGAGTTGCCCATCTGTCCGTCCGGAAGACCGACCGCAAGGCCGCTGGCATCTAAACTCGTGTTCGGAAACTTTTCAAAAATGCGGTCAAGGTTCGGCGTTTTTGCCTCGAAGACCGCATTTCCTTTATCGGACGGATTCAAGCCGAATCCGTCCATAATGCATAACAATAAAGGTTTTTTCATCTTCAAAACTCCAATTATTTGTAGATTACAATGCTCTTAAACTCGTCAGCCTTCAAGCTTGCACCGCCGACCAGACCACCGTCGATGTCAGCTTCTGCAAACAGCTCTGCAGCATTGGATGCTTTTACGCTGCCGCCGTACTGAACGGTGATGGAATCTGCAACTGCTTCGCCATACACTTCTCTTACGCAGTCACGGATTGCTTTACAAACTTCTTCTGCCTGAGCGGTGGTAGCGGTTTTGCCGGTGCCGATTGCCCAAATCGGTTCGTATGCGATGATCGCGGTTTTTGCTTGTTCTGCCGTTACATCTTTAAGAGCAATCTTGGTCTGCATACGAACGAGGTCATTGGTGATGCCCTGTTCTCTCTGCTCTAAGCTTTCACCAACGCAGATAATCGGGGTTAAACCTTTTTCATAAGCCTTTAAGACCTTCTTGTTTACAGTCTCATCAGTTTCAGCAAAGTACTGACGACGCTCGGAGTGACCGAGGATGACATATTCAACGCCCAAATCGAGGAGCATATCAGCACTGATTTCACCGGTGAATGCACCGCTGTCTTCAAAGTACATATTCTGTGCGCCAACCTTGATATTGGTACCCTTTGCTGCTTCTACTGCAGCGGAGAGACAAGCTGCGGTCGGGCATACGATAACGGTATCTTCGCTAGAAGCTACGAGCGGAGCAAGCTCAGCAATCAATGCTTTGGTCTCAGTCGGGGTTTTGTTCATTTTCCAGTTACCAGCGATAACCTTTTTGCGTTCTTTGGTCAAAAGGCAAGCGATACCCGGAAGCTCAATGCCTTCTAAGAATTCTAAGGAAGCGCCGCCACCGGTGGAAATGTGAGTCATCTTATCAGCAAAGCCTAGGATTTCAACCGCTGCAGCGGAGTCACCGCCGCCGATGATGGTGGTCGCATCTGCTTCAGCTACTGCTTTTGCAACCTCAACCGTACCGGTTGCGAAGTTAGACATTTCAAATACGCCCATCGGTCCGTTCCAGATGACGGTTTTTGCATTTCTGATTTCTTCAGTAAACGCCTTGATGGTTTCCGGTCCGATGTCAAGACCCTGCCAGCCTGCCGGAATTTCGCCGGTCTTGCATACCTTGCGATTTGCGTTGTTGTCGAAAGCGTCTGCAATCACATTGTCGGTCGGCAGAAGAATTTTAACGCCTTTTTCTTTTGCAAGAGCCAGTACTTCCTTCGTGTACTCAAGGCGCTCATCGTCGCACAGAGAATCACCGATTTCTCCGCCTGCGGCCTTGGAGAAGGTGTAAGCCATACCGCCGCCGATGATGATGGTGTCAACCTTATTTAAGAGGTTGTTGATGACACCGATTTTATCTTTTACTTTTGCGCCGCCTAAAATAGCAACAAACGGACGCTTTGCAGCCTCAAGCGCGCCACCCATGATTTCGATTTCTTTCTGAATCAGATAACCTGCAACTGCCGGCAGATAATCAGCAACGCCTGCAGTGGAGGAGTGTGCACGGTGAGCCGTGCCGAATGCATCGTTTACGAAGATTTCAGCAAGGTCAGCGAGCTTTTTCGAAAATTCAGGGTCATTTTTGGTTTCTTCTGCATGGAAACGAACGTTTTCAAGCATTACTACGTCTCCGTCAGACATAGCAGCAACAGCAGCTTTTGCACTGTCACCGATGACGTCAGCAGCCATAACGACTTCCTTACCTAAAAGCTCGGACAGACGTTTTGCAACCGGAGCCAAGCTATATTTTTCATTGAACTCGCCCTTCGGACGACCCATGTGTGAGCAAAGGATGACCTTTGCACCCTCGCCCATCAAATATTTGATGGTAGGAAGAGCGCCGTTGATACGGTTTTCATTGGTGATGTTACCGTTATCATCCATCGGCACATTAAAGTCACATCTAACTAAAACTTTCTTTCCTTTTACCGCGATGTCTTCTACCGTTTTTTGTCTCATTTTTTGTTCACCTCATATTATATTTTTCAAATCCTCTTAATTTGCCTATCTTATTTTATATTATTTCACTCCAACTTGCAAGTAAAAGTTGGATAAATTTTTATCAAATTTTAAAAAAACCTTGTTTTTTGTTTCGGCAATTTTCACGAAAGATAATAAAAAAAGGAAAAAATGGATATTATTTACGGATTATTCATAGTTTTGACATAAACAAAAGCTATAATGAAATTGTCAGAGGAATTCCTCTGGCGAAGCTATTTCTCTAATTTTCATAATAATCCCCCGAGGAGCTGTGCTTTTGGCATAGCTCCTCACCCTTTTTATGAAAGAAATTCTGTGATTTCGTCAGGAGATAAATCTTCAAAGAGGGCGTGATTGATGCTGTCGGCAACGAGTTTCGATATTTTGTCAATTAAAAGGTCCACTTCTTTTGGCGTGACAATAAAGTTTCCTATTTCGGAAGAAAGCGCATCTTTGGCAAGAAATGCGCAGTCCTCAGGTTCCATCGTGGACAAAACACCCAAAAACGGAGTATCCTTTCCGCTTTCCTTTTTCATTGCTTTGGTGATGAGCGATAAGGTATCCGCAGTAATGGTTGCCGCATCAATGACAGTCGGGACACCGAGCGCAATGACGGGCACGCCGAGGGTTTCGCGATTCAGTGCGTGACGTCGGTTGCCAACGCCGGCACCGGGCGCAATTCCGGTATCGCAGAGCTGAACGGTTGCGCCGACCCGATGCATACTTCGGGCGGCAAGAGCATCGATGCAGAGCACGCAGTCAGGCTTTACCCTTTCTACCACCCCGCGTACAATTTCTTCTGTTTCGATGCCCGTGATGCCCAACACGCCGGGCGAAATGGCACAGACGGGGCGAAAATGCTCTGTGGCATCTTCGGAAAGCTGAGAAAACAGATGCCTCGTAATGAGAAGCTGCGAGACTACCTCGGGACCTAGGGCATCGGGCGTGATGCTGCGGTTGCCGAGACCGATGACCAAAACGGTTTTGTCCGGCGAAAGTGATAACAGGCGGCGCAGTTCTTTCGAAATGAGCCGGCAGGCGGCAGAAATTTCTTCCCCTGTGGCAAGAGACAATGAGGGAAGTTCAACCGTAATATAGTTTCCGCAGGGTTTTCCAATGCGGCTTGCTGCCTCATCTGTTTTGACCAGAACACGATGGATGCCGATGCCTTCGGTCGTTTCGTTGTGGCTTTCAATACCGGAAAGTTCTTCGGCGGCCTCGGTGAGCATTTCATACGCCTCTTGCGCGAGGTCGGTTCGAACGCTGATTGACATAAGGATACACACTCCGTATTTATTTTTTATCTATATTATGAGAAAAAAGAGTGGAAAAAATAACAAAAATTTGAAAAAAACCTTTTCAATTCTTTGCTTTCGTGATATGATAATATAGGTATATTATGAATAGGATAAAAACGGAGGCGAACGCTTTGAGCAAAGAAAAATTTTATATCACAACTGCGATTGCATATACCTCAAGAAAACCGCATATCGGAAATACCTATGAGGTTGTTTTAACAGATGCAATTGCGCGGTATAAAAAAGCGATGGGCTACGATGTGTTCTTTTTGACCGGAACCGATGAACACGGTCAGAAAATTCAGGAAGAAGCGGAAAAGGCAGGCATTACGCCAAAACAGTATGTTGACGGGGTGGCAGGTGAAATCCGTGCTATCTGGGATTTGATGGGCGCAGAGTATGACCATTTCATTCGTACGACGGATGATTATCATGTAAAATCCGTACAGAAAATTTTCAAAAAGCTCTATGAACAGGGCGATATCTATAAGAGTGAATATGAGGGCTGGTACTGTGTGCCGGACGAGTCCTTCTTTACTGATACCCAGCTGGTAGACGGCAAATGCCCCGAGTGCGGCAGAGAAGTTGTGCGCACCAAAGAAGAGGCATATTTCTTTAAGATGAGTAAATATCAGGATGCATTGATGAAGCATATCGAGGAGCATCCCGAGTTTATTCAGCCGGAAAGCCGCAAGCGTGAAATGGTCAATAACTTCTTGAAACCGGGACTGCAAGACCTCTGTGTATCCCGTACCTCATTCAACTGGGGTATTCCGGTAGAGTTTGACCCGGGACATGTCGTGTATGTTTGGATTGACGCACTTTCTAACTATATTACAGCGCTCGGCTATGAGCCGGATGCTAAGAAAACGGACTTATATGCAAAATACTGGCCGGCAGATGTTCATATCATCGGCAAGGATATCTTACGATTCCATACGATTTACTGGCCGATTATGCTGATGGCACTCGGCGAGCCGCTTCCCAAGCAGGTGTTTGGTCATCCGTGGCTGCTTGCCGGCATGGATAAAATGAGTAAGTCCCGCGGAAATGTACTGTATGCGGATGATTTGGTACGCCGCTTTGGCGTGGATGCCATCCGTTATTATCTCTTGAGCGAAATGCCGTATGCACAGGACGGAACGATTTCCTATGAGACCATTATCGCGCGCTATAATGCAGACCTTGCCAATACGCTCGGTAACCTTGTAAACCGTACCGTTGCGATGATGAATAAGTATTTCGGCGGCGTGATTCAGCCGCAGGTAAAGGGCGAGTTCGATGATGAACTGATTGCCTGTGCTCAGGAAGCAGTCAAAACTGCCTGCGCAAAAATGGATGAGTATAAAACCGCAGATGCACTGGATGCAATTTTTGCACTGGCACGCCGTTCCAATAAGTATATTGATGAAACAGCACCGTGGGTACTCGCAAAGGATGAAAACAGTCGTGCACGCCTCGGCGGAGTGCTCTACAACCTGGTGGAGAGTATTCGCATTTTAGCAGTGCTGCTTTCGCCGTTTATGCCGGAAACCGCAAAGAGCATCTTCTCCCAGATTAACGCAAAGGCAACTGATTTTGATAGTGTAAAAGAATTTGGCAAGACCGTAGCCGGCGAAAGTGTCGGCGAGGCAACACCGTTGTTTGCACGCCTCGACGAGAAAAAGCTGATGGAAGAAATCGAAGCAGAAATCGCGGCAAAACAAGAGCCTGCAAAAAAAGAAGAGGAGCCGGAAGAGAACTTTATCGGCATTGAAGACTTTGCAAAGGTAGAGCTTAAGGTCGGTTTGGTGCTTGAATCAAAGCCGGTGGAAGGAGCAGAAAAGCTTTTGGTTTCGCAGATTAAAATCGGCGACGAAACCCGTCAGATTGTGTCTGGTATTGCAAAATACTATGACCCGTCTGAGTTAGTCGGCAAAAAGGTTGTGGTTGTGACGAACTTAAAGCCGGTCAAGCTCCGCGGCGTCTTGTCCGAGGGTATGATTTTGGCGGCATCGGACAAAAAGGAACTGACGGTCCTGACAGTGGATAAGGATATTCCGGACGGAACGAAAATCAGCTAAGCAAAAAGTATTTACAAATTTCGACAAAAAAGCAAAGAATTGCATTGCGAAATTGGTTTTCAAAGAGTATAATATAAGATTGTAATGTTTTTTATGGACGCACAAGAAAGGACGAGTGAAATGAGTAAGTTTTTGGACAGAATCAAAGAGCGCGCAAAGCTGGACAAAAAGACGATTGTTTTAGCAGAGGGCGAAGACATCCGCACCGTCAAGGCGGCGGATATGATCTTAAAAGAGGGGATTGCAAACATTATCATTTTAGGTAATGAGGACAAAATCCGTGAGCTTGCGGTCGGTCTTGACATCAGCAAGGCACAGATCATCGACCCCGAAAAAGCAGACAATCTGCAGGAATTTGCAGATATGTTCTATGAAATGAGAAAAGCAAAGGGTATGACACCGGAAAAAGCACTGGAAACCATGAAAAACCCCTTGTACTACGGTGTTATGATGGTTAAAACCGATATGGCTGACGGTCAGGTTGCAGGTGCGGTGAACTCCACTTCCAACGTACTTCGTCCCTGCCTGCAGATCTTAAAGACTGCACCGGGCACGAAACTGGTCAGCGCATTCTTCGTGATGGTTGTTCCGGATTGTGAATACGGTCACAACGGCACATTCATCTATGCAGATAGCGGCCTGAATGAAAATCCGGATGCAGATGCAGTATCCGAAATCGCGATTTCTTCTGCGGCATCCTTTGAGTCTTTGGTTGAGGCAGACCCGGTGATTGCGATGCTCTCTTACTCTACATATGGCAGCGCAAAGAGCGAACTGGTTGACAAAATGCAGCTTGCGACGAAACTTGCAAAGGAAAAACGCCCGGACTTAAAGCTCGACGGTGAGCTTCAAGCAGATGCGGCAATTATTCCGGAAATCGGTCAGTCCAAGGCTCCGGGTTCGGAGATTGCAGGTAAAGCAAATGTTTTGGTATTCCCTGACTTAAACTGCGGTAATATCGCATACAAGTTGACCCAACGCCTCGCAAAAGCAGAGGCTTACGGCCCGATTACGCAGGGTATTGCAAAGCCGGTCAATGACCTCTCTCGTGGTTGCTCGGCAGAGGATATCGTTGGTGTTTGTGCTATCACTTGTGTTCAGGCACAGGCACAGAAAAAGAATTCTTGATTTATTTTTGAAAAAGTTGGAGGCTGGTTATGAAAGTATTAGTAATCAATACAGGTAGTTCGTCCCTTAAGTATCAGTTGATTGATATGGACAATGAAACCGTTATCGCAAAAGGTCTTTGTGAGCGTATCGGTATCGATAATCCGAAAATCACGCATAAGCCGACCGGAAAAGACAATGTCGAAAAGCAGGTCGAGATGAAAGACCATTCCGATGCAATTAAGCTCGTTTTGGCAGCGTTAACCGATAAAGACCACGGTGTCATTTCCGACATGAGCGAAATCTCTGCGGTTGGTCATCGTGTGGTTCACGGCGGCGAGGAATTTGCTTGCTCCGTAATCGTAAACGATGCAGTGAAAGAAGCACTCAAAAAGTGCTGCGATTTAGCGCCGCTTCACAATCCGGCAAACCTGATGGGTATCGAGGCTTGTGAAAAGGCAATGCCCGGCGTTCCGATGGTTGCTGTGTTTGATACCGCATTCCATCAGACCATGCCGCCGAAGGCATATATGTACGGTATCCCGTATGAATATTATGAAAAGTATAAAATCCGTAAGTATGGTTTCCACGGCACTTCACACAGATATGTGTCTTCCCGTGTGGCAGAACTCATGGGCAAGCCGATTGAAGAACTGAAAATTATTACCTTCCATTTAGGTAACGGTTCTTCCATGTGCGCAGTAAAAAATGGCAAATCCGTAGATACCTCGATGGGATTTACGCCGCTTTCCGGTGTTTTGATGGGCTCGCGTTCCGGTCTTTTGGACCCGGCGATTGTTACATACATTATGGAAAAAGAGGGTCTTTCCGTCAAGGAAATGGATGCTATGCTCAATAAGAACTCCGGTGTACTCGGTATTTCCGGTGTTTCGAGTGACTTCCGTGATATTGAAAAGGCTGCAACGCAGGGCAATGAGCGCGCACAGCTGGCACTGGATATGTTTGAATACGCTGTTCGCCGTTATATCGGCTGGTACGCATCTGAAATGGAGGGCGTAGATGCGATTGCTTTTGCCGGCGGTGTTGGTGAAAATAACATCGCACTTCGTGAAAGTCTCCTGAAAAACCACGAATTTATGGGCATCAAGGTTGACCCGGTGAAGAATGCAGTTCGCGGTGAAGAGGTAGAAATTACTGCAGAAGGCTCCCGTGTTCGCGTATTCGTTGTTCCGACAAACGAAGAGCTTGCGATTGCTCGCGATACAAAAGCTTTATTAGAAAAATAATTACAAAAAACAAAAACAGCCGAGAATTTTCCTCGGCTGTTTTTTATTCGTCTGTTTCTTCTGTTTCACATTGCAGCACATAGTTTCTCGGGGTCAGCCCCGTAATTCTCTTAAATACCTTGGAAAAATAACTGGGATTTTCAAATCCGACCGACAACGCGACATCGCTTGTAGTGCTGTACGGCACTAAAAGCAGTTTCTTTGCGTGACGGATGCGAACCTCATTTAAGTAGTGGTTAAAATTGGTTCCATATTCCGCTTTAAATAAACGGGAAAGATAAGGAACACTTAAAAAGACGGCGTTTGCCGCTGTTTCCAATGAAATATCCTTGGCATAATTTTCTTCGACATATTCAATCACGCGGCGGACAACGGCGCTGTCAACCGTATGCTCTGTTTCCGGCAGGGAGGGCAATAAAATACGGAAGAAATCATCGGTGAGTTTTGATAAGAATGCTTCCGGTTCACCCAAAGGGTCTTTTTCTGTCGGTGAGCAAAAGAGGAGACTGAGTGCATTGCTAAAGGAAGCGTCTTCTTTGCGGTCTGACAAAATGCGTGCAAGCAGAAAAGAAAATTCCACGCATAAATCTTTACAAAGAGTGGCATCCTTTCCGCAAGTGGAAAGAATCAGTTCTTGCGCGTCGGAAAGAGCTTTTCGCGCCTGACCTTTCGTTCCGAGCGCAAGGGAGGAGCAGAGCGTAGTTTCTACCTTTTCTAAAAATCCACCGGGGAGAGGTGCTGACTTGTGTACCTGCCCAAACGAGAGAAGCGAAAGCTCAAAGAATTCCATCAAACGAAAAATCTCCTCGGGCGTTCTTGATGGGAGAGTGCGCAAAGGAGAGTTCAGCGCTGATGGCAACTGAAAAGAATCGGAAATCAGCGAATGAATGAGCCGGTCTTTTGGAATCTCGCTACACGAAATCAGGCAAGGACCTGCGACAGCGGTTGCGAGATGTTCATTCCCGCAGTAAACCGGAACGCAAAAATGGACAAAGCCCTTGCGGCAGAGAAACAGATGTCTTCCACCATAGTTTGCTGCCAAACTGCCTGCTTCTGCCAGGCGCTCCTTACAGTCGACGGTCTGTGCGCCGTAGTTTTCAAGGAGTCGGCACAGCGAGCATGGCAAAAAGGTTTCGCGCGCAAGTCCATAGTGGGGGAGCAAGAGTGTATCAATTCCCGTGACAGATGAAAAAAGATGGAGAACTTTTTGTGCGCTTTTTAAAACTTCGTCGCAATGTTTTCGCATACCGACACCTCTTTTTTAAAAAATAAGAAACAATGTCTTATTTGGCACTGTTTCTATACTCATTGATTATTTCTATGGTCTTTAATAATAGTTCCTTTTCATTAGGTGTAAATGTTTCTGTTAATTCTGCAACTTCTTTTATGAAATAATTATTTCCTGAATTGCTATTCAAATCCCCAAATAGCAAACTGTCTGTTGATGTTTCAAGAATATTTGCAATCTTAACTAATGTTTCAAGAGATGGTATCCCCTTTGCTCTTTCTATTTGTCCTATAAAAGTTGTTGAAACATCAAGTTTCTCTGCCAACTGCTCCAAGGTATACTTCTTCTCTTTCCTTCGTTGTCTTATTTTTCTTCCTAATAATTCATAATTCAAAACATTAACACCTACCTTTATTTGAGTTTATCATTTTAGAGGCAGTATTAAAAGAATATAAAATCTTAAAACATTAACTAAAATCTTTATTTTGTTTTACATATTATGTCTAAACAAAGAAATTGGAGGAAACAAAATGTGCTTAAATGCAAATGTCCAGTTTATAAAACCTCTCATATTGTTTATAATATGAGAAACTTCACAACACCACGAACTATGCATATAAAAAGACATCTATACTTCAATTTCTCTGCGAGATTTCAACGAAAAGTCTGTTTCACAGAAAATGGAGTTATAGGTTCCCGGAATGTTTACAATTTATCCATTGATTTTACTTTTAGGGTATGTTAGACTTTTAAAATAATGAAAGAGGGGATGACAACTTGAAGAGAATCATCGGTTACTTAAAACCGTATATCCCATATTTTATCCTGGCGTTCATTCTGATTGCGATTCGCGTGTCGAGTGAGCTGTCGCTCCCGAATCTGATGTCGGAAATCGTAGATCAGGGGATTGCTTCGGGAGATATGGCATACATCTGGCGCACGGGCGGAATGATGCTGGCACTCGCGTTTATTTCGACAGCGGCGATTGTTTTAATGGACTATTTCGGTGCAAAAATTGCCACCGGCTTTTCCCGTGATGTCAGAAAAAGTGTCTTTCATAAGGTGCAGAGCTTTTCGGGCGTCGAGCTGGGAAAATTCGGAGCTTCGTCCTTAATTACCCGCACCATCAATGACATTACACAGCTGCAGAACTTCCTGATTATGTTCACCCGAATTATTATTATGTGCCCGATGTATATGCTGGGTTCTATTTTCCTTGCCTTTTCTAAGGACGTGACGATGGCGGTTATCTTTTTGTCACTCGTTCCGTTCCTTTTGGCAATCATTATTTTAGTATCCAGAAAAACCATTCCGCTTTCGGTAACGATTCAAAAGAGAGTGGACAAAATCAATCTGATTATTCGTGAAAAACTGTCAGGAAACCGCGTTATCCGTGCGTTTCATAAAGAACGCTATGAAGAAAAACGCTTTGATGAGGCAAACCTTGATTTGACGAATGTAATGATTAAGCTTCAGAAGATTTCGTCGATTTTGATGCCAGCGATGGTCATTGTATTAAACGCCGGAACGATAGCGGTCGTCTGGGTAGGTGCCAGTAAAATCGGTCAGGGCGCACTCGAAGTCGGCGATATGATGGCGGTCATTCAGTATATTATGCATATTATGATGTCCTTGATGATGCTTTCGATGGTTTTTATTATGTACCCGAGAGCCGCGGCATCCGCAGAGCGTGTAGCAGAAATTTTAAATACAACGCCGGTGATTGTTGATGCCGAAGAACAGAAAGAGCCGACTGCTAGTCGGGGCCGGGTAGAGTTTCGAAATGTTAGCTTTCGCTATGAGGATTCCGATGAGGCGGCACTGGAAAACATCTCATTTGTCGCAGAACCGGGCGAAACCACGGCGATTATCGGCAGTACCGGTAGCGGGAAATCCACGCTCATTCAGCTGATTCCGAGAATGTTTGATGTCAGCGAGGGGCAAGTGTTAGTGGATGGTGTGGATGTCAAAGACTATACACAAAAAGACCTGCGCGCAAAAATTGGCTTTGTTCCGCAAAAGGCGGTGCTGTTTTCGGGCACTGTTGCTTCCAATATCCGTTGGGGAAAAGAGGATGCAACGGAGGAAGAACTTGTGCGTGCTGCCGAGGTTGCACAAGCAATGGACTTTATTTCCAAAAAAGAAAAAGGATTTTCCGAGCGTATTGCACAGGGCGGCACGAATGTTTCCGGCGGACAAAAACAGCGTTTGGCAATAGCGCGTGCGATTGTAAAACAACCGGAAATCTATATTTTTGATGATAGTTTTTCGGCGCTTGACTTTAAGACAGATGCAAACCTTAGAAAGGCTCTTGCCGAGCAGACAAAGGAAAGCACGGTAATCATTGTTGCACAGCGTGTTTCCACGATTATGAATGCAGACAGAATTTTGGTCTTGGACGAGGGTAAACTGGTCGGATGCGGAAAGCATCGCGAGCTTTTTGACTCGTGTGAGGTTTACCGTGAAATTGTGCTGTCTCAGCTGACAAAGGAGGAGATGGCATGAGTACACCGAAAGGCCCTATGAGGGGACCGGGAGGCGGTCCCGGTGGTCGCGGCGTGTTTATGGCGGGCGGCAAAGCGAAAAACTTTAAAGGAACGCTCAGCCGTCTGTTAGGGTATTTAAAACCCTATCGCATCGGGATTATTTTTATCCTTTTGTGTATCCTTTT
This sequence comes from Clostridia bacterium, assembly GCA_017399695.1. Lineage (GTDB taxonomy): Bacteria > Bacillota > Clostridia > UBA1381 > UBA9506 > RGIG1666. The sequence goes on along the minus strand of JAFQBK010000012.1, from coordinate 236,676 downwards.
AGCGACACTTTTTAATACGCTGGCACCGAAAATTTTAGGAGACGCCACAACCCTGATTTTCCACGGGGTTACCGAGAAAACGGGAATTGATTTTGGCGGTCTGTTCCGTATTTTAGTAATGCTTGGCGGCGTCTATCTACTCCATAATATTTTCAGTTACTTTCAGCAGGTGACGATGGCGCAGGTGGCGCAAAAAACGATGTACAGTCTGCGTCGGGATGTCGACGAAAAGCTGGCGAGGCTCCCGCTTCGTTATTTCGATTCTAAAACCTTCGGTGAGATATTAAGCCGTGTGACCAATGATGTAGATACCATTTCAAATTCCCTGCAGCAGAGTCTGACGCAGGTGGTCAGCTCGGTGATTACGATTGTAATGCTTCTTGTGATGATGCTCTCGGTCAGCCCGACACTTACGCTGATTGCGCTCATTAGCCTACCGTTTTCAGCACTCATTTCGACCGTGGTTGTAAAGAAAACACAGAAATATTTTAAAGGACAACAGCGTTCGCTAGGTGAACTCAATGGTCATATCGAGGAAATGTACAGCGGACACAATGTGGTCAAGCTGTTTGGACGGGAGCAGGCGGTCAAGGATACGTTTGACCAAATCAATGAGGAGCTTTACAAAAACAGCAAAACGGCGACTTTCGCTTCGTCCATTATGATGCCTTTGACATCTCTCGTCGGTAATATCGGCTATGTGGTTTTGTGTGTGGTCGGCGGTATGATGGTGGCAGCAAAGACGATTGAAATCGGCGGCGTACAGGCATTTATCCAGTATCTTCGCCAGTTCAACCAGCCCATCAGCCAGGTTGCAAACATCGCAAATATTCTGCAGTCAACCGTTGCAGCGGCAGAGCGTGTGTTCGAGCTACTCGATGAGGAAGAAGAAGTGAAAGAGACGGCGCATCCAAAAACGCTTTCACATATTGATGGTTCGGTCAGCTTCCGTGATGTATCCTTTGGATACAGCGCGGACAAAATTTTAATCAAGAACTTAAATCTTACGATTGATAGCGGAGAGACGGTTGCCATCGTTGGACCGACGGGTGCGGGCAAAACGACGCTTGTAAACCTTTTGATGCGTTTTTATGAATTAAATGGTGGCGCAATTTGTGTTGACGGTGTGGATACCAGGGATTTTTCCAGAGAGTACCTGCGAAATATTTTTGGTATGGTATTGCAGGACACCTGGTTGTTCCGTGGCAGCATTCGTGAAAATCTTGCTTACGGCAAGGAAAATGCAACAGAGGAAGAAATCATTCAGGCGGCAAAAGCAGCGCACGCACACAGCTTCATCAAGCTCCTGCCCGGCGGGTATGATTTTGTCTTGAATGAGGAGGCATCCAATATCTCACAGGGACAAAAGCAGCTTCTGACGATTGCCCGTGCGATACTGAAAGACCCCGAAATCTTGATTCTGGATGAGGCAACGAGCTCGGTTGATACGCGTACCGAGGTTTTAATTCAGAAAGCGATGAAAAATCTGATGAAAAACCGCACCAGCTTTGTCATTGCACACCGCTTGTCAACCATCCGGGATGCAGATAAGATTTTAGTGATGCGTGACGGTGATATTATTGAGCACGGAAACCACGCATCCCTCATGGCAGAGGGTGGCTTCTATGCAAATCTCTATAACAGCCAGTTTGCGCAGAATAATCAGGCATAAAAATAAAAGCACCTGTCCAAAACGGGTGCTTTTTTGTATAAAAAAATCGAAGCAAAGCGAACTTTGCTTCGATGTGTCTGAATCATCGTAAAATATCATAAAATAAATCACAAAAAGTTGATAGCGACAGTGAGTCGCCTGAGAGGGCGTTTACAACCGAACAGACGAACGGAGCGTGACTTTTTGTGAAAGAGGAGAAGCAAGGAAGCGGGCGGATGATTTTTTTGCATAAAAAAATCGAAGCAAAGCGAACTTTGCTTCGACGTGGTGCCGCTGGCCGGAGTCGAACCGGCACGGTATCACTACCGGCGGATTTTGAGTCCGCTACGTCTGCCAATTCCATCACAGCGGCGACTTAATGTATTATATCAAGCCTTGGATTCTTTGTCAAGTATTTTTATGATTTTTTCTGATATCGCTTTGTTATATCGGTTTCACCCAAAATATAATCACAGCTCACCTCATAAAAACGGGCAAGGGTAATGATGTGCCGCAGGGGCATTTCATTCGTTCCGTTTTCATATCTGGAGTATACCTGTTGTGTGGTATTTAAGATTTCCGCAATATCCTTTTGCTTTAAGTCGCGGTCTTCCCTGAGTTCTCTGATTCGGTCAACATAGGTTTTCATTTTATCACCTCATACTCATTTTAATAAACACCTGATGTGGCGTGCTAAATTTACACTACAAGAGATGTAAGGCCTGCTTGTTATCTGTCCTTACAAAGGTAGCAGAAGAAGAGTAGTTTGTATGGTAAAAACTAGGATTCATTTTTTTGTAATAATTTTGCAAAAAACACTTGACTTTTGTTTTTCAATCGATTACAATAGTAGAGGTGTTTAGGTTTTGACCTTTACACCCAATTGGAGAAGGTGAGGTGATTTTCGTGGGTAAGGATATGTCCGTGACGATGCTTTATGACTTCTATGGGGATATGTTGACGGATAAGCAAAAAGAGGCGATTGAGCTCTATTATAATGAAGATTTGTCTTTGGCGGAAATCGCGGAGCCTTTGGGCATCAGCAGACAGGGCGTGCGCGATAACATCAAGCGCGGTGAAAAACAACTGATGGAGCTGGAAGAAAAGCTGGGTCTGGTTAAGCGTTTTATGCAGATTGGCGAAAAGCTTGACGATGCACTCAATCTTCTTTCCGGTATGCGCCAGTATGAAACGATGTATGTACATTCGCATAAACTGGCAGTAGCAATGAAAGAGCTTTCGGAAAAAATCGAAAAGGTTCGCCAGGAAATCTAGTGGCAAATACAATCTCTTTAGGAGGAGGCAAGACTCGTGGCATTTGAAAACCTATCGGAAAAGCTTTCGCAGGCGTTTAAAAAGCTGCGCGGTAAGGGCGTGGTAACAGAAAAAGACATCAAAGAATCCATGCGCGAGATTAAGCTTGCTCTACTCGAAGCAGATGTTAACTTTAAGGTAGTGAAAGACTTTGTGGCAAAGGTATCCGAGCGTGCGGTTGGCGCCGACGTGATGGAAAGCCTGACCCCGGGTCAGCAGATTATAAAGATTGTAAACGATGAGCTGACAAAGCTGATGGGCGGCGAAAATGCGCGCATCGAGTTCGGTAAAGGTTCTCCGACGGTTGTGATGATGGCGGGTCTTCAGGGTGCCGGTAAAACAACCTTTTCGGCAAAGCTTGCCGGCTATATGCGAAAGAAGCATAATAAGCGACCGTTGCTCGTTGCCTGCGACATTTATCGTCCGGCGGCAATCAAGCAGTTAGAGGTTGTCGGAAAACAGCTCGATATTCCGGTGTTCCAGATGGGAACCGAGGAAAAGGCCGTTACGATTGCGAAAAAAGCAATTGAGCACGCAAAAGCACACGGCAATGATTTTGTCATTATCGATACTGCCGGTCGTCTTCATATTGATGACGAACTGATGCAGGAACTGGAAGATATCAAAGAGGCGGTTTCGCCTGAGGAAATCCTGCTTGTCATTGATGCAATGACCGGTCAGGATGCGGTCAATGTCGCAGAAAGCTTTAACAGCCGCCTGGAAATTTCGGGCGTTGTAATGACCAAGCTTGACGGTGATACGAGGGGCGGTGCGGCACTGTCCGTAAAAGCCGTGACGGGAAAGCCGATTAAGTTTGCAGGTACGGGCGAAAAGCTTTCGGACTTGGAGGAATTTCATCCCGAGCGTATGGCATCCCGTATTTTAGGTAGTGGCGATGTGCTTACGCTGATTGAGAAAGCAGAGCAGGCTTTTGATGAAAAGTCTGCCGCCGAGCTTGAGGAAAAAATCAGAAAGAATCAGTTTAATTTAGATGATTTTCTTGCGCAGATGCAGCAAATGAAAAAGATGGGACCTCTTTCGCAGCTGGTCAAAATGATTCCGGGCGTGAATACAAAGGCACTTGAGGGCGCGGACTTAGATGACAGAAAGCTTTTGCGGGTGGAGGCAATCATTACCTCGATGACCGAACAAGAGCGAGAGAATCCGTCGATTATCAACGCGAGCCGCAAGAAAAGAATTGCCGCAGGTAGCGGTAATGAGGTCAGTGCCGTCAATAATCTTTTAAAGCAGTTTGAGCAGATGCAGCAGATGATGAAGCAATTCGGCGGCGGTGCTATGGCACGCCGGATGAAAAAGGCAACCAAGAAAAAGAAGAAAAAATAAGTTAAATAGCCAAACGGCTTATTTATACAGTTAAGAGAGCGGATGCGGCGAAAAGCAGGCACGCTTTGAAACGATATGGAGGTGAAACACATGGCAGTTAAAATGAGATTGAGAAGAATGGGTGCAAAGAAAGCTCCTTTTTACAGAGTTGTTGTTGCAGATTCCAGATACCCGAGAGATGGTAGATTCATCGAGGAAATCGGAACCTATAACCCGCTGACTCAGCCGTCTGAAATCAAAATTGATGCAGACCTCGCGAAAAAATGGTTGGGCAACGGCGCACAGCCGACCGATACCGTAAAAGGTCTCTTGAAGAAGAGCGGCATTATCGACTAATCAGGAGGTGTATGCTGTGAAAGAATTATTGGAAGTTATCGCAAAATCCTTGGTAGATGAGCCGGATGCGGTTTGTGTCACCGAGAAAGACGGCGAGCACTCGACCCTTTTAGAACTCAAAGTCGCTGACGGCGATATGGGTAAGGTCATCGGCAAGCAGGGAAGGATTGCAAAATCCATCCGTACCGTGATGAAAGCGGCTGCAAACCATGAAAACAAAAAGGTCGTTGTGGAAATCGTTCAATAAGAATTAGCAGAAGATAAAAAGCAATCGCTTACGCGGTTGCTTTTTATCTTTCACGGTTTTGTTTTTACTTGCGAAAAAAATGTCTGTTTTCGGCGGAAATTGCTTGAAAATTTAAAAATATACTGTACAGAACAGAAAAAGTGTGTTATAATTTATCAAATAAGAGAGGCTTTTGCTCGGGGAAAGAAAGCGGTGAGACCATGGAGAAAAGAATTCATATCATTGTCGGACATTACGGCAGCGGAAAAACCGAATTTGCCATTAATTATGCTCTGAAATTAAAAGAGAAATATGACAAGGTTATGATTGCCGATTTAGATATAGTCAACCCGTATTTCCGTACCCATGACGTAAAACAGTTGCTCGAGGAAAAAGGAATCTCGGTGCTCGCATCCCCTTATGCGGGAACGAATGTGGATATTCCGTCTCTGCCTCATAACATTTCGAGCCTTTTTGATGATAAATCTTCTGCCGTGGTGTTAGATGTTGGCGGCGACGAGGACGGCGCAATTGTCCTCGGACGCTTTAGTCAGCAAATCAACGCAGAGGGATACGAGATGTATTTTGTGGTCAATACCTTCCGCCCGCTGACTGCAGATGTCGATTCTGTGTGCGAAATGATTGATGAAATCGAGGCGGCGAGCAGACTCAAGGTCACGGGGATTATCAATAATTCCAATCTGCAGCACCTGACCGAAACTAAGGATGTAGCGGCAGGTCAGGCGATTTGTGAGGCGGCGGCAGAAAAGAAAGGTCTTAGGGTAGCGTATATCGCAGGGCTTTCCGCAGTGCTGGAAGAACTCGATGACGCGGAAAAAGAAAAAGCATTTCCCATCGAAAGATTTTTGGATTTGGGATATACATTTTAATTTACTTTGAATGATGTTTTGGAGGTGTAATATATGGCAAAGGTCGTATTCAGAGAAGAAAGATGTAAGGGATGTTACCTGTGCATGGATGTCTGCCCCAAAAAGATTATTGTTGTGGCAGAGGACCGCATGAATGCCAAGGGTTTTCGTCCGGTAGAAGTTCTCAAAATGGATGAGTGTCTGGGCTGTGCAATGTGTGCTACGATGTGTCCGGATTGTGTCATCGAGGTATTTAAGTAAATCGTAAGAGTAATGAGAAAGGAAGTTGAGATACATGGCTGAAAAGGTTTTGGTAAAAGGAAACGAAGCGCTCGCGGAAGCTGCGATTCTTTCCGGTTGCCGTCATTATTTTGGTTATCCGATTACGCCGCAGACGGAAATCGCTGCCTATATGGCGAAGCGTATGCCGAAGGTTGGCGGAGTCTTTTTGCAGGCAGAAAGTGAAGTTGCTGCTGCAAATATGGTATTCGGTGCCGCAGGAGCAGGTGCGCGTGCGCTCACCTCGTCCTCGAGCCCCGGTATCAGCTTAAAAGCAGAAGCACTTTCATATATCGCGGGTTGTGATTTGCCCTGCGTTGTGGTTAATATCGTGCGTGCGGGTCCGGGTCTTGGTGGTATCCAGCCGGCACAGTCTGATTATTTCCAGGCAACGAAAGGTCACGGTCACGGCGACTATCAGATGATTGTTTTAGCGCCTTCTTCCGTGCAGGAGATCATCCACTTGACCGCAGACGCATTTGATTTGGCAGATCTTTATCGTATGCCGGTTATGATTATCGGTGACGGTATGCTGGGTCAGATGATGGAGCCGGTTGAGTTTGATTTGGGCGAGCGCCGCAAGCTGCCGGAAAAAACATGGGCAACCACCGGTACAGAGAAAAAACGCCCGCATAATGTCATCAACTCTTTGATTATGAATCCGGACGACTTAGAGGCTTGCGTACGCGAGCGTTATGAGCGTTATGAGCTGATTAAAGAAAAAGAGGCTATGGCAGAAGAGTATATGATGGATGATGCAGACTTTATGATTACCGCTTACGGTACAACGGCTCGTATCGCTAAAAATGCGATTGCAGAGCTTCGCGAAAAGGGTATCAAGGTAGGTCTTGTCCGCCCGATTACGCTCTGGCCGTTCCCGGAAAAAGTATATCAGAAATATCAAGACAAGGTTTCCGCAATCTTAAGTGTTGAAATGAGTATGGGACAGATGGTTGACGATGTTAAACTGGCGGTTAGCGGCAAGGTTCCGGTTCATTTCTTCGGTCGTACGGGTGGTAATGTTCCGTATCCGGCAGAGATTGTTGAAGCAATGGAGAAGATTGCAGGAGGTGACAAATAATGCAGCAGGTATTTAAAAGACCGGACGCACTTTGTGATGTGAATCTGCATTATTGCCCGGGCTGTACGCACGGTATCGTACACCGCCTGGTAGCAGAAGTGCTGGACGAATTGGGTATTGAGGGAAAGGCAATCGGTGTTGCACCGGTTGGCTGCTCCGTTTTTGCTTATGATTACTGGAACTGCGATATGCAGCAGGCGGCGCACGGTCGTGCACCGGCAGTTGCAACCGGTATTAAAAGAGTCAGACCGGATAATGTAGTATTTACTTATCAGGGTGACGGCGACCTCGCATCCATCGGTACGGCAGAGACCGTTCACGCGGCAATGCGCGGTGAGAATATCACGATTATCTTTATCAATAACGCTATCTACGGTATGACCGGCGGACAGATGGCTCCGACCACGCTGCCCGGTCAGGTAACGCAGACCTCGCCGTATGGTCGTGACCCGAAAACGCAGGGCTACCCGATTCGTATGAGTGAGATGCTTTCCAAAACCGACGGTGCTGCTTATATCGAGCGTGTATCCGTTGACAGCGTAAAGAACATCAACAGTGCGAAAAAGGCGATCAAAAAAGCATTCCAGACACAGCTGGATGGCAAGGGATTTTCTATGGTCGAAGTCCTTTCCACCTGCCCGACCAACTGGGGCAAGTCTCCGAAAGAGGCTCTCGAGTGGTTGAGAGAAAATATGATGCCTTACTATCCGCTGGGTGTTTACACGGATAAAACCGCAGAGAATAAAGCAGAGTAAGAAAAAACATAATAACAAGCAGGAGTGCTCTACGCTCCTGCTTTGTTTGCCTTTATGTAAGAAACGGGGGACAGAGCCTGATGCGAATCACCAAAATAGAGCCACAAAAACGGCAGAAAAACAGAAGCTCTGTCTATTTAGACGATGTATTTGCATTCGGAATCGATGATTTTGACCTTTTAAGATTAAAGCTTTCCGTGGGACTGGACATCTCCGAAGAACGCCTGTCAGAGATTCGGGAAACTGTACTCCTTTCTTCCGCTAAAAACTATGGGATGAAGCTTTGCGCCGCACGAAGCTATACCAAAGCAGGGCTCCTACGAAAAATGACAGAAAAAGGGTTCGGCGAATGGGAAATCGGGCTGACAATTTCCTTTTTGGAAGAGTACAGACTGTTAGATGATGAGGAGTATGCCCGCAGGTTTATAAACGATGCGGTTCACTTAAAAGGCTACGGCAAATTTCGGATTCAAAACGACTTGAAAGAAAAGGGCATCGAAAAGAATACCATAGAAAAGATATTTGCAGAATTTAACTTTGGCGAAATGGAAGAAGAAACCTTGCTTGCGCTTGCAAAAAAGAAACTGGCGGGTGATTTTTCTTTTGAAAATAAAATGAAAACAAAACGCTACCTTGCGGCGCGCGGCTTCAGTTTTGATGCCATTGACCGCGCGGTTTACAAAGTAGCAGGCGGCGGGGAGGAGTGGAGCGAATGTTAGAAAGCATCAAAAGCTTGGAAAAGACATTCATGCCCCGAACGACCGCCGAAGAAAACAGGCAAAAGCTCATCTTATGTGGGGTGATGCTATGAAAGTGAAAAATATTGTCGGTGTGGTAATTGACCGAATGTCGCCCGAGCTTGACCGGGTGTTCCATTATACCGCACCGGATGAAATGTATGAAATGCTCGAAATCGGGATGGTCGTTCGTGTGCCATTTGGAAGAGGCGGCGCGGTCATTGACGGCTATGTGGTGGATATGCCGGAGGAAGCAGAGGTCAAAAACCTAAAGGAAATCCTCTCAATCGTCTCGCCGGAGCCGTTGTTTGATACCAAGATGCTCGCGGTATGCCGAATGATGCAAAAGGAATGTTTTTGTACATTAGCCTCAGCCATCCGTGCGATTACACCGCCGGGCAGCGGTGCGCGCAGAGAGCGTACGAATGATAAGACAATTACAGGCTCTTCTCTTGCGATTGGGTTTGATGAGGCGTTTTCTATTTTGGAAACCGTCAGAAAAAAAGCACCCGCGCAGGCAAAAATTATCGAGCTTTTACTGCAGAATGATTTTGTTGCCAACGCAGATATCCGATTCTTAACGGGTGCAAGTCAGAGTGCCATCAAATCGCTCGAACAAAAAGGAATTATTCTGCCGCAGGAGATGGAGGTATTTCGAAATCCTGTGGAATATGATAAAATAGAAAGAACAATGCCGCTTGCGCCGACGCCGGAGCAGAAACAAGCGATTGACCGCATCAGCGAGGCGGCAGAAAAAGGAGAGAATCGAATCTTTTTACTGCACGGTGTGACTGGCAGCGGAAAGACGGAGGTCTTTTTGCAGGCAATCGAATCCGTTATCAAGCGGGGAAAAAGCGCAATCGTCCTGGTTCCCGAAATTGCACTGACACCGCAGACGGTGGCAAGATTTGTTGGACGATTCGGTGTGCGAGTTGCCATCCTGCATTCCCGCCTTTCGCTGGGCGAGCGACACGATGAGTATAAGCGCATCAAAAGGGGTCAGGCAGATGTTGTTGTCGGCGTGCGCTCCGCCATTTTTGCGCCTCTTTCAAATCTCGGTCTGATTGTGATGGATGAGGAGCACGAGACCTCATATAAAGCGGAAAATGTGCCGGCGTATCACGCGCGGGACATCGCGAAAAAAAGAGCGGAGCAGTACGGGATACCGCTGGTTTTAGCGTCGGCTACCCCGTCGCTTGAAAGTTATTTTCACGCAAAAAATGGTGAGTATGAGCTTTTCACGCTTCCCGAGCGGGCGAATGAAAGCAAGATGCCGGAGGCGGAAATCGTGGATATGCGAAAAGAACTGGTTGGGGGAAATCGCTCGGTGCTAAGCGCGCGCCTCAAGGAAGAAATTGCGCACAATTTAGAGCGAAAAGAACAAACGATACTGTTTTTGAACCGCCGTGGCTTTTCTACCTTTGTTTCGTGCCGTAATTGCGGATATGTGGTGAGGTGCGAGCATTGCAATATCCCAATGACTTACCATAAGAATAAGAATTTTATGACCTGCCATTATTGCGGCTATACCACGCCGAACCCGGCGGTATGCCCCGAATGTGGGAGCCAGTACATCAGGCATTTCGGTACGGGAACGCAAAAAGTGGAAGAGGAGGTCAAAGAACTGTTTCCGAATGCGACGGTACTTCGTATGGATGTGGATACCACCGGTGGAAAGGCGTCACATCAAAAGATTCTCGAGCAGTTTGAAAAGGAAAAGATTGATATTCTAATCGGAACGCAAATGGTGGCAAAGGGACTTGATTTCCCCAATGTAACCTTGGTGGGTGTGCTGGCAGCAGACCTGACCCTGAATTTGGATGATTTTCGTGCGGGGGAGCGCACCTTTGACCTTGTAACGCAGGTGTGCGGAAGAGCCGGTCGGGGAGAAAAAAAAGGACGTGCACTGATACAGACCTATCAGCCGGAGAGCCATGTGCTCCACTATGCGAAACAACAGGATTTTGGTGCATTTTACGAGGAAGAGATTGAGCTGCGGCGTGCGCTTTCGTATCCGCCATTTTGCGATATTTTTTCCGTGCTGCTTACGGGGAATAATGAACAGGCGTTGTCTGCATACGCAGCTAAAATCGCAAACCAACTGCGGATGGAAACCTTAAAGAATGATGGAATGAATGTAGAAGTGCTGGGTCCGGGACCTGCGGTGCTCGGAAAAATCAATAACAAATACCGATATCGAATTTTGCTCAAGTGTGAGGCAAATGATGAGGTTAGAAATATGCTTTATGCGATGCAAAAGAAGCATCACCAGGCAAAAGAAAGCAAGTGGATAAGTCTCTTAATAGAGGCGAATCCAAATAGTATGCTCTAAGGATAAGGAGGATGTAAGATGGCACTGAGAAAAATACTGACGCTTGATGCTGATGGGGAAACGTTGAGAAAAAAATCCCGTGAGGTAACGGAAATCAATGACCGCATCTTAACTTTATTAGACGATATGGCAGAAACAATGTATCACGCTTCCGGTGTCGGGCTTGCCGCACCGCAAGTAGGTGTGTTAAAACGTGTTGTGGTGATTGACATCGGTGAGGGCTTGATTGAACTGATTAACCCTGTGATTGTTTATAAAAAAGGTGAGCAGATTAATGCCGAGGGCTGTCTTTCCGTGCCGGGAAAAAGCGGCACGGTGGCAAGACCTGAGAAGGTTATTGTCCGTGCGCTCAATCGAAACGGAGAAGAGGTTGAGGTTCGCGGTGAGGACCTGCTTGCGATTGCACTTTGCCACGAGATTGACCATTTAGACGGTACAGTTTATGTGGATAAAGTGATCGAATATGTTGACCTCGCAGCGCAGCAAGAGGAATAGGAGTGTTAGAATGAAACTGATATTTATGGGAACTCCCGATTTCGCGGTAGAGTCACTTCGTGCACTTGTTTTGGCAGGGCACGAGGTCGTGCTTGCGGTAACGCAACCGGATAAACCCAAGGGCAGAGGCCATAAGCTCAGCCCACCGCCGGTCAAAGAGTATGCGCAGGCGTGCGGCATCCCGGTCTATCAGCCGACGAGCGTTAAGACGGATGAGGCGTATGATGAGCTTTCCTCCTACGGCGCAGATGCCTTTATTGTTGCAGCGTACGGAAAAATCCTGCCGGAACGAATCCTAAATCTTCCAAAATACGGCTGCATCAATGTCCATGCATCGCTTTTGCCGAAATACAGAGGAGCCGCCCCGATTCAATGGAGTATCGCGATGGGCGAAACAGTGACTGGTGTGACTACGATGCAGATGGATGTGGGCCTGGATACGGGCGATATGCTCAAAAAAGCAACCGTAGAAATTACAGAGAATGAAACAGGGGAAACCCTGCACGATAAGCTTGCCACTATCGGGGCAGAAGTTCTTTTGGATACACTTCGCGCATTAGAAAACGGAACGCTTACGAAAGAAAAGCAGGATGACAGCTTATCCTGCTATGCACCGATGCTTTCCAAAGAAACCTCGAAAATTGACTTTAACAAATCGGCGAAAGAGGTGCGAAACCTGATTCGCGCGATGAATCCGTACCCTGCGGCGCACACGCTGTATGAGGGCAACCGGATGCGCGTGTTCAGCGCGGCATTTTACGACTCAGGCATTGGAAAACCGGGAGAAATCCTTTCGGTTTCTAGTGATGGGATTTGTGTTTCGTGTGCCGACGGTGCGCTTTTACTGACGGAAATTCAGTTCGACGGCAAAAAGAGGATGCCTGTTTCAGAGTATCTAAAAGGAAATAAAATCGAGTGCGGTGTCGTGTTGGGAAAAACCGAGTAAGAGGTGATAGAAATGGAGAAATTTAAGCTGATTTCGTGGAATGTCAACGGTCTGCGCGCTTGTCTTGGCAAAGGCTTTATGGACTTTTTCGAGGAGGCTAACGCCGATGCTTTCTGTGTGCAGGAGACAAAGATGCAGCAGGGACAAGCCAAGGTCATTACCGAGGGATATGAGCAGTTTTGGAACAGCGCAGTGAAAAAAGGCTATTCGGGAACGGCGATTTTTTCTCGCCTAAAACCGCTTTCCGTTGCCTATGGCATCGGAAAAGAGGAGCACGCAAGCGAGGGCAGAGCGATTACGCTTGAGTTTGAGAAATTCTATCTGGTGAATGTCTATACGCCCAATGCCCAACCGGAGCTTGCGCGTCTTGCCTACCGAATGGAGTGGGAGGACGATTTAAGAGAGTATCTTATTTCGCTTGACAAGAAAAAACCGGTGGTGTACTGCGGAGACCTAAATGTTGCACATCAGGAGATTGACCTAAAGCATCCCAAGTCCAACCGCGGCAATCCCGGATTTTCTGACGAGGAACGCGGAAAAATGACGGAGCTTTTGGCAGCGGGATTTTTAGATTCTTTCCGCGTGCTTTATCCCGAAGCGGAGGGCGCATACTCGTGGTGGTCGTACCGTGCGAATGCTCGGGCGAACAACGCAGGCTGGAGAATTGACTATTTTATTGTTTCTAAGCGACTAAAAGATGCTATCCGCGAGGCAAAGATTTATCCGGAAGTGTACGGCAGTGACCATTGTCCGGTGGGAATTGAATTAGAATTATAAATAAAAAAGTTTGGGGTTTCGCCCCAAACTTTTTTATTTGCGATTTGCAATTACGACTCTTTTGATTCCTGCCAAATCACAGGCAAAACGAATCTTTTCACATTCGCCACTTTCCTCTAAAATAGTGGCAACCTCTTCTGCCTGGTCATGACCAACCTCAACCGCCAACAGTCCGCCTTGTTTTAAAAGTTGTGGAACGAGAGATGCGAGGCGTCGATAGAAAATGAGTCCGTCCATACCACCGTCTAGTGCGGAGTGTGGCTCATAATCTCTCACATCCGCCATCAAGCCGGATAAATCATCCGTTCGAATGTAAGGGGGATTGGAAACCAAAACATCTACGGGCAGACAGGGGAGAGAAAAATCTTCCTTTAATATGTCTGCACAGACAACGCATACGCGGTTGGCGACACTATTTCTCTCGGCATTTTCCTGCGCTGTTTTGACACAAGTTTCCGAAATGTCAACCGCCAGCACCTGCGCCTTTGCTAGGTAATGGGCAAGACTGACGGCGATTGCACCGCTGCCAGTACATAGGTCAAGAATCTGCGGTGATTCGGGAAGCTTTTCTGCTAAAACCGCCTCCACCAAGGTCTCGGTATCGGGTCGGGGAATCAAAACGCCGGGCGCAACCGAAAACGGAAGTCCCATAAACTCACGCTCACCCACAATGTAAGCAACCGGCTCGCCTTTTTTTCTGCGTTCAATTAAACGCTCATAAGAAAGACAGAGCGCCTCATCCGCCAAATCGTTTGCATGAATGAGCAGCCAGCTGCGATCTTTCTTTAATAAATGGGCCAGCAAAAGCTCGGCATCGAGCCTCGGCGTGTCCGAAATAATGTGAAACGCTTCCCCCGCACCGGAAAGAAGCGTTTTAAAATCTTTTTTTACCATTTGTCGTCCTCGCGGTTTCCGGTCAGGACACTCTTTAAGGATGCAATAGCAACCTCAAGCTGACTGTCATCCGGTTCTCTCGTCGTAAGCTTTTGAAGCAACATACCTGGCGCGCTGACGATTTTCATGCATCTGCTCTTGCTTCTGCCGGCAAATTTAATGACCTCATAAGAAAGACCGGCAACGACGGGCAGGAGTGCCAAACGAAGAATAATTCTCATCACAGCATTATCCCAGGAAATAAAGGAAAACAGAATAATGCTGACCACCATCACAATCAAAAGGAAGCTCGTTCCGCAACGGGGATGCAGACGGGAGTATTTGCGAGCGTTTTCCGGCGTAAGCTCATCTCCGCTTTCATAGCAAAATATTGTTTTGTGCTCGGCGCCGTGATACTCAAAGACGCGGCGGATATCTTTCATCTGCGATACCAAAATAATATAAACCAAAAAGATGATAATCCTCACAATGCCCTCGAATAAGGTGGCAAGAAAATCATAGGGGATATACGGCTTTACAAGACCGACCAAAAAGGTTGGCAGAAGCATAAAGATACCGATACCGAACACCAGTGCAAACACGACCGAGGTGTAGATGGTAAAGGTCAGTGCCTTGCTTTCCTTTTTTTCAAGTGCTGCGCGCTCTTCTTCCGTCATGCTTTCTTTCTTTTTCTTCGTTTCCTCTTCTTCCAAATCAAAAAAGGAGGCAGAATACATTAAAGCTTTCGTTCCGATAATCAGCGACTCAATAAAGGAAACGACACCACGAATAATCGGGAGCTTGAGCCATTTGCATTTCTGAAGAATCGAAGAAAGCGGTTTTTTATCAATTTCTATCTCGCCGTCGGGTTTTCTGACCGCGACCGCAATATCTTTTGGCCCGCGCATCATAACACCCTCGATGACTGCCTGACCGCCGATACTTGTGATATGACATTTTTTTTCTTCCATTATAATACCAACTTTCTGCATTTGCTTTTGACTTCTTTCATTTTACCATAGTCAGATATAAAATTCAATGAAATTTTTGTGAACTGTTACGCGTCCGTAAAAAAAGGATAAATGAAGAGAAAACGGTCCATAATAATCGTGTTAACGATACGTGTAATTATATTATATATAATAAGAAGAGATTTTTTCGGAAAGGAACTCCGTATGCTGCAAACCTTTATTCTAACTGTACAATTCTTTTTTACAATGGTGATGGGAATTTATTTTTTGAATTTACTGCGCTCACAGCACTCAGGTAAGGGGAACTTAGAAAAGGACTCAGATCGTGAGCTTGAGAAGCTGCACCGTCTGCGGGCGATTAAACTGACTACACCGCTTTCGGAACGCACAAGACCGAAAGAGCTTTCCGACATCGTGGGACAAGAGGATGGACTTCGCGCTTTGCGCGCAGCTCTGTGCGGACCGAATCCACAGCACGTTCTTATTTATGGCCCTCCGGGCGTGGGGAAAACAGCAGCGGCACGTGTGGTATTAAATGAAGCAATTCGTTTGAGCTGTTCACCATTTGAGTCAGGCGCAAAGTTTGTGGAGATGGATGCAACGACGATGCGTTTTGATGAACGCGGAATTGCAGACCCCTTAATCGGCTCGGTGCATGACCCGATTTATCAGGGTGCCGGAGCATACGGCCCGGCGGGTGTTCCGCAACCGAAGCCAGGGGCAGTGACAAAAGCACACGGCGGCGTTTTATTTATTGATGAAATCGGTGAGCTTCATCCGATTCAGATGAACAAGCTCTTAAAGGTGTTGGAGGACCGAAAGGTTTTTCTGGAATCAGCATATTATTCACCCGGCAACCGCGATATTCCGGCACACGTCCACGAGATTTTTCAGAAGGGTCTGCCTGCAGATTTCCGGTTGGTGGGCGCAACAACAAGGAGCCCGGACGAAATCCCGCCTGCCATTCGTTCGCGCTGCGTGGAGATTTTTTTCCGTTCTTTGACAAGGGAAGAGGTAACGGAAATTGCGAAAACCGCCGCGCAAAAAGGTGGCTTCCATATCGAAGGGGATGCACTTTGTGAGGTGGCGGATTATGCACAAAACGGAAGAGATGCGGTCAACGTCGTCCAGATTGCAGGCTCCGCAGCGATGCTTGAGGAGCGGATTGAAATCAAAAAAAAGGATGTCGAGTGGGTGCTCGAGTTCGGGCACTATACGCCGAGGCTTGATCAGCGTGTGCCAGATGTTGCCGCGATTGGTTTGGTGAACGGTCTTGCCGTATCTGGTGCGCGTGAGGGCAGAGTGATGGAGATTGAAGCATACGCCTCGCCTTGCGCGCCGGGCGAGGGCAGTCTTTCGGTGACGGGCATTGTAGAGCAGGAGGAATTTTCTGCAGGCGGACAAACACTGACCAAAAAGAGCTCGGCGCGCGCATCGGTAGAAAATATGCTGACAGTATTAAATCATCGCTTTGGTGTTGACAGCACCCGTTTTCATCTGCATGTGAATTTCCCCGGCGGAATGCCTGTGGACGGACCGTCGGCAGGAATCGCGATTTTTACTGCAGTGTATTCAGCGGTGTTTGAAAAGCCGATTCCCGCGAAGATTGCGATGACGGGCGAGCTATCTGTGCACGGAAAAGTCAAGCCGGTCGGCGGAGTCAGAGAAAAGATTGAGGCTGCAAAAAATGCTGGCGCAGAAACGGTGTATATCCCCCGGGAAAACGACAAGGAGATACTGCATACCGAGGGTGTTCGTGTAATTGCGGTGGATACGGCAGAAGAGGTGTTAGACCGCGTATTCCGCGAGCGCTCGGTGACTGAAAACGTGGCGTCCTCCGGCTTCTCTGAGGGTGAATTAATCAGCGCAAATGCAGTTTAAATAGAATAAAAATAGTAAAATTGAATGAAATTTTAGAAAAAGCTTTGGGCGCTTATTTGTAATTCTGCACAAATGGGTGTCCAAATTTTTGTTTATTTTACAGAAAGAAAAAAATTAAAAAAATATTACCAAAATAATGTTGACAAGGGAAAAAAAATTAGGTATAATGATACTGACTAGAAAAGGGATAGGTCTAGTACATTTTAAATCTATATGAAAAGTGGGTGTGATTTCATGAGAAAAGGATTCAAGGTTCTGGCAGCCATTATGGTTGTCGCAATGCTCTGTACCATGTCCTTGTCTGCATTCGCTGCAAGTCATGTAACAGAGACGACTCTCGAAAACGGCGTGTACACTACTACAACTACAGTTACGACGGATAATTCCGGCGAGCAGGTAGCTTACTTGGTTTACAAACCGGCAACGGCAGGCGATGCACCGAGCACTTCTAACATCGTTTATATCGATCAGAAAGCTGCTACCGGTACGACCGCAACGTTCTCCTTCAGCCCGGATGCTGCTGATGCAGGCGCGCTGATTAAGGTTGGTACCACGAGCGCAGCTGCTTCTGCTGTAACTGGTCCGGCTGCTATCGAGCTTCCGGCTGCTCTGGTTGATGTAACTTGGAGCGTAGCAGGTGGCAACGGTACGGTTGCTTTGGCTGCAGCTGATGGCGTAACTCTCGATGAGAGCGGCGCGAAGGCAGATGTTGCACTTGGCGAATTGACCTTCGTTGTTAGCCCGGAGATGGGTTACAAACTCGCAACTGTTAACGATGTAGCTGCAAGCGTAAACGCAAACGGTTACTATGTTGCAACTGTAACTGCTGAAGTTACGAACTTCGTATTTGCTTTTGAAGCTGTTGCAGGTGCTGCTGCTACCTCTGCTGAGAGTACGGCGGCTTCCATCACTTATAGTGAAGCAGCAGATGCAACCAATAGCGCATTCATTCTCGGTTCTGCAGCAGGTGCATTCACCAACGCTGGTATGTATTTCTCCATGGATGCTGATAAATTGGCAAACCTCGGCGATGGTTCTTCCATTCCGGAAGGTGTTGTTCGTGTACAGGCACTGAAAGTTGGTTCCGACGGTAAGTTCGCAATTAGAATGATTGAGACTTTAACTGAAGCTCCGCAGGATTATGTTAAGTTCATTACCGGTTCTAAGATCTATGCAAAGAGCTTTGTAAAGGCTAATGGCGTTTATACCTTCGGTAGCGAAGTAATCACGATTCAGTAACATCTCTAACGGGATGTCATAAGAATTTTTGTAAAATATCTTGATATTGGAGGAAAGGAATTATGAGAGAATACACAAAGCCGTTAGTTGATGTTTACGAACTTCGCGTAAATGAAAACATTGCTGTATCCGCTTCTGCTCAGGCAAAGTGGGAAAAATATGGCGATGCAGGTGCAGGCGTTTGGGTAACAGAGACCGATTTGGCTCTGGGCGGCGGTTCCCGCGGCTAATCCCCGTAGCATCAACAACAAATAACAAAAAAACAAAGGGTTGGCATTTTGCTGACCCTTTATTTTTACCCGAAACAAGAAATAAAGAAGCAAGAGGAACGGGGGAGAACGGTGTACTATTATCAGTTAGCAGGTCTTACTGTCGGTGTGGACGGCGACTGGCCACAGCTTGCAAAAAGCAGACTTTCTGCGTATGAAATGCTAGCCAAAGACGGCGAAGAAATTGCCTGCGATGTTTTGTATCACGTCCATCAGGATTGTGAGCATATCGAAATGCCGGAGGCAGCGGAATCGGTAGAGCAGTTTCCGCATACCTGGATGAAGCTGACCAATGGCGGCTATGCTTTGGTTGACCGCGTGCCGCAGGTCTCGGAAAAAATTATTAATTGCCTCGTAGCAAATGAAGACTGGTCAGAGATTCATGGCTACTTATGCCGGGAGGATGTTGTAGACATTGATAAAAACTTCCGTGCCTTTAACGTCATCGGCGCAACGCTTCCCTATGTCCTTTTCCGGCGGGGAGGAATGGTGCTCCACTCTTCTTGTATTATGTATGACGGACGAGCGGTCATGTTCTCCGCACCGTCGGGAACGGGAAAATCCACGCATACTCGCCTTTGGACAAAGCATTATCCGGAAACGGTGATTATCAATGATGATATGCCTGCCATCCGCATGAAAGAAAGTGAGGCCGGCAAGATGATTGCGACAGCATACGGCACTCCTTGGGCGGGAAAAACACAGACAAATGAAAATCTGTCTGCGCCCGTACGTGCAGTGGTTTTTCTTCGTCAGGCTCCGGAAAATTCGCTTCGAAAGGTGAGTGGTGCCGAGGCAGCATTTTTAATGATGCAGGGAATTAAAAAACCCCTGTTTAACGATATGATGCCGGCGTCACTTGACGCGGCAGCGCGCCTGATGGAATTGGTGCCCGCTTACGAACTGTCCTGCAATATTTCCCAAGAGGCAGTTGACATCATTAAAAACGAATTGTTTCATAAATAAGCAGAAAAGACAGCGACAAAATTCGCTGTCTTTTCTGCTTATTTTTCTTGCAAATTACCTTAAAACAAGCTACAATAAAAGTAAGAATATAATGGGGTGAAGTTCAAATGATGCAAATGAAAAAAAGGCTGTCCGCCGTTTGTTTTTTGTTAAGTATGATGCTGCTTTTTTCTGGTTGCGGTGCGCCGCAGGAGGTGCCATCCGAACCTGCAGTGGCAGAGACAGTATCTGAGAGCATCCGCTTGGTCAGCGTCGGTGATGTTTTAATGCATATGCCGGTCATTCGCGATGGAATTCAAGAGGATGGAACCTACGACTTTCGTCATATTTTTGAACCGATGAAGGAGACGTTTCGTTCGGCGGATATTGCCATAGCCAATCAGGAAACCGTGTTTGGCGGAAAAGATATCGGCTATTCCGGCTATCCTGCGTTTAACTCTCCCTCCGAGATGGGTGACGCACTGGTGGACGCCGGCTTTGATGTTATTCTGCATGCAACCAACCACGTCATGGATAGAGGAACGAAAGGCATCGAAAGCACGCTCTCTTTTTGGAAAAAGTATCCCGAAATACGCGTGCTTGGCATCAATGAAAGCCCTGAGGCGAAGGAAGCAGTTGATATTGTAGAGGTAAAAGGAGCGAAACTCGCGATGCTTAACTATACCTATGGGACGAATGGCATCCCCGTACCTAGCGCAAAGTCATATCTGGTTGACAAAATCGACGAAGAAAAAATAGAACGGGATTTGCTTTTCGCGGAAGAAAATGCCGACTTTACGGTGGCATTTATGCATTGGGGCGTGGAATATAGTCTGAAGCCGACCAAAGCGCAAAAGGAACTGGCAGAGAAAATGTGCGCATGGGGAGCCGATTTAATTATCGGTGCGCATCCGCACGTAGTAGAGCCGGTCGAGTGGGTGGAAGCCGAAAACGGCAACCGTGCGCTTGTATATTATTCGTTAGGAAATTTCGTGTCCCGTCAAAAAGAGGCGAACAATCTGTTGGGCGCGATGGCGGATGTGACACTGGCCTTTGACGGAGAAACGGTGTCAGTGGCAGAGTATTCGTTTCTGCCCGTCGTTACGCATTACAGTATGAATTATACAGATTTTCGTGTGTATCCGCTTTCGGAGTATACCGACGAATTGGCGGCAAGCTGCGGCGTGTCAAAGCACGACGGAAAAGTAAGCGTAGAGCGATACCAAAAAGTTCTTGAAAAAGCATTTGACGGCTATGATATCAGCATAGTCAAAGGACTTGCACCACAAGAGAAAGAATAAGAGGGGGAACTTACAATTAAAACCTTAATTGAACTGTTTGACGAATGCCAGCTGGAAAATGTGATTGCGGGGCTTCATTTTGCGCCGGAAACGATTATATTTGTCGGCTATGAAGAGGAAGATTCTTCACTGAAAACAGAAGATTTAGAGTTGTTCTGCAAAGAAAAATTACCGGACACCAAGCTCGTTTTTGAAATGCTGACGAAGCAAACGCTGGAGCATACGACACTGAAACTATCAAAGCTTGTAGACAGCTATCCGGATTGCGTGTTTGATATGACCGGTGGGGATGAATTGGTTCTTGCGGCTATGAGTATCGTGGCAGAAGAGAAAGACATCCCTATGATTCAATATGATATTGCCGAGGACACACTTCGCAAGGTACGAGGCGGAGAAAGAGTGGAAGACCCTTATGGTGCGCATTTGACGGCAGAGGAGAGTGTTTTACTAAACGGAGGAAAAATACTGGAGGCGGAAGACGGTTTTTCGTGGATGATGACCGCTGAATTCCGACGGGATGTTGAGATGATGTGGGATATCTGCCGCAGAGATACACGGTACTGGAACAGACAGATTTACGCGCTTTCGACTCTGATGAACTGGTATGGTGGGGATGTCACTCTTACGCTTTCCATCAAGAAATCGTTGTTGTCTCCCAGGGGTGTTTTCGTGCCGGAAGAGGAGTTTTTAGAGGAACTGTCCGATTGCGGTTTGTTATTTGGGCTCGTGCAAAACACGGATTTTTTGAAGTTCGGGTTTAAAAATGAGCAGATTGCAAGAGTTTTATTTAAGGCGGGTAATATCCTAGAGCTTTACGGATATATGCTGCTTCGTGAAATTTGCGAAGAGGACAGAGGCTTTTACGATGATATAAAAATCGGGGTCTCAGTAGACTGGGATGGTGTCGTTCATTCCGGCAGCTTGATGACCAAGGACACTAAAAATGAAATTGATTTGCTGGTAATGCGAAAGTTGATTCCTATATTTATTTCCTGCAAAAATGGCGAGGTTCATAAAGAGGCTTTATATGAGCTTGAAACGGTAGCGGAGCATTACGGGGGGAAATATGCCAAAAAGATGCTGCTTTCGACGTATGTGGACAATGATGACAGCTCGAAGGGTTATATTCTCCAAAGGGCGTGCGATATGGGTATTTCCGTTCTTTGCGGGATTCATGATATGAGCAAAGCAGAAATCAAGGAACGCCTCCGGCAGCTAACGGAATAGAAACAGAAAAGAAGGTGAAGCAGTGGAACAGACGAGAAGTAGCTATCAGCGTACATATCATTTGGTGCAGCAGTCGCCGCTCATTCATTTCCAGTATTATGAGCATAAGGCAGCGCTTCGGGCAAGCGAGGTAAAATCAAAGCTTGACCGCTTTTTGACGGAGCTTTTGGGCGGACGGGATGCAGTGCGAGAAAACCATTTGAATTGGTTGGGCAAATTTTCTCGGAGCAATATTGCTCATACCAGTGTTTTTTCCTATGATTATAAAATGCAGATTACGGCGAACAAGCCTATTACACGAACCACCACCACCGAAACAGGTCTTTATCATCTAATGGACGATACGCAAAAAGTGCAGCAGATTCAAGGATATTTCTTTGAAAACCGACCGTCAGGAAAGACGCTGTTTGATAAAAAAATCTCAGTGATAAAGAGCTATAAAGAAGCACTCAGATATAAAGAGGGTCTTTCACTTACGATTACCTGCTTCATACCGGAATTACTTGCGCTTATTGATGAGTATCTGCCTGCATTTTTTGTCCTCCGTGGGTTTGGTACACGAAAAGCGATGGGATATGGTTCTTTCCTGATTGAAAATACCGATGTGAAAGCAGAATTAATCAAATTGAGAAACCTTGGAAACCATCCGTTTTTCTATATTGAAACACCGGCGGGGAATCCGCTGCAGCAGTTAATGGAAATTGAAACGATTTTCCGTTTGCTAAAAGGCGGAATCAACTTAGCCTCCGGAGACTATTTCAAAGGGTTTATTTTCCGGTACTTTTTAGAACAAGGGATTGGAAATGAAAAAGCTTTTGCAAAGCAGGACGAAAATTTGCTGGGCAGCTTATATCAAAACGGAGAACAGCGACAGAAAAAAACGGAGGAATATCGATTCATTCGGGCGATGCTGGGGCTTTCTTCGTTTTATCAACATCCCGCTTACCGGGAGAAAATTGTTCTTTGGGACACAAACGGCGAGATAGAAAAGTTTGCATCTCCGACTCGTTTTAAGATGGCAGAAAACTATATTCTTTTGTTTCCTGAACCCATACCGGAGGAACTGTTTGACAGAACCTTTACGTTTCGAAGCGAGTACGGCATGGCAGAGCTTAAAACGCCGACAAAGGAGCAGTTTGATTTTATGGAATTTCTGCGCGCGTTTGCAGCAGACTTTAATGATAAAGAGGGGACAAAAGGCGGAAAGACAAGCCTTAGCTCTGCAAAGTCATCTATATTTCATCGAATCAAAAGAGAAGATTATATCATCAGGGAGGGAACAGAGCTTGAATGAATATATCGGAATCACGGTCGGACCGGTGTTCTCAACGATGGCAATGACGAATACGCCAGCAGCTCTTTGGGCGGCAAGCTATATGTTTTCTTACCTTACGGCAAATATTTGCGAGGAACTGTCTGCGAATGGCGTTTTGGATGAACAGTTTGTTTCGCCTGCATTTTCCAAAGGGCAGCAAAAATTAAAAAACGGCGTTGGTCAGTATCATGACCGGGTGATTGTGCGTGTCCAAAATGGAAATCCAAGCCTTGCTACCGTTTCGAAAGCAGTTGATGCTGCAAAAGAAAAACTATCTTTCATTCTTCAGACAGAGATGGATACCGAGGAGGATATTGCAAGACTTTTGCTTTATATCAATCGCTATGTGCGCGTGGTCGCGTTTGCATTTTCTGCCAAAGAAGGGGAAGGTGCTTTTGCTGCCTGTCAGAAGCAGTTTGATTCAGCAGAGCTTTATGAGCCGATTCCTGACCCGACAGATCAGAATCCGCTGCTTCGCCTGTTTGACAGCCGCGGAACAGATGCGACGCACAGCTCGCGTAACTGGCTTATCAGGCGTTCTAATTTGTTAAAGTATGAGATTGATGCGGAGAAGTGGCAGCTATATGAAAACGGGATGCTTCGTACTTTGGAAAGCATTGGCAATGGAGGAGAAGAGGAAACGTATCTTGCTTCTGGCTATTGCGCCATTCTTCGCTCTGATGGGGATAATATGGGGCGGATGTTCGAGCGCTGTCATACGGATGAGGATGTACGTGCGTTTTCGGCACATTGTATTCATTATTGCGCACGGATATCAGAAAAAATCGGAGAATACGGCGGTGCTACCATTTATGCCGGCGGTGATGATCTGCTTGCGATCGTGCCGCTTCTTTCCATGAAAAAGAAAAAAGAAAACGGGCGATTTGCCTCTTTGTTTGATTTGATTTATGAACTGAAAGAAATCAGCGAAACGATGCTGTATCGTTTTTGCAAGGAGAAGGGAATGCTTACGGAAGGGAAACTGACGGTTTCCTTTGGCGCAAGCGTGATGCCGCATGAGTATCCCCTGCAGCGCACATTGGAGAAGTCTTCAGATATGTTGTTTCGGGTGGCAAAGGGTCGCTGGGAAACAAAGTCCAGCCCGAAAGACCGTACGGCAATTTCCTTTATTGGAATGGATGGCCGCATTGATGAATTCTTGATGAAAAATGAAGCCATTTCGCAAGTGCTGTCATTTTTAGACTATCTTTACGAAAATCCAGAGGAATCGTCTTTGATTGGATATGTTATCAAAAAAATGATGTCGGGAGAGAACATTTTTTTGTTTGCGCAAAAAGCAGGAGAAAAAACGCTTCATCAGGTGCTTAAAACTGCATTTGCCTTTAATTACCGAAAAAAGGAAGCTTTTTATGAGCGCCTGCTTACGCTTTTGCGCGCCTTTGCGAAGCCGGAGACGGAGGCTGTTGTGTTAGACCGAACGGGAGAAGTTTTATCTGACAGCTCAATCGGCAGCTTTTTAGCAGTTTTTCGTGCAATTTATCCGATGGTAAACAAAGTGGAGGTTGAAGAATAAATGGCTCAATTTTTAGTCAGATTTACACCGCTGGAGCCCTATTTTTTCGGCGGGGATAAAACCTTTTCATTTGAAGAAAGCGAGAAGCAGACGTACTTTATTTTTTCGGAAACGCTCCCGCAGCAGACCACTTTTTTGGGCGCGCTCCGGTATTTTTTCCTGCCGGAAAAGGATCCTCTGAAGGTAGGGCAATATGCGCATTTGGTCGGCGCGGAAAGTTTTGATGTGCGACAGGAAATGCCGCAGGATTTCGGTGTTATTCGCTGCATATCGCCATTTTTTCTGCTTCGTGGAGAAGAAATTTTGGTGCGCACGCCAATGGATCACCGGATGGGATACGAAAGCTATACGCCGTTCGGGAATTTTAGAACCATGCAGACCATCGAAGGAATGAAAGAATATACCGAAGATTTTGATGCAAAAAATGGTGTCGCAGATGGGTTTATGTCGCTTGACAGCGGTCGGGTGTATCCCATCGGCGATTTGATAACAAAACAGGAAAAAGTACGGGCGACAACAGACGAGGAAGGCTCATCAAAAGTATACCATCGGGAATATTGTCGCTTAAAAGAGGGTTTTTCTTTCGCTATTTTTGCAGAGCTGGATGTGAATCCGGATACACTTTCAGAGACTAAAGTAATTTATCTGGGACAAAGAAAATCAGCTTTTTCATTGCAGTTTTTTGAGGCGGAGGGTGAATTCCGGCGTGTGCAGAATAAAATATCTTTGATGCTCGATCGAAAAACGGTATACTTTTTTGGAGATGCACTTGTTTTTCACAGCATTTATGAAAAATCTTCCTTTTCCGTTACGCAGCTAGTCAACTATCGGTCTTTTATGACCAAGGAGGGCAGTATCGAAAAGGGAAAACGATTGTACCATCTAATTCGTGGCGGCAGTATTTTGCGGTGTGACGATGAGGCTTACCATGAGTTATGCCGTCGTATATCGATTGAAAATTATCAGAATATCGGATGGAATCATATCATAAGGGGGACGAAATAATGCCAATTCATGTATATCGGATTGAATGTCTGACAAATTTACATATCGGAAGTGGAGATTTAAGTTATAGCGTGATTGATAATGAGGTAGAAAAGGACCCGGTGACAGAGTATCCAATCATTCCGTCTTCCAGCTTAAAGGGGGCGCTCAGAGAGCATTTTAAAGAGCTTTCTCCGGAGGATAGATACCATATTTTCGGACCGGAATTAAAAGACAGAGATACCAGAAAAATGCGTGCCTCGGCATACAAATTCTTCAGCGGAGATTTTTTATCCCGCCCGCTTCGTGTTACCGACTCTACTAGCGCAAGAACTTATATGAATGTAACAACCCCGCAGGCGATGACGGATTTCTTGCGCAAGATGAAGCTGTTGGGTGTGAACGATTTTCCGGAATGGGAGGAGTTTGATTTTTCGGAGTATAGTTTCTTTGTTTCGATGGGAAGCGATGTAACTGAAATGGAAGGAAAAAAGGTTGGCAAAAGTGACGCAAACAGCGCGCTTCTGACTGCTCTGTTCGGGGAGAATTATGCGGTTGTAAAATCATTGGATGAGTATGAACTTCCGATTACGGCGCGTTGCTACTTGGAAAACGGCATCAGCCAAAAGCTTTGGTATGAACAGCAGGTACCGCATGAAAGTGTATTTTATACGGTCATTATTACGCCGGAGGGCGAGCCCTGTGCCTTTGATGAGGTGTTTCATCAATCTTTGATTCAGTTGGGCGGGTATGCAACGATTGGTTACGGCTTTACCAAGTTTGAAAAGCTTCGGGAGGTGTAGCCGAATGAAAAAGAGACTGATTGATTCTATGCTTGGCGAGGCATATCGGCTGCTTTCGGAAATGGGACTTGCAGAGAATGGTTGTATCAGTTCCCATGAACGAAGTGCGATTGTCGAGTATAGCGTTGAGATTATGATGGAAACGCTTTTGTCTGCAACTGTGACTTTTTTAGGACGCGGTCGCAAGGCGGGCGCGTATGGGAATTTGCTTTATGCGCTCTTGATGAAATACAAAGAAGGCGTAGAAGTAGAAAATCCGGAGAGCCTTGAAAGGGATACCCTGTTTCATTATCTTGCGCAAAACGATACACACCAGACCAAGGATATGGTTCTTCATTGCATCTACGCTCTGCGGATGGCGATGAATCTCTATCTCTATGAGGAGACCTTGGATGGAGTGGAGTGTGGGGAGGCAGAGCTGTGAAAAATTTGAGCTATCTGTTTCACAAGGAATATTTCAGGTGCCTGACGGAAGAGCATTTTGCAAAATGTAACGCCATACTGTACAGCGCCAAATTCACCCGAAAAGACTATAACGAGGTTACGCGCTCCTCGCTTGGCAATGCTTCTTTTGCGCTCAAGGTTCTCTATCCGGGACTCCTTTTAGGGCACGAAACGATTCACGGTAACTTAAAAAGCAGTGAGGAATGTATCAAAGCGGGACTGATCCTTGATGATGTTACGGGGATGCCGTATATCCCTGCCGCAACCATCAAGGGCGTGGTACGGAATGCGTTTGAAAATCCGGAAATGATTCGTGATTTGCTTGGAAGAGATGATGTGGACGCTTTGCTTCTGGAAAAAGAGTTATTAGGTGAACTGGGGGACAAAACGCCACGGGCTGAAAGGGACATATTTTTTGATGCAGTGATGATTCGGGGCAGTAAAACCGGAAAAATTCTGGCGCCTGAATTCAGAGCGTCAGAAAAGTCACCACTTCACAACCATGTCTTGCAGAAATTTTTGAAAATCAGACCAAAGGTAACTTTTTTGTTCCGCTTTGACTTAAAGGATGGTATTATTACGGCAGAAGAGAAAAAAATGCTGCTAAAAAGCATTTTAATGATTATGGGAATTGGTGCACGGACCACCGTTGGTTACGGAATGTTCCATCCCACGCATATGGCATACTACAATCCGGAGCCGGAACATCCGATTGATACGATCCGGGATTTATATTGGCCCAAAGAAGAGGAAACGGAGCGCAGGCAGGAACTTGAAGAGAAGCTGCTTGAAATCAGGATGCCACAAGAAAAACAAATCAAGGTTTTATGCGCTTGCGGTACGACGAATATGAAATATCATCATATCACGAAAACGGTTAACAGCACGTGGAAACGCGGGACTTGTTTTCGTTGCGGTGCTGACTTAAAGACACAAATGGAGGAGGCAGAAAAAGATGAACAAAATGAAGAATGAACCATATAGCTACCATACCTTTTTATTCCCGTTTATTTGGAACAATGCAGGAAAGACAGATTTTGCAGAGTTTGTTACCTGTTTAGACCCCTCTTTTTGGATTGAAAAGAAAGGGCAAGCGGTCGAGGAAACCCAAAAGCAGGAGTTTTTTGAGGAATATCAGGCAAAGCAGTATTTTATCCCCAATGCGAGAAATCTCTTATATGATTCAGGTGCGAGTGGGGTGGTACATAACTACGACTTTTTACCTCAGGGCAAGCCGTTTACGATTGAAAACGGGAATTATGATGCCGAGTATATTATCACGAAAACCGAGCAGAACGAGGACGACGAGGTGGCGGTTACCGAAAGCTTCCGTCTGGCGGTCAACGGCATCCGCCTGCGTATTTTTAACAGCGGCGTTGCGATCTTGAAGCTCGAAACAGAGTATTACGGCGACAAGACGAGAAATGGTGAAGATGTCAGCGACCAGCGTCCATGCACGGATGATTTTTGCAAAATCAACGAGTTTGGCAGAAGAATCAATCTTCCGTTTTTAGGCGCAAAGCGCACCACGGACGGACGCTTTTATCATGCTCTGGTTGCAGATTGCTTAGAGCTTCGTTTCAATCACGGAGAAAAGCCGTTTTCCATTCGAGAGGATTACAGCTGCCTTTTGGAAAAACTGGACGGGTTTGCGGATGTGGCGGCAAAGCAGGTTTCTGAGACCTTCGTCAGCAAAACAATTAAGCGACTCATTGATTACGGTCAGCCGAAAAGCCGTGTCAGTTCGAAAAAGGAAGCGGCAGAAAATGCGCACTTTATTTACCCGATTATTGACGACCGGATGTTTGTCTGCGCAATGATTTGCGACAAAGAGCTTTCGGATATTATCGCACAAAAACAGAAGAATTCGCCGGAGACGGAGTATCTCATTTATGAGGATGACACCCTGTCGAAAGAAATCTATCGGATTGGTTTTGTAGAAACCGATTGCACCTGTCAGAACAGGGAAATGCGCAAGAGCATCCTAAAGCGCTGCGTGTATGGCAGATGGCTGGATTACGGAACGATAGATGTCATTACTCATCATTCGCTCATCCGAATTACGACGGATGTTTCGTTTGTTCGTGATGCGGTGGCATATCCGTTCCTGATGCAATATGTGCAGATGGCAGAAATTGCTCTCCTGCAGAGAGCGACTGTGCTTGCACTGATTGACTGTACCGACGATATTGCGGCAGAAATTACGGTTTCCGGCGGAACGCACGTCTACGACAAAATTTTCCGCCTGCAGGCACAGTATATTCTGGCGCAGAACCAGATTTTCTTGGGACACGTGACCGTACAGGAGCAGGGCATCGAGGAGTATGAGATGCTTCTTTCGGAGCTTTATATTCCGAGTACGCTGGCAGAATTTGATGCGCAGATTAAGGATGTATACGCGCTTTCCGATGGACTTGTAGAAAAGGAAACAGGAAAAGCCATTAATTATTTGACGATTTTAAGTACCTTGTTTGCGGTATCACCGATTCTGATTGAATGGCCGAGTAAACTCGATGTTTGGGATTGGCTGGGCGTTTTGTTCTTCGCTTTGGGCGCCATTTTAGGTGTAAAACTCATTATTTCCCGCTTTTTTCACCGAAAAGGAAAGAAAAAAGGAAAGAAATAAGAAAGAGGGAGAATGCAGTGCAGGTTCAACTGACCTTGATTCCAAGAAAGCCGATTATACTTCCACTGAATTATAATTATGCGGTGCAAAGCGCGATTTACGCAAAGCTTTCCGAAGTGGGCGCCTCTGATTTTTGGCATAATAGCGGCTTTGGCAAAGAAAATCCGTTCAAGGGATTTGTGTTTGGACGGCTTTGGGGAAACCATTGCGTTGAGGACCGGAAGATTCTGTTTTATGACGGGATTACGCTTTCCGTTCGCAGCCCACTGCCTTCCTTTTGCGAGGCACTTTCAAAGAGCGTTGCAAAGAATCCGTATCTTTCGCTTTTTGGAGAGCCGCTTGCGGTTTGTGACTATCAGCTAAGTGACCGAAAATTCACAGACGGAAGTATGGATGTATTTTGTGATTCTCCGGTGCTTGCTTCGTATAGCGGTTCAAGCGGGAAAAAGCAGTATTATGCGCCTTGTGATGAAGCGTTTGTTCCTCATCTTGTGCGCAATTATGAACGAAAGTACGAGGCAATTTACGGAGGAAAAGCACCGACGGTTCAAATTGAGCCGCGTGGGGAGCACAAGAAAGTGGTTACCAGCTATAAAGGTACCTGGCTTATAGCGTATGCAGGTAATTATCATATCGAAGGCGGGAGCACTGCACTGGAGTTTTTGTACCATGCAGGACTCGGCAGTAAAAACGCACAGGGCTTTGGCTTGTTGGAACTTTTGTCACAGTAAATATGAAAAAAGCTCGTAATCCATCGGATTACGAGCTTTTTAGTTTGTAATTGAATTACTGGATGTACGGCTTAAGCTCTTCTACGAAAGCGTCAGCATTTTCGGAATGAACTTCAACCTTGATGGATTTGCTTAAATCCAAAGAGAAGATACCCATAATGGATTTTGCGTCAACGACATATCTTCCGGAAGTTAAATCCACGTCAAAATCATACTTGTTTACAATGTTAACGAAATTTTTTACATCGTTAATGGAGCTCAAAAGAATATAAAATGTTTTCATGGTAATTCCTCCTTTATTTGTTAAATTCATCATACAACGAAACCTGACCAAAGTCAAGGGCGAAAATGTGAAATACTTGTAAATTATTTTGCTCCTTTTTTGTGCAATCTTCCTTTTTGTTCTGCGAAAAATGTCGAAGAAAAAAATGTCGCAGGAAAACATAAAAATATTTTGATTTCTTCCCAACAAGCCGTTGCAAAAAATGAGGAATTATGATATACTATGAAGATAGAATATGATAAGATGCCGAAAGAATCATAAGAGTCTGTATGACAGGAGACGGATGATGAAAAAGAAGTGGTATATCCCGGTTGTCCTTTTTGCCATTTTGATGCTGATTTATATTGTGAACGGCTTTTTTAATCAGCAGGTCAGCTATGAGATTCTCCGCAAGGGAAACATAGAGGAAATGGTGCCGACGAAGGGTCTAATAATTAAGCACGAAACTGTGTATCAGACGGGTGCAGGCGGAACTGTTGAAGTAAAAGCGGCAGACGGCGCACGCGTTTCCAAAGGGACTCTGCTTGCCAATATTTATGCAGGCAGTATCGACCCGGAGCTGATGGCAAAACACGAGCGAGTGTCAAAAAAATTGGACGCGGCACACAAAAGTCAGCAGGAGGCGGCAAGCTTTTCCAGTGACGTTTCTATGTTGGACAGTGAGATTTCGTCAAAAATCAAGGACATTATTATAAATAGCCGGAAGAAGAATATGGATGCGGTCGGAGAGCTTAAGACAACGCTTGCGACTTTGGTGGAGCGCCGTGCGATTGCCGGCGGAACAAAGAGTGAAGAGCGCACAACAGTTGACCGACTGGAGCAGGCAAGGGACAGCTTAAAGCAACAGATAGGAAATCCGCAAAGCACCCTGGTTGCAGGTCATACCGGCATCTTCGTTTCGCAGACGGATGGTCTGGAGAGCCTCATCACACCGGAAAATATGGAGGGTCTTTTGCCGTCGCGAGTGGCAGAGCTTCAGGCACTCGACCGAAAGAATATGGAAACGCCGAAAGAGAATAGCGGTCTTTTGTCCTGCAAGATTATTGAAAACTTTAAGTATTATGTCGCCGTCAATGTGCCGGCAAAAAAAGTGGAGGAACTTAAAAAAGGGAAGCAGATTTCTCTCCGATTTGATGAGCTTTCTACGGATTTGATGAAAGCCAAGGTGTCGTTTATCAGCGCAGAAGAAGATGGACAGGTTACGGTAATTTGTGAGTGCAATAAGTATATAGAGAATCTTTTGGAAAAACGCGTGGTCAATGTCGACTTTATTTTGCATCGCTATTCCGGCTACCGCATCAGCGTATCTGCACTTCATACGCAGGACGGTGTTGTGGGCGTGTTTGCAAAGCGGGATGGCGTGATGCGGTTTTTGCCTGTGGATATTTTATATAACACACAGGATATCGCCATTGTAAATTCGGCAGATGATAAAAAGCCCTTAAAGCTTTACGATGAGATTATCACGAGTGCGGCAAAGTTTGAAGAGGGCGCGTTTGTACAGTAAAAAAAGTAAGAGTCAAGTATCATAAATGAGGTGGACGGGTTGATTCGGGAAAACATTGAGCGCGTGCAGGAAGAAATTTGGAGGGCGGCAGAAAGAAGCGGACGGCGCGCGGAGGATATTACTCTTTGTGCCGTGACAAAAACGGTGGATGCACAGGCGGCGCAGGAGGTTTTGGATGCCGGCATTGTTACGCTGGGTGAGAACCGTGTGCAATCACTACTCGAAAAGTATGAGGTTTTAGCCGACCGTCCGGACTGGCACCTCATTGGACATCTGCAGACGAACAAAGTAAAATACATCATTGATAAGGTTTCTCTGATCCATTCGGTAGAGAGCGTGCATCTCGCCGAAGAGATTGACCGAAAGGCAAAAGCGCACGGGATTGTACAGGACATCCTGATTGAAGTAAACGTTGCCGGTGAGACAAGTAAATTCGGTATCCGCCCTGAAGAAACCGAGCGTTTTTTAGAGCAGATTGCCGGTCTTTCGAATATTTGTGTGCGGGGACTGATGACGATTGCACCCTTGCCGCAGAAAAAAGGCGAAAATAGAAAATATTTTTCGAAGTTACGCGAATTATTTGTTGACATACAGTCGAAAAAATACGATAATAGTAATATAGATATTTTGTCGATGGGCATGAGTCGCGATTATGAAGAAGCGGTGGAAGAGGGAGCGACCATCGTGCGTGTCGGGACGGCATTATTCACTTAATTTTGCAAATGTAAAATGAGATAAAGGAGGAAGTATTATGGGCGCTATGAGCAAAATGATGAAATGGATTGGTATTTCTGAGGACGAGTATGAAGAAGAGGAATTTTTCCCGGGCACAGTTCAGGAAGAAGAAGAGCCGATGATCCCGGCAGGCAAAAAAGGTAAGGTCGTGAATATCCACGCAACCACGCAGATGAAGGTTGTAGTCATTCAGCTGCAGAGCTTTGAGGATGCAAAGGATATTGCTGACCACTTAAAGAGCAAAAAACCGGTTGTCATCAACCTTGAAAATCTGGAAAAAGAAGTATCTCGCCGTGTGGTAGACTTTTTATCCGGCGTTGTATACGGTGTGGACGGAAATATTCAGAAAGTTGCAAACGGCATCTTCTTAATTGCTCCGTACAATGTAGGCATTATGGGCGATTTTCAGGATGAACTGAAAAAAGGTTTCCCCTGGTCTTATTAAGCCGAATGTTAAGTTTTCATAAACTGACGGAAGAAGACCGACTGCTCCTAAAGCGGGCAGAGGATTGCGCGCGGGCGGTGACTAAATATAAGACACCGCAGTTTACGAAATTTGTAAGCCCGCACGAGCGTGTGGTGTTTGAAAATTTCGCAGAGGTTTCGCCATTTATTAAGACGATGGTCTGGGGCGGAGCACCGGATTGCGAGCGCAGCATCATCGGATTTTTTCCTGATTTCAAAGAGCCCGGTGAGGCTCTTTTTCCCATATCTGCTGTCCGAATCAGTGCGCCCGAGCCTTTGGGGCATCGGGACATTTTGGGTTCGGTTTTGGGTTTGGGAATCGAACGAAGCCTTGTTGGAGATATCTACCCGGAGCCGACCGGTGCTGTTTTGTTCTGCCTTGATTCCATCAGCGATTTTATCTGTATGAATCTTTCGCGGGTGGGCAGAGTAGGCATCACGGCAGAGTTGGTGAGTAGCGATGCGCTTTTTGTCGTACCAAAGGAAACAAAAGAAATCAGCGGAACGGTGGCATCGCTTCGGTTGGACGCAGTATTAGGGCTTGCGACGGGCAAGGCGAGAGCCAAGGTGCAGGCGCTGATTGATGCGGGACTCGTGCAGGTGAACTGGACAGTGGAGGATGGTGCGTCCCGTATCGTTTGCGAAGGAGACATCTTATCCGTGCGCGGATTTGGCAGAATGAAGCTCAAAACCGTGGGCGGCGAATCGAAAAAAGGCAGAATATGGATTGTAGTGGAACAATATATTTGAAAGGGGCAAAGATATGCTAACACCGGTTGATATTGAAAATAAAGAGTTTGGAAAAGCCTTCCGTGGGTATGATATTGATGAGGTGGAAGAATTTTTGCAACTGCTTGTCAATGATTATGAAAAGCTGTACCGTGAAAATGCGTCCTTAAAGGAAAAGAATGCAATGCTTACGGAAACCATCGGCAATTATCGTGGTATGGAGGAAACCATGCAGAATGCGATTTTGGCCGCACAGCGCAGTGCAGAGGATATCAAGCGCAATGCATACCAAAGAGCAGAGAATATTCAGAGAGAGGCACAGACCCGTGCCAATGAGGCAATTGCAAATGCGGACAAATCCATTGCCGAACTTGAAAGCACCTATATCGCACTTCAGGGCGAAGTGGATAATTACCGTGCGCGGATGCGTTCGATTTTAGAAACGAACTTAAAGCTTTTGGATGAAATGCCGCGCGTAGAAATTAAAACCATTGAGCGCGTCAAAGTTGACCCTGTCGTTGTTGACGGCGTAGCACACACCGCGCCGATTCCAAAGACAGAGGAAACTTACGATAAATTTGCAGACACGATTCCGGTTCCAAAAGTAACGGAAATGAAAGAACCGGAGTGGGTGGATATTCCGGGGGCTGAAACGGTTGTAATACCGGAGATACCGGAAAAACCGCCGGTGTATAAGCAGGAGGGCGCAGACCGCGTTCCACTGTCGGAGAAAATTCCTGTGGCACAGTCGACCCGCGCATCTTCCGTGAATCCGTTCGTGGAAGAGATGATGCGTGAAAAGGAACTGGCGGCGAAAATGCCGAAAGAAGAGCCAAAGGAAGCAGTGGAAGAGGAAGAACCCGTGTTTTCCGGCATGCCCGACTTTTCCAAGGAAAAAGAAGTTGTCCTGAATTTTGAGAAAAGAGAGGGCGGCGCACAGAGCGCAGGCACATTCTATGATGTGTTCAGCGACGATGAGCTGTAATAATGATAAAGAACCCAATTAAAGGAGAGAACATAGATGTCAGTTGATTACTCAAATACCTTAAACCTGCCGCAAACAGAATTCCCAATGCGTGCAAATCTGCCGACGCGTGAGCCGGAGATTTTGAAAAAGTGGGAGGATGAGGACCTTTACCATACTTTGATGGAGAAGAATGAGGGCAAACCTCTCTTTATTCTGCACGACGGACCTCCGTACGCCAACGGCGATATGCATATGGGTCACGCACTGAATAAAACCTTAAAGGATATTATTACCCGCTTTAAGAACATGGACGGCTTCAAGGCGCCCTATATTCACGGCTGGGATACCCACGGACTTCCGATTGAGCGTCAGGCAATCAAAAAGCTCGGCATCAACAGAAATGAGGTCGGTGTGGTCAAGTTCCGTGAGGTTTGTAAGGATTTTGCACTCAGTTATGTTGAGAATCAGAAAAATCAGATTAAGCGTATCGGTTCTTTGGGTGATTGGGATAATTCTTACCTGACGCTCGCGCCGGAATTTGAAGCAAAGCAGATTGAAATTTTCGGTGAGATGGCGAAAAAAGGTCTCATCTATAAAGGTCTGAAGCCGATTTACTGGTGTCCGGACTGTGAAACTGCACTGGCAGAGGCGGAGATTGAGTATCAGGAGGATAAGACCAACTCCATTTATGTGAAATTCCGTGTAACGGAAGATAACGGCGTATTTGCAAATGTCGGCGAAAGCCTGGATAATATCTATTTTGTCATCTGGACAACGACCACCTGGACGCTTCCGGGTAATGTTGCTATCGCAGTGAATCCTGACTATGATTATAGTCTGGTTAAAACCGCTGACGGCGTGTTTGTGATTGCAAGTGAATTAGTTGACGGCGTAATGCAGGTTGGCGGATTCACAGAGTATGAGACGATTGCAGAGTTTAAGGGTCGCGCGCTTGATTTGATGAAATGTGCGCATCCGTTTATTGACAGAGAGTCTTTGGTCATCGTGGGTGACCACGTAACGCTCGATGCCGGTACCGGTTGTGTTCATACCGCTCCGGGTCACGGTGTAGAAGACTATATTGCTTGTCAGAACTATAAGGACATTCCGATTATCGTTCCGGTGGACGATAAGGGCTATCTCAATGATTTAGCCGGTGAGTTCAGCGGTCTTTATTATGAAAAATCCAACGCCAAGATTTTAGAAAAATTAAAAGAGCTTGGCGCACTGTATGCAGAAAATGAAATCATCCACCAGTATCCGCATTGCTGGAGATGCCACGAGCCGATTGTGTTCCGTGCAACGGAGCAGTGGTTTGCATCGGTAGACGACATCAAAGCGGATGCTTTGGCAGCGATTAAGGAAGTCAACTGGCTTCCGAAGTGGGGCGAGGACAGAATTTCCGCGATGGTCAGCGATAGAAGCGACTGGTGTATCTCCCGTCAGAGAACCTGGGGTGTGCCGATTCCGATTTTCTATTGTAAGGACTGCGGAAAAGAACTGATTAACGATGAAACCATCAAGGCAACCGCTGATTTGTTCCGTGAAAAAGGCTCAAGCGCTTGGTATGAAACCGACGCGAAAGACATCCTGCCGGCAGGAACAAAGTGTGAGTGCGGATGCACGGAGTTTACCAAAGAAAAAGATATTATGGACGTATGGTTTGACTCCGGTTCCTCTCATACGGCAGTACTGGAAGTCAAAGAAGGTCTGCGTTTCCCGGCAGATGTTTATTTAGAGGGTAACGACCAGTACCGCGGTTGGTTCCAGTCGTCGCTTCTTACTGCGATTGCAACCAAGGGCACGGCTCCTTATAAGCAAGTAATTACGCACGGTATGATTGTTGACGCCGAGGGCGACAAGATGTCCAAATCCAAGGGCAACGGTGTCAGCCCGCAGGATATCATCAGCCAGTACGGCGCAGATATCTTAAGACTTTGGGTTGTTTCTGCGGACTATAAGACGGATATGCGTATTTCTGCTGAAATCTTAAAGCAGACGTCCGAAGCTTACAGAAAAATCCGTAATACCGCAAGATATATTTTGGGTAATATCCACGACTTTAACCCGGATACCGATATGGTGAAAAAAGAGGATATGCCGGAGATTGACCGTTTTGCAATGCTTCGCCTTTCTAAACTGATTGAAAAAGTAACGGAAGGCTACAGAGCGTATGAATTCCATACGGCATATCACGCAATTCATAATTTCTGCGTTGTTGATATGAGTAACTTCTACCTCGATGTGATTAAAGACAGACTTTATACCCAGAAGGCTGACAGCCTGCTTCGCCGCAGTGCACAGACAGTAATGTATCAGATTTTGGATGCACTTTGCCGTATGATTGCGCCGATTCTTTGCTATACCGCAGAAGAAATCTGGCAGTTTATGCCGCATACCTCTGACTGTGATGCAAAGAGCGTTATCTTCAATGAAATGCCGAGAGTAGATGCTGCATATTTAGATGAAGCACTCGAAGCAAAATGGGAAGACGTCATCGCAATTAAAGCAGACGTTTCCAAGGCGCTCGAAATTGCACGTACCGATAAGGTCATCGGCCACTCCTTGGGTGCAAAGGTTACCGTTTATGCGGATGGTAAAAAGGCAGAGTTGTTGGAAGCAACGAAAGCAGATCTTGCGACTTACTTTATTGTTTCCGATGTTGAAATCAAGGCGCTTTCTGATGCAGATGAGACCTGCTTTGGCGGTGACAGCGGAATTAAAGTAAAGGCAACGGCTGCCGAGGGTGAAAAGTGCGAACGTTGCTGGATGGTAAGCAAGACCGTTGGCACGGTTTCAGGTCACGAAACCCTTTGTGCCCGTTGCGCAGAGCAGATTCAATAATTTACAGTAAAGTGAGGAACGGTTTATGATTTATATGCCGGAAGAAATGCAGGTAGAAACAAGACAGCCGGATTCATTTGGTGGCAAGTTGTTTCTGTGTCATATGATGCCGAAAGAAGAGCGTCCGGCAAATCAGCGTTTATATGCTGTGGCAACGCTTGAGCCGAACACAACGCTTCATTATCATATGCATAGCGGAGAGAGTGAAAGCTATTATTTCCTGTCGGGCAAAGGAATTTATAATGACAACGGCAAGGAAATTGAAATTAAACCGGGGATGTATACCTATACCCCGAGTGGCACGGGTCACGGCCTTGTGAACACCGGCACGGAGCCGATTGTATTTATTGCATCAATTGTAAAGGATTAACAAACCGGCAGTCCGACATCCGTCGCGACTGCCGTCTTAATGTCTATGAATGAAAGGAGGAGCACGGTTGTTGGGATTGTTTTTTGTGGGAGTCGGCGGTTTGCTTTTGCTGGACCAACTGTCCAAGTGGTTGGTGCTCGAAACGCTTACAAAAGTAGATACGCAAGCTTTGATAGAAGGCGTGCTCCATTTCACCTACTGCGAAAACAGAGGTGCTGCCTTTGGTATTTTGGAAAATCAGATTTGGTTTTTCATAGTGATTACAGTGCTTGTTTTGTTCGGCGTGGGCTATTATATGGTCCGCTACCGTCCGACAAGCAAGTGGCTCAATGGCTCTTTATTACTATTGACTGGTGGAGCGCTGGGTAATTTTGTTGACCGCATCTTTCGTGGATATGTAATTGATTTTATCGATTTCCGCCTGATTGATTTTGCTATTTTTAATGTCGCAGATTGCTTTGTGGTAGTCGGCGCTTGTATGCTGGCAATTTATATGATTTTTTCGGAATACAAAAAGGAGAAAAATAAATGATTGTACGCTGTGAACAAGGCGGCGGGCGCATCGACCTTTTTGTGTCAGAAACGGCTGAGGTGACACGCTCCGCTGCGCAAAAGCTGATTGAATCCGGTTGTGTCCGGATAGGGGATGTCCCCGTTTCTAAAAATTATAAGCTGCGCGAGGGCGATGTGGTAGAAATTGAAATGCCCGAGCCGGAAATACTGGAAATCGTACCGGAAGAGATTCCTTTGGATATCGTTTATGAGGATGCGGATGTCTTAGTCGTCAATAAACCGCAGGGGATGGTAGTACATCCTGCGCCGGGAAACCTATCAGGAACTCTTGTCAACGCCCTGATGTTTCACGCGAGGGGCAGTCTTTCTGCCATCAACGGAGTCATCCGTCCGGGCATCGTACACCGTATTGATAAGGATACCAGCGGACTTTTGGTGGTCGCGAAAAATAACGAGGCGCACCTTTCACTTGCCGAGCAAATCAAGGAACACAGCGTTACGCGTGAGTATGTTTGCCTTGTCTGCGAGGGTGTGCGTGAGGATTCGTTCACGATTGACCGCCCGATTGCAAGAAGTAAAAAAGACCGGAAAAAAATGGCGATTGACCCCGAGGGGCGTAATGCGGTTACGCATATCACCGTTTTGGAGAGATTTGCGGGCGCAACGCTTTTATCCTGCCGACTCGAGACGGGACGCACGCACCAGATTCGCGTGCATCTAAACAGCCGCGGATGCCATATCGCAGGTGATCCCGTATATGGACTTGCCAAAGATAAGCTGAGAGAACGGTTTCACCTATCCGGGCAGCTCCTGCATGCCCGCACCTTAGGCTTTGTGCACCCGAAAACAGGGGAGTATATGGAGTTTTCTGCTCCGCTGCCATCCTATTTTCAAAACGTACTGGAACATTTGAACTGAAAAAGCGGTTTTCGAGCAATATTTTCCAAGTGAAAAAACGAAAAATATGAAAAAAAGTGCGAAAATTGCTTGACTTTATTGTTTCATTAGAATATAATGAAGACAAACAGACTGGATAAGTCTGATAGGAGGATATGGCGTGTGTCCTGAAACAGCAGTAAAACAGCAGGCGAAAGAAGCGCCGATTCTTTCTGATGAAACACTTGCCATTACGGCAAGAGCGGGAGATTCTGATGCGTGCGAGCAGTTGGTGCGCAGATATAAGAATTTCGTCAAAATAAAAGCCAAATCTTTTTTCCTCGTCGGTGCAGAACACGATGATGTTGTGCAGGAGGGAATGGTAGGGCTTTATAAAGCAATACAAAGCTTCGACCCCGAAAAGCGAGTAACGTTTAAGACCTTTGCGGAGTTGTGCATCACACGCCACATTATGACGGCAGTTAAGGCGTCTCAACGCCGGAAGCACATTCCTTTAAGCAATTACGTTTCGTTGAATAAACCGGATGCAGGGTCGGAATACTTGGAGAACTGTCAGTCGGAAAAGCAAAGCCTTTCCAATCCGGAACAGCTCGTCATTGATGAAGAAAATGTGCGTGCGGCGCGGGATTGTATGGGCGAAGTGCTCAGTCCGTTTGAATCCAAGGTTTTGGCGTATCACCTGTGCGGTTTCAGTTACAGCAAAATTGCAGAACGGATCGGGAAAGAACCCAAGTCCGTAGACAATGCGCTTCAGCGGATCAAACGTAAATTGGAAAAATACTTGCGGGAACGCGAGTAGCAGTGCAGCTTGTTGTGGTTTGTTTGTGTTTTGTTGTTTGTGGTGTGTAGCGAAGGAAAGCTTACTTGCTTTCATTTCACTATAAATTATTTTTTAATTTTCAAAGTGAGGGGAAAAAAAGATGTACGAGGACAAGACTTTAGTTTGTAAGGACTGTGGAGCAGAATTCGTATTCACAGCCGGCGAACAGGAATTCTATGCGGAAAAAGGTTTTGAAAATGAACCGACTCGCTGCAAAGATTGCAGAGCCGCTAGAAAAGCTAGCTTAAGAGCTAACAGAGAGATGCATACCGCTGTATGTGCAGAATGTGGCAAAGAGTGCCAGGTGCCGTTTGAGCCGAAGGGCGACAGACCGGTTTACTGCAGCGAGTGTTTTGCAAACCACAGATAATCCTTTGTTTTAGGGTTTGTTGTGTACAAAAGAGTGTCTTCTCTTGAAGGATACGGCTTTCGCCGTATCCTTTTGTTTAGACAAATCGCGAAATCTAAAATAGGTGGGTGATCAAATGGCAGGTCGGAAAACGGAGCAGATTGTAGAGGAACTTTTGCTTCCGATTGTAGATGGAATGGGGCTTTCGATTTGGGATATTGAGTTTGTAAAAGAGGGACCCGAATATTTCCTTCGTGTGTATATTGATAAAGAAGAGGGCGGCATCGGGATTGACGAATGTGAGGCGGTCAGCCGTGCGCTTTCGGATGAACTTGACCGCGTTGACCCCATCGAACAGGCATATATGTTGGAGGTGTCATCTGCCGGGATGGACCGCCAGCTGAAAAAAGAGTCCGATTTTTTACGCTATATCGGGCACGATGTTGATATTAAGCTGTATGCGCCTATTGCAGGGAGCAAGGAAATCACGGCGCAGCTTTTAGCGTATCAGGATAAAACGATT
Organism: Clostridia bacterium; assembly: GCA_017399695.1. Taxonomy (GTDB): domain Bacteria; phylum Bacillota; class Clostridia; order UBA1381; family UBA9506; genus RGIG1666. Next base: position 195,389 of record JAFQBK010000012.1, on the reverse strand, counting down.
ACGGTAGACTATAACGGGCAGGAGCTCACGCTAGACCTTTCCAAAACGGTCAGTGTGCGCCTTGCTGTGATATTTTAATATGAAAACAAATTGATAATAATTTGGAGGGAACAGGAAAATGAATCAGGAATTTATGTCTGCGCTCGGAGAACTGGCACATCAGAAGAATATGAAAAAAGAAGATTTGCTGAACACAATTGAGCTGGCTCTGATTGCGGCGTATAAGAAAAACTATGGTCACGCGCAGAATGTAGCGGTTACGATTGACCGTGAATCGGGCGATATTAAGGTTTGCCAGCAGAAGACAGTTGCAGAAGAAGTGCTCGATTCCAATTTGGAAATCGGTCTTTCCGAGGCACAGGCACTTGACAAACGCTATGAGGTTGGCGACATCGTAAATATCGAGGTGACGCCGAGAAACTTTGGTAGAATTGCAGCGCAGACTGCAAAGCAGGTCGTTGTGCAGAGAATCAAGGAAGCAGAGCGCGATAACCTCTATGATGCATATCACAACCGCGAGAATCAGATGATTACCGGTCTGGTTACCAAATATGATAAACGCTGTGTAACCGTTCAGGTTTACGGTGATATGGAAGCGTATCTACCCTTAAATGAACAGCTGCCGACCGAGCAGTATCTGCCCGGTGCACGTATGAAATTTTATGTGGCAGAGGTTAAAATGATGGCACAGGCACCGCAGATTATTCTGTCACGTTCCCACCCGGGTCTGGTTCGCCGTCTGTTTGAGCAGGAAGTTCCGGAAATTGCTGACGGCGTGGTTGAAATTAAGACCATCGCGCGTGAGGCAGGTTCCAGAAGTAAGATTTCCGTTTGCTCTTCGGACGCCAATGTAGATGCACTTGGCTCCTGCGTAGGACCGAAGGGTGCGCGCGTACAGTTTGTATGTGATGAACTGGCAGGCGAAAAGATTGATATCGTAAAATATTCTGATGACCCGGCAGAGTTTATTTCTGCAGCACTTTCTCCGTCGGATGTTGTTAGCGTTGAGGTGGACGAGGAATCACACAGTGCAAAGGTTATCGTTCCGGCGCATCAGCTTTCTCTTGCCATTGGTAAAGAAGGTCAGAATGCGCGCCTGGCAGCAAAACTGACGGGCTGGAAGATTGATATCAAGCCGGAGGTATAATTCTTCGGCGGTGGTTAAAGGGTGAGGCACATGGCACATATACCGATTCGGGAATGTATCGCTTGCGGCAGGAAATTTCTCAAGAGTGAAATGCTCCGCGTCGTAGAAAAAGACGGTGTGATTTCCATAGATTTTGGGAGCAAAGCAGAGGGCAGAGGCGCATATATTTGCGCAAATCCCTCGTGCAGACAGACCGCGATGGAAAGACGGAAGCTAAATCGTGCATTCCGAAAGAATGTGCCGGAAACGGTTTACGAAAGTATCCGGGAGGAGTTGGAGAACGCCGGTGAATAAGTTACTTCATTTTATCGGGATTGCTTACCGCGCAGGCAAGGTACAAAAAGGTGCATTTTTAGCGGAAAAAGCAATCAAGGAAGCGAGTGCGTGCCTAGTTTTGATTGCGCAGGATGCCTCGGAGAATACAAAGGATAAATTTATATCCATGTGCAAATACTATGAAGTAGATTGTTTTCTGACAGAGTCAAAAGAGCTTTTGGGTCGGGTGACCGGCGGCGGAGATAATCGCAGTGTCCTTGCGATGACAGATGAAGGCTTTGCACGGCGCACGAAAGAACTGATTGCGCAAGGCAAAAGCGAAACTTAAAAATAGCGGACGACGCATTACATAGAGACAGGTTAATTTTTCGGAGGTGGCAGTTGTATGTCTAAAGTGAGAGTTCACGAGCTTGCAAAGGAGCTTGATATCAATTCCAAGGAATTGATTGCATTGCTCGATGGGTTTGGTTTCCCAATTAAAAATCATATGAGTACGCTGGAGCAGGAGGAGCTGGATATTATTTTTGAATCCCTCACACAGCGTTTTGACAAGGTGCTTGCAATTCCGCTGTTTGCACAGGGGCAGAAGGTGGATATGCCGGTGAAAAAGGCAAAAGCACAGTCGGAAAAGGCAGAAAAAGAAGCAGAAAAGCCGGAAGAGCCGAAGGCAAAAGAAGAGAAGAAGAAAGAGCCTGAAAAGAAAGAGGAAGTGCCGAAAGAGGAAGTCAAAAAGGCAGGTCCTTCTAAAACTGCGCCTCAACCCAAGAAAGAAAAACCGAAGCGTACGCCGCCGAAGGCAGAACGTCCGAAAATGAAAACGCTGGAGCATGTCGGTGGAGAAGATGGAGAAGCTTCCACCGAGCAGTTTGAGCGTAATGTCCGCCATGTTGACACGCGTCAGAGCGTAGTTGACCTGAATAAAATCGAGGATGAGAAGATTGAAGAGCTCATGCCGACCAATGCAGTGGACGATTCCGTCAAGAAGCAGAAACTGAAAAAAGGCAGCGGTCGCTTAAAAGATAACGCCAAAATGGATAAAAACGTTCCTGTCAAGGAACAAAAGGTGAAGAAGGAAAAGAAAACCGTCCTGATTCCCGATGAGATTTCTGTTGGCGAGCTGGCAGAGCGCTTGGAGGTTCCGGCAACAGAGGTCATTAAAAAGCTGATGACGCTGGGTATTATGGCGGCAATCAGCCAGACGATTGATTTTGATGTTGCGTCCTTAATTGCAGAGGATTTGGGCGCGATTGTAGAAAAAGAAATCATCTTAACGGATGAAGATATCTTGTTTGACGACTTTGAAGATGATGAAAGCTCATTAGAGCCCCGTTCCCCTGTCGTTGTTGTTATGGGTCACGTTGACCACGGTAAGACCTCGCTTTTGGACGCCATCCGTTCGACCAACGTAACCGATACAGAGGCAGGCGGCATCACGCAGCATATCGGTGCACACAGAGTCCGTATCCATGATAAAAAGATTACATTTTTGGATACCCCGGGTCACGAAGCGTTTACCGCAATGCGTGCGCGTGGTGCACAGGTAACGGATATCGCAATTTTGGTTGTTGCAGCAGATGACGGTATTATGCCGCAGACGATTGAGGCAATCAACCACGCAAAAGCCGCAAACTTAAATATTATTGTTGCAATTAACAAAATTGATAAAGAAGCAGCAAACCCGGATAAAATCAAGCAGGAGCTAACTGAGTACGACCTCATTCCGGAGGATTGGGGCGGCGACACTATCTGTGTTGAGGTTTCTGCAAAGCAGAGAATCAATATTGAAGGGCTTTTAGAAATGGTTTTATTGGTTGCTGAAATGCGCGAACTCAAGGCAAACCCGAACCGTAAGGCAAAGGGTACGGTTATCGAGTCCAAGCTTGATAAGGGTCGCGGTCCGGTTGCGACCGTTCTGGTTCAAAACGGAACGCTTCGTGTCGGCGATACCATCGTAGCGGGTACGGCAATGGGTCATATCCGTGCGATGCTTGATGACAAGGGTAAGCGCATCAAAAAGGCAGGCCCGTCCGTTCCGGTTGAGATTTTAGGTCTTAACGAAGTTCCCGACGGCGGCGATTTGTTCTATGTCGTTGAGGACGAGAGAATGGCGAAAAACGTCATTGAAAAGAGAAAACAGCAGATTAAGGATGAGCGTATCAATGCCCATGCTGCAGTTACCCTGGACGATTTGTTCGACCGAATCAAAGAGGGTGAGATGAAAGAACTCGATATCATCGTAAAAGCCGATGTTCAGGGCTCTGTTGAGGCTGTGCGTCAGTCGCTTGAAAAACTGTCCAATGACGAGGTCAGAGTTAAAGTCATCCACGGCGCGGTTGGTGCCATCAGAGAATCGGATGTTATGCTTGCATCTGCTTCCGGTGCAATCATTGTCGGCTTTAATGTAAGACCCGATGCCGGTGCTGCCGCATCTGCAGAGAGTCAGGGTGTTGATATTCGCTTGTATCGCGTTATTTATAATGCGATTGAGGAAATCGAAGCGGCAATGAAGGGTATGCTTGAGCCGACCTTCAAAGAAGAAGTGACCGGCCATGCAGAAATCCGTCAGACCTTCAAGGTTTCGAGCGTGGGTACGATTGCCGGCTGTTATGTAACAGACGGAACGATTCACAGAAACTCTCAGGTCAGAGTCGTCCGTGACGGCATCATTGTTTACGAGGGCGCACTTGCATCCTTAAAGAGATTTAAGGATGACGCAAAAGAAGTCAATTCCGGCTACGAGTGCGGTTTGAATATCGAAAACTTCAACGACATCAAAGAAGGCGATGTCATTGAATGCTTCCGTATGGTAGAAGTGGAGAGAAAATAAGAAAAGGTAAGTGCTTTTTGCAAAGGAGGGTCAGCACTTGGCAGCAAACCGAATGAATCGAATCAATGAGGAAATGAAACGGGAAATGGGTTCTATTTTAAGAGAATTAAAAGACCCGCGGATTCCTCTAATGACCAGCGTTGTTGCAGCAGAGGTGACACAGGATTTGCGCTTTGCTAAAATTTATGTCAGTGTGTTGGGCGATGAGAATGTGCAGAGTGAGGCAATTAAGGGTCTTCGTCAGGCGGCAGGGTACGTCAGACGCGAGGTCGGCCATCGCTTAAATCTTCGCATTACGCCGCAGATTCAGTTTGAGCTTGACCATTCCATTGCACACGGCGCACATATTAATGAGCTCTTAAACCGTGCAAAAATCTCCGGAAGGGACGATGCGGAATGAGTGAGTTAAAACAGATCAAAGAAAAATTATTGGACGCAAAGCATGTTGCGATTTATACGCACATTAACCCGGACGGAGACGCTCTGGGTTCTGCTTTTGCGTCCAAAGCAGTTTTAGAGGCTTTGGGAATCCCGGCAACCGTGTGGTTAGAACAGCCTTTGCCGGAGAAGTATGAATACTTAAACAGTGGCTATTCGGTATGGGAAGAGGATAAAGAGCCTGACGCCGATACGGCGCTTGCAGTTGATTGCGGCGCAGAGGGAAGACTGGGAAAGCTTGCGTCGTTTTATATGAGCGCAAAAACCAAGCTTTGCATCGACCACCATCTTTCCAATCACCCGTTTGGCGATGTTTACTACTGCAGACCCGAGGCAGCGGCAACTGCCGAGCTGATTTACGGTCTTGCCAAAGAAATGCTGGGAGAGGAATTCCCGATGGCAGTAAAGATTGGTATCTATACCGGACTTTCGACTGACACGGGTCATTTTAAGTATTCCAATGTGACGGAACATACGTTTTTGGTGGCAGCGGATCTGATTCGTCAGGGAATGGATGCCCGTGCCATCACGAGACATTTATATGATACCGTAAAGCTTGAAAAATTGCGTTTTATGGGAGCAGCAGCGGAGCGGGTCGAGCGTTATGCGGATGGAAAGCTTGCCGTTCTTTGCGCCTTTGATGCCTTTTTGGAAGAATACGGCATCGTGCATGAGGATGTTGAAGAACTTCCAAATATGCCTATGGGGCTGGATGGCGTGTTGGTTGCCGTTTTGGTAAAGGACCACGTGGAAAAGGGATATAAATACAGCTTGCGCGGCAGGGAACTGATCGATTTGTCGGAGCTTGCGACTCATTTTGGCGGCGGCGGACATAAAAACGCGGCGGCATTTGTATCCGAGCTTCCGATGGAAGAAGTAATTAAGACTTTGATAAAACTGATAGAGGAGAGGCTTCATTATGTTTGACCCGAGCCTGAAGACAGTAGAGCTTTTTACCGATGGTGCTTGCAGCGGAAATCCGGGAAGCGGCGGCTATGGTACCATTTTGCGTTATAAAGGAAAGACCAAGGAGTTTTCCGGTGGTTTTCGCTTAACGACTAACAACCGGATGGAGATTCTGTCCGTGATTGTAGGTCTTGAGGCACTGCTTGAGCCTTGTAATGTTTCCGTGTATTCCGACAGCAAATATGTGGTGGATGCCATCAATGAGGGTTGGGTGTACAAGTGGGAATTAAAGGGCTGGATGAGAACACCGAAAGACCCTGCCTTAAATGTAGATTTATGGGAGCGGCTCTTGGTGCTCTTAGATGAGCACAACGTAGAGTTTCACTGGGTTAAGGGACACAATGGCCACGCAGAAAACGAGCGTTGTGACCGTCTGGCAGTTGCAGCGTCGCAGGGCGAAAATCTGCCCGAAGACGAGGGTTATCAAAAAGGATAAAGAGGTGTCACGGTTGTTATTTGATACGCACGCACATTTAGATGATGCGCGTTTTGATGAGGATAGAGAAAGTGTCATTGCAGGGCTAAAGGACGCAGGCGTTTCCTTAGTCGTCAATATCGGTGCCGATATGGAGTCGTCTGCCGCTTCGGTCGCGCTTTCAAAAAAATATGATTTTATTTATGCAGCTGTCGGTGTGCATCCCGATGAGACAGGTGCACTGACCGAAGCAGATATGGAAACGCTTGCAGCTTATACCAAAGAGGATAAGGTCGTCGCCATTGGTGAAATCGGCCTTGATTATCATAATATGGGTGCAGAAAAAGAGGTGCAGAAAACGTGGTTTCGCCGTCAGCTTTTATTGGCGAAAGAGCTTTCACTTCCTTACATCGTGCATGACCGCGACGCACATGCCGATGTTTTGGAAATCATAAAAGAAAGCGGTTATTATAATGGCGTGATGCATTGCTATTCAGGCTCCGCCGAAATGGTGCGCGAGGTCGTAGGGTTGGGGATGATGATTTCCTTTGCCGGCCCCGTAACTTTTAAGAATGCGGCAAAAACCAAAGATGCGGCGCTTGCGGTTCCGTTAGACCATTTGATGGTGGAAACGGACTGCCCCTATCTTTCGCCCGAGCCGCACAGAGGAAAGCGAAATGACTCCTCCCGTGTTCGTTTTGTTGCGGAGGAGATTGCAAGAATCAAGGGGATTTCGTTGGAAGAGCTTGCAAAAATAACGAAAGAAAACGGAAAACGATTTTTCAGAATCAGCGAATAATTTAGAATTTACGGAGTGATACAGGTGACCATTTGTTATGTTTTAGGGGATGAGCTTTACTTAAACCTCACCAACCGATGCACGAACCGCTGTGAGTTTTGCGTGCGCGATACGGATGGGGGGATTGCGGATGGCCTCGATTTGTGGCTTGACCGTGAACCGACGGTTTCGGAAATCAAAGAAGATATCCGTCGTTTTGACCCGTCCAGATATCGCGAGGTTGTGTTCTGTGGTTACGGCGAGCCGACGATGCGCTTTGATGATTTGATTGAGGTTGCAAAATTTATCAAGGAGCAATACGGTTCGAAAATACGCATTAACACCAACGGCCATGCCAATCGCATTATGGGTCGTGATGTAACGAGTGAGCTTTCAGGTCTGGTGGATACCATTTCCATCAGCCTAAATGCGAAAAACCGTGAGGAATATGAAAAGCTCTGCCACTGTGACTATGCAGAAGAGGGCTTTGATGAAATGCTCGACTTTGCAGAAAAATGCAAGGCTTATGTTCCCAATGTGGTGATGTCCGTTGTGGATGTCATTTCGAAAGAGGATATCGAGGCTTGCCGCAAAATAGCGGAGGATTTGGGGATTACATTTCGTGCAAGAGAAATGATTCAATAAACGAAGAAAGAGGGAAAATAATGGATTTTTCAAACTTGATTGCAGACCGTATGCTTGAGGTTAAGGCCTCGGCGGTACGTGAAATATTTAAGGTTGCCTCCCAGCCGGGAGTCATCACATTAGCCGGCGGAAACCCTGCACCGGAGAGCTTTCCGGCAGAGGAAATTAAGGAAGCGGCAATGGCGATTTTAACACAGCAGCCGTCCGTAGCACTCCAGTATAACTTATCCGAGGGCTATCCGCGCCTTAGGGAGCAGCTCGCCAACCGCATGGAGAAAAAGTTCGGCATTGATATGTCAAAAAATGAGCTGATTGTTGTCAGCGGCTCGCAGCAGGGCGCAGACCTCACCACAAAAGCACTGGTAAATGAGGGCGACGGCGTTATCTGCGAGGAGCCGAGCTTTATCGGCTGTCTAAACACTTTTCGTACATATAAAGCAAAGCTTTACGGCGTTCGTATGAACGATGATGGTATGGATATGGAAATGCTCGAGGAGACACTCAAAAATAATAAGAACATCAAGCTGATTTATACCATCCCGACCTTCCAGAATCCGTCGGGCAAGACGACAAGTTTAGCTGTTCGCAAAAAAATGCTTGAACTGGCAGTCAAATATAATGTCATTATTTACGAGGATAATCCGTACGGCGAGCTTCGTTTTTCCGGTGAGGAAGTCCCGACAATTAAGTCAATGGATACCACGGGTCACGTCATCTATGCAGGCTCATTCTCCAAGGTCTTTTCCCCGGGTCTGCGCCTTGCATATTTGGTGTTTGACAAGGGCATTATGGAAAAGATTGTTGTCGGAAAGCAGGCAACGGATGTACATACCAATGTGTTCTCGCAGATGATTGCAAGCTATTATTTAGAGCATTATGATTTAGATGCCCAGATTGAAAAAATCCGTCTTCTGTATAAGCATCGCGGCGAATGGATGCTTACGTGCATGGATAAATATTTCCCGAAAGCAGCAAGCTGGACGCGCCCCGAGGGCGGCATCTTTATCTGGGTGACCTTGCCTGAGGGCATCGATACACAAAAGCTTCTGTCCGAGGCGATTGAAAAGAAAGTGGCGTTTGTGCCCGGTGTTGCATTTATGACCGATATCAATCAGCCGACGAGTGCGCTGCGCCTGAACTTTTCTACGATGCCGGATGATAAGATTGAAGAAGGCATCCGTATTTTAGGCGAGCTTTTGGCAGAAAAATTGGGCTGAGGAGGAGAAAAATGGATCAGGAAAAAAAGACAATATTCTCTGCGGTACAGCCGTCAGGAGAAATTACATTAGGAAACTATCTGGGTGCAATTAAAAACTGGGTTGCGCTTCAGGACGAATATAACTGCATTTATTCCATCGTGGATATGCACGCAATTACCGTGCGTCAGACCCCAGCGGAACTTAGGAAGCGCAGTTTAGAGCTTTTAATGCAGTATATTGCCTGCGGCATCGACCCGGAAAAAGCGATTCTGTTTATTCAGTCGCATGTACCGGCACACGCACAGATGGCGTGGGTATTGTCCTGCAATACGCAGATGGGCGAGCTTTCCCGTATGACGCAGTTTAAGGACAAGTCGAAAAAGCACGCAGAAGATATCAACGCGGGTCTGTTTACTTATCCTGTACTGATGGCGGCAGATATTTTGGTGTATAAGGCAGATTTGGTGCCGGTAGGACACGACCAGCTCCAGCATTTGGAGCTTGCGCGTGATATCGCAAACCGATTTAACTACCACTACGGCGATGTGCTGACGGTACCGGAGGCATATATCCCGAAGACGGGCGCAAGAGTCATGAGCCTGCAGGCGCCGGAAAATAAGATGTCCAAGTCTGACCCGAACCCGAACGGCTTTATTAAGCTGTTAGAGACCCGCGATGACACCATCCGTAAGTTTAAGCGCGCAGTGACCGATTCGGATAACGAGGTTAGAAAGAGTCCCGATAAGCCGGGCATTTCCAATCTTTTGGATATTTACTGTGCCGTGACAGGAAAAACAGTAGCGGAGGCAGAAGCAGAGTTTGCCGGCAAAGGCTATGGCGACTTTAAGATTGCCGTCGGCGAAACGGTTGCAGATAGCCTCGCTCCGATTCGAGAGCGCTATGAAGCGCTTGCCAAAGACAAGGCGTATGTGGAATCAATTTATAAAAACGGCGCAGAGCAGGCAAACTATATTGCCCGCAAGGTGCTTTCCAAGGTGTATAAAAAAGTAGGATTTATCGTTTGATAAGCCGTGGAGAAAACTATGAGTAAAGAACGAATTGGCTGGATTGATGTCGCAAAGGGACTCGCAATGTTTTTGGTGGTGCTCGGGCATAACCCGCTCCCCATCCTTGGCGTTCAACTGCTTTATGGTCTGAATGTGCCAATCTTTTTCCTGATGTCCGGTTATACGTTCCGGACGGAGAAATTCCCTTCGCTTTTTACACTTATTAAAAAACTGGCGAAGCGTATCCTGATTCCGTATGTAGTGATGAATATTCTTTCGTTTTTTGTGTACCATTGGGTGCGGGATATGGCAATCACGCCGGAAAGCGTAAATCACTTAATTGGTGGTGCGTTTTACGGAGAAGGAATCCGTGGCGCGCTGATGTTTAATCAGCCATTGTGGTTTTTGCCTTGTATTTTTGTCGTGCAGGTGTTGTGGTACTTTTTAGACCGGTACACCCAAAAGACAAAGGTCTTATGGGTACTTTTGTCCTCACTCGCAGGTTATTTTATCCCGGCAGTTTTGACAGTTCGCTTGCCCTGGGGAATGGATGTGGCACTGACCGGTATTGTATTCTTTTCTTTGGGGCAATTCTTTTCCAAAGAAAAAGTGCACAAGGCACTGTTCCTCATTCCATCGGCGATTGGCTTTGTTTTTACGTTGGGAATTAACATCGGTTTTAATTTCTTAAACCAGACAATGATGCCGTATGCAAACATGAATGTCGATATCAATGCGATGGTATTCGGAAACTACTTTTTGTTTTACATCTGCTCACTTAGCGGATGCGTTGCTATTATTTATCTCGCTAAGCTATTGTCCTTTTCCCGTGCACTTTCATATCTTGGGAAATATACGCTTTGGGTCTTGGGACTTCATTCGCTCTTCATTCAAATCTTTGAGATTAAATTAGAATTGCGCTTTGTAACTTCCACTACCGCAAACAGCTTGATTTTATGTGTGCTGGAAATCGCTTGCGTGCTTTTTTTAAAGTTTTTATACGATACTGTAAAACATCAGTTTGTAAGGAAATGGGGTAAAGGAGAACAACATGAGGCTGGATAAATATTTAAAAGTTTCGAGAATTATCAAGCGCCGCACGGTTGCAAACGAAGCGTGTGACCAGGGGCGTGTTATAGTCAACGGCAAGGTTGCACGCGCCTCCTACGATGTGAAGGTCGGCGATGTGCTGGAGCTTCGGTTCGGTGAAAAGCTGACGAAGATGGAAGTATTAAACGTTGTTGAACACGTGGGAAAAGACGGAGCATCTGAGCTTTATCGCGTGATACAGTAAAGGAAAAGAGGGGTCAATATGTGGGACGTTATTATAGCAGTTGTGGGCGGTTTTGTGGTGTACTCCACCTGCCAGAGTAATATGGTGGGCGGTATTTTACTTGCCCTTTTGATTATTGCGTATTTGGTTTTTCGCCGCAGAGTTGCATTTTCGATGGGCTTTGCAATGAAGAACTTTAATAAAGGCGAGCGGGAAAAGGCAATGCAGTGGCTTGACCGCGCGTATAAGATGGGCATGAAGTTTAATGAGAAAATGACTTACGCATACTATCTGTTGCGTGAGGGAAGAACGGATAAATGTGAGGAAGTGTTGTCTGCGATTTTAGGCTTCCGCGGCTCAAAGCCGGAGGAGAGAAGCCGCGCAAAATCCACACACGCGCTTGTGCTTTTGAAAAAGGGCAGAGTTTATGAGGCGGTCGAGGAGCTGGAAGAAATCTTCCCGAACTATAAGACCACAGCGGTCTACGGAAGTCTTGGCTTTGCATATTTAGTACAGGGCAATATGCAAAAGGCACAGGATTTTAATATGGAAGCCTATGATTTTAACGCAGACGATGCGGTGATTTTGGATAATGTGCTGCAAACGCACGCAAAATGCGGACGCTTTACCGAAGCGTATGAAATTTCCATTAAGCTAATGGAGAAAAAGCCGACCTTCCGTGAGGCATACTATGATACCGCAGTAGTAGAATACCAGTTAGGCAAACATGAGGATGCGCTTTCGCGCCTTCGTCACGCGTTGACCATCCCGACCAGCTTTTTAACCACCGTCAGTGACGATATTATTGAGCTGATGATGAGCCGTATTGAAAATGGGGAAGCGCCGACGGGTGCGGCAATGGTATTTTTAGAAGCAAAATCGATTGAACTTCCCAATGTGCCGACACTCAGAGTCCGACCTGCGGATGAGGTAAGAGCGATGCCGGGCGAGGCAGAAGACGACGACCCGATTTCCTTCCGTGAGGAGAATGCTCCGGCAGAAGAAGCGGATGACGAACCGATTGATTTTTCTGATGCTGAGTATCAGCAGGCGGCAGAAGAAACGGACGATGAAGAAGACAGTATTTTTCTTTAATAAAGGATGGTGGCGGTACATTTTGTACGGCCATTCCTTTTATCAGGTGGTGAAATAATGAACCGAAAAGTATATAAGACACTGGAATTTGATAAAATCCTTGCCCTGCTTTCCGAGATGACGGAAAACGAACGGGTGCGCAAGCGGATTTTAGAATTAGAGCCGAAAAGCTCGCTTTTAGAGGCAGAAGCCCTGCTTTCTGAGACCACCGAGGCAGTTGGCGTCACTTTGCGGCGCGGAAACGCACCGGGGATGCGGATTTTTGATATTATGCCGGCTCTTTTGCGGGCGGAGCGTGGCGGCGTGATGAACCAAAAGGAGCTTTTGGGCATCAGCCGACTTTTAAAAACCGTACGCAGAGTCAAGGGATATCTTCAGGACGACAAGAGCCTTACAGAGGGTACACTGTATTCGCTTGGCGCGGCGCTCGAGCCTTTGACCCCGGTCTGCACGCGTATCGACGAGGCAATCATCAGCGAGGATGAAATGGCGGATTCTGCATCTGTAGAGCTTTCCCGTATCCGTCGCTCGATGAAAAATCTCGAGGGCAAAATCCGTGATACCTTAAACGGAATCATCAGCTCATCGACTTACCAGAAAGCGTTGCAGGAGCCGATTATTACGATGCGAGGCGACCGTTTTTGCGTGCCGGTCAAATCGGAGCATAAAGCAGACATCAAGGGTATTGTTCACGATTCCTCTGCGACGGGTGCAACGCTGTTTATCGAGCCGATGGCGGTGGTTTCACTTTCGAATGAGATGGCAGAGCTTGCCGGCAGAGAGAAAGAGGAAATGGACCGTATTTTAGCGGAACTGACGGCCTATGTGAGTGAATATGGCGAAATATTAAAAGCAAATGCCGAAACTATTTATGAGCTTGATTTTATCTTTTGTAAGGCGCGTCTTTCGATTGCTCAAAATGCCAATGCACCGCACCTAAACGATGAGGGTGTGATTGACATTAAGAAGGGAAGACACCCGCTCTTAGATCCCAAAACCGTCCAACCGATTGATATCTGGCTGGGCGATGAATTTGACACCTTAGTTATCACCGGCCCTAATACGGGCGGTAAAACGGTGTCCTTAAAGACGCTCGGTCTGTTTACCTTGATGGCACTTTCGGGTCTTCATATCAGCGCAGGTGACGAAACGAAAATTGCCGTGTTTGACGAGGTGTTTGCAGACATCGGTGATGAACAGAGCATTGAGCAAAGTCTTTCCACCTTTTCGTCGCATATGGTGAATTTAGTGGGTATCTTAAATCGAGTGACCGATAAGAGTTTGGTGCTGACTGATGAGCTTGGTGCAGGAACCGACCCGACCGAGGGTGCGGCGCTTGCGATTGCGATTTTAGAGCATATCCGTGCTTGTGGTGCAAAAGCGGCGGCGACGACGCATTACAGCGAGCTGAAGCTCTATGCACTTTCGACGGACGGCGTGGAAAATGCGTCCTGCGAGTTTGACCTAAAAACGCTGTCGCCGACTTATAAGCTGCTCATTGGTGTTCCGGGGAAAAGTAATGCCTTTGCGATTTCCAAGCGCCTGGGGCTTTCGGATACCATTATTGGGCGCGCGAAAGACTTAGTCAGCGATGAGAATGTAAAGCTTGAGGATGTGATTTCAGGGCTTGAAACCAGTCGAAGAAGAGCCGAAAAAGAGCGTGAGCGTGCTGAGCGTATGGCTCGTGAGGCACAGAGTTTAAAGGATAAGGCAAGACGAGAGATTGAAGAAGCGGAGGAAAAGCGCAGCGGTATTCTTTCCGAGGCGCGTACCGAGGCGCTCCGGATGATGGAAACGGCGAAAGAGGATTCACAGAAGATTATGCGTGAAATCCGCACCATCCGTGCCAGTGCGCCGATGCAGGAGGCAATGGCACAGGCAGAAAAAGCGAGAGAAAAACTGCGCCAAAAAACGGAAAAATTAAAATCCGGTGCCGAAGAAACAAAGATTATCAGTAAAAAGCCACTCAAAAATGTAAAGCCGGGAGATGCGGTCATTATTCGCTCTATCTCACAGGAGGCTGTGGTGCTGACTGCGCCGGATAAGTCAGGCAAGGTACAGGTGCAGGCAGGCATTATGAAAATGAAAGTACCGCTTTTAGACCTTGCGGCAGCAAAAGAGACACCGAAAGAAAAATCAGTGCCAAAGAGTACGCATAAGGTCACTTCTGCGCATCCCAAAACCTCAAAAACCGAGGTGGATGTGCGCGGCATGATGCTCGAAGAGGCGATAGATGCTGTAGGAAAGTATCTTGATGAGGCAATTATGTCCTCACTCCATACCGTTACCATCATCCATGGCAAGGGCACGGGCGTTTTGCGCTCCGGTATCGGCGAATACCTAAAACGCCATCCGCAGGTCGCAGAATATCGCCTCGGTCGCTATGGCGAGGGTGAGACGGGCGTTACGGTTGTGACATTTAAATAAAATTAAAAAAGACCGCTTGAGGGTGTACTCAAGTGGTCTTTTTCGTGTGCTTTTTATTTGCCGTACATTGCCAGTTGCCTATCAAAAATGGTAATTTTTTCGATGGTTCCGTCCGGCTCATCCAAATAGTAAGTGATATAAATCCAATCGTCCTTTGCTTGGCTCATAGGAATTTTCAGTGTGTCTAGAGCTTTTCCTGTTTCGCTATCCAAGATAACAGTGACCATAGGAGTTCCAAGACCGGTAACAACTTCAAAGGATTCTTTCACCTTTTCGATACTGTCGCCGACTTTAATTCCTTTGTAGGTCAAAACAGAGCTATCCTCCGTCCGGATGTAGCGGACATTGCCGTCGTCACCCACTAAAACACCATTACCTTCGGCGCCGATATCAAACATCTTTTTTCCGGACGCAAAGCCGCAGCGTTCAAACTCCTCGGATGAATCCTCATAAGATAAAACCTGATTTCCAACTGAAATTTCTTCCGGTTTTGTCGGTTCACCACCACCGGAGGCACAAGCACAAAGCAAAAGAGCAAAAGCCATCAAAAGTACAAGTAATTTTTTCATCATAAAACCTCCTGAGATAAGAATAATAGCGTTTATTGCCGATGCTGAGAAAAGATGAAATCATAAATGGAGATACCACTGATTGTTCCGTCAGCATTTATCGAGTTGTATTGGATAACTAGCCAATCGTTTTCAGAAATTGATGTAGTTTTTGGGTCAAAAGACTCTCCTGTTTTTACATTGAATAAAACGTGAAGTTGGTTTTCAGTTTCATTCACATTTTCAAAAGAATCTCTGACTTTCTGGAAATTATCTCCAACGGAAATTCCCTGATAGCTTGTCAGTTGTTTATCTGTAAAGAAAATAGCACGGACGTCGCCGTCTTCATTTGCGAGAATTGCCTTATCGGGTTCAGGTGTGCTTTCCGCAAGTTCTTGATAAGAAGCAAAACGCTTAAAACCGCAATTCACGAACTTTTCCGCAGAGTCCTTATAAGATAAAGTTTGATTTCCAACAGAAATTTCTTCCGGCTTTGTCGGTTCACCACCACCGGAGGCACAAGCACAAAGCAAAAGAGCAAAAGCCATCAAAAGTACAAGTAATTTTTTCATTATATAACCCCTTTATTATGTAATAATAAAAACCCCGCCTGAGGGTTCAGACGGGGCGTGGAGCTACTGATCCGATTCGAACGGACGACCTGCTCATTACGAGTGAGCTGCTCTACCTGCTGAGCCACAGTAGCATCTTCATTTCGTACTTTTCAATTATACTATCAAAAACAGCGCTTGTCAAGGGATTCTATCAAAAAAAGTAAAAAGCCGACGCTAGGAGCGTCAGCTTTTTAAGAAAGAAGGTTATATGAAAAAGTTGTATGGGGTTGGCTGTTTATGTAGAAAGCCTTTGCTTGCTTTCTGTAATTTTTATTATACAGAGAAAATATGAACAATTCTACCGTTTTTCATGAACAATGGAAGAATAATCTGTAAACGAATCTTGAACAAAAAAACACCGAGGAGAGCCTCGGTGTTTTTGTTAAAGACCTTTTTCTATCAAAGAAACTGCCAGACGGATTGCCGCCTCTAAATCGCGAATATCAATCATTTCCGCGGGGGAGTGAATATAGCGTGTGGGGATGGAAATGCATCCCGACGGGACACCGCCACCGGATAAGTGAATTGCACCGGAATCCGTGCCGCCTTGTTCTAAAACCTCAAACTGATGCGGAATGCCCTTTTCCTCGCAGATTTCGGTCATCCGCTGTTTGATATAGGGATGTGCCATAAAGGAGCTGTCCTTGATTTTGATTGCCGCACCGCCGCCTAGCCGAACTGCCATTTCGAGCTTGCCCGGCACATCGCCTGTGCGCGTTACATCAATCGCCACGGCATAATCAGGATTTACGGTAAATGCCGCGGCCTTTGCACCGCGAAGCCCCAGTTCTTCGCTTGCAGTAAATACAAAATACAAATCGTTGGTATGGGATTTTATTTGCTTGATGGTTTCAATTAAAACCACACAACCCGCGCGGTCATCCAAAGCCTTCGAAACAGCCATATTTCCCTGCGTGCTGAACTTTCCACTGAATGCGGCGGTATCACCGATGCAAACCTTTTTCTCCGCTTCTTCTTGCGTGCTTGCACCGATGTCAACATAAAGGTCAGAAAGCCGGGGCGTTTTTCCATCCTCGAGGTTTGTGTTATCCAGGGAGACCACGCCCTCGGTGCCATTGGCAAAGCAAACCCTTTGATAAAGGGCATTAATTGCCGAAACACCGCCGAGGTTTGATACCTTTAAGAGTCCCTTGTCCGTGATAAAGGTGACAATCAGACCGATTTCATCGGTGTGCGCAGCGAACATCACGCGCGCGCCGTTTCCTTTTTTATGTGCAATCAGATTTCCAAGCGCATCCACGCTGATTTCATCCACGAAAGGTGCAATCTCTTCTCGGATGGCATTATGGATTCGCTCCTCACTTCCGGAGGGCGCCGGTATCTGCGTCAGTTTTTCTAAAAGTTTAAGCATTGTCTAGCCTCCTGTAAGAAAAGATGTGTTAATTCCTCGCATGCCTGATAGTCCTTTTTACTGATGACAGAGGCGGGGGAGTGGATATATCTTGCCGGAATCGAAAGCGCCGCTGTCTTTATTCCGCCACAGGCAAGATGGATGGCGCCGGCATCATTTCCGCCTGCCGCAGCTTTCTTGTACTGTACGGGGATATTGTTATCTTGCGCAAGTTTATAGATGAACTCCGTTAATTCTTTGTTATAATAGGTAGAGCGGTCGATAATGGAAAGAGCCACACCCTCGCCGAGCGTTGTGACATAGTCAGCCGGTTTGCTTCCGTGGACATCGGAGCAGGTCGTACATTCTATCACAAGTGCCAGGTCAGGCTCGATTTGTTTTGCCGCCACGCTTGCCCCGCGCAGACCGACCTCCTCCTGCACAGTAAAAGCGAGGTATAAATCAAAATCAAAGCGCTTACCGCAAAGCCCCATTAAAATAGCACAACCGGCGCGGTCGTCGAGCGCTTTTGCCTTTATAAGCCCGTCGCCAAACTCTCGATAGGAAGAATCAAAAACAATCGCATCGCCGAGGCTCACTTTTTTCTCAGCATCCTTTTTATCTTTTGCGCCGATGTCAATATATAGCTGTTTTGCTTTTGCTACTGTCTCGCGCTCAGATTTTTCCTGCAGGTGCACCGCCTTATAGCCAATGACACCGGGAATGGAATCCTTTCCGATGAGGACCGGCTTTGAGACCATAATACGCGGGTCAATGCCGCCGACGGTCTTGAACTTAATAAAACCATTATCGGTAATTTTGCTGACAATCATACCGATTTCATCCATGTGTGCGGAAAGCATTATTTTTTTGCCATTCGCTTTTTTGCCGCGCAAAAGCGCAATCATATTTCCCATCGAATCAAAGCGGATTTCATCGCACTTATCCTTGATATTCTCATAAATGTATTCCCGTACGGCGCTCTCGTTCCCGGAGATGCCGGAAAGGGAAGTTAAATCTGATAGTAACAAGAGAGCACCTCCAAATCAAGATTTTCTATTACTGCCGCGAGCAGCTTGCCCGTTGCCACAACATCGTCATAGCTAAGCGTTTCGACCGTGGTGTGCATATAACGCAGAGGAATCGATAAAAGCATCGTCGGAATTCCCTCTGCTGCCACCTGGATTTCCCATGCATCCGTTCCCGTATCTCCGCCGTCCACATCAAGCTTGTATTTAATTTTCTGCTTATCTGCAACGTCTTGCGCAAGAAAAGATAGATACGGATGGATGTTCGGGCCGAGACTCAAAACCGTACCCTCGCCGAGCTTAAAGATGCTGTCTGTGCCACCGTCTTCTGTGTTTCCGTGGCAGACATCTACCACGAGTGCGACATCGGGCGCAATGTGCTCTGCGCCGACGCGTGCGCCGCGGCATCCGACCTCCTCTTGCGCCGCCGCCAAAACGACAACATCAAAATCAAGAGTTTTCTTTTCCAGTTCTTTCAGACAGAGGAGGAGAGACACGAGCCCCGCGCGGTCGTCTAAATATTTTCCGGAAATCACTTTTTTGCCAAGCTCTTTTGCGCCGCCGGCAAAGGTAATCATATCTCCCGGCGTTACGAGTTTTCTGACTTCTTCTGCGGAAAGACCTACATCAATCGCCATATCAGACATTTTTGCAGGCTTGTCCGCCTCATCGGGGGACAAAAGGTGCGGCGGTTTTGCGCCGATAACGCCAAAAAGCTCCTTTTTGCCGCAAACAATGACTTCTTGAGCCGGGAGAATACGCGTGTCCACGCCGCCGATATTTGTAAAGGTGATAAAGCCACGTTCATCAATATCCTTTACCATCAGACCAATACCGTCGATGTGCGCCTCAATCATCACTTTTTTTGCGTTTTTTTTGCCACAGGGACGAATACCGATGAGGTTTCCGAACCGGTCCTCGGTGACCGAATCGCAAAATAGCTCCAAAAGCGCGCGCACCTTAGGACCGACCGCACTTTCAAAGCCGGAGATACCGCCCAAGGCAGATAAATCTAACAATTCTTTCTTCATAGTTTTTCCACCAGTTCCTTAAATAAATTACCCCGCTGTTCAAAGTTTGCAAACATATCAAAGCTTGTGCTTGCATTGGACAGTAGGACAACATCCCCGTGCCTAGCGCAAGATTGTGCGCGTTTTACGGCAGAGGGATAGTCTGTTTCCCGATAAATCGGTAGTATTTTTCTGCCGATTTCGTTGAGTGCCGCCTGTTTGACTGCCGCCTCAATCGCATCCGAGGTTGCGCCGATGAGAATGAGTGCCTTGCATTTTTCCAAAATGATGGGGCCGATATCGTCATAAGGGATTCCTTTATCCTTGCCGCCGGCAATCAAAACCACGGGTTCGGAAAAGACCTTGAGCGTGTTGATGGTGCGGTTTGGGGAAGAATCAATCGAGCTGTTGTAGTAGCGTACACCATCTACCGTTTTCACAAGTTCAATCCGGTGCGGCACGCCGCCGAATTCCTTCGCAACCTTTTGGATGGTATCTTTACTTACCCAGGGTAGCGTCGCCGCAATGGCAGCCATGTAGTTCTCTACATTATGCATACCGGGGATTTTAATGTCGGCGCAGTCCAGGATTTTTGCACCGTTTGCCGTGATGATGCCGCCGTCAAGACAAATATCAGCTGATCCTTTTCGGGAGAAGGTGAGGAGTTTTCCTTTTGCCTCGGAGGTAAGGCGAGCCGTCACCTCATTGTCAAGGTTTAAAACCAGCGTATTTTCGCTGTTTTGATACAGCATAATATTTTTCTTGGCGTCAATGTATTCCTGATAATCCTTATGCATATCCAGATGGTTCGGGGTAATGTTTGTAATCACAGCCACATCTGGACTTTTTTTCATGGTATGAAGCTGAAAACTCGAAAGCTCTAAAACAGTAAAATCCGACGGGTTCATTTCACAAGCTTTTGTCAGAAGCGGTGTTCCGATATTGCCGCCCAAGTGGCATTGATAGCCCTCTTCGGCCAGCAGACGATGAATCAGAGTGGTCGTTGTCGTTTTTCCGTCACTGCCGGTAACCGCAATGATTTTGGTCGGACAGATATCAAAAAATACTTCCATCTCCGAAGTAATTTTTGCGCCACGTGCTTTGGCATCTAAAAGTGCCGGATGGTCAAAACGCATTCCGGGCGTTTTGAAAATGATGTCAGCGTCTAAATGCGCAAGATAATCCTCGCCGAGACAGAGTGTAACACCGAGCGAGGTGAGTTCATCAGCAATATCTCCCAGCGCCTCGCGCGTTTTTTTGTCGCAGGCGGTGACAATGGCACCGTGCTCCACTAAATAACGAATCAGCGGTCGGTTGCTGATGCCGATGCCGATGACCGTAATGCGTTTATTTTTGATTTCGTCGTGAAACTGTCGGATGTTTTCTGTCAATGGAGTTCACTCTCTTTCTTCGAGATGTTCAATTTGTACTTTATTATACTCTATTTTATAAAGAAAGTAAAGGAAATATACAACAGAACTTGACAGAGAAAAGGAAAGCGTCATATAATTATTGATACGGAAATTTATTTTATAAAACGAAGAAATCCGCCTTGCAAGCGGATTTCTTTGAGCGTGTGGTAGCCTTTGAAACCGAGGGAACAAATAAAAAAAGTGCACCAACAAAAGTTGATGCACCAAAAAATGCATTACTCCCGTTTGCTACCACACAAATCATTTGGCATATCACAAGGAATGCACAAATAGAGAATGCATTTATTTGCGAAACAAAAAACATTCTCTTGCAATACGCCTTATTTGATTTGTGTGGTGAAAAAAGTATACCATATATTTCTATCATAGTCAATTATTTTCCAATAAATTATAAAGACTAAACACGGATAAGGAGAGCAGACCATGGAATACGAAAAGGTACAGGCGCTTTTGGGCGGTGCGAAACGATTTGGGGAAAAGGCGGGGCTTATAAAGCCGGCGCGTCTTTCCGAGCTTTTGGGAAATCCCCAGACGCAGCTTTCATTTGTACATATTGCAGGCACCAACGGCAAAGGCTCAACGGCGGCATATCTTTCAAATGTCTTAATGCGTGCCGGCTATACCGTCGGTCTTTATACCTCGCCGTTTATTTATGAGTTTAACGAGCGGATGCGGGTGAATGGAGAAAATATATCCGATGATGCACTTTTGTTTGTAATGGAAAAGGTACGCGCAGCAGCGGAGCAGATGAAAGACGAGGGTACGGGTTATCCTACGGAATTTGATATGATTACCGCGGCGGCATTTTATTACTTTGCCGAAATGCAGTGTGATATCGTCGTGCTTGAGGTCGGCTTAGGCGGCCGCTTTGATGCGACCAACATTATCAACACGCCCTTAGTTTCCGTTATTACCAAGCTCGGTCTTGACCATACGCAGTATCTGGGCGACACCATAGGGAAAATCGCCTTTGAAAAATGCGGAATTATCAAAGAGGGCGGTGTGACAGTAACTTTAAGTTCCCAAAATACGGAGGCACTTGCGGTCATCCAAAAGGAATCGGAAGAAAGGAATAACCGCCTGATTTTGTGCGAAAAAGAAGAACTTTCCGATTGTAAAACAAGCGGAGACGGAAATCAATTTTCGTGGAAAGGAACGCATTACCGAACTTCTCTTTGCGGAGCGTATCAGCTGGAGAATGCACATCTTGCGCTTTGTGTGTTAGAGGAATTGAAAAAGCAAGGCTTTGCAATTTCTGAGGATGCGGTGAAACAGGGACTCTATGAAACCCGATGGAGTGGGCGAATGGAGAAAATCAGCGAAAGTCCACTCGTCGTGATTGACGGTGCGCATAACCCCGACGGAATGCGGGCGTTTGTGCGCGCAGCAAAGGAGTTTTCGAAAGGTAAAAAAACCGTCTGTGTGGTCGCCATGATGAAAGATAAAGAGGTTTTGCCGACACTTTCGGAGCTTTCCGGATTTACGGATACAGTGATATTTACCACAGTAGAGAACCCTCGCGCGATGGCGCCGGAAGAGCTGATTGAAACAAGCAAAGGCTTGTTTTCCGACTGCTCTATGTGCGACAATCCCAAAGAAGCGCTAAAACAAGCAGTAAAACTTGCAGACAGAGAGGGAACAGTATTTGTCGTCGGCTCATTATATTTGATTCGGGAAATCAAAGAGAAAGCATAAAAAACAGGTGCATCGTTGATGCACCTGTTTTTTTATTATTTTATTTTACAACCTTTGCACTAACAATGACAATCGGTCGTACCGGAGAAGCGAGTTCGCCGCTTGCATTTTCGGTTCTTTCCACTTTGGTAAAAGCTTGTACTGTTTCAAATCCGTCGATGACTTTGCCGAATGCGGCATAGTTGCCGTCTAAAGCAGGCTGGTCATTATAGCAGATAAAGAACTGACTGCTTGCGGAGTTAAAGAGATTACCACGCGCCATGGAAATGACCCCGGCGGTATGTGCAAGGGAGTTTTGAAAGCCGTTTGCGGCGAATTCGCCATGTACATTAAACTCTGCGCCGCCTGTGCCATCTCCATCCGGGTCACCGCCCTGCGCCATAAAATTATCTACGACGCGGTGGAAGGTCAGACCGTCATAAAAGCCTGCGTTGACCAGGGACACAAAGTTTGCAACGGTTTGCGGTGCGATTTCGGGATAAAGTTCAACGGTAAAGGATTTGCCGTTTTCCATCGAGAACAAAACTTTGACATTTTCTTTCGGAATCTCTTCTTCAGTGTAGGTTTTTACGTTGATGCCCTGTGCTTTTTCCGCTTCCGCATTTAAGACTTCCGAGCGCATATTCACAAAATTAACCAAACGGTTAATCAGGGCAGTTGCTTCTGCACGGGTGCCGAAGTTTGCAAGATTGAGATTTCCGTTTTCATCGCCCTTCATAATCCCGTTGTAGACGCTGTATGCCGCCGACATCTGTACGCTCGTCGGATATTCTGCCGCCTGACTGACGTCGGTTGAAAGAGCGAGTACCGGATCATCGGTTACTTTTTCTAAAATCCACGACATCATAAACGCCATTTCCCAACGCTCGATGCGGTACTCAGTACTTTTGTTTGCGGAAACACCGGGAAAGGTCTGATTATCCCCAAAGCCGATTTCGACGATTCCCGGATACACAGAGCCGTCTTTGGTATTAACAGCATTTTCCTGGTCGACATAAAACATATCAGAATAAATTGCGATGATATTATACGGCGCAAACCAGTGTGCAATTCCGGCACTATCAGCCGCAGTTTTTGCCTCAGAAAGCAAATCGTCCGTCGGCTCTAAAAGAGCTGCAATCAGCATCTTAAAAAACTCTGCGCGAGTAATGGTATCGTTCGGACGAAACTGTCCGTTTCCGTCACCTTTGACGATGCCTGCCGAAAAAGCCGCGCTGATTTCAGGTTCTGCCCAGTGACCTGCAATATCCGTAAAATCGTGAGCAAAGACGGGCAGGCTCACGCTAAACAGCAATATGAATGTCAGTAAAACCGAAATAAATTTTTTCATTTCAGACCTCCGTGATTATTTTTACATAGTTTTATTATAACAACGAAAAAATCAAAAAACAATCTTTTTATTGATAATAAATCAAAAATATAATATACTATGAGGTGATATGGAGTTTATAAATAGTTTACAAAATAAGGATTCCCATAGAAAGAAAAATATGGTAAAATAAGAAAAAAGGGAAAAGGCAGGGTTATTTGTGTTTGGATATGTGAAAATCGCAAAGGATGAACTCCGCGTGCGGGAATACAATGTGTTCCGCGCGTATTATTGCGGTTTGTGCAAAACATTAAAAAAAGAATACGGCTTTGCCTCACGGATGGGCTTAAGTTATGATGTTACCTTTTTGGCGTTGCTCCTATCCTCTCTTTGTGAGGAGGAAACGAGCTTTGTGCCCGAGCGTTGTATCGTCAGTCCTGTCCGCAAAAAACCAATGGCACGCCCTTTTGTGCCCCTTTCTTATACCGCGGCAGTGAATGTGATGCTCGCGGTAGGGAAAATCAGGGATAACTGGCGGGACGAGCATTCTGTAAAAGCCCTGTTTGCTATGCCGGTAATGGCACACGCAAAACGCAAGGTGAAGAAGAAATACCCCGAACTGTTTTCTGTTGTGGAGAAGCACTTAAAACAGCTTTCGCGTCTGGAAAAGGAACAATGTGACGAGCTTGACCGCTTGGCAGAGGAATTTGCCGGGCTGATGCAGGAGGTCTTTTCGGCAGCGCCGGGCGTAGGGGAAACCGAGCGAAGAATCCTGTCGCATATTGGTTATGGTCTGGGTCGCTTTATTTATATTTTAGATGCGTATGAGGACCGGGAAAAGGATAAAAAGGAAAACAACTTTAATCCGTTTCTTTTGGCAAAAGAAACGCCGGTTACGGAAGAAATTAGGCAAATGCTTGAATTTACACTCAGCGAAATCTCAAACAGCTATCAATTACTGAATATAAAAAGAAACCGTCCGATTCTGGATAACATTCTCTATTTGGGCTTGCCCGAATCGATGTCCCGGGTTTTTGACGGAGTGAAAAAGGAGAAAGAAGTCCATGAAAGATCCTTATGAGGTGCTTGGCATCAGTAAAGGTGCATCACAGGAAGAAATCAAGCAGGCTTACCGTAAGCTTGCAAAGCAGTATCATCCCGATCATTATGCAAACAATCCTTTGGCAGATTTGGCAGAGGAGAAATTTAAAGAAATCAACGAGGCGTATGAGGCGCTGACCGGAGGCGGCGCAGGTGCGGGAGGAAGTTCGTCCTATCGTGGCTCATCCTATACCGGTACGGGCAATTTTATGCAGATTCGCAATATGATTCAGATGGGTCATCTTTCGGAGGCGGAGGCGCTTTTAGACGGCATGTCCGACCGCAATGCAGAGTGGTTTTTCTTAAAAGGCTCGTTGTTTATGAAGCGCGGTTGGTATCAGCAAGGAATGAATTTTATCCGTCAGGCGGTCAATATGGACCCGGCAAACCCGGAATACCGCGCGGCGATGAATAGTTATGTAGCACAAACTCAGCATTACCGAGATGTCGGTATGAGCATGGGCAGAGGCCCGGGCGGCATGTCCACCTGCGACTGTTGTCAGAATCTGATTTGTGCGGACTGCTGCTGCGAATGTATGGGCGGCGATTTGATTTCGTGCTGCTGACGGAGGAACGATCATGGCAAAAAAAATGGCATTTTCCGCAATTATGATGGCGCTGGCGGTTTTGTGCTTGTTTGGGGCGTCCACGCTGCCTTCTGCGAAGATTTCCGTGTTGGCGCTCACCTCTGTGTTTGGTACGGTCTGCGTAGCAGAATACGGTGCAAAGTACGGGATGATTCATTATGTCGGCGTCAGCCTGCTTTCGCTTTTGCTGATTCCGAAAAAAATGATGGTCATCATTTATCTCCTTTTTATTGGCTATTATCCGATTGTGAAAATGTATGTGGAGCGACTGAATAAGCGCTGGCTGGAATGGATATTAAAGCTTTTGATTTTTAATCTGTTTTTAGTACTTGCATTTTTCGTCTTCCGCACCTTTTTTCTGCCGAGTTTAGAGTCCATCCTCGCCAAAATAGCGGTTTACTATTTGCCGGCGGTGGTGGTGCTATTAGAAGCCGTATTTGTGATTTACGACTATGTGCTCAGCTATATTATTTCGTATTATTATCAGGTATTACAGGCAAAAATTCACGGAGGTCAGATGTAAATGAAACGATTGCTTTTATTGATGCTAACTGCCGTTTTTACTCTTTCTGTTTTGGCAGGTTGTGGGGCGGCGTCTGTTGTGCCGCAACAAACCGAGACTCCTGCACCGCAAGAAGTGCCGGAGACGGAGGCAAATCCGGGCATTCCCACAGCAACCCCGAACCCGAACATTACCAAGCCGGAGGGACAGGTCATGGGCGGAGAAAATCCGTACATTGAGGGAAAAATCACGGCTCTTACCGAAGATGCAGTTACCATTTTGGCAGAGGGCGTATATTATGAACTCGACCTTGGTACGAAAGGCAAACGCGACCTTGGCATTTTCAATAAGGACGAAAGCAAGCCGATGATTATGCTCGGAACGTACATTATTGCCTACTATCGCAATAACGATGGAGTAAAAACGGTCGAAAGCCTGGAAATATTAGAAGCAAACTAAACACACAAAAGCCACGGTAAAAAATGTTTGCTGTGGCTCTTTTTATATCGAAAGGAGGCGCAAACGTGGAAGCATCGAGACTATCCAATATTCCTATGGAGCCGGGCGTGTATTTGATGAAGGATAAAAACGGCAAGATTATCTATGTCGGAAAAGCCAAACTCTTAAAAAACCGTGTGCGCCAGTATTTTCAGAATCCCGAACGCCATACGCCCAAAGTGCGCGCAATGGTTTCAAACATCGCAGATTTTGAATATATCCTGACCGACAGTGAACTTGAGGCTCTGATTTTAGAGTGTAATCTCATCAAAAAATATAAGCCCTATTACAATATTCTCTTAAAGGACGATAAGAACTATCCGTATATCAAGGTAACGACGCGTGACGAGTTCCCGAAAATTCTGTTTGCAAGAAAAATGGAGCGTGACGGAGCGAAGTATTTCGGACCTTATACCTCAAGTGCGGCAGTGCGAGAGGCAATTGATATGGTCAGTAAGCTCTATAAAATTCCGAATTGTAATATTGTTCTGCCACGGGATATGGGTAAAAAACGAGCGTGCCTGAATGCGCATATCGGGCAATGCATCGCGCCGTGTGAGCGAGTGGTCACAAAGCAAGAATATAAAAAGATGATATCAGATGCCTGCCGCTTCTTAAACGGGGAGCATGAGGAATTGATTTCTTCTCTTCGGGAGGATATGTATGCGGCATCCGAGGCGATGGAGTTTGAAAGAGCCGCGATTTTAAGGGATAAACTGGATAGTATCAAACGGCTTGACGAACGGCAGAAAATCATCTCCGAGCGTCAGGCAGATGAGGATGTTTTGGGATTTTACCGTCAGGATACCAAGACCTTTGCCGAGGTGTTTTTTATCCGCCGGGGAAGGCTTTTAGGCAGACGCACGGTGATTTTGGATAAAAGCGGAGAAATGCCGGAATCGGAGTTGGTTTCCGAGTTTTTGAAGCAGTTTTACCACGAGGCAGGGGATATCCCGAAACAGATTTATACACAGTATGACAGCGAAGAACTTCCACTGATTTCCGAGTGGCTTTCGCAGAAAAAGGGGCAAAAGGTCAAGGTCAGTTGTCCCAAGCGGGGGGATAAAAAGCGGATTGTGGAAATGGCATATAAAAATGCCAGACAAGCCGCGGTGGATTATCTCTTGAAACGTTCTTCTGATAAAAAAAGCATCAGCAAAACTATCCTGAAATTAAAAGAGGAGCTGCTTTTGCCCACGCCACCGTACCGGATTGAATCGTATGATATATCAAACACAAGCGGTGCTGAAAATGTCGGTTCCATGGTCGTTTTCGTTGACGGTCAGCCGGCAAAACGCTACTACCGTCGGTTTAAGATTGAAACCGTAGAGGGCAGCGACGACTATAAGAGCATGGCTGAAATGATTTACCGCAGAATGAAGCACGCAAGGGAAGAAGAACTCCTGATAGAGCAAGGAGAGCTTGCAAAAAAGGATGCAAAATTCCTGCCACGCCCCGACTGCATCTTTTTAGACGGCGGCAAGGGGCATCTTTCCGTTATCAGCGAGCTTTTAGAACTTTTGGATGAGGATGTGCCGCTCTTTGGTATGGTAAAAGACGACAAGCATCGCACCCGCGTGCTGATAGATAAAGACGGAAAAGAAATCGAATTTGCCAAAAGCTCAGCAGCATTTATGCTGATTACGAGGATTCAGGACGAGGTGCACCGTTTTGCAATCGAGTACCACAAAAAACTGCGCAGTAAAACAATGACCGGGTCGAAACTCGAGGAAATTTCCGGCATTGGCCCTGCGACGCGCAAAAAGCTGATGAAGCAGATGAAAACGATGACGGCGATTAAAAATGCGACAGAGGAAGAGCTTATCAAACAAGGCGGCTTAACGGCGCGTCAGGCGGAGAGTGTTTTTCTGTATTTTCACGAAAAAGCTTGAAAAATATGGGGCTTTATAGTATAATTATATAAATTAAGCAGTAGCAGATAGAAGGGTGAGATATGCGTATCGTGGTAGATGCTTACGGCGGCGACCACGCACCGACCGAGGTCGTGCGCGGTGCTTTGATGGCGGTTCGTGAGCTTGAAAATGTAGAACTGATTTTTACAGGAAAAGAAGAGGAGCTTTTAGCTCTCTTAAAAGAGGAAACCTATCCGGAAGAGAGGGTATCCATCCGCAATGCAACCGAGGTCATTACCAATGACGATTCACCGGTGCAGGCGACGCGCACCAAAAAGGATTCGTCCTTGATGGTTGCTCTTTCGATTCTGAAAAACAAAGAGGCAGATGCAATGGTTTCTGCCGGAAATACCGGCGCATATTTTGCGGGTGCTTTTCGCGTGCTTGGAAGAATTAAGGGCGTGAAGCGTCCGGCGCTTGCAACCTTTATCCCGACGCTCACCGGAGGAAGCATTCTTTTGGATGTCGGTGCCAATACCGACTGTAAACCGGAGCATTTGCTACAGTTTGCGGAGATGGGCGCAGTTTACGCTGAGGATGTCTTAAAAATTAAGAATCCGCGTGTCGGTATCGTAAATATCGGTGCGGAGGAAGCCAAGGGTGACGAGCTTTCCAAAGCTGCACATCAGCTATTAAAAACGAGCAAGGTCAACTTTGTCGGTAATATTGAAGCGCGGCAGGTTCCGGCAGGCGATGCGGATGTTATCGTTTGTGACGGCTTTGTCGGAAACGTTATTATCAAGCTGATGGAGGGTATGGCTTCATCGATGTTTGGTATGATTAAAAATGTATTTATGAAAAATATCTTAACCAAGCTTTGCGCCGCGGTCTTAAAACCTGGTCTTGGTGAGGTGAAAAAGAAGGCGGATTATTCGGAGTATGGTGGCGCGCCGATTTTGGGTATTGATGCGGCAGTCATCAAAGCGCACGGAAGCTCAAAGGCAAAGGCGTTTTATAATGCGGTAAAGAGTGCGGCAAACTTCGCAGAGTCCGGAGCAATGGAAAAATTAAGACAACGCTTTCATCAAGAGGAGGAAACGCATGAATGCTAAAATAGCGGGCGTGGGAATGTACCTGCCGGAAAAGGTGCTCACCAATTTTGATTTGGAAAAAATGGTGGACACTTCGGACGAATGGATTACCAAGCGAACAGGGATCAAGGAGCGCCATATCGCGCGCGAGGATGAGTTCGCATCAGATATGGCGGTGATTGCCGCAAAAGAAGCAATCGAGGATGCCGGACTCAGCGCAGAGGACATCGACCTGATTTTGGTTTCTTCTGTCAGCTCGGAAATGATTACCCCGACAATTGCCTGCTTAGTGCAGAAGCAAATCGGTGCAACCAAGGCTGCAGCGATTGATATGAACAGCGCGTGTACTGGCTTTGTGTCGGCAATGATTATCGCACAGCAGTTTATAAAATCGGGTACATATCAAAATATACTGGTCATCGGAACAGATACGATGACGAAATACACAGACTGGGAAGACAGAGCCTCCTGCGTATTGTTTGGCGATGGCGCAGGTGCAGCCGTGGTTACACCTTGTCCGGATGGCGATGGAATTTTAGCTTTCGATATGGGGGCTGACGGAACGAAAAGCGATGTGCTTTCCATCCCACACCTGAAATTCTCGGAAGAGGACTTGGCGCGCCGCGGCGGCGAGAAAAAGCGCACCTTCTGGATGGATGGCAGTGAGGTCTTTAAGTTTGCGGTTCGTGTGATGTGTGAGGCGATGAACTGCGCATTGGATAAAGCGGGCATGACGGTTAGTGATTTGGATTTAATTGTACCTCATCAGGCCAACATCCGTATTGTAGACGGCGCAGTCAAGCGTTTGGGTATTGACCCGGAGAAAGTATTTGTCAACATTCAGAAAACGGGTAATATGTCAAGTGCCTGCGTTCCGCTCGCGCTTTGTGAAGCAATCCGCGAGGGAAAAGCCAAACAAGGCGACACCATTGGTTTGGTCGGCTTTGGCGGCGGACTGACCTGGGCATCTTTGATTATGAAAATATAAGATTTTGACGGAAATGAGGTAGCGTATGGGAAAAATAGCCTTTTTGTTCTCCGGTCAGGGAGCACAGACCGTCGGCATGGGAAAAGAGCTGGCGGAAAACTATAAGGTCGCAGATGAGGTTTTTGATATCGCAAGCGAAAGCTTGGGACTTGATATGAAACAAATGGTTTGGGAAAGTGATGAGGAAACCTTAAAAATCACGGAAAACACCCAACCGGCGATTGTGACGATGAGTATCGCCGCACTTCGTGTGTTAGAAGAAGAGGGAATCCGTGCTGATGTGGTCGCAGGTTTGAGCTTAGGAGAATATTCAGCACACGTCGCTTCCGGCTCCCTTGCATTTGCTGACGCTGTTCGCTTGGTCAGAAAGCGTGGCAAGTATATGCAGGAAGAAGTTCCGGTCGGGAAGGGCGCAATGGCGGCAATTATGGGCATGGATGACGAGAGTGTCTATGCCGTTTGCGAAAAGGCACAAAGCACGGGTATCGTATCTCCGGCCAACTTCAACTGCCCCGGACAGATTACGGTTGCCGGTGAAATCGCGGCAGTAGAGGCGGCTTGCGAAATCGCAAAGGAAATGGGCGCAAAACGTGCACTGATGCTTCCGGTTAGTGCACCGTTTCATTGCAGTATGCTCATAGGTGCTGGTGAAAAGCTGGAAAAAGAGATGGAAAACGTGACCTTTTCTGAGATGAAGATTCCGCTGATTACCAATGTGACGGCGGACTATGTGACAAGTAAGGAAGATATTAAACCGCTATTGGTGCGTCAGGTATCATCCTCGGTGCTTTGGGAAAAGAGCGTTCGCCGGATGCTTGCTGATGGGGTGGATACCTTTGTTGAGGTGGGACCCGGAAAAGCTCTCACCGGCTTTATGAGAAAAATTGACAAAGAAGCCAGCGTATACAATGTTGAGGATATGAAGTCGTTAGAAGCTGTTCTTACGGCACTGAAATAGGAGGAACGATATGAGCTTACAGCTTGATTTGGCAGGCAAAACCGCTCTCATTACAGGCGCGGGACGCGGGATTGGACGGGAAATTGCTAAAAAGCTTTCTCAAATGGGCGCAAATGTTGTGATTAACGATATTGCGGCATCAACCGATGCTGACCTTACGGCTGAAGAAATCAATGCCCAAGGTGGCAACGCAATCTGCTTAAAGGGCGATGTCCGTAATTTTGAAGAAATTGAAAAAATTATTGAAAATACTATTGACAAATTCGGTAGAATTGATATATTAGTAAATAATGCAGGAATTACAAAAGACGGTCTGATGATGCGTATGTCCGAGGCGGACTGGGACGATGTTTTAGATATCAACCTAAAAGGCGCGTTTTTGATGACCAAAGCAGTGAGCCGCCCGATGATGAAGCAAAGAAGCGGAACGATTATTAATGTCGCTTCCATTGTCGGTGTGATGGGCAATCCCGGTCAGGCAAACTATGTTGCCTCAAAAGCGGGCCTCATCGGGCTTACTAAGACGACGGCGAAAGAGCTTTCTTCGCGCGGCATTACCTGCAATGCCGTTGCACCGGGCTTTATTCGCTCGGCAATGACGGATAAGCTTTCCGATGCGGTCAAGGAGGAATACTTTAAGGCTATTCCACTCGGTCGATTCGGAGAAACAGAAGATGTCGCCAATGTAATTGCATTTTTGGCGAGTGATTTAGCGAAGTACATCACCGGTCAGGTAGTACATATTGACGGCGGACTGGTTATGTAATATAGTAAATGGCGATGGAGGTGAAAAGAATGGAGTTTGAAAAGGTAAAGGCAATTGTTGTTGAGCAGTTGGGCGTTGATGAAAGCGCTGTAACACCGGATGCATCTTTCTTGGATGATCTTGGCGCAGATTCTCTGGATATCGTTGAACTGATTATGGCTTTGGAAGAGGAATTCGATTTGGAAATTCCGGACGGCGAGGCTGAGAACATCAAGGTTGTATCGGATGTAGTTGACTATATCAAAGAAAATGCATAATCGTGCTAATTAAGGATACATCAAAAAAAGTCCCGTTTCCAAAAAGCGGGACTTTTTTGAAAATCGAAAAATATCGCAAAGCGATTTTGATAGAATAGATGGAGGAAAACTATGCGCAGAGTAGTAATTACAGGAATGGGTGCCGTAACGCCGATTGGCAATGATAAGGATACCTTTTGGGAAAATATTAAAAAAGGTGTTTCGGGCGTAGACCTTGTGACCCGTTTTGATGCCACGGATTATGCTTGTAAGATTGGTGCAGAGGTAAAGGATTTTAATCCGGAAGAGCACCTCGACAGAAAAGAAGCAAAGCGAATGGACCGCTATACGCAGTTTGCACTGGCATCTGCAAAAATGGCGATGCAGGAAGCGAAACTCGATATGGAAAAAGAAGATGCAGACCGCGTCGGTGTCATTATCGGCTCCGGTGTCGGTGGCTTTGAGACTTTAGAGAATCAGGCAAAAACGCTGGCGGAAAAAGGTCCGGGCAGAGTGAGTCCTTTCTTTATCCCGATGATGATTTCCAATATGGCGGCGGGTCAGGTTGCTATTATGGCAGGCGCAAAGGGCGTGAACTTTTGTACCGTGTCCGCTTGCGCATCGGGTACACACGCAGTCGGCGAGGCGTTTCGTGCGATTCGTTCTGGGGATGTGGATGTCATGTTCACCGGTGGTGCGGAAGCAGCAATCACCCCGCTTTCCTATGCCGGATTCTGCTCGATGAAGGCACTTTCTACGAATAACGACAACCCGAAATCTGCTTCTTGTCCGTTTGACAAAAACCGTGATGGTTTTGTTATGGGTGAGGGCGCGGGCGTTTTGATTTTAGAAGAATTGGAGCACGCGAAAAAACGCGGCGCAAATATCATTGCAGAGGTTGTCGGCTATGGAGCAACGGATGACGCATATCATATCACCGCTCCGGCACCGGACGGCGAGGGCGGCGCAAAGGCAATGCAGAAAGCGCTAGACGATGCTGGCATTTCGGCAGAGGAAGTGGACTATATCAATGCCCACGGTACCTCTACGCCATATAATGATAAATTTGAAACCGCGGCAATTAAAACCGTGTTTGGCGAGCATGCGTACAAGCTCGCGGTCAGCTCCACCAAATCAATGACCGGTCACCTCTTGGGTGCAGCAGGCGCAGTAGAAGCCATTGTTTGTGCACAGGCACTTTCCGAAGGCTTTTTGCCGCCGACGATTAACCACACAGAAGATGATCCTGATTGTGATCTTGATTATGTATTTGGCAAGGGCAGAGAAAAAGAGCTTCGCTATGCACTGTCAAACTCTTTGGGCTTTGGCGGTCATAATGCATGTATCTTGCTCAAAAAATACGAGGCGTAAAATAAAAAGAAGCGGGCGGCTTTTTGCCGCCCGCGATATAAAAACCCGGCAGATATTGACGAGAGTGCTGCAAAGCGGCGTTTGGTCAATGCTTGCCGCAGAGGAGAGCAGAATGAAAGAATTAAAAGAATTGGAAGAGATTATCGGTTACCGCTTTCGTGACCAGTATTTATTGCTTTGCGCGATTACGCACAGCTCTTTTTCACACGAGAACAGACATAAGCCGATTGTGTATAATGAGCGGCTTGAGTTTTTGGGCGACTCTGTGCTCAGCCTGGTCGTCAGCCGATATTTATATGAAAACTACCCTAAGCTGCCCGAGGGCGACCTTTCCAAGGTGCGTGCCGCGGTTGTTTGCGAGCATTCGTTATGGCAATGTGCGCAGACGATTGAGCTTGGGTCTTTTTTGCGTTTGGGACACGGGGAGGAAATGACCGGCGGAAGAACCCGAGTTTCGATTTTAGCGGATGCATTTGAGGCGCTGATTGCGGCGATTTATTTAGATTCCGGCTTAGAGCGTGTCAGAGAATGGGTGCTTGGACAGCTGGGTGATACCATCGTAGCGGCAGTCGGTGGAAAACGCTTTAAGGATTTTAAGACGACGCTTCAGGAAACCATCCAGGCGGGAAGCGGCGAGAGCATTTCCTATCAGGTGGTCAGCGAATCCGGTCCGGACCATCAGAAGAGCTTTTTCGTGCAGGTGCTCCTAGGCGACCGTGTTGCGGGCGAGGGTGAGGGCAATAGCAAAAAAAGAGCAGAGCAGGCGGCGGCACAGGATGCCCTGTCCCGACTGGAGCAGAGGGCAAAATGAAGAAACGAACCATCCCGGTCTTTGTACCGCACTTAGGTTGCCCGAATGATTGCTCTTTTTGTAATCAGAAAAAGATTACGGGTATAGAAAAAAAGTCTGTTTCGGCTGGTGATGTGCACCGTATTGTGAGTCAGCATCTTAAAACCATCGAAAGAGAACATACCCATATTGAAATTGGTTTTTTTGGTGGAAGCTTTACCGGTATCGACAAAGCCTTGCAGGAGGAACTTCTGGGCGCGGCGCAAAGCTATTTGAAAGAGAAAAAAGTTGACGGAATTAGACTTTCCACCCGTCCGGACTATATCGACGAAGAAACGATCGAGCGTTTGCAGTCCTTTGGAGTAACGACGGTAGAACTGGGCGTTCAGTCAATGGACGATGAAGTTCTTATGAAAAATTTGCGCGGACATACCGCGGAGGATACCGTGCGTGCTTCGCGCCTCATTAAAAATAGCGGCATAGCACTTGGGCATCAGGTGATGCCGGGGCTTTATGGAGACAGTCCGGAAGGTTTCCGCGAAACGGTTCAAAAAAGTATGGCACTTTCTCCTGATTGTGTGCGGATTTATCCAACTTTGGTGATTCGGGATACGCGGCTTTGTGAGTGGTATCGTGCGGGCAAATTTACGCCGCTCTCGCTTTCCGAGGCAGTCGACCAAAGCAAAGAGGCGGTTTTGGCATATAGAGCGCACGGAATCTCCGTCATTCGTGTCGGACTTTTGGCAAGTGATACTATCAGCGTGGATGCGGATGTGGTGGCAGGGCCGTACCATCCGGCATTTGGCGAGTTGGTGGAGAGTGCGATAGTGTGCGATGCGATAATTTCAGAGCTTTCTGAGAAAAATGAAGAGTCCGTTGAAATAAAGGTACATCCGCATTTTGTTTCGACTCTCGTCGGAGAAAAAAGGGGAAATATCAAAAAGATTCAGGAAACATACCCGTCCTTGCAAATAAAGATTGTGCAGGACGATGCGATAAATTTTGGTGAGTGGAGGATATTATGTATTTAAAAGGTCTGGAAATGCAGGGCTTTAAATCCTTTGCAGATAAGATTTCGCTTGATTTTTCAAGCGGTGTTACGGCGATTGTCGGACCGAACGGCAGCGGAAAAAGTAATATTTCCGATGCGGTGCGTTGGGTTTTGGGTGAGCAGAGCGCAAAGACACTTCGCGGCTCAAAAATGGAAGATGTCATATTCAGCGGCACGCAGAAGCGTAACCCGTTGGGTTTTGCTGAAGTTACCCTGCTTTTGGATAATAAGGACAAATCTTTGGCGCTTGACTATGAAGAGGTTGCTATCACCCGTAAGGTATTCGCTTCGGGCGAGAGTCAGTACCTCATCAATAAAACCCCTTGCCGTCTGCGTGATATCCACGAGCTGTTTATGGATACCGGTCTGGGTCGTGACGGCTATTCGATGATTGGACAGGGTAAGATTGAGGAAATTCTTTCCACCAAATCCGAAGACAGACGCGAAATTTTTGAAGAGGCGGCAGGTATTTCAAAATATCGTTACCGCAAGGAAGAGGCAGAGCGGAAACTTTCGCGGACCGAGGAAAATATCTCCCGTGTGGCAGATATTATTTTGGAGCTTGAAAACCAGTTGGAGCCTTTGGAAAAACAGTCGGAAAAAGCGAAGAAATACCTTGTTCTCAAAGAGGACTTAAAAGTATATGAGGTCAATGCGGCACTTACCGTGATTGGCGAAAACAAGGGTCAGGCAGAGGAACTGGAATCGAAATACAATGCGGTGTCGGCACATCTTGAATCGGCAAAACGCGAAATGGAAAAGGCAGAAGCCGAGCAGGAGGAGTTTTATCAAACGGCGCGCGAAAAGGAAGAAACCGTGCGTGCGCGAGAACTCGAGATGCACGATACCGAAGCAAAAATCAGTATGGAAAAAAGCGATATTGAGGTGCTTGCCAATACTATCTCAGGCAACCGTCAGCTTGCCGAGCGTATTGAAAATGAGATTCGGGAGCTCGAAGCCCGTATTTTAGAGGTTCAGACGGACATCCTAAAAGCAGAAGAGGAAAAGAAAGGCTTCCTTTTGCAGAAAGAGGAAAAAGAGGCTGCAATCAAAGACTTGACCGAAAAGGGTGATGAGCTTTTGTCCGGTCAGGAAAAGCAAAACGATGAGATTGAGGGTCTAAAGGATGCAGTTGTGGCATCACTCAATTTGGTCAGCGAACTGAAGATTAAATTGTCGAACCACGGCATCATCCGTCAGAACTTAAAAAACAGAAAACAGGAAGTGGAGGCAGAGCTCCAAAAGCGCACTGCCGGTCATGAAGAGCTTTTGAAAAAAGCAGAAGAGCTGGGAAAAGAGTGCGAGCGCAAGCTGGCGCTGATTTCTGATATTGAAAACAGAAAACAGACCGAGGAACAGGCAAAGGATGAAATGCTCCGCACGGTTTCAGAACTCAAATCCCGCCTGACGCAGTTGTCGATTGAACTGGGAAATAAAAACTCCCGTCTGTCGATGCTTTCTGCGATGGAACAGAACTTTGAGGGGTATCACCGCAGCGTCAAAGAGGTGATGCAGGCACACAAAGAGGGAGAACTGAAAAAAGCGACGATTTACGGACCGGTGTCCAAGCTCATTAGCTCGGATGCAAAATATACGCTTGCTGTAGAGGCGGCGCTCGGCGGCAATATGCAAAATATTGTGGTAGAGACGGAAGAAGATGCTAAACTTGCGATTGAGTTCTTAAAGAAAGCTAGGGGCGGCCGCGCAACCTTTATGCCCGTGTCGGCGGTCAAGGCGGGTGAAATTGATGTTTCCAAAATCAGCCGTGAGGACGGCTATCTGGGCGTTTGTGATGAACTCGTCAGCTGCGATGCGCGTTTTTCAAATATTATTTCGCATCTGGTTGGCCGTACGGTTGTATTTGAGACGATGGAGGATGCAATTCGCGTATCCAGAAAATATAAGCAGGACTATCGGATTGTCACCTTGGGTGGTGAACTGTTCAATGTCGGCGGAAGCATTTCCGGCGGAAGCGCCAACCGTCAGGCAAGCCTTTTGGGCAGAGAAAAAGAAATCAAACAACTGAAAATAGATTGCACAAAACTCGATAAAGAGTGTGAGCAGACGGAACAAGCGATTGCTGACAAGGAAAAGAAGGCAGAGGAACTTGAGCTTCAAGTCTTAAAGAGCGAGGATATGCTGCGCGAAAACAAGGAAGTTTTGATTGTCATCCGTCAGGAGATTGCACATAACGAAGAACTGGCGAAAGACTTAAACGAAATGCGTGAGCATTTAGCGGCAGAAACGGCGGAGATTGACCGCCAGATTGCTGATTCCGAAAAAGAATCGCAACAGGTTGCAGAACAAATCAAGACAGAAGAAGCCGTTGTTTTGGAAAAACGCAACGAGGTCAACCGTTTAGAGCAGGAATTTGAAGCCGTGATGAACAAAAAGCAGAAGATTTCTGACCAAATCGTCGAAATTACGGTGGAAAAATCTGCAATTGAAAAGGATATCGAGGTATTGGACAACCGAATCGCAGACCTAAAACGCGATAGCACGGCGCACAGAAACAATGCCGACCTGCGTCTTTCCGAGAAAAGGGATATTACGGAAAAGAATGAACACTTCGCCAAGGAAATTGAGGAAAAGAAGCAACTCATGGCAGACCTTTCGCAAAAGGTGGAGAAGTTTAGAAAATCTATCGGCGAACTTTTGGGCGAAAAGTCTGACTTTGAGGAAAAATCCCGCGCGATGCAGGCGCGCTCAAAAGAACTGCGTGAAAATGTGTATCAGCTGACCAATGATTTTAACCGCATCGAAACCAAAAAGGTAAAACTCGAGGTAGAGCTTGAAAACACGGTGAACCGTCTGTGGGATGAGTATGAATTAACCCATTCCGAAGCGCTTGCCTATAAAAAAGATGACCTCGGCACGCAAGTCCAGGTCAACCGACGGATTGCAGAATTAAAAGGAAAAATCCGCGAGCTGGGTAATGTCAATGTGGATGCGATTGAAGAATATAAATCGGTGCGTGAACGCTATGAATTTTTATCCGGTCAGCGTTCCGATTTAGAGACCGCAAAACTCGATTTATTGAAGATTATCGAAGAAATGACGCATGTGATGCGCGCACAGTTTGAAGAAAAATTCCATCAAATCAATAAATTCTTCAAAAAGACCTTCGTGGAGTTGTTTGGCGGCGGCACGGCAGAACTAACCCTTTCCGACCCGCAGAATATCTTGGAGTGCGGCATTAACATAGATGTTCAGCCGCCGGGTAAAAAGCTGCAGAGCTTGCTCTTGCTTTCGGGTGGTGAGCGTGCGCTTTCGGCGATTGCACTCTTATTTGCCATCTTAAAAACAAGGCCGACCCCGTTCTGCTTTTTGGATGAAATCGAGGCGGCACTTGACGATGTCAATGTTTACCGTTTTGCTGATTATGTCAAGAATTATAGTGAGGATACTCAGTTTATTATCGTAACGCATCGCCGTGGCACAATGGAGAGTGCGGATGTGATTTACGGTGTTACGATGCAGGAAAAGGGCGTGTCGAAACTTTTGGAACTCAACCTAAATGAAATTACAGGTTAGGAATTGCAATTTACATATTTTTATGCTATAATTAAACAGATATGGATTGTGAATTTGGATGAAGGAGGTTGGTAATGTGCAGGTGAAAGCACCCAGAGGAACACATGATGTATTACCTTCTGATGTTTATAAGTGGCACAGAGTGGAAGAAGAAATGCGCCGTCTGTGCGCAGAATATGGGTATAGCGAGATTCGCACACCGATGTTTGAACATACCGAGCTCTTTGAGCGCGGCGTGGGTGAAACGACGGATGTGGTACAGAAAGAAATGTACACCTTTTTGGATAAGGGCGACCGCAGTATTACCCTAAAAGCCGAGGGAACGGCACCGGTGGTACGAAGCTATGTGGAGCATTCTTTGTATGCGAATCCCCAGCCGTCGAAGCTTTACTACATTTCCCCTTGCTTTCGTTATGAAAAGCCGCAGGCAGGACGCTTGCGTGCCTTTCACCAGTTCGGCGTAGAGGCGTTTGGGGCAAACGGCCCCGCCATTGACGCAGAGGTTATCTCTCTTGCGATGGAACTGTTTCGCCGGATGGGCGCAACGGGAATTGAGCTGAACATCAACAGTATCGGCTGCCCGACTTGCCGCAAGGTGTATAACGAAAAACTGCGCGAGTTTTTCCGCCCGCATCTTTCCGAACTGTGCGAGACTTGCCGTCAGCGGTATGAGAAGAACCCCTTGCGTATTTTAGACTGTAAGTCCAAAGAATGCAAGGAAATTTATATGAGCGCACCGATTCTTTTGGATAATATTTGTGATGAATGCCACGAGCATTTCGAAACGCTCAAAGCTTACCTTGACGGAATGGGAATCCCGTACCGCGTGGATGGAACGATTGTGCGCGGACTTGATTATTATACCAAGACAGTGTTTGAGATTGTATCGAAAAATATCGGATCGCAAGGAACCGTTTGTGGCGGCGGCCGCTATAACGGTCTGGTGGAGGAACTGGACGGACCGGATACGCCGG
Source organism: Clostridia bacterium (assembly GCA_017399695.1). Lineage (GTDB taxonomy): Bacteria > Bacillota > Clostridia > UBA1381 > UBA9506 > RGIG1666. The sequence continues at coordinate 155,608 of JAFQBK010000012.1, read as the reverse complement.
CAGTCGGTTTCGGTCTTGGTATCGAGCGGCTGATGCTTTTGCTCGAAAGCCTGGATATTTCACTGGAAAACAATGAACTGGCGGAAATCTTCGTTGCCAATATCGGCGAAAATGCAGACCGTTTTGTTCAAAAGCTGATTTATGACCTTCGCAAAGAAGGGGTAAGAGCCGAGCGCGATTATTTAGAACGCAGCGTCAAAGCGCAAATGAAGTTCGCCAATAAAATCGGGGCAAAATATTCGATGGTCTTAGGCGATGATGAGATTGCCCGGGGTAAAGGTACGGTAAAGAATATGGAAACGGGCGAGCAAAATGAGGTTTCATTCAGAGAAATAGCGAAGTTTATTAAAGATAACAGATAAATTGGAGGAAGAGTGAGATGGAGACGATCAAGGGCTTAAAAAGAACACGCCGCTGTGGCGAGTTTACACTTGCAGATGTAGGTAAGACCGTAACGGTTATGGGCTGGACCCAGGTATACCGTAATTTGGGTGGCGTTATCTTTGTTGACCTGCGCGACAGAAGCGGTATTTTGCAGGTTGTATTCAATGTGGAAAATGACAAGGAAATGTTTGAAAAGGCGGATACCGTTCGCAGCGAGTATGTGCTTGCGGTGACCGGTGAGATCGTAAAGCGTGCTGCCGAAACAGTCAACGAAAAAATTGCAACCGGTGAAATTGAATTAAAGGCAACCGAACTTCGTATTTTGTCGAAGTCGGAAACCCCGCCGATTTATATTGAAGAAAACAGCAACGTGCGTGAGGAAGTACGCCTCAAGTATCGTTACTTAGACCTCCGTCGCCCGGATATGCTCCGCTTGATGGAACTGCGTCACCGTGTGACCAAGCTTGCACGTGACTACTATGATGAGAACGGATTTTTGGAAATCGAAACTCCGGTTTTGGTCAAATCCACGCCGGAGGGCGCACGTGACTATCTCGTGCCCAGCCGTGTGCATCCGGGCTCATTCTATGCACTCCCGCAGTCTCCGCAGCTTTACAAGCAGCTGTTAATGGTTTCTGGAATGGACCGTTATTTCCAGATTGCAAAATGCTTCCGTGATGAAGATTTGCGTGCAGACCGTCAGCCGGAATTTACGCAGATTGACCTTGAAATGTCCTTCGTCGAGGAAGAAGATGTTATGACGATGAACGAGGGCTTTATGAAGAAAATCTTCAAAGAAGTTCTCGGCATTGACCTTGCCACGCCGTTCCGCCGCATTCCGTATCAGGAAGCAATGGACCGTTTCGGTTCGGACAAGCCCGATACCCGTTTTGGTTTAGAGCTTGTGAACCTTTCCGATATCGTAAAAGATTGCGAGTTCAAGGTATTTGCTGATGTCATCAAAAAAGGCGGAAGCGTGCGCGCAATCAACTTTAAGGGCGGAGACGAAAAGCTTTCCCGTCGTGACCTTGATGGTTTGGTTGATTTCGTTAAGATTTATAAGGCGAAGGGTCTTGCCTGGATTACCGTTTGCGAGAACGAATTAAAGTCCCCGATTACCAAGTTCTTTAAGGAAGAAGAAATCAATAACGTGCTCAGCGCGATGAATGCAGAAGTTGGCGACGTTATTATGATTGTGGCAGACAAAGACCAGGTTGTTTATGATGCACTCGGCGCACTGCGTTTAGAGCTTGCAAAACGTTTTGATATGATTCCGGAAGGCAGTCATGACCTTCTGTGGGTAACGGAATTCCCTCTGTTTGAGTACAGCGAGGAAGAAAACCGTTATGTTGCAAAGCACCATCCGTTTACCATGCCGATGGAAGAGGATATTCCACTGCTTGCGACCGAGCCTCATAAAGTTCGCTCCAAGGCATACGACATGGTATTTAACGGAAACGAAGTCGGTGGCGGTAGTATCCGTATCAATAACACCGAGCTTCAGGCAAAAATGTTTGGTGCACTCGGCTTTACGGAAGAGAGTGCAAAAGAGCGCTTTGGCTTCCTCTTAGAAGCATTTAAGTACGGCACGCCTCCGCACGGCGGTATGGCATACGGTCTTGACCGTTTGGTTATGTTACTCGCCGGTCGCGACAGTATCCGTGACGTTATCGCGTTCCCGAAAGTAAAAGACGCATCGGAAGTGATGAGTGCTGCTCCGGGTGCGGTCGATGCAAAACAGCTCGCGGAACTTTCCATCAAGCTGGAACTTCCGGAAGAAGAAAAATAAAAAAGTTTTGTGTTTATTCACAAAACTGTCATAATGTTATGATATCATCGGTATATGTTGTGCGCGCAAATTTTGTGCACGGCATATACCGAAAATACAATTTGGGGAGGAAACCGATGGTTGAAATTAAGAATTTGACCAAACGATACGGCTCAAAGCTTGCCGTTGACAATATTTCCTTTACTGTCCGAAAAGGAGAAATCCTTGGATTTTTAGGACCGAACGGCGCCGGAAAATCAACGACGATGAATATCCTGACAGGGTATTTATCCTGCACTTCAGGAGAAGTAAAAATTGATGGCTATGATATTTTGGATAACCCCATCGAGGCGAAGAAACGCATCGGCTATCTGCCGGAGCATCCGCCGCTTTATATGGATATGACCGTAAGGGAGTACTTAAGCTTTGTCTGCGAGCTCAAGGGTGTGACAGAAGACCATAATGAGCATATGGCTAAAATTATGGACACCGTAAAGCTGACAGATGTTGCCGACCGTCTGATTTCCAATCTTTCAAAAGGTTATAAACAGAGAGTGGGTCTTGCACAGGCAATGGTGGGCAATCCGGAAGTTCTGATTCTGGATGAGCCGACGGTTGGTCTTGACCCGAAGCAGATTATTGAAATCCGCGATGTCATTAAAAAGCTCGGTAAAGAGCATACGGTTATTTTGTCCTCGCATATCCTGCAGGAGGTGAACGCCGTCTGCGAACGAGTGATTATTATTAATAATGGCCGTTTGGTGGCCAGTGATACCGCTGAAAATCTTGGAAAGTCTCTCTCCAATGAAAACAAATTCCAGTTGCGCATATTGGGTGATGAGCGTTCGGCGCTGGATGCGTTAGAAAGCATCCCGGGCATTAAATATGTCAAATCGCTCGGCAGAAAAGAAGCCGGAACCATCGACTTTGTCGTAGAATCAGAGCCGAATGTCGATGTCCGTGCGGCAATCTTTATGAGCCTTGCCGAGCACAACCTGCCGATGCTGTCGTTTTATGCGATGGATTTAAGCCTGGAGGATATTTTCTTAGAGGTTACACAGAATCCGGCGATTGTCGACTCTGTCTATGACAATGTGGCAGAAGATGAGGTTGAGTTTGTTAATGTAGAGGAAAAACCGGAGGAAGAGGAGGGTGATGAGGCGTGAAAGCAATTTTCAGAAGAGAATTCAAATCGTATTTTAACTCTCCCATCGGATATGTCTTTTTAGCGGCGTTCTTCTTTTATGCTTCTTTGATGTTTGTGTTCATTAACCTTGGTTCGATGACGACGCTGATGAAGTATTTCTTCCAGAATATCAGTATGGTTTTTGTTTTCGTCATTCCGATCCTGACGATGCGCACCTTTGCAGAAGAAAGAAAGAGTAAGACCGATCAGCTGCTTTTGACCGCACCGGTGAAGGTGACCTCGATTGTATTGGGCAAGTTTTTTGCTGCGACGGCTGTTTTAGGTATCGCGGTACTTTCGACGATGTTTTATGTGCTGGTATTAAACAGCTACGGTTCGCCTGTATTCAGTGAAATCTTTGTGGGATATTTAGGACTCTTTCTGATGGGTGTATTCTTCGTTTCCATCGGACTTTTCATTTCTTCGCTCACACAGAGCCAGGTCATCTCCGCGGTGGCGACGCTTGCCATTATATTCTTTTTGTGGTTTTCTTCAAACCTTGCATTTAATTTTACGCAGATGATGTCCGGTACGATGATGTCGTGGCTGGGTGTTGCACTTGACTGGTTGATTGACTTTTTGGCAATCAACAATCGTTTTGCTGATTTTACACTGGGTATTCTTAATTTTGTGCCGGTATTCTATTTTGTGAGTTTAACGGCTCTGTTCTTACTGCTGACGGTGAGCGTCATTGAGAAAAGGCGGTGGAAATAAGTGATGAATCAGAATAAAAACAAAAAGGCGTTTCGCTATTCGGTCAATAGTACGGTTTTGGTCGTTGGCGCGATCATCATTACGCTTTTGTTCAACGCGTTTTTGGTGACCTTAAACGACCGCTTCGCACTGGAAATCGACTTTACCCAAGACGGTATGTACGAGCTGACCGACACGACGAAAGAACTGCTAGGGAAGCTTGAAGACAGCGTGGAAATTGTGATGTTCACGGACGGCTCCGAGTCGGAGGTTTTATCCGTAGTCGGTAATGTTCTTCAGAAGTATACGCAGAATTGCGGTAAAATTTTTGTAAGAGAACTTGATCTCGTCAAAAATCCCAAGGACCTTGTGCCGTATCAGGAGGCAATCGACGGACAACTGACCATCGGGTCGCTCCTTTTGCAAAGCGGAGACAAGCGGGAGTTTATCAGCTCCTCCGGCTTCTTTACCTCGGAAGGTCGCAGTAAGGTTGAACGTTCCATTACGGGTAAGCTGACCAACTTCATTGACGGAATGTCCATTTCGGCGATTGCCTATACCACAGGACATGGTGAGGGAAGCGCAGAAATGGCAAAAGATGCACTTGAAACGAGTGCGTATAAAATTGAAACACTGGATACCCTGCAGGGAGAATTTCCGGCGGATAAGAATTCTTTGGTTGTGATTCACGTGCCACAGAATGATTTTACGGCAGAGGAAATCGAAAAACTGGACGCCTACCTTTTGCGTGGTGGCAATGTCATACTTTCCTTTGACGTGAATGCATCTCCGACGCTCAGCCGTTTGGAGGGGTATCTTGCCTCGGACTGGGGCATTACCCGAAGCTCTTACTGGCTCTATGACAAGGACGCGATGCTCGGCTCAAACACGCCGTATCTGCTGGCGCAGTTGGCAAGTCACGAAATTGTCACACCGATTGCGGAAAGTGATAAAAAGATTATTCTGTCTTTACCCAATGCACTTTCAATTAGTGGTGAACTGCCGGCGGGCGTAGAGGTTACACCGGTGCTTACGACTACACAAAGCGCAACAGCGATTCAGCTGGACGGCGCAGCCGTTCCGGGGAAAGCACCCGGCAAGGAAAACCTGATGCTTGCGGCAACGCGCACAAACTATGATTTGGAAAGCAACCAAAGCGTGAGCGGCAAACTGGTGGTTTGCGGAGCGGATATTCTGAATATGATTGATGCAAGCTTTGCAAACGAAGATTTGCTCTTAAATACCGTGAGTTGGATGAAAGGGTCGGAATCTGGAATCAGCATCAGCGCCAAGCGTCTGCCCGGGGGTTCACTGGTCATTTCGCAGGGCCATTTCTGGACTTGGTTTAGTATCTTAGTGATTGTTGTTCCGATTGGTGTTTTGATTGCGGGTCTTATTGTCTTTAGAAAACGTCGATACAAATAAAATATCAAGAAAAATACCGCCCGTCTTTAGATAAGAGACGGCGGTATTTTTTTTGCTTTTTTACCAAATTTGAGAACTTTTTTCTGTGTTTTTGCTATTTATTGTTTTGTTTTCTGCCAAAAAGAGGTAAAATAACCGCTTGCGAAAAAGAAATAAAAAGAAGAAAGGTGGATAAAATGGCACGAAAAAAGATTGATTTGTTGGTTTCTTTTTTGATTTTTTTTGAAACTTTTTACAGATATGCCATCCAAAATTTGCCGTAAACCGCTTGGTTAAGCGGAAAAATGAGCTTTTCTGTTTTTTCTTTGTTTTTGGAAAGAATACTTGACATTCTTGCATAAAAGAGTTACAATTAGAATATGATAGAATGCGATAAAAAAGGAAGGGTATCGACATGGTGAAGTTAATTGTCTGTGACTTAGACGGTACTCTTTTGGCTCGGGGCGAAAAAGAGCTTTCTTCGGAGGTGCTTTCGGCGATACAAACCTGTCTTGCGCGCGGGATTCATTTTTGCGTGGCAAGCGGAAGAAGCTATCACGAACTCAAACGCCTGTTTCGCACAGTAGAAGATGAGATTTACTTTATTGCATCGGACGGCGCCCTTTTGGTCCATAAGGAAGAAACGCTGTCGGAAGCGGCGATTCCCAAACGGCTGTTGAGCAAAGCTGCGATGCTTTCGAAACGAAACGAGCTCCCCGGTATTTTGTTTACAGGAAAATATCTTTCTTATTACAGTTGCTCGTGTCCGAAGTTTGCATCGTATACAGAGAATAATCTGCATCATCATGCAAAACGGATGGGCGAACTGGAGGAAATTGAGGGTTCGGTGTATAAGCTTTCTTTTTATAAAAAAGAAGCGATTGCGCCGAGAGAGCTTTCCGAGCTTTGTGAAATCTATGACGGAAGCGTGTGGCAGGACTTTATCGTAAAAGATGCCGGTAAGAAAGTGACGCTCCAAAAACTGCTTTCATTACTTGCTCTTTCGCCAGAAGAGACAGTCGTGTTCGGTGATAACGATAACGATTCAGGGATGCTTTCACTGGTGCCGAATTCATACGCCGTGGGCGAAGCAAGCGAGGCGGCGAAAAAAGCAAGCCACCACTACACAAATAATATCGTAAAAACAATGAATGAACTAATATTGAATTAACAATGGGAAGGTGTGATACTATGGCTCAGTCTGATCATTTCCGTATTCAGAAAAGAGAGCGTATTACGAAGTTGGTAGAGAATCTGTTTTTGGCAGAACCGCGTATTGAGGCAGACCGTGCGGTGCTGTTGACGGAGTCTTACCGCCAGACAGAAGGACAGCCGATGATTAAGCGTCGCGCAGAGGCGTTTCGACATATCCTTGAACATATTCCGATTACCATTAGACCGGAGGAACTGATTGTCGGTAGTACGACCATTCGTTCCCGCAGTTGTCAGGTGTTCCCGGAATATTCCTTTGAATGGTTGGAGTCTGAGTTTGATACGATTGCTACGCGTTCTGCTGACCCGTTCCAGATTTCTGAGGAAACCAAAGCGACGCTCCGTGAGGTATATAAATACTGGAAGGACAAAACCTCCAGCGACCTCGCAACATCGTATATGGCGCCGGAAGCTTTGCTTGCGATTGAGCATAATATCTTTACGCCGGGCAACTATTTCTATAACGGTGTCGGTCACGTGACAGTTGACTATGGAAAGATTCTTCGGTCCGGCTTTAACGGCGTTATCCGTGAGGCAGAAGCAGAACTTGCAAAATGCAAGGTGTCGGATGCAGACTATGCAACCAAGCACGAATTTTTAGAATCTGTCATCATCACCTCGAAAGCAGCGATTACATACGCAGCGCGTTACGCGCAAGAGGCGCTCAAAGAAGCAGAGGCGTGCACAGACCCGAGAAGAAAGCAAGAGCTTTTGATGATTGCACAGAACTGTGTGAACGTTCCGGCAGAGGGTGCAAAATCCTTCTACGAAGCTTGTCAGTCCTTTTGGTTTGTTCAGATGTTGATTCAGACCGAGTCCAGCGGTCACTCGATTTCCCCGGGCCGTTTTGACCAGTATATGTATCCGTACTATAAGGCAGATTTAGACAGCGGAAAAATTACCCGCGAGGATGCGCAGGAGCTGATTGACTGTGTATGGGTAAAACTCAATGATATGAGTAAGGCCCGTGACGAAGCATCTGCCAAAGGCTTTGCAGGCTACAGTATGTTCCAGAACTTGATTGCCGGCGGTCAGACGAGCGAGGGTGTGGATGCAACCAATGACCTTTCTTATATGACCATTGAAGCAAGTATGCATGTGATGCTTCCGCAGCCGTCCTTATCCGTTCGTATTTGGAACGGTACGCCGCACGACTTTATGATTAAAGCGGCAGAACTTACCGCAACCGGTATCGGTCTTCCGGCGTACTATAACGACGAGGTTATCATCCCGGCACTCGTGAGCCGTGGGCTTACGCTTGCGGATGCCCGTGACTATAATATTATTGGTTGTGTTGAACCGCAGAAATCGGGTAAAACCGACGGTTGGCACGATGCGGCATTCTTTAATATGTGCCGTCCGCTTGAGTTGGTATTCTCCAACGGTGTAGACAAGGGCGTACAGGTTGGTCCGGCGACCGGCGATGTTGCTCAGATGAAGAGCTTTGACGAATTCTACAATGCTTACAAAAAGCAGATGGAATACTTTATCGGATTGATGGTCAATGCCGATAATGCGATTGACATGGCACACGCAGAGCGTTGCCCGCTTCCGTTCGAGTCCTCGATGATTGAGGATTGTATCGGCAGGGGTAAATCGGCGCAGGAGGGTGGAGCAATTTATAACTTTACCGGTCCGCAGGGCTTCGGTATTGCAAATATGGCAGACTCGCTGTATGCGATTAAAACGCTCGTGTTTGAAGAAAAGAAATTTACGCTGGCTGAGCTTAAGGAAGCGCTTGCGAACAACTACGGAAAAGAAGTCCCGGTCGAGAACACGCAGGAGCTTTGCGAGGGCATCGTAAGAGAACTGTTAAAGCAGGGCGTAGAGCTTGATGAAGAGCAGATTGCAAAAATCTGCCGCATGGTATCGGGCGGCGGTCTCGGCGGAGATGCTTCGAAATATGAAGCCATCCACGAAATGATTGAAGCTGTACCGAAGTTCGGTAACGATATTCCGGAAGTCGATGCATTTGCAAGAGATGTTGCATACACCTACACCAAACCGATTGAGAAGTACAAAAACCCCCGTGGTGGTCAGTACCACGCAGGTCTCTATCCAGTTTCTGCAAACGTTCCGCTAGGCGCACAGACGGGCGCAACACCGGACGGAAGATATGCATACACTCCGGTCGCAGACGGTGTTTCTCCTTCAGCGGGACGTGACGTGAAGGGCCCGACCGCAGCAGCGAACTCGGTTGCAAGACTCGACCATTTCATTGCTTCCAACGGAACGCTGTTTAATATGAAGTTCCATCCGTCGGCACTTGCCGGTCGTGCAGGACTTGAAAGCTTTACCTCTCTGATCCGTGCATACTTTGATCAGAAGGGCAGCCACATCCAGTTCAACGTTGTCAGCCGTGAGACACTTCGCGATGCGCAGGCACATCCGGAAAACTATAAGACACTTGTTGTTCGTGTGGCGGGCTACAGTGCACTGTTTACCACGCTTTCCCGTTCGCTTCAGGATGATATCATTAACCGTACGGAGCAGAGTGGATTTTAATTAGAAGTTGCTGAAAATGCAACTTTTATGGAGGAAACTATGGATTTGGATTATATGAATGTACGAGGCAGAATCTTCGATATTCAGAAATACTCCATCCATGACGGACCCGGCATCCGCACCATCGTTTTCTTAAAAGGATGTGTGCTTCGCTGCAGATGGTGCTGCAATCCCGAATCTCAAGAATATAAAATTCAGGAGATGACGATGGCAGGCAAGACCAAAACTGTCGGTCGCGACGTGACAGTCGGAGAGGTTATGGAAGAGGTAATGAAAGATTTGCCGTATTACAGAAGAAGTGGCGGAGGTCTAACGCTTTCGGGCGGTGAGAGCTTATGCCAGCCGGAATTTGCGGCAGCGCTTCTGCGTGCGGCGAAAGAAAGCGGTCTTTCGACTGCAATAGAGTCGACGGCGTGCGCATCGTACGAAACCGTACAGAAACTGCTTCCGTATTTAGATTATTATTTAATGGATATCAAACACATCGACAGCGAAAAGCATAAGGCATTTACCGGAAAAGGCAATGAGCTGATTTTGGAAAATGCGAAAAAGCTTGCAGTGGATGCGAAGAATCTGATTATCAGAACACCGGTCATTCCCACGTTTAATGATACACCGGAAGAAATACTTGCGATTGCGCAGTTTGCAAAGTCGCTTCCCAATGTCAAAGAGCATCATCTTCTTCCGTATCATCGACTCGGCCTTGACAAATACGCAGGGTTGGGCAGGGAATACACCTTAAAAGAAATTGTACCGCCGTCGGATGAGCAGATGCAAAAACTGTTAGAGGTTGCAAGCTCCACCGGCATCAAAGCACAGATTGGCGGCTGACAATAGAAAGGAAAATAATTATGCTAGAGCAATTGGATGCACTTTCCTTGAAAGATAAGATACGCATTGTGCAGGAACTTGTTCCGGGTAAACAGATTACGCTTGCGCACATCATTGCAAATCCCGACAAAATCCTGTATCAAAAATTAGGACTTGACCCGGCGCTCGATTATAGCAAAAGTGCCATTGGTATTGTAACAATGTCCCCCAGTGAAACAGCGATTATCGCAGGCGACATCGCAATTAAATCCTCCGGTGTGGAGCTTGGCTTCGTAGACCGCTTCAGCGGCACCTTGATTGTAACCGGTACGGTTTCCGAGGTGGAAGCAGCGCTTCGTGCACTGGTTGATTATGCAAGGGATACGCTAGGTTTTGTGGTTTGCGATATCACCAGGACATAAGCTATGAAAAAGATTATTTTGATGGGCAGAAGTGAGTGTGGAAAAACCAGCTTGACGCAGGCGATGCGTGGTGAAACGGTTACCTATAAAAAAACACAGTACATAAACCATTACGATGTTATAATTGATACTCCCGGTGAGTACGCCGAAAACCATCACCTGGCGCGAGCGCTTGCTCTTTATGCTTATGAGGCAGATGTGGTTGGATTCTTGCTTTCAGCAACCGAGCCATATTCCTTGTACAGCCCGAACTGTACCTCGATGGCAAATCGTGAGGTCATCGGCATTGTCACACAGATTGACCAACCGAATGCAAATCCGGAGCGCGCGGAGCGTTGGCTGAGATTGACGGGATGTAAAACCGTCTACCACACAAGCGCTAAAACCGGCGAAGGTATTTCAGATATTTTAGAACACTTAAGGGAAGAGGGAGACGTACTTCCCTGGGACAAAAACCAAGAAGAAAAAATACAAAAACAACAAAAAACCACAGAAAAACAACAAAAACCCACTAAAACCGCTTGACTTTTCTTTTATATATGATACAATAATAAAGGAAAACAAAGAAATTAAAAAGCTACAGCCCCAAAAGGAGGCTGATAACGATGAAAAGGAGAATGTAACATGGTATCTGAGTACGAAATCAAAAAACAAATTTGCGAAATCGGAAAAAGAATCTACAACCGTGGCATGGTTGCAGCAAACGACGGTAACATTTCCGTAAAGCTTTCCGACAACGAATTTTTGTGCACACCGACGGGTGTAAGTAAGGGCTTTATGACCCCGGATTACATCTGTAAGGTAGACGCAACCGGTAAGGTAATCCAGGCAAATGCCGGATTTAAGCCGTCTTCCGAAATCAAAATGCACATGCGTGTATATAAGGAAAGACCGGATGTTCAGTCTGTTGTTCATGCGCATCCGATGTATGCAACGGCTTTTGCGATTGCAGGCATCCCGCTGACTCAGCCGATTATGCCGGAGGCAGTTATTGCACTCGGTTGCGTTCCGATTGCTGAGTACGGCACGCCGTCTACGGAGGAAATTCCGGACGCAGTTTCTAAGTACTTACAGTATTATGATGCAGTACTTTTGGAGAACCATGGTGCACTTGCATATTCTGATTCTCTCCTGTCTGCTTATCATAAGATGGAATCTTTGGAATTCTACGCACAGCTTCTGTTTATGTCCAGACAGCTCGGCGGTCCGAAGGAACTCTCCAAAGACCAGGTAGAAAGACTTTATGAAATCCGCAGACAGTTTGGCTTAAAGGGTAAGCATCCGGCGGATGTATGCCCGAACGTAAAAGCTGGTCTTCCGAGCTGCCATTCCTGCGGCGGTAACTGCACGTGCGGCGGTCACGGCGCACAGAACCCGGACAGCGATCTGGTAGCTGAAATTACCCGTAAGGTGATGTCTCAGCTGACCAAATAATTTGGCTTTGAGGTGGCAATGATGAATGAACATGAAATTGCCCGTTTGGTAAAAGCTACGGTTTCAAAAATGTACGGTGAGGATAAGCCCGAGGGGCTTTCTGATATGACACTCGATGTGGCACGCAAGCTGATTCGCAAGGTGGAGGATAAAGCAGCTGAGATGGGGCTATCCGTCGTGGTTGCAGTTTCCAACCGTGCGGCACGGCCGGTGGCGGTTGAGTGTATGGATGATTCCTATATCGTCAGCTATGATGTTGCGGTAAAAAAGGCGTTTACGGTGGTCGCAATCAAGATGTCCACCAAGGAACTCAAGCCTTTGTGCCAACCCGGTGCTCCGCTTTACGGCATTGAGCTGACCAATGACGGACAAATTGTTATCTTCGGTGGAGGTGTTCCGCTGAAGGTCAGCGGTCAGGTCATCGGCGGTCTTGGTGTTTCCGGTGGAACGGAGGAGCAGGATACATATCTTGCGGAATACGGTGCATCTGTTTTTGAGGAGGAACTTTCGTGTCAGTAGAAATGAGACGGAGTGTTCTGATTCGGTTAACGGATAGAACCCAAGCCAAACAAACCGCATTTCTGGCAAAAGAAATGCTTGCTGCAAAGGAAAATCCCGTAATGATTGCGGCAGGTGAGCTTGCTGACCTTTTAGCTTATGAGCTTATCGAGGTCGGCGGCAGACTGCTTTCAAAAGAGGGGCAAGGACGTACGGAGAATGGAACCTTTTTCCCCGTTCTCGTACTTCCCAAAGGCGACCCGCTGATTTGCGAAAAGCCCCAAAAAGCGTATGCAGCAATCATCCGCACCAAGAGTACAGAAGAAACCGAATGGGTACAAAAGTGGCTTTTAGAAAACAAAAAAATAGCATATAAAGAAATAAGTAACGAAATCTGCAAGAATAGGAGAAGAGAAATGGACATTAATTCTGCAAATATTGAACAGATTGTAAAAGAAGTCCTTCAGGGAATGTCCGGTGGCTCTTCGGCTGCTGCTCCTAAGGCGGCATCCGGTGCAATTCCGAAAACCAGCCGTGCTGCAATGCTGACTGCACTTGAGCACTACGACATCAAAGAATTTCCAATTCCGGAAATCGGCGATGACGACATCCTGGTTAAGGTTGAGGGCTGCGGCGTTTGTGGTACTGACGCACACGAGTTCAAGCGCGACCCGTTTGGCTTGATTCCGGTTGTATTGGGCCATGAAGGCACCGGTGAAGTTGTTAAAATCGGTAAGAATGTGAAAAAGGATAGCGCAGGTAAGCCTCTGGGCGTTGGCGACAAAGTTGTAACCTGTATGATCTTTAAGGATGACCCGAACATCACGATGTTTGACTTAAACAAACAGAACGTCGGCGACGGCGCAGATGTTTACGGTCTGCTTCCGGATGATGACACTCACTTAAATGGCTGGTTTGCTGACTATATCGTAATCCGTAAGGGTTCGACAGTCTTTAACGTAAGTGATCTGAGCCTGGATATGAGAATCTTGATTGAGCCTTGTGCAGTTTTGATTCACGCAGTTGAGCGTGCAAAAACGACAGGCATCCTTCGCTTCAACAGCCGCGTGGTTGTTCAGGGTTGCGGACCGATTGGTCTTATCTGTATTGCAATCCTGCGTACGATGGGTATTGAAAACATCGTAGCGGTAGATGGTGAGGAAAAGAGACTCTCCTTTGCAAAGGAAATGGGAGCAACCGCATCGGTGAATTTCAAAAACCACAGCGGCGTAGATGCTTTGGCGGATGCAGTCAAAGACGCATTCGGCGGATATTATGCTGACTTTGCGTTCCAGTGCACAGGTTCCCCGGTTGCACATGCCAACATCTACAAATTCATCCGCAAGGGCGGCGGTCTTTGTGAGCTTGGCTTCTTCATCAATGGTGGAGACGCAACCATTAACCCGCACTTTGATATCTGTGCAAAAGAAATCACAACGGTTGGCTCCTGGGTATACACCCTGCGCGATTATGCAACCACCTTTGATTTCTTAAAGAGAGCAAAGGGCATCGGTATTCCGCTGGAGAAGCTGATTACCCATAAGTTCCCGCTTTCACAGATTAACGAAGCGCACATTACCAACCTGAAAATGGAAGGCTTAAAGATTGCTATCATTAATGAGTAATTAACCAAGGTTATAAATAAATTTTTCTAAAAATATGAGGAGGAAAACAAAATGTCACAGGAAGCTTTAGGTATGGTTGAAACAAGAGGTTTAGTAGCAGCAATCGAGGCAGCAGATGCTATGGTAAAGGCTGCAGAGGTTGTACTGATCGGAACTGAAAAAATCGGATCCGGTTTGGTAAGCGTTATGGTTCGCGGCGACGTTGGTGCTGTAAAAGCTGCAACGGAAGTTGGCGGCAACGCTGCACAGAAGCTGGGCGAGCTCGTAGCAGTACATGTTATCCCGAGACCGCACGCTGACGTAGAAAAAATTCTGCCGACTCTCTAATCCCCGAAAGGAAATTTGATTAGTAGGTGAAACAAATGGCTGAAACAAAGAAAAAAAGCACTGCAAAAGCCGCAGCAAAGCCTGCCGCTAAAAAAACAACCAGCAGTGCATCAACAAAAAAAGCAGCTCCGGCGCCTGCAAAAGCTCCGGAATCCACAGTAATTTCAAGTAACATTAAGGAGGAAAAGGTCATGGTACAACAGGCATTAGGTATGGTTGAAACAAGAGGTTTAGTCGCAGCAATCGAAGCAGCAGATGCTATGCTCAAAGCTGCTAACGTAGTACTGGTTGGAACCGAAAAAATCGGATCCGGTTTGGTAAGCGTTATGGTTCGCGGTGACGTAGGTGCAGTTAAATCCGCTGTTGAAGCTGGTTCTTCTTCTGCATCCCGTCTGGGTGAGTTGATTGCAACTCATGTCATCCCGAGACCGCACGACGACGTTGAGAAGATTCTCCCGTCCCTCAAATAATTTTTGTTTGCACAAGTCAGTAATACCGGGCGCCTTTGTGCGCCCGGATATAACTGCCTTATCGCGGTGTTATGATTTTGAAAAGTAGGTGAATAAAGTGATTGTTGGTAAAATTGTAGGTAGCGTGGTTGCAACTCGCAAGAACGAAAATTTGATTGGCAGCAAGTTTCTGATTGTAGAACCGATGGAGAGCATGAAATCCAAAAGCCGGCTCGTCGCCATTGACAATGTTGGTGCGGGTATCGGTGAAATCGTACTTGTAGCACAGGGCAGTGCAGCTCGAATCGGCTGCAACTTAGCGGATTCCCCTATTGACGCCGCAATTGTTGGTATTATTGATGATGCGATTGGACTGGAGTAGTGATTTTTGATGAACTTAACGGAATTGATTCCAATTCTGAAACAAAATGGCATTGTTGGTGCCGGCGGTGCCGGATTTCCGACCTATGTCAAGCTCGATAAAAAAGCGGATACGCTGATTCTCAATTGCGCAGAATGTGAGCCGCTTTTAAAGTTGCACCGTCAAGTGCTTGAAAAATATGCGTACGAAATTGTCAGTACGCTGGAAATGATTGCAGATGCAGTAGAGGCAAAGGAAGTTATCATCGGCATCAAGCCTTCGTATAAGAAGGCAGTTGCTGCAGTTGAGGCAGTTCTATCCTCTATGAAAAAGACCAAAATCGGCCTGCTTCCGGAAGTTTATCCGGCAGGTGATGAAGTTATATTAATTTATGAGACAACAGGACGAGTTGTTCCGCCGGGAAACATTCCGATTTCTGTAGGAGTAACCGTCTTTAATGTGGAAACAATCTTAAACATTTACAATGCCATTCACAAAGACGAACCGGTTATTTCCAAGTATATTACGGTCACCGGTGAAGTGAAAAATCCTGTCACCTTAAAGGTTCCGCTTGGAATCACAATGCAGGAGGTTGTGGATTTGGCAGGAGGGGCAACGGTAGAGGAGCCTGTTTTGATTAACGGTGGTCCGATGACCGGTATGATCACAAACCCCTTCGACCCGGTAACGAAGACAACAAATGCGATTTTAGTTATGCCAAAGGACCACTATATTGTGTCCAAGCGCACCTCTAAAATCTCCATTGATATAAATCGTGCGATGAGTGTGTGCTGTCAGTGCCGTCTCTGCACGGACTTATGTTCGAGAAATCTGCTCGGACACCCGATTGAGCCGCATATGTTTATGCGCGCGGCATCGAGCGGCGTCGTTGATGACATTAAACCGATGCTTAATACGATGTTCTGTTCCGCTTGCGGCTTATGTGAACTGTATTCGTGCTTCCAGGATTTGTCGCCGAGAACCTTGATTTCGGCTTATAAATCCGGTCTGCGTGCAAAAGGCGTTCCGATTCCGAAAGACAGCGAATTTAAGGCTGTTGCCAAGGACAGAGAATTCCGTATGGTTCCAAAATCCCGCCTGACTGCACGTTTGGGACTCAGTAAGTATAATTTCCCTGCGCCGCTTGTAGAAACGGAAATCCCGGCGAAAAAGGTAAAAATTCTTTTGAGTCAGCACATTGGCGCACCGGCAGAAGCCTTGGTAGCACCGAAAGATAAAGTGAAAAAAGGTCAGTTGATTGCTGAGGTAGCGGAGGATAAGTTAGGCGTTTCGATTCATGCGTCTATCTCCGGTACAGTAGTTGAAGTCAACGAAAAATATATCGTAATTAAGGCCTGATAGATGCCAGGACCAGAAAGGAAGATACACTCATGAGCAAAGCAATCGGAATGGTGGAATACCAGTCAGTACCTTCCGGCATTCAGGCGGCAGATACCCTGATTAAGACAGCAGAAGTGGAAGTAATGCTGGCACAGGTGGTTTGTCCCGGTAAATATATTGTGTTAATTAGTGGTGAACTCAGTGCAGTAAAAGCTGCGATTGAGGCATCGAAAATACAGTGCGGTGAAAAACTCGTGGACAGTTTTGTTCTCGGTAATCCGCATGAAAGCATTTTCCCAGCAATCTACGGTGCGGCAGAAGTCGGCAACCCGAGTGCGCTTGGAGTTTTGGAAACCTTTTCGGCGGCTTCAATCATCGTTGCGGCAGATATTGCAGCCAAGACCTCGCAGGTTGACTTGATTGAGCTGCGCTTAGCGCGCGGTATGAGCGGTAAGGGTTATCTCTTGCTGACCGGTGAAGTGGCAGCGGTTGATGCAGCAATTGACGCAGCCAAAAAAGAGGTTGGTGCGGGCGGCAATTATTTAGACAGTACCGTCATTCCCAACCCGGACAAAAAACTGTGGCAAAACATTTTATAAGAGGAATGAGGCTATTCTATGCTGAAATTTAAGATAAAAACAGAGGTTCGTTTCAGCGATAATGCCATTGAGACATTAACCGAGTTTTCCGATGTCAATGCAGTGATTATCACAGATGCCTTTATGGTGTCCTCCGGCGTTTCAAAGATGATTGCAGAAAAGTTGTCTGCTTGCAAAACCGTTTCCGTGTTCAGTGATGTAAAGCCTGACCCGACGATTGAGTTGGTGTCGCAGGGTGTGGAGTACTTAAAAGAGCATGACGCAGAAATAGTGATTGGTCTCGGTGGCGGTTCTTCCATTGACGCGGCAAAATTGATGGTGTTCTTATATGAAAAGGTGACCGGCAAAAAGCACATTAAGCTGATTGCCATCCCGACCACAAGCGGAACGGGTTCTGAGGTCACGCAGTTTGCAGTGGTGACAGATACCGAAGCAGGGATTAAATACCCGCTGGTAGATGATAAACTGATTCCGGATATGGCAATATTAGATCCGCAGCTCGTTGTATCGGCACCGCCTTCTGTGACGGCTGATACCGGAATGGACGTAATTACGCACGCGCTTGAAGCTTATCTTTCCACTCGTTGGAATGACGCCGCAGATGCATTGGCGGAAAAAGCGCTCACAATTGCGTTTAAGTATTTGCCGATTGCATATAAAGATGGCGCCAACATCAAAGCACGTGAAAAAATGCACAGTGCATCGTGCCTCGCCGGGATGTCGTTTAACGAGGTTGGTTTAGGTATTAACCATTCCATCGCGCACGCTTTAGGTGCAAAATTTCACATTCCGCACGGACGGGCAAACGCGATGCTCTTGCCACACGTCATGGAGTTTAACGCAGATCTTGCGCATAACTTCGGTGCGAGCGAGGATACAAGAGCCGCTCGGCGTATTGCCAGAATCGCAAGACGAATTTATTTGCCGTCAGAAAATACAAAAGTGGCAGTTACCAGCTTTATTGAAGAGCTGAAATATATGCAGAAAATGATGAAAATCCCGACCACCTTAGCGGAAGCCAAGGTCAGCCGGGATGAATATGAGGCAGTAAAAGAGGAGATTATCGAAAGTGCATTAAAAGATGCTTGCACTGAGACGAATCCGAGACCTGTTACTGCAAAAGATATTGAGAAAATATTGAGTAAGATTGCTGTTTGGTAATCAGAAAAGGAAAATATCCATATCTTTTTTCGAGGCCTTGGGAGTTTCCTGCTTTTTGGGAGCGGCGGGCTTCGGTGCAGGAGTTGCTTTTTTGGGGGTAGAGACTACAGTCTCTCCGGCAAGAGCCGCACGAATGAGGTCAGCAATAAAACCGTTCGTACTTTTGCCTTCCGCTTTGGCTTTTTCTTCAATCTGAGCTTTCATTCCCTTTGGAACGGTCAGATTGATGCGGTCATAGTTCTCTGCTATGTAATTGTTTTTATAGGCAGTTAATTTGGACATAGAAAAGCTCCTTTCAAATTTATTTAAGTTAAGTATAACATAAAAATATATCTTGTGCAATACAAGTTCAAAAAATTTATTCGAGGTGTTGAAAATGGAGATGAATGCAGCTCAAATCAGTGCGATTGTTGAAAACGTCATTAAAAACATGAACACGAAACCGATTTCTACGAGCAAGTTAAAGGGCGTTTTTGAAACAATGTCTGAGGCACTTGCGGCAGTAGAGGTTGCTTATAAGCAGTATCGTTCTTATTCGATTGAGCAGAGAGAGAAGATGATTTCTGCAATTCGCCGCTTAACCTTAGAAGAGGCAGAGACCATGGCGAAACTCGGTGTAGAAGAAACGGGTATGGGTCGTGTAAGTGATAAAATTATCAAGCACCAGCTGGTAGCAAACAAAACGCCGGGAACCGAGGATTTACATCCGACAGTTAAAACCGGTGACAGCGGTTTGACTCTGATTGAAATGGCTCCGTTTGGCGTCATCGGTTCTATCACGCCGTCAACCAACCCGAGTGAGACCGTTATCTGTAACTCCATCGGTATGATTGCCGGCGGTAATGCGGTTGTATTTAATCCGCATCCGAATGCAAAGGTTGTTGCAAACTATGCGGTTGACCTCGTAAACCGTGCCATCTTAGAGGCAGGCGGACCGGAGAATCTGGTTGTTTCGGTAGCCAACCCGACGATGGAGTCCTCCAATGAAATGATGAAATCTCCGATTGTTCGTATGCTGGTTGCAACGGGTGGCCCGGGCGTTGTACGCGCCCTGCTTTCTTCCGGTAAAAAAGCAATCGGTGCAGGCGCAGGTAACCCGCCGGTTATCGTTGACGATACTGCAGATGTAGAAAAGGCAGGCGCAGACATCGTTGCCGGCGCAAGCTTTGATAACAACCTGCCGTGTATTGCAGAAAAAGAGTGTTTTGCATTCGATAATATTACGGACCGCTTGATTGACTCTATGGTGAAAAACGGCGCATACCTTTTGCGTGGCGAGCAGATTGATAAGCTCGTAGATATCGCGCTGGTTAACAAAGACGGAAAATACAGCATCAATAAAAAATGGGTTGGTAAAGATGCAGGCAAGTTCTTAAAAGAGCTTGGCATCGATGCAGACCCGCGCCTCATCATTTGCGAGACTCCAGAGAAGCATCCGTTTGTTTCCGTTGAAATGATGATGCCGATTCTTCCGATTGTTCGCGTGAAGAACATCGATGAAGCAATCGAAATGGCAGTAAGAGCAGAACACGGCAATCGCCATTCGGCTCACATCCACTCGAAGAATGTAGACCACTTAACCCGTTTTGCCCGTGCGGTTGAAACGACGATTTTTGTAAAGAACGCACCGTCTTACGCAGGTATCGGTGCAGGTGGCGAAGGTCATACGACCTTTACGATTGCCGGCCCGACCGGAGAAGGACTGACCTCGGCACGCTCTTTCACCAGACAGCGCCGTTGTGTTATGGTTGACGGTCTCCACATTATCTAATCTTAAAGGGGAATGACGATGCAAGCGTTAGGAATGATTGAAGTTTACAGTTTTTCCACGGCTCTTCGCGTGGCAGATATTGCGGCAAAAACGGCAGATGTCAGAATTATTGCATTTGACAGAAACCGTCCGATTCGTACTGACGTTCCGGCACCACTAGTCATGGTTGTCAAGATGGAAGGCGCAGTTGCTGCAGTAAAGGCGGCAGTAGAAGCAGGTGTATCTTACGCAAAAGAGTGTGGCAAGTACATTGTTTCTCACATTATTGCCAACCCCGGTGACGGTGTGGAGAAGATGGCATATTTATTGGATATCAACAAAGATAAGTTCAATAAGAAACTGCCAAAGTCGCTGTTAGGTCTCGAGCTGGAGGAAAAAGCGGCAAATGGTGCAATTGGATTTATTGAGGTTGAGGGCTTGGTTGCAACGATTGAGGGAACAGACGCAATGCTGAAAGCAGCTGATGTTCGTTTGGTGCATACAGAAAAACGCCTGGGCGGACGACTGGTTACCATCATTGTTGTAGGTACTGTTTCGGCAGTTGAGGCAGCAGTTGCCGCAGGTGTTGCCGCCTCCTCAGTTCTGGGTAAGATTTACGGACGGGAAGTCATCGCAAATCCTCATCCGGAAGTAACTAAGTTTTTCGATATGGATACACCAAATCAACAGTAATTTAGCGAAGAGGGTGTTTTAGATGTATGATACAAGCTCGATTGCAGAGGCAGTAAAAAAAGCAATTCATGCTTATGAACAGATAGAGAGTGACCAGATTAAAATCGGCGTTTCCCAACGCCATGTGCACTTGTCGCGCGAGGACTTAGACACCTTGTTCGGCAAAGGTTATGAGCTGACAAAGAAAAAGACACTGATGGGAAGAGAATTCGCATCAGAGGAAGTCGTAACCTTAGTCGGCCCGTCCTTAAAGGCGATTGAAAATGTACGTGTGTTAGGTCCGGTCAGAGACAATACCCAGGTAGAAATTTCCCGTACCGATACCTTTATCTTAAAAGTCAGCCCGCCGGTTCGTCCATCGGGAAAGGTAGAGGGTTCGGAGCGTCTGGTGCTCGTTGGCCCGAAGGGCAGCGTGTACTTAAAACAGGGCGTAATCATCGCAAACCGTCACATCCATTTGACGCCGGAATATGCTGCGCGTCACGATATCAAGGATAACGACTATGTCGATGTTTTAGTTGAGGGTATTAAACCGACCAAGTTTTATGATGTTCAGGTGCGCGTACGTGATGACTTTAATGTAGAAATGCATATTGATACCGATGATGCCAACTCCGCGGGACTCAAAAACGGCGCATTGGTTACTATCTTAAAAAAGAGTGATAATTGACAAAAGCAATAAATGAGGTGATGAGTTGTTCGCATTAGAACGGCAAAAACGGATTTTAGAGCTGCTCAGTGAACAGGGAGCTGTGTGGGTCAGTCGATTGAGCGGAGAATTGGGAGTAACAGAGGAAACGGTGCGCCGTGACCTCGAGAAACTGGAAAGTCAGGAAATGCTGATGCGTACGCATGGCGGCGCGGTTCCGATTGACGACAGCACGTACGAAATGTCGCTTGAGAAACGCAAATCAACTAATGTTGATATTAAGATGAGCCTTGCCAAAGAGGCAGTAAAGCATATTTCGCCCGGCGATACCATCTTTTTAGATGCATCCACAACGACATTTTATATGTCCAAAGAGCTCAAAAAGATGAAAAATGTCACGATTATCACGAACTCCATTCGTATTGTGAATGAACTTGCCGGTCAGGATTCGGTACGCGTGATTTCTGTTGGCGGTATCGTGAGCAATAACCAATCCTTTATCGGAAGCCTAGCGGAAAGCAATATTCAGGAAAACTATTTTGCAAGCAAAATGTTTTTCAGCAGTAAAGGCTTGACCAAGGATGCAGGTATCCTGGAGAGTAACGAGCAGGAATGCGGAATCAAGCAGCAAATGCTTGCCAACTGCAAACAGCGTTACTATCTTTGTGACAAATCCAAAATCGGACGTATCGGTTTTGTAAAGCTTGCACCTCTTTCCAATATCCATCACATCATCACAGAAGCTGTGTTGGATGAGAAGTGGCAGAGAAAGCTTGAGGAATTAAATGTCAGCGTGATTAAAGTAGATGCGCCGACACAAGAGAATGTTCAGTAAAAATGTACATAATAAAAAGAAGCAATTCGTCAAATGACGAATTGCTTTTATTTTATATTCTATTAGAAAGTACACCAACATTTTCTTCCCGATAGCGGCTAAATCGTCCCTCTTCGATGCTTTCTCTGATTTCTTTCATCAGGTTGTTGTAAAAATACAGGTTATGCATCACCGCAAGGCGCATTCCAAGCATCTCGCCCGCCTTTAACAGATGGCGGATATAGGCACGGGAATAGTTGCGGCAAGTCGGACAATCACAGGTCGGGTCAATCGGCAGAGGGTCTTTTTCGTATTTTTTATTATTGATATTAATAACGCCCTGACGGGTATTTAAGTGACCGTGTCGTGCATTTCGGCTTGGCATAACACAGTCGAAAAAGTCGATGCCCCGTGCGACACCCTCGATAATGTTCTCCGGCGTACCGACGCCCATTAAGTAGCGTGGCTTATTTTCAGGTGCATGGGGGAGCGTCTCATCTAAAATATGATACATCTCTGCGTGCGTTTCGCCGACGGCAAGACCGCCGATGGCATAGCCGGGCAAATCGAGCTTTGCTATGTTTTGCATATTC
Source organism: Clostridia bacterium (assembly GCA_017399695.1). Classification (GTDB taxonomy): domain Bacteria; phylum Bacillota; class Clostridia; order UBA1381; family UBA9506; genus RGIG1666. Next base: position 132,930 of record JAFQBK010000012.1, on the reverse strand, counting down.
TTAATACGGATATCGGGGAACAGACCGCCCTGATTAATGCCGAAGAGCATCTGATTCGGATTGATGGTGCCCTCTGTGTGATTCAGGCGAGTCATTTCCTCTTTACAGCGTGCCAGCCAGCGCTCGGTTCTTTCCACGCTGTTTGCCGTATATTTGCGGTCCGAGCGGGCAGGAATGCACTCATCAAATGCCATTGCAATGGTCGATGCGAGGTTTGACTGAATCCGCATACTTTCTTCCGGACCCATAAAGATTTTTCGTCCGTCGATATGCGAATTAAAAAAGACGCCCTCTTCTTTGATTTTTCGGATGGAGGCAAGCGAAAATACCTGAAATCCACCCGAATCGGTTAAAATTGGACGGTCCCAGTGCATAAAACGATGAAGGCCTCCCATATCGTGAACCAAATCATCGCCCGGACGGACGTGCAGATGATAGGTGTTTGAAAGCTGTACCTGACAGCCGAGCTCTTTTAGGTCTTCGGTGGATACAGCGCCTTTAATGGCGGCAACCGTTCCCACATTCATAAAGACGGGCGTCTGAATTTCGCCATGTACGGTGGAAAACACACCGCGCCGCGCAAGGCCCTCTGTTTTTAGTATCTTGAACATAATGCTCTCCTTATAAAACTATTGTATGAACATTGCGTCACCAAAGCTGAAAAAGCGGTAACGCTCACGAACGGCTTCTTCGTATGCGGCAAGGACGTGTTCCCGACCGGCAAGCGCGGAAACCAGCATAATCAGCGTGGATTGCGGCAGATGGAAATTCGTAATCAGTGCGTCTGCCATCTTAAAGCGGTAGCCGGGATAAATAAAAATATCCGTCCATCCGCTGCCTGCTTCAATGGTTCCATCTTCTTTCCCCAAGGTTTCGAGCACTCTTGTACTTGTGGTGCCGACACAGATGATGCGCCCGCCATTTTTGCGAGCCGTATGAATGGTGTCTGCCGTTTCTTCATCCAAAACATAAAACTCGGAATGCATTTTGTGCTCTTCAATCGTATCCACTTTAACGGGGCGGAAGGTTCCGAGCCCGACGTGGAGCGTCACAAAGGCAAGCTGTACACCTTTTGCTTTGAGCGCGTCCAAGAGTTCATTGGTAAAATGAAGACCTGCCGTGGGAGCAGCCGCCGACCCTGGTGTTTTGGAATATACGGTCTGATACCGCTCGCGGTCGTCAAGTTTTTCGTGAATGTACGGTGGCAGGGGCATCTCACCCAACTCGTCTAAAATCTCATTAAAAATACCTTGATATTCAAACCTTACCAAGCGGTTCCCATCGTTTACCACATTCAATATTTCTGCCTTGAGCCGCCCGTCACCGAAGACTACGCGGTGTCCGGGACGCGCTTTTTTACCCGGCCGCACGATGATTTCCCAAATATCATCTTCTTTTTGGTTTAAGAGTAGAAACTCGATGACGGCGCCCGTGTCTTCGCGCCGCCCAAAGAGACGGGCAGGAAGCACGCGGGTATTGTTTAAGACCAGACAATCTCCCGGTTGAATCAAATCCAGAATCTCCCGGAACTTGGTATGCCGGATGTCACCCGACTCCTTATCCAATACCAAGAGTCGTGAAGACGGTCGGTCGGAAAGGGGAGTTTGCGCAATCAGTTCTTCCGGCAGTTCATAGTTAAAATCAGTTACGTTCATATTAACCTACCTGTGTTCCTGTAAAATAATATTCGATGATTTCCTTGTAGCCGAAACCGGCTTCCGCCATTCCTTTGGCACCCCATTGGCTCATGCCGACGCCGTGACCCCAGCCACGACCGGTAAAGATAAAGTCGCCGCTGCCCTCGGCGTTACCCGAAAGGCTCTGTATCGTATCGACAGTTTTTACAGTGATAGCACCGCTTGCACTGATAGAGCCGAGAATACTGCGGTTTGCCGCAGGCATTTTAGAAATTGATTTTGTAAGTTCAGATAGGCTCAATTTTACCTTTGGTGCTTCACCGCTTCGGGATACAGAAAAAGCAGCACTATACACGCCGAGGACCCAACGCACATTCTCGCGCAGGTATTCCTTCGTGCCGTTCGTGCCGTGAAATACGGTGCGAATGACTCTTCCTGAGCCAGAAGAGGAATATTCTACAGTGACATTGGTAATGTCACCGATATGTACATCTTTTGCCGCAAGCTTTTCCTTCAGTTCATCCGCGGTGAAACGCATCTCCCAACGGGCGCGGGTTGCTTTTTCCGGATTCTCGTAAGGGTCGTCGATGCTCTTTAAGTAGGGCTGGTCATCACCGCCCCAGGCATCTTTTGCCGTTCCCGTCTTTCCGCCGGAGGAGGCAAAAAAGTATACGTTTGCGGGTTTTCCGTTATATAAAACGACTTCGCCATGCGTTTCTTTGACCGCACGGTTCGATGCCTCGTGTTCAATCTTGATGCCGGCATAGGCCTGCGAATTTGTGGTGGCATCTAAATTGAAACCGTACTTTTTGTATTTATTTAAGTTAGTGATAGCAAAGGTTCTTGAAACCACCGCTTGTGCCTTTACCACCTCATAATTCCAGCTTGCGCTGACCTCGCGTGGAACGACGCCGCACAGATAATCATCAAAATCAACCACGTTGACGACAGTCATATCACCGGTCGTATGTCGCATAAACTGCACACTGCCGCGATAACCCGTACCCTCGACAGCAAGCGTTCCGTCGATTGGTGCAACCGTCAGGTGCATCGTATCGTCTGCCACGCCCATCCAAACTGCGTCACCGATATAGACTAAAACGCTTTTTTCGTTCGGGGGAAGAATCTGTACATCGAGTCCACCAGCTGATTCCTGTGCTTCCGATTTGCCGGAGCATACGCCAATCCAGACGCGGTAGTTTCCGCCGCGGTATGCGGTAAAGGCAGGGTAGCCCTCTTTCATAAGAGCGGACTTCATTTCCCAGGCTTCTTCGTAGGTATCAAATGCCTGACGAAGCTCTGCGTGATAGCAGTCATCTCTTTTGACCAAGACTTTGGAGACGCTTTCATCTGCGCACAGAGGAATGCTTTGCGTATCATCGGTCACCAAAAGAGAAATACCACCCGTGGAGGTAATGTTGACACTTTCTTTTGCCGTAGAGGCATAATAAAGACCAATGCGGATGAATTCCGGTGTGCCCTCATAGGCAAAAACGGTCGGGAGCGTAGAAATAAAAAGGGAGCATATCATCAAACAGGCAAGAATTCCTGCCTTGATTCTCAGTTTCATATCATATTTCCTCCTTGTTCACCTGATCATATTTCTTATATTCTTTCCAGATGCTTTCCAGATTCTCTAAATTTTTGTAGACCTCGTCTTTCTTGCTTGCACCGAGCGCGACGATGAGTGCATTCATCAGGCTAAACGGGGCAACCAAGGAATCCACAAACGATTCCATATCGCTTCGAGCCAAAAGGCAAAAATCAGAGGTTTGTGTAATCGGGGACATCGGTCCATCCGTCACGCCAACGACTGTACCGCCCATGGATTTTGCATATTTTAAGGCATTGACTGTACGGTTTGAGTAGCGGGGGAAGCTGATGCCAATGACGACATCTTCTCCTGTTACATGGTACATCTGGTCAATGATTTCGCTGACGCCGACAGAGCTTACTACGCGCACATCATCAAAAATCAGATTCAGATAATACCCCAAAAAGCTTGCCAAAGCAGAAGCAGAACCAAGACCGATGATATAAATGCGGCGCGCTTTCGCAATGGCAGAGACCGCACGGTTAAATTCATTCTCATCTGTCTGAGAGAGGGTGGAGCGAATTTTGTCAATGTCCGAATTTAATACGGAGCTTAAAATTCCCTCATTCTCCATCCGCGCAAAGCCGATATTCATACGCTGCACATTGTTGAGCTTGGTTTTGGCATATTCCCAGATGGCCCTTTGAAAATGCTGATATTTTTCATAGCCCAGCTCAGTGGAAAAACGCACAACCGTCGCTTCGCTGACACCTGTCGTTTCCGCAAGACGGCTGACATTCATCAGTGCCGCCTGATCAAAATGCTCCAGCACAAAGTTTGCAATCACTTTATGCCCTTTACTCATATGTTCATAGTTTTTTTCTATTTTCGTGATTACATCCATATAAAATCTCCTTTACCGCAAGCGGGGGAAAATTTTTATTTCATTTTATTATATCATATATTTTAAAAGAAAAAAAGACCTTTTAACAAAGAACAAAATTAAGATTTTATGTCAGAAGTTTATTTTTATTCCGATTTTCATTCGACCTGATTCGTTTTCGTTTGACAAATTAGGCGCGCCTTTGACAAAGGAAAGCACCAAAGAGGGAAGAAAAAAGAGAAATCTTGCCCCCTTTTGTCACAATCAGACGAACGGTTTTTTGTACTTAACGCAAAATACGACAAATTTTATGCACATGGTTCAGTATAATGTGATTAAGAAACAAGGAGGGGATTTTATGAATCACGAAATAGAGGCGCATCATGGCGTCAGTCCAAAGGGGAACGTTTGGAGGGGACTTGCGTCTGCCGACCGCTTTGAACTGCTTGAATATGCGTTAGTATTTCTTTTGTCGCGCGCAACGCTTTTCGATACGATAGCGCCGTTCGGTCTTGCATATTTTGCAGCAACGTTCCCTAAGCAAAAAAGGCTTTATGGCTTGCTCTTTGCCTGTGCGGGAATTTTATTTGCCGATTATGGTGTTGCATCCTTAAAATATCTCGGCAGCATTGCCATCGTCAGCACCTTTGCACTTCTTTTATCTGAAGAACTGCTCTCAAGAACTTGGCTCTACGGCTTAATAGCGGCAATTTCAATCGCCGTGAACGGAATGATATATGCGTTTTTTGACGGATTTTTGTTATATGATATTTTTGCAATCGGCGTAGAAGCCATCGTTGTGTTTTTGTGCCATCTTGCATTTTCAAGGGGTTCGTATTTATTGCGCAATTTAAGCAAAAGACGCGTATTTGAAAATGAAGAGATGGCGATGCTTTTGCTACTCGGAGCGGCTGTGATTGTCAGCATTTCTTCGATTCCGTATCTGTCCGGGGCGGCACATGTGCTTGCGGTTTTGGTGGTGATGACGCTTTCCTTAACGCATGGAGCAGGTTTGTCAGCAATGGCAGGTGTCCTGGTCGGACTTTTAATCAGCACAACCGATTTATTCCCCTCACAGATGGTGGGCACTTATGCGGTTTGTGCGCTTGCCGCCGGATTTTTCAGACGCTTTGGCAAATGGGGCGTATGCCTTGGATTTTTTGTGACCAATGTGCTCGTAATGCTTTACTTTAACAGTGGAACGATGATGTTTATTGAGCATTCCTATATCTTAATTGCGGCGCTTTCACTGTTTTTTCTTCCGCCCACATTTTTTTCTTTGTTTGGGGCGGTGGGGAAAACGCCGGCACTTTTGCCGACGCTGGATGCAAATGTGCGAACGAAACAAATCATAGACGAACGCTTGGCAGAAGAAGCGGAATCCTTTTCAGCATTATCGGATATCTTCCGTGAGGTTGTTGGAGAGAAAGTGCGTTTTGACTTAAGTGATGTCGGGACGGTCTTTGAAAAAACTACCCGTGCCGTTTGTGCCGGGTGCAGTATGTATCGGTATTGCTGGCAAAAAAACGGCGACCGGATGCAACAAATGCTTCAATCGATGCTCCCCATGATGCAGGAAAGAGGGTATGCGGCGGATATCGATACAGATAAAAAGTTCCGTGATGATTGCTTGAGGCAGGAACGGTTTTTGCGCGTACTCAATCAGAATTATGAACTGTATAAAGTCGGTCGTATGTGGGCAGGAAAGGTGAGGGAAAGCAGAAGCCTTTTAGCGGACCAGTTTGAGCATATGTCGACCATTCTTAAGGGTATCCGTGAAAATTTATATCAAGAAGTGGATGATGCCAAAGGATTGGAAAATAAAATTGCCGCCGCCCTTGACCGCAAGGGTATTGCGGCGGAACACATCCGTGTTTATTCGGGTGACGGGTACAAGGTCAGTATGCAGATGGCATCCTGCGGAGGAAATTTACTCTGTGCCAAAACAGTAGCAGCAAGTATCAGCGAGGCGCTCGGGGTGCCGATGATTCGGACCGACCGATGTTGTGGAGACGAAAACTGTAAGCTGACATTTCGGGAGTTTGAGCGGTTTGGCGCGCAAATCGGCGTTTCGTATGTTCCCAAATACGGGGAAGACCGCTCAGGTGACAGCTTTCTTTCGACTTGCCTTTCGGGAGGAAAAATTGCGCTTGCTTTATCCGACGGAATGGGTAGCGGAGAGAAGGCAAGCAAAGAAAGCAACCTCACCATCCGCTTAATGGAGCGTCTGCTTACGGCAGGCTTTGACAAAGAAACAACCCTGCGTTTAATTAACAGCGCACTTTTAAATAACACCACCGAAGAAAGCTTTGCGACGGTGGATATGTGTTTGTTTAATCCGTACACGGCGGCACTTGAGTTTATTAAAATCGGCGCAGCTCCGTCCTACATAAAGTCAGGAAGTAAGATAACAGAAATTTGCTCTACCTCGCTTCCTGCCGGCATCATTGGTGGGGCGGAGCCGGATTGTGAGCTATGCTATGCCAAAGACGGCGACACGGTAATTTTAATGACAGACGGTGTTTCTGATGCCTTTGAGCGTGTTGGAAAAACGAGCATTCAAAAGGTGCTTTCTCAAATAACTGCTGCATCAGCACAAGAGATGGCAGATACACTGCTTTTAGAGGCACTCCGCTTTTCAGGCGGAAAAGCCGGCGACGATATGACTGTGCTTTGCGCACAAATCAGTGAAATGATGTGATTTTGATAGCCCCTTAATATCTCCCCTTTAACGAGGGAATGTAAAAAATGTCCGAAAGGAGTTTTTATGTTTCCCTAAAAAAGGGACTGTGGCAAATGCCACAGTCCCTTTCCCTTTATTCTAATATAATTTGACACACATCTTCCGGCGTTTTAGCTAGGTGCTTTGCGCCGGCTTCCGTCAATTCCTCACGGCTTCCATAGCCATAGAGAACGCCGATGCAGTCCATGCCGAAATGTGCCGCACCGAGGCAATCGTGACTGCGGTCGCCAACCATCACGGATTCTTTGATGCTTGCATCTTTTACGCCGGAAAGTGCGTGACGCAGTACATCAATTTTGTTGTGTCTCGTTCCGTCAAAGGTTGCACCGACCATTAAATCAAAATAGGAATCCAAACCAAAATGCTCTAAAATTCGCTTGGCGAAAGGCTCCGGTTTTGCGGTTGCTAAAATCAGCGTTTTTCCTGCCTCTCTTAATCGGGAGAGCATTTCAGGGATGCCGTCATAGACGGTATTTTCAAACAGTCCGATATCTGTATAGCGCTCGCGGTAGTACAGGACTGCCGTTTTGGCATCTTCTTCGGAGAAACCGAAATACTCAGAAAAAGCATCGGTCAGCGGAGGACCGATGAAACAGCGCAACACCTCCTCAGGCGCATCGGTAATATCAAATTTTGAGAGTGCATAGCGCACACAGTTTAAGATACCCGGTCCCGAATCAGTGAGAGTTCCGTCAAGGTCTATAAAAATCCGTTGATATTTACTCATATCGCACACTCCGTCACAGACTTTTTATAATTACTTCGTCCAAACTGCGCTTGGGAACCCTGAGTGTACCGTCCTCGCCGATGAAGTATTTGACGTTTTCATCTTCCATCTCGACCTCAGAGGGCGATTCCTTTGGATAGCCGAGCGCAATGACATAAAGGAGTTTTAAGTTTTCATCAAGTCCCAGAAGTTTAGGGATTTTTTCGTAATCAATCGCACCCATCCAGCAGGCACCGATGCCGTCGGATAAGGCAGATAAAATGATATGCGTTGCCGCTGCACCGGCGTCAAACTCATATCCGTTTTTGCGAATGTTAAGGTCTGCGCAAACGGCGATATATGCCGTGGGACGCTCGCCGTCTTTCGGAGTGTAGTCCTCTAAATAACCCGCCCAACGAGTCAGGAAAAAGAGCTTTTCACATACCTCAGGACTGGATACGGAAACATATTTTAAGGGCTGCAGATTTGCGGCTGACGGGGCAAGGCGTGCCGCATCTATGTAGCGATGCAGTTGCTCTTTTGATACCGGATTTTGCTCAAATTTACGAATGGTGCGCCGCGTGCGAATAAGGGTTTGAAATTCCATAACGCTTTCCTTTCTATGTAGGCGGCAAAGTGCCGCACATTCAGATTTTGTCTTTGATGGCTGTCATTTTTCTGTCCTCAGGGTCTTGAGGACCGTAATCAAAAATATCACGGTAAGCCTCCGCACCGTCTATGGTTTCCGCAGGCGTGCGGATTAAACCCGTACATTCCGTTGCCGAGGCGCAGCTTTTTAAGCCAAGCTCCTCCATATTATCCGAGGGCGAGGGAATGTGTTTTCTTTTTTCTGGCATACAATCATCTCCTTGCTTGTATCATTTGCAAAAGAGATGTTTTTATGCGCATTTTACCATTTCCGCTTGCTTTCAATGACTTTTCCAGAGACACGGACGCGCAGAACATCTTTGCCGGAAAACTTCATTGGCGGATAATACGGATTAAAGGAAATCAGCTCGATGCTGTCAGCATCGTACACCACTTTTTTGACCACACCCTCTTGTCCGTCGACGACAAAAACGCCGACATCACCGCTGTCTACAGAGGTCTGCTTGCGAATGAGGAGCAAATCGCCGTCGTCGATGCGAGGAGACATACTGTCGCCACTGACTTTCAGCCAAAAATGCTCTGCATCTGCATATTTTTTTTCACAGGGCTCATAGTCAATAATATTTTCGGCAGCTAAAATACCGTTTCCGGCACACACGCGACCGACGACGGGGAGTAGCGGCATCTCTTCAGGTGCGCCTTTGGTCTCCGTTTCATTCGTTTGGTAATCCATCAGACGGTCAAGCGTTACGTCAAAACAGCCTGCGATTTTCTTTAAGGTTTTAAGGTCAGGTTCCCGACGGTTTTGCTCATACATCCCAACCGCACTGGTAGAAATTCCGAGTTTTTTTGCGAGGTCTTTTTGCGTCATCGAGCCGCGCAGTTCTCTGATTTTATCACCTAACATGGCATACCCCCCTTTTTGTTTATCATAACACAAAGCGTGTTGAAACGCAAGAGGTTTCACACATTTGGTATTTTTAATACACGATAAGACGAGAAAAAAGAGCTGTTTTTGATCAACAGCTCTTTTTATTATGCATTATTTTTGCGGGAGAATCCATCCGAAATCGCCGGGGCTGGTTTTACTTTTTCCCAGCATATAGATGGGACGTTCTTCCTGGCACCAGGAACGCTTGTCGGCACAGATTTTCATCTTGAACGGGCGCATAGTTTGGAGCCCGACATCTGCGCGGTTGATGCGGATTATCATATGCGTGTTTGTATCGGAAAGAACGGAAATCTGATATTTTTTCAGTTCTGCTTCGCCACGCTCACCAAACAGACCGAAGTTCCTGGTTCCGTCCATAGTCAAATAGGAAACGCCGTCCGGCTCGATGATAACATCCGCATTCGGCCATAACAAACGAAATTCCGGGGAGAGCGAAAAGGGTTCTTTTGCATTGCTGAATAGCTCGATATACAGCTTATCCTCATCGTATGCCATACGGAACTTGCTGCCCGAAGCAGTATCAATCTTTTCCCAGGGGGATTCGGTCAGTGCTCCAAAGGGAAGAGCATATTGTTTTAATTCATCGTTGTCTTCGATGCCTTCATAGTATTCCAAGGGGGCAAGATTTTGTTCGATACGCTCGCGAACCTCTTTAAATTCTGTTGCAAGCAAGGTTTGAAGCGACTCGATACGGTCTTGGAGTTTTTCCGGGAAGAATTTATAGCCTTCGCCCTCGGAATGATAACCAAGCCGTTTATCCTGCTGCCATAAATCAATCATGCGCCTGCTGTATTCCATTTCCTCGATGACGATTTTCTGCATCGAATCTAAGATCGAGGAGGGGTCACCGATTCTGAGTCCCAACTGTTCACGCAAGCGGTAAAAAGCAACAATATTACAGCCGGAATGGAACAGGAGATTGATTGCCTGTGCCACAGACCACTGCTCCTTGCTGTCCTCTTCCTCATCTGCAATCTCGGAAAGAATTTGGATGCCTTTTTTCCAATGGGTACACATGCCTTCTGTTAGCGTCAGCGTTTCTTCTAAGGTATGGTTATCTAAGATACACTCACCGATTCGGTCTCCGTCGGCGGGGTCAAATGTTTGCCAGGTTCTCGGCAGAGAAAAGTTTTTCGGTTTTAAGGCAAGCTTCCATACAACGCTGTCGTGCATAGGGCCATAATAGCTGAACATGATGTTCATCGGATATTGCGTGTAAGAGGTTTCAAATTCTTCCCAGGCGGCTGCAACAACATCTGCCTTGCTGTTTCCCCAGTAAATACCTGCCAGTGAACGTAAAAACGCTGCTTTATCCGTAAAGCTGTCCATAAATGCAAGCTCGCCAGCAGCTTTGCTCATCAAAGAAGGATAGTTGCCAAAATACCAGCACTGCACAATACCCTCTACATGGAGCTTGTGTGCTGCGGCATATTTTTGGAACAGAATACCGGGAACGGGAACATAAGGCACGCTGGCAATCTCATGTGAGCAGCAAACCTGCATCTTTGCAAAGAGGTGCTTTCCGGATTCTTCTGCCTGTTTTGCCGTAATTTCAAACATTTCGGACGGTCCGACATATGCGAGCCAGTAGTCCAGACAATGACGGAGTTTACCCAACTGCTCAACATAGCCGTCATCCTCAAAGTTCTGCATCAGCATGGCGTCCTTCGGTGCACCTTTGACATAATCGCGAATATCATCAAAGGCCCAGTGACCATGGCTGTATGTCCAGCTGACAACTTTAAAGTCCGGGTTTGCGTCCCGGAATCCTGCACAGAGTGCTTCAACCACATCCGCAAGCACGACGCCCCGTTTCTTTCCTTCGCATCGGGGGCAGGGACGCACGATGGGATGAACGACAGGGTGCCTGGATGGGCCATTTGCGCAGGAAGAGTAGCGCTCGCCGGCAGTAATGTCAATATAGCCTGCCAGTTTCGGCGCAAGTTCCAAAAGCGTTTTTCCTGCTTCATAACAGTATTGCTGTGCCGTCTCTGAATAGGGACAAACGGTGGCATCCTGCCAAAATTGCCCGTTTTCAAAATATTCGAAAATATGACCGGCCATGTCAGGATGTTTTTTTAACTGGTCCGGCGAGAGGGAAATCGGTTCGATGGCAAAAATGTACACTCCGATTCCGTACCTTGCACATTTATCAATCACACGATTTAATTTTTGGATTCGTTTTTCATACCCTTTTCCGTTTTCTGTCAGGATAGAGGAGGGGATAATATCAGCAAAATGCGTATAAATCCAGATGCCGTTGGCGCCATCGTGCATAATTCGGTTTAAGTATTCTTCCGGGTAATAATCAATGTCGTCAGACAGTTCATCTCCGTTTTTCGGCGGACGGTTAATCGGACTGAAAAAGCATCGGGTAATACGGGTGTGGATGCTTGGTTTCCGACTGATTTCGCCGGGGTCTAAAAAGGCGTGCTCTTTTCGCTTTAATTCGTCCTCTAAATAAATGAGACCGCGGCGGATACCCTCCGTATCATTGGCGGTGACGGTGATTCCGTCGTTTGCAATAACAATTTTATATGCCTCAAAGCATTCGGTTTCTCCTTTTTTCAGTACAACCGGGAAACGATTGCCGGCAATTTCAAAGCATGCGGTAAACCGCTTAAAGTCATCATAAATGGTTTCCAAAAGCCCGTCCGGGTCATCCGGAAAAAACTCGGCAATAAAAAGTCCGCGCGCATCAATTTCCTGCGCGGTGCACTCGCGTGTTCCGTAATTTTTGGGTTTTTTGAGGTGGAGCGGCTTTTTTAGGTCCTCAACAAAGGAGAGAGGGGGCTGCACCTCAAAAAACGGGTCTTTTTTGATTGTTCTTTTCATGGGGATTCGTCCTTTCCGCTTGTGTCGTCTGTCAGGTAATATATGGGAATTGTAAAATTGCCTCTACGCCGCCGTTTTTCGACTCGCGCAGTTGCACACCATACTCTTCGCCATATATTAAGCGTAAACGCTGATTCACATTTTTCAGTCCGATGCTTCCGTCAAAATAAACATATTCATCTAAAAATGCCCGGTTCAAAAGGTCCATCTTTTCCTTGTCCATACCGACACCGGTATCGCTTACAACGATAGTGATAATTCCTTTTTCGCAGGTCACTTTCACTGTAATCGTGCCTCGTTTTTGGCTCGGAACAATTCCGTAATAAACAGCATTCTCAACCAGCGGTTGCAAAAGAACGCGCGGGAGTTTGGCATTTTTGATGTAGTCCTCATAAATCCAAACTACATCGAAGGTGTTTGGATAGCGGAGTTGCATTAAATCAATATACTGTTTGGTGTATAAAATTTCGCTTTCCAAATCGGTCATGTAGTTCGTGGTATCACTGTTGATTTTATACATATGAGCCAGCGTTGTAATTGCTTTTGAAACTTCATTGTTGCTCATAGTCAGATCAATCGCCATCCAGCTGATGGCATTTAAGGTGTTGCCTAAAAAATGCGGATTAATCTGTAATTGAAGCATTAAGGTTTGCGCGCGCTTTAAGATTTCCAAACGATTCTCCTGCTCCTCAATGAGACGCTGGTTTGCTTGCTTCGTCTGGAAGATTTTTTGCAGAATGTAGTCGGTTTCGTTTAATTTCTTTTTCCCATCCGGAATCTGCCATGGAACAGGGGTATCAAGCATGGTCATAATGCTTTCGATGGGGCTGAATATTTTTTTGGATATGTAGGTACTGATAACAATGCTCAGACAAAGTGAAACAACAATCATAATAAGGAGTGTCGTAATGAGTCCGGACAGTTGCGTCTGGTATTGCTTTGTAGGAATGGCACTGTAATATGACCAGTCATATCCGCTGGAATGTAAGGAAGAAACGACGAAAGTTTCTCCGCCCAGTGTCATAACGGAAGTACTTTGGTCTTCAAGCTGACTGACGGCAGTGGCATTTTCGTCCTCAGTCAAAAGCAGAGAAATCTTATCATCATCGGTGCTGTATATGATTTGTCCGTCGCCGTTGATTAACATCAACTGTTGCATCTGAGAAAAGTTTTTGTTCTTAAAGGACTTAAACAGTTTTTTGACATCAATATTTAAAACAACGGCTCCTGCACGCAAAGATGTCGTAGTGTAAATCGGCTGTACAATGGTCAGAAAATAAGGGTAATGATTGTTGTATTTTCTGAATTTGGTCAGCCCTTTGGTATCGGTCATACTCTCGTAAATTTCGTACCATTCCCGGTCACTTAATTCGGATAAATTGGTTACGGTTAAGTCGCTGCAAATCACCTTTTGGTTATCCTCGCAGAAAATATAGGCAGAATCCAAATAATCATAAACGAATTGATAGTTTTTTAGATAGTTTCGCAGGCGGTTATCGCGTTCTTTGTCCGCATCCGGAAACAGCATAAGAGAAATAACCTCCTCGTTAATGGAGGTATTAATGGCAAGAGTATTCATTTCATCAATCAGCGTATCTGTGATATTTTTCGTGGTATTACAAAGCTCTAAACTGATGGAAGAAACATATTCATTTGTATTATTGCGACTGACGGTATAGGTCGCACTGTACAGAATAAAAGTCGGAAAAACAATGGAGCAGAAAATAGCAATGAGACTTTTGACAAAGATACTGCTGAAACGATATGTACGAATATAGGATAAAAAATTTCGTAGTTGCTGCATCCTTTACTCCTCCGTGCTGTTACTCATAATTCTCTGGTATTCGCTGGGGGTGTAGCCGGTGTATTGCTTAAATGCGTGTGAAAAATATTTCCGGCTTTTGTAGCCGCACATTTCGCTGATTTCGTACAGCTTGTATTTTCTTGCCTTAAACATCTCAATCGCCTTGCTGATTCGTACAGAGGTGATATATTCCGTCAGCGTTTTTCCGGTTTCGGACTTAAAGAATTTACTGAAATAAAAACTACTCAAATTCACATGGTTTGCCACATCTTCTAAGGTGACATCGCGCATGTAATGATTGTGAATATATTCTTTTGCTTTTTCAATGGTCAGCGTTTCCAGACCGATGGAGGAAAGTCTCTGAAATTCGATGATTTTTTCCAGCATTTGCTCACATTTGTCAGAAAGGCTTGTGATGTCACTGGAATGAAGGGTGGCTTGAATATCGAAAACAATATCGGCGTTCATATCCGAAAGCTCGAAGCTTTTTCGAATACTGGCAAACAATTCGCTCATCAAAGTTTTTGCCTGCGTAAAGCTGAGTGTTTGTGCATATAAGGCAATGCTGGCGAAAATTTCTTTGACCTTTGACGGTTCTCCGGCAAACAGGGCAGAGGTTAAGTCGCGGTACTTCATTTGCAACAACTGCGAATTGTTAATGGTTTCCTTGTATTTCTTTAATTCCGAAAGTGAGTTACAAAAATAAGCGAGCTCCATCTCTAATGAAACGGAAAGATTGGCTTCGCTGAAGGAGCGCAGTTTTTCGTATTCGTGTTTTAAGCGAAGTTTGGCAGAATCTTCTGTCAGTTCGGGAGAAAAACGCAACACCAAAGTAATGTCGCGGTCTTTTTTCAGCAGAACAACAAAATCCTCCACACACTTAAATTCGCGCATCAGATTGAGGATTAAATGATAGTATTCGCCTTTTCCGTATGCTGTCGGAATTTCATTGCCGCAACGCAGCATGATGACGGCGTGGCAGGCTTCCTGTTGCGCTGGTGTAAGGCTGATATGTTCTGCACGCTGACTGATTTCCTCTTCATCGGTCAAAAGTCCGGATAAAAGGTCAACATAAAGGTCTGTTTTTGCCCAAAGCAAGAGGTTGTTGTAGCGGTCAGCTTCTTTTTGGCTTTGCAGGGACTCCAGGCGGTCTTTGTTAATGCTTTCGATGATTTTTTCCAGCATTTGCGAAAGGTCATTCACATCGACAGGCTTGACAAGATATTGGTCTATGCCGAGAGCAATGGCCTGTTGCGCATACTCGAAATCGCGATAGGCAGAGACAAAAATAATTCTTGTCGCAGGAGCGGTTTCACGCACATGCTTCGCCAAATCAATGCCGCTTCCGACGGGCATCTTAATATCGGTGATGACAATGTCGACAGGGTTTTCCTCTAAAAAGCGGATGGCATCCGTCATATTATTAAAAAGGCCGGACACAGTGACATCGTTCCGGATATGAGAAATAAAGCGAGCCATAGCGTTTAAGCTGAGCTCTTCGTCATCAACGATAATCAGTTTTATCATATCTCCAACCGCCCTTCCGCAGAATCTAATACCAGCAAAATAACTCTATCTTAAATTATATCGTACTTTGTTTGCAAATAAAAGGATTAAATTTTGCAAAAAGACCAAAATTTTGCCTAAACAGAAAGGACAAAAATTCGGTCTAATATCAAAATATTGTCCTTGTTGGCAAATCGTTTTTGATGCTACAATTAAAATAGAATATATTTTACGGAGGGAATTCCAATGTTACATTTTGACCAAAGCGATGCGGTGCTTTCAACGATTGCCGCAGCGTTTGCAAAACGCTTAAAAACAGAGGTAGACCTGGAACTGAAAATCGATCCTTCGCTCGGAGAACTGACCGGTAAAATTGAAGACGGCGTGATTTCTGCGGGAAGCCATGGTCAGCTCTGCGATGCGGCAGGAAGATTTTTGAGAAATCCGGAAGTTAGGGGAACGTTCACATCTCACAAGAGTCTTTGCGGCATGTATTTTGCGACTCATTTTGCGAATTACTATGATGCAACACCTTTGGAAGAGGTTTACGAATATATTGAAGATTTAGCGTTTTGGGGTATGAGCCATTTCAGATTCTGGTTTGATATGCACCATTATCGCAATATGGAAGAGGGAAAGAGACAGACCGACCGTCTGAGCGCTATGGCAAAACACGCGCAGATGATGGGTATGAAAATCATCCTGGTTATTCTTGCAAATGAAGCCTTCAAAGACAGCCCTAAGCACTTGCGTGCGGATTGGACCAGCGGTCATGACGGTTATATTTGTGATTTAGAGGACCATTATCATCTGGAAATCTGTCCTTCCAAAGAGGGCGGTATGGAGCAAATCCTTTCAGACAGAAGAAAAATGCTGGATGTTTTTGCGAAATCCATTCATTTTGATGTCATATCCATCGGTCCTTACGATGAGGGCGGTTGTACTTGTCCGGATTGTGCGCCTTGGGGTTGTAATGGGTATTTGCGTACCGCAGAGGCGCTGATTCCTCTCATCAAGGAGTATGCGGAGGATGCAATCCTGACCTTGAGTACCTGGCAGTTTGGTACATTTACAGGAACCGAAATTGAGTTTGAGGGAATGAAGAAGGCGCTGTTAGACGGTCGTCTCAGCGAGGTTAAGTATATTGTTGCAGAGCCGCAGTATGCGCCCTATCCGTTCCGCGAGGGAATGCCGCGGGAACTGATTAATTTCCCGGAAATCAGTATGTTCAGAGCAAATCCGTGGGGCGGCTACGGAGCCAACCCGATGCCGAAGCATTTTCAGGCGCTCTGGGACAAAGACGGTGATAAGCTGGGCGGCGGCTGGCCATATTCCGAGGGCTTGTATGAGGATATCAATAAAGTCATTATGCTGCGTTTTTATCGCGACAACCAAAAGGCTGAGGATACCGTGCGTGAATATATGGCGTACGAATTCGGTCTTACGGGCGAGCTGCTCGAAAAAGCATCACAGGCAATTATGGATATGGATGACACCTTGGAGCGTGATTATGACCTTCCGTTTACACAGAATGAAAATGGCGAGAGATTCTTAAATGATCCTAAGACTTTGGTTCATCGCTATGTCATCAAAAATCCGGAAAAGGTGGAAAAAATCGAAGCAGTCATCCGCGAAGTGAACGATGCTCTGCCGGAAGAAATCCGTACAAAGAAAAAGTGGAGACTGATTTATCTTCGTGCGGTCATTGACGGAGAACTGAAAAGAAACGACTATTATCGCAATGAAACCGTGTTGGGTTATTTCAAAGAACTGGAGCGTCTGTCGAATCTTCAGAATTCAGGAATCCATGTGCGTCCTGATATTTTTGATGAAAATTCGAAAAGGGAGCTTTTGGCTTAACAGCAAAATATCGGTCTTTTGCCAATATTTTCACCTTTCGAGGATTGTGCAGAACTGATATAATTATAATACAAAAATAGAATTAGCTCGGCAGCGAGCTAACGATTATGTGAGGGGTTCATCAATGAAAACAAACACCATGCCAGGCAGGGCACTAAGAAAAAACAGAATTTTAGGGTTAACAAGTGAAAACTGGTGGCTTTTGGCATTAACGCTTCCGGGCCTGATTTATTTTTTCATTTGGCACTATCTCCCGATGTTCGGACTTGTGATTGCGTTTAAGGATTACACCTACGACGCCGGCATCTTCGGCAGTGAGTGGGTTGGATTTGATAATTTCAAATTCTTCTTCACCTCCAATGATGCATGGCGAATCACAAGAAATACCGTTGCCTATGCAGCCGTATTTATTGTATTGACCGCGGTGCTGGGCGCACTGGTTGCTATTTTGCTCAATGAGGTAAAGAGCAGAGCAGCGACGAAGGCTTATCAGACAATTATGATCCTGCCGGACTTTCTGTCCTGGGTTATTGTTGGTTTTATTACATACATTTTCTTAAACCCGGCAGAAGGTGTTCTCAACCAGGTGCTCGCAATGTTTGGGGTTGAGGGAATCGATTGGTATATTAATCCGAACTATTGGCCATATATCCTGACCTTTGTTAATATGTGGAAAACAATAGGCATGACGTCGATTATGTATTATGCCGCACTGCTTGGAGCAGACCAGCAACTTTATGAGGCGGCTACCATCGACGGAGCAAACGGACTTCAGAAATGCTGGCACATTTCCGTTCCAGCGCTTGTGCCGTTGATGACAACACTTTCCATTTTGGCGGTTGGTAGAATTTTCCGCGGAGACTTTGGTTTGTTTTATCAGATTCCGCGTGATGTCGGTGCACTTTATCCGACGACGGATGTCATTGATACTTATGTTTACCGTGGCTTGCGGCAAGGAGATATGGGTATCACGTCTGCGGTTGGATTTTTCCAGTCGTTTGTTGGTGTCATCTTAGTTGTAGTAACAAACATGATTGTGAAAAAGATTGACCCGGATAATGCCTTGTTCTAAATGATGTTTCGAAACGCGTCTTATGCGT
Organism: Clostridia bacterium; assembly: GCA_017399695.1. Taxonomy (GTDB): domain Bacteria; phylum Bacillota; class Clostridia; order UBA1381; family UBA9506; genus RGIG1666. Next base: position 114,761 of record JAFQBK010000012.1, on the reverse strand, counting down.
CCACGGGTAAGTGCGTATACCATCCATATTAATTTTGTGGGCAGAAAGGCTATGAGCTCAATATGAGAAAAAAGTTTTTTAATTATCGACTAATAATCAATCTATTTTTTATTTTAATGTGTGTCACCTTTATTGTACCGATGCTTTATGTTATTTCCATTTCCTTTTCCAGCAATGCAAGCATTGACGCAAGCGGATACAGCTTAATTCCAACGGAATGGAGTCTGGATGCTTATCGGTATGTATTCAGAAATCCGGAGCAGGTCTTAAACTCCTATAAAACGACTATTTTTGCTTCGGTTGTAGGTAGTTTCTTAAGCGTGTTTGTTATGGCATTGATGGCATATCCTCTTTCCAGACCGAATTTCGTCTTTAAAAAGCCGATTACCTTCTTTGTCTTCTTCACTATGCTTTTTGGCGGCGGCTTGATTCCGAGCTACATCTTGAATACACAGTATCTTGGCTTGGCAAACAGCATTTGGATTTATATTCTGCCGGGTCTTGCAAGCGCATGGCACATTATTATTATCAGAACCTTCTTCCAGCAGCTTCCGCCTGCTTTGGTTGAGGCGGCGAAGATCGACGGCGCGCGGGAAATGAGAGTGTTCTTCACCATCATCCTGCCACTTTCCAAGCCGGTACTTGCATCGGTGTTGTTCATGATGCTGACAGCAAAATGGAACGACTGGCAGACCTCTTTGATTTACATCAGAGACGAAACACTTTACACCTTGCAGTATACGCTTCAAAAGGTATTAAATGAAGTAGAGTTCTTAAAGAATCTGGCAAAAAGCGGCGAGTTTAATGTAACCATCAATGCGGATGTGCCGACAGAGCCAATGCGTTTTGCGCTGGTTATTGTTGCAGCGGGTCCGATGCTCGTTGTATTCCCGTTCTTCCAGAAGTATTTTTCAAAAGGCTTGACAGTAGGTGCTGTCAAAGGTTGATCCCCGATTGAATCAGTAAATTTTTCGGAGTGCGAAGCAGTCCGATGATAATAATGGAGGAGTTAATATGAAAAAGTTTAAAAAGGCAATTTCACTGGTACTGGTACTTTGTTTGGCAGTATCCCTTTTTGCCGCTTGCGGCGGTAAAGAGACCGCGTCTTCCGACGGCCCGATCGAGTTGAAATTCGTATACGGCGGCGTTGGCGAAATGAAAGACTGCGACAAAGTATGGGAAGCATTTAATGAAGAATTGAAAAATTATCTTCCTAACGTAAAGGTTAATTTTGAATGTATCTCCTATTCGGAGTATGCGGAAAAATGGAAATTGATGTCCGCATCCCGTGAAACTGTTGATGTTGTGTGGATGGGCTTTTCCAACGCTCCGCTTAAGGGCGAAGTAGAAAAAGGTTCTTTGATGGCGCTGGATGATTTGATTGCAAATCATACCACTGACCTGACCAAAGAATTGCCGTCCTGGATGCTTGATTTGGGAAAAGTAAACGGCAAGACCTATTTTGTCCCCTGTGCACAGATGATGACCCGTTTGCCGGGCGGTTTTGCTACCCAGGCAGAGCTTGCAGAAAAATATGACCTCGACTATGAAAAAATCTCCGAGGTATTCAGCACATCAAAAGATAGACTCACGAGAGAAGATTTCAAACCTTTTGAAGATTATCTTGAAAAGCTCAAAGCAGCAGGCGAGCTGCGCAAGGGTGTTGCTCCGTCCTTCTTAATTGCAGCATCCCGTTTGATTGGTAAATTAAGAGGCGGCGAGTGTGAAAGCATTGCCTCCAATGCAATTATTGATATTCGTGACGGAAAATTTGAAATTTGCGATACCAACGAAGATTTCGATAACTCTGAATACTATGAAATGGCAAATGACTGGTATAAGAAGGGTTATATCAGAAAAGACATCGCATCGCTTCAGGACACCACAGCAGATGAAAACAAAGAAAACGGCTATGTACTCTGGAGAGGCGACTATTTTGAGGGTGAATCGGAAAGATTGACCAAAAAGCACGGTTTCCCGATTCTTGCGTTCCCGTTTGAGACTACTTTGATTATTCAGCCAGGCGTTCCGGCAACCAACCTTTCGATTGCATCCACTGCAGCACATCCGGAAGAAGCAATCAAATTGATTGAATTGCTGAACACCGAAAAAGGTAAAACCCTTTATAACATGTTGGTATTTGGTTTAGAGGGCGTTCATTACAACAAGGTTTCCGACACCAAGATTGAGTGGCTGGAAGCAAGCGCGCCGGGTGCAAGCTCTGAAAACAACTACGGCTATGATGCTTGGGCTTTGGGTAACACCTTTAATGCATACGAAACCCAGTTTGATTCAGAAGGCTGGAATGAGTTCGTTAAAAACGAAATTAATGGTAAAGCAGTTCCGTCTCCGCTGATGGGCTTTGATTTCGACAGAGATCCGATTAAGTTGGAAATTGCACAGTATACGGCAATTGAAAAGGAATATGAGTACCTGACCTGGGGAACAACGGAAAACTACAAAGAGCTGATTGCAGAAAGAAACCAGAAGTATAAAGCTGCAGGAAGCGAGAAAATTCTTGAAGAAGCGAAAAAACAGATTGATGCTTGGCTTGCTTCCAAATAATTGAGTTTGTTTTCCACAAGAGATTGGAGGAACATATGTTGATTAAAAGAATTGGTGTATTATTTGTTGTTTTAACCACATTGCTCACATGCTTTCCGCAGACAGGTTTTGCAATGATGGATGCACAGAAAGAGTACATCTATGTTGCACCGGATGGAAATGACAGCGGTGATGGTAGCGTAGGAAACCCCTATGCCACCATCACTGCAGCAAAAAATAGAATCAGAGAATTAAAGGCAGCAGGCGTAAATCCGCAGAAGGGCTTTGTTGTATATCTTCGCGGCGGCAACTACGAGCTGCAAGAGGGCGTCGTTTTTACCGAGGAGGATTCCGGAACAGAAACAGCACCGATTGTGTATCGTTCCTATCCCGGCGAACAAGCGACCTTAGTCGGCGGTGCATCATTGCCTGCAGATAAATTTGTGCCGATTGCTGACGAAGCAATCAAAGAGAGAATCGTAGAAAAAAACGCTCGTGACAAGGTGCTCCAAATCAACTTAAAAGAGCTTGGCTTTGAAAACTACGGCGAGCTTTATTTGCGCGGTGCGTACAGTTACAGAACCCCGCTGAAATCCAACCGTCCGAAATTTAACCCACCGGAGCTGATTGTTAATGACGAGCTTCTGACCGTGGCAAGATATCCTAACAACGAAAGCATGAAGGTACAAAAGGTGTTGAAGCAGGGATATCCTGGTGGTTTGAAAGACTATGAGGACTATGTAGAGTCCTTTGTTATTACGCCTGGTGACAAACGAATTGACAACTGGCTGAACGCAAAAGAAGCGATTATGCATGGTTATTGGTATTGGGACTGGGCAGACCAGTCGGTCTTTATCACGAAAATCGACACGGCAGCAAACAGCATAGAGTCCCATCAGGGCAGTCTTTACGGCATGAAAGAGGGCCAAACCTTCTATGTATATAATTTAATAGAAGAGATTGATATTCCGGGTGAGTATTACTTAGACCGTGAATCCGGCATCTTGTATATGTATCCGCCGGAGGGCTTTACCTCGAAATCCGCAGTAACCCTGTCGCTTTTGGAACAGGATGCCATTACCATTCGAGGCGCTTCCTATATCGACTTTAAGGGAATCGATTTTACGACATTAAGAGCCGGCGCAATCATCATGGAATCCGGCCATCACATTCGTGTCATGGAAAGTGAAATCAAATACACCGCAGACTTTGCCATTGAGATTTTGAAACACACTCAGGATTGCGGTGTTATCGACTGCTACATTCATGATGTTGACGGCGGCGTCATGTTGTATGCTGGTATTGCCCAGAATTTAACGCCGGGTCGCGGCTATGTCGAGAACTGTGAATTTGAGCGGTTTTCGCGTCTGACCAAGACCTATCGTGGTGCCGTAAATATTAGTGGCGTTGAAAACAGGGTTGCTTATAATGAAATTCATGACGCGCCTCATGTTGCCAGCATGATTGGTGGCTTTGACAGTATTATTGAATACAATGAGGTTTACGATGTATTAAATGAGGCCGACGATATGTCAGCGCTTTATACCGGCTTAACCTTGTTGATGAGAGGCCAGCAGGTTCGTTATAACTACATCCACGACTTGTATTCGGAAAGCAGCTCGGGCGCGGGTGCCAGAGCCGTTTATCTGGATAACAGCCAGAGTGGCGTTACCGTTATGGGTAACATCATTGAAAATGTGCAGGACGAAGCATGCATGATCAACGGAGGTCACGACAATACCTTCTATAACAATATTGTTATCAATAGCGAAGCCGGCATTTACATGCAGGTCTCCCCGGATATCATAAACGACCCGGAGGGCGGCGTACAGCGCGCAATTGAAACGATCACAAAGAGTGCGCATTGGGATGATCCCTCGGCGGAACCGTGGAAGCAGCCGATCTTTACCGAGCGTTACCCGGAAATGCTTGCGATGCTTGATAACCATCCGGAGCTTCCGATGAATAACAAATCGATTAACAATGTGTTTATCAATACGCAGGATAGCACATTCAGCGATACTTCCATTGCATCTCTTTTGCAGGAAGAAGGAAATATCGAATTGCGTAAAGACCCCGGTTTTTATGATATGAAAAACCGCAATTACCTCTTGAAAGAGGATTCCTCTGTTTACGATGCAATTCCGGACTTTGTTCCGCTACCGTTCTCTCGCATGGGAAGATACGATTCCCGTGCACTGTACAGAGTAAAGGATGCGGTAGTTCTTTGCCTGAACAGCCCGTTTGCATATGCAAAAGACGCTGACAGCCAGATTGATCCGGAAAACTTAAAGGTTGTTCCTAAGTTGATTGGCGACAAGACATTTGTTCCGCTCCGATTCATCGCAGAGGCGCTGGGCGCAGAGGTCACCTTTGATGCGGCAACCAAAGGCATTAAAATCAAAGGCGAAACCACAACGCTTGAAATGACGATTGACCAGACGGCAGCTTCTAAAAATGGGGAAGCAATTACCTTGGAAAGTGCACCGACCATCGTAGAGGACAGAACCCTCGTTCCGCTTAGAGAAATTTCCAATTTGTTTGACAAGCAGGTGTTCTGGGATAACAGTGGTCTGATTGCAATCAGTGATGCAGAAGACTTGTTTAATCCGGAAAACGACGGAGAAATCATTCGTTATCTGTATGACTATCTGACCATTTATTAAAATGAAAAGAAAGCCAGGAACAGACGGCAACAACAGACAAATTCTGCTGTTGCCGTTTGAGGCTACTGGATTTCGTCATTTGCCGGAGAACGCTCCGGTAAAGATGCTGAAAGGAGAAGGAACTTAACATGCGAAAATGGATAAGCTTATTGCTTTTTACAACAATATTGCTTAATCTTGTGATAGTGGCTCCTGTGGTTTCCGCAGACGCTGTGGACCTTGAAGCTCTTCGCGCAAGCACAAACCTTTATGCAAACCCCGGTTTTGATTTAACCGACGACGCATTGACCGGTTGGACCGATACCAGTGGAATTTTGACACCGATGGCAGAGGATAACGGTAATATCTATGTTAAGGTTAATCATGTGCCTTTCAACTACTATTATTCTAATCCGCGCATGTCGGTAAAATCTGGAAGATATTATATGTTTTTCACAAAGATGAAGTGGGTGGAAGGAAACGACAAACCTCTCTATCTTTACGGTTGTCCGGAAAATGTGCTTTTAGACAGTGCCGGTAGTTCGGTAAATAAATCTGTTTCCTCATCGGGAGACGGTCAATGGAAAACGGCACAGGTAGTAGTGAAAGCGGCTGAGGACCGCGATGATGTCTCTCCAATGGTAGTATGTTGGGGACAGGGAGAATTTTATATTGATGACATTTATCTCGGCGAACTGATGGTAGCGGATATTGATTGCTCGACGATTATTACGACGGCAACCATTCCGAAAGATAATGAACCGGCAGTTGAAATTCCGTTAAGTGCGAAGGCGCTGAACCAGGCTGGAAACGAAGAAGGACTTGGCAGCACCGACGCACCGATTACCTGGACTTTGGTTGAGGCAAAACAGGGCGTTAAAATTGAAAACAATACGCTCATCATTGACAGCAAAGCAAGCAGTGATACCAAGATAAAGTTAAAAGCAAGCTGTAATCCTGCTAAATTGGCATATCAGCTGTCGGAGACGAATACCGACCTGAAAGCGGCATACTTAGCAGGCAGAGAAAAAACAATTGAAATTACATTATCACCGAATGATTACACCCTGCCCAGAGCGGTAGATATCGTGATTAACGGTTCTCCGACTCCGGGAACGCAGATTAGTTGTGATTACATCTATGCACAGGTAACGGGCGAGCCGGAAGGTGTAACGGACATTCAGTGGTATTATAAGACACCGGAAGCAGCAGATTACGAGTTAATCTCCGGTGCAACCGCAAGGGAGTTTGACATTCCCTCTGATTATCCGGTAGGCTGTGCATTTTTGGTTAAGATTAAACCGAGAACATCAGCCGGCACCGAGGGAGAAACCTATACAAGCGCGGCTTTGGTTGATCCGATGGCACCGATCGCTAAGGATGTTAAAATCATAAGCCCGTTTGAAGGTGATTATGCGGTTGGTGATGTTCTGACAGCAAAATACACCTATGTTGACGGAAACGACTTTGGTGAGTCCAAAGAGGGTGCTTCTGTTATTACCTGGTATCGTTTAGATCGCGATGTAGAGGTAGCTATCGGCACAGGTGAAACCTATCAGTTAACAGCTGCTGAAGCAGACCATTACGTCTTCTTTAAGGTAAAACCGGTTTCTTTGGAAGAGCCGAATGCAGAGACAGAGTATCCCGCAGATCAGATTTGGGTTACCGAGGAGCATAACCTGCCACAGGAAACCATTTTACAGGTACGCAGAGACGAAACGAACCTGTTAACCAATGCGAGCTTTGAGGATTATGATGCGACTACTCTGAAGCCCACGGACTGGGCCGTTGACGAGGTTGACGGACAGGAATGGACAGGTCGTCTGAAATCAACTAACGAAAAGGCATACAGAGGCACGTATTCCGGTAAAGTTACAACAGCTATTCTTAATAGCAGAGCAATGACTTACGGCCAAGGTGTTGTGGGAGAACCGCAGAAGACATATCTTGTTTCGGCAATGGCTCTTCCTGCAGCAAGCGGCGGCGCAAAATGGGTAATGTATTCTACGCCGGAGGGTTCTTCCAGCAACACTCCTACGTCGACTTATACAGAACCGACAACCGGTGCTCCTGAGTGGACACGCCTGACGAATATCGTTAAAAATACAGGAAATTCCAATATATCTGTACGAGGCACCGTTATCTGCTGGCAGGCAGGAAATACCGTTTATGTAGATGATTGCTATATTGGTGAGTTGATTGTTGCTGATATTGATTGTTCCGAGACGGAGACCACGGCAACAATTCCGAAAAAAGGAGAGCCGAATGTTGAGATTGAATTATTTGGAACGGCTTACAACCAGCTTGGTACGTTGGATGGCTTTACCAATGGCGAAGCGCCGGTGACATGGAGCTTAAAAACCGAAAAGCAGGGCGTTTATGTTGAAGGTAATAAGCTGATTATTACCGATATGGCAACGAGCGATACGAAGGTCAAGGTGCTTGCTACTTGTAATCCGACCTTCTTGGGAGCAGACACACAGACAAGCCCCGAGCTTTTGGCAGGCAGAACCAAAACGGTTGAAATTACTCTTACTCCAAACGACAATGACGCACCGCGTGTAGAAAATGCGAGAATTGAAGGCACAGTAGCAGTTGGCGAAACACTGGAATGTAAGTATGATTATGCGCAGGTAAATGGTGAGTTGGAAAGCGGAACGGAAATCAAGTGGTATTATAAAGAAGTAACAGAAGCCTCATACCGTCCGTTTGAGCCTGAGGTAACCGGCACTTCTTATGTGGTTGAGAGCGGCTATGAAGATAAGCACATTATCGCAAAGATTACGCCGAAGAGCGAAACCGGCAAGGTAGGCGTGACGGTTTCCACTCCTTATGTTGTTAGACCTACGGTTCCGACAATCAAGGACGGAAAAGTTACCATTACGGGAAAATTTGCCGTTGACCAGATCTTGACCGCTTCTTATACCTTCTTCGATGATAACGGAGACGAAGAGGGTGCGACGACCTATCGTTGGGTTCGTATGGACGGCGTGGCGGAAACACCGCTTGGCACAGCAAAAACTTATATGGTAACAGAGTCGGATATTGGCAAACAAATTCGCGTGTATGTAACACCGGTATCAAGTAAGGCACCGGAAAGTGACGGCACAGAGTATGCTTCGGCATTGGTTGTTGCTGCGTCAAAGCCCGTGGCAGAAAGAGTTTCTGTTGAAAAGCTTTCTTCGACCCTGCTTGGAGCAAATTATACTTATTCACACTCCGGCAATATCCCGCAGGGTGAAACCATTTGTGAGTGGTATGTAAACGGAAGTCTTGTTTCTACCGGAACAACCTTTAATGCTTCCGATTATAAAGGATATACAGTGACCTTAAGAGTAACTCCGGTTGCAACATTAAAACCGTTTGAGGGTGAACCGGTCAGCGCAAGCTACACCATTCCGAAAAACAATGGTGGAGGCGGCGGAACCGGCGGCGGACCGTCCATCTCCCGTGTAGAGGTTACGGAACCGATTCAGACACCGGATGTTGCATACGGTAACATTGTTAAATATCCCGAGTGGATGCGTCCCGGTATTCAGTTTGCTTTGAGTAACGGCATTATGAGTAATGTTACGGAAAACGAGTTCATGCCGGAGCAGAAGATTACAAGAGCAGACTTCCTGCGTTGCGTGATGAAAACACTGGGTCTGGAAGAAAGCGAATATACAGGAATTTTCGGTGATGTTTCCGGTTCGGACAGCATCAGCGGATACCTGCAGACGGCTGTAGACAAGGGCATCATCAGCCGTGACGACAATTTCTATCCGAACAGAAATGTATCAAGAGCAGAAATTTGTAAGATTTTAATTGCTGGCGTTAAGGCAGCTTATCCGGAGGCAGACATCGTATCTGCAGATCTTGGCTTTGCCGATGCGGGACAGATTCAGGAATGGGCATACGGCTATGTTCAGCAGGCAGTTGGAATCAAACTGTTAAACGGCATGAGTGAAACAGAATTTGCACCGTTTGGAGATGTAACAAGAGCACAGACAGCGACGATGGTAATGAGATTACACCAGTTTGCAGAAACGGAAAAGGGGGATGAATAAGTATGAGAAAATCAACGAAAATGCTTTATCGAGTACTTACGATTCTTCTTGCAGCGCTTTTTGCTTTCAGTGGAGGGGCATCTGCTCTTAAGTTTGAAATCATAGAAGAAACCATCCGTGAAAATCTCGATTATATGGATGACGTATGGAAATACGATGTTCCGTACTTAAACAGAACAGAGAATTCAGGAGTCGGTGAAGTAGTTGAGGAAACGAAGCAGGCAGAAAAGTTAAGCTATGCAAAAGCCGACAATATTATGGCAGCACTTGGCTTGCTTTCCTTTGATTCCGAGGGCTTGTTCCACGAGGAAAATATTGTCAGCTACGCAGAGTATATGAATATCTTAACAAAGCTTCGCTACGGCAAGGATGCTGAGGCGACAAACTACGGCGTCGACCTCGTCAACGAGGAAGATGTGACGCACCTGATGGCAGTGAAAGACCTGATGATGATTTTGGGCTATTCTATGTCAGGTGATAATGACAGCATGATCTTAAAAACAGCGAATCAGGTAGACCTGCTGAAAAAGATTGACTACCGCGCAACCAAGTTCATTACGCGCGGTGAGCTTTCGCAGCTGGTTTATAATGCGCTGGGGGTTGACCTGATGGAAATGTTCAGCACCGGTTCAAAGGACCGCTACACGATTTCCGAGGGCAAAAACCTGCTCGGCGAAGTTTTTGGTATGACTGAAATCAGCGGCTTGTGTACGGCGGCAGGCGGCATCGACATCTATTCCAATGCCAATATCAAAATGGATGAAATTTGTATTGATGCTCACCGTTTTACCACGAAGGAGCAAGATACGAGCGTTTTCCTGGGTAAGCGCGTTTACGCATTGTTAGAGACGGATTCCGACGTACAAACACTGGCTTTCGTTGGCGTGGAAGACACGGATACTTCCATCACTTTAGAATTCAGCGACTTATACTTTGAGGGCGGAAAGCTTTGCTATGAGGGCGAAGAATCCGAAGAGAAGATTTCTCTTTCCGGGATTGAGACCTATGTGTATAACGGCGAGGCAGTTTCAAGCTATGCAATCACCAGTGCATTGCTCGAAAAAGAGGGAATGATTACCTTTGCAGCGACGGCAAAAAGAGGCGAGTACGATATTGCGATTATCAGCGTGTACGAAACCTTTATTGTTGATTCCGCATCAAAGATTGCACCTGTAAGAATGTATTTTAAGCATGGAGCAACCTTTGAAGGCTTAAACTATATGGATTTGGAAGAGCAGACCGGAAAGACGCTTTTGATTACCAAAAACGGTAAGCGCATCGCGGCAAGTGAGCTGGCAGTTTCCGATATCGTGAGCATCTTAAAGAGCGCAGACGGTAGCTATATCCATATAAGCGCATCCAGCGAAAAGAAGAGTGGCACAATTGATGCGATTGAAGACGGAAACCTCTTAACCATTGGCGGGAAAGAGTATGTTCTTTCGGCTTCCTATGAAAAGCTGTTAGCTGACGGCGCAGACGTATTAGAGCCGGCAATTGGACAGGGCGTTCAGGTAAGCCTCAACACCCTTGGCTATGTGGCAGACATTCAGGAAACCGAGAAAATCATCAAATACGGTCTCTTAAAGGAAATTGGCGACCATGGAACGACGATGAATCCTTTGTTCCAGGCAAAGATATTTGCCGAGACGGGCTTTTGGGAGATTATGGACTTTGCAGAAACGCTGACCGTCGATGGTAAAACGAAGATGACTGCCGAGGAGGCGTACAGTACCTTGGCTGCGGAAGCAGATTCCATCTTCTTTAAGCCGGTTCGATATAAGCAGAACGCAGACGGCGAAATTATCTTTATTGATACCGCGCGTAATAAAAAGGAAGAAAGAACCGACTATGATGCAATCGTTTATAAGGCCGTTTGGCCGGATCCCTCCGGTGAGCAGTATAAAACCGACTGGACCAGGGGTACCAACCTAAAAGGTACGACCTATTCCATTTTGGATTCTGCTAAAATATTCCTGCTGCCGGACGATTTGGAAAGAGAAGACCAATATTCCGTCATTAAGCGTACGCAGATTCCGGTGGAAGCGGTGGTAAAATTCGATTTGTATAATGTGGATGATTTCTTCCGAAGTGACGTCGTCATATATACCGCACCGGCAAGCTCCGGCGGAAACTACGATTCTACGCTCAGCGTTATGATCTCCAAGGTTTCGCTGGCAGCGAACGAGGACGACGAGCTGATTTATAAGATTTCCGGTTACAGTGCAAACAGAGGCTCGGGCGCAAACCTGATAGACCTCTATACCACAGCTGAAGTGAAAGAAACCGGTTTGGTCTTGCAGCCGGGCGATGTCATTTCCTACATCTTAAACGCAGACGGTTATGCACATAAGATCGGTCGGTTTACGAGCGTAGAGCAGGCGGTAAATCCCGCAAACGACAGAGTATCGTTTAGTGACTATAACGAGCTGCTCGGAACGGTAGTTGCGGTAGATGCAGCCGGAAGAACGGTCAAAGTGCGTATCGGCGAGGAACGTGTTGATAAGTCAAACGAGTATTCGATTGAGGAGCAGGGCGGCTGTCTGTTTGATTCTGCGACAGGTAAAGTAATCCCGATTACCACGGCGGATGTCCGACCGGGCGACCGTGTATTCCTCCGCGGATATTACAGAAAAGACAGCGTATTCATATATCGATGAGCAGGGAGATGAGTTTATGCTATCTAAACGCATAACAACAATAATTATAATGATAGGTCTCTTACTTACTCTGACCTCTGTGCAGGCCTTCTGCACAGAGGTGAGTCCGGTCACGCTGGATGCCGCGTTAAAGGATCCTGCCGGCTGGAATGCCAAAGAGGAAGAGGTTGTTTTTAAGGACTCTTCGTTAGTACATACGGTGCCGGAAAATTCCTATACCGTCTTTGGATATATGAAAGAAACCTATTTAAATGAAGAAATCGAATTTGATGCCTGCTTTCGGTTTGAAGGCGTGGAGCCATGGCAGGGAATCATGATTCGTTCTTCCAGCCCAACTGCGATGCCGTGGGAGACGAAAATAAATTCGAATTATCTGGTTGTCGTAAAAGAGGACCAGATAGAGCTTCAGCGTTTTAGCTCCAAATCCTCTTATTTAGCGGTTGTACCCACTCCGTTTCAGGAGGGCGAGCGCGTAAATATCCGCTTTGCGGCGGTGAATGTGGACGAGGGCGTGCAGCTGACCTTTAAGGTTAACGGCGAAACACTGATCAACGAGATTGATACGCACGAGACGGCAATCAAGGAAGCGGGCTATGTTGGCTTCTTTAACGCCAGCACCTTAAAATTGCTTCCGTCTTCGCGCAAAAAGCAAAAGGATGCACCCTCTGTGGCGCTGACTCAGATTCAGGGTGAGGGCTTTATCGGAAATACACTGACCGCAGACTATGTCTACAACGATTTAGGTGGCGGAAGAGAGGGAAACAGCATCTACCGTTGGTATAAAACGCTGACCCCGATTGATGTGTTTGGCTTTGGAAGAAAAATGCTCTATCCGGAGAATTTCAAAGAGGACTATTTAGAGCAGATTCAGGGCGCAAATAAAAAAAGCTATGAAATCACAGAGGACGACAGCAGCTACTATCTGTTATTCAGCGTTCAGCCGAAATCGGCTGAAACGGGTATGGTCGGCGAAGAGGTGTTCAGTAATCAGATTTATGTAAGTCAGATGGAAAACCTCTTAGCAGACGGCATCTATTTTGTTGCAGATTGTCCTTATGCAATGGTCTATGGCGAAAGAATGATGATTCAACCGGGTAACAAAAAGTTTACGCCGTTTGATGAGAATAAAGAGCTTTATATTCCGCTTCGCTTTACAGCGGAAACCCTCGGCTGTGAGGTAGACTGGGATGCGAAGACGAATACAACGAGCATCCGCCTGCCGGAGGGTAAGACGAAGGTCGTAGATAACAAAACCTTGCCGAATCATTATGATTCTGTCCTGATTTCGATGGGGGAAGCAGCAGAGCTGCTCGAAATTCCGACAAGCTATCAGCCGATGTTCGGCTTGGGAATGATGAGCGACCTTGGCGAGGGCAAGGACCCGATTGATTACAGAGTCCTGTTCAGAACCATCCGTGATGCCGTAGAGCAGTAAAACGAGTAACAAGACAAAAAATGAGTCTTTTGGCAAAATAGTGGTCTTGTCTTACTTGACACCAAAGCGATATACTAGTAAATGGAGTATTAAGATTTAGGGATAAGTTTCCAAAGGAAATTTTTTGTAATAAGGAGTGTTAGTATGAAAAAAATCAGCAAATTTCTTTCGGCGATACTCTGTATGACGCTTCTCTTAAGCGTTGCGGTAATCCCTTCGGTTTCCGCAGATGCTGCAGCAGCGACGCTGACGGATTTGACCTTCGACGGTTATATCGTTCCGAACTTTGATCCGGCTACAACAGAGTATACTGTAACGCTTCCGTATCGTCATTATGACCAGGCGGGCGTATCCCAACCGGTTGTAACGGCAACCGTAGACGGCGGTAACGCTGTCATTTCTGATCCGGTGTATAACGCGACAGCCCAAACCGGTACAGTAACCGTTACGGTAGCGGACAAAACCTATACCATCAACTATACGGTAATCGGCGACAATCTGCTTGGAAACCCCGGCTTTGAAGCTTGGGGCGGCAGCCTGGATGCTTGGTCAGGTCGTGGCGACTATGCTGTAAGGGAAACCAATGAAAAAGTAGAGGGTGCCACTGCCGCTAAACTTACTCATACTTCGGGTAAGTACCTGTATCAGCCAATCGATTTTAAAAATTCGACGACTGATACAAATGACCCGGATGAGGTTCATGTGGGTTGGTCTTATTTGCTCAGTGGACAGTTTAAGGTTCCGGAGGGCGACGCTTTCTTAACCGCACAAGATAACGGTCCCAAAACTTTTAACTTGTACGATATGTCAAATAACATCACCTCTTTGCCGTGTTCAACCGAATGGCAAAGACTGACAGGGGTGACTGTAGGAGCGGCGAGTACAGGTGTTTCTATCACGCCTTGGGGAGCAGCCGGAACATTTTATGTAGATGATTTCTACGCTGGTGAATTGGTTGTTGCTGATATTAATATTAGTGGCGCACCAGAGGCAGCAATTACCGAAGCTGGTACCGTGGACTTAGATGCTACGGTTGTGAACCAGATGGGAACGACCCATGGAATCACTCATGCCCCGGTTGCTTGGAGACTGGTGAACGCTCCGGCAGGCGTATCAATTGATGCAGATGGTGTAGTAACCATTGCAGAAGGCATCGAGTATACAGGTAATGTTATTGTAGAAGCAACGGCTGTTCCGACCTTTGGACCGGCAGACCAGCAGGCAGTCCAGACTCTGATTGGTGAGCGTGTAAGCATTCCGGTGAATATGGTTGATAACACCAAGGCGCGTCTTTCTGACCTTACCTTTGACGGTTATACCATTCCGGGCTTTGATCCGGCGCAAACCGTGTATAATGTAAAGCTTCCGTATCGTCACTATGTAGCAGGACCGAATAAATATCTGCCGGCAGTGACGGGTGCCATAGAAGAAGGAGGCAGTGTCGTTGTTTCTGTCCCGGCCTATACTGCTGCAACCAAAACCGGTACGGTAACAGTTACGGCGAAAAAAGATGGATTAGCAGACCGCGTTTATACCATCAACTATACGGTAATCGGCGACAATCTGATTACCAACCCTGGCTTCGAGTGGGGAAATGCGGGTTCTTGGGAAAATCGTGGCGATGGAGTTGCTACAGTTGTTAGTGATGAAAAAATAGAGGGCAATTATAGCTGTTTGGTTAATACGCCTGACGGTAATAAGTACATTTTTCAGGCAATCAACTGCACTGATGACCCGGATACAGTAAATGATGATTGGTCTTATTTGATCAGTGGACAATTTAAGCTTCCGGCAGATAGTACTTTAATCGGCAGAAACTTTATGTTGTACGGCAACAACGACAAGAATAGTGACCTGAGATTGGCAGGCACAACCGAGTGGCAACGCCTGACAACAGTATGGCCGGGTACAGCGAATTTGGCTGCTGCCGTAACCTGTTGGCAACCTGGAACATACTATGTGGATGATTTCTACGCTGGTGAATTGGTTGCTGCTGATATTAATGTGAGCGGCGCACAGGCGTTGATCACCGCAGCAGGCGAGTTTGACTTAAATGGTACAATTGTGAACCAGCTCGGAACAACCGAGGGACTCACACAGGCTCCAATTAGCTGGAGACTGGTTAGCGCACCGGCTGGCGTAGGCTTTGATGCTACAACTGGCGTGGTAACCGTTCCGGATAACTGCGTAGGTAAGATTGTTGTAGAAGCAACAGCTGTTCCGGTAATTGGACCGGCAGCACAGCAGGCAAACCAGACGATCATTGGTAAGCGTGTTGAGATGATTGCAGCAATTAACGCGCCGGCTACGGTAACTTATGGTACAGATGGGGATATGGTAACACCTACAATTAATTGGTTTAATGCAACAGGTGCAAGCAAGACAGTTCGCGTTTACACAGCAGTTTACAGCCTTGATGGTACTAAGAAGGTTTTAGAAGATGTTGTTGTAAATGACGCAGTAACGGTTGATAACGGCGCGCTCTATAACGTCGCTCTGACTCCGATTACAAAAAAAGCGGATTGCACGATTGAGACCTTTGTCTGGACGACGGATTATCGTCCGCTGATTGGTCCGTTTGCATATGCTGAGTAATTATTAAAAACAATAAAAGCGGTGTAAGACATTGATGTCTTACACCGTTTTTTGTATAACAAAAACCATGCGATAGTCGCGTAGTTCAAAAAAGGATGGGTTATCGCTTGGCTACAGGAGGGATTCCTGCATACCAATGCTGAAAGGAGCAGAAAATGCGAGAAAGCTTGACCGAACATAGCGATTTCTTTCGCACCAATCGGAACAAAAAGCTTGTGTTTTTTACTGAAATGCGGTAAAATGGCAAGTGTGAATGAGTAGACGACAGGAGTGGTAAACGAGATGCAAGCACTTGATTTTTGGTTGTTAGATAGTATTAGGGCGTGGGTTTCCTGCGCCCTTTTCGACATACTGATGCCCTGGATTTCGATGCTCGGCGAGGCAGGGGTGGTGTGGATTTTGTCGGGAGGATTGCTCCTTTGCACAAAGAAATACCGCAAAGAGGGTTTTTACCTTCTTTTGTCCCTTTTGGCAGGGCTTTTGATTTGCAACCTGACCTTAAAGCCTTTGGTTGCACGGGCAAGACCCTGCTGGCTGAATCCGGCGGCAGAATTGATTGTCTCTGTGCCGCACGATTTTTCGTTCCCGTCAGGCCATGCGACCTCATCCTTTGCAGCGGCGGCGTCCATCTACTACGCTAACCGCAAATTTGGCATCGTTGCATTTATTGTGGCAACTGTTATGGCGTTTTCAAGACTTTACTTGTATGTCCATTTCCCAAGCGATGTTTTAGCCGGTGCAGCCATCGGCTTTGCCTGCGGCTATTTCGTACCACGATGGGCGGAGAAATGGTATCAAAGGTTTGTTTTGAAGAAATAAAAAAGCGAGGCTGCTCGGCAGTTTTATTCGCCTGACGGCGAGTGGTATTTGCGTTTCAAGTGATATTGCTTCGCAGTGGTATTGCCTGCGGCAGTTTATAGCGAATAAAATATCACTAAAACCGAAGGTTTTAATAACACTTTTGAATTTTCAAAAATATCACTCTGTACGGAGTGCAGAATATCACTTGAAAAGTAATAATATTACACTAAAATAATTGCAGAGGTGATGAAATGGCGGATAGCATTTTAAGAGATAAAGCGAAACAATTTGCTAAAAATACGGTTTTTCTGTGCAGAGAGCTTAAATCAAATCATAAGGAAACGGTGTTAATCAATCAACTTCTTCGTTCAGCAACTTCGATAGGTGCCAATATTCACGAAGCTCAATATGCGCAAAGTAAGAACGATTTTATATCTAAACTTGAAATTGCGCAAAAAGAGTGCTACGAAACCGAATACTGGCTAGAACTGCTTTTTGAAACAGAATGTATAGTGGAAGAAAAGTATAAAAAATTGCAAAATGAATGTGGAGCTATTCGCAGAATGTTGATTGCATCACTAAAAACAATTAAATCTAAATAATAAAAAACCTCGATGAGTCTCATCGAGGTTTTTATATCCTTTTTTAGTTTCTCAAACTATGAATCGGTGCCGGGATTCGTCCGCCGCGTGCAATGAAATCCGCAGAGGATTTCTGATTGACCGCCATGACAGGACCGGTGCCCAAAAGACCGCCGAATTCAACGATGTCGCCGACTTTTTTGCCGGGGGCGGGAATGACACGGACCGCGGTCGTTTTATTGTTAATCATGCCGATTGCTGCCTCATCTGCGATAATAGCAGAGATGGTTTCTGCCGAGGTGTCCCCCGGAATACAAATCATATCAAGACCAACGGAGCAAACACAGGTCATTGCCTCCAATTTGTCGAGGGAAAGCACGCCGGCTTTTGCCGCCGCAATCATACCGGCATCCTCACTAACCGGGATAAATGCACCGGAGAGGCCACCAACATAAGAGGTAGCCATAACGCCGCCTTTTTTGACGGCATCATTTAAGAGTGCAAGTGCCGCCGTAGTACCATGCGTTCCGCACTGCTCAAGACCCATCTCTTCCAAAATATAAGCAACCGAATCGCCAACCGCAGGGGTCGGAGCAAGAGATAAATCCACAATGCCGAACGGAACACCCAATCGACGGGATGCCTCTTGAGCCACGAGCTGGCCCATACGGGTAACCTTAAAGGCAGTGTTTTTAATGGTATCGGCAACCGTACCGAAATCTGCGCCGCGCACTTTTTCTAATGCGCATTTGACAACACCGGGACCCGAAACGCCAACATTGATGACGCAGTCCGGCTCGCCGACGCCGTGAAAGGCACCTGCCATAAACGGATTATCCTCAACGGCGTTACAGAATACCACGAGTTTGGCGCAGCCAAAGCCGTCTTTATCCTTGGTAAGCTCTGCAGCTTTTTTAATGACCTCGCCCATCTTTTTGACCGCATCCATATTAAGCCCTGCCTTGGTCGTGCCGACATTGACACTTGCGCAGAGCTTGTCGGTGCTGGCGAGGGCTTCGGGGATGGAGTCAATCAAGAGATTATCCCCGCAGGTTGCGCCCTTATGCACCAATGCTGAAAACCCACCAATAAAGTCAACGCCGGTGGTTTTCGCTGCGCGATCGAGCGCCTTTGCCACTTTCACAAAGGAATCACTATCCTTAATTGCCTCGCAAACCAAAGCGGCAGGGGTCACAGAAATTCGCTTATTGATAATCGGGATTCCAAACTCAGTTTCAATGCTTTTTGCAGTTTTGACGAGGTTTTCCGCCTGATGCGTAATTTTGTCGTAAATCCGCTCGCAGACGGTATCAATATCGCTACCCGCACAGGACAAAAGAGAGATGCCCATCGTTACGGTTCGCACATCCAGATGCTCCTCGCTGATCATCTTGATGGTTTCCATAATTTCTCTGGTATTAATCATACGAAATGCACCTCCTTAAATGCGGTGCATCGAATGGAACAGGTCTTCGTGCTGAATGCGGATGGAAAGTCCCATCGATTTGCCGAGCGCGTCCAAAGCATCCGAAAGCTCGGAAAAAGCGACTTTTGCGACGGAAACATCGACTAACATAATCATTGTAAACATATCCTGCATAATGGTCTGTGAAATGTCTAAAATATTGACCTGGTTTTCAGAAAGGATGCGGCTGACCTCGGCGATAATACCCACACGGTCTTTGCCGACAACGGTAATAATTGCTCTCATAAGTAACCTCCCAGTTTGATTTCTGCTATATAAATTCATTATACACCTATTCGATAAAAAAAGATAGTATAAATTTTCATAAATTTGGTATTTAAAAAGAAAGGGATTTGTAGTATAATAATAGATATATATGCGAAAAGAGAAAAACCATCAGGAAGGGTGGAGAATTATGGACATCTTTGTTCCATTGGGAGAGGTTATCAAAGAACACGCGCTGGAGGTTGTCTATGCGCCGGACGGCTATGAGGAAATTCCGATTACGGTTGCCGAGGTGAATCGCCCGAGCCTGCAGATTGCCGGCTTTTTTGATTATTTTGACCCGGCGCGGATTCAGATTTTAGGCAAGGTTGAATATACTTATTTAGAGAAGATGAGCTCGGAAGAAAGAACCGAAAAGCTGGAAAAACTTTTGATGCAGCCGATTCCTGCGCTGATCGTCACGAGAGGAATGGATGTATTCCCGGAGCTTTTGGCTTGCGCAGAGAAATATAAGCATCCGATTCTAAGAAGCAGCTGGAGCACCTCCCGCTTTTTGAGTGCGTTGATTTTGGGACTGAACGTAAGACTTGCGCCGATGACAACCATGCACGGTGTTTTGGTTGAGGTTTACGGTGAGGGTGTTCTTTTGATTGGCGAAAGCGGCGTCGGTAAGAGCGAAACAGCCATCGAGCTGGTGAAGCGCGGACACCGTCTGGTTGCCGACGATGCGGTTGAAATTAAACGGGTCAGCTCCAAAACGCTGGTAGGAAGTTCACCGGAAATTATCCGCCATTTTATTGAACTGCGCGGTATCGGTATTATCGATGTCAAGCGGATTTTTGGTATGGGTGCGGTCAAGGATACCGAAAATATTGACCTTATCATCAATTTGGAAAACTGGCAGAGTGGTAAGCACTATGACCGACTGGGTCTTGATAATCATACCACGGATGTGCTCGGCATTTCTGTTCCCTCGCTGACCATTCCGGTCAAACCCGGACGTAACCTTGCGATTATCGTTGAGGTTGCGGCGATGAACCACAGACAGCGCCGGATGGGCTACAACGCGGCAGAAGAACTCAACAACCGCTTAATGGAGCAAATGGAAGAATAACAAACGGAACGAAAGAATATATCAATATATATAAGGAAGTAATGACGCATGAGATTTTTGGCAGAAACCCATTCCCACACCAGCATCAGTCCGCACGCCTATCATTCCATCCAGGAAATGATAGACAAAGCTAAGGATTTGGGGCTGGAGCTTCTTTCGATTACCAATCACGGTCCACATACGCCGGATGGTCCGCACGAGTGGCATTTTCAAAATATGAAAGCATTGCCACGGAAAATCGGGGATCTCTATCTGTTGCATGGAGTGGAAGCCAATATTATTGATATGAATGGTACGATTGACGTAAGGGAAGAGGTGCTAAAGCGCCTCGACCTCGTTATCGCAAGCATCCACAGACCAACGCTTGCGCCGGGAACGGTGGAGGAGCATACAAATACTTATCTGAAAGTGATTCAGAACCCATATGTAGATATTTTAGGGCATTGTGGTTCGCCGGATTACAGCTTCGATATCGACCGCGTGCTTATAGAGGTGAAAAAACAGGATAAAATAGTAGAAATCAATAACCATACATTTTCCACACGAAAGGCGAGTTTAGAGAACTGTCTGCGGATTGCAAAACGCTGTCAGGAAATGGGCGTTAAGATGGTCGTGAGTACAGATGCGCACAGTATCTACGAACTAGGCAAGACCCACGCGGCAGAGCAAGTGATTGCTGCGGCGGGGGTGGATGAGGAATTGATTATGAATACGACAGCGGAGAAGTTTTTGTCGTATCTTTGTAAGAGAAAGGGTTTTGACAGAGCGCGGTTTGAAGATGAGGAGCCGTTTGGACTGCCGAAACTGCCGCTTGATATACCGGATATTTTTTAAGGGGGTTATGACTTGCTGAGCCAGGCTTTTAAAAAGGAAATTTTCTCGATTCAACATAGCGGTATCAGGGAAGAAGAGCCGATGAGCGCACATACTTCCTTTCATATCGGCGGTCCGGCAGAGTTGTTTTTTGAGCCGGAGTCTGCGGAAAGCTTTGCTAAAATACTCCGCTTGTGCAAGCAGGAGTCCGTTCCTTTTTATGTCATTGGTGCAGGTAGTAATCTTTTGGTCGGCGATCGCGGTGTTCGCGGTGTGGTTTTGAAAATGGGCGCCGGTCTGGATTTTTTAGAGTGTGACGATATGAGCATTACCGCGGGCAGTGGCGTGCAGCTTTCAAAGCTTGCAAATTTTGCGGCGAAACACGGTCTTTCGGGACTCGAGTTTGCCGGCGGAATCCCCGGCACCGTCGGGGGTGCAGTGTTTATGAATGCCGGTGCTTATGGCGGAGAAATGAAAGATGTCGTCGTGCGGACGGAATATTTTGATGAAAATGGAGAGAAAAAAGAACTGACAGGTGATGCGCATCAGTTTGTATATCGGGGCAGTGCCTTTTCGGACGGCGGAAAATATATTCTTTCCACGCAGGTCACGCTTGTGCCAAAAGTGGAGGAGGAAATCCGTGCAGTGATGAAGGATTTGGCAATGCGCCGAAGAGAAAAACAACCGCTGGATTATCCGAGCGCAGGCAGCACATTCAAACGACCGGAGGGATATTTTGCAGCAAAACTGATTGAGGATGCAGGTCTTAAAGGGCTCTCCGTCGGCGGTGCAAAGGTATCTGAAAAACACGCGGGCTTTGTGATTAATACGGGTGGTGCGACGGCAGCGGACGTGCGTGCGTTGGTAGAAGAAATTAAGAAAAAAGTCTATGCCGCATTTGGCGTGGAGCTTTCCTGTGAAATAAAAATGTTGGGTGATTTTTAAGAAACGGTGCGGCAAATGTTTGCCGCACTGAAAATTCACTAATTTTTTCAAAAAAACACTTGACGAATTGCTTTTCTTATGGTATATTAAAGTGTACCTGTACGGTTGGGTTCTTTTTTTTTGTGCGCGTTTTTTGCGAAAAACGCCGAAAGAACCTGTGATGATTGTATATTTTAAGGTAGATAAACACAAGGAGGTGCTTTTCATGAGAACCAGAATTACACTCGCGTGTTCGGAATGTAAGCAGAGAAATTACAACACAATGAAAAACAAGAAGAATGATCCCGACAGAATCGAAATGAGCAAGTACTGCAGATTCTGCAAAAAACACACTTTGCATAAAGAAACGAAATAATTGTGCATAGGGTAAATATGTGATAAGGATGTGTGAGTTATGGCGTCTGATGAGAAAAAGACCGGCTTTTTTAAGCGCATCGGCAATTATTTCCGTGAGATGAAGACCGAGCTTAAAAAGGTAGTTTGGCCTACTTTTAAACAGGTAAGAAGCAATACCGGTATTGTTATTGCAGTTTTAGTTTTGGTTGGAGCAATCATTTTGGTTATGGACTTCGGTCTGGAAGCTCTGATTAAGTGGCTGCTCGCGAAATAATACGGTAGCGGAGTATTTTTTCAAAAGGAGGCTAAAGAGGCATTTTTCGCCTCTTTAAGATTGATATGGCTGATGAGGCAAGATGGTATGTAGTTCATACCTTTTCCGGTTATGAGAAAAAAGTGCAGACGGATATTGAAAAGACCGTGGAAAACCGCGGCTTAGAAGACCAGATTCTTGACATCAGGGTTCCGATGGAAGAAGTTATCGAAACCAAAGGAAATGAGCAGAAATCCGTGATGCGCAAGGTCTTCCCCGGTTATGTCATGGTAAAGATGTTCATGACGGACGAAAGCTGGTATGTCATCCGCAATACGCGTGGTGTTACGGGCTTTGTTGGCCCGGGTTCGAAGCCGGTTGCGCTGACGGATGAAGAGGTTTATGCGATGGGAATTGAGCGCAAAACCGTTTCCGTTCAGTTTGAGATTGGTTCTTCCGTTCGCGTATGCGACGGCCCGCTTGCCGATTTTGTCGGTGTGGTCAGTGAAATCGATACGGAAAAACAGCTGGTTAAGGTTGTTGTTTCGATGTTCGGTCGTGAAACGCCCGTGGAACTTGATTTCTCTCAAGTAGAAGTTTTACATTAAGATAGCACACCCCAAAGGGTTGTTATATGCGGCTTTTAAAGTCGCGAAGTGTCCGGCTGATTTGTAATCGTCGGGTGCTGTTTGGCGCAGCCCATGCTGCGTGTGGGAGGACGGAGGGTCCGTTCGCCAATACCACATTTTTTGAAAAAGGAGGTGCCCCTAATGGCGCAGAAAATCTCAGGTTACATCAAATTGCAAATCCCGGCAGGTAAGGCTACTCCGGCGCCGCCGGTAGGTCCCGCTCTGGGTCAGCACGGTGTGAACATTGTTCAGTTCACCAAGGAGTTCAATGAAAAGACAGCGAAGGATGCAGGTTTGATTATCCCCGTTGTTATTACTGTGTATGCAGACAGATCTTTCTCTTTCATTACGAAGACTCCGCCGGCAGCTGTATTACTGAAAAAGGCTGCTAAAATTGAAAGCGGTTCCGGTGCTCCGAACAAAACGAAGGTTGCTACGGTTTCCAAAGAAGCAGTTCGTCAGATTGCTGAAACCAAAATGCCTGACTTAAACGCAGCATCTATCGAAGCTGCAATGAGCATGATTGCAGGAACTGCAAGAAGTATGGGTATTGTCGTAGAAGACTAATTCCCGGTTGAAAGAAGTGGGAGAGCCAAAAGGCTTGTCAGACCACAGAAGGAGGAAACGAAATGTTTAGAGGTAAAAAATACACCGAAAGCGCAAAGCTGATCGACAAGGCTACCTTGTATGATCCGAAAGACGCTATGGACCTGGTTGTAAAAACCGCAAAAGCTAAGTTTGACGAAACCGTTGAGGTTCACGTAAAGCTTGGTGTTGACTCTCGTCACGCTGACCAGCAGGTCAGAGGTGCAATCGTTCTGCCGCACGGTACCGGTAAAACTGCTCGCGTACTCGTTTTCGCAAAAGGCGAAAAAGCGACCGAAGCTGAGCAGGCTGGTGCAGATTTTGTAGGTGCAGAAGAACTCATTCCGAGAATTCAGAATGAAAACTGGTTTGATTATGATGTTGTTGTTGCAACTCCGGATATGATGGGTGTTGTTGGTCGTTTGGGTAAAGTGCTTGGTCCGAAAGGTCTCATGCCGAGCCCGAAGGCTGGTACCGTTACGATGGATGTTGCAAAAGCAATCGCTGAAATCAAATCCGGTAAGGTTGAATATCGTTTGGATAAAACCAACATTATTCACTGCCCGATTGGTAAAGTATCTTTTGGTGCAGAAAAGCTCGGCGATAACTTTAAGGCACTTTTGGGTGCAATCATTAAAGCGAAGCCGTCCGCTGCAAAGGGTCAGTACATGAAGAGCTGCGTAGTTTCTTCTACTATGGGCCCCGGCATCAAAGTAAATCAGGCTAAGATTTCTGACTAATTAGAAGTTTTAAAAGTTTTGGCTTGACTTTTGCTGTTCGCTGTGTTATAATAGCCAGTGGATTGAATTTTCCGCAGACAGTTGGTGCCATAAGGCGTAAGTCCAACCGAGGAAGCTTTCATATAATATATGATTATATTTAGGCTTTTCTCTGTGTGCGGAGAAAAGCCTTTATTATATTCTGGTGAGCGAGGTGAAATAAAAGATGCCCAGTGCAAAAATTTTGGAACAGAAAAAGCAAATCGTCAGCGATTTGGCAGATAAAATGCAAAAAGCTGTTGCCGGCGTAATGGTTGACTACCGCGGCTTGACCGTTGAGGAGGACACCAAACTGAGAAACGAACTGCGCAAAGCAGGCGTTGAATACTCCGTTGTTAAGAATACGCTGACTCGTTTTGCTAGTAATCAGATCGGCTACACCGAGTTTGACGAAGTATTAAACGGACCGACCGCTCTTGCAATGAGCTATACGGACGTTGTTGCTCCGGCAAAGGTATTAGTCGAATTTGCAAAGAAAAATGAGAACTTGGAAATTAAAGCAGGTTTCGTTGAAGGTAAAGCAGTTTCTTTAGATGAAATCAATACCTTGGCTGCAACCCCGAGCTTCGAGGTCCTGATCTCGAAGATGATGGGAAGCATGCAGTCCCCGATCAGCGGTCTTGCAAGACTTCTTTCTACTATCGTCGATGGTGGCGTAGAGCTGGCTGACTTAGCTGCAGGTAAAACTGCAGAGGAAGCTCCGGCGGAAGAAGCAGCTCCGGCGGAAGAAGTAGCTCCGGCAGCTGAAGAGGCTCCGGCGGCTGAAGAAGCACCGGCAGAGGAAGCAGCTCCGGCTGAAGAAGCTCCCGCTGCTGAATAAGCAGAACATTACATTAAAAACTAATTGAAATTTACAATTTTAGGAGGAAAAGAAAATGGCAGATTTGAATGCAATTCTTGATTCAATCAAGGAACTTAAATTGCTCGAAGTTGCAGAGCTTGTTAAAATGATGGAAGAAGAATTTGGCGTAAGCGCAGCTGCTCCGGTAGCTGTTATGGGCGCTGCTCCGGTTGCAGCAGATGCAGCAGCTGAGAAAACCGATTTCGATGTTGAACTGACTGATGCAGGCGCAGAGAAAATTAAGGTTATCAAGGTTGTTCGTGAACTCACCGGTCTGGGTCTTAAGGAAGCGAAAGACCTCGTTGAAGGCGCTCCGAAGGTACTCAAAGAAGGCGCAAGCAAAGACGATGCTGAAGCTATCAAAGCTAAGCTGGAAGAAGTTGGCGCTAAGGTTACCTTAAAATAATCTTTTGCGAGACACAAAACCCGAAGCAGAATTGCTTCGGGTTTTTTGCTTCTTTTTTTTAGATATAATTAAAATATTAAGATAAATGATAAAAACATATTGACAAGCCCAGTTAAAGGGTTTATAATGCACTTGAAATTGAAAAAAATATCTTTTAGGGGTGTTGTGTGATGAAAGCAACAGATGAAAAACCTAAGCCTATTTTTTCCGAGAAGACAAATAAAGAAAAGAAGGATTTGCCCTTTTGGTCTATTATTTTTAGCTTTGCCAAGGGCGAGTTTCGTTGGATTGCCATAGCCGTTATTGCTTCTGTTTTAACGGGTGTGATGGTTGCTATTCAGCCGCTGGTCATCAGGTACATCGTTGACAACGGCATTTCGAATACGGCTGCGCCACCCGAAGAACGCCTGAATATCGCGGCTATTTTTTGTATGATTTATGTGGGGATTTCTATTTTGCGTGTCACCTTCTGGGCATTTGGCTATCGCCACGCATTAAAGGCACTGGAGGGTCTGGTGTTTCGGATTCGCGCAAAGTTTTTCTACCACGTAGAGCATCTTTGTATGAGTTTCCACGAGAAAAACTCGGCGGGAGAATTGTATAACCACCTGATGGGTTCTCCGATTACCAATATCAGAACTTATCTTTCACAAATGATACTCAGTATTCCGTATCAGAGCGTTTCGTTTGTAATTTCAGCTGCCGCACTTTTAACGTACGATTGGCTTTTAGCGCTAGTCCTTTTGTGCACGATATTCCTTATGGTTTTGTGCAACTTCTTAGCCCGCAAAAGAATGCGGAAAATTGCATCGGAATATATCAAAAAGGAAACGGAAACCAGCCAGTATTTGACAGATGTTTTGCATGGTATGGATGCTATTAAAATCTACTCGATAGAAGAAAATATTTTTAAAAATTTCAGAAATTATGCAA
This sequence comes from Clostridia bacterium, assembly GCA_017399695.1. Taxonomy (GTDB): domain Bacteria; phylum Bacillota; class Clostridia; order UBA1381; family UBA9506; genus RGIG1666. The sequence continues at coordinate 88,130 of JAFQBK010000012.1, read as the reverse complement.
GGATGATTCGCGAAGAAGGTGTGCGCCTCAACTATTCACAGTATTTGGCGGGCGTTCTTCCGGAACTGGTTACTTTTCTCGGTACGGCGGTCATCTATATCGTTGGCGCGGTTTCCTGCATTTATCGGGGTTTATCTACGGGTACGCTCTTTGCTTTCATCAACAGTATGGGTATTATTATGAATACGATGACCACGTTTTTGAATATGGAACTGACGCGCCAAAGTGCGGTGTCCGGTCTTGAAAAAATTATGAATGTCATCAACCGCGAATCCACTACGCCGGATGTTGCGGAGAATAAAAAGCGCGATGTGAGTGTTGAAAAAGAAGCTGCCCTGAGAAAGAACGGGCCCTGCATAGAGTTTGAGAATGTGGACTTTTCCTATGAAGAGGGAAGCTATCTATACAAAAACTTAAACTGCCAAATCAATTATAAGGAGAGTATCGGTTTGGTTGGCTCTTCAGGTAGCGGAAAGAGTACCTTTACCAAGCTTGTAATGCGTCTTTATGATGTGCAAAACGGCACGATTAAGGTGCATGGACGAAATATTAAAGATTTTAAGTCGCACGACCTGCGCATGACCTTTGGCGTTGTGCCGCAGAATCCGTTTATTTTCCACGGTACGATTATGGATAATATCCGAATTGCACGCCCCGATTGCGAAAATATTGATATCATTCGTGCGATGGAAATTGCCCATGTACATGAGTTTGTCAATGACCTCCCCAAAGGTTGGCACACCGTCATCGGTGACGGCGGGATGCATTTGTCCGGCGGACAAAAGCAGAGAATCGCTATTGCTCGTGCGGTACTCGGAAATCCTGACATCTTAATTTTTGACGAAGCGACCTCTGCGCTTGACAATGTCTCCGAGCGTCATATTCAGGAGGCGATGGAAACGCTGATGAAAACTCATACGGTGCTGATTGTGGCGCACCGTTTGACCACCATTAAAAATGTGGACAGAATTATGGTGTTTGACAAAGGTGAGATCGTTGAAGAGGGAAGCTATGATGAGCTTGCGCAAAAAGAGGGCGGCATTTTTTACGATTTATTGAACAACTGATGTAAGGAGGGCCCATGACTTTTTTAGAAGAACAGAAAAGAAGAATTGATAATATCAACGCGGCAGAAGAAAAGAATAAAAAGTATTTTCGCCGCACACGTATCCGTGATTATCTTCCGGGCCAGGTGACTTATGGCCTAGGTGATTATCCGGCTCGAATTTCGGCGGCGCCGACGGAGTACGATTATAATTTGCTAAAGCAGATGGCAGACGCCGGCGTACGGCTGGTTCAGGTGCATGAGGAGTGGAATGATGCGGTTCGCTTGTACGGCGCTGATAAATTTCACGCACCTGACCACGAGGGAATGAAGCAGTTTATTGAGCTTTGTCATTCCCTTGGAATGAAAGTATTGGCTTATGTTTCCTCAGGGTATTTCCAGGAGAATGACCCGGATTTCCGTGAGGAATTCACTCGCCCGAAAGGGGTCAATGACAAGGGCGAGACGGAGTACCACCGGCTTCTTTGTACCAGCAACTATTTTAATTACCGGATGTGCTGGTGCGGCAGTCGCGAATGGAGAAGCTATATTATCCCGAGAACGTTTCAGGTCATGGAGGAATACGGCTTTGACGGAATCTTTAATGACTGGGGCTATGACGGGAAAATGTTTCATCCGCACAATGTGCCACTGCCGTATGACCCGGAGCTTGAGGATATGCTTGGGATTTTATATCACGGCGTCAAAAGTCGTGGCGGAATTTATAAACTTCATGCGGACAGAAACAATCAGCCGCCCTGCAAGGACAAGGTATACGATTATCTGTGGATTGGGGAGGGGGTTTCCGAAACCAAACCCGGTACGGGAAAAGACTACCCTGACTATGTTGTTCCCTGCGTTGACTTAAATCAGTCCAAGGATGAAAAGGATGCCTATATGGCAAGAACGATTCCGTACCTGCAGTTCCCACTGTTAAAATATGGTCGCCCGGTGCTTGGAAACAATCAGAATCTTCCGGGTGTGACCTACTATGGTGGTGGAGAGCAGGACTTTTACAATAAGGTACACGATTATATGGAAAAGAATCCCGATGGTCCATATGTGTACAGTCTTTGGTCAGCAATTCCCGACGACCCGACAGAGTATCCGCACTGGCTTGAGTTCTTAAAGCTATATCTCCCGATGGTGACGGAAAATACGCTTGCCTATATCGAGCTTTCGGAGAGCGAATACATCAAATTACCGCTTTCGGAAAATGTCTGCGCTTCCATGTTTGTCAATGAAGATATTCATATGGCATTCTCCAATTTCGCAGATAAGCCGTATGAACTGGTGCTTGAGGGTGAATGGTTAGAGCGCAGAAGCGGAAAACGTGGCTCGGTATTTACCGTGGATTCGAAGAATATTGTATTTTTAGTGAAACAATAAAAAAATCCCGCAGCAATAGGCGAGTGTTCTAAAGGACAATTTTTAAAAGAAGCGATGTAACCATAGCGGTTGCACCGCTTCTGCCCTTTTTTACGCACTTTTTTCACTTCGTATTTCGGCCATTAAAGATAGCAATTCTTTTTCATCAGGTATGCTTATTAAGCCAACAGCAACAAATTCAATATCAATCTTCACTTTTTTGCGCCTATCAATTTTTTCTGCGTTATGAACATAAATTTTCTTGATTAGAGTGTTTACGATTGCAGGCGTTAGTTCTTTCAGGTCAGTACACTTTCTGATTGTTTTCAGAAAAACTTTTAAATCAATATTATCTTGCTCTGCGTTTATAATATCAATCTCAGCTTTTGCAACATTATCAGCAAGCTCCCGTTGTTCTTTTTCGTATGTTGCAGACAGTTTTTCAAAACGCTCGTCTGTAATTTTACCAAGTGCATTATCTTCATAAAGCTTTGTCAGCACACGGTCTATTTCCTCAATTCGTGCCTTTGATTGTAAAAGCTTTAGTTTGGCTACTTTTAAATCTTGCTGTTTACTAAGTTTATGCTTCTTTGCAAACAGATACAGAAATACAGGCTCAAACTGAGAAATATATTCTGCAACTTTTTGTATTGTTTCAAGCACTATCTGTTCAAGCACCACATTTCGTATAAAATGAATGGTACAGCTTCCGGTATTGTCTTTGTAAGCTGAACAACGGAAAAACTCTTTATCTTCGTCTATGCTTTTTGATGCACAAAAATAAAGTTTAGAACCACAATCGGCACAATAAGCAAGTCCTGAAAAAAGACTTGTTCTGCCTGTTGCAGTATTTCTTCTCCGGCTGTTTCTGAGTTCCTGTACTCTGTTGAAAGTGTCCTCGTCAATAATGGCTTCTTGTGTATTGGGTATAATCTGCCAATCACTCTCGTCATTTTCAATTTTCTTATGTACCTTGTAGCTTAAAATTGTTGATTTGAAATTCACAGTACATCCCGTATATTGACGATTTGAAAGTATTCTTTTTACTGTTTCCGTTACCCATTTATACTGGTCAGTAATATTTTTATTAGATACAGCCTTACCAATGGACATAAAATATGCTGTCGGTGTAAGTATGTGTTCTCTCGTCAAACGCTTTGCAATTTGAGTCGGTCCGAGTCCATCAAGGCATAGCTTGAAAATATATCTCACATTATCTGCGACTGCTTCATCAATAATCCATTGTTTAGGATTATCGGGTGATTTCATATAGCCATAAGGTATTGTGGGAGAAATTCTTTCCCCTCTGTCTGCTTTTGATTTCCATACTGCACGGATTTTCTTGCTTGTCTGTGCTGCATACCACTCATTAAAAATATTATGAAATGGCATCATTTCTGTACCGCCGTTTTGAGAGGTATCCACATTTTCCTGAATGGCAATAAACCTTATACCGAGTGTCGGATATGTTATTTCGAGGTATTTACCAACTTCAAGATAATTTCTTCCGAAACGGGATAAATCTTTTACAACGATAATTCCTACCTGACCTGCTTCTGCAAGTGCTTGCATTTCCTTAAAACCATTTCTTTCAAAGGTAGTTCCTGAAATTCCGTCATCCACAAAGAAACGTGGATTAGGGAGCTTATGCAGTTTTGCGTACTGCATTAAGATTTCTTTTTGGTTGGATATACTGTTGCTTTCGCCGTCTATGCCGTCATCTTGCGAGAGTCTGCAATAGAGGGCAGTAATTTTTTCTATGCTTTCGGTTTGTTTTTTCATTTTATTCTGATTCTCCTTCCTAAACTAAACCGAGCATTGCATAAGGTGTTCCCATTATACAATGCCCAGCAAAGTCCTACAATTTTATGAAAGTATTAAATTTTTAAATTGTTCCAATAAAGTGTGCTTTCCTGACATATCAAAGCTCGTTGACACCTCATATTCCGTATTGCCGATTTTAGTTGTAAAATTAAGCTCGTCAAGCGGATATTTTACTTTGTGAAGCTGTCTTTTATTGACATCAAGGTAGTGTCTAAGATTTTCAAAGCTCTCATTTTCATCAGGCCTTGGTCTGTCAACTAATATAATCGGGACAGGCTGCAAAGTTATTTTCTTTGTCATATAAATTCACCTTACCTTTCGGGAGTATTACGCTTTTGTTGTTTTTTGTAATAATTCTCACATAGCCGAATGATAGTTTCCACAATCTGTGAATTTGTAAATTCCTTTGGGAAGTATTTCCTCACACGCTCTGTCGGAATCTTTATCCGTTCCTTTTGGTTGGCTTTTTCTTCCGACATAATTTCAAGGATTTTATCATCGTCAAGCTCTCCTGCCTGACTTAACTTTTTCATACGAACCGCCTGAGATAATGACGGAGTGCAATCCTCGCTCTCAATAGTCTGTATCAGGTCTTGCTGCTCGATGTCATTAAGATATGAAAGCTCAACCGCCGGAGTGAAAGCAATTCGCCCTTCGTCCACATATTCCAAAAGCTTTGGATGTAGATTGGTAAGGCGTATGTACCTAAATACTTGGTCACGGCTTATTTTCATTTGCTCACCTATTTCGGCGGCGGTGTCATACTTTGTCGCAACTTGCGATAAAGTTAAGTCTGTTCTGTGTCCTTGCCTGCTCATAGCTTCCATTTTTAATTTGCAGGCAAAGGCTTTTTCACTTGGTGAAATGTTATCTCTGTGCAGATTACTGTCAACAAGTGCTATTGCCGCATTATCTCTGTCCATTTCAACAACAAGAGCAGGAACTTCCGTAAGTCCTGCTCGTTTGCTTGCAAATAATCTTCGATGCCCTGAGATTATTTCGTATTCACCATTTTCCAAAGGTCTTGCTATGATGGGAGATAAAATTCCGTGTTCTTTTATGCTGTCGGTCAGCAGTTCCATTTCTTCATCATCTTTTACCTTGTAGGGATGATTTTCAAATGCTTTTAATTTTGTTACATCAAGTTTCTGTATATTTCTCATCGTGATTTCTCCTTCTCTCTTTGTAATATCTTTCTTTCCATAGTCCGTTCAATATCAAGTAGCTGCTGCACTTTCGGTACAGATTCCAAAGTAGCCTTTGCAATTTTGAGTTTATCCCGTATAGGCTTCATCTGTGCGGATATACCTCTGATTTCAGCATAATATGCCTTTGTTTCCTCATCGGTTTTAGCTCGTCTGCGTTTGTTATCAATCTTCTTACGCTCTGCATCAAGGTCATCAAGCTGCTTTGATAATTTCCCTATAAATGCTTCAAGCTCCGGCACGGTGTGAATGTTCTCATCGTGCAAGAGCCTGAACTGCTTTTGATATTGGTCAAATTTTCGTAATTCCTGCCGTAGCATTGGCGAAAGCGGCAGATGATAAGTTGGTGTTGGCTTTGATGGCTTCAGTAACTCCATAAGAACATAAAACAAAAGCTCAATCATATCCATATACTTAACCTTTTTAAGCTGACGCTCAATTTCGGTAAGCGGCGTTTGCTGATACTTTTGCCTTGTTCTGCGAACTCCATCACTGACACCACGAATAGGTACTTTAATTCCGTTTTGGGATATTCTTTCCATAATTCTGTCGGTAGTGTAATCATCTCCCAAGCTGTCAATACGGATTGGTTTTTCCCAACCCTTTGTTATAACTGATGGATGCTTTGTACCGATTTTTCTGTTAAAGGTATATCCCTTTATGTGCATAATTCGGTCAAACTCCATTATGTTTGCAGACTCCTTTATGGCATCGTCAACATCCTGTCGCAAAATATCCCGATGTGTTAATTTGCCGTTTTTCTTCATCCAATACAGCTTTTTATCGGATTTATAGAATTTAGCATTTTCCAATACTGACTTGTTAAACTCACGGCAGACATCATCAGATATTTCACGGAGCTTTATATGGTCTCTGATATGGTTTTCAAATTTAAGCCCCGTTTTGAATGACACGGAATTTACAACGATATGATTATGTATGTTTTCTGTGTTTAAGTGTGTAGTAACTACCATTTCGTAGTCTTTGCCCCACATACGCCTTGCCGTTTCAAGTCCTATTTGATGTGCTTCTTCGGGTGTAACCTCGTCGACCTTAAAACTCTGATAGCCGTGATATGCTACATTTCCGCCCAATTTTCCGTATCGGCGTTTTGTCAGCATCATTTGTTCATACGCTCTGACCGTCGGGCAGTTAATTCCCGTTACAAACATTTTCATATCCGTTTTATCATCGTTTTCTACATATTTGAGAGCAGCAGCCAAGTCATCATCAAGATATTTCGGATTAGTGGTTTTATCGGGATTGTCTGCATATTTTACTAAATCCTTTAATGAGCCTTTAATAGGCCAAAATCCCGTTGTAGCCATTTACTCATCAACCTCGCTTTCTTTATCAAGCGTAAGCAGCTTTGCATAAACATCATCAATAAGCTTTAGCACCTGCTCCTGAAGTTCGGTACTGTTCATTTTTTCAAGTGCATCATATAAATTGCCGAGCCTTTCGGTAAATTCATAAAATGTTTCAGGCAGGAGAGTTTTTGGGGAATATCCTAAAGCTCTTTTTCTCAAATATTCCGAAACCGACAAGCCGCATTTTTTAGCTTTGTTTTGTATGCGAACTTTTTCTTTTTCAGTAGCTCGCATTTTTAACTGTGCTTTTCTCTCTTTCAATGCAATCACTCCAATCTAAAAATTTAAGGGGTATTAGGGAACTCCCTAAAAGGCAAAGACAGGATTTCCGTGAGGAAGTCCCGCCTTTTATGGAATTTGTGGTACACAAGTTCCCTGCTTGTTACAGTACCGGACAGTTATTCTGCCCGTTTTACTGCTAAAAGGTAATTCTTACCTTTTGGTGGCTCTCTGCAAAAATAAATTCTTACTTTGTTTCGCATCTGCAATTCCTCCTTGCATCATAAAATTTGATTATTGACACCACTTTTTAATAAGTGCCGTCAGTTTAATAAAAAAACGGCATCAACTACTGAATCAAAAATTTTGTCAGTAAAAGTGCCGCTACTTTTAATATGAATTTGGTGTTATGTGGTGTCAAAATATACTCGTTTTTAACACTACAAATTTAATTTTGAGCATAAAAAATACACCTATCGATTTTTCATCAATAGATGTATTAGTTTTCTTCGTCAAAGCCTAAATCGACATTGGCGAATTCCTGATAAGCTAAGCATATCTTTGTAATTCGTTTTTGAACCCCGCTGTGATTTTTGTAGCCAAGCTCATCTGCGATTTCTTCTTGCGTATATCCCTCCAATCTCATTTCAAGTATTTTTCTGTCTTTTTCTGACAAGCTTTCCGTAAACTGTTTTACCATCACCTCCGATAACACTTGTTCTTCTGTGTTTGCTGTAAAATCTTCAAAATCCAAATCTCGCCCGTCATTGTACTTGGCATATTGTTCGATTTCAGCATCAAGCGATACAGTTGGATGTTTTGTTCGGGTGTGATACCATTTTCGTGTGAAATCAGTTTTCTGATTGCTGTGACGGTAATCAAAATCCTCGTGGCATCGAAACTCTTTTGCAACATCAAGGATTTCGTACATTTCGTATTTTGCCATGACACTTTTGACAGTGTGATTAAGATAAACCTCAATATCCTCAAATTCAAAATACTCGTATTTTATATCGACTTCCTTTTTGCAATATCGGTACAGTTCGTTGACAGATAGTATAACTCCTTCTTCAATCAAGCCTTCAAGCCAATAATGTGGAGCGTGAGCAAATTTCCAAGAGGGTTCGTAACCCGAATAAATTTCTCTTGCAACGCCAAGTCCCATAAAAGGCCATACTATGTATGCAGTTGCATCAATAATGAATTGAAGAAACAAGTCGCTTTCTACAAAGTCTATCCATTTTCTGTCCAAGAATAGAAGTAACGGATTTCTTGGAACTTCCAGAAAGATTTTTCCGGCTTTTTCAAGCATTTCTTTTGGGAACACATAGAACAATGGAATGAACTCCGAATTTCTATACGCAGAAATGCTTCCGTCCAAACGAGTGATGTGCAGTTGCTGTACTTTAGGTAACATTTTTATTCACTTCCTTTCTGAGAATAGTGTTCTCTACATAATAACGACATAAGCACATATAAAATGTTCCTGCTTCCTGAAAATATTTTATCAAATTCAAAATTCTATGTCAACAGATGTAATTTTATTGAAACATGAACTATTTTCTCCAAAATATTGATTTTTTTAAAATTATGTAGTATAATTAAGTTAATACTCAAGATAATACTTATGAGAGGTGATTTGTGTGGCAAGCTATACACCGCCATTTAATATAACAAACGGAATGCTTACGCTTGTTTCAAGCATATCTGAAAAGATAGGCAAAATTAGCGTTACAAGCAATATGCAGGCGAAACCGCATTTGAGAAAAAACAATCGCATAAAGTCGATACATTCTTCTCTGAAAATAGAAGCAAACTCTCTTACTATAGGTCAGGTCAGAGATGTTATTAACGGAAAAACTGTATTGGGAGAAAAGAAAGAAATCCAAGAAGTAAAAAACGCTTATGCAGCTTATGAGAAGCTTCTCGAAATAAATCCTTTTGATATAAATGAGCTTAAAAAACTTCACGGAATAATGACAAAATATCTTGTTGACGAGTCGGGAGAGTTCCGCAAAGGTGAAGAAGGTGTTTTCAGCGGAGATAAATGTATTTTTATGGCTCCGCCTGCAAGAATGGTGCCTGAACTTATGGTAAATCTCTTTGATTGGCTTTCTCGTAATAAAGAAGAAGTGCATCCGCTTATTATGTCGGCTGTGTTTCATTATGAGTTTGTATTTATACATCCGTTTTCTGATGGTAACGGCAGAATGGCAAGATTGTGGCATAGTGCCTTTTTAACGAAATGGAACTCGGTATTCGAATATATACCGATAGAAAGTCAGATTGAAAAATTTCAGGATGAATATTACGATGTTATTGCCAAGTGTCATACAGAAGGAAGCTCAAATACTTTTATTCTGTTTATGTTAGAACAGATTGATAAAATACTTGATGAAATTACAGATCAGATTTCAGTATCTGCGGAAAATGTTTCAGAGTATGTTAAAAAGCTTCTTGATGTAATGGAATATGATATGCCATACACTTTAACATCACTTATGGAACTATTAGGTCTAAAATCAAAGGAAACAATAAGACGACACTATATCCATCCTGCATTAGAACTTAACCTTATACAAATGACTATTCCGGATAAACCACAAAGCCGAAATCAAAGATATATAAAAAAGTAATATAAACATAGAAAAAGCCAGAATATACAAGCAAAATTCAGCTTGCATATTCGGACTTAATTTATATCTTAAAATCCGCACATTTGTATAAAAACCAGTTTAGCCATAGTAACTTCGCATTGAAAGAAACTCAGCGGATTTCATTATAACATTTTTACGGGTATTGGCAAAGGTTGTTTTGCCAACGCCTGAAAACCCTGCAATAATCATCTTAACCTTCTATCGCATCAATCCAAGTTATTTTTATCCGTTAATAAGCTTTCTGGTTCATTCCTTATTCGTTGCCAAGTTTTTAGTTCTTTTTCTGTCAAGCTTTTCTCTATAACAAGGGGTAAGCTCTGTTGTTGCACCTTCCAAAACAGTGTATCCGTTATATTGCACTTGTCGCAGGTTCGAGGACTTAACAAACCAAAAGAACCTACTCTTGGCGGATAATCCCAACCTGCATCAAAAGCTTCTTGTGCCGTACAATAAACCTTAGTACCGCAGCACTCGCAGTAATGCCAGAACGGGCGATGATTCATACTTTCAATCAAAGCTAATCTTTGTTTCTTTTCATTTTCCTCTTTGTTAAGACGCTCTGTTTCTTCTTGAAGCTCTTTGAGTGCAGTAGCAACAATTTCGGGATTGGGAGCATCCATTCGTTCTCTGATTTCATTATCAATGACCTCATATATTTTGTCGAAACCTTCGCTTGGGTTGGGGAACTCTATTTCTTCCGCATTGGATTTCAGTCGCTCGGCAGAATAATCCAATCCACGTTTATTTATATATGTTTCCCAAACAGGAATAGTCGGACACATCACATATACTTCAATCACAACATTTTTTACTGACTTTCGGATGGTATCTATGTAAGCTATTCTACGCTTAGCTTTAAATAAAGTTTGTTCCACAACCACATTTTTGCCCTGTTGTAATGTTTCAATAATATCCGTTAATAGATTTTCATTCGCTTTGTATAAGCATTTAAATTCTTGAGCAAATGGAATATGAGCACCAAACCCCGCTTCTTTATAAGCGGCTTGTTGGTAATCATAAACATTCAAAAGCACCGCATTTTCGTTTGAAAAGTAGTTTTGAATAAAGGTTGTCTTACCGGATGCAGTTGCTCCTATTACAAAAGTTAAAGTTGTATTCATAAGATAGCTCCTTTCATTTTTTATAATTTTTCATCACTAATATATAGTTCTTTGTTTAAATAATTCAATCGTTCTAAACGTTTTTTTGTGTTATGCAGACGATTGTTGCGGCAATAATCACAGCTTCCGTGATTACGGCATATTTTACAGTATGCTTTTACGCCACGATATGGCTTTCGTCTTTCTTTTCCTGCTTTTATGCTTTTATCAAGGCTCATTTCGCTTTCCCTCACCATTCAGCAATGTTTTCCAAGGTATTTCATTTGTATCAATTACTGTGTCTTCATCTTGTCCTATTCTAAATGCTGCAAACGGCATACGACCTTTTGCGGTAATCATAATCAATTCACCGCCTGATTTATTGCCTTCCAAAATTAGATTACTTGTGCAAAGATATATTTCAGGATTATAGTTTTGTGATAATACAGACGCCGTATATGTAATATGAGTTTTGGGATTGAATGTATATACGGCTAATATTTTAGTGCCATTATTTGTTCTATAGCCTATAAACAATTCCGGAATGTCATCTAAATCTGTGGTTATATCTTGTAAGTAAAACACAAAAGCACCACAATCCAATGGATAACCGTCAGAAACACCACCTGCACCATCAAAAGGAAGTTCATATCCATCGGTTATATACATTTCCCTGAAGTACACTGCATTTTTGTCAATTTGCGAAATTGTATCACCTATAATCTGAGTGTATGTATCGTACCACTCATCAGGATTTTTTTCTTCTTTTGAAATTATTAAATGTGCTGAAATAATAAGCGGAATTATCAAAGGCAAGATAAAAAATTTCACTTTCATTTTCTTTTGTCTATATTGAAACATCATTACTTTTCTTCTTCGAGAAAAATCTCTATACAATAATCTAAATAAATCTTATCATTGATACGCTTACCGCCAACAAGTATTTTGGAAAGGGCGTCTTCGGTTTTAAATTCACTTTCTATAATTCCTATACCTTTAAAAATGTAGTCATCAAATTCAGTGGGCACATCTCTTATAAAAAGATAATTATGATAGCTCGTATCCGGCAACAGTATTGATACCTTATCCGTTTTAGCTATGAACGGGCGAATGTCTTTGAAATAAAATTTTTTCTTATCCATAAAACCAACACACTTTCGGTTAAAGTATAGTCGTTTCTTGGCAAGCAGAAATTTTATCAATTTCAGCCGGAGTTATAGCCTTGTCATCAATGTAGTAATCCGCATATACTTTGCGGGAGTTGCTGCCGAAATAATCTACAGTTTCAGGAATGTTATCGTTTATGGCATCGGGATATAAGCCGTGCGTTTTACAAAACTTCACAGCATCATCTAAAAACTGACCTTCCCTGCAAGTCCATAATATGATTTTATTTCCGTAATCCTGCCATTTGTTCAATTTTTTTATTAATTCGATATTAGGTTCTCCTAACTTCGGATATATACTGTTTAAATTCAACACGCCGTCAAAATCAGCAGCGATAATCTTTCTGTATGACATCGCATAATCCTCCTTTGCATGTCAATATGACACATTTTGCTTAATCCATTCTATTGCATTGTCTGCAGATATTTTTTGTGAAACAACTGCATATATTGGGATTGCAAATTTCTCTAAATATTCAGGACAATAACAAGTGATAAACTCCATTGTTTCAATTGGTGCAAGTTCAAAAAAATCGTAAAGAATGACTGTTGTAATTACTATATCATGGTAACCGTCTGTACTCAGATATAATCTTGGTGTATAGAGTGAATCGAAGAAAACATTAGCGTTTATAAAATTTATAACCTTCAATAATTCCTCATAGCAATTATTTTCCTTGCACAAATCAGAAACAGCTTCAAGATAATATGCTCTCACCTGTAATCTGTCCTTGTAAATATGAATATCACTCTCTACAAGTCCACCAGGTGCATCTACCTTATATGTTATAACAAAGGTATCTAAATCCTTACTTAACATAGGCTTTTTGTGGTCGTTTATTAGTCTGTTGTTGATGTTGTATTTTTTCAAATAATCATCTATGTATTTTTTTATTTCATATTTTGTCATTTTGGGCATTCTCCTACTTTGCATAGCTTCAAAAATGTGCTTGTATCTTCAGCTATGCGCAATTAAGTTCTGCAACAATACAACTATGGTCGGGTATACCAATACAATTAATATTATCAAACATATCTTTATATTTCGCATTAATTACTTCAATCTTTTTACCAGTGGCAATATGATCTATTTTCATATATCCCCGGTAACTATTTCCGCTAATAGGATATATTTTAACATTTCTTTTATAAAGATCGCTTAAAACCATCTGATAATTATAGAACTCCCGTGGCTTCGAAAAATAATTCCCATCGTTATTTATAACACCATGATTAAAATCGCCGGTAACAATGAGATTAGATTTATCTTTTAAACTTTCAATATAATTGACTATTTTATCCCACTGTCCTTTTCTATTTTTGAAATCTTTTTCATCTCCACCGGCAACCAACAATCTTACTGTAATCAGGTTAATATGTGTATTATCCTTTGATATGTGCAAATGCAACATATGAGGTTCATTCATTTTTTCAATCGTAGTTACTTCATATTCATTTTTAATTTCACAAAGAATGCCTCTGCCTTTTTCGTCAACTGCTGTGAAAGCGTTATATCCTGCCTTTTTAAAAGAATGTAAATACTCATCATCAGTGCAACGCATATATTCTACATTACAATATATATCCACATCGGGAACTTCCAATTGCTTCATTGCTATCGCTTTAGAAAGAATATAATCTTTGTTTTTCTTTCCTCTTTCAAATCTCAAATTCAAACTGGTTTCTAAAATTTTAATGTTCATTTTACTTATTCCTCCATATTTCAATATTATATTTTGTTGGGGCAGAGTTATCTGCCCCTCTTACATTAATCAGGTATTCTTTCTAGTAAAGCATCTTCTACTTCTTCCATATCATAATTAGGGAAAAAGAGTTCAATCGCTTCGTTCCATGACATATCGTTACACCTCCTGTTTGCTATACTCTTAAGAATGAATGAGATTTCATTTCACTCATTCTTAAGAGTATTATATACCCATAATCAGAATTTGTCAAGTTTTTTTTCACAACTTCTTGACAAAAGACAAAAAAAGAAGTATAATCTATATAAATTATGCAATCTAATATAGGGAGAATATATTATGTATGAATATAAAATAGGGTTAGCACTTGTAAAAGATATAAGTAATCTTGAAAAAGGTCTTGATAAAAGAAAAGATTTCATTTTATCTCAAATTAAATTATTCAACGAAAAATCATTGTGTTCAGCCATCAACCCTAAGCATATTGGATTAGGAGAAAAAGGTGAAGACACAATATCCATAACTAGAACAACGCTTATTATCACATTGTATACACAACAAGTTTTGAACAACCCTGGAAAGGCGATCCGTTTGCTTAGTCAATTACTAATTACCTCTAATGATACCAATAATTTATCAGACTTGATTTTAGGTAAAAAATTATTTCGAAGTTTTAAAGTTGCAACCTCTAATACACCCGATGAAGCACCCAAACTTGTAGATGTATCAAAAATTTCAAATTCTGATTTAATAAAGGCACTTGTTGATTATGTTTGCAATCAACAAGACTTTTCGGCAAAAAAACTCAACGCAATAGAAGAAATCAAAAAAATTGCCGTTGAAAGTGGATTACTTTAATTAGGAGTAATAAGTTGAATTATAATGTTATAGATGCTTGATAAAAACTCAATTAAGTGCGCTACAAAAATCTTAATGCAAAAACAAATGCCCCTTGCAACTTTTCAGCAAGGGGCATTGTCGTTACTTAACTTGTGATAGCAGTAGTTTTCTCGCAAGTATAAACAAGCTATTATCCACAGATGGAATATCTCTATATATCGGGTCTTTCATATATTCAATATCTGGATTGAAATTCGGATTTACATATTGATAAATTTTATTTCGGGCATTAAATTCTGCTTCTGCATAAGTGATTTTTCCGGATTTATAATCTTCGATAACGGGAGCGATTATAACTCTGACTTTTTCAATATTATTAGCGTAAAAATCAGGGTGAAGGTACATATCCCGATATTGCCATATTGCATTATTGGCTATATCCACAAGCTCGCCGTAGCTATAACCATTTGTCTGCCCATTAAGCCAAGCATTGAAGAATATGCGATTTGATTTTGCTCTTGCATCGGCATATCCCAAGCCGTTCTGTACTTCGGTTAAAATATCACCGATATAACTTTCAACAATAACGATTGCCTCGCTTGTGGTATTGCAGGGTGCTGACTCTCTCGGCACCTCTGCTGCACTTACAGAAAAAGAACTTATTAAAATTGATACGATTGATATGATGGATATGATTGATTTTTTCATTTTGAAATACCTCCGCTATATTCAGAATCTCTTAAAACCCTATTTTCATTAAATAACAAGCTGTCGCACATCATTTGAACTCCAAGCCTGAACCCGATTTTAAAATTTTCAACTCCGCTTGTAGCACTAATTTCATCACTTGCATTTACAAGTTCATTAAAGAGTTTTAAGTTTTCGCCGTTTAATTCTTTTGACAATCTGTTTTCAATGTCAGAAAATGCCTTTACCGCTTTATCATAGGGCTTATGGCTTTTATATCGTTTTTCATTAGGATTGATATTTCCGTAGTATAATTCCTCTATAAAACCCATTTTTACACCTCCGTAGCATAAATCAAATCCGAAAAGACAAATTCTTCCGCTGTGTGTTTTATCTGTTCCATAGCACAAACCCAAGCGAATTGGTCTTTGGCTTTTAATTCCTCTGTAATACCTCTTTTTGCAACTAATTCCTTAATAAGCCTATCAACCATTTCTTTTGCAGATGTGTCGATTTCTTCAAGATATGCAAGCCAAGTGCCATTAAGCATTTTCATTGAGTAAAAACAAGGTCTGTTCTCTTTGATAAATCTTTCGTGCATCCTGCCGTACTTACCGATGTTATACACCTCATCATCGGGTACGGTTAGGTTTGGAATGTAGTAATCTCCGTTTCTTACATACTCAATTCCGTTTTCAATAAATCTTTCTTTCATAGCGTAATCGCCCTCCTTTAAATTTGGTATCTTCATTTTATCAGAAGGCATTTATTTTGACGAATGTGCGGATAAAAAAGAAAAGAGGAAAACCCATTTTACTGAGTTTTCCTCATCTTCTTACCTCGCAATGCCCGTATTTCTACTTAGTGTCCTTTAGAACACTCGGCAATCGCTGCGGGATTTTTGTAATTTTTTTAGTATAATTTTTCACCGTTTCTCTTCTTCATGGTTGCACGAACCTTGAGCGGCAGACCAAACAGATTGATAAATCCTGCCGAATCCTTCTGGTCGTAAACTTCGTCCTCGGAGAAGGTTGCGATATCCTCATCGTACAGGGAATACGGGGATTTTGCACCTGCCGGCATGACATTGCCCTTGTACAGCTTCAAACGAACGGTACCGCTAACGGTCTTCTGTGTATCCTCGATGAAAGCGGACAGTGCTTCGCGCAGCTGAGTAAACCATTTTCCGTCATATACAAGCTCTGCAAACTTGCTTGCAACCAGCTCTTTGTAGTGCATGGTGTCGCGGTCTAAGGTGATGTACTCAAGCTCTTTGTGAGCGGCATACAGAATCGTACCGCCCGGAGTCTCGTACACGCCACGGGATTTCATACCAACCAGACGGTTTTCCACCATATCGGCAATACCGACACCGTTTTCGCCGCCCAAACGGTTCAGTTCCTCAATCAAAGCGACCGGAGCATATTCTTTACCGTTGATCTTGGTCGGGATACCTTTTTCAAACTCAATCTCAACATAGGTCGGGGTATCGGGAGCTTCCTCCGGCGTCTTCATCAGCTTCAGAATTTTATCATACTGCGGCTCGTTCCACGGGTCCTCTAAGTCCATACCCTCGTGGGAGAGATGCCACAGGTTTCTGTCCATGGAGTAGTTGTCTTCCTTGGTAACCGGAACCGGAATACCACGCGCCATTGCATAGTCAATTTCTTCCTCGCGGGATTTGATATCCCAAATACGCCAGGGAGCAATGATCTTGAGGTGCGGTGCAAGCGCCTTGATGGTCAGCTCGAAACGAACTTGGTCATTCCCTTTACCGGTGCAGCCGTGACAGATAGCGGTTGCGCCTTCTTTTTCAGCGATTTCAACCAGTCTTTTTGCAATCGGTGCACGGGCAAGAGAGGTACCTAAAAGGTATTTGCCTTCATAAACAGCGTTTGCCTGAACCGCCGGGTAGATAAAATCAGTTACAAACTCTTCGGTGATATCTTCGATGTAGAGCTTGCTTGCGCCGGTTTTGAGAGCCTTTTCCTCAAGACCGTCAAGCTCTTTTCCCTGACCGACGTTGCCGGCAACCGCGATAACTTCGTAATCATAGTTCTCCTTCAGCCACGGAATGATAATCGAGGTATCAAGTCCGCCGGAATATGCCAGAATAACTTTTTCTTTTGCCATTTGCATTTCCTCCTAAAACGTGATAAAATATATGTATGTTTTATATTATACGATGGTTCGATGAATAAAAATTCAAGCGACACGAGTATTATTATAACGCATAAAATATAAAATTTCAAGCTTTTTTTTCACGAAAATATGAAAAAATATGCAATAAAATATGCAGAATATTTGTATATTTTTTGTATATTTATACATTTAGTGCAGGAGGGAAGGGAGCTATGGTTATTCTGGGGATTGACCCGGGCATTGCGATTGTCGGCTATGGCGTGGTAGAATATGTGGGCAATCAGTTTCATACGATCAGCTACGGAGCCATTACCACAGAGGCAGGAATGAAGCTTTCGGATCGCTTGCGAGATATTAATGAAAGCGTGAATATTTTAATTGAGCGGTTTCATCCGGATGCATTTGCAATCGAAGAACTGTTTTTTAATACGAATGTAAAAACGGCAATTTCTGTAGCGCATGGGCGCGGTGTTTGTATGCTTGCGGCATCGACGCAGGGCGTTCCGATTTATGAATATACGCCACTGCAGGTCAAGCAGGCGGTGTGCGGCTACGGTCGCGCGGACAAACCGCAGGTGCAAACAATGGTGACCTCACTTTTGAATCTTGCATCTGTGCCGAAGCCGGATGATGTTGCCGATGCTTTGGCGGTTGCCATTTGCCACGCACATAATGCGCGGTATCAGAAACTGGTCCATGAAGAGAGTATATAAATAGAATTTCGAGTGGAGGAAGTGCCTATGATAGCAATGGTTTCGGGAACGGTGGAATATGTAGATGAAAACTCTGCGGTGATTGATGCAGGCGGTGTGGGATATCGTGTTTATATGTCACCGGCAAATCTGTCCCGCCTTTCGGCAGGGCAAAGCGCAAAGGTACATACCTTCTTGCGTGTGGCAGAGGGGATTATGGACTTATACGGCTTTTTAACGAAAGAAGAGCTTTCGATGTTCAAGATGCTCATCTCCGTATCCGGCGCAGGTCCGAAGGCGGGTCTTGCCGTGCTTTCGGTGATGACGCCTGCCGAGGTGGCGCTTGCCGTGGTGACGGACGATTATAAATCCATTACCAAAGCACCCGGTGTTGGTCCAAAGGTTGCGCAGAAAATCGTACTGGAATTAAAGGATAAGATGAAAAATAATGACCTCTTGTCCGGCGGCGCTGCGGCAGAAAGCTTTGATTTTTCAGCGCCAGTAGCTGGAAAGAACGATGCCTTAGAGGCGCTGATGGTTTTGGGCTATACGCAAAGCGAGGCGATGCGTGCCGTCCGCGCAGCGGGCGATGGATTGTCCACAGAAGAAACCATTAAAAAAGCACTTTTGATTTTAGCAAAGCAATAAAAAGGCGGTGAACAGATATGGCAATCGAAGAAAATTTTGTGTCAGAGGAACGCATTGTTTCCTCGCGCACCTTGGGTGAAGATAATGAAATTGAATACAGCCTGCGCCCAAGAGCACTTTCGGAATACATCGGTCAGGAAAAAGTGAAAGAGAATATGAAGATTTTCATCGGTGCGGCAAAAGGACGAGGAGAACCATTAGACCACGTTCTTTTGTATGGCCCTCCGGGACTCGGAAAAACGACGCTTGCGGGCATTATTGCCAACGAGATGGGCGTGAATATCCGTGTGACCTCGGGTCCTGCAATCGAAAAAGCAGGCGATTTGGCAGCGCTTTTAACGGCGCTTTCTCCAAATGACATTCTGTTCATTGATGAGATTCACCGGTTGAGTCGCAGTGTAGAAGAAATTTTGTATCCTGCAATGGAGGACTATTCGCTGGATATTATTTTAGGTAAAGGCCCCGGCGCACACTCCGTGCGCCTTGATTTGCCACGCTTTACACTGATTGGTGCAACCACCCGTACGGGACTTTTAACGGCACCGCTTCGGGACCGTTTCGGCGTGATCAGCCGATTAGAGCTCTATACGCCGGAGGAACTTGATATGATTGTTTCCCGTTCGGCGGAAATTCTTGGGACAAAGATTGACAAAGGCGGCTCAATGGAAATTGCGCGACGTTCCCGCGGAACTCCGCGTATTGCCAATCGCCTTTTAAAGCGTGTGCGCGATTTTGCACAAATCAAGGGTGATGGTGTGGTAACGCGCGAGATTGCGGACCTTGCACTTTCGCGTATGGAAATTGACCCGATTGGTCTCGATATGATTGACCGGAAAATGATGATGTTTATTATAGAGAACTTTTCCGGCGGTCCGGTGGGCCTGGATACGCTGGCTGCCTCCATCGGTGAAGACCCGAATACGATTGAGGATGTGTATGAGCCGTATCTGCTCCAGCTGGGATTCTTAAACCGTACACCGAGAGGACGTATGGCGACGGCAAAAGCATACGAGCATTTCGGTGTTCCTTTCTCCGGAGAACAGCTCACATTTTAAAGAATAAAAAGGAAAAAAGACAGCGGAAAATACAGTTGTTTCATTTTCCAAAAAATTACAAAAAAGTTTACCAAAATAGAGAAAAAAGTGTTGACTTATTTTGCCTGCTGTGTTAAAGTATAACATGTGCCTTGGCACAAAGAATTTTTTTAGGAGGCAAATCTCTCATGACTGGTAAAGTAAAATGGTTCAACGCAGAAAAAGGATTCGGATTCATCGAATCAGCTGACGGAACGGATGTATTCGTACATTTCTCCGCAATCAACATGGAAGGCTACAAAACTTTGGATGAAGGTATGGAAGTATCTTTCGAAGTTGTTGAAGGTGCAAAAGGCCCGCAGGCTGCTAATGTTGAAAGAGTGTAAGAAACAGCTGATTTAGAGTTATATATAGAAGCTTTACTTGTATGTAACTTTGGAACTATGTTTTGACGAATGCCCTAAAAACCCTATCTGCCGTTTGGCAATAGGGTTTTTTGCACCCTTGGGCTATCTTGAGATAAAAGATGTTTTGAAGAAAGGAAATAAACGATGGGAAAGATAATTCGTGCGATTGATGAGTGGGGCGCGGTGCGTGTGACCTTTGCGGATACAACGGATATCGCAAAAAAGGCTCAGAGCATCCACCATACCTCTCCGGTTGCCACGGCAGCGCTCGGCAGAACTCTCTCTATGGCAGCGATTATGGGGAGTCAATTAAAATCCCCGGATAACAGCGTCACTCTTTTAATTAAAGGAAATGGTCCCTTGGGGAGTATTCTTTCTGTGGCGGATGGTAATGGTATGGTCAAGGGCTATGTGCAGAATCCCTTGGTCGATATTGCAAAAAAACCGAATGGGAAGCTGGATGTTGCTGGAGCCGTCGGAAACGGCATGCTCAGCATCACAAAGGATTTAGGAATGAAGGAACCCTATACCGGACAGGTTCCTTTGACAAGCGGCGAAATAGCGGAGGATTTTACCTATTATTTTGCAACCTCAGAGCAAACACCGACAGCCGTTGGCTTGGGTGTTTTGGTAGACCGTGACTATACGGTGAAACGCTCGGGCGGGTTTATGGTGCAGCTGATGCCTGCGGCGATGGAAGAAGATATCGACCGCGTGGAAAAGAACGTCTCTAAGATTTCTTCCGTGACGCAGATGATGGAAGATGGTATGTCGGCGGAAGATATGATAGGCGCGCTTTTAGAGGGCTTTGAATACCAATTTTTAGATGAAAGTGAGTATGAATACCGCTGTGACTGTTCGATGGACAAAATCAAGCGTGCATTGATTAGCCTGGGAGCGAAAGAACTCACCGATATTATTGAAAATGACGGAAAGGCAGAGCTAACCTGCCAGTTCTGTCCGGAGGTTTATACCTTGGGAAAAGACGAACTGGAAGAACTTTTAAAAAGCTGTAAAAAATAACAGGGTCGCTCCGAAGCATAGCTCTGCTTCGGAGTGCTTCAAAAAAGTAATTTTTTTGAAAAAAGTGAAAACAGGTCGAGGGATATAACCTAAAAACCGCATAACCAAGGGATTTTTCGGCAAAATAAAAAAATTCAAAAAAAATGAAAAAAGTTCTTGACATTAGCTTTATATTCGTGTATAATACTATTTGTCGTCAAGCGACGGGTGAACGAGATGGGCGCATAGCTCAGCTGGGAGAGCATCTGCCTTACAAGCAGAGGGTCACAGGTTCGAGCCCTGTTGTGCCCACCACTTTTTCACCTTGATTGGATTTTTTGGCCCGGTAGTTCAGTTGGTTAGAATGCCAGCCTGTCACGCTGGAGGTCGACGGTTCGAGCCCGTTCCGGGTCGCCAATTTGCCTCTGTAGCTCAGTCGGTAGAGCAGGGGACTGAAAATCCCCGTGTCGGTGGTTCGATTCCGCCCGGAGGCACCAATCCTATTGGAATGGTGCAGAGGCAGCCGACAGGCATATAGATATATTTTCCAATCATTTGATAAAATGCGGGAGTGGCTCAGTGGTAGAGCGTCACCTTGCCAAGGTGAACGTCGCGAGTTCGAATCTCGTCTTCCGCTCCAATTAAAATCTTGCTTCTGAGCACAAGAGGCAAGATTTTATTTTCGGTAAATGTTCCGTTTTTTACGGAGATTACATATATTAATATTGATGGCGCCATAGCCAAGTGGTAAGGCATGGGTCTGCAACACCCTGATTCCCCAGTTCAAATCTGGGTGGCGCCTCCAAAAATCCGTACACGAAAGTGTGCGGATTTTACTTATTACCTATTCACTCTTCACTATTCACTAAAATACTTTTTGTACGGATTTTTGGAAAGTAATAGGTAATAGTGAATAAGAAAGAGGTTTTTTTGAGTAGGAGAAAGTTTATGGAAAGTCCGTTACTAGTGAAATCAAAGCAATTTGCGTTAGATATAATAAAGTAAAAAGTGAAAAAAGAGAAAGTGTGCTCACAAATCAACTTATCCGTAGTGGCACAAGCATCGGTGCGAATATAAGAGAGGCGTTTTACGGACACGGAAAGAACGATTTTATTGCTAAACTTCAAATAGCATTAAAAGAATGTTCTGAAAGTGAATATTGGATAGAACTGCTTATAGAAAGCGGATATTATGACGATAAAACCACTCTTGAAACTTGCATTGAATTAAAGAAAATTCTTATTTCATCAATAAATACAGCGAAGAAAAACAATAATTAGGTTGCATCTATATTGTTCTGCTTTGCCACATCGGAACAAGCTTTGCTTGTTCCGATTTTTTTATGCAAAAATCGGTCGCTTGCCATAGATTACGCCTTTTTCATTGTCGAGGTTGAAACTTATCGCAAAATGTGGTAAAATATAACTAATTATGCGATGATTAAATTTAAAAACATCAAAAATAAATGCTTGGGTACATTTTGAGGAGGGTTCTTATGAAGAAACTCATATCTGTAATTGGTATTATTGTGCTTTTATTACTTTCAGGATGCGACCTTGGCGCTGAACATAAAAACATCGGGGAAAAGTCGGAATTCTGTCTGATATCGGAAACAATAGTCATAGAGTTAAATATGGACATATCAAAGGTCAATAAAGAACCGATAAGTGTAGCACTTGGCTCGGGGGACGGATTCGACTGGGCAGTAAACCAATATGATGATATAGAAATTAAGACTTTGCTTTCTGACGATGATAAAAATATCATCAATCGTATATCGACGCAATCTCCAAACTATGAAACCGCAAGAGGAATCAGGGTGGGCGATGGAGTAGCCAAGCTTTTGGATTTACACAAAGAGGACTTGACACACTCCCAATCACCGGAAGCGGAGTACTATTTGTTTGATCCTGAAGATGATATCGGATTTAAGAAAATCTATTTCTATATCGACGAAAATGATGCCATTCATACAATTGTAATGGAAGATGGTATTGACGGCTAAAATATAAATGAGACCGAAAGAAACTGGGTGAAACTATGGCAAAACGGCAAAAATTGAGAGACAGAATTCTTCCAAGCTATACCGCGGGGGAAGAAATTTTTAATATGGTGACGCATATCGTCGGCGGTGCGCTGGGGATTGCCTATTTGGTGATTTGTGTTGTGTTTGCGGCGCTTCGTGGCAATGGGTACGGCGTGGTGTCCTCGGCAATTTACGGCGCCTCTGTCATTGTTTTGTTCACGATGTCGAGTGTTTACCATGGGGTTCGTCCGTCAACCGCCAAAAAGGTGCTTCAGGTGATTGACCACTGCACCATATTTTTTATGATAGCGGGAACCTATACGCCGATTGCACTATCTGCCGTGCGCGCGCAAAATGTGGCTTTGGGATGGGTTATCTTTGGTATCATTTGGGGAATGACTGCACTTGCAGCGACATTTACCGCGATTGACTTAAATAAGTATAAAAAGCTGTCGATGAT
This sequence comes from Clostridia bacterium, assembly GCA_017399695.1. GTDB lineage: Bacteria > Bacillota > Clostridia > UBA1381 > UBA9506 > RGIG1666. Next base: position 64,535 of record JAFQBK010000012.1, on the reverse strand, counting down.
TTGCTACATCGGTATGGGCTGGTGCATCGCTGCATTTTGGAATGTGACTTATAGCGCCATCGGTTTTGGCGGAGCGGCACTTTTAATTGCCGGCGGCGTGCTTTATACCCTTGGTGCCATTCTTTATGTGATAGGAAAAAAGAAAAAATATATCCATTCTGTATTCCATATTTTTGTGGACTTGGCGAGCATCTGCCACTTTTTGTGCATTCTGTTTTATGTCATTTAGTCTTCTAGATAATAATTTCATCCTCGGGAGGAAATGAGATATGATTCGATATTCTGTTGTGGTTCCGGTTTACAATGAAGAAAGCGTTGTAGAGGAATGCTACCGACAGCTCAAAGAGGTTATGGATGCCACAAATGAGCCGTATGAGCTGATTTTTGTCAACGATGGCAGTCGTGACGCTACGGCGGACATTGTGGGAAATTTGTGTGCAAATGACGAATGTGTAAAGTTGATTAACTTTTCGCGTAACTTTGGACATCAGACCGCAATCACCGCAGGAATGGATTTTTCCACCGGACAAGCGGTGGTTGTCATAGATGCAGACCTTCAGGACCCTCCTGCTGTCATCTTACAGATGATTGAAAAATGGAAGGAAGGATATGATGTCGTCTACGGAAAACGCGAAAAAAGGAAAGGGGAAAGCCTTTTCAAAAAAGCGACGGCGAAGATGTTTTACCGCTTGCTTGCGGCTATGACCAGTGTTGATATCCCTGTAGATGCAGGCGATTTCCGCCTGATTGACCGAAAGGTGTGTGACGTGATGTCGCGCCTGACGGAAAAGAATCGCTATGTACGCGGTCTTGTCAGTTGGACAGGCTTTCGGCAGACGGCGGTCAGCTATGTGCGTGAGGAGCGTTTTGCAGGAGAAACGAAATATCCGCTTCGGAAAATGCTGCGTTTTGCGATGGACGGCATTACTACATTTTCATATAAGCCGCTGAAAATTTCAACCTATATTGGCTTTATTCTCGCGTTTTTCAGCTTTGTATATTTAATCGTAGTTCTTTGCCTGCGACTGTTTACCGACGTGACGGTCGCTGGTTGGGCGTCTATTTTGGCGGTGCTTTTAATTTCCAACGGTGTTGTTTTAATGATGCTGGGCATCATTGGGGAATATATCGGCAGAATTTATGATGAAACAAAAAACCGACCGCTTTACATTGTGCGGGAAACCATAGGATTTAGTGAGGATACCAAAGATGAAAAGTAATACAGCAAAGGAAAGCGTGTGGCAGGCAGTCAGGTTTGGTCTGGTCGGTCTATTAAATACTGCCGTTGATTATGTGGTGTTTTATCTCCTGCTTACGCTGGTTGATTTGGATAAAAGCATAGCGCAGGTCTTTGCAACGCTCGTTGCAATGGCAAACAGCTATGTATGGAATCGCTATTTTACCTTTCGAAAGACTGGCTCGGTCCGTGTGCGTGAGATTGGGCGATTCATCGTTGTGAATTTAATATCGATGAGCATTACGATTTTAGGCATGAATCTCTTATACGAACTGCATATTGAACAGCCGGTCAATGCGTTACTTGCGTTTTGTGGTGCATCCTATCGCTTTTACGGTGATGCGGCGGTGATGCTGGCTAAGGTTTTGGCAATGCCCGTATCTTTGGCAGTTAATTTTTTGGGAAATCGCTTATGGGTGTTCGGTAAGAATAAAAAAGAAAGCGGTGAAGCCTCGTGAGAGAAATACAGACGGAAAAAATAACGGAAACGGTAAGGGAACTGTGTATTCGTGCGAACTATTTTTTGCCTGAGGATGTCTTTCGCGCGCTCCAAAAAGCTGAGGCAAGCGAAGAAAAGGCAGTTGCCAAAGATATTTTGGGAGACTTAATTCAAAATGCTGATATCGCAAAAGAGAAAGAAATCCCCATTTGTCAGGATACGGGGATGGCAGTATTCTTTGTTCGTGTAGGGCAGGAGGTACATATTACGGGCGGCGGACTGTCTGACGCCATCAATGAAGGTGTCAGACAAGGCTATCGGGAGGGATACCTGCGCAAATCAGTCCTTGGCGACCCGCTTGAACGAATCAATACAAATGATAATACGCCGGCAGTCATTCATTATGACATCGTGCCGGGCGACCGGCTTGAAATTACGTTTGCGCCGAAAGGCTTTGGCAGCGAGAATATGAGCGCGCTCAAAATGTTAAAGCCCTCGGATGGCATAGAAGGTGTCAAACGCTTTGTGCTTGATACAGTGCGTTCGGCAGGAGCTAACCCCTGTCCCCCGATGGTCATCGGCGTCGGTATCGGCGGAACGATGGAGAAGTGTTGCCAGCTTGCCAAAGTTGCCTTGACAAGAAATCTGGAGGAGAAAAACCCCAATCCGTTTTATGAGGCGCTTGAAGAAGAGCTGTTAGATGAGATAAACCGCACAGGAATCGGTCCTCAGGGCTTTGGAGGAGGCGCAACAGCACTTTCTGTAAAGGTAGAGACCTTTGCGACTCATATTGCCGGACTTCCGTGCGCAGTCAATATAAACTGCCATGCAACAAGGCATATGAAGACAATAATTTAACTAACAAAATCCATAAATGGAATTTTTTGGAACGACGTTATGTTAACTTGCGGTACCGTGTAAAACTCCTGTGGAAAACCTGAAAAAATTCAAAAAACTGACGAAAACCGATGTTTCGAGGGGTTGTTTTAAGGAAAAACTGTTGATAACTTTGTTGACAATGTGAATAACTTTACAAAAGAAAAAAGTTATTTTGAATATTATGTAAACCGATTTTGAAAGATATTCTAACATTGGAAAGAAAGAACGGGAAAATTTCGAAAATAATGGTTGTAACACTTGAATCTTTGTTTAAAAAATTATATAATATAAACTAGGAATGCAGTTTGATGAAATACATAAGATTTATGGGAGGCAGTTATGACACCGAAATTTAAACGAATTCTCCTGAAACTCTCCGGCGAAGCCTTAGCAGGTCCGCGCGGATTTGGACTTGATGAGGATACCTTAGCTGATATTTCCGCTGTAATTAAAGAAGCAACGGAGATGGGCGTAGAGATTGCAGTCGTAGTTGGCGGCGGCAATTTCTGGAGAGGCAGAACAGGAAAAGATATGGACCGTACCCGCGCTGACCATATGGGAATGCTGGCAACGGTAATCAACTCGTTGGCGCTTCAAAGTGCTTTAGAGGCAGCAGGCGTTATAACGCGCGTGCAGACAGGTATTGAAATGAGACAGATTGCAGAGCCTTACATTCGCGGAAAGGCAATCAGCCATTTAGGAAAAGGCAGAGTTGTTATCTTCGGTTGCGGAACGGGAAATCCGTTCTTCTCAACGGACACCGGTGCAGCATTGCGTGCAGCTGAAATCGACGCGGAAGCAATTCTTTTAGCAAAAAAAGTAGACGGCGTATATGACAGTGACCCGAACTTAAATCCCAATGCAAAGAAATTTGATGAACTCAAATATATTGAGGTGCTGAACAAGGGTCTGGGCGTTATGGATTCAACGGCGACCTCGCTTTGTATGGACAATAATATTCCGATTATCGTATTTGGTCTTGAGGACCCGAAGAATATCATCCGTGTTCTTAGCGGCGAGAAAATCGGCACAACAGTTTCAAATTGAGAAAGGTGGAAATAAGATGTACGAGGAAGTAAAGGTAAAGATGGATAAAGCGATTGCAGCGCTCGAATCTGATTACGCGGCAATCCGTGCAGGCAGAGCAAATCCTGCGATTTTAGATAAGGTTATGGTTGACTACTACGGAACAGCGACTCCGATTGGTCAGGTTGGAACGATTTCCGTTCCGGATGCAAGACAGCTGATGATTCAGCCGTGGGACGCAAGCATTTTGCACGATATTGAAAAAGCGATTGTCGAGGCAGACATCGGTATTGCCCCGAACAATGACGGCAAGGCCATCCGCTTAAACTTCCCGCCGCTGACAGAAGAGCGCAGACGTGAGCTTGCGAAAGCCATTTCCAAGCGCGCAGAAGAGGGCAAGGTAGTCATTCGCGGTGTTCGCCGTGATGCGATTGAAGGCTTTAAGGCACAGAAAAAGCAGGGCGAAATTACAGAGGATGACCTCAAAACTTGCGAAAAGGATATTCAGGATATTACAGATAAATACATCAAGGATATTGATGCAATTTCCGCAAAGAAAGAAAAGGAAATTATGGAAGTTTGATTTTTTTAGTATCCGCTTGCAAAGGGACGCCTTGTGGCGCCCCTTTTCGGGCATTATTGGGGTGATTGCGATGTTTCAAAAATGGGGAAAAAAGAAGGCCTTAAAAGACATCGAACAGCAAATTGACAGAAATAATCTGCCGCGCCATGTCGGTATTATTATGGATGGCAACGGCCGTTGGGCGAAGAAGAGAGGTCTGCCGCGAAATGCGGGTCACAAGGCGGGCGCGCAGAACCTAAAAACGATTACGGAATACGCGGTAACTTTAGGAATTCCATACATTACTGCCTATGCATTTTCTACGGAAAACTGGAAGCGTCCGAAAGCAGAAGTGGATGCTCTTATGGAGTTGCTACTTGAATACCTACGTGACAAAGACCAGCTGGCAGGAAATGATGTTCGCATTTTGGTGGTCGGCGACCGCAGTGCCTTGTCGGAGGAAATCAATCGTGAGATTGATGCGATTGAAGAATATACCAAAGATCGTAAGGGAACGGTTTTGTATCTGGCAATTAACTATGGCGGACGTCAGGAGATTGTTCGTGCGATGCGCGCAATTGGCGAGGAAATCAAAAACGGCGAGCGTATGCCGGAGGAAATTACAGAGGACTTAATTTCGTCGCAGATTTATACGGCGTTTTCTCCGGATGCAGACCTTATCATCAGACCCAGCGGAGAAGAGCGCCTTTCCAATTTTCTTTTGTGGCAGTCGGCGTACAGTGAATTTTGGTTCTCAAAAATCAACTGGCCTGATTTTACAACAAAGGATTTTGCACAGGCAATTTTGGATTATCAGAATCGAAACAGACGTTTTGGCGGAGTTTGATTCATCAGGAGGAAGACAGTTATGTGGTCAAAAACAGGAGTCAGAATACTAAGCGGCGTCATTGGCGGTATTTGTGTGCTTTTCTTAATCTTCAGCGGTCCCGACTGGTTGTTCCATGCCGCTGTTGTGGTTGCGTGCTTTTTGTCACTCCATGAGCTTTATATGACATTCAAGCAGGAAACCAAGTGGCAGATGGTAACGCTTAACTATGCGTTTGCTGCGGTCTTTATGGCGATTCCCTATCTGACTGCCGGTACATATCCGAGGGAATTATTTACCTTTGTGTTGGTTTTATATTTGATGCTACTGATGATTTGCTCGATTTTCTGGAATGACAGAATTAAGTTTTATGATGTCAGTTCATCGCTTTTTACTTTGATTTATGCCGTACTCTTTTTGTTCCATTTAACCTTTATTCGTTCCATGGAGCACGGTGTGGTTTTGGTGATGTTTCCGCTGATTGGTGCGTGGATGCCGGATACCTTCGCCTTTTTTGCGGGCAAGTTTTTCGGACGTCATAAGCTGATTCCGAGTGTCAGCCCCAATAAGACCGTTGAGGGTGCAATTGGTGCGGTGATTGGCTCGGTGATTTCTATGCTGGTTTACGGCGTCATCATTGAAAGCTATTTCGGTCTTAAAGCACATTATGATGCAATTGTATTTCTTTCGCTTTTGTGCGGTGTGGTTGCACAGCTTGGAGACCTTGCGGCATCGGTGATTAAAAGAGAATATAAGGCAAAGGATTTCGGCAATTTGATTCCGGGTCATGGCGGTATGCTTGACCGTATCGACAGTCTTATTTTCGTAACACCTTTGGTCTATTATTTTATTTTATATATTCCGGTTATTTCGTAGAATAGAGGAACGCGTATGAGACATATTACCGTACTTGGTGCCACCGGTTCTATCGGTGTACAGACGCTGGAGGTCATTGAAAAGATGGAGGGCGTCCGCGCGGAGGGGCTTTCCACATACTCGAAAATAGAGCTTTTGGAACAGCAGGCGCGAAAGTTTCGACCCAAAAAGGTGTGCGTGGTGTCCGAGCCGCACGCCAAAGAACTGAAAATTAAACTTGCGGATACAGAGGTTAAGGTGCTTTCGGGAAGTGAGGGTTTAGTTGAGCTTGCCGAGGGTGAAAAAAGCGATACGGTTATTACCGGTATCGTGGGAATTGCGGGACTCGTTCCAACCCTGGCCGCCGTTCGTGCAGGCAAACGCATTGGTCTTGCCAATAAAGAAACGCTGGTGACCGCAGGCGATATCGTGATGAGCGAGGCAAAACGCTGCGGCGCGCAGATTATTCCCGTAGACAGTGAGCACAGTGCGATTTTTCAAAGCCTGGCAGCAAGGGTGAATCCCAAAGAATATGACCGTGAGGTTTCGGAGATTATATTAACAGCATCGGGCGGTCCGTTTTTCGGCCACGCGCGGGAAAGTCTTTTAGGAGTCACGAAAGAGCAGGCGCTGAAACACCCTAACTGGAGCATGGGCGCAAAAATTACCATCGACAGCGCAACGCTCATGAATAAAGGACTCGAGGTGCTTGAAGCGGGGCATTTATTTTCCATGCCGCTTTCACGCGTTAAGGTTTTGGTGCACCGCCAGAGCATTGTTCATTCCATGGTTCGTTTTTGTGATAACGCCGTGATTGCTCAGCTTGGTGCGCCGGATATGAAGCTCCCGATTCAGTATGCGATTACCTATCCTGCCCGTATGGAGATGACTGGGAATGAACTGGATTTCTTATCCTGTGGTCCGCTGACCTTTGAAGAGGCGGATACCGAGACCTTCCGTTGTCTTTCGCTGGCATATCAGGCGGGTAACATCGGAGGCACAATGCCGACGGTATTAAACGGCGCAAACGAGGAAGCGGTCAGCTTGTTCTTAAATGATAAAATAGAGTTTTTAGAAATTGCAGAAGTGGTAGAACAAGCGATGGATGCACATAAGACAATCGCATCGCCGAGCGCCCGGGACATTTTGGAAGCAGACCTTTGGGCGCGTGAATATGTCCGGGGCGCACTACATAAAATAAAATAAAAAGAACAAGGGGCTGTCGCAGAGCGATAGGCCCGCTTTCCCTTTTTTATGCATAGTTTTGGAGGCAGAGTATGACGACTGTTTTAACTGTTTTGGTCGCAATTTTGATTTTTGCACTGCTGATTTTTGTCCACGAATTTGGACATTTTATCACGGCAAAGCTGATGGGAATCCGCGTGCTCGAATTTGCTATCGGTATGGGGCCGAAGCTTTTTAGCTGGGGCAAAAAAGAGACGACCTATTCGCTTCGCTTAATTCCGATTGGCGGCTATTGCGCCATGGAGGGCGAGGACCAAAACTCTTCTGACCCGCGCGCGATTAACAATAAGCCGGCATACAAGCGCCTGATTGTACTGGCGTCCGGCGCATTCATGAATATTCTGCTCGGCTTTGTGCTTTTGATTGTGATGACCGCACAGGGAACTCACGTGGTAACAAATCGCATCGGCGAGGTACAGGTGGGCACAGCGGCAGAAGCCAGCGGACTATTGGCGGGTGACGAAATTGTAAGGATTCAAGGTTCGCGGACGCCCATCGGCGCAGAGGTTATGTGGTCTGTCCAGCGTCGCGGTGCAGAGGAAACCGAATTCTTGGTTCGAAGAGACGGTCAAGAAAAGAGTATTTCCGTGACGCCGCGCGAAACCGACGGAGTATATCGTTATGGGTTTGTGCTTAAAAATGAGCCAAATGATTTTGGCAAGACCTTAAAGCTTTCTTATCACGGAACATTTTTCTATTCGAAATTGGTCATTGGCTCGATTGTCGATTTGTTCCGGGGCGATGTGGCACTCACCGAGCTTTCCGGTCCGATTGGTATTGTGTCGGAAATCGGCTCAGCGGTAGAGCAAACGGCGAAAACGGGAATGGACGGATTTTTGACGTTACTGAATTTAGCAATTTTACTGACCATCAATTTGGGTATTTTTAATCTTTTGCCCATCCCTGCATTAGATGGCGGACGCATCTTCTTTGTGCTTGTGGAAATGATTCGAAGAAAACCGATTCCACCGGAAAAAGAGGGAGTCATTCATTTTGTCGGTTTTGCACTTTTAATCCTGTTATCCGTTTTTGTTGCGGTGATGGATTTGATGAAATTCTAAATGGTTGAATACGAAAGAAAAGCGAGGGAAAACGCATGGGACGAATTCGTGTGTTAGATAAAGCGGTATCCAATATGATTGCCGCAGGCGAAGTGGTTGAGCGTCCGGCATCGGTAGTGAAAGAGCTACTTGAGAACGCGATGGACGCCGGCGCTAAACATATCGTGGTGGAAATCAAAGCCGGCGGTATCAGCTATATCCGTGTGGCAGATGACGGCTACGGTATGTCGCGCGAGGATGCCGAGACCTGTCTGGTGCGCCATGCGACCAGTAAAATTTTTACGGCGGAGGACTTGGAGGGAATAGAAACCCTGGGCTTTCGTGGTGAGGCATTGGCAAGTATCGCAGCGGTTTCCCGACTTGAAATTTATACAAGGGCACAGGGTGAGGACTTGGGAACGCATCTTAGCGCCGATTGCGGAGAAGAGGTGGAACTGTCCGATGCAGGTTGCCCGGTGGGTACAACGGTTATTGTAAGGGACCTGTTTTGTTCGACGCCCGCAAGAATGAAATTCTTAAAAAAGGACTTTACGGAGGCGGGGTATATCGCCGACATCTTAAACCGTCTGGCGCTTTCCCATCCGGATATCTCCTTTAAGTTTATCAATAACGGAAAAGAGGCGTTGTTTACATCAGGTGACGGCGACCTTTCTGCCTGTGTGTATGCGGTTTACGGTAAAGAAATGAAAGAAGCGATGCGCCCTGTTAGCTTTTGTGAAGATGAGGTAGCAGTTTCAGGTCTTGTTGCCAGCGGTCTTATGGCAAGACCAAACCGAAATATGCAGAATTTCTTTATCAACGGACGTTACGTGAAAAGCGCGATGCTTGCGCACGCGGTGGAGGAAGCCTATAAAAATGAAATTATGGTTGGAAAGTTTCCGGCGTGTGTGCTGTCTCTGTCCGTCAATCCCAAAATGGTGGACATCAATGTCCATCCGACGAAACTGGAAGTAAAGTTTGCCGATGAAAAGCAGATGTATCATTGTGTCTATTGGGCGGTAAAAAATGCGCTGACCCAAGAAACACGCATCCCCGAGGTTCAAACCCCGCCGAAAACATCAGTCTTCCCGGCAGTTGTGGAAAAGCCCAAGGTGGCAGAGCCGATTCGTGTAGAAGCAAAACCTGCGCCAAAGATTCCGGAAGAAACAAAACCGGAGATGAAACCCATGAAAAAGCCGAGCTTTTCGATGCGGGAGCCAACCGCAGGAGTGTGGCCGATTCCCGAACTGATTCCGCCGGAGCTTCCAAAAACGGAAGAAAAAATAGCGGAACCGATAACAAATGAGGAAGCAGAAATCATCCTTTTTGAAGAGAAGAAAGAGACAGTACAGCCAGAGCGAGAAAGCGAAGAAACAAAAGATGAGGCGCCGGTATATCAGATTTGCGGACAAGTCTTTGATACCTATATTATCGTCGAAAAAGACGGTGAAATGCTGTTGGTCGACCAACACGCAGCGCACGAGCGATTGCGTTATGAGGAGCTTTTGTCGCAGTATCGGAATCGCAGTATTGTGTCTCAGACGATGCTCATTCCTGCCGTTGTAAACCTTTCCGCACAGGAGATGGCTACATACCGAGAATATCGGGAAACGCTCGATGCGCTTGGGTTTGAAACCGAGGAATTCGGTAAGCAATCCGTGGCGATTCGTATGACACCGGAAGAGCTTGCGGAACGAGATTTGGGAGAGCTTTTGCTTGAAATACTGACAATGATAGCCAACAGCAGAAAGAACATTAGCGAGGACTTAGTCAGCCGTATGCTCTATAGCATTGCCTGCAAAGGTGCCATCAAGGCAAATCACCGCTTGCACGAAGAAGAAATGAAAGCACTGTTGGATGCGGTATTTTCCCTTTCAGGCATCAATACCTGCCCGCATGGAAGGCCGATTACGATTTCATTTACCAAAACATTTATTGAGAAGCAGTTTAAGAGGATTGTTTAAGATGAAAAAACAAAAGATTGTTGTGGTTGCAGGTCCCACGGGAACGGGAAAAACGAGACTTTCCGTTGCTTTGGCAAAGCAGTTCGGCGGTGAAGTTATTTCGGCAGACTCTATGCAGATATACAAAGGCTTAGATATCGGAAGCGCCAAAGTAACACCGGAAGAAACCGAAGGCATCCCACATCATTTAATCGATATTTTAGAGCCGGACGAAACCTTTAGCGTGGCACAGTACGTGCAAAAGGCAAACGAGGCGGCAGAGGATATTCTGGAAAGGGGAAAACTCCCGATTCTGTGCGGAGGTACGGGGCTTTATATCTCGTCCTTTGTAGATAATGTAAAATTTACAGAGTCGCAAACAGACTTTTCCCTGCGCGAAAGGCTGATGAGTGAAGCAGAAGAAAAGGGCACGGAAGTCCTGTGGCAAAGGCTGGCGGAATTAGATCCCAAGGCGGCAGAGGCGGTGCACCCGAATAATGTCAAACGTGTGGTGCGTGCACTGGAGCTTTATGAAAGCACGGGGCTGACGCTTTCGGAGCAGAATGCGCGCTCAAAGCTGATTGAATCTCCGTATGAGCCGGTGATGCTTGCGCTGACCGGGGAACGTGAGCTTTTGTATGAGCGCATCAATCTGCGTGTTGACCGTATGGTCGCAGCAGGTCTCTTTGAGGAAGTTAAGGCGCTTTCAGATAGTGGAATGACGCGTTCGATGCAGTCGATGCAGGGTATCGGTTATAAAGAGGTTTTGTCCTGCTTTGAGGGCGAATGTGAGCTTTCTGAGTGCATTGAGCTGATTAAGAAAAACAGCCGCAATTACGCCAAACGCCAGCTCACCTGGTTTAAAAGGGATGAGCGGTATCAGTGGTTTGATATTAGCGAGGAAAATTTTTTAGAGCGCGCAATGGCGTATGTCCAAGAGAGGATACGATAGAGAAGGGAGTGAGCCGGATGCAGGAGCTGGATGCCTATCAGGGAACGGTGGAAGAAGTCATTTATTCCAATGATGACAACGGCTATGCAGTGTTTGAACTGGATGCAAACGATACCGGCATCATTACCTGTGTGGGTTATATTCCTTATATTAAGGTGGGGGAAATTTTAGTCGTCAGTGGCAAGTGGACTAACCACGCAAGCTATGGCGAACAACTCAAAGTGGAATATTTCGAGCGCCAGGAGCCGACGGGGAGAGACGAGATTCTGTCATATCTGTCTTCGGGCGTTGTGCGCGGCGTCAGAAAATCCACGGCAGAAAAAATTGTAAACCGCTTTGGAGAGGATACACTCCATGTCATTGTGGATATGCCGGAACGCCTGGCGGAAATTAAAGGCATTAGCCTTGCCAAAGCAATGGATATCCAGACGGCATATATGGAGATTTTTGAAAAGGAACAACTGATTCTGTTCTTACAGAAATTCAGGATTACACCGAATTTTGCGGTGCGCATCTTTGACAGCTTTGGCGAGAACGCGCTTTCTGTGATTCAGGAAAATCCCTATACGCTCTGCGAGCGTGTGCGTGGCATCAGCTTTAAGACGGCGGACTCTGTTGCGGCACATCTGGGGATTCGGGCTGAGGATGAAAACCGCATCCGCTCGGGAATTAAATATACGCTATCGTTTTATGCGGCAAGCGGAGGACATACCTACCTGCCACGCACACTTCTCGTTTCCCTGGCACAAAAAATGCTTGGCGTGGATCCTTTAGAGATAGAAAATGCCATCGTAGAGCTTTTGGTATCCGGTGGACTCGTCAGCGTGCAAACTGAAGAGGAAGAATGTATTTATCTTCCGTACTATTATGAATGTGAGCGAATCGTGGCAGATCAGATTCGCTTGCTTGCAGGTAAAGCATCAAAAGAAAAACCGCAAAAAGACAACAAAGAAATCAAAGAGTTGGAAGAAAAATACGGAATTAAATTGGAACAAAAACAGAAAAATGCGGTAATGAGCGCATTGTCCTGCGGCTTTACCGTGATTACGGGCGGTCCGGGTACGGGAAAAACAACGACCATTCGTTTTATCATAGAACTGCTCAAAAAGAGAGGGTTTGGGATTGCTCTGACCGCGCCGACGGGAAGAGCTGCCAAACGAATGACGAGCGTGACGGGCGAGGAGGCAAAAACCATTCACCGTCTGTTAGAGCTTGGCTATACGGGCGATGAAACAGAGCGCGAATATGTGCGCCTTTGTAATACCCCGCTCGATGCCGATGTGATTATCGTCGACGAGGTCAGTATGGTAGATATCGCTTTGATGCAGGCACTTTTGTCGGCGGTTCGTCCGAGTGCGCGGGTGATTTTAGTCGGAGACAGCGACCAGCTTCCGTCCGTGGGTGCAGGTGATGTCCTAAAAGATGTGATAGTGTCAGGGATTGTACCCGTGATTCGATTAGATACCGTCTTTCGTCAGGCAGAGGAAAGCATGATTGTCGTCAATGCCCACCGCATCAATCGGGGAGAATACCCGATTTATAACGAAAAGGAGAAGGACTTTTTCTTCCTCCCCGAACGTACAGGAGATGAAATCACGCGTACCGTTGTTTCCTTGGTATGTGACCGATTGCCCAGTGCTTACGGCTTTGACCCGATGCACGATATTCAGGTGATTTCACCGATGAAGAAAACGCCGGCAGGCGTGATAGAATTAAACCGCGCACTTCAGGAGGCGTTAAATCCGCCGGAGGAGGGGAAAAATGAAAGAGCGTTTCTTTCCCGTATCCTGCGTGAGGGCGACAAGGTAATGCAGGTCAAAAACAATTACGATATCGTCTGGGAAAGCATCCATTCGGACAAAGAGGGCGTCGGAATCTATAACGGTGACATCGGCTTTATTTCCAAAGTGGATAAAAATGCCGTTACGGTTATTTTTGACGAAGAAAAACAGGTGGAGTATCCGAATAGTATGTTAGAGGAATTAGAGCTTGCCTATGCCATTACGGTACATAAAAGTCAGGGAAGTGAGTTTCCCTGCGTGGTACTTCCCGTGTTTCACGGTGCACCTATGCTGATGAACCGCAACCTGATTTATACGGCGATTACACGCGCTAAGGATTTTGTAACTTTAGTCGGCAAAAAGAGTGCGGTTGAAACGATGGTGGATAACGATTTTGAGGCAAAACGCTATTCCGGACTTTTGCGCCGACTGACCGAGGAGAAAGCATAATGGAACATATTACAGGACAGGCAGTCACCGATTACCTCCGCAGGACCTTGCGTCCGGAGACGGGCAGACTGCACGAAATGGAAGAATACGCAAGAGAAAATTACATCCCGATTATTCAGCGGGAAGCAGGTCGCTTTCTGTCCGTTTTGGTGGCAATGTTAAAACCAAAGCGCATTCTGGAAATGGGGACGGCTATTGGCTATTCGGCGCTTTTGATGGCAAACGCTTGCGAGGCGCAAATTACGACGGTAGAGCGGGACGAAGAAATGTTCTGTCAGGCGATTGAAAACATCAGTGCCTGCGGGATGAAAGACCGTATCCGCTTACTTCACGGCGATGCGGAAACCGAGGTCCGGAATCTGCCCGGTGGTTTCGATTTTATCTTTATTGATGCGGCAAAGGGGCAGTCGCCCGTGCATTTTGCATTGGCACTTGAAAAGCTTGCTCCCGGCGGCGTGATTGTTACGGATAATGTACTTTATCGGGGCACAGTGGCAGGCGAGGGCGAGGTCGGGCACAAGCACCGCACCATTATTACGAGATTAAGAGAATTTTTAGATATGCTGTGCAAAGACGAGCGTTTTGACACAGCCATCCTGCCGATTGGCGACGGAATGGCAATTACCAAGGTGAAAGAATCAAAGGAGACGGAAAAATGTTTGTAATCGTTGGTTTGGGAAATCCGGGAAAACAATATGAGAGTACGCGTCATAATGTCGGCTTTATCAGTGCAGATTACTTAGCGGCAAAAGAGGGAATTGAGCTGAATAAGCTAAAGTTCAAAGCCGTATTCGGAGAGGGCCGCATCGGCGGGGAGAAGGTACTGATTGTAAAACCGCAGACCTTTATGAATCTGTCGGGTGAAAGTCTCCGCGAGATTGTGAATTTCTATAAAATTCCGCCGGAAAATCTGATTGTAATCTATGATGATGTTAGTCTTCCGACGGGTAAAATCCGTATCCGCCCGAAAGGAAGCGATGGTGGGCATAACGGCATGAAGTCCATTATCTATCAGCTTGGCTCGGATAGTTTCCCCCGTATCCGCTTGGGTATCGGAGCAGCACCTACCGGCTGGGATATGGCAGACTGGGTGACAGGACGGTTTACGGACGAAGAAATTAAGACCTTATCAAAGTCAGTAGAACTTATTCCCGATATAGTGAGAGAAATGATTAAAAATGGCACGCAAAGTGCAATGAATCTATATAACGGCAAGGGTTAATGGTATGAGAATTTTATCGGAGCTCTTAAAAGAATCAGCAGAATATCAGATGCTTTCAGAGCAAATCAGGCAAGGTGAAACTCCCGTAAATGTGTCAGGATTGACAGAGTCGGGAAAGGCGCATCTTGCCGCTTTTTGCTGCCATTCTTTTGAGCGGTCCGGTGTATATATTGCAGACAGCGAGTACAGTGCGAAGAAAATAGCGACCGACCTTTCGTTCTTTTTCGGGGAAGATACGCTTTACTATCCGGCAAAAGAAATTGAGTATTATTCGGTGGATGCAAAAAGTAATGAGTTTGTCAATCAACGCCTTTCGGTCCTTGAACGTTTGGTAGAAAGCACTCGTCCGACACTTGTTGTGATGAGTACGGATGCACTCTTAGAGTTTACGATTGACTATGAGGCCTATGTGGGCAGTATGATGACGCTTGCAGTCGGTCAGGAACAGAAAATCGAAGACCTCAGTATGCGCTTAGTCCATATGGGATTTGTGCGCGAGGAAATGGTTGAGGGCAGAGGACAATTCAGCGTGCGCGGCGGCATTTTGGATATCTTTACGCCGGGGGCAGACAATCCGTACCGTATCGAGTTTTTCGGTGACGAGATTGATTCGATTCGTGAGTTTGATACGCTTTCGCAGATTTCCGTTTCCCGTGTCGATTCGGTGACAGTGAGCGCAGTGAGTGAAAACTATGGAGCAGATGACAGAGAACCCTCCATTTTGGATTATATCAGTAAGAATGCGTTTGTCTTTTTGGATGAGCCGCATAAAATCAGTGAACGGGCAGAGGGGCTTCGTTGGGAAATCGAGGAAACCGTGAAAAGCCTGCTGGAAAAAGAGGTTATTACGGAAAGTAAAGAACGCTATATCCACGACTTTGAACAGATGCTTTCCCAGCTTTGCACAAGGGATGTGATTGGTCTTTATGCTTTGCCGCATTCCTGTAAGCTTTACCGCCCGAAACAGACGCTTGGAATCACGATGGGGGCAACCAACTCCTTTGCAGGAAAAAGTGAGTTTTTCTATAACGACCTGCGTGAATGGAAAGAAAAGGATGCTTATATCTTTGTTCTTGCCGGAGCAGAGGCAAAGCGCCGCGATTTGAAAGAAAAAATAGAAGAAGAGGGCTTTCGCGCAGCGTTTTGGAATGAAGAAATGACGGAGGCAGAGCGTGGCACGGTCTATTTAGCCGACGGCTCTTTGCGAAAAGGTTTTTATTATCCTTTGCTGCGGATGGTTATCATCAGCGATGAGGAAATTTTCGGACGAAAAACGAGGAAGCCGGGACGCAAGAAAAAAGTAGATTCCGCCAGCAAAATCCGAAACTTTACCGACCTTGATATCGGGGACTATGTCGTGCATCAGACTCACGGTATCGGTGAATATGTGGGACTGGATACTTTAGAGGTAGATGGTTGCCGCAAGGATTATCTGAAAATCAAATATAACGGCGAGGACTATTTGTATGTCCCCACCGACCAGCTGGAGTTACTCCAGAAGTATATCGGAAAAGAGGGGAAGGTTCGCCTGAACAAGATGGGCGGCGCAGAGTTTGCACGCCAAAAGGCAAAGGTTAAGGCGTCCACCAAGGAGCTTGCCGAAGAACTTTTGCGGCTGTACCGTGCGCGTCAACAGGCAGAAGGGTTTGCCTTTTCCGAAGACACTGCGTGGCAGGGTGAGTTTGAGGCGCAGTTCCCTTATGAGGAAACCGAGGACCAGCTTCGAAGTATTGTAGAGGTCAAAGCCGATATGGAAAGCACGCGCCCGATGGACCGCCTACTTTGCGGTGATGTTGGTTACGGCAAGACGGAAATTGCGCTTCGTGCGGCATTTAAGGCAGTGCAGGACTCCAAGCAGGTCGCATATCTGGCACCGACTACTGTGCTTTCGATGCAACATTTTAATACCTTTTGTCAACGAATGAAAGACTATCCGATTCAAATTGAAATGCTGTCCCGATTCCGCACGCCAACCGAACAGAAGAAAATCTTAAAACGCTTAAAAAGCGGAGAGACCGATATCGTGATCGGAACGCATCGACTACTTGGTAAGGATGTGGAGTTTCGTGATTTGGGTCTTTTGGTGGTGGATGAGGAGCAACGCTTTGGCGTCAAGCACAAAGAACGCTTAAAGGAAATTAAAAACAATGTGGATGTTCTAACGCTTTCGGCGACGCCGATTCCAAGAACGCTTCATATGTCAATGGTGAACATCCGTGATATGAGTATCCTCACACAGCCACCGGAAGAACGCTATCCGGTGCAGACCTTTGTGATGGAACACAATCCGGCGATTGTATTAGATGCCGTTCGCAAAGAGCTTGCCCGCGGCGGACAGGTGTACTATCTGCATAACCGCGTGGATTCCATTGCGGCGTGTGCGCGCCGCATTTCCGAGGCGATCCCCGATGCGCGGGTGCGGTTTGCCCACGGGCAGATGCCCGAGGATGAGCTTGAGGATATTATGATGGATATGCTCGAGGGCGAAATTGATGTTTTGGTTTGCACGACCATCATTGAAACGGGTCTCGATATCCCGAATGTCAATACCATCGTGATAGAGGATGCCGACCGGATGGGTCTTGCACAGCTCTATCAGTTAAAGGGACGAGTCGGGCGCTCCAGCCGCCGCGCGTTTGCGTATCTGACCTATCGCCCAATGAAAACGCTCAATGAAACAGCGGTCAAACGCCTACAGGCAATCCGTGAGTTTACGGAGTTTGGCTCCGGCTTTAAGATTGCAATGCGTGACCTGGAAATCCGCGGCGCAGGAAATATTTTGGGCGACGAGCAGCACGGACATATGGACAGCGTCGGCTACGATATGTACTGCAGACTTTTATCTGAGAGCGTGGATGAGCTTTCCGGTAAACCAAAAGAGGAACCGTGGTCGCCGGTGGTTGATATGACCGTAGAGGCATACATCCCGCCGCGCTATATTAAAAACCACAGTATGCGCCTTGATATTTATAAAAAGATAGCGGCGGTGGAGGATAGTCAGGATTACATGGATGTTCTCGATGAAATGATTGACCGTTTTGGAGAACCGCCGGCATCCGTAGTTGCGCTTTTAGATGTGGCTGTGATGAAAGCATTGGCGAAACAAGCAATGTTTTCCGAAATTTCGTATAACGGTGAAAAGGTGACCTGCTATTTTAAGGATGCGATTGATTTTGAATCCGTTTCCGGTCTGATTTCGAATTATCAGGGAAGAATCCTCTTGTCTGCAGGGGCAAAGCCCTATCTTACGATGAAACTGAATGCAGAGGAGAAAAAAAATCCGACCGAGCGTATTAAAAGTTTGTTACAATGCTATATTGACTTGCATACCGAAGAAAAGTAGTGTATAATGAACTTGATATTAAGTAAAGGAGTGTTTTTTGTGAAGTATATGAAAAAAATAACTGCACTTTTAGTGGCGCTTGTTTTAATTTTGGGCTTTAGCGGCTGCGGCAGATTGCAGATTGAAAAGGAACTGCTTTCCTTTAACGGAGAGATGGTTTCGACCGCAGAGTATAATTACTATTTGGAAAACATCAAAGCACAGATGCTGACAGAAGCGGCAGCAACCGACGAGGCTGCTTTCTGGAACGGTGAGATTGATGGGAAAAAGGCAACGGATGTTGCAAAAGAGCGTGCTTTGGCGGAATTAATTCGCATTGAAATTGCTTGCGCGAAGGCAGAGGAGAAGGGCATCAGCCTGGATTCTTCCGTTTTGGCACAAATCAAACAGATGGTAACCAAGCCGGAAGGGGATTCCAAGACACAGATTGATAATATCAAATCAGCGACCGGTCTTTCAGATCAGGGCATGATTTCGCTTTTGGAAAAAACTGAACTGGCAGCACGATATGCTCAGGACCTGATGGTTTCCGAGGCGGATAAATTGGCAGTTACCGATAAGGCAATCGAAGAAAAATATCAGGCAGATTATTCTTTGGTAAAACACATTTTGGTTTTAAGTCAGCAGCAGGCGGCAGAGGGCGAAGAGCAGATGGATGCAGAGGAATATAAAACCAAGCAGAAAGCTCGCGCAGAAGAAGTGCTGGCAAAGGTAAAAGCAGGAGGCAACTTTGAAGCTCTGCTTAAAGAGTATGGCGAAGATCCGGGTATGGAGCAGCAGCCGGAAGGCTATATGCTTGATTCCTCCGGTTATGATGTCATCAGCAAGGGAACGATGGTTTCCGAGTTTGCGAAAGGAGCATTCTCTATTGCGGTCGGTCAGACCACGGAGCTTGTTGAAACTGCTTACGGCTGGCATATCTTAAAACGTTATAAGCTGCCGACCTCGGGTGAGGCTTATGATGCAGCAACGCAGACGGTTAAGGGTCTTTTGATGCAGGATAAATATAATGCACTGATTGACACCTATAAGCCAGACTTCGATATTCAGTTTGATAAAAAGGATATCGATGGAATTAAGGTATATTAATTAAAAAGATTAAAGGGACTGTGACGAATGTCACAGTCCCTTTTTTAGGATTTCCCGATTCTTCTAACGAGCGAGATTAGTCGCAGCAGCAAGACAGAAGGATAATGATGAGGATAATCCACAGGCAGCTGTTGTTACCGAAGCCAAAGAAGCCTTTATCGCATCCCATAACGCTTACCTCCTTTTCGTTGTTATGCTACATACTATGCGAAAGAGGGGAAATGGGTGCGCAGGTTATTGTCCGTTTTTTAAAATCAAAAAGGGCTGTAGAAAAGCAATTTTTGCCTTATGCGTTATGCGCATTTTTCTACAGCCCAGATAGATCAATAATTTCACATCCCAATTCTTTGGCATAGCGGATGGTATACGCACTGCCGCCAGTGCTTTTCGTACAGTAGCAAATGACATAAGCGCTTTGGTCAACCATGTGACGGTTTCGCATTTGCATACATCCTTTGTAGTAGTAAGGGGCGAGAATATGTGTTTCGTCGGCAACGGCAAGTAAATATTCGTACACTTTCTTATCCTCAGTTTTCCAGGCGTTGCTCTGCGAAGCACAGGGAAGGTCCAGAACCAAACGGACTTCAGGATGCAGTTTTTTGACGTCTAACACCACGAGAGCAGCAGCGGTATCGAAGCCTAGTGCACCGCCGGAATGAAACTCGGTAACGCCCTTTGATAAAAGAGAAAGCACTGCATCATAAATTGCGCTGTATAGCCTCTCTTGCGTAGCACCAGAAAGCTCCCGATGACCGGTAAAGCAACAAGTTTTTTCCCTCATAGAGTCCTCCAAGTGTCTTTTTGTTGAAAAAAGAGCCGTCTCCTCATACGAAGAGACGGCTTTTATTTGTGTTAATTAGTCTTCGCAACCGCAGTCACAACCGCAATCGCAACCATCAAGGTCAAACTTGATTTCTTTATCGCAATTCGGACAAATCAGACCGTCGTCTTCAATCATATCCTCATCGAAATAAATTTTCTCGCCACAATGTGTGCAAACGGTTTCATAAAAATCAACATCGTCAAAATCCTCGTCATCCAGTTCGTCGAAGAAATCGTCATCGTCGTCATCGTCGCCGCCGCAGCAATCACAGTCACAACCTTCGTCCAGCTCTTCGCAGAGTTCGTCGAAGCACTCTTCAAGCTCATCGATGCGAGCTTCGCCTTCTAAAACTTCATCGCTTAAATCCTCGAAGTTTGCGGAAAGCTCCTCTAAAACCTCCAGAATTTTGCCAATCATTTTACCTTCGTTGGTTTTCTCATCAATTTTCATGCCCTCTGCCAAGCCGCGCAGATAAGCAACCTTTTCAACTAAATATCCCATATCGGTTACTAAACGCCTGAGCGTTCTCTCCTTTCAGTTTTTATTAAACACGCTCCATGTACTCGCCGGTTCTGGTGTCTACACGGATTTTGTCGCCCTGGTTTACAAACAGCGGTACGTTGATAACTGCGCCGGTCTCAAGCGTTGCCGGTTTGGTAGCGCCCGTTGTGGTATCGCCTTTAAAGCCCGGCTCAGTGTCGGAAACTTCGAGTTCAACAAACGTCGGCGGCTCAACGCCAAATACGTTACCCTTATAAGAAAGAATGGTTACATTCATATTCTCCGTAACGAACTTTAAAGCATCGCCCAGCTGGTCGGGAGAAAGCGGAAGCATATCAAAGGTCTCGTTGTCCATGAAGTAGTAAAGGTCGCCGTCGTTGTAAGAATAAGACATGCTCTTTCTTTCAATATGCGCCTTCGGGCATTTTTCGGTCGGACGGAAGGTCTTTTCTACCACGCCGCCGGTAATTACGTTTTTCAGCTTCGTACGAACGAAAGCTGCACCCTTGCCCGGTTTTACGTGCTGGAACTCAACGATCTGATACACGTTACCTTCAAACTCAAATGTAATACCGTTTCTGAATTCACCTGCTGAAATCATATACTAACCTCCAAAAAATTAATCACTTGTATCACTTTATAATGATACTTATAGTTTATATGATTCCGCTTAAAAATGCAAGTCTTTTTTCATTTTTTTCCGTTTTTTTGAAATTATCCTTATTTTTTGCAAAAAAGAGGATTTAAGTTCCCGTTACAACGGTTTTTGCGCTTCTGTGTTCTTTTAACAAAATGGCGTCAATATCCGCCTCGTTTTCGGCAATGGATTCTGTTTTGTGATTATCCAGCCAACGAGAAAGCTCCTTGATGCGTTTTTCCTGCTCTTTGAGCAATTTTTTAATGGCAGAAAGTTCTTTTGAGAGTTCTTCGCGCGTGACATAGTCTGGATGGAATGCGTCATTTTCGGGACGTTTATAACCGAACATTCGGGCAAAATCCAAAGCATCCGACCCCTCAGGACGAAAACCGGTTTTTTCGGTCTTTTCCGGCGGCATAGAAAGCAGGTGCTCCGCACCGTAAAGGCGGATGTCGTTTCCGTGATTCGAGCCATAATATGGCGCGGTTTTCCCTTTTTGACAAATATGATACAGAACAACCTCGCCGGAGGTGACGCGCATATATTTGGTGGGTTTGCGCCATTTTTCTGCCTCGGAGGCTTTGGTGCTTGTCATCACTGAACCGCCGTCGAGCCATTCCAGCACGAGAGCAGAATCACGGGCAGATAACGTGTGCGCCGGATGTCTTGCGCAATCCAAATAAACGGTTGTCGGCGGCGTCAGGCCCCCGTCGGTCTCGCGGTGGAAAACTACCAGATTGTAAAACCCCTCCACACGTAAAACGGCAGCAATGGAGACGGAATCATCCTCGTGTACCCAAAGCACCGGTGAGGACATATTTCCGGAAGCGTCAATTACGAAAAAAGGAGAAAAGCTTTTGGAGGACCAGCGAAAGGAACGCAGGCCGCACGCGCCGTTCGCGTTTTTATAACAAAGGCTGAGCTCGGTTCCGTTATGCGGGGCAAGGCAAAAGTTTACATCTGTCGGGTCGAGATAATCCACGACATGCGGTTTTTCATCTGCGCGGTTTAAGATGTGGTGGATGAGCATCATTTTTTCCTGATATGAAAGGATATAAAACAGATTGATGCTACCCGAAATGACAGAAAGTGCAAAATGCTTGGGCGAGGGGGTCTGGTCACGCGATTTTAAAATAATTTCTTTTTGCCAAACCGCCTGTTCGTAGCAAAAATATAAGATGGAACCGTCATTTCCCTGACAAACGAGATGAATGGTGTTGCCGACGAGTGTGACGCAAAAATCTTCCTGACAATCTTTTTCTAAAATCTCAAAATCACTAAAATAAGCACCTGCTTTTTTTCGGAAGCACAAACCGTAGGTATTTTTATAAAAAAAGTGCCACCATACGCCATCTGCAGCTAACAGATATTCCTGCAAAGGACTCATCCTTTCCTTCTTTTTTGTTTAATGTATGCAAAATTGGGGAAAAAAAGAACGGGAAGAAAAAATAGAGAATCAAAGGAACTTTTTCCTGCTTGCATCGTCTGTTATAATATGGTAACCTAAATATCAAAGGAGGAATGTTTATGAGACGTGTGCTTTCTGTGTGTTTGGTATTTATTATGCTTTTGGGAGTGGTTCCTTTTGCTTTTGCGGATGAAGCCGAGAGCCAAAAGGTTGCGGAGTTGATTCTGATTGCCAAAGATAAGCTCGAAATTGATGACAGTATCTTTGCGTATGAGAATTATCACCGTCAGGAAACCGCAAGAGAAATCCTGTATAGCTTGAACTGGAAAAGCCGAGACGAGCTTGCATCTTCCTCCGTTTATGTCACAATCAATGCAAACGGAGATATTATAAACTATCATTTATATAACACCGAGAATCAGATGACCAAGCCGAAGTTTCCAAAGAAAACGGAAGAAGAGGCACTTTCTGCCGCGAAACAATGGCTGGCTAGGGTCGCAAAAGATAAGAGTGAACAGATTGCCGAAGAAGATATCCGTTATTATCCGGAGATGAATGTCTATCATTTTACAGCCGAACGGGTGCTTGGTGAGTTTCCTGTTTATGCGAACAACGTATCTATTCAGCTAAACGCAGATACGCTGACCGTCACGGACTTTTATGTAAATTGGGATAATGGCTTGGTTCCGGCTGAAAAAGAAATCATTTCGCCGGAAAAAGCAAAAGAAATTTTTGCATCCAAAGCGGGGTATGAGCTGTTTTATCAGGTCGTCGCAGAAAAGGGCGCAGACAGCGTACATAAGGTGTTTCGACCGAAATATGATGAGAGTCTGTATGTGGACGCCACATCGGGTGAGCTTGTTAATTTTGAGCAAATGAGAAGCTCTTTGGCAGGTGGAACGCTTGCAAATAAAAATGAAGCAATGATGGATTCGGCGGCAGATAGACTCAGCCCGGAAGAACTGGAAATGGTGGGAGAAATTGCGAAAATGCTCTCGCACGAAAAAGCAGAAAGTATCGCAAGAGGAATCTCTGAATTCGGTATTACAAAGGATTTTATTTCGGAAAGTTTTTATATCGTAAAGGGTGCAAACGGAACTTATGTTGCCCAGCTATCGTTTGCCAAGAAAGATAAGGACGCAAAGGATGGGTTCCGGAACGTGACGATGAATGCGATGACGGGAGAAGTGTTGTCCTTTTCGGGCTACTATGCCTTCGGAGACGAAAAAGCGACGATATCTGATGCAGAAACAGAAAAGCTTGCAAAGGCATTTTTAGATAAGTATTATTCAGAAAAAGCAGCATCCATCGTGCCAAAAGAACTGTTTACCAAAATGCCAGGTCGCGCGGAGTATCAAAGAGTGGAAAACGGCATCCGTTTTTACAATAACGGAATGACATTAGAGTTTCACCCGACGACGAAGCAGCTTTCCTATTTTTCTCTGAACTGGACCGAGGCGGAAATGCCGACAAATGAGGCGTGCCCGGTATCTGCGGCAAATGAAAAAGCACTCGCAGATGAGAATTTCCGTGCGCGCTACTACGTCTCATACAGCGAGGGCAAAGAAGTCAAGACGAGTCTTTGCTATGCGATGGAAAATGCAGCTATCTATGATGCGGAAAGCTTAAAGCCACTGAGTAGAAACTTAAAACCGCAGGCGGAGGAATCGGAGCTTGGCTATGATGACCATGAGGGTCATTATGCAAGAGCGTATGCCGACCGATTGCTTACGCTCGGTATCGGATACGCGGGTAGAGCACTTCGTCCGGATGAGAGCGTTACACAGTATGAATATCTGGAATTGGTGATGCAGGCGGTGCTTGGCACAAAACGCTATGACAACGATAAGGAGGCTTTTTATCAGTATCTTTTGCGCACGGGCGTTTTGGAAAAAGGCGATGTAAGACCGGAAGAAGCGATTACAAGAATCGAGGGCGTGCGCTATCTTCTAAATGCTTTGGGTTATCGAGAATTCGCACAAATTGAGGGCATTTTCCTTTGCCCGTTTGCCGATGTCTCCAAAGAGGATCAAGGCTACGGCGCGATTGCGGCAGGATTGGGCTTGGTTTATGGAAAAACCGATACGTTTTATGCGAGCACTCCTCTCAAACGCGGAGATGCACTAATCATCCTACATAACTATTTGAGCCGATAAACAAAGGACTGTGATGAATCATCACAGTCCTTTTTCACTTTATAATTTCTGCCGTTTCCGCGCCCACCAAACGAATCAACGCATCGGGTGCCATTTCCATTTGAAAACCGATTTTCCCACCGGAAAAAATCATCGTATCAAGCAAAAGGCAGGAAGCATCAATCACCGTTTTGTATTGCTTTTTCATCCCAATCGGAGAACAGCCGCCGCGGATGTAGCCCGTGACCTTATTAATGTCGCTGACTTTAATCATTTCCACAGCCTTTTCTCCGACGGAGCGCGCAGCCGCTTTTAAGTCGAGCTCTTCTGCCACAGGAATCACGAACACATAATAGTTTTTACTTGTGCCTTGTGTGACCAGTGTTTTATAAACTTTCGTTTCGTCTTGCCCAAGCTTTTGTGCCACGCTTACACCATCGATGGCGCCGTCCTTTGCCTCATAGGTATATGTTTCGAAGGGGATTTTCTCTTTTTCAGCCATGCGCATAGCGTTGGTTTTTGGATTTGCCATATTTTGTTCACCTCTTATTTTTATTTTAAACAGGAGCACAAAACTTGTCAATAAAAACTATGTGAAATTCGAAAAAACAGTTGAAAGTTTTGACGCTTTGTGCTATACTGTATATGTTCGGCACTTCGGTGCTGTCTGCCGGGTCCTGCGCAACTTGAGCCCGTGAACCTCGTCAGGTGGGGAACCAAGCAGCGATAAGCGGAATTTCGGGTGTGATGCAGGCTCCCCCGGCGTGAACATAGGCTGTATCTCGGTACGGCTTTTTTTTATAACTGTGAGGATGAAAAAAGGAGGTGTGAGGCTTGGCGTATCAGGCACTGTATCGAAAATGGAGACCGCTCGTCTTTGATGATGTTGTTGGTCAGGAGCATATTGTAAGAACACTGAAAAATCAGGTGATGAGCGACAAGCTGGCGCACGCATACCTGTTTTGCGGAACACGGGGAACCGGAAAAACCTCTACGGCAAAAATCCTTGCCCGTGCGGTGAACTGTCTTTCGCCGAAAGACGGAAACCCTTGCAATGAGTGCGAGGTTTGCCGCGGTATTTTGGATGAGTCCATTGTGGATGTGGTAGAGCTTGACGGTGCTTCGAGAAATAAGGTAGAAAACATCCGTGATATCATTGATGATGTTATGTTTCTGCCCTCGGTCGCGCGTAAAAAAGTATATATCATTGACGAGGTGCATATGGTCACAACGCAGGCCTTTAATGCACTCTTAAAAACGCTCGAGGAACCGCCGGAGCACGTGGTGTTCATTCTGGCAACAACGGAGCTTAATAAAGTACCGGCAACAGTGCTTTCCCGCTGCCAGCGGTTTGATTTCAGACGCATCACCAATGCAGATATTGTAGGCCGTCTAAAAACGATTTTAGCAGGCGATGGTCGAAAGGTTACGGATGAGGGACTTTCTCTTGTAGCAGAACTCGGGGACGGTTCGATGCGTGATTCGCTCAGTATTTTAGACCAGTGCTTAGGATTTTCCGATGAGGAAATTACCTATGATGATATCGTAAATATTATCGGTATTACCGATGACCGCGCGTTGTTTTCTTTGGGTGAGGCAGTATCCAAAAACGACAGTAAAACAGCACTCGGCATTTTGGATGAAATCAGCCTCGCGGGAAAAGAGACAGGCGTATTTATCGAGCGTTTTGTCGGTTTTTTGCGTGATGTGATGATTGCCAAGCTGGCAGGGGAGCCGGAAAAAATACTGTCCTGCTCGCAGGAAAAATTAAATAAAATCAAGGCGCTTGCATCTCGTATTACCAAGGAAAAACTGGTGCGCGCGCTGACACTTTTGAATCAAAGCATTATTGATGCAAAGCTGTCCGGTTTTGCACGCACCATTTATGAGCTTGCGCTTGTGAAAATCTGTGACCCTTTAGCAGAAGACGGGGCACTTGCACTTGCTGACCGCGTGGCAGAGCTGGAGAAGAAACTGCGTGAGGGAGTAGCCACGGCGGCGAAAGCCCCGGTAAAAAAAGAAGAACCGGCGCAAGAACCCATCGAGGTCGCGCCGTGGGAAGAAAGTGTGCCAATGCCGGAGGAGGCACCGCCTGTTTTTGATGAACAAGAGTTGCCCCAACCAGAAGAAAAAGAGCCGGAACCAGCGAATGAAGATAACGGACTCGTTGGTCGTTGGGATGAAATCGTGGCGCATGTCAAATTAAACGGCGGAATGCCCATTTTTTCGCACCTCAAAAAAGCGAAGCCGAAGATGATACGCGGAAAACTCGGTTTGGTGTTTGGCGATGCGGGATTGATGAGTAAAAGTCTGGTATCCAAGCCTGCGAATTTAGGGCTTGTAAAAAAAGCGGTGCTGGCGGTTTTAGGTGAAACAGTGGATGTTGTGTGCTTTACCGAGAAAGAAGTCGGTGAAGACAAGCCGGCAGATGACCCCTTAGCAAGGCTTGCCGAGCTTTCTAAAACAAACAGCGTAATTGAAATTATATAAACTTAAATTTTGACGAGTATTTAC
The DNA here is from genome assembly GCA_017399695.1 of Clostridia bacterium. Taxonomy (GTDB): domain Bacteria; phylum Bacillota; class Clostridia; order UBA1381; family UBA9506; genus RGIG1666. The sequence continues at coordinate 37,628 of JAFQBK010000012.1, read as the reverse complement.
GGAGGGAAAACAAATGGCAAACGGTAATAAATTTACAGGCGGCGGAAACAACAATATGAATACGATGCTCCGTCAGGCAAAACAGATGCAGGAGGAAATGGAGCGCATTCAGGCTGAACTGGATGAAAAGACCATAGAGGCTTCTGCCGGCGGCGGTGCGGTCGCTGTAACGATGAAAGGTAACAAGGAAATCGTTTCGATTAAAATCAAACCCGAGGTGGTAGACCCGGACGATGTGGAAATGCTGGAGGACTTGATTGTTGCAGCGGTCAATGAGGCAAGCAAGCAGGTCGCGGAGATGGTAGAAGACGGTATGGGAAAACTCACCGGTGGCTTTGGCATGCCTGGCTTGTTTTAAGAAATAAAAATTTATATTGAAAAAAACGGCAAAAAGATATAAAATAAAAAGAGATATATCATAAAACAAACGATAAAGAGTCCGGTAGCAAGGAGGAATATTTGTGCGGATTTTGTTTTTATCCGTGCCAACGGGTCAGGGACATCATCAGACCTGTAAGGCGCTGGAAGCATATTATGCAGGGATGGAAAATGTAGAGTGCAGAACACTTGATGTTGTTGATAATGTAGCTCCGTTTTTAGGCGAGGCACTGTCTGAGGGATATATTCTGTCTACCAAGGTGACCCCGGGTATGTACGGTAAGTTTTACGGTATGGCGGAGAAAAGAGATGTCGAAAAAACGCCGAGCCTGAGCTATTTGATTAAAATGATTCTGAACAAAAAACTGTTCCGTGTGTTAAAAGAATATGACCCTGATGTCATCGTGGCGACGCACGTCTGGGCAGCGATTGCAATCAGCTATCTTCGTCGCAAGCACCCAATCAGAGCGAAAATGGTAGCAGTTATTACTGACTTTACCGTGCATCCGTTCTGGGAAGATGTTGATATTGATTACTATATTACGGCAACTGAGCTTTTAGAGTACCAGGCAGTAAAAAAAGGCTATGCACTGGAGAAAGTGAAGCCGTTCGGTATTCCGATTAACCCGAAATTTGCCAATAAAGTGCCGAAGGAAGAAGCAAGGAAAAAACTTGGCTTAAAAGACAAGTTTACCGTTCTTTTGATGATGGGCTCGATGGGCTATGGAAGCAGTACGATGCGCAACATCAAACGCCTTGACAAAATGGCGGAAGACATTCAGATTATTACCGTTTGCGGAAATAATAAAAAGCTGAAGCTCCGCATTGATAAAATGAAGAAAAACAAGCAAATCATCAATTACGGCTTTACCCACGAGGTTGACCTTTTGATGGATGCGGCAGACTGTATCATTACCAAGCCGGGCGGTCTTTCGACCTCTGAGGCACTGGCAAAGAATCTGCCCATTATTATGCTCGACCCCATTCCGGGTCAGGAGGACAGAAATGCCGAGTTTATGTTAAATAACGGTGCGGCAATGTCTATTTCGGAATTCTTTACGGTAGATGAGGCGATTTATCAGTTGGTTCATCACCCCTACCGCATGGAACGGATGAAAGAAAATATGAAATATATTGCAAAACCGAATGCGGCAAAGGAAATGGGCGACTTTTTGTTGGAAATCTGTAACGAGAAAAAATAGACTTGTTTCTAAAGACTAGATATTTGTCGATGATATGGAACGCTTTGAGAAGGTGTAACAAGCGGTGAAAAAGTTTGAAGATATCTACGGTAATCGCCGTGTGGTAGAAAAACTGAAAAGTACAGCAAAAAGCGGAGATGCGCTGAATTCATATGTGTTTGAGGGGCTTGCGGGCATCGGCAAAAAAACGGCGGCGGAAATTTTCGCGGCGGCGCTTTTGTGTGAGAACAAGCAAAATGTACCCTGCGGCGTGTGTTCGACTTGTGCTAAAACGGCGACACAGAATCATCCGGATATTATTTATGTCCGGAAAAAGAAAGATAAAGCAACGCTCGGTATTGATGATGTGCGTGAGCAGATTATGGAAACAGTTTATGTTAAACCTTTGCTTTCCGGCTATAAGATTTATCTGATTGATGAAGGCGACTTGTTAACCGTAGGTGCACAAAATGGCCTTTTGAAAATTTTAGAAGAGCCCCCGTCCTATGCGGTGTTTATCACGATGGTATCAAAAGCATCGCTGCTACTGGATACCGTGCTTTCCCGTTCCGTTCGTTTGGCATTTTTGCCGCTTGCGGAAACGGAAGCGCTGCGTTATTTCGAGGAGCATACGGATGCGGAGGAGTCGAAATGCCGGTTTGCCGCACGCTTTTCCCAAGGCATCATCGGCAGAGGCTTAAAACTTTTAGAAAACGAAGAATACGCCGAGCTTTTTGAAACAACGGTCCGATTGACCGAGGGACTGCTTCGCGGCGGTGCCGTAATCAGTGAGTTTGAACGCTTTATTTTAGACCATAAAGAAAAAACAGATTTCATTACAGACATTATGCTGGTCTTTCTTCGTGACTGCGTATTTGTGTCCGTGGGAAAAGACGAAAAGATACTTTTGGAGGAACGGGAACAAGCCATTCGGCAGATTGCAGGAGCAAAAAGCAAGAAAGCCTTGGTTGCCGCAATGGATGCTGTTCTTTTATATCAGAAGCGCCTTTCGCAAAACGCAAACGGCTCTTGCGCGGCGCTGGAATTGTTAATGAGTATTCGGGAGGAAATGAATGTTAAAAGTAATAGGAGTCAGATTTAAATCTGTCGGTAAAATCTATTATTTCAGTTGTGGTGATACCCGTGTTCTGCCCGGCGAAGGTGTTATTGTGGAAACCGCACGGGGAACGGAATTCGGTGAGGTAGTTATGCCGGAAAAGGAAATTGATGAGCAGGCATTCGCCATTCCGGTCAAGCCGATTGTGAGAAGGGCAACCGAGCAGGATTATAAGCAACTGGAAGAAAACAAGGAAAAAGTGCAGGAAGCACGGCGCATTTGCCTTGAAAAAATCAAGGAAAATGAGCTGGAAATGAACCTGATTGATGTAGAATATACTTTTGACAGAAGTAAAATTCTGTTTTACTTTACCGCGGACGGCAGAGTAGACTTCCGTCAGTTGGTAAAAGACCTGGCATCTGTCTTCCGTACGCGCATTGAGCTTCGGCAAATTGGTGTGCGCGATGAAGCAAAAATGCTTGGTGGTCTCGGCATCTGTGGACGACAGCTATGCTGCTCGCTATTTTTAGGAGATTTTGAACCCGTGTCAATTAAAATGGCAAAAGAGCAGTCATTGTCTTTAAATCCGACCAAGATTTCGGGAACCTGCGGACGACTCATGTGCTGCTTGAAATATGAGCAGGAAGCATATGAAGATTTGCTTTCTAAAACACCAAATCCCGGCGCTGTGGTGGATACGCCTGCGGGTCGAGGAATCGTGGCGTCGACCAATCTCTTAAAAGGTCTGGTTCAGGTCAAAATGGATTCACAGAATGAAAAGGTTTTGAGCGAGTTTAAAGTCGATGAGGTTGTCATCATCAAAGACGGTAGAGATAAACGTATGGATGACGAGGCGGACATCGCTCTCTTAAAGGAATTGGAAAAAGATTAAACTGACATAAAATTCGGAAAGGAATGATTTAAGTGGCAGAGAAAAAAGCCAAGGAAAAGATTTTGTTCTATCGCGGAAAACCGCTTCTGCGTGACGGAAGTGTACTCTATTACGGTGATTTTAACGACAATTTTATCGTCAGAATGACGGTTACAGAGACAAAGAAAATCAATCAGTTAAAAATTGCCACCAAAGTCAGCATTGAGCTTTTGGAAAAACACGGCGATTCGATTGAAACTGCGCGCCTGACGAAAAAGGCAGAGCGCACCAGCATTTGGGCAGCACTCGACCTCGGCGTATATTGGCTGGAAGATATTCTCGAGATGGAAAGAGAATTTCTGGCAAAGCTTGCTGCAGCACAGGCATAAGACAAATACAAAAAACAAACCCGAAACCGTTTTTGGTTTCGGGTTTTTCTGTGCCCGAAAAGTAAAGTGGTGAATTTTTTGAAAAGATAATTTTATAAATCCATTGGGTATGAAAGAAAAAAGATAAAAATCATTTAAAAAAGCGATGTTTTTCCAAGAAAAAGGCAAGCGGAAAAGCATCGCTTTTTCTAATTATTGTGCTAAGAAAAATAAAAAATACTATATCTTGTATACGGGGATATAGATGCAAAAAAAATAAATTTTTTTTCGAAAAACTGTTGCAAAAAGCAGTAAAATAGAGTACAATAAAATAAAAGTGGTGAATTGTGGTGGAGTAGCCCATAAAAGTGGTGAAAAGCCAGGAAAGGTGGTGAGGCCAATGTTAATGGGAGAATATCAACATTCGCTTGATAATAAGGGCAGAATGTTTATGCCGTCGAAGTTCCGCGAGGAGCTTGGCGATACTGTCATTGTAACATTGGGTCTTGACAACTGTTTGTTTGCCTTTCCCTTGGATGAATTTGAAAAGCTTAAGAATAAGCTTGATTCACTTCCGCTTTCCAACAAGGATGCCAGACAATTTGTTCGCTTTTTCTTTGCCGGTGCATGTGAGTGCGAGACTGATAAGCAAGGAAGAATTATGATTCCGGCAAAGCTTCGCAGTTATGCTGGGTTAGAAAAGGAAGTTACCGTCGTCGGTGCATCCACTCGCTTGGAAATCTGGGATTCGAAGAAGTGGGATGACGATTACAGCTTTGACCACTTTAGCCCGGATGTACTTTCAGAGAAACTGGAAGGCTTACTGTAAAAATTGGAAGGTGGATGCCGGATGGAGTTTCATCATGTTCCTGTGCTTCGGGACGAAACCATCGAAATGCTTGCCATTCGTCCAAACGGCGTTTATGTCGATGCGACGATGGGCGGTGCAGGGCACAGCTTCGAAATTGTAAGCCGCCTGACAGAAGGCAGACTGATTGGCTTTGATCAGGACGCAGCGGCAATTTCTGCCAGCCAAAAAAGATTAGCCGGGTTTGGCGACAAAGTGACTTATGTCAATCAGAATTTTAAGAATGTAAAATCCGCTCTTTCGGAGCTTGGGATTGATAGAATCGATGGTGCGCTGATGGATTTGGGCGTATCCTCTCATCAGCTGGATGAGGGCGAGCGCGGATTTTCCTATCAGGCGGATGCGCCGCTTGATATGCGCATGGACCGAAGAAACAGCTTCAGCGCATACGATGTTGTAAACAGTTATAGCGAAAAACAGTTAGAAGAAATCATCTTCCAATATGGAGAGGACCGTTGGGCGCGGCGTATTGCTGAATTTATTGTAAAAGAGCGGCAGGCGGGGGAAATCAAAACGACACTGCAGCTGGTCGAAATCATTAAAAAAGCAGTACCAAAGGGGGCGCGAAAAGACGGTCCGCATCCGGCGAAACGCACGTTTCAAGCTATTCGCATTGAGGTCAATGGGGAGCTAACTATCCTAAGACAAGCCATTTCTGACTTCGTAGACTGCTTGACACCCGGCGGTCGTTTAGCGATCATCACCTTCCACTCCCTCGAAGACCGAATTGTGAAGACGGCGTTTGCTGACATCGCGGCAGGTTGTACCTGCCCCAAAGAGTTCCCGGTGTGTGTCTGCGGCAAAAAGCCGCAGGGACGCCCGGTCAATCGCAAGCCTATCGTGGCAGGCGAGGCCGAACTTTTGGACAATCCACGTGCGCGCAGTGCAAAGCTGCGGGTGTTTGAAAAGGTGAAAATTTATCAAGTTTAAGGCTTATGGGGTTTGATTCCCCTCGGCTTAAACAAAAACGAAAAGGAGTGAAGCAGGTGGCCAGAGCAGAGAGTGCGTCGTTTTATTACGAGCAAGGCTATTACGGCAGAAACTATTATGATGGCAGCGCTGTCAGAAAAACGGAATTACCGAGTTATGCCCCGAATGTGCGCATCAAAGCCGCACCTGCGCCGAAAAAGAAGGTCAGCCGACAAACAGCGGCACAGCGTAGAGCAAATGTCCGCGCCAAGTTGTCGGTGCTGGGAGCAATTTTGCTGGTTGCAATGGCTGCGTTTTTCGTTTTGTGCCGTGGTGTTATGATTACGGAAACGACCAACCGGATCGAGAAAAGCCAAAAGGAATTAAGTAATCTGGTTGCTACCAATAAACGAATGGAAATGGAAATTGAAGAAGCGCTGGATTTAAAGAATGTGGAAAGTGTTGCAACAGAAAAACTGGGGATGCGCAGACCGGAAAAATACCAGACAGTATATGTCACCTTGCCACAGGTTGACCATGTGGAAAAAACCGTACATGGGGAAGTGGAGTAAAGGAATATTTGATCGAAACGGGCACTATATATGAATGAGGAGACGCCTGTAAAGTTAGTGTGGGGGAGGATAACTCTTCCGCACTAACTTTGGTTTAGAAGAAATATTATATGAATGAGGAGTTTGCGATGACGATGGAAAAACCGAAGCGAAAACTACAAATCCGAATGCTCGTAATGTTCGTTGTGTTTGCCTTTTGCCTCGGCGCTTTGGGCGTGCGCTTGGTCTTTTTGCAAGTCATTGACGGACCGAAGCTTCAGCGGGAGGCAATCGAGCAACAGACGCGAGACAATATCGTTACCTCAAAGCGCGGTACGATTTTTGACCGAAACCGCAAGGTATTAGCACAGAGCTCGTCTGTTGAGACGGTTACTGCGAACCCGAATGAGATACGAAAAGCCAAAAAAGATGCAGCAAAAATTGCGGCTGAACTCAGCGTCGTGTTGGAAATGGATGCGGCAGAGATTCAGAAGCTTTTGGATAAACAGACCAACCACGTCACCATCAAGCGTAAGATTGACGTCGAGGTTGCGACCCGTGTGCGCGAGCTTGATTTGGTCGGTGTATATCTGCAGGAGGATTCGAAGCGTTATTACCCCTACGGAAACTTTGCGTCCCATGTCATCGGCTTTACCGGCACAGACAACACCGGTCTCGGTGGTATCGAAATGGTATACGATGAGGCACTTCGTGGCGTGCCGGGCAGAGTTATAGCGCTGAAAAATGCACTGGATACCGATATGCCGTTTCAGGAGGAAACGCATATCGACCCGCAGAACGGAACCAATGTCGTGTTGACGATTGACGAGGTCATCCAGCACTTTGCAGAAAAGCATTTAGAAACCGTATTCCGTGAAGAAAAGGTTCAGCAGGGTGCGGCGGCAATTGTAATGGACGTGGAAACCGGCGAAATTCTTGCGATGACGGTAAAACCTGACTTTGACTTAAATCACCCGTTTGAACTGGTGGATGAAGAGGAAAAGGCGAGAATTGATGCGATTACCAATGAGGAAGAACGAAATAAGGAGCGTTCCAACGCGCTTCAGAAAATGTGGAGAAATAAAGCAGTTGTAGATTCCTATGAGCCGGGTTCCTGCTTTAAGATTTTTACAGCATCGATGGCGCTCGAAGAGGGAATTGTTTCGGTCACCACACCGTTCTTCTGTCCCGGTTATAAAGAGGTTGCCGGACGAAAGATTGCCTGCGCAAACCGAAACGGTCATGGTGCACAGAGCTTTAAAGACGGCGTTAAGAACTCTTGCAACCCTGTATTTATCGAGGTCGGCCAAATGGTAGGACCGGACCTGTTTAAGAAATATTATCGTGCGTTTGGCTTTACGGAAACCACAGGTTTCGATTTGCCCGGTGAGGCAAACGGCGTATTCTATGGCGATTCAAATTTCGGTTTGATGGAGCTTTCTACCTCCGCATTCGGTCAGGGCCCGAAAGTAACGCCGCTTCAGATGATCGCGGCAGTGGGTGCTGTGGCAAATGGTGGAGAACTGTTAAAGCCGTATCTGGTCAAAGAACTGGTAGACGATGACGGCAACGTCTTAAAGAGTTATGAGCCGACGGTTGTCAGACAGGTCATCTCAAGTGAAACCTCCGAGCTGATGTGCTCGCTTTTAGAAAATGTAGTCACCAACGGTTCGGGACAGAATGCTTATATCAAAGGCTTCCGCTTAGCAGGCAAGACCGGAACCTCGGAGAAAATTCCGCGTGGAAACGGCAAATATGTTTCTTCGTTTATCGGCTTTGCACCGGCGGATGACCCGAAGGTTGTTTGTCTGGTTATGCTGGATGAAGCATCCAACGGCGAATACTACGGCGGACGTATTGCGGCACCGGTAGTTGGTAAAATTATGGATGATGTTCTAAATTATATGAAAATTGAACCGCAGTACACCGAAGAAGAAAAAGAAAATCTGGACGTTTACGTTCCGGATGTCAGAGGAAAGAGCACGCAGGCGGCGATTAAAGATGTCAGAGCGCAGAATCTAACCTACACAATTGTCGGCGGCGGCGAAACCGTGAAAGACCAGATGCCGAAAGCCGGTTCGAATATGACGGCAAACTCTACGGTCATCTTGTATACAGAAGATAATACGGACAATAAAGTAACCGTTCCCAATGTGCTGAATTTGTCCTTGAATGAGGTCCAGGCGAGCCTTTCGGCAAATAAGCTGAACTTAAATGTCAGCAGTGCAGGCGCTACAGGAAGCACCTCGCAGCGCACGATTGCCATCAGACAGGACCCCGCACCGGGAACAGTACTGGAGGCAGGAAGCATCGTAAGAGTTGAGTTCCGCTTCTTAGATGTCGACTAGAAAGGGTGAAAACAATGCTATTATCACAGTTGCTTTGCGGAGTAGAGGCTGAATGGGAAAAAGAGGATTTGTCTGTCTCTGCGATTTGCTATAATTCACAAAAAGCCACCGAGGGCTGTATGTTTGTGTGTATCAAAGGATTTCAGGCGGACGGACATCGCTATATCGAAGACGCCATCCATCGCGGTGCAAAAGCAGTTGTGGTAGAAGACGATGTTTCATTCGAGGGTGCGGTGAAAATCCGTGTCCCTGATAGCAGAAAGGCGCTTGCGCAAATGAGTGCCACATGGTTTTTGCACCCGGCAAAAGAAATGAAAATTATCGGTGTTACGGGAACCAACGGCAAAACAACCGTAACCTCGCTCATCAAACAGATTTTAGAATTCAGCGGTAAAAAAGTAGGACTCATCGGTACCAACGGTAATATGATTGGCGATGAGCTTTTAGAGTCCGAACGCACGACGCCGGAATCGTATGAACTGCACGAATTGTTCCGTGCCATGCGTGACCGCGGGGTAGAATACGTCGTGATGGAGGTTTCCTCCCACTCGCTTGTCCTTTCCCGTGTGTACGGAATCCCGTTTGCCTGCGGCGTATTTACAAACTTGACGCAGGACCATCTGGACTTCCACGAAACGATGGAGAAGTATTTAGAGGCCAAGAAAATGCTGTTTCTGATGTGTGAAACGGCGATTGTAAATATTGATGATGCGGCAGGCAAAAAAATCGTAGATGATGCGGCTTGCCCGATGACGAGCTACTCGATTGACGAGAAAGCCGAGTGGCAGGCGGAGAACGTAAGAATTTCCGCGCGAGGCATTTTATTCGATTTTAAGCACGAAGATAAGTCCTACGCTGTTCGCTTGGGTATTCCGGGTAAATTCTCTGTTTACAATGCAATGGCGGCGGCGGTCTGCGCTATTCAGTTAGGATTTTCGCCGGAGGATGTCTTTACTGCGCTGACAGTAGCGCAGGGGGTCCGTGGCAGAGCCGAAACTGTCTATACCAATACGGATTATACGGTGATTATTGATTATGCGCACACCCCCGACGGATTGGATAACATTATCCGTACAGTGAAAGAATTTGCCAAAGGCAGAGTGATTACCGTGTTTGGTTGCGGAGGTGACCGCGACAGAACCAAGCGCCCGATAATGGGAGAAATTGCAGGGAATCTTTCCGATTTCTGCATCATCACATCCGATAATCCGCGCACCGAAGAACCGATGTCTATTATCTATGAGATTGAAGAGGGAATGAAGCGTACGGATTGCGAGTACATTTTAATAGAAAACCGCCGCGATGCAATCGGCTATGCGCTGGAAATTGGCAAAGAGGGCGACTGTATTATTTTGGCGGGGAAGGGTCACGAGACCTATCAAATTATAGGAAAAGAAAAAAAGGATTTTGATGAAAGAGTAATTATAAAAGAACTCCTGGAGGGGTGAGGGAAGAATGAAGACGCTTCGTGTTTTAGAAATCGTGCAGGCAACCGGAGGCAAGCTGCTTTCGGGAAATGCTGAGGCTTCCATCGTACAAATTACGACAGATAGCCGAAATGTGCCAGGCGGTTCCTTGTTTATCCCAATCAAAGGAGAAAAATTTGACGGTCACGATTTTTTGGAGATGGCGGCAAAAAGCGGTGCAAAGGCAGTTCTGACCGAGAAAACAGTGACTCTTTCTAGAGATGTCTGTGTAATTTTAGTAGAGGATACTCTGCGCGCAATGCAGAGCCTCGCTTCTTATTACCGTGATTTGTTCCCGGTTCATATGGTAGGAATCACAGGCAGTGTCGGCAAAACCTCTACCAAGGAAATGACTGCGGCGGTTTTAGAGAGAAAATTCAAAACTCTTAAAACAGAGGGAAATTTTAATAATGAGATTGGTTTGCCACTAACGGTATTTCGTATGGAGGAAGGAATCGAGGCAGCAGTGTTGGAAATGGGTATGAGTGGCTTTGGCGAAATTGACCGCTTGGCGGCGATTGCCAAACCTGAAATTGGCATTGTGACCAATATTGGTATGTCCCACATCGAACTGTTGGGCTCGCAGGAAAATATCTACCGCGCAAAGTCAGAGATGTTTGCCCATATAAAACCCGGAGGCACGGTCGTTCTAAACGGCGACGACCCCATCTTAAAAAACCATAAAGACGAAATCCCGTATCGGGTGATTACTGTGGGTAAGAGCGAAGCCTGCGACGTTGTTGCAAAAAATATCACTTCGGATGAAGAAGGTATTAACTTTGATTTTTCAGGTTTTGGTAGAGATTTTCGTGTAAGAGTTAATCGGCCGGGCGAGCACAATGTCTATAATGCACTTTTTGCGATTGCGACAGGCTTTGTGCTGGGAGTTCCTGAAAAAGAAATTCTTCTCGCACTCAAAGAACTCAAAGCGACCAAAATGCGAATGGATTACATCCGTCATAACGGCTATACAATTATCAATGACTGCTACAATGCCGCGCCGGATTCGATGAACGCCGCGCTTTCTGTACTTGGCAAAACCAAGGGCAAAAAGATTGCGGTGCTCGGTGATATGGCGTGTATGGGCGAGTTTTCGAAAACAGCGCATAAACTTGTGGGAGAGACGGTAGCAAGCGAGGGCGTAGATATGCTCTTTACCATTGGTAAAGAAGCAAAAGAAATTGCGCTTGCTGCACTTTCCTTAGGACTTATGCCCGAGCAGGTCAAAAGCGCAGAAGATGTTTCAGAAATATATGAGGCATTAAGAGAAAGCATTGTTCCGGATTGCCATGTGCTGGTAAAAGCATCGCGCGTGATGGAGCTTGAACGAGTGACAGAGTTTTTGCAAAAAGAATGCTAATTTTATGATACGATATTCTGGATAAGGAGTGGGAAAGAAGATGGAAATGATTTTAAGTAGCGTTTCGCTTTCAGCGCTTATCTGCCTCGTGCTTACGCCGATTCTGATTCCGTTTTTAAGACGCTTAAAATTCGGTCAGAGTATTCGTGAGGAGGGGCCGAGCTGGCATCAGAAAAAAAGCGGCACACCGACGATGGGCGGTATTACGATGATTATTTCCGTCGTGGTGGCAACGCTTTGGTTTGGCTATTTTCCCGAAATGCAGAATTATGAAATTTTAATTCTGCTTGCCTGTGCGGTTTTATTTGGCGTGATTGGTTTTGTTGATGATTTTATCAAGGTTGTGATGAAACGCAATCTTGGATTATCTGCAAAACAAAAGTTTTCCGCACAAATTTTAGTCAGTGTCGTAATTACCGTTTTGCTCAGTTATATGGGTTATTTGGGCGGAGAAATTATTATTCCGTTCTTGGACTTTAGTGTTGACATCGGACTTTTCATCATTCCTTTTGTAATTTTTGTCTTGCTTGCAATGACAAACAGCGTGAATCTTACCGACGGTTTAGACGGTCTTGCAGCAACGGTGACCTTGATTGTGTCTCTGTTTTTAACTGTTGTTGCATTTTATATGAACGAAATCGCGGTTGCTGTTTTTATCGGTTCAGTCAGCGCAAGCTGCCTTGCATTTTTGGTATTTAACGCACATCCGGCAAAGGTGTTTATGGGCGATACCGGCTCCTTGTTTTTGGGTGGAGCTACGGCGATCGCAGCGATTGCGCTTCGTCTGCCGCTGATTTTAATCATTATCGGCTTTGTGTACCTGATGGAAACCTTGTCGGTGATTCTGCAGGTGGCATCCTTTAAGCTGACGGGGAAACGAATCTTTAAGATGAGTCCGATTCATCATCATTTTGAAATGTGCGGCATGAACGAGGTTAAGATTGTACTGTTATTTTCAGGTGTAACCCTTGTTCTTTGCATTCTGGCGTATGCCGGAATTAGTGGTGTACTTTCGTAATTTTAGAGGAAAGGTAGAGGTGAAAGACCGTGACACATACAGAGAAGCAAAGAAAAGCGCCCGATAAAACGGTTCCTAAAAAACGATCACGCGATTCTGTATGCCAGGCAACCGGTGCCCATATGGGTACGGTGGATTTCGGCTTTTTGGTCAGCGTGATGCTGCTTTTGGTGCTGGGCCTCATTATGGTCTTTTCCGCGAGCTATCCTTCGGCATATTATCAGTTCGGTAACGGCTTTTACTTTATCCAAAAACAGTTTTTATGGGCGGTCATCGGCGTTGGAGCGATGATTGTTACTGCTAAATTTGATTATCATAAGTATAAAAAATATGCCGTTCCGATTCTTGTTGTTTGCGTGCTCCTGCTTTTGGCGGTCTTGGTTGCCGGCATATCGAATAAGGGCGCGAAACGCTGGCTTGGCTTTGGAAGCATCAGCTTTCAGCCGTCGGAGCTTGCAAAAATCGGATTAATTATCTACTTCGCATATTCGATGTCTACCATCAAAGGAAAAATTAAAGAGTTTCGTTATTTGGTGCGTTATTGGGCAGTGCTCGGCTTTTTTGTTGTGCTTCTTTTGCTCGAACCGCATTTTAGTGTTTGTATCATCATCGGTCTGACTTCGGTTGTTATGATGCTGGTTGCAGGTGCGCGCGTGCGCTACTTTGCGATTGCGGCTCTGCCGGTCATCCCGGTTGGCGTATGGATGGCAATCTTTGAGCCTTACCGCCTGCAGCGACTGATTACCTTTACCGACCCTTTTAAGGATCGTTTGGGTGATGGCTGGCAGATCATCCAGTCACTTTATGCAATCGGTTCCGGCGGCTTGTTCGGCGTGGGCTTCGGTAATTCCAGACAGAAATTTATGTATGTATCCGAGCCACAGAACGACTTTATTTTTTCTATTATCTGTGAAGAAATGGGACTCATCGGTGCGGTGGCAATTTTGGCACTCTTTGGGTATATGATATACCGCGGCATCCGAATCGCAATGGATGCGCCGGACAGCTTCGGCAGTCTTTTGGTTATCGGTGTGGTGGCGTTGGTTGGTATCCAGACAGTTCTTAATATCGCGGTTGTAACCTCGTCCATTCCTACCACCGGTATTCCGCTTCCGTTTTTCAGTGCGGGCGGTTCTTCGCTGGTATTTTTAATGGCGGCGATGGGAATCGTAATGAATGTATCCAAACATAAAAAGCAAGCATCGATATAATCTGTGAAGAGAAATGGGGCGATGGAATTGAAGGCAATCATTTCCGGTGGCGGTACGGCAGGGCATATCAATCCGGCACTCGCTATTGCCGGACATCTCGAAAAATACCATAATGCAGAAATTCTGTTTGTAGGCACTCCGACAGGTATGGAAAGCACGCTTGTTCCCAAGGCAGGTTATCCGATGGAAACCGTGGTCGTCGAGGGCTTAATCAGAAAACTTACTTTCAAAAATGTGAAGGTGTTATATCACTTTATAAAGGCTGTTTCGGATGCAAAAAAAATTATCCGCAAATTCGGGCCTGATATTGTTATCGGAACCAGTGGCTATGTTTGCGCGCCGGTGATGGTGGCAGCGCATAAGCTGGGAATTCCCACGCTCATTCACGAGCAAAATGTTATTCCGGGCTTTACCGTGAAGCTGACCGCATCTATCGTAGATGCGATTGCTATCAGTTTTTCAGACACAACGAAATATTTTAAGCCAAAAGTCGCAGAAAAATGTTTCCTCACAGGTAACCCTCTGCGTGAGAATATGCTTGATATTAGCTATGAAGAGGCAAGAGCGCGCTTAGAACTTGATTTGCGCCCCTTTGTAGTCGCACTCGGCGGAAGCCTGGGTGCACGTGCAGTCAATCAGGCAGTGGCAGAGTATATCAATTCCGTTGATGCGTCCAAAGTGCAGGTTCTTGCGGCAACGGGCAAGCGTTATTATGATGAATTTATGGGGCAGGTAGACAAGGAAAAGCTTTCCGATTCGATCCGTGTTGAACCCTACATTTATAATATGGAAGAAGTTCTGCCGGCGGCAGATGTTGTGATTGCCCGCGCAGGCGCACTCACCATTGGTGAGCTTACGGCTCTTGGCAGACCGTCCATTTTAATTCCGTCGCCGAATGTGGCACATGACCATCAGACCTATAATGCGAAGAGTTTAGCTTCTGCTGGTGCAGCAGTTTTGATTCCGGAATCAGAACTCAGTGCAGAAAAATTAAAAAAGGAAATCGATGGTTTGCTTTCTGACGAGCAAAAAAGAGAAGAAATGAGCAAAAACGCAAAGAAACTCGGCATTACAGACGGAGCGAAGCGTATTGCAGCGCGTGTGTGCGAGCTGATTAAGTCGAAAGCGGAAATCCGCCTCTGAAAATCAGAGTTTGGATTGCTCTCTTTCGGCTAAAGTAACCAAACAGAGCATACTGCATAGAATGATATTGTATGATGATGTAAATGACAATATCCGGAGGTGCAGTATGATGAGCAGGATACTGATAGAGGGAGGCACACCACTTGCCGGTGCAGTGGATGTGCACGGCGCGAAAAATGCCGTGTTGCCAATCCTGGCGGCAACAGTTTTGAGTGAGGGTGTTCATGTCATACATAATTGTCCTAAATTAAAGGATGTGAGCATCACTGTAGAGATGCTTCGCTATCTCGGTGCAAAAGTCACGCGCGAGGATGATACACTCATAGTGGATACCCGGGGCCATTTGGGAAATCATATCCCCGAAAAACTGATGCGGGAGCTTCGTTCATCCATTGTGTTTATGGGCGCAATCCTAGCGCGCAACAAGCGGGCGAAGATATCAGCGCCGGGAGGCTGTGAGCTGGGTCCGAGGCCGATTGATTTGCATATAAAAGCACTGCGTGAATTGGGCGCGTCCATCCGCGAAAGTCACGGCTATATCATTTGTAACGGCTCGCAGATGCGTGGCGCAAACATTCATCTTTCTTTCCCCAGCGTGGGAGCAACGGAAAATATTATGCTTGCCGCTTGCCTGACCGAGGGAAGAACGGTGATTGAAAACGTGGCAAAAGAACCGGAAATTTTAGATTTACAAAACTTTTTGAACCGTATGGGTGCAAAGATTTCAGGCGCGGGAAGCTCGCAGATTACGATTGATGGAGTAAAAGAGCTTTACGCGGCAGAATATACCGTGATGCCTGACCGAATTGTAGCGGCAACCTATTTATGTGGTGCAGCAGCAAGTGGCGGAAGAGTGGAAATACGAAAGGTTGTCCCCGAACATTTATCGGCAACGCTTTCCGTTTTGCGTGAAAGTGGCTGTGAAATTTCTTCGGGCGAAGATTGGGTTTCGCTTTGTGCTCCGGAAAGGCTCCAGGCGGTAAGAGAAATTACGACGATGCCGTATCCGGGATTTCCCACCGATGCACAGTCTTTGTTTTTGGCGATGCTGGCGGTGGCAGACGGAACCTCTATTATAAAGGAAACAATTTTTGAAAGCCGATTTAAACCGGCGGAAGAACTGGTGCGTATGGGCGCTGACATAACTGTCGATGGACGGATTGCGATTGTGCAGGGTGTCAAAAAACTGTCCGGCGCGACCGTAAGCGCAAAAGACCTGCGTGGCGGCGCGGCACTCGTGATTGCAGGACTTTGTGCCGAGGGCGTCACCGAGGTTGAAAACCCGTGTTATATCGACAGAGGATATGCTCATCTCGTGGAGGCGTTTGAACAATTAGGGGCGAAAATAAAGAGAGTAGAATACTGACTTCAGTTGGGGGAGGCAGGGAAATGGCGAAAACACAAAAGAAAAAAAGATACAAATTCAATAAAATAAGAGGCATAGCAGTCCTTTGCTTACTACTGGCGACAGGACTTCTATGCTTTTGCCTGTTTTCACCCATTTTTAATATTACCAATATTTCAATGCATGGTAACGCAATGGTTTCTACAGAAGAAATATATGAACGGGTTGCCTATTTGGAAGGCACTAATATTTTCAAAATTAATCAAGGAAAAATAGCAGATACCTTGCGACCGCTGGCGTATCTTGACACCATAGAAATCAAAAGAAACCTTCCTTCTGCGCTCGAAATCCATGTGACAGAATGCAGCGCCGAGCTCGTGTTTCCGTACATGACGGGTTATCTTTTAACAGATGGCAAGGCAAAGGTTTTAGAAGAGATTTCAGACCACAGCGGATGGGGTCTTCCCGTCGTTTATGGGGCAGATATTACAGAGGAAAAAATTTCTGAAAAAATAACTGTACAAGATGACGTAAAATTTGATATAATACTAAACTGTATCGACTATTTAAAAAAGAAAGAACATCTTCCCCAAATCCGCAGTATGGATTTTTCTGATATTACGAATATCTGGGTCACTTATCAGGACGGCTACCGCGTCAATTTTGCGAAGTTTGAGGATATGGAACGAAAAATGCAGATGCTGGATATCGTTCTTCCGCAGGTAGATCGTTCGGAGGGAACCTATATTGACCTGACCAATCCGTCCAAGGTGTTTACGGGAAAAGAGGAGCCGAAACCGGAGCCGGAAATACAGCCTGAAGAAGAACCGTCGGGCGAGCAAGGGGAAGAGAAGGAAAACGCTGAAACAACCGAGGAAAATACAGAAGTAGAAGAAGAGGAAAATGCACAGGAATAGTGAGGTGCTTTTGGTTGAAAAAGAATTATAAAGCGCAAATTAGTTTGGGTATCGTTTTTATGATACTGGCGTTTTTAATTACCATACAGTTCCGCAGCGTGACAATCAACAATGCGGCGGTAAATCAAAGCAATCAGCGTATGGAGGATTTGCTTTCGGAGCTGGGTAAGCAACAGGAAGAAAATGAGAAACTGAAAACGCAGATTACCGAATATGAGGCAAGTATTGCGCAGTACCGCAGTGAGTCGGGCCTTGCGTTTATGGAAGAACAGTTAAATCGCGCGGAAATCCTGGCAGGACTCGTGGATGTCAAGGGTCCGGGTGTGGTTGTTACTTTAGATGACGCGAAAAACCGAACGAATGGCAGCGGCATTGAGGTCAACAGTACTTTGATTCACGATGAGGACCTTCGCCGCGTGATCAATGAGCTTTCTGCGGCGGGTGCCGAGGCGATTGCAATTAACGATTCTCGTATTATCAGTACCAGTGCAGTGCGTTGTGTAGGGCCGACAGTGCTCGTAAATGACACAAAAATGGCTCCGCCCTATCAGATTTCCGCCATTGGAAAGCCGGAACAATTAGAGGCGGCTCTCAACCTAAACGGCGGTGTGATTGACGGACTGCGCGTGTGGGGCTTTGAGATTGATATTGCAAAATCAGAGGAGCTTTTGATTCCAAAATACAGCGGAACCCTTAATTTTAGAAGCGCTACGGCAGTAGAAGCGGAGAAGGAGGGTGCGCAATGATTGTGTTGATTTTTATATTGGTGGGCATTCTTGTCGGCTTAATTGGTCCGTGGCATGTGCCGATGCAGGCAAGCCCGTATATTGCCATTATTATTTTAGCGTCTATTGACTCCGTTTTTGGAGGATTATCTTCCATATCCAAAAAGACATTTAATATGCAGGTTTTTCTGTCGGGGTTCATTGGAAATTCTATCCTTGCCGCATTGCTTACTTTTATTGGCAAAAAACTGGATGTGGATTTATATTTGGTTGCGCTCATCGTTTTTGGTACGCGACTTTTTACAAATTTTTCCATAATTAGACGCTACTACATTGATTTATGGAGAGAAAAATTGAAAAAATAACCATAAAATGGGAATAAATACCATCTTTTGTGAAAGAAATGTGAATTTTGCAAAAAAATTTCATGTAATTGAAAATTTACACTTGTGTAACCTAATTGTAATATGTTATAATGGTAACTGGAGAATTCAGTCGATATTAAAATTTTGTTTATATACGAAAGAGGAGGAGTTAGGGTGTTTGAATTTGACACTGAAAATGCAAACGTCGCACAAATTAAAGTAGTAGGTGTAGGTGGCGGCGGAAACAATGCGGTAAACCGCATGATTGATTTTGGCTTAAAGGGTGTAGACTTTATTTCGGTTAACACGGACAAGCAGGCACTGATGTCTTCGCAGGCTTCGCAGAAGATTCAGATTGGTGACAAGCTGACCAAGGGCTTGGGTGCAGGTGCGAACCCGGAAATCGGCGCAAAAGCTGCAGAAGAAAGTCGCGATGAAATTACGCAGGCTCTGTCCGGTGCAGATATGGTATTTGTAACCGGCGGTATGGGTGGCGGTACCGGTACCGGTGCGGCTCCTGTTGTTGCAAGCATTGCAAAGGAAATGGGAATTTTGACCGTTGGTATCGTAACCAAGCCGTTTGCTTTTGAGGGCCGTCAGAGAATGGTTCGTGCAGAAGAGGGTATTGCAGAATTAAAGAGCCATGTTGACTCTTTGATTACTGTTCCGAATGACAGACTGCTTCAGATTTCCAATCAGCATACAACCTTTGTTGACGCATTTAAGATGGCTGACGATGTTCTTCGTCAGGGTGTACAGGGTATTTCTAATTTGATTTCCGGTCAGGGTTACATTAACTTGGACTTTGCTGACGTTGTTGCTATTATGAAGGATACCGGTATTGCTCATATGGGTGTTGGCCGTGCAAGCGGAGAAAACCGCGCAGAGGATGCTGTTCGTATGGCAATTCAGAGCCCGCTACTCGAGACCTCTATCGAAGGTGCTCGCGGCGTGCTCATTAACATCACCGGCGGTTCTGACCTTGGTATGTTTGAAATCAACAATGCTGCTGAATTTGTTAACGAGGCTGCTGATCCGAACGCAAACATCATCTTTGGTGCAGCTCTTGATGAGACTCTTAACGATGAGATTGTTATTACTGTTATTGCTACGGGTTTTGAGGATGCTCCGTTGCGTGCAATTGGCTCCGCTAATGGTTTAGGCAACCCGTTTGCAAACAATCCGATTTTCCGAGGCACCGCTCAGGCTGGCGCAAGCCGTCCGGCATTTGGCGCAGGTCGCCCGGCCTTTGGCGCACAGCGTGAAGCTGCAAAAGAAAATGGTCAGGATGCAATTGATGTACCGCCGTTTTTGAGCCAGGGCAGAAGAATGGACTAATCCATTTCTTACATAAGATGAACTTACACAAGATATAAATGAAAGCCGAAGAGGAGTAACTCTTCGGCTTTTTGCTTTTGGAATTTTAGCAAAATAAAACGACTGCAAAGGGAGTCCTTCGCAGTCGCTTTATTTTATTTCTTTTTCGGTTCCTTTTCAAAACCACAATCTTCTTTCCAGCAAACAAGGGTCGTTCCCTTGCGGCTTTTTCGCTTTAAGAGCAGTCCGCCGCATTTCGGACATTTTTCCTTTGTTTCCGGTTCATCCCAGGACATAAAGGAGCAGGACGGATTGTGCTCACAACCGTAGTAGAGCTTGCCGCGCTTAGATTTTTTCTCTAAAATCTTACCACCGCATAAGGGGCAAAGTGCACCACTTTCCTTGATAATCGGTTTCGCATTGCGGCATTCCGGAAAACCGGGGCAGGCAAGGAACTTGCCGAAGCGTCCCATTTTATAAACCATCATACGACCACATTTGTCACAAGGAACATCGGAAACCTCATCCTCAATCTTGATTTTTCCGATTTCATCCTCTGCCACCTTTAAGGTTTTAGCAAACGGCTGATAGAAGCTTTCCATCAGGTCTTGCCACGGGAGAGCACCGTCTTCGATGGAGTCTAACTGTTTTTCCATATTTGCCGTAAACTCAACCCCGACAATATCGGTAAAATATTGCGTCATAATATCGGTAACCACACTGCCGAGCTCGGTGGGCTTTAATTGCTTTTTATCGCGTGCTACATAGCCACGTGCGGTGATGGTTGTGATGGTGGGAGCATAGGTACTCGGACGTCCGATTCCCTTTTCTTCGAGTGCCTTTACCAGTGTTGCTTCCGTATAGCGCGGCGGCGGTTGGGTAAAGTGCTGTTCATGTGCGAGCTTTTTCAGGTCTAACTTGTCACCTATAGAGAGCTCGGGAAGCATCTTATCCTTTACTTCCGCCTCATCATCGCTGCCCTCGACATAAAGAGCCATAAACCCTTTGAATTTCAGCTTGGAGCCGCTTGCCTTAAACAGATAATCTCCTGCAGTGATGTCGGCATTTACTGTGTCATAAACTGCATTCTGCATCTGGCAGGCAATAAATCGCTCCCAAATCAGCTTGTAAAGCTTATACATATCACCGGTCAAAGAGGACTTAATCTCCTGCGGCGTTAATGCGACATAGGTCGGACGGATGGCTTCGTGTGCATCCTGCGCATTGCTCTTTGACTTGTAAACGCGCGCAGATTGCGGCAGGAAAGTGCTTCCGTATTTCGTTCCGATATAGTCACGCGCATCTTTAAGTGCATCCTGTGAAATACGCATGGAATCCGTTCTCATATAGGTAATCAAACCAACTGTGCCATGTCCCTCTACAGCGACACCTTCGTATAACTGCTGTGCCGCCATCATCGTGCGTGCGGCGGTGAAGTTCAGCTTACGGGATGCCTCCTGCTGGAGGGTACTGGTGGTAAACGGCGGCGCGGGGTAGCGTTTTTTCTCTCCGACAGTAACGTCTTTTACGATAAAATCTTTTCCGCTGATGTCAGCGATGATGCGCTCCACATTTTCTTTTGTGGCAAGCTTTTGCTTCTTTCCATTTTTGCCGTAGAAGCTTGCCGTGAATTCTTCCTTTTTGGACTGCTTGGAAAGAATCGCATCCAGATTCCAGAATTCTTCCGGAACGAAGGCTTCGATTTCGCGTTCGCGGTCAACAATCAAACGGGTCGTTACCGACTGCACACGACCGGCGCTCAAGCCCTTCTTTACTTTTTTCCAAAGCAGAGGGCTGATTTTATAACCAACCACGCGGTCAAGCACACGGCGTGCCTGCTGTGCATCAACCAAATCAAGATTAATCGGGCGCGGATCTTTGACAGCAGTCTGAACCGCCGATTTGGTAATTTCATTAAAGGCAATCCGGCAGGGAGATTTTTCATCAATCTCAAGGAGCTGGGCTAAATGCCAACTGATTGCCTCACCCTCACGGTCAGGGTCGGTTGCGAGATACACTTTTTTTGCCGTTTTTGCTTCTTTTTTCAGCTTGGCAATCAAATCACCTTTGCCGCGAATGGTAATGTATTTTGGCTCAAAATGCTTTTCGATATCTACACCCATCTGACTTTTCGGCAGGTCTCTGACATGACCCATCGATGCGATTACGTTATACGATTTTCCGAGATATTGCTTAATGGTTTTCGCCTTGGCAGGCGACTCCACGATTACTAAATTGCTAGCCATCGGTTTCCTCCTTAAAAGTGTGCTTATACATTCAAAAGAAAATGCCGTCCGGCGATTTGCTTTATCAGTCCCTTCATTTCAAGCATCGTCAGCGTTGCGTTGAGCACTTCGGGACGCAGACCGGTTTTTTCGGAGAGGGTATCGACGTGTGTCGGGGTAATCGACAGACAGTCAAGAATTTTCTGTTCCTCATCCGGCAAATTCTGATAAATTTCATGAATTATTTTCGGTGCCTTGGAGGCAGTCGGCGTATCGCCTGCGTTTTCCTCGCGGGGCACGTTATTTCCGCCACTGATTTCGGTGACGGTTGTATGTTCAGTTTGAACTGCTTTTTCAAAAATATGAATATATTCCTCGCGGTATTCCGAAATAACGTCAAGGGCGGATGTCACGAGATGCGCACCCTCTTGAATTAATTGATTGCATCCGGCGTAGTTAGGGTCCGTGATGTTGCCGGGAACTGCAAATATATCCCGTCCCTGTTCCAATGCATTGCTTGCTGTAATGAGCGTGCCGCTACGTCCTGGGGCCTCCGTAACAACCATTCCTGCAGCAAGACCGCTGATGATACGGTTGCGAACGGGAAAGTTTTTCTGAAGCGGAGCGGTTCCTGGTGGATATTCGGAAATCACCATGCCGTTTTCCGCGACTGCAAGACATAGCTCATCGTGCTCCGGCGGATAAACGGTATCAAGACCGCAGCCTAAAACAGCAACAGTCTTTCCGCCGCCGCGCAGGGCACCCATATGAGCCGCTCCATCGCCTCCGCGTGCTAAACCACTAACGACCAATACACCGGCACGCGCGAGGTCTTCGGACAGTTGGCGCGCCACGGCACGACCATAAGGTGTGGATTTACGTGTGCCAATGACTGCAATCGGGAGCGTCTCATTTAAGTCCAAACGCTCACGGCTTTTGACATAAAGCACATACGGCGGGTCAAAAATATTTGCCAGCCGTTTCGGGTAATATGGACTATCGAAAGTCATAATGCGGATCCCGAGCTTTCGGCAGTCTTCCATCACTGTTTCGGTTTTCTTAAGATTTTTGTTTGCCAACTGTCTGACATCCCTGGGAGTCAGATTTTCAAATCCGTAAAAATCTTCTTTCTTTGCATTATATATGTCAAGCGGCGTATCAAAACGTTCTAAAAGGGTTGTAATTTTGCGACTGTTTTGGTGGAGAGAAAGTGAGAGCCAAAGCCAGTACTTTAATTCCGTCACAAAACCACGCCTCCTTTTTTCGACACAATATATTAGAAGAAATTTTCTAAACTTACTTATATACGTTACTACAAATTTTGGAACTTGTAAAGAGTTTTTTTGAAAAAATAAAAATGCTGAGGAAAGTTTTTTGTTGTAATTGCAATTTATAAAATATTGTGTTACAATGAAAAAGATAGTAAAAAGCAGACAAGCGGTGGAGGAGAATTCTTTTTATGTTTGAAAAATTATCATTTATCGAAGGACGCTATGACGAGCTGTCGGCGCAAATCAGTGACCCGCAAGTCATTAGCGACCAGGATAAATTCAGAAAGCTTTGTAAAGAGCAGTCGGATATTACGCCGATTGTGGAAAAATATCGGGAATATAAAAAACTGATGCAGAATTTAGAAGATTCCGAGGCAATGCTTTCCGAGGGCGGTCTCGACAAAGAACTTCGCGAAATGGCGGAAGAAGAAATCGCAGACTGCAAAAAGAGTCTGGAAAGAATCAATGATGAGCTTAAAATTCTGCTTCTTCCCAAGGACCCCAATGACGATAAAAACGTCATCGTGGAAATCCGCGGCGGTGCCGGCGGTGATGAGGCGGCACTCTTTGCAGGTGATTTGTTCCGTATGTATTCGATGTATGCCGAGTCCAAGCGCTGGAAGGTTGACGTGATGAACTCCAACGCCACGGAACTTGGCGGCTTTAAGGAAGTTTCGTTCAGCATCGAGGGTCAGGGCGCATACTCGCGCCTTAAGTTTGAAAGCGGTGTTCACCGTGTACAGAGAATCCCGTCTACCGAGTCGGGCGGCAGAATCCACACCTCAACAGTAACGGTTGCCGTTCTTCCCGAAGTGGAGGAGGTCGAGGTCGAAATCAATCAGAACGACCTTCGTATCGATGTGTTCCGTGCCGGTGGTCCGGGCGGACAGTGCGTTAACACGACGGACTCTGCGGTACGTATTACGCATCTGCCGACAGGTCTTGTGGTCTCATGTCAGGATGAAAAATCCCAGCTGAAAAATAAAGAAAAGGGAATGAAAATCCTGCGTTCCCGCCTGTATGAACTTTTAGAGAGCCAACGTCACGACGAGATTGCGCAGGAGAGAAAAAGCCAGGTAGGAACGGGTGACCGCAGTGAGCGTATCCGCACCTATAACTTCCCGCAGGGACGTGTCACCGACCATCGAATCGGTCTGACTCTGCATCGTTTGGAAAGCATCCTAAATGGCGACGTGGATGAAATCATTGATGCACTGATTACAACGCATCAAAGCGAAATGTTAAAAGGACAGCAGGAATAAAACAAAGGGCTGTGGCAGTTTGCCACAGCCCTTTGTGTGTTTACATCATTTCCATTGGCTTTATATACTTTTCTACAATATCAAAACCGTAGTTTTTGTCC
Source organism: Clostridia bacterium (assembly GCA_017399695.1). Classification (GTDB taxonomy): domain Bacteria; phylum Bacillota; class Clostridia; order UBA1381; family UBA9506; genus RGIG1666. Next base: position 13,371 of record JAFQBK010000012.1, on the reverse strand, counting down.
GGCGCCCAGTGACCGCCGAGCTCCTCGACGGAGGAAATACTCCCTGCCCAGGTGGCGCTTGCGGCAACGGCATAACGGTCGTGGGTGTCACCGATGGGGTTTTTTCCGAGATATGCCGCCATGTGATTAAAATGTGCTCGCACGCCGTCTTCAGGGCTAGAAAAGCTTTCGTGGTCTTCGGTTTTGTCGCCGGTGGCATCCTTGGTTTTAATGCCTGCCCAGTTGTTTTGGGTCGGGATGACATTTCCCGTGTATTTTCCGTAATTGGTTTCCTTTGCGGCTTGTGCATATAACACTTCCGGGCGGATTCCGGTTTTTGCTCCATATTCCCAGTAGAGGTCAGCAACAGAAATAAAACGCTCGTGCGCGCCTTTTGCTTCTGCCCAGCGTTTGGCACTGGCAAGGCTTACAGTGCTTTGTCCGACAATGGGCGTGCCCGCTGTTTTCGATTTTAGGCTTACCTCTTTTCCATCACGAACCAAAAGTGCACGATGTACCAAAACTGCCGCTTCCGCACGGCTTAACGTCGCTTTTGGATTTAAGAGTCCATCGCTCCCTGACAGTATTTTTTTCTCTACTGCAAAAGCAATCTGTGGGGAATAGGATGGGTTGATATCCTGAACATCGGAAAACGGGGCAAGCAGGGCATTGGTTTTTTCTGGGTTGGGAGTCTCAGCTTTGATTGCAGAAACAACTGCAAAAACCGCGTCTTCGCGGGAAAGTGAGCGTTCCGGTAAAAATAAGGTTTCATCAGCGTCAATAACTTTCGGGAAGAACTCTTTTACCGCTTCAACGCAAGAAAAAGACCAGCGGCTGGACGGAACATCCAAAAAGGTTTGTTCCTTTGCTGCGGGGGCTTCCAAATCCAGTGCCGTAACTAAAATTTTGGCGAATTGCTCGCGGCTGATGGTTGCTTTCGGTGAAAACACGTGTTCATCAATACCGCTGATTGCGCCTTTTTGTGCCAAAACAGAAACGGCCTCTTTCGCCCAGGAAAAGTCTCCTGACAAGTCGTTAAAGGTGAGGGCGGCTTTTGATGCGGTGGAAAGTGAGTTGATTGCATCGTGTGAGCAGGAAATAAAAACGGCAATCACTGCCGCTAAAAATACCATTTTCTTTATCATAAAATCACTCCTTGGTTCTTGTCCGTAGCGGTACAATATATGCAAAGCGGAATGACATTATGACAAAAAACGGTCTGCGGATATATTCCGCAGACCGTTTGTAATTTAATCAATCAAATCGCAAATCTGATTTGAAAATTCTACCGGATCTTCCGGGGTGAGTCCCTCGATTAAGAGTGCCCCGCCGTAGAGTACTTCGGTATATTTTTTCAGCTTGTCCTTATCCTCAGAAAGCATCTTTGTAAGCTTTGCAAAAATCGGATGGTTCACATTGATTTCCAAAATGCGCTCTGCCTGCACTTTGTGGTCGGTCGGCATCGCATTTAAGACCTTTTCCATTTCAATCGAAATGGCGCCCTCGCTCGTGATGCACATCGGGTGTGACTTTAATCGGGTGGAGGCTTTGACGTCCTTGACCTTGCCGGATAAGACATCTTTCATAAACACGAAAAGCTCTTTGTTTTCGGTTTCTTTCTGTTCTTCCTCTTTCTTTTGATCCTCGTTTTCAATGCCAAGGTCGCCGGAGGAAACCGACTTAAATTCCTTGCCTTCAAATTCGTGCAGAATCTGAATGGCAAATTCATCTACATCCTCGGTAAAATAGAGAATCTCGTAGCCCTTTTCACGTACAAGCTCCGCTTGCGGAAGCTTTTCAATTTTATCCGCACTTTCGCCGCTTGCGTAGTAAATGTATTTCTGCTCCTCGGGCATACGGGAAACATACTCGGAAAGCGTTACGAGCGTCTTTTCTTTCGAGGAAACAAACATCAGGAGGTCTTTTAAGAGGTCTTTGTCTCTGCCGAATTCATTATAAACACCGAACTTTAACGGACGGGCAAACGCCTGATAGAATTTTTCGTATTTTTCACGGTCATTTTTCAAGAGATTTAAAAGCTCAGACTTGATTTTTTTCTGCAGGTGGTTTGCAATGACCTTGAGCTGACGGTCGTGCTGCAGGATTTCTCTTGAAATATTTAAGGATAAATCAGCAGAGTCCACCAAACCCTTGACAAAACCAAAAGAGTCCGGCAAAAGGTCTGCGCAGTTATCCATAATCATCACGCCGCTGTTATAGAGCTTGAGCCCTTTTTCATACTCTTTGGTGTAGTAATCAAAGGGTGCGTGCGCAGGAATGTATAAAAGCGCTTTGTAGCTGGTGACGCCGTCTGCGCTGGTGTGGATGGTGAGCAGCGGGTCCTCATAGTCATAGAATTTTTCTTTGTAGAAATTATTGTATTCCTCTTCGGAAAGCTCTGACTTGTTTTTGCGCCAGATAGGCACCATTGAATTTAAGATTTCATCTTCCTGATAGGTCTCATATTCTGTCGGCGCATTCTCGTCCGTTTTTTCGATGGGACGGGATTTAGTCATCAGCATATGAATCGGGTAGCGGATATAGTCTGAGTATTTTTTAACGAGTGCACGCAGGCGGTATTCTTCCAAAAACTCATCATAGTTTTCTTCATCCGTATTCGCTTTTAATTTCAATACGATTTTCGTTCCAAGCGAATCCTTTTCACAAGGGCTTATGGTGTAGCCGTCCGCACCGGAGGATTCCCAGCAAAACGCACTGTCAGCACCGAGCTGCTTCGTGGTCACAGTCACGGTTTCGGCAACCATAAAGGCAGAGTAAAAACCAACGCCAAACTGACCGATAATATCGGCATCTTCCGTGATTTCGTGATTTTGCTTAAAGTCAAGCGAACCGCTTTTCGCAATCGTGCCGAGGTTTGCCTCAAGCTCTTCTTCGCTCATACCAATACCGGTATCGGTAATCGTGAGCGTGCGCGCCTCTTTATCGACCGAAAGACGGATATAATAATCCGCAGCATGAAACGTCATATTCTCATCGGTGAGTGCGCGGTAGTAAAGCTTATCAATCGCATCGCTTGCGTTTGAAATCAGCTCACGAAGAAAAATCTCCTTATGCGTATAAATGGAATGAATCATCAAATCGAGCAATCGTTTGGATTCCGACTTAAATTGTTTTTTAGCCACGTTTTGTGCGCCTCCTGAAATAGTTTTAGCACTCTCTTTGCTTGAGTGCTAAAACTATTGTAACACAACCTTAGGGATTGTCAATGAATAAATTGTAAACATTGGAAAAAGAATGAAATAAAGCTGTTCTATTTACGAAAAATGTGGTATAATGATATCGTAAGGAGGGTTTTGTATGGAAGAAATTTTTTCAAATATTAAAAAATCAGCGGCATCCGCAGTGAAAAAGTCAGGCGAGCTTTTGGAAATTACGAAAACAAAGATGGCAATCAGCGATACGAAAAGTGAACTGAAATCGAATTTTGCCGTGCTCGGAAAGCTGGTTTACGAGGCGCAGAAAAACGAAAAGGATTTTTCGGATGAGGCAGAAGAAATCATCTGGGAGATTGATGAGCTTTATGAGGTATTAGAGGCGCGAGAGGCGAGACTTGCTGCGCTGACCAACCAAAAGGTTTGTCCCGATTGCGGTAAGGTGTGCGAAAAAGAGGCGGCATTCTGCAGCCGCTGCGGCAAGGAATATCCGCTTGTGGACGAAGAAGAGGAAGAAGCAGACGAATGATAGCCAAGGGCAGCAAAACGTAAGTTTTGCCGCCCTGTTTTTTTACTCTAAAAGCGCAGAATTATGCGGTGGAATCCTTGACAAATTGTTAAATTTTGATATAATTATATAATGTGTATTAATTTGAGTGGAGAAGGTAGCAAGTACTTTCGGGAAGGAATCAGTATGGGACTTAATTTAGCACAAAAGATTATCAAAGAACATTTAGTCAGCGGAGAGATGATACCGGGGACGGAAATTTCGATTCGGATTGACCAGACGCTGACGCAGGATTCGACGGGAACGATGGCTTATCTGCAGTTTGAGGCAATGGGCATCGATCGCGTAAAAACGAAAAAATCGGTCGCATATATCGACCATAATATGCTTCAGTCCGGTTTTGAAAATGCGGACGACCACAAATATATCCAGACAGTAACCGGAAAGCACGGCGTGTATTTTTCCCGCCCCGGCAACGGTATCTGCCATCAGGTACAGCTCGAGCGTTTCGGCGTGCCGGGTATGACGCTTTTAGGCTCTGACAGCCATACCCCGACGGGTGGCGGTCTCGGTATGCTTGCCATCGGTGCCGGCGGCCTCGATGTTGCTGTTGCGATGGGTGGCGGCGCATACTATCTGATGATGCCGAAGGTCTTAAAGGTAAACCTGGTTGGAAAATTGAAACCCTGGGTAACGGCAAAAGACGTTATTTTAGAGGTTCTGCGCGTGTTGAGCGTCAAAGGCGGCGTCGGTAAGGTCGTTGAGTATGCTGGCGAGGGTGTAAAAACGCTTTCCGTTCCGGAACGTGCAACCATTACCAATATGGGTGCAGAACTTGGTGCAACTACATCAATTTTCCCGAGTGATGAAACCACCCGCGCATTCTTAAAAGCACAGGGCAGAGAAAGTGATTATGTTGCGCTTGCTCCTGATGCAGATTGCACTTATGATGAAGAAATTACGGTTGATTTATCGACACTCGAGCCGCTTGCGGCAAAACCGCACAGTCCTGATAATGTAGAAGAGGTTAAAAGCATCGGCAAAATCAAGGTGGATCAGGTAGCGATCGGTAGCTGCACCAACTCCTCTTATGCAGATATGATGAAAGTAGCCAAAATCTTAAAAGGAAAGACTGTTCATCCGGATGTAAGCTTGGTTATCGCACCGGGCTCAAAACAGGTGCTTACAATGCTTGCACAAAACGGTGCCCTTGCTGATATGGTTTCGGCAGGCGCAAGAATTTTAGAGTCCTCTTGTGGTCCGTGTATCGGCATGGGACAGTCTCCGAAAACGGATGCAGTATCCCTGCGTACCTTTAACCGTAACTTTGAGGGTAGAAGCGGAACCGTTTCGGCGCAGGTTTATCTGGTCAGCCCTGAAACCGCGGCAGTCAGTGCCATTACCGGCGTTTTGACCGACCCGAGAGAGTGGGGAGATGCACCGGTTGTTGAGATGCCGGAGGTATTCCTTACAAACGACAATATGGTGGCTGACCCGGCAGAAAAATGTGAGGATGTTGATGTGGTTCGTGGCCCGAATATTAAACCGTTCCCGCTGAATACGGATTTGCCGGACAATGTCAAAGGAAAAGCACTCATTAAAGTCGGCGACAATATCACCACCGACCACATTATGCCTTCGAATGCAAAGCTTTTGCCGTTTCGTTCCAATGTTCCGTATTTGTCGGAATTCTGTTTGACCCCGTGCGACCCGGATTTCCCAAAACGTGCGCAGGAAAATAAGGGCGGATTTATCGTCGGCGGTTCGAACTACGGTCAGGGCTCGTCGCGTGAGCACGCGGCACTCGCACCGCTCCATTTGGGAATCAAAGCGGTACTGGCAAAATCCTTTGCCCGTATCCACATGGCAAACCTGATTAACTCGGGTATTCTGCCGCTCGTGTTTGAAAACGAAGCGGATTACGATACGATTGACTTAATGGATGAGCTTACAATTGAAAATGCACCTGACCAGATTGCGGCAGGGGATAAAATCGTCGTAAAGAATCTGACGAAGAAGAAAGAATATGTAACGATTCTGACCGTTTCCGACAGACAGAAGGAAATGCTTTACGCAGGCGGTTTGATTAATTTCATTAAGAAAATGAACGCATAAAGCCGAAAGACGAAAGGACGAATGAACCGATGAACGAAGCGATTAAAAATGCAACTGAAAAATTCGCGCAGCTCTTAGAGAAACAGCTGGCGCGTGTAGAAATGATGAAAACCCAAAAGGATTTTTTGGACTATGATAAGCTTGACACCATTATTATCGGTGTTTGCGGCGGCGACGGTATCGGACCTGCAATTACCGCATCTGCACACAAAATTTTAGAATTTTTGCTTGCAGACGAAGTAGCCAAGGGCAAGGTTGAGTTTCGCGTCATTGACGGCTTAACCATCGAAAACCGCGTAAAAGCCAATAAAGCGATTCCGGAGGATGTACTGGCAGAACTCAAAGAATGCCACGTCATCTTAAAAGGCCCGACCACGACTCCGCGCGCAGGTGACCCGTGGCCGAATATTGAAAGCGCCAATGTTGCAATGAGAAAAGAGCTCGACCTCTTTGCCAATGTCCGACCGGTGAAAGTGCCGGAGCAGGGAATTGACTGGACCTTCTTCCGTGAAAACACGGAGGGCGCGTATGCGGTCGGAAGTCAGGGTGTTCACGTAAACGATGACCTCGCAATTGACTTTACGGTTACTACGCAGGAGGGTTCGGAGCGTATTGCCCGTGCTGCATTTGAGTATGCAAAAAAGAACGGAAAAACCAGGGTAACCGCAGTTACCAAGGCAAATGTTATCAAAACCACCGACGGTAAATTCTTAAACATCTGCAAAGAAGTTGCAAAGGAATATCCGGAGATTGATTTTGACGATTGGTATATTGATATTATGACCGCAAAACTCGTCGATGAAAAACGTCGTACGGGATTCCAGGTGGTTGTACTGCCGAATCTTTACGGTGATATTATTACGGACGAGGCAGCAGAGTTCCAGGGTGGTGTAGGCACCGCAGGAAGCTCAAACCTCGGTAAGCGTTATGCAATGTTTGAGGCAATCCACGGCAGTGCACCGCGTATGGTAGCCGAGGGCAGAGATAAGTACGCTGACCCCTGCAGTATCATTCGTGCAGCGGTAATGCTTTTGGCACATATCGGTTATGCGGATGAGGCGAAGAAGCTCGAGCGTGCGCTTGATATTTGTATGTATGAAGAGAAGAAACTTGTCATCACCGGTCGCGATACCGGCGCAACAGGCGATGAGTTTGCAGAGTATGTCATGGAGACAATCAAGAAACTGTAATCGAATCTGAAGAAATTTTGAAAGAAAAGGAAGTACCCGATGAAGAGTGAAAACAGTAAAAATGTACCCATGGTGGTCATTCGCCGTCTGCCCCGATACTATCGTTATCTGGGCGAGCTCCTAAAGCAGGGCGTGACCCGTATTTCCTCCAAGAGCTTAAGTGAGAAAATGGGCGTTACGGCATCGCAAATCCGTCAGGATTTAAATTGCTTTGGCGGCTTTGGACAGCAGGGATACGGCTATAAAATTGAAAATCTGTATTATGAAATCGGGGAGATTTTAGGTCTGTCCCGCGGCTATAAGACCGTGATCGTCGGTGCCGGCAACTTAGGTCGTGCACTTGCAAATCATGCGGGCTTTGAAAAGCGCGGCTTCCGCCTGATGGCTCTGTTTGATAATGATGAAGCAGTGATTGGAAAGAAAATCCATGGTCTTACGATTCAGCCTATGGACCACTTGGAGGAGTTTTTCGAAAAAGAGGGAGCGGATATTGCAATTTTGGCTGTGCCGAAGAGCAGCGTCAAAGAAGTGGCAGACCGCTTGGTCGCACTTGGAATCAAAGGACTTTGGAATTTTTCGTATACTGATATTGATGTACCGGAGCACGTAGCTGTCGAAAATGTTCACTTAACAGACAGCTTAATGACTCTGGCATATAAATTAACCAAAGAAGAAATGGGATCGAAAGAGTAGTCTTTCGATTCCACTTGATAGGCGCCCGTAGCGCAGCTGGATAGCGCGTGTGACTCCGACTCACAAGGTCGCAGGTTCGAATCCTGTCGGGCGCGCCAACCAAAAGACCGTATTTGTCTATCGGGCAAATGCGGTCTTTTTGAATGATGTTTGCTTGCGGCGGTGCATCATTGAAATATTCAGAGATTTGTGGTAGAATCAATTTGTATTGAGTATAGGTGGATTAAAATTGGAAATGCAACTAACAAATATGATAGCCATAGCAATATGAATTTATGAGGTGAGATTGTGACAAAAGAGTTATCCAAAAAAGCACTGTCGATTATTAAGAAGATGCAGCAGAGCGAACTGACGGAGAGCGTGATTTATGCAGAAATCGCGAAATTTGCCAAGGGAGAAGAGAACAAGACGACACTTCTTCGCCTTGCGGCAGAGGAAAAAGCGCATTACGAAATCTGGAAAAATTATACGGGTATCGAAATGAAGCCGCAGAAGAGAAAGATTTTCAAATATAAGTGGCTTGCCCGTATTCTCGGGTTTACCTTTGCGGTAAAGCTGATGGAAAACGGGGAGGAAAGCTCGCAGAAAGAGTATGAAATACTAGCGCAGGAGGTAGAGGAAAGCGCGCATATCAAAGAGCAGGAGGCAGAGCACGAGGCAGCACTGCTTTCGATGCTTGACGAGGAGCGTCTGCAGTATGTCGGCAGTATGGTTTTGGGTATGAACGATGCCTTGGTTGAGTTGACAGGCTCTTTGGCAGGTTTTACCTTTGCAATGCAAAACACGCGCCTGATTGCTCTTTCCGGTTTAATTATGGGCATTTCGGCTACTTTTTCGATGGCATCGAGTGAATTCCTTTCGGCGAAAAGTGAGGGCAGAACGGATGCGTTTAAGTCCTGCTGCTATACCGGAATTGCCTATCTGATTACGGTTGCGCTTTTGGTTTTGCCGTATCTTTTAATGGACAATAGCCGGTATATGACGGCGCTGTTTATCATGATTGCGGTGGTAGTTTTCATTATCGCAGGCTTTACATACTATATTTCTGTAGCCAAAGGTGAAAAGTTCAGACCGAGATTTTTGGAAATGTCTCTCATCAGTATCAGTGTAGCGGTTCTGTCGTTCTTTGTCGGTATTTTGGCAAAAAACTTCCTGGGTGTTGACTTATAAAATGCGCAAGTAACTTGTTTAGGAGGATGTTATGGAATTAAAAGAAATCATATCACAGGTTTTTGGAATTTTTGGTTTTATTATTATCGTTTATTCGTTCCAGTGTAAAAAGAATAGAAATTTTTTTCTAATGCAGGGCATTGGTAGTCTGATGTTCGTCGTTAACTTTCTGTTGATTGATGCATACGCAGGCGCACTATTTAACCTGACAAATCTGGTGCGAGGTGTGCTCTTTTCCCAAAATGCCAAAAGAGCGTGGAAGCTTACGCTGACAGAAATACTTTATACGGTGTGTTTCGCATTTTCAGTGTATCTTACCTGGGGCGATTGGTTTGGTATCTTTATCGCAGCGCTTCCTTATGTGACACTTCTTGCAATGACCGTTTTAATGTGGCTGGGCAATGGAAAACACATCCGTATTTTCCAATTTTTCATGATGTCGCCGGCATGGATTGTACACAATTGCATTAATTTCAGTCTTGGCGGAATTATTTGCGAAACCTTTAATATGATTTCGGTTGTTGTTTCTTTTCTGCGATATGGCGTCAAAGGGCTGGAAAACAGCAATATTAAGTAATATTTGATAAAAAATAAAAAAAATTTAATTAAATTTTATAAAAAATATACAAATAACACATTGACTAATTTTAGACAATGTGTTATTATTTTAGTGTAAGTATAATAGAATCTATAATAAAAGAAAGGGGAGGGAATATGAGCGAAGTAATTCTTGAAATGAAGAATATCGATAAACGATTTTCAGGAGTTCATGCTTTAAAATCCGCCAATATGGAACTTCGCGCAGGCGAAGTGCACGCTCTAATGGGTGAAAACGGTGCAGGCAAATCTACGCTTATGAAAGTGCTGTGCGGAATCTATAAGCGGGACGAAGGCGATGTGATACTGTTTGGTGAGCCGGTAAATTTTAATACAATTAAAGAGTCGCAGGACGCTGGCATTAGTATTATACATCAGGAACTGAACATGATGAATCATTTGACCGTTGCGCAGAATATTTATATTGGAAGAGAGCCAATGAAAAAGGGCGTTTATATTGATGATAGGCAAATGGAAAAGGACGCGAAGGAACTGTTTGACCGCATCGGTGTAAAGATTGACCCTTCGGCTATTTTGGGTACTTTAACCGTTGGTAAGCAGCAGATGGTTGAAATCGCAAAGGCAATCTCCAGAAACTCCAAGATATTGATTCTGGATGAGCCGACGGCAGCTTTGACCCAGGTTGAGGTGGAAGAACTGTTTAAGATTATGAATGACTTAAGAGCAAAAGGCATAGGTATGATATATATCTCTCACCGTATGGACGAAATCAATCGCATTTCGGACAGAATTACGGTTATGCGTGACGGCGAGTATGTCGGTACGCTGATTACGAAGGATACCACGAAGGATGAGATTGTAAAAATGATGGTCGGCCGTGTTATCTTTGGTGATAAAAAAGAGGCAAGTAATGTGCCGGAGGATGCCGAAGTCGTTTTAGAGGTTAAGGGATTAAACCGCGGCAAAGAAATCAAGGATGTCAGCTTCCAGCTCCGCAAAGGAGAAATTCTCGGTTTTTCAGGACTTATGGGTTCGGGAAGAACAGAGGTTGCAAGAGCTATCTACGGTGCGGACGGCTTTGATAGCGGTGAGATTTACATAAACGGCAAAAAGGTCAACATTAAATCGCCGGAGGAAGCAGTAAAGAACGGCATCTGTTACCTTTCCGAGGACAGAAAGAGATACGGACTTTTGTTGGATAAATCGGTAGCAGAAAACTCTGTTTTGAGTAACCTTGACGATTATATTATCGCCGGTTGGATTAACGATTCTAAAATTACAAAGGATGCCGAGCGTGAAAATGCGAAACTGAAGACAAAAACGCCGTCGATGCAGCAGTTGCTCAGAAACCTTTCGGGCGGAAATCAGCAGAAGGTTATTATCGCACGTTGGCTTTTGAAAAACTCTGATATCTTTATTTTTGACGAACCGACACGCGGCATTGATATCGGCGCAAAAAGCGAAATGTATACGCTGATGGAAGAGCTTGCGTCGCAGGGCAAGTCAATCATTATGATTTCTTCCGAGCTTTCGGAGGTACAGAGATTAAGCGACCGGGTTGTTGTGATGTGTGAGGGCCGGATTACCGGAACACTGGATATCAAGGATGCAACTCAGGAAAAAATTATGGCATATGCCACAATGAGAGAGGAATAATGCTATGAGTGATAAATTCAATTTCAAAAATATCGGCAAAAATGCGGCAAACTTTATCGCAGTCAAAGGTAAGCAGAACTTTATCATTATCATTGCTCTTGCGGTTTTGGTGCTGATTTTTGCTGCTCTTAACCCGAATTTCTTAAGCCCGTTCAATATTGTCAGTATGGCGCAGTCTCTTGCTCCGTACGCAATTATGGGTCTTGGTGTTACCTTTGTTATCGCAACAGGCGGTATTGACCTTTCTATCGGTACCACTTGTATTGCGGCGGCGGTTATCGCAGGTAAGCTTTATATGGCAGGAATGCCGCTGGAGTATACGATTCCGGTGATGATTGCCATCGGTGCACTGGTTGGCTTTATCAACGGTCTTTTGGTTGCAAAGCTCAAAATTCCGGCATTTATTGCAACCCTTGGTACGATGATGTTTGGCAGAGGCTTAAGTGCTATTATCGTTTCGATTCCAAACATCTTTTTCCCGAATGGTACCTGGTTTAATAAGGTATTTTCCAACTACAACGGAATCCCGGTTGGTCTTATCTGGGTCGTTTTGTTTGCGGCAATTTGTATGTATCTTATGTATAAATGTAAAATCGGTCGCTACATTCTTTCGATTGGCAGTAATGAAGAAGCAACGAGACTTTCCGGTATCAACACGGATAAGTATAAGATTATCGCGTATACCATCGCAGGTATTTCTACCGGTATTGCGGCAATTTTCTGGTCAGCTTCCTTTGCAACGGTTGCAACGGCAACCGGTAACGGTATGGAGCTAGACGCGATTGCCGGCGTATACATCGGCGGAACGAGTGCGGCAGGCGGCGTTGCTTCGATTGCAGGTTCTGTCATCGGTGCGATCATGCTGGTTGTTATCCGAAGCGGTTTAAACTTCGTACTGGCAAGATTTAACTTAAATGTGAACTCTACTTATGTCACCTATGTTTTAACAGGTATTATCGTTGTTGTAGCTGTTCTGATGGACGTTATCAAGAACAAAAATGCAGGCAAAGTCAAGCTTGACAGTGCCAAAAAGAAAAAGCGTCTCGCTAAAAAAGCGGGAGAAGACCAGGTTGCTAATTAATTTGTATCATAGCTTTTGATTCAAAAGCTAATAATAAGGAGGAAATTACTATGAAAAGACTATTCGCGTTACTTATGGTAGCTGTTTTGGCAGTCGCAGTTTTTGCAGGCTGTGCAACCACTACAGAGACCAATGGCAAAACCATCGCAGTGATTGCAAAGGGTGAATCCCACGCATTCTGGCAGTCGGTTAAAGCCGGCGCAGAAGCAGCAGGCGCAAAATATGGCTATAACATTACGTTCCGCGGTCCTGCAAGTGAGTCCGCAAAAGACCTTCCGTCTCAGATGGAAATGGTTCAGACCGCACTTTCCAACAACGCATCTGCTATCGTACTCGGTACCATCGGTGAAGGCTTTGTAGATATGCTTTCCCAGGCAAAAGATGCAAACATTCCGGTAGTTCAGTTTGACAGCGGTATCTGGGCAAAAGATATTGAAGCACTGGATGCAGCAAACAAAAACCCGATTGTTTCTTCTGTTGCAACCAGCAACTACTTAGCAGCAGGCCTCGTTGCAGAAAAATTCTTTGAAGCACTCAAAGACGACATCGCAGCAGCTGATAAGTATGTTGTAGGTGTTATCCAGCACGACGAAACCCAGACGGGTATCGACAGAGCAGGCGGCTTTATCGACAAGTTCAAAGAACTCGCAGATGCTGACGCTGCTACCAAGGGCAAATACACCATCGAACACGAAATCAAACCGGGCGATGCTGACAATGCTTACAAAACCGCATTGGAAGCTCTGGCTGAGAAGAAAGCTAACGCAATATTCATGACCAACGAAGGTGTTGTTAAGCAGGTTTACGATGCAATCGCAGCTGCAGGTGCGAAATATGACGGAATCAAATTCGCAGGCTATGATGCAGGTACCAAGCAGATTGAATGGATGAAGTCCACCACAGGTCCGAAGCTCGTTGGTTCTGTTGCACAGGATTCCTTCCAGATTGGTTATCAGGCAGTTGAGCAGGCTGTATTCGCTGTAGAAGCAAAGGAAATCACCAAGAAGGTTGATATCTCCGGTGCATGGTGGAATGCAGAAAATGTTGACGAAATGATTGCGAACAACCTCGTTTACGAAGGTTAATCAAAAAATAAAAGAGCCCGAGAAAGGGCGTCCTCGCTTAGGGATGAATCGGTTTTGGCTTGTTATTTTCCGTTAATCCCGCGCAAAAAAATCCCGAAATACGACAGTATTACGGGATTTTTTATGTCTTGTCTTAAAACGAAAAATCTCTAACCCAAAACTG
>JAFQBK010000011.1 GCA_017399695.1 Clostridia bacterium | reverse complement strand
TCCCATTATATAATCCAAATCGAACTTGCCATCCTTTATGGGTGCCGATGTCAAGGTGCGAGAAAGATTTGTTCTGCTTATGTCAGGGAAATCGTTATATGCTTTCAAAATTGCCTTGTTTAAATCTTCAAATCGGTTTCGCTTTAAATTGAATATATAGTCAATGAATTTTTTGTATCGCTTATGAAGCTTGAGATATTCATTGAGCCAGCTATACCACTCCCTATATACCTTCTTCGGAATGTGTATATGGGGATATTTTTCGTATTCGTTTGTTAAATTCTCAATAGATGTAAAAATCGGTCTTACAACATAGTTGCTAAATATAACACCGCAGCGTTCTTCATATAAACCCATAAAATTTACAAATGGGATAACTGCATATATAGGATTGGTTATTTCCGATTCATAAACCAAATCATGTAAACATTTTAGTCCTTCTTGATACCCGTCTAAATCTGCATTTAAGAACTCAACAAGGAATTCTCCTATAGGTTTTATGTACTCATACTCATGAGAATCGGTTAAATTTGATACGAAATAATATTCTTTTTTCGGACATTCCATATAAATATAATTTATTTTTACATTCCTAAAATTTGAAACAGACATTATAACACCTGCCTTTCAAAGTAAATATAATAAATAAAACTTTTATTACTTTCATTCATTACAATAATGATACCATACTTTTTGCAAAAAGTCTATAATGAATTTGCCGGTAATACAAAAACGAAAGGTGGTGATTACAAAAATCATTTAAAACTTAACAGGTCAATTTTCAAAAATAAATATATAAGGAGGAATGAACTTTATGAAGACCTTAAAAACAGTTAACGGCGAAACATTAATGAACACATACATACCCCCGATAGAATTTGTAGTAGATGGTTTAATATCACAAGGATTACATATTTTATCAGGAAAACCAAAGATAGGTAAGTCTTGGTTAGCACTTCTTCTCTGTTTAAAAGTAGCAACAGGAGAAAAGTTTTGGAATTTTGAAACCAAGCAAGGAACAACATTGTATCTCTGTTTGGAAGATAGCTTTGCGAGAATACAAAGCAGACTGTTTGACCTGACAGATGATGCACCGCCCGACATTCACTTCGCTACTATGGCAGAGAGTATTGGTTACGGAATTGAAGAACAGATTGAAAATTTCTGTAAAGAACATCCCAACACGAAATTAGTTGTAATAGATACCTTTCAGAAGATACGCACCATATCAAATGATAACGCATATGCAAGTGATTATCGTGACATAAGTTTTCTCAAAAGCATCGCTGACAAATTGAAAATTGCCATCGTGCTTATCCATCATTTGAGAAAACAAAAAGACGATGACCCGATGAATAGGGTGTCAGGCACTACAGGAATTACAGGCGGTGCTGACTCAAACTTTGTTCTCGATAGGCCAAAAAGAGAAGGTACAAGAGCAAAGTTTTTCTGTACCGGAAGAGACATTGAGGACAGAAGCATGGAATTGAATTTCAATCGCACGAGTAAGATATGGGATGTGATTGCCGACAGCTATGAAACTCCTGAAATACTTCTCGAAGACATTACCGCAACGGTGGTTAAATTTTTGAAGAATGAAAAAAGTTTTTCAGGAACACCTGCTGAGCTTGCAGAACGACTATCTGCATACACTGAGGAAGAAATCTCACCCATAGTTCTGTCAAAAAGACTCAATCAAAACATCCCGGAACTCGAAGAGTTTGGGATTAGATATAAGTCTAAACGGAGCAATGGGAAGAGACTTATCTACCTAAACAGTGCCACAAGTGACGGAAATCTTGGTATCCCAATAACCGTCCCTACTGACCCTGTGAGTGAAGAAACTGTGTTAAGAGATGACGCCGAGGGAGAATTTTAATCCCCTCTTTTAAGAGGGGGCAAGCAGAGCGTCCGGCTATCCTGCCGCCCGTTTCGCCTCGCCGATGGCGTGCGAAAACTCGGGCGGTAGCCCGGACCCACTTAAAAATTAATTAGGAAGGATGATATTTATGAAAGTAAACAGAAGACGAAATGTAACTCTTACAGTAAGACTTACTGAAGAAGAAAAAGCTCATATAGTTGATATGGCAAAGAAAGCTAACTTGAGTTTAACAGACTACATAGTAGAGCTTTCTAAACTGGTACCGATAGTTGTTCCCGAGAATGTTCAACCGCATCTTATAGAATTAAGAAGAATCGGTAACAACATAAATCAAATTGCTACGAGGGCAAATATGAACATCTATCAGAGAGAAAACTTTGAAGGTATTAGAAAAGAACTCGAAATAATGAACGATAATTTATGCAAGATTGCGAGGCGAAAATAATGGCAACAGTAACTTATGTGAAAGTAAAAAAGCAGTCACCTGCTGCGATGTACGGAGTAATAAATTATTGCAAGAGAGAGGACAAGGTTCGGGATATACAATCAGGCAGAAGAATTGTCAGCGGAATCAATTGTAACGGTGAAAATGCCTTCCGTGAATTTATGACTACCAAAGCGGCTTATGACAAATTGGAAGGTACATATTATTACCACTACGTGCAATCGTTCTCTTACAAAGAAGGAATCTCACATGATAAGGCACATGAAATTGCAAGGGAGTTTGCAGCAGAAGCTTGGCCGGGACATGAAATATTGGTAGCAACACATCTTGATACAAAGAACCCTCACTCACACTTTGTTATAAACTCTGTAAGCTTTGAGACCGGGTATAAGCTCAGACAAGACACTCACACACTACAGCATCTCAGAGAGAAAAGCGACAGGATTTGTATGAGTCACGGATACTCGATTATAAAAAATCCTCAAAAGCGTACAAGCTATATCCCTCGAGGAGAGTACAGAGCAGCACAACGAGGTAACAGTTGGAAAGCGGTACTGATGCAGAATATTAATCAAGCTATGAGAAAAAGCGGAACCCGTAAAGATTTCGTGCAGGAAATGAAGCGGCGCGGTTACGATATGATTTGGACAGATGCAAGAAAATCAATTACATTTATTTGTCCCAACGGAATGAAGTGCAGAGACTTCAAATTACACGAACAAAAATATTTGAAGGAGAACTTGGAAAACGAGTTCAAACTCAGGGAACAATTATCCGAACAACCGCATATAGAAAAGACCGTTTCTCAAAAGCCTATTAAAGATGACAGATGGATTATCTTCGGGGACGAACCTAAACCTGAAACAAAGAAAGAATCCGCTATAGAGGATGTAACAGGATGGGAAAAAGAAAGAAGTATTTACTACGGAGATATCCCTGACGATGAATCAGAAGATATCAATAATAATAACTTTGAGAGAAAAGCTGAGGAATCATATGCAGAAACTAATTATCAAAGTCAGGATAATTTAGGTGGGATTGTCAGCACTGCTCTTCATGGTGCTGCAGCAATTGCTGACATGATAGACTCTGGAAGCGATGATGAGGAAGAACGGAAAAAGGAACAGGAAGCCAAAATGGCAGGCGGAAACTTGGGTGCAGCCATTGGAATAGCTGCCGGAATTGTATCTGCCCTCGTAAGTAAGGATGAACCTGACGAAGAGCTTATCCGTGAGCAAGAGGAAATCGATGAAATGTTAGAAGACGAAATCGAGGATGAAGAATATATCGATTTCATGATGGGAATGTGAGGTGTGCGGTTAAAATGGCAAGAAAAGAAAAAGAACTTTATGTTTATACGGTCAGCGTTAAATGCGTTGGAACCGAAGAAGATTATATGAATTTTCTTCGGGCGGTAGCACAAGAATATCTGACTGAAAATATGATATTAGCCGAGGATGAATTGCACGAAAATTCAGCGTAACTTTGGTTAGATTTTTAGCTGGATATATTAACTTCTTTGTGGTATTGTATGTTGCTGAAAAGGGAGCTGGAAATAACCCTTTCGGTTCCCTCACAAATAAAACGGAGGTGAAAACAAATGGCAGGATTTATACTATGCAGAAAATCACGAGACGAAGACGAAGAACACGAATCTCTACATATACAAAGAGACTTAGTAAGAGAATATGTACATAAGGTCGGAGATACGATTGTAGATGAAGTTTTAGAGAATAACATAAGCGGAACTCTTTTTGACCGCCCTGGCATCAAACGAATGTATGAACTGGCAGATGGTAAAATGATTGATACGGTTTATGTAAAAGACTTATCAAGATTGAGCCGTGATAGATTCTATACGCTTCTCATCGTAAAGGATATGAAAGAGCGAAATGTAAGGATAGTATCTGTAACGGAAGGTATTGACTCCTTTAACAGAAACGATGATTTAATGATAGGCTTCAAAGGATTGATAAACGATAGTTATGTGCAGGAGTTAATCGTAAAAATTCTATCAGCATTAAGGCATAAGCAAGAATTTGAAGGAATTGTTATCAATGTACCGATGGGATACCTAAAGGACAGATATACCAAAAAAGTTGAGATATGCGAGGAAACGGCAGATATTATCAGAAGAATATATAAGCTATTCTTAGATGGTCATGGTACTGAAACAATAGCAAAAATATTAAATCAAGAAGGTGTTAAAACACCAGCCTACTATGAACTAAAGTTAAAAGGAAAAAGCCTTGGTGAGAACAAACCAAAAGCAGCCTTTGAATATCTATGGACATATTCCATAGTGCGAAGAATTCTCACTAATCCCTTCTACTGCGGAGATTTGGTAAATCATCAAAGGGAGCGAAGTAGAATAACCAAGAAGCAGATAAAGGTGCCTAAAGAGGAGCAATTCATACATAAGGATGCTGTTCCTGCAATTATCCCAAGAGAAATTTGGGACAAGGTACAGGAGATTATACGGATAAATTCAGAGGGCAAAGTGAAATCGCAAAGCAATCAGACTTGTCACAGATATGCTTCTCTCCTCAAATGTGGAGACTGCGGAAGTACATTCACGGCAAAAAGGAGAAAAACTAAGGATAAGCCGGACAGAATTGAATATGTGTGTAACGGTTATCACAGACACACTCATATGGTATGTTCCTCTCACAGAATTAACGAATCGGTGCTTGATGAACAGATTTACAAGCAACTTGCCGTAATGAGAGACGGACTCTCCGAATGCTCAAAGCAAATCGAAAGTGATATACGGTCATGGATGTCACAGAAAAACAATGTGACCAAAAAGATAAAAAGACTTAATGACAGTATAAATATCACCGAGCTTGAGATTGAACAAATCCTGATGGAGAAAATCAAGGACAGGGATAATGCCGAAAGATATGAAAGAATGATAGAAAAGCGAAACAGAGAAATCGAAGGCTTCAAAAATGAGATTGCAAAGATAGAGAATATCGATAAAACTATCAAAGAGAGAAAAAAGGCAATGCTCGAAAATGCAAATCTACTTGATAAGATATTAAGCGAAAAGGAACTGAGCCACACGAA
The DNA here is from genome assembly GCA_017399695.1 of Clostridia bacterium. GTDB lineage: Bacteria > Bacillota > Clostridia > UBA1381 > UBA9506 > RGIG1666. The sequence continues at coordinate 59,072 of JAFQBK010000011.1, read as the reverse complement.
TCTGTGCCTGCTGTTAGAAAAGATTATAATTCACGAGGATGAGTACGGACTCAGCCTTGAAATACGAATGAAAGCACCGTTTCTTGAAAAAAGCTATACAGATGAAATCGGTATGATATATGAGGATGATTACGAGGAAGTATCAGCTTAATAAAACAAGCACTAAAAGGGGGATGTTTTACATCCTCCTTTTTATATCTGTCCCATAATGTCCAATTAAGTCCAAAAAAATCTTATAAATTCACGCAAAAGCCTTGCAAAAAGCAAGAAGATGAGTTATAATAAACAATGAGGTGATATTCGTATGGCTGACGAAATATTTACAGTTGTGCAAGCGGCACATTATTTGCAGGTTTGTGACAAAACAGTAAGGCGATTAATAAACTCCAATAAGCTGATCGCTTCTAAAGTTGGCGATCGTTCTTGGCGTATTAGAAAATCCGACATCGATGAGTATTTAAAAACGCACACAAATAGTACGAAAGGAGTGGCTGTCAATGAGTGAAGAATTGATTCAAAGAAATTTGGTAGACGCTCCTGAAAAGATGGGTGATTGGAATTTTTATAACATTGGTGCAACTTCGCTAAAAGCACTCAAAGGTGCTAAAATAATTCCAGATCGTGATTATGATGAATATGAAGGCAAAAAGCCTGATGCGTTAATTGTAAAAAAACCGTTAGTAATCGCAGCTATTGAATATAAGAAGCCTTCGGAGTTACGTACACAGAAACAGATTGATAAAGCAATTGCTCAAGAATTGGGCACTGCTCAGGTGTTACAGGCTAAGGTCTACATTGTAACCGACGGTAAAAAATCTTTCTGGATTAATCCGTTAACCGGCAACGAAATATTACAGGAAGACGGAAGTAAAATTACTTTTAATTTTGACAAGCATAGCACTGATTGTATTACTTTGATTAATAAAATTAGGGCTTCTGTTAGTGCGTCAAGCGATCAATTAAAAGAGGCAGCGACAGTTGATCCCCTTCCTCTTGCTGAAAAAGTATGGCAAGATTTATGGGCCGTTTCTGGCGCGACGCCAGAAAACTGCCTTTACACTTTTGTGGAGATTTTTATTTTTAAATATTTAAGCGACCTTGGTGTTCTGAAGGGAATGTATTCTTTCTATGATTTGTTAGGAAGATATTCTGGGAATAACGAAAATGAGGTTCTTGAATACTACGCTTCAACAGTCCGTATAAAAATCAAAGAACTCTTCCCTGGCAATCCCAAGGATAAAACGACTATCATTAATGGTACAATCTTTGTTTCAAAGGATGATAAAGCCGTTTCGGGTTATGCGACAGTATTCCATAAAATATTAAAGCGCTTTAATGAATTTGGAACCCTTGAAAACATTGACTATGATTTCAAGAGTAAATTGTTTGAAACGTTCTTAAAGGAGTCCATCAGTAAAAAGAACTGGGGACAGTATTTCACTCCTCTAAAGGTCGTACGTGCTATTGTTAATATGGTTGATATTTTACCTGGAATGGAAATATGTGACCCAGCTTGTGGCGTAGGCAAGTTTTTGCTTGAACCTATTCTACATGACCTACATAAATATTATAAAGTTGAAGATGGAGAGCTGAAACCGCAAATAACATTATATGGTTTTGATAAAGGATTTGACAGAGATGAACAGAAAACAATAATCTTAGCAAAAGCAAATATGTTGATTTATATGTCGGGAATGATTCGCGAAAATCCTGATATGACACAGAAATTTGCTCAACTTTTTAATGATACATTCCTTTTACAAACAAATTCTATTTTGGGTACACTTGCCAAACCTATTGAGAACAAATATGATTTAATTCTGACAAACCCACCCTATGTTATGAGTGGTAGTAGTAATCTAAAAGAAGAGATTACTAAGCAGGAAGAATTGAAAAAGTATTTTGCCATAAGTGCAATGGGCATTGAAGGCCTGTTTATGGAATGGATAGTTAGAGCTCTTAAACCTGGAGGCAAGGCATTTATTGTTGTTCCAGACGGTATAATGAATCGTAGCAATGATAAAAAACTGCGTGATTTTATTCTTGAGCAATGTTGTATTGATGCTGTAATTTCATTGCCGCTTAATACATTCTTTACTACTAATAAGAAAACTTACATTCTTGCTCTTACCAAAAAGACTCCGGTGACAATTGGCGGTGTTCCGACGCTTGAAAAACAAACTACTCCTGTTTTCACATATCTTTGTTCGGAAATTGGTGAAACTCGTGATGTCTATCGCTTTGATATTAATCAAAACGACCTTGAAGTGGCATCCGATCTCTTTAATATGTTCAAGGGATCAAAAACCAAATTCCAAACCGATGACAAAAGGTGTAAAATTGCCAGTATTGACGAGTTCTATGCTGGTAGTCATTGGTCTATTGATAGGTGGTGGACAAGAGAAGAAAAAATACAGCTTGGAGTTGAAGATAGCATAGATTCAGTTACTCTTGAAGATTACATCAGTATGGTAGGAGATGCAGCATCGGCTCTTTTGGAATTTGATGAACCTTTAAGGGAACTAGTAAAAAAAAAATCCGAAGTGAAAAATAGTGTAGAAGTATCGCTGAGCGATACTAACCTATTTTCTTTATCTATCGGCAAACGTTTGTTACGAAAAGACTATATTACTCCACAAGGTAATATCCCTGTATTCAGTGCAAATGTATTTGAGCCTTTTGTTTATTCAAAAGAATCAAATATAACGGATTTGTCTACTCCTTATGTGTTGTGGGGTATAGATGGAGATTTTTCTTTTAACGTGATGCCGAAAGAAACTCCGTTTGCTACAACTGATCATTGCGGAGCAATACAAATTCTTCATCCGGATATTAATCCGCATTATATTGCTTATACATTAGAAGAAAACAAGCATAAGTACGGGTTCGATCGTGGGTTGAGAGCATCTTTAACCAATATGCGCAGAATTGTTATTTCAATTCCAGTTGATTCCACTGGCAAATTTGATATTGTAGCACAAGAAAGTATAGCAGATTCTTTGCTTGGAATGAAACAATTGAGAAATACAGTGGCTGAAAAAAGACAAAATATCGAAAATGCCAGAATTGTGATTGAGGATGAAAATTACAATTTCAAATATTATCCTCTTAATATGCTTTTTGACACTGTTAAAGGACTTGCAAAATACACAAAAAAATATGGAAATCTGCATCCTGGCAATTACCCTGTATATTCTGCATCAAGTCAAAAGCCTCTCACTTATTTAGATACATTTGACTATGATGGTCGATATATGACCTGGTCTACTAATGGCTTTGCTGGAACAATACTTATTTTAGACGGAAAATTTTCCATTAATGGAGATCGAGGTATTTTGGTGCCTAAAGATGGTCGCACTGATTTGGATTTTGATTATATGAAATTCACATTAGAACCTATTTTTAGGGAAATGGCTAAAGGTCGTAAAGGGGATAACGGAGAAGACGAATTCACAAAACTATATCCCTCTATGCTTTCAACTGTTATGGTTCCTATTCCAGTTGATAACATTGGAAATGTTGATCTTTATGCACAGAAAGAGATTGCCAAAAAATATCTAGCAATACACCAATCTCAGCAAGAAGTCATATCAAAACTCAACGGATTGATATCACAAAAGATATCAATTTAACAAGTGCACTACGCTTGCCGCCGCCTTTTGAAGGTGGCGGTTTTTTTGTTAATTTCCAGAAAAGCGTTCATGTTGCCACAAAAACTACATGACAAATGAATGTTTTATCGTGTATGGTATGCTCCTCACATAGAATTAATGAATCTGTGTCTGCTGCTAGAAAAAATCATAATTCACGAGGATGAATACGGACTCCGTCTTGAAATACGAATGAAAGCACCGTTCCTTGAAAAGAGTTATACAGATGAAATTGGTATGATATACGAGGACGATTACGAGGAAGTATCAGCCTGACTAATAACAGGCACGAAAAAAGCTTACAGTTGAAATCCTGTAAGCTTTTTATAGGTGGTGCGGGCGAAGGGACTTGAACCCCCACGATAAAATCACTAGAGCCTAAGTCTAGCGCGTCTGCCAATTCCGCCACGCCCGCATATTAAGTTTTTACCTCCTAATTTTTACACGGTGGAGGTACACCGAGGAGGATCATATCGCTTAATCCTCATATATGAAAACGGCAAAAACCGTAATCAACAATAAAATCACATACAGGACGGAACCTAAGTCTAGCGCGTCTGCCAATTCCGCCACATCCGCATATTAAGTTTTTACCCCTTAATTTTTACACGGTAGAGGTACACCGAGGAGGAGCATATCGCTTAATCCTCATATATGAAAACGGAAAAATCCGTAATCAACAATAAAATCACATACAGGACGGAACCTAAATCTGGTGCGTCTGCCAATTCCGCCACAGCCGCAAATATTTGAGTTTTTAAGCATCGCTTATTATAGCACGCGCAAAAATTTTTGTCAAGTAAACAGAGTGCGTTTTTTGCATCAATTTTTGTTTTTTTCATTTCGCAAGTTGGAAAAGAAGTCGGACAAAAGCCTTTGACATTCCAACTCATAAATGCCGCCATAAATCTCAGGTTGACTCCCAAAGAGATTTTCTCCGGTAATGTCAATTTTCCCGCCGCAAACGCCGCTTTGACTGTCGTATGCACCAAAGTAAATCCGCTTGATTTTCGACAACAAAATTGCACCGCAGCACATTGCGCAAGGTTCTAAAGTGACATAAAGTTCGCACTCGGAAAGTCGCCAGTCACCAAGGATTTCGGTGGCCTTTCGGATGGCGAGAAGTTCCGCGTGTGCATCCGCCTGCTTTGTCTTTACCGTTTCATTGTGTGCACTTGCAATCAGCGTATCACCCAGAAAAATGGCAGCGCCGACTGGGACTTCGCCCTCATTTTTCGCAAGAAGTGCCTCGTTTAGAGCAACCTGCATTTTACTGTTTTTCATAAGCCCTCCGAGCGACTTCGCCCATCAAAAGCGCTGCCGCAATACTGACGTTAAAGGATTCGGCTTCGCCGACCATCGGGATTTTTACCGTGAGGTCAGAAAGGTCGAGAATTTCATCGCTGACGCCGTTTGCTTCGTTTCCAACGACAAAGACTATTCGCTCTTCGAAGTTGGCTTCATACAAATTTTGAGAAGCATCCGTTAATGCACTGGAAACAATCTGACAGCCGCTTTTTTGCAGTTCTTCCAATACGGAAATTTCGCAGTCAGCTACAATCTGAACGGAGAAAATAGAAGCCATCGTGGAGCGAATAACTTTAGGTGAATATACATCGGCACAACCTTCCGAGAGAAGGACGCAGTCAAATCCAAGCGCATCCGCTGTTCGAATGATGGTTCCTACATTTCCGGGGTCGCGCACGTTGTCTAAATAAATGTAGCGACAGTGCTTAAAAATGTCTGCCCCTTGCACAATTTTCGCTGTACATAAAATACCCTGCGGCGTTTGCGTGTCACAAACAGAGGCGAAGATTCTGTCGGTCAGAAGATAGCAGGGGAATGCTTCCCAAAAACGATTATCGCCCTGATATTCTGCCAAAAAAGACTCTGATAGATAGAATGCGTCTATAGCATAAGGAGAATTAGCCGCGAGTGAGCAGGCGCGCAGACCCTCTACTGCGAACAAACCGTATTCCTCGCGGTATTTCTTTTTCTCCAGTTTTCGCAGTGCTTTAACGACAGAATTTTCCGAACTGGTAATCTGCTTCAAAACCTTATCACCTCTTTGAAAAAAGAGCCCGCTGAGAGCGAGCGTAATTTCTATTTTATGGAATTTAGTATAACACAAAAAAAATACATTTTCAACAGAATTCAAGATTCTTTTATTGATTTTTCACCGGAAAGATGATATAAATAAAATAAGGATGTGTAATGATGAGTGAGAATGTGAAAGCAAGCGAAATAAGACGTATTTATTTTTATTCGGATTATTTAAAAGAAACCTATGGCGAAAAAGTGTATAAGCTGCCGATTAATCTGCCGGGAACCTGCCCGAACCGTGATGGGAAAATCAGTACCGGCGGTTGTATTTACTGTGCAGAGTCAGGGGCAAATTACGACGCCCTTTCCAACACACTTTCCGTTGGTGAGCAGCTTTCAATTAATCGTACCTATATCGGTGAAAAATATAAGGCGAAGAAGTTTATTGCCTATTTTCAAAACTTCACGGGAACTTATGTTCCTTTGGCAGAATTCAAAAGCCGACTGGAGCAAGCGGTGTCAGACGGCGTCGTTGAAATTTCGGTATCTACGAGGCCGGATTGTCTGACGGAAGAGTATTTACTGGCAATGCGGGAAGCAGAAGAAAAAACAGGCGTGCGTATGAGTTTAGAGCTTGGCTTGCAGACGGCAAATGATGAAACGCTAAAGAAGATTAACAGAGGTCATAGCGTGGCAGATTTTGTTCGTGCGGCTGACTTGTGCAAGATATACAGTTTGCCGTTTTGCGTTCATGTGATACTTAACCTTCCGTGGGACACGCGGGAGGATGTCGTAAGGACCGCGCGGCTGATTTCGAAAGTGGGCGCAGAAGGAGTAAAGATGCATTCTCTTAACATATTAAAAGGCACAGTTTTGGCTGAAATGTATGCCCGTGGTGAAATCAAAGCGCCGGAAAGAGAAGAGTATGTGGAGCGTGCGCTTTTGTTTTTGAAAAACATCCATTCAGGCATCGCCGTTCACCGCTTAATTGGACGTGCGCCGGAGGAGATTAGCGTAGTGGAAAACTTTAATGCAAGCTGGCGCAGTGTTTATGATGAGATTGTAAATGAGATGGAAAGAAGAGATTACATTCAGGGAATGGATGTATGCAAGGAGTTTTGTTTATGAAGAAAAACATACTGGAAAATGTGTATTATCGTTTGAATGACCCGGCGGAAATCCGACTGGCGATTTTATATTCGATTCGATACAGTGAAATTCCAATCAGCGATATCGAACTGAAGCATTTCATGTTGCAGGCGACATCTGTGGACTTTATCGACCTTTGCAGCATGATTACGCTGGCACTGGATGATAACCATATGAAAACGGTGTGGCGTGATGAAATGGATAAATATGAGTTGACGCAAAGTGGCGAAGAACTGATTGATATGTTTGAAGATAAGATTATGGTAAGCGTAAGAAGCAGCTTACGCAATACCATTGATGAATATTTTCGCAGAGAAAAGGAAAAGGCGCAGCTTCGTTGCGACATCACTCCGTCGGGGCGCGATGTATATAATTTGGATATCGAACTGAAAGAGGGAAGACGCGAGCTTTTAACCTTGTCGTTGTTTGCGGGAAGTCGGGAAACAGCGATTCGTATGCGTCGCCATTTTAAGCGTGACCCGCTCGGGATGTATCAGAAAATACGTGAACTGTTGACGCCAACGGAGCAAGAGGCAAAGGAGGAAGAAGATGCTTGATTTGATTATTGTCGGCGGAGGTCCTGCCGGCCTTAATGCAGCCCTTTATGCAGCGCGCGCGGGACTCGATGCCGTTCTGTTTGAAAAAATGTTTGCCGGTGGGCAGATGATGACCACCACAACTTTTGAAAATTATATCGGTTTCCCTAATGGCGTAGCTGCGGTTGACCTTGCGCTTAATATGGAGGAGCAGGCAAAGAATGCCGGTGCAAAGATTTTGTATGAGGAAATCGAAAGTGTAGAGCTTGGCGGCAAAGTGAAAAAGGTAAAAACCGCCGGGGGTGAATATGAGGCAAAAACAGTGATTTTATGTACCGGTGCAGAGCCAAGAACCCTAGGCGTCGACGGTGAAGACCGCTTGCGTGGAATGGGTGTATCCTACTGTGCAACCTGCGACGGAGCGTTCTTTAAGGGGAAGGACGTTGCAGTGGTCGGCGGCGGTGATACAGCACTGGAGGATGCGTTGTTTTTGTCCCGTTATTGCAATAAAATCTACTTAATTCATCGAAGAGACAGCTTCCGGGGAGCAAAGGTATTAGAAGATAAGGTCCGAGAAACGGAAAATATCGAACTTGTTCTTGATACGGTAGTCGAAAAAATCGAGGGCGAAGAAACCGTAACGTCTGTTTTGGTGCGAAATGTCAAAACGGATGCCTGCTCAGAATTGGCGGTTAGCGGTATATTTGTTGCGGTAGGAACAATGCCGAATACCCAGCTGTTTGACGGACAATTGGAGTTAGACAGCGGATATGTCGCGGCAGGTGAGGATACGGTGACCAGTGTTCCGGGCGTGTATGCGGCAGGAGATGTGCGAAAAAAACCTCTCAGACAGGTCATCACCGCGGCGGCAGACGGTGCTGTTGCAGTTTACTCTGCGGCAAAGTATCTTGATACAGAATTTTAAGTTCTTTTAGGCGGGAAAATATCCCGCCTTAATTTTTTTGTAAAAACTTCAGAAAAGCGCAAAAAACTATTGAATCTTATGGCAGAATATGATAAAATCATCATAATTATGTTATACTGAGAAAAATGCCGTTTCGGTATGAGAGGAAGAATTAAAGTGGAAAAATTAGGACTTAATGAAATCAGAGAAAAATATTTGTCTTTTTTTGAAAGTAAGGCACATTACCGTATGCCGAGTTTTTCGCTCGTGCCGGAAAATGACCCGAGCCTTCTTTTAATTAATGCGGGTATGGCGCCATTAAAGCCGTACTTTACCGGCAGACAGGTTCCGCCTTCTAAGCGCGTTACTACCTGTCAGAAATGTATTCGTACGCCGGATATTGAGCGTGTAGGTAAAACCGCACGTCACGGCACGTTCTTTGAAATGCTCGGCAATTTCTCTTTTGGAGATTATTTTAAGCACGATGCAACCAAATGGGCATGGGAGTTTGCTACCCAGGTTATGAAAATGCCGGTGGACAAGCTCTGGGTTACCATTTATGAGGAAGATGACGAGGCATTTGATATTTGGACAAAGCACGTTGGCGTTGCGTCGGATCATATCGTCCGTATGGGCAAAGAGGATAACTTCTGGGAAATCGGAACCGGTCCTTGTGGTCCTTGTTCAGAGCTTTATTTTGACCGTGGCGAAGAGAACGGTTGCGGCTCGCCGGATTGTAAGGTTGGTTGTGAATGTGACCGCTTTGTTGAGTTCTGGAACCTCGTATTTACCCAGTTCGATAAGCAGGAAGACGGCACTTATGAAAGACTTGCGCATCCGAATATCGATACCGGTATGGGTCTTGAGCGTATCGCTTGCATTATGCAGGGCGTAACCTCTATTTTTGATGTTGATACGATTAAAAATGTACGTGATAAAGTTTGCGAAATGGCAAAGGTTGAGTATAAAAAAGATGATAACACCGACGTTTCTATTCGCGTGGTTACTGACCATATCAGAAGTACGGTGTTTATGGTATCCGATGGCGTTCTGCCGTCCAATGAGGGCAGAGGCTATGTACTGCGCAGACTTCTGCGCCGAGCAGCTCGCCACGGAAAATTGTTAGGTATTGACGGTGCATTTCTTTCCGAACTTGCCGATACCGTTATCAATGAATCCAAGGGCGCGTATCCGGAACTGGGTGAGAAGAGAGAAGCAATTAAAAATATCATCCGCACCGAAGAGGAGCGCTTTATGCAGACCATTGATGCCGGTTTTGCAATCTTAAACAGCTTCCTAGACGACCGTATGCTTGACGGCATTGAAAAGAATACTATTTTTGCCGGTGAAGATGTATTTAAGCTTTATGATACCTATGGATTCCCGATTGATTTGACCCGCGAGATTTTAGCGGAAAAGGGAATTGAAATCGACGAAGAAGGCTTCCACAGAGAAATGCAGGCACAGCGTGAGCGTGCACGTGCCGCTCGTGCGAAGATGGGCGAAGTCGGCTGGGATGACAAGCTTGCAGATATCTTAGCAGGTGTAACCCCGACTGAGTTTGTCGGTTATGACTCTTTTGAATCTGAAGTTAAGGTTATTGAACTGATTGCCGACGGCGAAAAAGTTCTGTCTGCCCGTGAGGGTAATAGCGTGATTGCTGTTTTTGACAAGACTCCGTTCTATGGTGAGGGCGGCGGTCAGGTAGGTGATATCGGTACACTTTCCGGTAAGCTTTTTGAGGCAAGTGTAACCGATACCAAAAAGACGCCGGATGGTAAATACTATCATATTGTTGAAATTAAAGAAGGTCAGCTTTCCGTGGGCAATACCGTTTGCGCAAGCGTGGATGCGACCACTCGCCGTGCGATTCAGAGAAACCACAGTGTGACGCATCTGCTCCATAAGGCACTCAAAAATCGTTTCGGTGCGCAGGTTGGACAGGCTGGCTCCTTGGTTACCCCGGACCGTATGCGTTTTGACTTTACACATAATGAAGCAATCAGCGCAGACGACTTGGCTGCAATTGAAATGGAAGTCAATCAGCACATTCTTTTGGCGATGCCGATTGAGTGGAAAAATATGCCGATTGCTGATGCAAAAGCTTTGGGTGCAACCGCAATGTTCGGTGACAAATACGGCGATATCGTTCGCGTTGTTTCGATGGGAGATTATTCCGTTGAACTTTGCGGCGGTTGCCATGCAAAAAACACCTCAGAAATCGGTCTGTTTAAGATTCTGTCCGAAAGCGGCGTAGCAGCCGGCGTTCGCAGAATTGAAGCAACGACCGGTATGGGTGTCATTAAGGAAATCTACGGACTCCAGAGCGTCGTTCATCATACGGCAGAAACCTTGAAATGCACGCCGAAGGATTTGGCGAAGAGAGCACAGACTGTAACCGAAGAATTAAAGTCAGCGCATTCTCAGATTGAAAGCCTAAATGCAAAGCTTGCCAAGGGCTCAGAGGGTGAACTTTTGGATAATGCGAAAGAAATCAGTGGCATTACGGTTGTAACGGGTAAACTCGATGGTGCAGATATGGATGCACTGCGCACGCTGGGTGACTCCTTAAAGGATAAACTTGAGTGCGGCTTCATCGCACTTGCTTCCGTGGCAGACGGTAAAGTTTCATTTATTACGATGGCAACCAAAGCGGCAGTGGCCAAGGGCGCACACGCAGGTAACATCATCCGCGAAGTGGCTAAAATTGCAGGCGGCGGTGGCGGCGGCAAGCCGGACTCTGCGCAGGCAGGCGGAAAAGATGCATCCAAGGTGGATGAGGCACTTTCTGCAGTTTGCGGTTTGATTGAAAATCTGTAAAATGAATAAGATAAGGCTTTGCAAGAAAAAATGCTAAAATCAGCTAAATTTTTCTTGACAAAGCCTTTTTTTTCTATTATAATATTAAGAGCATATTTATGCGCATCCTTGCTCTGCATCAAATGTGCAGGGCCAAAGTCCAAAGGGAGGTGAAAATAATGGTTGATGTAATCAATAAGTACGAGACAATTTTTATCGTAGATGCTTCTTTAGAGGAAGACAAGATTACGGCACTTGTTGAGAAGTTCAAATCATTGATTTCCGAGGCAGGCGAGATTGAATCTGTTGACGAATGGGGCAAGAGAAAACTCGCATACCCGATCAATGACAAAACCGAAGGCTACTATGTTTTGGTTAATTTCAGTGCAAAGCCGGACTTTCCGCTTGAGCTGGAGAGAATCTACAACATTACCGATGGCATCTTAAGAAACATTGTCATTAAGAAAGAAGACAAAAAGAAAAGAAGCTAACGAAAATTAGCCGGGAGGGTAATCTTCATGAACAGAGTTGTTTTAGTAGGCAGATTGGCTAGAGACCCTGAACTCCGCAGTACACCGTCGGGTGTCAGCGTGTGTAATTTTACGGTTGCTTGCGACCGCAGATTCGCACAGAATGGCGAGCGTCAGGCTGATTTTATCAGCTGTATTGCGTGGAGACAGAGCGGTGAGTTCGTTTCTCGTTATTTCAAAAAGGGTGACCGTATTGCCTTAGACGGCAGTATCCAGACCCGTAGTTGGGATGACCAGAATGGCAATAAACGCTACGCAACTGAGGTTGTGGTTGACCACGTTGAGTTTGCGCAGTCCAAAACAGAGGGCGCAGGCGGTTATGCTCCGCAGGCAGCTCCTTCTGCCGGTGGTATGATGCCGGAAACTCCGTCCGCAGGCGGGGATATTGACGGATTTATGCCGATTGAAGAGGAAGATTTGCCCTTTTAATCAGACAAGAACGTAATTTGTTGTTAAAGGAGGTAACATCATGGCTGAAAGACCGATGAACAGAAATCGCAAAGCTAAGAAAAAAGTTTGCGCATTCTGCCAGGATAAGATTGATTATATCGATTACAAAGATGTAGCTAAATTGCGTCGCTTTGTTTCTGAGCGTGCCAAGATTCTTCCGAGAAGAATCACCGGTACCTGTGCAAAACACCAGAGACAGCTGACCGAGGCAATCAAGCGTGCAAGACATATTGCACTTCTGCCGTTTAGTGCTGACTGATAATTGATGTTAAAAGCGTATTTTTCGAAAGGGAAATACGCTTTTTTATTTTTAAAAATTTATTATTGACATTTGTAGCTACAGATGCTATACTATAGATGTAGCTACAAGTGTAATTACACTGAGATGAAATACATAAATGCACAAGGAGGCCTCTTATGTCAGCAGTAAAGCAAACAATTACCGACTCGGAGTACCAGATTATGAGAATCTTGTGGGAGTCTGAAAAAAGGATGACCGTGGCGGAGGTTGTCAGTGCACTGGATGAAAACAGCTGGACTGCATCAACGGTTTCCACTTTTTTGCAGCGTTTACTGAAAAAAGAGGTAATCGCCTGTGAAAAGAAAGGGAAGACGAATTTGTACTACCCGAAGCTTGCGCAAAGCGAATATGACTTAAATGAAACGGAGAATTTCTTGTCAAAACTGTATAAAGGTTCCGTAAAAAATCTGGTTGCAGCGCTCTATGAAAACAAAAAGCTTTCCAATGAGGAACTGACGGATTTGAAAAAAATGTTCGAATTGGAGTGATATGATGTCAGAGCTTTTTCAAACGGTATTGATTTTAAGTGTTTTTGGTTTTGGAATCACGCTATTGCTTTTGTGCCTAAAGCCCATTACGGCAAAAAAGTTTCCAGCAAAGTGGCAATACTATGTATGGATTGCGGTGCTTTTTTTCATGATAGTGCCTGCCTATAAATGGATTCCAAAAGCAGAGGTTTATAAGATTCCGCTGATTCCGCAAAACCAAATCATTGACCAAACAATATTGAATGAGTCGGAAGAAATCCCACAGCGGCCGCAATCGACTTCGTCTCCGGTTTCGCAGGGGGAGCGCAAACCGGAGAATGAATTTCTGCTCAAAAATTGGGATTTTGTCGCATATCTCTGGCTGTCGGGCAGCTGTATCTATTTAATGGTAGTAATCGGAAGTTATACTGTCTACCTGTCGAAGAAACGAAAAAAAGCCGTTAAGCTTTCAGAATTTACATTGCTTGATACGCTGAAAAGCAAGCTTGGGATTCGGCGTAAGATTGACATCAGGGTTTCGGGGGACCATGATTCGCCAATGCTGGTAGGAGTTTTCTTTCCGGTGATTTACCTGCCGTCAAAAGAAATTCCGGAAGAAAATATGCGTATGGTTCTTTTGCATGAACTGACCCATTACAAGCGGAAAGACCTACTGATTAAATGGTTTTCTCTTTTTGTTAACGCTGTGCATTGGTTTAACCCGCTTGCGTATCTTCTTTGCAAAAATGTCAGCGAGGCCTGTGAAATTTCCTGTGATATGGAAGTGACAAAGGATATGTCCGACGCAGAGCAAAAAATGTATATGAAAACCATCCTTGATTTGGTGGAGTGAGGAGGCGACGAAATGTTTGATAATCTTTATACGACGAAAATGAGTATGGACCAGAAAAATTTGCAGAACCGATTTTCAAAAATCCGTTCTAAAAATGGACGGATTTCCAAAGCAGTGGCACTTGCCATTTTTGCGGCGATTCTTCTTGTAATGTTGTTTGTATCTCTTATGATTGCTGCAAGCGTTCCGCATAAGGATTACACCATGTCCAGGGCAGAATTTATTGATTACGCCAATTGCCCCATTGGTTCAGTGATGGCAGAGCTTGATTATATGGATGAAGATAAGCTGGTGTTCCATTACGGAAAAGGATTTTTCATCCTCAAACGCTACTCATTAGAACTAGACCATATGCTAAAATCCGAACTTGATTTTGTCATAAATCTGGAAAAACTGAATCTTTCCTATCACCAGCAAGGCAGTCATGTGCTAGATGTTAAAATTGATAAATCAGGAGAATATGCGTATCTTTCTAATGTAGGCGCCAAGGATGAGATTCGGGATTTTGAGGAATACATAATCAACCTGAATACAGGTGCAGTAGAAAAGGGAAAAATGCCGGAAAATGCGGAGATTTTTGCGGGTTTAAAGGAAACTTTTACGACTGTAGAAAACCCTGTGGGATGGTATAGCGATAACTGCATTGTTGATGGGAATAAGACCTATTACTTAAGCTCTGAAACGGGAACGGTGGTTGGAATAGAGCTTGTAGAGACTGATTCCGAGAATGGAAAGAATGAAACGATACCGGTGTTTGGCGGAAATGTCACCCTGCAAACTGATGATATCAGGGAATTCGCACCGGAAGACATCCGGGGTCTTACGAATGTTGAGCTTGTCGTTGGCGGTATCCAATATCCGTTGACAGACCCGGGCAAGCTTTCAGAAATTGAAAAGATGTTTTCTGAAGCAACGGAAATTGGTGGTGCAACAAAATGTCCGTTTGTTGTAGAGTTGATATTTACAACAAAGAGCGGGGAGCGGGGCAAAGTTACACTCGCGGCAGATTCTTGTGCGGTGTATGAAAGCAGAGGACGGTATTACGATTATTCCAAAGGGGATAATTCCGAGTTGTATGGATATTTTGGTTTGGATACGGAGAGTCTGCTTGAGATGCTACGCCGCAAACGCAGTGAACTTTATCAAAAGACGGAAGACTTTTTACAACAGGAATTCCACCGGGTATATGATTGGTGCTATGACATACAGGAGCTGAAAATTTCGCATTGGGAAGAAAATGGCAATGAAGCAACCTGTTTTTACACGATGACTTACTTATACTATAACAGAAACCCTGACAAACTGGAGTATATCCAAAAGGCAAAAAAATCGGGACCTGAATATTATCAAAGACTGTATGATGATTACCTGGCGCTGAAAAAGTCAAATTATGAGTTTAAGGTTGTGTTAAAAGACGGAGAAATAGAGCTATATTCCAACGTTTCACCGAAAGGAACACAATGGGTAAGAACAAAAATCGATGAGTATATCCTTGGAAATGAATAAGGAGGGATGCTATGTTTGAGAATATCTATACAACCAAAATGAGTGCGAGTCAAAAACAACTGCAAAACAGATTTATAAAAATTCGTTCTAAAAGCAGCAAAATCTCTAGACTATTCTCGTTGATTTTAACTGTTTGTCTTATACTTACCATGCTCTGTGCAACTGTTGTTTTAGCGGTAATGGATGGGGATAACCAAGCGGAAAGAACGATTGTTGTATGTGTCAACGGACAGGAAATCGAGTTTGCTCACGAGCCATTTGTGCAATATAACAGTGTCTACCTTCCGTTGCGTGAATTTCTGGAGCAAACCGGCGTGACCGCGCGGGAGAGAAACAGTATCGAATGGGATAACGGAACGGTGTATCTGACGATAGAAAATGTTTTTTATGATATTACAATCGGAGACAGCGGTCTGGGCATTTCTCATGAGGCAAAGCAGCACGGCAACATAAAGGCGGCGATTGCCAAGGTTGATCGGGAAATGCCGGCAATTTTGAAGAATGATACAACCTTTGTCCCGTATTGGTTTATTGATTATATGCTGTACCGCGGCAGCGGACAAAATGATTGGAATATTTCTTGCATAGTAGACGGAAATGAGGACACTTTTGCAGATTGGGATACAGACCATCTTGAGCAGACGGATGAGACCTGGGGTCTTACCATGATGCTCCGCAACGTATCGCCGGTAGACGCCAATTTGATGTTCCGTCAAGCAGGCGGACAACCGACCGGCGAACTGCAGTATGGGGATGCATACACCATTGAGCGGTATGATAGCGGCAAGTGGTCGGAAATCCCGACGCTTACCGAAAATGTTGCATTTCATGCGTTGGCATACAAAATTACGAAAGACCAGAACACCCAAACTTATATTAACTGGGAGAGTGTTTACGGTCAGCTGACGCCAGGCAGATATCGTCTGGCGAAAGAAATAATGGATTTCCGGAAAAGCGGAGATTATGATACCAAAACCTTTTACGCGGAATTTACGGTAACTGATTTTGCAGCGTATTTTACGCCGAGTCTTGTGTGGCCAAGTGAAAGTCTGACAATATCCCGTGGGTTTGAGACAAGAACGCACCCGTTGACGCAAGAAGTGCTTTCACATAATGGTATTGATATTATAGCAGCAGAGGGAAGTGCAGTTCATGCTGCAACGGGCGGAATGGTGACGGAGACCGGGTTTGATACGGAACTGGGAAATTACGTAATCATAGAAAATCAAAACCATATACGCACCAAATATGCGAGCCTTGCGGAGATTCATGTAGTACAAGGAGCGGTTGTCAATCAGCGGGATGTTATAGGTACAGTTGGTAACACCGGAATGTCAACGGGCGCGCATTTGCACTTTGAAATGGAGATTAACGGAAAAGCTTATGATCCTGAATTGGTGTTTTAAGATTGTCTCCCGTAGATAAATATCACAAATGTTAAAAGCGTATTTTTCGAAAGAAAAATACGCTTTTTTTATTTTTATGAAACTTTTTGTAACATAGGGCGTCATTTACAGTACAGGAAGCAAAAGGAAAAATAATCCTGTCAGGAGGAATTCAGATGAATAAGAAAAGACTTATTGCACTCATTGTCAGCATTGTTTTGGTTGTAGGTATCGTTTGCTCCGGTATCAGTATTGCGGGTTCCGATATTTTTTGCGCAACACCTCAAATAAAAAATGACAAGCCCCTGCCGATGCCGAATGATGAATTGTCCCTTGCGTGGAATTTGAGAAAATTCATGCCTGAGGATCAAAATTATATGTATTCGCCTCTGAGCCTTGAAATGGCACTTGCATTGATTGCAAACGGAGCTGAAGGGGAAACGCTTGCAGAAATTGAAACTTTGCTGCCAGGCGGTGATTTAGAGGCATATAACGGCTATGCGAAAAGATTGGTGGAGGAATATGCGAAAAATCAACGCATAACACTCAAGCTTGCAAACTCCGTTTGGTTAAACCGCGACCATCCTTCGCAAATGCAGTTTTTAAGCGATTATCGAGATGAAGTAAAAGAATATTTCGGGGCAGAAGCAGGCGAGGTCACAAAGCACGATGCGCTTTCCCAAATCAACGGGTGGGTCAGTGAGAACACCAACGGAAAAATTAAGAATATCCTGACAAAACAAATGGTAGAGAATCCGGATTTTCTGGCTTGCTTAGTGAATGCGCTTTATTTTCAGGGTGAATGGGAGACGCGATTTAAATCCCATGCAAGCTATAAAGGTATTTTTACTGATAAAAACGGAAAAACAACCGAAACAACTTTTATGACGCAGACCTTGTATGCGGACTATTATTCGGATGATACGGTTCAAATGGTAAAGCTTCCGTATCGGGACAGAGATTTTTCGATGTATTTTGTTTTGGGAGAAACGGAAAACCCGGAACTGTTGATTGAAAAAATGGAGAATAAAAGAGTAGAGCTTAAAATTCCGAAGTTCAAAACGGAAACAAGCCTGACACTGGATGCGATGCTAAAGCAGATGGGAATGACGCGTGCCTATGATAAAATTGCGGCACAGTTCGGCGGGATGACAACAGGTAATCCAAATTATAATACCTATCTGATGACAGTTCTTCAGAAGAGTTACATTGAAATCAATGAAGAAGGAACCGAAGCAGCAGCTGTGACTGCAGGTGTGATGGCTGCAACTTCTGCACTGATGCCACAGGAAGAACCCGTTAAATTTTATGCGGACAAGCCGTTTACTTACTTTATACGCGATGATAAAAACGGTCAACTTCTTTTTGTAGGTGAATATGTATTTTGTAAATAAAAAAGAGCTGTGGATTTCCACAGCTCTTTTTCTATTCTAATATATAAACTTTACAGTTTCTTCTGCCAAACTGAATACATTCCCGACGGGTGTTGTAGCAAAGGTCTACACGGTTTCCTTTGATTGCCCCACCGGTGTCGGCAGCGATTGCAAAACCATAAACCCAGGATTTTCCGCCATCGGCAGATTCAACATATACCTTGGAACCTAAAGGAATGACGCGCGGGTCAACAGCGATAACGCCGTACTGCGCCTTCAGACCGGTTGCGGTCAGACCACCGTATCCGCCATTGCTTTCGGGGGAGGGGTCATAGGCAGTTGCCTTACATTCCAATACCTTTTTGTAACGAACGCCGCCGCGCGAGGTCTGTACAACGCCCGGCTCATATACACCATACTCAACAATTCGCTCTACCGGTGCTACGATGACATTCTGCACTAACATCAGCTTGTCTACGACAACGCCGTCGCGGGTAGTTACCTGATAGGTTGCCTCAGCCCAACCGGTGTCGCCCTCCTGAATGACATTGATATAGCCTTTTTCTTTGTTCTCGAGCGGAATCTTGGTTTCGTAGAACGACATGAGCTGGTCTTCTTTGACAATCGTAATGTCAATGTTTGTGTAGCTTACGGACATTCCCTCGGTTACGGGAGTCTCCGGAGCAGGGGACAGCTCGTCGTGCTCGTCCAGTGTAATATCTGCATCTTTTAATGCCTTGCCCAGCGTGTCCTCGCAGCTGTAAAACTCTTTGGTGCTGCCGCCGGTGGTCAGGTAAATGGTTTTACCTCTTGTAATGGTAATGACTTCGTTATTTTTCAATTTTTCTTCCGGAGCAACGGAAATGCGGTCTCCGGGGCGCAAAAATACTTTTTGCTCAGCTAGTGCTTCTTCAACAAAAACTTTTGTTGTCGTAGCTTTGATGGTGGTTTCACCATCCACAATTGTAATTTGCTTTGTGCTTGCAAAGCCGAAAAGGAAAACGGTTGCCACGGCTAAAACAGTAAGCATCGCTAAAAGGCCGAAAAAGCTCTCGAGCGAAAAACGCCGTGCGCTTCCCTTGTCGTTCTTGGTAAACATAAAAAACCTCCTCGTAATGAAGCAAACAAATTCGTTTGCTTTCTCACCTATGGCAAAGCAAAAGTTGCCTTTGATTTTTCTGCTAAAGTATCCGCAGAAATGATAGGTGAGTTTGTAACGCAGATATTACGAAAATGTTACAAAACCAATAGGACGCTGACTATTATAAAACATTTTTAGCGAAAAGTCAAACAAATGACGTTTTTTAAGCAAAAAACATTAATAAAAAAACTTCCACAAAATGGAAGCGTCGTGTTTTAGCGCCTTTATAGCACAGTATAAGCAAAAATATGTAAAAATATTCCAAAAATGAAGATTTTTTCGTTTCTTGCTTTTAATTTTACCAAAAAATTGAAAAGTATTACAGAAATTAGGAGATTATTTTAGGCGCACAACGATAAATTTTTCGATATTTTTGAAGGTTTTATCCCCAATTCCACTGACTTTTTTGAGGTCATAAACGGTCTTAAATGGCGTTTCGTTGCGGAACGCAATGATTCGTTCTGCAAGCGACGGACCGATGCCGGGGAGAGTAGTGAGTTCTTCTTTTGAGGCAGAGTTTAAATCAATTTTTTCTTCTTCCGGTATTTCGATTGATTTTTCTCTACTATTTATATTGGTAGAAACAGCATTTTCTGTCGTTTCGATTCTTATCTCTGTCGTAGCGGGAGAGATTTTCGTATCATCCGGTTTATCTTTTAACAGAAAATAAGTTCCGACTGCCGTTAATGCAGTAATTCCAATGCTGATGGCGATAGCGGAGATGAGTCTTTCTTTCATTGTATTCACCCTTATAAATTAATGTTCTTTTTTTCAAAAAGACTGGAAATTCCTGATGTTTTATGATATGATACTATTATATAATGACACAAATTGTTGATATTTGCAAGAAAAAGGAGTAATTCTATGGCTGCAGGCAAGAAAAAACTGAAGATTTCTTCTACGCAGAAGAAGTCGGCAACAAAGAAAGGAACGGCATCGCGTAAAAAGCAGGCGCAAAACGGAGAAATGCGTCTTGAGATGGTTACGCTGTTTACGGTGGTAGCCGGTCTTTTGCTGGGGATTTTCATGTATCTTCCTTCCGGCTTTTTGAGTGAGTGGATTCGCGCCTTTTTGTTGGGTGTACTGGGCTTTCCTGCATATTTACTGCCTTTGTTTTTAATTGTTAACGGAATTCACCGTGGCATCAATAAATATTATGAAGAGAATAAGGGGAAGTATATTCTTGCCCTTGTAGGCTTGTGGGTCATCAGCTCCATTTGCCATCTGTTTTCCTGGATGCCGCAGTATAATCCAATTCAACTTCCAAGTATGAATATTTATATCTCGGAGGGTGGACTGGGCATCGGCGGAGGTCTTTTGGGTGGTATTCTGACGGACGTACTGCGTGGCATGATTGGAAATGTAGCAACGGGTATTGTGCTTTTTACCGCACTGATTGTTTTAATTATGTTTATCACCAAGTGGTCTCCGGTCAAGGCACTTCTTCGCCTGATTGTTCGTATGGTGATGGAGGCGAAAGCAAAAAAGCAGGCAGAACAGCTGGCGATTGAGCAGCTAATGAGCAAACAAACGAAAGAACAATCGCGGGAAGCGAAAGAGAAAAAAATAGCTGATTTTGGTGAAGATGATGTGATTCGAACTGAGCATAAGAAACCGAGCGGAAAGGTCTTTACCGGAGTTGGTGCATCCGACAGTACGCAGGATGCGGACGATGAGTTTGAAAATCTTCCCGTATTTCCGTGGGAGATGGAGCATATTAATGAGGTGGTTGATTCCGCATTAGGCGAACCTGTAGCAAGTCAAAATGAGCCGGCAGATGTTCGTGAAGACCGTCCGTTAGCACCTGTGACGCATATAGGATATGAAGAAAATACAGAGGATGATTCCGCAATTTCGGATGAGGGCACAGACAGTCCCAGAATTGTACGACCGGAACGAGTGCAGGGAATGGAGGATGTGACCGAAGAAATCGAAGAGGACATCTACGAAAGAATTCCTTATACCTATCCGGATATTGCTCTTTTAGACCATCCGGGCGGCGGTTCGGACGGCTTAAATTCCCGTGATGAACTGCGTGAAACGGCGCAGAAACTGATTAGTACATTAAAAAGCTTTAATGTGGAAGCCAAACTTTTAAATGTAAGTAAAGGCCCGACGGTTACCCGCTATGAACTAAAGCCGGGCGAGGGCGTTAAGGTCAGCAAGATTGTTGGCCTTGCAGAAGATATCACAATGCGACTTGCGGTTAATAATGTCCGTATTGCACCGGTTCCGAATAAAGAAGCCGTTGGTGTTGAGATACCGAATAAGAGCATTGATACCGTCCATATCCGCGAGGTCATTGATTCGGATGAATTCAGAAACTTCCCGTCGAAGCTTTCGTTCGCACTTGGTAAGGATATTACGGGACGCAGTATTGTCTGCGATATCGGTAAAATGCCGCACGTGCTGATTGCCGGTGCAACGGGTTCGGGTAAGAGTGTGTGCATTAATACCTTAATTACGAGTATCGTTTATAAAGCAGACCCCAATGAGGTTAAGCTTTTAATGATTGACCCGAAGGTTGTTGAACTCGGAATCTATAACGGTATCCCGCATCTTTTGATTCCGGTTGTTACTGACCCGAGACGCGCCTCCGGTGCACTGTATTGGGCTGTACAGGAAATGACCCGCCGTTATAATATGTTTGCTGAGGCAAATGTGCGTGATATGAAGGGTTATAATGAAATGATTTTAGAAAGCGGAAAGGAAAATACCTTGCCGCATATCGTAATTATTATTGATGAGCTTGCAGACCTGATGATGGTTGCACCGAAAGAGGTTGAGGATTCTATCTGCCGTTTGGCGCAAATGGCGCGTGCGGCGGGAATGCATTTGGTGATTGCGACACAGCGTCCGTCGGTCGATGTTATCACTGGTCTTATCAAGGCAAACATCCCGTCCCGTATCGCATTTGCAGTTTCCTCACAGATTGATAGCCGTACGATTTTAGATGCCGGTGGAGCAGAAAAGCTTTTAGGCCGTGGAGATATGCTCTTTTCACCGGTGGGTGCGCCGAAACCTACCAGACTTCAGGGCGCGTTTATTTCTGATAAAGAAGTCGAGCGTGTAGTTGAGTTTATTAAGCACGGTTCAAGCGTTCGTTATGATGAAGATATTATTGAAAAGATTGATAAAGGTAAGCCGGTCAATGTCAATGAACCAAACGGCGATTCCGAGGACAATGATGAGCTTTTGCCGCGCGCAATCGAAATAGCGGTTGACTCCGGCAAAATTTCAGCGTCGTACCTGCAGCGCCGCTTGAAAATCGGTTTCTCCCGTGCCGCACGCATTATCGACCAGATGGAAGAACGCGGCTGGATTGGACCGCCGGAAGGAAGTAAACCGAGAGAAGTATTGATTACAAAAGAAGATTATCTGGAAATGAGTCTATCATAAAGCGAGGATTGTATGAACGGAATTGAGCTTGGTTTTTTGCCTGTTTCAAAAGAAGATATGAATCAGCTGGGCTGGGACCGGCTTGATTTTCTGTACATTTCAGGCGATGCCTATGTTGACCATCCAAGCTTTGGCCATGCAATCATTACGCGCGTACTTACTGCCGCGGGCTACCGTGTGGGAATCATAGCGCAGCCGGACTGGCAGAGTGCCGAGGCCTTCCAGACATTAGGAAGGCCGAGATTTGGCGTACTGGTTGGTGCAGGTAATATGGACTCCATGGTGAACCACTATACTGCGGCGAAAAAACCGAGACACGACGATATGTATTCGCCCGGAGGCAAGGCTGGATTCCGCCCGGACCGCGCCACGATTGTTTATTGTAACCGTATCCGTGAAGCTTTTGGAGATATTCCTATTATTATTGGCGGAATCGAGGCAAGCCTCAGGCGTTTTTCGCATTACGACTATTGGTCGGATAAGGTTAGACGCTCCATTTTGGTGGACAGCCGTGCAGACCTTTTGATTTATGGTATGGGCGAAAAGCCGATTACCCAAATAGCGGACGAGCTTGCACGCGGGGTGAGCGTGCACGATATTACGAATATACGAGGCACTTGCTATCTCACAAAAGAAGCTCCCGCAGCAAACGAAAAGCTAAGGTATCTTCCATCGTTTGAGGAAACCAGAGACGATAAAAGAAAATACGCAGAAGCTGTAAAAATAGAATCGGAAGAACAAGACGGTATCAGGGGAAAAATTCTGGTGCAAAAGCACATCGACCGTTACTTAGTTCAAAACCCACCGACCTTGCCGCTTTCACAGAGCGAAATGGACCGCGTGTATGCACTGCCTTACGTAAGAACATACCATCCGATGTATGAGGCGGCAGGAGGTATCCCTGCAATCAGCGAGGTAAAATTCAGCCTGACCAGTGTACGCGGTTGCTTTGGTGCTTGTAATTTCTGCGCATTGGCATTTCATCAGGGAAGAACGATTCAAAGCCGCAGCCATAAATCGATTTTGGCAGAGGCAAATAAATTCCTGCACGACCCTGAATTTAAGGGCTATATCCACGATGTCGGCGGTCCGACGGCAAACTTCCGTCAGCCGGCTTGTGAAAAACAGAAAAAAGCAGGCGTGTGTAAGGATAGACAATGTCTGTTCCCATCGGCGTGCCCGGGGCTGAAAGCAGACCACAACGACTATTTGGAGTTGTTGGGAAAACTTCGTTCTCTGCCCGGCGTAAAGAAAGTCTTTATCCGTTCCGGTATCCGCTTTGATTATTTATTGGAAGATGAGAATGACCGATTCTTCCGTGAACTCTGTGAGCATCATATCAGCGGACAATTAAAGGTTGCACCGGAACATATTTCACCGAATGTGCTGAAATATATGGGTAAACCTTCACGCAAGGTCTATGATGCGTTTACAAAGAAATTTTATCAAATCAATGAAAAACTCGGCAAGAAACAGTATCTTGTTCCTTACCTGATGTCGAGTCATCCGGGCAGCACGCTTTTGGATGCCATTGAGCTTGCTTTATATTTAAAAGAACACCACATCACGCCCCAACAGGTGCAGGATTTCTATCCAACGCCCGGTACGGTTTCAACCTGTATGTTTTATACAGGGCTTGACCCACGTACGATGGAGCCGGTGTATGTCCCGAAATCGCCGGAGGATAAGGCGATGCAGAGGGCACTTCTGCAGTATAAAAACCCCGATAATTATGAGCTTGTACTACGGGCGCTGAAAAAAGCGGGGAGAGAAGATTTAATCGGTTTTGGAAAAGAATGCCTGATAAGGCCCAAACAGCAGACAACCTATAAAGGAGGAAATAAAACGTATGAGCGCAAAAATTCTGGACGGCAAAATGGTGTCGGGAAGAATCAAGGAAGAGTTAAAACAAGAGGTGGAAAAGTTAAAAGAAAGCGGGATTAACCCCGGTCTTGCAGTAATCATCGTCGGAGAAGATCCGGCGTCTAAAATTTATGTGCGCAATAAAAAGCTTGCGTGCGAGGCAATCGGTATCCGCTCGGAAGAGTATGCTCTGCCGGCAGAAACCACGCAGGAAGAGCTTTTGGCGCTGGTTGAAACCTTAAACAAAAAAGAGGATATTCACGGAATCTTGTGTCAGCTTCCGCTCCCGAAACATCTCGATGAAGAAGCGGTAATCAATGCCATTTCGCCGAAAAAGGATGTGGATGCATTCCATCCGGTGAATGTCGGTAAAATTATGATTGGTAACTTCGATTTTCTGCCATGTACACCAGCCGGCGTCATGGAGCTTATTAAAGAGAGCGGCATTGATGTGAAGGGCAAAGAATGTGTAGTTGTTGGTCGCAGCAATATCGTAGGAAAACCAATGGCAATGCTGCTTCTGCATCAGCATGGAACGGTTACCATTTGCCATTCCAAAACACGCGACTTAAAAGAAGCGTGCCTGCGCGCAGATGTTTTGGTTGCAGCGGTTGGTGTTCCTGAACTGATTACGGGAGATATGATTAAGGAAGGTGCGGTTGTGATTGATGTCGGAATGAACCGATTGCCTGATAAACGATTGGTTGGCGATGTCCATTTTGAGTCGGCAAAAGAGCGTGCGGCTGCGATTACGCCTGTTCCCGGTGGCGTTGGCCCGATGACAATTGCAATGCTGATGAAAAATACGGTAAAAGCGGCTACATTATAATAAAAATGGTAGATTTACAAAAAACTTTCAAAACTTTGTAAAAAAATGCTTGCATTCTAAAAAAAATTCTGTTATAATAAATCCGTTGTTTTATGAAAGATGAAATTTGACGATGTAATTGGAGGTGCAATATAGATGGCTAAGTGTGAAATTTGCGGTAAGGGTGTTGTTTTTGGCATTAAGGTCAGCCACTCCCACAGAAGAAGCAACCGTACCTGGAAGCCGAATATCAGAAAGGTAAAGGCGCTCGTTAACGGTACGCCGAAGACGATTACGGTATGTTCCCGTTGCCTGCGTTCTGATAAAGTTACCAGAGCAAACTAATAAAAAAGCGAGTTTAACCGTCGGCAAAGCCGACGGTTTTTTGCGTTTTTTAAGACCTTTTTTCCGCCTCTGAAATATTGCGTTGTTTCACGAAAAATTGTTTGCAAAATCAGTCGGTTTATGATATGATATATATGAGTTTTTGTCGCAATATTTTTTATTTTGAAAAAAGAGGCAATGCGGTAGTGCAGGACCTCGCAGTATAGGAGGTTTTTAGATGCTCGAATTGATTCTGGTTCGGCATGGGGAAACGAATCATCCGGTAACAAATCAATATATAGGCGTAACGAACGAAGCGCTTGGTGAGCGTGGGAAGAAGCAGGCTTTATCGCTTGCCCGCACTTTCGCAAGAGAAAAACTTGACGCGATTTATACCAGTCCTTTAGACCGCGCCAAAGATACGGCAGAGCCAATCGCGAATAGTCTTCGTATGGATATGGAAATTTTAACATCACTCTGTGACCGCAATTATGGAATTTGGGAAGGGAAATCACCGGAGGAAATCCGCGATAAATTCCCGGAGGAAAATGAGCAGTGGTATCAGAACTGGTTTGAATATGAGATTCCACAAGGGGAAAGCGCGAAGCAGGTCTATGAAAGAAATGTGGAAGCGATTCAGAAGATTTTAGAAAAGCACGAAAGCGGAAAAATCCTGATTGTCACTCATCAGGTCTGTATTCGCAACATTCTTTCCATTTTATTTGAAATGAGCGTTGACGGCGGCTGGCATTTTCAGGCAAACCACGCCGGAATCTGCCGTGTGCGCTTTGATGAGTTTGGTTGTGCAATGATGACCTCGTTTAACGAAATTTAAGAAAATATATTAGCTTTATAAATACATATAGGAACAGGGGAAGATCGAATGGCAAACGTAAGAAGAATTTATGTGGAGAAGAAAAAAGGTTTTGATGTTGAGGCAACTCATTTATTAAAAGACCTGGTGGAGAATCTGTCGATTAACGGACTTCGTGAGGTGCGCCTGGTGCATCGCTACGATGTCGAGGGCATCACGGACGAAGAATATGCGGCAGCAAGAAATCTGATTTTCAGCGAACCACCGGTAGACTATGCGTATGATGAAGAATATCCTTTGCCGGAAGGCGCAAAGGTGTTTGCCAGCGAGCTTTTGCCCGGACAGTATGACCAGCGTGCAGATTCTGCGGCAGAATGTATCCAGCTTTTGTCGAAAAAAGAACGCCCGAATGTTCGTGTGGCAAAGCTGACAGTTTTGGTTGGTGATATTACTGATGCTGATGTAGAGAAAATTAAAAAATATTTGATTAACCCTGTCGAGTCCTGGGAAACCACACTCGATAAGTTTGATACTTTGGAAATGGAAGCAAAAATTCCTGAGGACGTTAAGGTCCTTGAAGGTTTCATTGAAAAAGACGAAGCAGAGCTTTCCAAAATGCTTCAGGATATGGGCTTCGCGATGGATTTAGAGGATATCAAATTCTGTCAGGAATATTTTAAAAATACGGAAAAAAGAGATCCTACCATTACGGAAATGCGGATGATTGATACCTATTGGTCTGACCATTGCCGTCACACCACCTTTGCAACAAAGCTTGATAACATCAGCTTTGAAGACGGCACTTATTCTGCGCCGGCAAAGGCTGCATTTGAAAATTATAAAAAAGCGCGTGAAGTTCTATATGTGAATAAACACAAAGACCTTTGCTTGATGGATATTGCTACCATAGCGGCAAAGGAACTGAAAAAACAGGGCTATTTGACTGCGATTGACGAGTCAGAGGAAATCAACGCTTGCTCTATTTGCGTAGATGTGGATGTCGATGGCAAAGTAGAAGAGTGGCTCGTGATGTTTAAGAATGAAACCCATAACCACCCGACGGAAATTGAACCGTTCGGCGGTGCGGCTACCTGCCTTGGCGGTGCGATTCGTGACCCGCTGTCCGGTCGTTCTTACGTTTACCAGGCAATGCGTGTCACTGGTTCAGGTGACCCGAGAAAGTCGCTTTTAGAAACCACTCCGGGCAAGCTGATGCAGCGTAAAATCTCCACCGGCGCAGCTGCAGGTTACAGTTCCTATGGTAACCAGATTGGTCTGGCAACCGGACAGGTAACGGAAATTTATGATGAAGGCTATATTGCAAAACGAATGGAAATCGGTGCGGTTATCGCAGCTGCTCCAAAGGAAAATGTAGTACGCGAGCGTCCGGCAGCAGGAGATGTTATCATCCTGCTCGGCGGCAGAACCGGCCGTGACGGTTGCGGCGGTGCAACGGGCTCTTCCAAGGCACATACCGAAAAATCCTTGGAAAGCTGTGGCGCAGAGGTTCAAAAGGGTAATGCACCCGTAGAGCGCAAACTGCAAAGACTATTCCGCGATGGTGAAGTTACCCGTTTGGTGAAACGCTGTAATGACTTTGGTGCCGGCGGCGTTTCGGTTGCTATCGGTGAACTGGCTGACGGCCTCATTATTGACCTTGACCGCGTACCGAAAAAGTATGAGGGATTAGATGGTACAGAACTTGCAATTTCTGAGTCTCAGGAGCGTATGGCAGTCGTTGTTGCCAAGGAGAATATGGAGAAATTCATTGCCTTTGCACACAGAGAAAATCTGGAAGCAACGAAGGTTGCAGATGTAACGGATTTGAATCGCTTGACGATGCACTGGAGAGGCAAGGTTATTTGTGATATTTCCCGTGATTTCTTAAATACCAATGGCGCAGTGAAGAATGCAGATGCAGTTGTCAGCGCACCGAAAGAGGAGTCCTACTTTGCAAAGAAAGCAGTTCCTGCTGACATCAAAGCAGCCTGGATGAACCTGATAAGCGACTTAAATGTTGCAAGCCAAAAGGGTCTTTGCGAGCGCTTTGACTCAAGTATTGGCGCAGGTACGATTTTAATGCCGTTCGGCGGAAAATATCAGCTGACCCCGAATATCTGTATGGCAGCTAAAATCCCGACACTTTCCGGCAATACCAATACCGGAACTTTGATGTCTTATGGATATGACCCGAAACTTTCTACATGGAGCCCGTTCCACGGTGCAGTTTATGCTGTTTTGGAATCTGTTTCCAAGATTGTAGCAAGCGGCGGTAAGTATGAAGATATTTATCTGACTTTCCAGGAATATTTTGAAAAACTGGGTACAGACGCAAAACGCTGGGGTAAACCTTTGGCGGCACTTTTGGGCGGCTACTGGGCACAGACGGGCTTAAAACTTGCGGCAATCGGCGGTAAGGACTCGATGTCCGGCTCCTTTAACGATATGGATGTACCACCAACCTTAGTTTCCTTTGCTGTTGACCCGGTTAAAGTAGATAAGGTAGTATCCGGCGAATTAAAAGAAACGGACAGTGATTTGTATTTCCTGCCGGTAAAACGCGGAGCTGACGAACTTCCTGACCTTTCAGCATTAACTATAATGTACAAAGAGGTATATGAGCTGATTCAGGCAGGCAAAATCCGCGCAAGCTATACGGTTCGTGCCGGAGGTCTTGCTGAGGCAATCAGTAAGATGGCATTCGGTAATAAAATCGGCGTAACGCTTTCAGATAACGCAAAAGAGTATTTGTTTGCACCGGAAATTGGCGCAATCGTTGTTGAAGTATCCAAGGACACCGTACCGACCTCTGGTATTAAAATCGGTGAAACCAAAGCAGAAGCAAGCATTACCTGCGGAGATAGCGTGATCGACCTTAACGCTTTGATTGACGCTTGGCAGAAACCGCTTGCCGGCGTGTATCCGATTCGTGCCGAAGAGCCGAAAGAAGCGGTGCCGACCTTCAGTTTTATTAATGAGCACCCGATTGTTGCAGGTACGACTTTTGCAAAACCGAGAATCTTTATTCCGGTGTTCCCGGGTACCAACTGTGAGTACGACAGCGCACGTGCATTTACAAAAGCCGGCGGTGTCTGTGATACCTTCGTGATTAAAAACCTTGTGCCGAGTGACATTGAAGAATCGGCAAAAGAAATGGTAAAAAGAATCAAAGAAAGTCAGATTATTATGATTCCGGGCGGATTCTCTGCCGGTGACGAGCCGGAGGGTTCCGGTAAGTTTATTGCAACGGTATTCCGTAATCCGGATGTATGCGAAGCGGTCATGGAGTTGTTAAACCACAGAGACGGCTTGATGCTTGGTATCTGTAACGGTTTCCAGGCACTCATTAAGCTTGGTTTGGTGCCGTATGGTGAGATTTGTCCGATGGGTGAAGATTCTCCGACGCTTACCTTTAATACGATTGGACGCCACGTTTCCCAGATGGCATATACGAGAGTTTGTTCCAACCTTTCTCCGTGGTTCTCGGGCGTGAATGTCGGTGATATCCGTACGGTTCCGGTATCTCATGGTGAGGGCCGATTTGTTGCGAGCGCAGAATGGGTAAAGAAACTGGCAGAAAACGGACAGATTGCAACGCAGTATGTTGACCTTGAAGGAAACCCGACCTATGACACGACATATAACCCGAACGGTTCTGTTGCCGCAATCGAAGGCATTACCAGCCCTTGCGGAAGAATTCTGGGTAAAATGGGTCATTCGGAGCGTATCGGAAACGGCGTTGCACAAAATGTTTACGGCGATCAGGATCAGAAGATTTTTGAATCCGGCGTACGCTACTTTAAGGATTGATTTTAATGTTAAATACAACACTGAAACAAATCAAAGAATCAACCGAATACTTAAAAAACAACCTTTCACAAGTGCCCTCTGTGGCACTTGTGCTTGGTAGCGGACTGGGGTATTTTGCTGATTTGCTGGAAGAAAAAGAAATTGTAGACTATAAAGATATTCCGCATTTTCCTGTTTCAACCGCGCCCGACCATAAAGGCAGATTCGTCCTCGGCAAAATTTCAGGAAAAGCTGTTCTTGTGATGCAAGGAAGAATCCATTACTACGAAGGCTATTCGATGGACGAGGTTGTATTTCCCATTCGCGTTATGAAAGCCTTGGGTGTTAAAAATATTTTTCTTACCAATGCGGCTGGCGGTATCAATGAGGAATATAATGTTGGAGATATTATGATGATTTCTGACCACATCAAGTTTTTTAATGATACGCCACTGCGCGGGAAAAATATTGATGAATTTGGGCCGAGATTTAATGATATGAGTGATGCTTATACGAAATCCCTGCGCTCTTTAGCAAGGAAAATAGCGGATGAAAACGGGATTCCTTTGCGCGAGGGAGTATATAGCTATATGCCTGGTCCCTGTTTTGAGACACCGGCAGAAATTCGTATGCTCCGCATATTAGGTGCCGATGTTGTCGGGATGTCTACGGTTCCTGAGGTGATTTGTGCATCACATGCAGGTCTTGGTGTTTTTGCACTGTCCTTCGTAACCAATCTTGCGGCTGGAATGCTTGATAAGATGCATGAACTGGAGTACACCCCGGATGGAAAAGAGAATTTTAACCATTTAATTACGGAAATGATAAAGGCGATTGCTTAATAGATGCAAAACTTTTGGAGGAGTCAATGAATCGACTGGAAAAAATCAGAAACTTTTCAATCATTGCGCATATTGACCACGGCAAATCGACGCTTGCGGACCGTTTGCTCGAAAAAACAGGCTTGCTCACCGAACGAGAGATGGAAGAGCAGGTCTTGGATAATATGGAGCTTGAACGTGAACGAGGAATCACAATTAAGGCGCGTGCCGTTCGTCTTTTGTATCAGGCAAAAGACGGGGAAGAGTATATCTTAAACTTAATTGATACGCCGGGACACGTCGATTTTAACTATGAGGTGTCAAGAAGTTTGGCTGCTTGTGAGGGCGCCATTTTAATTGTGGATGCAGCGCAGGGTATCGAAGCACAAACGCTTGCCAACACCTATCTGGCGCTCGACCACGACCTTGAGATTATGCCGGTTATCAATAAAATTGACTTGCCTGCGGCACAGCCGGATGTTGTGGTAGAAGAAATTGAAAATGTCATAGGGATTCCTGCAGAAGATGCACCGAGAATATCGGCGAAAAATGGTATTGGTATTGAAGAAGTGTTAGAGCAGATCGTGCAGGTGATTCCGCCGCCGAAAGGCGATGAAAATGCACCTCTTAAGGCACTTATTTTTGATAGTTTTTATGACCCATATAAGGGAGTTATTATTTACTTCCGTGTCAAAGAAGGCCGCTTAAAAACAGGTGACACCATTCATCTGATGGCAACCGGAAAGGATTTTGAGGTCGTAGAAGTCGGCTATCTGCATCCGTCGGGGTTCTTAAAATGCGATGAGCTTTTGGCGGGAGAGGTTGGCTACTTGACCGCAAGTATTAAGAATGTATCGGATACCAGAGTCGGTGATACCATCACCTTAAAAAATAACCCGGCGGAGAAAGCATTGTCAGGCTATAAGCAGGTTAATCCAATGGTGTTCTGCGGTATTTACCCTGCTGACGGTGCGCGTTATGAAGATTTAAGAGATGCACTGGCGAAATTGCAGCTCAATGATGCAGCACTGGTCTATGAACCGGAAACCTCGGTTGCTTTGGGATTTGGTTTTCGTTGCGGATTTTTGGGTCTGCTTCATATGGAAATTATTCAGGAACGTTTGGAAAGAGAATATAATTTAGACCTTGTTACGACCGCACCCAGCGTTATCTATAAGGTCACCAAAACCAACGGAGAACAGCTGGATATTTCCAACCCGACCAATCTTCCGGATCCGAGTGAAATTGACTATATGGAGGAACCAATTGTCAAAGCGGACATTATGGTTCCGACAGAATATATCGGAAACATTATGGAGCTTTGTCAGGACAGACGTGGTGTGTATATTAATACAACCTATATTGATTCTACCCGCGCCCAGCTCCATTATGAGCTTCCGCTCAATGAAATTATCTATGACTTTTTTGATGCGCTTAAATCGCGCACCAAAGGCTATGCGTCATTTGACTATGAGATGAAAGGGTATCAGCAGTCAGAACTCATTAAGCTGGATATCCTCTTAAACGGCGACATGGTAGACGCACTTTCGTTTATCGTGCATTCCACCAAAGCCTATGCACGCGGCAGACGAATTGCTGAAAAACTCAAGGGTTCCATTCCGCGTCAATTGTTTGAAATACCGATTCAGGCGGCAGTCGGAAACAAAATTATTGCCCGTGAGACGGTAAAAGCAATGCGTAAGGACGTTTTGGCAAAGTGTTACGGTGGTGATATCACCCGTAAGAAAAAGCTTTTAGAAAAACAGAAAGAAGGTAAAAAGCGGATGCGTCAGGTTGGATCTGTTGAGGTGCCGCAGGAGGCGTTTATGTCCGTCTTGAAGCTGGATGAAGATTGATCAAACAAAGGTTTATGGAATTTATGTTCATATTCCGTTCTGCTTACAAAAATGTGCATATTGTGACTTTACATCTTACCCGGGAGAACTCTCCCGGGCAGATTACTATTTAGAGACACTAAAAAAGGAAATGAGCTACTATCAGGGGATTTCTGCTGATACCGTCTATATCGGCGGTGGTACACCTACTTGCTTGTCCAAAAACCAACTTTGCAGTCTTGTAGATGCAATAAAGAGAAATTTTACGCTGACCGAAGACTGCGAAATTACAGTGGAATGTAATCCGAAAACGGCGGACGAAGCATATTTTAGTGCTTTATTTTTGCAAGGCGTCAACCGATTGAGCATTGGAACACAGTCGTTTTGTGATAAAGAGCTTTCTATGCTTGGGCGTGTGCACAATGCAGAGGAGGCAAAACAATGTGTTCAGATGGCGAAAAACGCAGGGTTTACCAATATCAATCTTGACCTGATGTTTGGCTTGCCCGGTCAAAGCATGGCGAGTTTTATGCAATCGGTGAGCGAACTTATTAGCCTTGCGCCGACGCATATCTCTGCGTACAGCTTGATTCTGGAAGAAGACACTCCCCTTTATTCGCGCGTGGATAGCGGAGAATTGGTTCTGCCGGATGAGGATGTGGAGCGAAGCATGTATCGTGTTTTGGTGGACGAACTATCAAAAGCGGGCTACCAACAATATGAAATCTCCAATTTTTCCTTGCCAGGGTTTGAATCCCGCCACAACAATAAGTACTGGGAGCGTGCTCCATATATCGGTTTGGGGGCAGCGGCGCATTCTCATATCGGTATGCTTCGTTTTGCAAATCCGGATGAACTGGACAGATATATAAAAACAGCAAAACTTCCGCCGGCGGAGGGGCGCGAGACGGAATTTTTGACGGAAAAAGATGCGATGTCAGAGTTTATGTTTTTGGGCTTGCGCAAGATGCGCGGTGTGTCACAAAAACAGTTTTACGAGTCGTTTGGAAAACCGATGACAGAGGTTTTCTCAGAGCCAATACAAAAGCATTGTCAACGAAATCTCCTGGAATGGAAGGACGACCATTTGTGTCTGACCAACCGGGGAATTGATGTGTCCAACAGCGTGTTTTGCGAGTTTTTATTAGATTAGAGGGGATAGGTATGAAACTCAGAGTGCATAACTTAAAACTGCCGCTTGATACCGAAGAAAAGGAAATCAAGGCGGCGGCGCTTTCGTTTGTTAGAGCGAAAGAAACGGATTGTATTTCTTTTCGTATCGCAAAGCAGTCTATCGATGCAAGAAAGAAAGAGGTTTCGTTTGTATATAGTGTAGACCTTGAAGTTACCAAAAGGGTGAAAACTGACGGAAAATATATTATTGAATTATTGGAAACCGAACCGGAAGAGATAGTCTTTGGCACAAAACAGCTTTCGCACCGTCCGGTGGTGGTCGGGAGTGGTCCCTGCGGTTTGTTTTGCGCCTATCGTTTAGCAGAACAGGGCTACCAGCCGATTTTGCTTGAGCGTGGTGCTGATGTCGATACACGTACCCAGAAGGTAGATAAATTTTGGAAGACGGCGTCTTTTTCTCCGCAAACTAATGTGCAATTTGGCGAGGGTGGCGCAGGAACATTTTCTGACGGAAAGCTGACAACGAGACTCTCTGACCCGAAAATCAAAGGGATTTTAGAAACTTTTGTCCGTTTTGGTGCACCGGAGGAAATTGGGTATAAGGCAAAACCACATATCGGTACCGACGTCTTAAAAACAGTTGTAAAAAATATCAGAAATAAAATTATCGCACTTGGAGGCGAAGTTCGTTTTCAGTCGCAGGTAGCTGATGTAGAGATTAAGCAAGACCGCATCAAATCGGTTAAACTGGCTACCGGAGAGGAAATCCCTTGTGACGTCTTGGTTTTGGCAATTGGGCACAGTGCGAGAGATACCTATGAGATGCTGTATCATAAAGGCTTAGCGATGCAGGTAAAATCCTTTTCGGTGGGGGCGCGAGTAGAGCATTTGCAAAGCTTTATAAATGAGGCAATGTATGGTGATTATGCAGGACATCCGAGACTGGGAGCGGCGGATTATCAACTTTCCTACAGAAATGAAGACGATGCTTGCTATTCCTTTTGCATGTGTCCCGGCGGTGTGGTTGTGGCGGCAGCATCAGAAGAACATACGGTTGTTACCAATGGAATGAGTTATTTTTCCAGAGCAGAGAGAAATGCCAACGCAGCTCTTTGTGTGAATGTCACACCCAAAGATTTTGAAAGCGAACATCCGCTTTCCGGTGTTTTATATCAGCGCGAAATGGAGCGCAGAGCATTTGTTTTGGGCGGTAAGAATTACTGCGCGCCCGCTCAGAAGACAACGGATTTCTTAGATTCTAAAAAGAGTGGGGCATTTGCAGAGGTCTTACCCAGTTATCAGCCTGGCGTATTAAACGAAGACTTAAATAAGGTTTTTTCTGAACGCGTATCGCGTGTACTAAAAGATGGGTTAAGATATTTTGACCGTAAAATACAGAACTTTACTAAAAATGCAGTTTTAACGGGTGTTGAGACAAGAACATCCGCACCGCTTAGAATTCTACGAAACGAAGCAATGGAATCTATGAATGTACATGGCATTTATCCTGCAGGGGAAGGGGCAGGATATGCCGGTGGGATTATGAGTGCCGCTTTGGATGGTATAAAAATTGCAGAGAAAATTATGTCGGTTTACCAACCTGTCGAATAGAGTCGGTAATTTAAGAACAAACATTCGTTTTTATGTCACACCCCGTGACATTTTAGGGGTTTTTACCTATATTTTTACCATAAATTGTAAAAATTTAACCTACACAATAAAAATTTATTGTAATTTTTTAACCACTTTTTTCTCGTTTTTTGAGTAACTAATTTTAAAACAATCGAAATATGTTTTTTTAGACAAAAATATCCTCAAAACTTGTTAAAACGACATCGATGTCACACCTATGTCACAGTTTTATGTCATTTTTTGCGATTTTGGGG
Organism: Clostridia bacterium; assembly: GCA_017399695.1. Taxonomy (GTDB): domain Bacteria; phylum Bacillota; class Clostridia; order UBA1381; family UBA9506; genus RGIG1666. The sequence continues at coordinate 23,312 of JAFQBK010000011.1, read as the reverse complement.
GACTAGATTTTTTCATTAAAATCCTATATAATGTATTTAGCAAAAGAGAAAAAACAATATGTAGGAGGAAAATGAGAAATGGCAAAGCGGAAGTTATACCAAAAAGTTCAGGTAAGCAGTGAGGGTGTAGGCGGGAAAACAAATTTCGATTTGGAGTATTATGTTCTGGAAAAAGAAGTAACGATTGACGGAATGTGTATTAATACATATGGCGTAGAAATCAGTAAGCTTTTTAAGGGTGACGACGGTGTTGTATATAAAGAATACCGTAAAGTGTTTGATATCTTTTGCACAGAAAGAGAAGCAGAAAATGTGCTGGAGAAGCTCGCAAGAAATACGGTAACTCCCATCAGTTTGCTGGATGTTTTGGAGAATTTAATCGGTACAGGAGACCTCATCAACGAAGAAACATCGTTTGTTGCGGTATGAAAATGAAAAAAGTGAATAAAAGGACAGGTTGATTCGTATATATATACCAATCGGCCTGTCCTTTTATTATGCTTATAAAGGAGAAAAAATATGGAAGCAAAAAGAAAACGAAGAGCTGTACATGGTACTTACAGAAGAAGGGAATTGAAAGAGAGTAACAGAAACGGATATAAAACCGGAATTATGAAGCAAACGGTTTTGTGTGCCCTCCTGTTTATATTTACACTTGCGGTTTCGACAAATCCGGATGAGAACTTTGGATTTGCAAAAAACAGCATTACCTACATCGTTTCTGAAAATACAGATTGGCGGTCGGCAGTTATGACCTCGCTTAATTATGTAAAAAGTGTGTTTAAAAGCAGAGACAATGGAACTGAATTTGAACCGATTACTGATATGTGTTTGCCAATGAATGAAGAGATTGTATCTGATTTTGGGACGCGCATAAAAGAGGGGGGAGAAGAGGAGTTTCATTACGGCGTGGATTTTTTAAGTAAAGATGATGATAAAATTTTGTGCTGTGCAGATGGTGAGGTGGAAGAAATTGGCACAAGCGAGGAATTTGGGAACTTTATTTTAATTCGGCATAATGGCAGGGTATCAAGTTATTATGCCGGATGTGGTGAGATTTTACCACAAATGGGAGACCGGATAAAAAAGGGACAGGTGATTGCAACAGCAGGTACAAGCCCGGAAATGAGCGAGCCGCATCTACATTTTGAAATCAGGGAGGGCGAGGAGTCTTTAGACCCTAAAGCTTTTTTAAAAATTGAGGAAATTAAGGGATAGAGTATGATAAAAATTACCCGTTTTTTATATGTACATTTTCTGGTTTTTCCACTGTTTATACTTTCTTATTTTGTAGGCTCTATTCATACAATGATTATGGCTTATGCTATTGTTACCGTACATGAGGTGTTCCATTTGTTTGCAGCACTTTTATTGGGTGTGCGAACAGCAAGTATTATGATTATGCCGTTTGGGATGACTTTGCGGTTATCGGGAAATGTAATCAAGGAACCGCTCAAGGAAAGCTTGGTCGCACTTTCCGGTCCGCTTGCCAATGCAATTATGATCGTTTTAGGTTATATCGCGCGTCATTTCTATCTTTGGGCAGAAGAGAGTCTGTTTCTTTACTGGACATTAAATTGGGTCATTATGCTTCTTAATCTTTTGCCGATTCTACCCCTTGACGGCGGAAGAGTACTTCGTGCTGTTTTAACCCATGTGTTTGGTTATCTTGCAGGGATGAAAATTATCCGGACCATGACGCTTACCCTTACTGTCATTCTTGCTGTATTCGGCATTTTAGTACTTGCGGTAACGAGATTCAATGTTTCGCTTTTGCTCGCATCTGCATTCTTGTTTTTATACTTTATTGAGGATAAAAAACGAGGAGATTTGTTTGTTCTGAAAGAATTACTGCGCTCGAAAGAGCGTTTGATAGAAAAAGGATTAATGAAATCAAAATTTTTGGCGGCGACAGAGCACACTAAGGCGAAAAGTGTATTGCCTAAAATCAGCTATGACTGTTTTCATCTCATTTACATATCTGGCAAGAGAGGGAGAATCATATCAGAGGCGGAGCTAATTGATGCTTTAATGATAAAGGGCTATTCGGTTGAAATGAAAGATATTCGCTAACGTGCTTATTTTCAGTAATAAACGGACGAAAATCGTTGTTTATTATTGATTTTTTTGATTACTTATGCTTTTTTTTAATATTTTCTGTTATTGTAATATAATTGCTTGCTATAAAACTAAAATTATGTTATTATAGGATAGATTGATTACATACCGGAAGGGGAACTACAAATGAAGCTGGCTTTTTCAACCTTAGGCTGTCCGGATTTTAGCTGGACAGACATTTATACCATGGCAAAAGATATTGGATTCCATGGCATTGAGGTTCGCGGCATCGGCAATGAACTGATGGCTTTTCGTTGCAAACCGTTCTGCGGAGAACAACTGGAGAAGACCATTGAGAAATTAAAGAAAATGCATCTGGAAATTCCTTGCCTGTCTTCTGGCACGAGTGTTAAGCATCCTGAAACGTTAGAAGAAGCACAAAAGGAAATTTTAGCATATATTGACTTGGCGGCAAAACTTGGCACGCCTTATGTCCGTGTGCTTGCAGACGAAAAAGCAGATGTCTCCGGCGAAGTGGACGATGATGCTATTATCAGCGCATTAAAACCCCTGGTCCGTGTGGCAGAAGATAAACAAGTAACCCTTTTGATTGAAACCAATGGTGTGTACTCGAATACGGCGCGTCTTTGTAATTTGCTCAATCGTTTGGAAAGTGATTGGGTAGGCGCGCTTTGGGATATCCATCATCCATATCGTTTTATGGGCGAAACTCCGGAAACTACAGTTCAGAATCTTGGTGCATACATTAAATATACGCACCTGAAGGATTCTGTTGTGGAAGATGGAAAATTGAGCTATCGCATGGTTGGTGAGGGCGATTTACCAATTGATGCGGCAATGCTTGCGCTGCGCTCCATTAATTATGAAGGTTATGTGTCCCTTGAGTGGCTGAAACGCTATGCAGAAGGCCTATTAAATGCCGGTATTGTATTCCCACAGTTTGTTAATTTTATGAGTAATTATTTAGATAGCGGAAATGAGGTGCGCCGCCTATATAGCGACAGCCGAAATGCCGGAAAATATGTCTGGCCGAAGGAACAGTTAATTGATTTAACTTTCCCGCAGGTGCTTGACAGAATGGCAGAAGAATTTCCGGACCAGTATGCGTTCCGCTATACTACGTTAGATTATACCAGAACCTATGCCCAGTTCCGTGAGGATGTGGACCAATTTGCTCGTTCGCTGATTGCGATGGGAGTAAAGCCGGGAGACCATGTCGCTATTTGGGCAACAAATGTACCGCAGTGGTATATTACATTCTGGGCGACGACTAAAATCGGTGCGGTTTTGGTAACAGTGAATACCGCATATAAAATCCACGAGGCAGAATACCTCTTGCGCCAATCGGATACGCATACCCTCGTTATGATTGACGGATATAAAGATTCTGACTATGTTGCGATTATTAACGAGCTTTGTCCGGAGCTTCAGACCGCAGAAAAAGGAAAACCTTTGCATATTAAGAAATTCCCGTTCCTGCGCAATATTGTTACGATTGAATCAGAACAAAAGGGCTGTTATACTTGGGACGAAAGTCTCGCACTTTCAGAAAGCGTTCCGGTGGAGGAGGTATACCGCCGTGCTGCTGCGATTGATAAGCATGATGTTTGTAATATGCAGTACACCTCAGGTACCACAGGTTTCCCGAAAGGTGTTATGCTGACGCACTATAATGTTGTAAATAACGGTAAAAACATTGGTGACTGTATGGATTTATCGACGGCTGACCGAATGATGATTCAGGTGCCGATGTTCCATTGCTTTGGTATGGTTCTGGCAATGACGGCATCGATGACCCATGGTGTTACGATGTCTCCGATTCCTGCGTTTTCGCCGAAAAAAGGACTCGACTGTATCAATAAAGAAAAAATTACCGCATTCCACGGCGTGCCGACGATGTTTATTGCTATGCTTTCGCATGATGATTTTGACAAAACCGATTTTTCATCGATGCGTACGGGCATTATGGCTGGTAGCCCGTGTCCGATTAAGGCAATGCAGGATGTTGTAGAGAAAATGAATATGAAAGAAATCTGTATTGTTTATGGACAAACAGAAGCATCTCCCGGTTGCACAATGAGTAAAACGACGGATTCTTTGGAGGTTCGCGTCAATACGGTCGGTGCGGCAATGTACGGCGTAGAATGTAAGATTGTTGACCCTGAAACGGGAGAAGACTTGCCAGATAATGTGGACGGTGAATTTGTAGCAAAAGGCTATAACATAATGAAAGGCTACTATAAAATGCCGGAGGCAACCGCCGCTGCCATTGATGAAAATGGATGGCTCCATACGGGTGACCTTGCGCGCCGTGATGAAAACGGATATTATAAAATTACCGGTCGAATTAAGGATATGATTATCCGTGGTGGTGAGAATATTTATCCGAAAGAAATTGAGGACTTCATCTATACCCATCCGAAAGTTTTGGACGTTCAGGTCATTGGTGTTCCGGATAAGCAGTATGGCGAGGAGATTATGGCTTGCGTCGTGCTCAAAGAGGGCGAAACGATGACGGAGGAAGAAATGAAAGAATATGTAGCGTCTCATATGGCGAAGCATAAGACGCCCCGTTATGTCGATTTTGTAGAGGGATTCCCGATGAATGCCGCAGGCAAAATCTTGAAGTATAAAATGCGTGAGCAGGCGGTAGAAAAGCTGAACCTGCATGCAGCAAATTCAATTGAAACTGCCTAATAAAAATGAGGACGCGTGGGCGTCCTCATTTTTATTGTAATTGTTCAGGTAACCAAAAATATTTATTTAAATCAACGCAGTTTTCATCGTTCACCCTAATTCCTTCCTGCTCTAATAATTGCCGTTGAACATCAGGACCGCCAAACGCAAACCCGGGAGCCAAACGTCCCATCCGATTGACGACGCGATGGCAGGGGATGATTCCGGGGTTGGGATTTACATGAAGTGCATAACCGACGGCGCGTGCGCCGTGTGGATGTCCTAAAGCGTGGGCGATGTGTCCGTAAGTGCAGACTTTTCCTACAGGGATTTTGCTCACTAGTTCATAAACTTCATCAAAAAAACTCACATTAATCATCCTTTTGTTGACCGGATAAGCCTTCACTCGGAGAGTATCCGGTTTCCCGCACATAAGCTTTATAAAAATTGGAATAACTCGTAAATCCGGCCTCCGTGCTTGCAACCGCTAATGTTTTGCCTTGCGAGTGAAGCTTTCGGACGTGCATCAATCTTCGGCAGGTGATGTAGTGATTGATTGTAAGACCAGCATATTGCTTAAAACAACGGCATAAGTGATACTTTGAAACATAAAACCGTTCAGCCAAACAATCCAGAGACAGATCTTCGTTATAATGATCGTTGATATAGTCCATAATAGCTTTTACCATTTGATTGGGGGTTGTTCCCACAGAGGTTCCCAATTCTTTCAATTGATGCAGAAATTCAGTCAGGATACAACGAATGAGGTGTTCATTACCCTGGTTGTTTTGTTTGATATATTTTTCGATTCTGAGCAGAGTATCAAAGATCTCTGCCTTTTTTACATTTTCTCGTTCAATCAGATTTTTTTCACCCTTCCCTTTGGAAAGAAAAATATTTTCATATTGCTTCATTTCCTCGCTTTGGAAAAAGGATTTTTCAAGATAGATTACAATCCGCTCGTAAGTATCTTGTGATGTATTTACAACTTTATGCATCTCATCGTCGCGCATCACCAAAATATCCATAGGTTTTAAAGGATAAACGCTACCCTCGACGTAAAAGTCCGCATTTCCTTTTAAAAATATCAGAATCTCATAATACGGGTGGTTATGGAGCATATATTTAATATTGGTCGGGGACGGATCTTTTCTGCGTGAGTAATGAAATGTCTTGTCTAAACTTTTGATTTCGCAAGATATCTGACCCATAATACCACCTCTTTCTCTTTTTTTCAAATTTTATCATAAAAGAGCAAAAAAAGCAATCATTTTGCTTATTTTGTGGTGGCATTTCTCGAAATTATGTGTTATGATTAATATATAAAATATTTTCCGGATAGGGAAACATTAAATTTTACATAAAGTGAGGAGTAAAGAAGATGAAATTACCTTTTGAAATTGATTTAAAGGATAAAGTGGCAGTTGTTACCGGTGGCGGCGGCGTGCTTTGCAGTACTTTTGCAAAAGCCTTGTCCGCTTGCGGAGCAAAGGTGGCAATTTTAGACCTTAGAAAAGAAGCAGCAGATGCTGTTGCAGATGAAATTAAGGCAGAGGGCGGCATCGCTATCGGTGTTTCGGCGAATGTCTTGGAGAAAGAAAGTCTTGAGCAGGCTCGTAAAGAGGTTTTAGATGCATTAGGAACCTGCGATATCCTGATTAACGGCGCAGGCGGTAACAACCCGAGAGGAACAACCACGAAAGAGTATTATGAAATGGGTGACGAAACTCTTGAAGGTGTGACCTCATTTTTTGAGCTTGACCCGAAAGGCGTAGAATTTGTATTTAACTTAAACTTTTTAGGAACACTTTTGCCGACACAGGTATTTGTTCCTGATATGCTGGGCAAAAAGGATGCAACCATTTTGAACGTTTCTTCGATGAATGCATTCACTCCGCTGACGAAGATTCCGGCATACAGCGGTGCAAAAGCAGCAATTTCTAACTTCACACAGTGGCTTGCGGTTCACTTTTCTAAGGTTGGAATCCGTGTTAATGCGATTGCTCCGGGATTTTTCGTAACTGACCAGAATCGCGCACTTTTGTTTAACGAAAACGGAGAATATTCCGAACGTTCCAAGAAGATTATTTCCCAGACTCCGATGGATCGTTTCGGTGAAAAAGAGGAATTAATCGGTGCGCTGTTGTTCTTGATTTCGCACGAGGCTGCTTCTTTTGTTAACGGTATTGTTGTTCCGGTCGATGGTGGATTCTCCGCATACAGCGGTGTATAATTCATTTCTATTCAATTTTGAGTTCGGGAGGTTTTCGTTATGACAAAGTTATGTGGAAATGCAATCGTTGGACAATCTGGTGGACCAACGGCGGCAATTAATTCAAGCCTTGCAGGAGTTTATTCTGCAGCGAAAGCATCGGATGCCATCGGAACCGTACTCGGAATGGTAAATGGTTTAGAGGGTTTTTTGGCAGAACGTATTGTTGATTTAGGTGAGACGCTGCGCACAGATGCCGATGTTGATTTATTGCGCAGAACGCCAGCGGCATACCTTGGCTCTTGCCGGTTGAAACTGCCCAAATGGGAAGTGGATGAAACACTCTATCAGGAGGCATTTGCGCTTTTTGAGAAGTATGACATCCGTTATTTCTTCTATATCGGTGGAAATGATTCCATGGATACCGTGCTGAAGCTTTCTTCGTATGCAGAAAAAATCGGAAGCAAGATCAGTTTTATCGGTGTTCCCAAAACGATTGATAACGACCTTTTAGCAACGGATCACACACCGGGCTTTGGCAGTGCGGCAAAATACATTGCGACAACGGTACGGGAAATTGCAGAGGATTGTCGTGCTTATTTCTTAAACTCTGTTACCGTGATTGAAATTATGGGCAGAAACGCCGGCTGGCTTACTGCGGCAAGTGCCCTGGCGAGAAACGGGGAGGGGGATAGTCCTGACCTCATTTACTTGCCGGAATGTCCGTTTTCCTTTGACCGTTATCTTGCAGATTTGAAAGCGGTTTTCCAAAGAAAGAAAAACATCGTTGTTGCTGTTTCTGAGGGGGTTTGCACCGAAGATGGTCAGTATGTTTGTGAATCGGTCGCAAGCGGTAAAGTGGATGCTTTCGGTCATAAATATCTGGGTGGTACAGCTTCTGTATTGGCAGACTATGCGGCGCAAAAGCTTTCTTGTAAGACTCGCGGAATTGAGCTGAATATTCCGCAGCGTTGTGCCGGTCATTTTCTTTCGAAAACAGATGCAGATGAGGCGTTTGAAAATGGTAAAGCAGCAGTTGGCTTTGCGCTTGATGGTGAAACCGGAGTTACAATTACCTATCAGCGCGTATCAAATGAACCGTACAAAATCGAGTTCAAGCCGGTTTTGGTAAGCACCATTGCAAACGGAGAAAAAACGATTCCGATGGAATGGATTTCCAAAGGTTTTAACGATGTGACGGAAGAGTTTATCCGTTACGCAAAACCCTTGATTCAGGGCGAATTACCGCCGATTTTTGAGGATGGCTTACCGAAACATTTAGTTTTGCCGAGAGAATGCTTTTAAGCCCATTTCCTCAATTCGGTAAAAGGTTGAATTTTTACCAGTTTTGTGTTATAATAAATCTGTACCTTAGGGTGCAGATTTATTTTTTTATGCGAGGTGCTTGTAATGCAAACAATGAAACGCATAAGATTTTTATCTTTATGTATGGCATTTATGCTTTTATTTGGTATGCTTGCTTTTGCAGAAGATGCGGATGTTTACACAATGGAACAAAAAGAAATTACGGTAACCTATAACGGAAAAGATATTAAGTTTGACGATGCGCATCCAATGACCCAAAGTGACCGCACGATGGTGCCCCTGCGTGCAGCAATGGAGCAAATTGGCTGTGAGGTGGAATTTGATAAGGGTGAAATCACCATTTTTCGTGATGACAAAAAAATCCAATTATTTCTCGGTAGTAAAGAAGTGACGGTTTCGGATGACGACGTAACAAACACCTATACTATGGATGTTGAACCTCTTGTCGTAAATGATAGAGCACTAGTCCCTATTCGTTTCATTGCGGAGGCGCTTGATTGTAAAGTCAACTGGAACGCCAGCGGAAAAGAAGCGGTCATTATTGACGTGGCGGCGTGGAAAAAAGAAATGAAAGAAGTCGCTCCCTTGATGGATGCTTTAATGTCACTCCCCAGCCCGGGTAAAACTTCTTCGACCTATCAGTTTAGCGGCACTTATACGATGAAATACAATGCAAAGAATGACCCGGAATTGGCGAAAGATATAAATTTTACTACTAAAATTACGCTTGCTGGCAAAGTCTTTACCTCGGATGGAAAAATGTCTGCAAATCTTACTTTGGGAGTCAATTTCGACCAATTTATAGATTATATCAATCAAACGGACGATATAGAACTAAAAACATTCCTAAAGCAATTGCAACGGCTAAAGTCAATGACATTTGACTTGGTATTTGATGAGGAGTTTAACTTGTATATCAGTGGCTCTGGGCTTTCGACGCTTGGCAATGCGTTCGGGATTGAGCCTCTGAAAAACCAATCGCAGGCGGTTCGCATTCCGGTAGGAGCGCTTATATCAGATGCAACCGGCTTGCCACTTTCGGAAATGATCCATTCAGAAAGTATTTGGGCAGGAATTGAAAAAGCGGTAAATGAAGATGACCATATGTTCACACGAACGGTTAAAGCAATCAATGATTTTTTGGCAGCGCTTGCTGTTCGAGGGAAAACAACAGTGAGAAAGACATTGAATGAACAGAACTATTATTGGACAATGGATGACTGTTATGACGCTAAAACGGAGATTGGTAATACCATTTTTGAGTTTGATGTTGATGCGACACAAAACGTAAACATCCGAAACGGCAATATAATGATGTACAACAGCACTTCAAAGCAAAAGACAACCGAAAACAATAGCAGTAGTAGCTTAAATTCAGAAAACAAATGGAATTTCCAATGTACAAGATTAAATGCAAATAAAGTAAGAATTACAATTCCAACAAAAGTAATTGACTGGATGGAACTGATAGGGTGATGGAGAAATGATTGCAACACTGACGCTCAATCCTGCGATTGATTATGTTCAGTTTTTGCCAAAACTCGGTGTTGGTGAGGTCAACCGCAGCAGTAGTGAACGGTTGTTTCCCGGTGGGAAAGGCATCAATGTTTCTTATGTGATTAAAACGCTTGGCGGAGATACCTGTGCGTTTGGATTTGTAGCGGGAGAAACAGGCCGAATGCTTGATGAAATGCTAAAGCGTCAGGGTATTTTGACCTCTTTTGTTCAAACGAACGGCATTACTCGTATTAATGTAAAGCTGATGGCAGAGGAAGAAACAGAAATTAACGGCTCGGGCGGAGTGGTATCGGAGGAAAATATCGAGGAACTTTTTTTCAAACTCGAACAATTGCCCGCAGGAAGTATTCTTGCGATGGGCGGAAGTGTGCCTCGATCCATGCCACAAGATATTTATTCGCAAATCATTCGTCGGTTAAAACAAAAAGATATCCGCGTCGCATTAGATACCTCGGGAAAGGCATTGCGCGAGGCAATCAAAGAAGAGCCTTATCTGATAAAACCAAACCATTTAGAGTTGTCCGAATTGTTGGGTACAAAGATTGAAACACCAGAGGAAGTGGTCCGAGCAGCAAAAGAACTGCAAGCAAAAGGTGTGAAAAACATTCTTTGTTCTATGGGAGCAGACGGTGCGGTTTTTGTAGGAGAAGACGGAACTGCAATCTATGGGAAAGCACCCAAGGGTACAGTTATCAATACCGTGGGTGCGGGGGATTCGTTACTTGCAGGTTTTCTTTTTTCGTATCGTGGAGGCGCGAATCCAAAAGAAGCATTAAAACTTGGTTTGGCTTGTGGAAGCGCGACCGCATTTTCTGAGTATTTAGCATCCAAAGAGCTGGTTGAGGAATTAATGAAACAACCGGTGGAAATAACAACCATATAAAAAGAGCCGCGGTAATGCCGCGGCTCTTAAATTTAGCAATTATGCGTTTTTAGCAGTTAGTTTTTTAATTACATACAGAGTCAAAATGGTGAGAACAATACCAATCGGTAATACAATCATCCAACTCTGAACAAAACCTGCAATGACATAAGTTACAAAGGAAATTGCAGCAACGGTGATTGCATAAGGCAACTGCGTCGAAACATGGTTGATGTGGTTACATTGCGCTCCGGCAGACGCCATAATCGTGGTATCTGAAATCGGGGAGCAGTGGTCGCCACAAACAGCACCAGCCATACAAGCGGAGATGGCAATGATGCAGATTTCGTTGGAAATGCTTCCGCCAAAGACTGCCAGTACAATCGGAATCAAGATGCCGAATGTACCCCAGGAGGTTCCGGTAGAGAACGACAGACCACAACCGATTAAGAATACGATTGCCGGCAGGAACGAAATGATAGAGGTTGCATCATTACGAACAAATTCAGCGATGACAAGTTTTGCACCCAAACTGTCGGTCATGGTTTTTAATGTCCAAGCGCAGCACAGAATCATAATTGCGGGCACCATCGCCTTAAAGCCATCCGGAATTGCACCCATACAAGACTTGAAGTTTAAGAGTCTTCTCGCCATGTAATAAAGAATAGTAAACACCAGACCGCCAAAGGAACCAAGCACCAAACCGACAGAAGCATCCGCACCGGAGAACGCGGTGATAATGTTCATATAGGTATCGCTATCCGGGCTGAAGAAACCACCGGTGTAGAGAAGACCTGCAATACATCCCGCAATCAAAACGATAACCGGTGCAATCAAATCCCAAAGACTACCCTTGTCGTTGTCTGTGTCGTCAGTGGTGTCACCAACGCGGTCGCCACATGTGAACAGATCGCCGTTTTGAGCGTTTTTCTCATGCAAGCGCATTGGGCCGTAATCCATCTTCATCAGAACAAGCGCAAACATCATAACGATTGTGAAAATCGCATAGAAGTTATAGGGGATTGCGCGGAGGAACAACTCAAAACCGCCGATTTGTTCTTCCGATACAAAGCCAGCAACTGCTGCCGCCCAGGAAGAAATCGGTGCAATAATACAAATCGGAGCTGCGGTTGCGTCAATGATATAGGAAAGCTTGGAACGGGAAACGTTAAACTTATCCGTTACCGGTCTCATAACAGAACCTACGGTCAAACAGTTAAAGTAGTCGTCTACGAAGATAAGAATACCTAAAATGATGGTAGAAATCTGTGCGCCAACTTTAGATTTGATGTGTTTCGCCGCCCAACGACCGAATGCCGCCGAACCACCAGCTTTGTTCATCAATACGACAATCGCACCTAAGAAAACGAGGAAGAGCAGAATACCAATGTTGTAGGAATCTGCAATGGATGCGATGAAGCCTCCGGAAAACATATGGTCTAATGTGCCGGTGAAACTAAAGTTTGAATACATCAGTGCGCCGGATAAAATACCGATGACCAAAGAAGAATAAACTTCTTTCGTAATGAGCGCAAGAACGATTGCAATTAATGGAGGCAAAAGAGCCCACCAGGTAGCATAAACACCGATGTCATCTCTGACCGCGTCAACAGCATTGTTTAGATTTTCGGTAAATGCAGCTTCCGTGCTGACATTTGTCGAATAGTTGTCAATAAAGGTTTGAGCAGCGGCTTTATAATCGTCAACATTTTCAGCATCAGGATTAAATGCACCGTTTTCGGTTAAAAATGCGATTGCTGCCTGATTTTCGTCAACTTCTTCCGCAAAAGCCGGAACGAACATGGAAGAAAGCATGAAAACCAGTACAGTCAAAACCGAAATTGCCCAAATTTTTCTTGTTCTTTTTGAAACCATTTCATATCCTCCCTTTAATAAAAGTTCAAATAAAAAACTGTATCACAAAAGCGGAGTGATACAGTTGGATTCTTCCTGAAAATCGACCTGATAGCTCTCCACAATTTGTGACAGTGCATTACATATTTTGCAATGCACCAGCATATATCCGAACAAGGCTTTCGGGATATATACTTCGGCACCGATTCCTTTCGCAACAAGCCTTGCCTTCATTTGCCTGCTGCTACTTATAATAAGTGCGCCTCTATCCAGTTTGTTATTTAGTTACTTATATAGTAGCATAGTTAGATATGATTCGTCAAGTATTTTCAATTTTCGACAAAAAGATTGTATTTTTGCACAAAAAATAAGTCAAATCATTGGAAAAAATCTATCCTCTAAATATTGACCTGATTTGCATTTTGTGGTAGAATTACTATTGGAGTAATTTTTGTTTGTTTTTTGCATTTTATTATGATGGAGGGCGACATCAATGGATAAAGAAAAAGTAATAACTAAAATTTGCGACGCCGGTATCGTAGCGGTTGTTCGCGCAGAAAATGCTGATGTGGCAATGCGTATTACAGACGCATGTATCGAGGGCGGTGTGGCAGCGATTGAGCTGACCTTTACTGTACCTCAGGCACACAGAGTAATCGAAGAACTCGCAAAAAAATATACCAGCGACCAGATTATCTTGGGTGCAGGAACAGTTATGGATCCGGAAACGGCAAGAACCGCTATTCTGTCCGGTGCGGAATACATTGTAAGTCCGTATTTTAGCGCAGAGACAGTAAAGCTTTGTAACCGCTATCGCGTACCCTGTATGCCGGGCGCAATGACGATTAAAGAGGTTGTTGAGGCAATGGAAGCAGGTGCTGATATCGTTAAGATTTTCCCGGGTGAAGCATTTGGTCCGAAAATCATCAAAGCAATTAAAGGCCCGATTCCTTACGCGAAAATGATGCCGACCGGTGGTGTCAGCGTAGATAATGTTGCTGAATGGATTAAAGCAGGTGCAGTTGCAGTAGGTGCAGGTGGTGCTTTGACTGCTGGAGCAAAAACAGGCGACTATGCATCCATTACTAGAATTGGTAGAGAATTTGTACAGAAAATTAAAGAAGCAAGAGGTCAGTAAGACACTTGCATTCAATATTAGGAGGTTATTTTTATGGCTAAGGTTGTTACTTTTGGTGAAATCATGCTCAGATTGCAGACTCCGGATTACCAGAGATTTATTCAGGCGAAAAGCTTTGATGCCGTATATGGCGGCGGTGAAGCAAATGTAGCTGTATCTTTGGCAAATTACGGTCACGAGGCATACTTTGTAACCAAACTGCCCAAGAACCCGATTGGTGATGCATGTGCTTCTGATCTTCGTAAATACGGTGTACATACAGATTATATCGCTCGCGGTGGCGAAAGACTTGGTATTTATTTCGTAGAAAAAGGCGCGTCTCAAAGAGCATCAAACGTTGTTTACGACCGCGCACATTCCTCAATTTCTACCGCAGTTTCCGAGGACTTTGACTGGGATGCTATTTTTGCAGGAGCTGAGTGGTTCCACTTTACTGGTATTACTCCGGCTGTTTCCGATGATGCAGCAAAGTTGTGCTTAGAAGCATGTAAGGCAGCGAAAAAACATAATGTTTCGGTCAGCTGCGACTTAAACTTCCGCAAAAAGCTGTGGACAAGCGAAAAGGCAAATAAAGTAATGTCTGAACTGATGCAGTATGTCGATGTTGCGATTGCAAATGAGGAAGATGCAGAAAAAGTATTCGGCATCAAAGCTTCTGCAACGGATATTACGACCGGTAAATTAAGTGATGAAGGTTACCACGAAGTATGTCAGAAACTGGTAGACAAGTTTGGCTTCTCTAAAGTAGCTATCACTTTGCGCGAGAGCATCTCGGCTTCTGTTAACAACTGGTCTGCGCTTTTGTATGATGGCAAGGAGTTCTATAAATCGAAGAAATATACCATTAATATTGTTGACCGTGTAGGCGGCGGAGATTCTTTTGGTGGCGGCCTGATTTACGCTATGCTTGAAAAATACAGCATGCAGGATACCATTGAGTATGCAGTGGCAGCTTCCTGCTTAAAACACACGATTGAGGGCGACTTTAACCTTGTCAGTGTGGATGAAGTGAAAAATTTGATGGGCGGAGACGGTTCCGGTCGTGTTCAGAGATAGTTTGTGATGATATTAAGCGGTTGACGGTGTCAGCCGCTTAATCGTCTTTCATATCGCAGTGATGCGATTGCGGTTTTTACATTTTCGTTGGGAGTGATACAGTGAATACAGAAGAAACAATGCTGATTCAAAACGATAAACTGCATGAAGAATGTGGTGTGTTTGGTTTTTATGATAATGATGGTTTTGATGTTGCACATATGACCTATTTTGGCCTATATGCCCTGCAGCATAGAGGACAGGAAAGTGCCGGAATTGCGGTTGTGGGTGAGAATGGTGAGTTTAATTGCTATAAAAATATGGGACTCGTTTCCGATGTTTTTACAGAGAGCATTTTAAAAGAACTCAAGGGCAATATCGCCATCGGTCATGTCAGAGATTCGACCAAGGGCGGAAGCAACAGGGAAAATTCCCAACCACTTGCGACTCGTTATGTGAAAGGAACGCTAGCTTTAGCATACAACGGCAATCTGATTAACAGTGCAAAGCTTCGCGAAAAGTTCGAGAAAAATGGCGCGATTTTCCATACAACAGTCGACAGCGAAGTTATTATGTATGAACTGGCGCAGGAGAGAATCAAAACACACTCGATTGAAAATGCCATGCTTGCGGCAATGAATGATTTAGAGGGTGCATATTCGGTCGTTTTGATGAGCCCGAGAAAATTGATTGGCGCGCGTGACCCGCATGGATTCCGTCCGCTGTGCATTGGAAAAATGAAGAATTCATATATTCTTTCTTCCGAAACCTGTGCATTAGAGAACCTTGGTGCGGAATTTGTCCGAGACGTAGAGCCGGGTGAGGTTGTGGTTATCGACAAAGATGGTTTGCGTTCCTTAAAAAGTCCGAGAGCACAGAAAAGGGCAAGCATCTGTATTTTTGAACATGTCTATTTTGCACGTCCTGACAGTGAAATTCAAGGGGCGAGCGTTTATGAAATGAGAAAACTGATGGGAAGACGCCTGGCGAAAGACTTCCCTGTGGAAGCAGACCTCGTGTTTGGTGTTCCGGATTCCGGCTTGTGTGCAGCGCTTGGCTATGCAGAAGAATCGGGAATCGCGTATGGCGACGGCTTTATTAAAAATCGTTATATCGGCAGAACCTTTATTCAGCCGACGCAGGAGCAGCGTGAGCAGGCGGTTAATATTAAACTTAATGTTGTGAAAAAAGCAGTCAGAGGAAAGCGCGTGGTGATGGTTGACGATTCCATCGTTCGCGGAACCACTTGTGCAAACATTATTAAGGCATTAAAAGCTGCCGGAGCTTTAGAGGTTCATTTAAGAATCAGTTCCCCGCCGTTTTTATGGCCCTGCTTCTTTGGAACGGATGTGCCATCCAGAGACGTTTTGATGGCAGTCAAATATAGCATAGAAGAAATGCGCGAGAAGGTTGGAGCAGACTCCCTTGGATTTTTAAGTGTGGAAGCGATTGAGGATATCGCAAAGAATATGGATTGTGATTACTGTGACGGTTGCTTTACCGGAAAATATCCGATGGATGTGCCGAAAATTTCTGAGTGATGAATACAAGCAAAGGAGAATGTGACAATGAGTGAAGCATATAAAGCTGCCGGCGTAGATGTTGAGGCAGGGTATAAATCAGTTAGTTTAATGAAGGAGCATGTAAAGAAAACCTTTACCGATGGCGTACTGTCCAATATCGGTGGTTTCGGTGGACTGTTCCAGATTGGGACGGATATGAAAGAGCCGGTTTTAGTTTCCGGTACCGATGGCGTAGGAACAAAATTGCGTGTCGCATTTTTGATGGACAAACACGATACCGTTGGTCAGGATTGCGTTGCTATGTGCGTCAATGACATTGCCTGCTCCGGTGCAAAGCCATTGTTCTTTTTGGATTATCTTGCCGTTGGAAAAAATGTTCCGGAAAAGATTGCTGATATTGTTTCCGGCGTAGCCAACGGCTGCGTCAAAGCAGGTGCGGCACTGATTGGCGGAGAAACCGCAGAAATGCCCGGTTTTTATGAAATTGACGAATACGATATGGCAGGATTTGCGGTTGGTATCGTGGACAAAGATAAAATTATTGACGGTGCGAAAACCAAGGTGGGCGATGTTCTTGTCGGTATTGCATCTTCGGGTATCCACTCCAACGGATATTCTTTGGTTCGTAAAGTGTTTAACCTTGACGCAGAAAATGCAAAAGAGACCTTAGCACAGGTTATTCCTGAATTGGGTTTGCCACTCGGCGAAGAACTGCTCAAGCCAACCAAAATTTATGTCCGTCCACTGTTAGGTGCGATTGAGAAGTTTGATATCCATGCGGTATCCCATATTACCGGTGGTGGATTTATCGAAAATATTCCGAGAATGCTGCCGGAAGGAATGTCAGCGAAAATCCATATGGGCACTTGGAATATTCCTCCGATTTTTGCATTGATGCAGGAAAAGGCAGATTTGTCAGAACGTGATATGTATAACACCTTTAATATGGGTATCGGTCTCGTGCTTGCTGTTTCTGCTGAGGAAGCAAAAGATATCGTAAGCTATTTTAACTCCGTAGGCGAGCAGGCATATATCATCGGCGAAGTAGTCAGCGGCGATGACGGGGTGATTTTATGAAAAAAATAGCGGTTTTGGTTTCCGGCGGCGGAACGAATCTGCAGGCTATTTTGGATGCACAAAAGGCAGGCGTTATCAAAAGCGGTAAGGTCACGTGCGTTATTTCATCTTCAAAGAATGCGTATGCGCTAGAGCGTGCAAAAAATGCCGACGTTCCTGCAGTTGCAATGACCCGTGCAGATTATGGAGACGGGCTTTGCGATGCCATCTGCGATTATTTAATAGAGCAAAAAATCGATTATATCGTTTTAGCCGGATTCTTAGTTATCTTAAAGGGAAAAATTCTGAAAGAATTTGAAAACCGCATCATCAATATCCATCCGTCGCTCATTCCGTCGTTTTGTGGTGATGGCTTTTACGGCCTTAAAGTGCACGAAGCAGCGCTTTCTTATGGAGTTAAAGTGACGGGCGCAACAGTGCATTTTGTAAACGAAATTACCGACGGCGGAAAAATCATTATGCAGCAAGCGGTCGAAGTGAGAGACGGCGACACGCCTGAGGTTCTGCAGAAACGTGTGATGGAAGAGGCGGAGTGGAAGATATTGCCTCTTGCGATTGAAAAAGTTTGTAGTAAATAAAAAGGGGAATGAATATGAAATTACTTTCGATTGCAGAAGAATTAAAATCTAATTCCTATCCGGGCAGAGGTATCATCCTCGGAAAAAGCCCAAATGGAAAATACGCAGTGAGTGCATATTTTATCATGGGACGAAGCGTAAACAGCCGTAACCGTGTGTTTGTAACAGAGGGTGAGGGTATTCGTACAGAGGCATTTGATCCTTCTAAGCTTTCTGATCCGCATCTGATTATTTATGCGCCGGTGCGCGTTTTAGGCAACAAAACAATCGTAACGAATGGCGACCAGACGGATACGATTTATGAACTGATGAATCAGCAGCAGACCTTCGAGCAGAGCCTTCGTACCCGTGAGTTTGAAGACGATGCTCCAAACTATACGCCGAGAATCTCCGGTATTATGAAAACGGGTGACGGTGCATATAATTATGCATTGTCTATCTTAAAGAGTGCAGACGGCGACCCGTCTTCCTGCCAGAGATTTACATTCTCTTATACCGACCCGCTTTGCGGCGTTGGTCATTTTATCCACACTTATATGGGTGATGGCTCTCCGCTTCCGAGCTTTGAGGGAGAACCGAAAAAAATTGCAACCTATGATGATATCGATGAATTTACCAATATTTTGTGGGAATCATTGAACGAAGACAATAAAGTATCACTGTTTGTTCGATATATTGATATCGAAAACGGTACATACGAAACGAAAATCATCAATAAGAATGTTTGATGGGAGGATGCAAAAGATGAATGAAATGCAGTTAAAATACGGATGTAATCCAAATCAGAAGCCCTCGCGTGTTTATATGGAGGAGGGCAATCTTCCGTTTGAGGTAATCTGCGGCAACCCCGGATACATTAACCTTTTGGATGCATTTAACGGCTGGCAGTTGGTTCGTGAACTGAAAATCGCAACCGGACTTCCGGCAGCAACCAGCTTTAAGCACGTATCTCCTGCCGGTGCAGCGGTAGGTCTTCCGCTTTCGGATGTCTTAAAAAAGATTTATTTTGTGGATGATGTAGAGCTTTCTCCGCTTGCCTGCGCATATGCAAGAGCCAGAGGTGCAGACCGCATGAGCTCGTTTGGAGACTTTATCGCGCTTTCTGATGAGTGTGATGAAGCAACGGCACTCCTCATTAAAAAAGAGGTTTCCGATGGCGTTATCGCACCGGGATATTCTGAAAAGGCGCTGGAAATCTTAAAGGCAAAAAAAGGCGGAAAATATAATGTCATCAAAATTGATGCATCGTATGTTCCTGCACCGATTGAAACCAAGCAGGTTTTCGGTATTACGTTTGAGCAGGGCAGAAATGAGCTTAAAATTGATGAAGAACTTTTGTCCAATGTTGTGACTGAAAATAAAGTGCTTTCGAAAGAAGCAAAAAGAGACTTAATGATTGCTCTTATCACCTTAAAATATACGCAGTCTAACAGTGTTTGCTATGTCAAAGACGGTCAGGCAATCGGTATCGGTGCAGGTCAGCAGTCAAGAATTCATTGCACCAGACTTGCGGGCAATAAAGCAGATATCTGGTGGCTCAGACAGCATCCGAAGGTATTGGGTCTTGAATTTATTGACGGCATCAAAAGAGCAGACAGAGACAATGCGATTGATGTTTATATCTCGGATGAATATATGGATGTTCTGGCAGACGGCGTATGGGAAAATACTTTCAAGGTTAAGCCGGAAGTGTTCACCCGCGAAGAACAGAAAGAGTGGCTCGCAAAGAATACTGATGTTGCACTTGGCTCTGATGCGTTCTTCCCGTTTGGCGACAATATCGAAAGAGCCTATAAAAGCGGCGTAACCGTGATTGCAGAGCCGGGCGGTTCCATCCGTGACGACCATGTTATCCAGACCTGTAACAAATACAATATGGCAATGGCATTTACGGGTATTCGCTTGTTCCATCATTGATTTTTTCCTGCCGCCGGCATATGCTGACGGCAGGTTTTCCATTCATTATTTGAAGAGCAGAAAGGAACGAATAGATATGAAGATTCTTGTCGTTGGCGGCGGTGGTCGTGAACACACAATTATATGGAAACTTGCACAGAGTCCTTTAAAACCGGAAATTTATTGTGCGCCGGGAAATGGCGGTATCAGTAAGCTTGCAACCTGTGTCGATATTAAAGCAACGGATATTGATGCAATGGTTGCATTTGCTAAGGAAAATCAGATTGATTTAACGGTGGTTGCGCCTGATGACCCATTGGTTTTGGGCATGGTTGACCGTTTTGAAGAAGAAGGACTACGTGCGTTCGGTCCGCGAGCAAATGCCGCTGTGATTGAAGGCAGTAAGGTTTTTTCGAAAGAATTGATGAAAAAATACGGCATCCCGACCGCAAAATATGAGGTGTTTGACAACTGCGATAAAGCACTTGAATATGTACGTCAAACAAGCTATCCAACGGTTGTAAAGGCAGAGGGTTTAGCACTCGGTAAAGGCGTTATTATTGCAAACAATCGTGAAGAAGCAGAAAATGCCGTACTTGAAATTATGCACGACAAAGCATTCGGCGATGCGGGAAATCGTGTTGTCGTTGAGGAATTTTTAGTAGGACAAGAGGTTTCTGTTCTTGCGTTTACTGACGGCAAAACGCTGATTCCTATGGTCTCTGCACAGGACCATAAAAGAGCGTACGATGGAGACAAAGGCTTAAACACCGGTGGTATGGGCACATTCTCTCCGAGCCGCCTGTATAGCAAGGAAATTCACGAAGAGTGCATGAAGAATATTTTCCTGCCCACGATGGCTGCTATGAATCAGGAAAAGAGAACCTTTAAGGGAGTCCTTTATTTCGGCTTAATTATGACAGCAGATGGTGTAAAGGTCATCGAATATAATGCTCGTTTCGGAGACCCGGAAACGCAGGTTGTATTGCCGCGTTTGGAAACTGATTTGCTTACAATTTTTGAGGCGATCATCGATGAGAAACTTTCTGAAGTAGAAGTTAAGTGGGCTGATAATGCGGCTGTTTGTGTGGTTTTGGCATCCGGCGGCTATCCGAAAGCTTATGCAAAAGGATACGAAATCAGTGGTATTGAAGACGCGGAAAGCCTGGGAGACATTACGGTGTTCCACGCGGGAACTGCTGTCAAGGGAGACGCCTTTACGACGAATGGTGGTCGTGTTTTGGGCGTAACTGCAGTCGGAAACGATTTGGATGCGGCAATTCGCCACGCATACGAGGGCGTAGAAAAAATTTCCTTTAAGGATATGCATTACCGTAAGGATATTGGAATTAAATAGAAAAGAGGCATTTCATTTGGCACGCAAAATTGTAGACTTTCACGCACACGCATTTCACGAAAAAATTGCGGAGAAAGCAGCAAATAACCTAAACGAATATTACGGAATCCCTTTAGCCGGCGATGGTCGTTTTGAGCGGATTTTAAAAAGTATGCAGGAAAACCAGATTACAAAGATGGTTATTCACGCTACTGCGACATCTCCGAAACAGGTGGAAATGACCAATGATTTTGTGGCGTCCTTAACCAATCAGGATATTATCGGATTTGGTACGCTGCACGAAGATTATAAAGATGTAACAAAGGAACTTGACAGAATTGAGAGTTTGGGTTTAAAGGGAATCAAGCTTCATCCGGTCTTTCAGAAGTTTGTAATGGATGATGAGTCAATGTTCCCGATTTATGAGCAAATCGAGGGCCGTTTCCCAATCCTGATGCACGTCGGTGATAAGAATACGGATGCAACCACCCCGAAACGTTTAGCGAATCTTTTGGACCGTTTTCCGCGTCTGACTGTGATTGCTGCTCACATGGGTGGTTATTCTGAGTGGGACGAAGCGGAGAAGTATTTGTACGGTCGGGATGTGTATTTTGACACCTCCAGCTCCATTCGTTTTCTGAAACCTGAAAAAGTTGCCCAAATGATTCGTTCGCACGGGGCAGATAAGGTACTCTTCGGTACAGATTATCCGCTTTCCATGCATCGGTTCGAACTTGAGGTTCTAGACCGCGTTGGATTAACCGAAGAAGAAAGCGAGCAGGTTCTTTGGAAAAATGCATATAAGCTGCTGGGTCTTTCGGATGAGGAGAAGAATGTGTGATGAAAAAAACGATTTCTTTGTGTTTGCTATTGGTGGTCATCCTTTCGGTTTTTTCGGGTTGTGCAGATACTAATGATAAGGCGCTAGAAGTTCCTTACATCGTTTCTATTGTCGATGCCGAAGGGACAGAAATACTTTATGATGCGGGGACGCTTGTGAAAAACAGTCCAAAGGCGAGCGATGCATTGCAAGAGGCGTGCCGGAATCAAAAGTTGGTCTATACAAATTCGAATGGACTTTATGACGGTTTTGGCGGAATCAAATCCACCACGGAAAATGGTTGGTTATTTTATTTTAATGGCGACCTTGCAAGTCAGGGGATTGAAGATGTATTGCTCTTGGAAAATCAGCAGAACGTCATTGAGTTCAGATATGAAAATTACAGCGAAGCATTTACCTTGCAGTAAGCTTTAATGGGGGCGATGGGATGAAAGCATTAATTACGGGTGCAAGCTCAGGTCTTGGCTGGGACATGGCTCATATTCTTTCGGAAAAAGGCTATGATATTATCGCAGTCGCTCGGCGTGCAGAAAGACTCGAAGCGCTTAAAAGCGAACTGAAAACAGAGGTTGAAGTTATTTGCGCCGATATTACGGATATGGAGCAATGCAAAGCTTTGGCAGAAAAAGCGGATGAGGTTGATATCCTGATTAACTGTGCAGGTTTTGGCGTGTTTGGAGATTTGTGCTCGACAGATTTAGAACGCGAACTTCAGATGATTGACACCAATATTAAAGCGCTGCACACCTTAACCAAGCAGTTTGCGATAAAATTTAAGAAGCGGGATAGCGGGCATATTTTGAATGTAGCATCTCTTGCTTCCTTTTTTCCCGGTCCGCTGTTTAGTGCATATTATGCATCGAAATCTTATGTGTTGCGCCTCTCGCAGGGTTTGGCGCAGGAACTGAAAAAAGAAAAGAGTAAAGTAAAAATCAGCGTACTTTGCCCCGGTCCTGTCCATACCGAATTTGGTGATGTCGCAAATGTCAGCTTTGGCAGAGGAACGGAAAATAGGCTTGTGAAAAAAATTATACTTCCAAGCCGCAAGGTTTCGGAATATGCGATTAAAAAAATGTTCCGTGGGAAAGAGGTCATTATTCCCGGTGTGATTATGAGAATTGCGGCATTTTTAAGACGGATTGTACCCGATAAAATGCTCGCGTCTGTTGTCTATCTGATTCAAAGCAAAAAGTGTATTAAGAAATAAAAAATAGCCGCCCAAGGGCGTCCTCGCTTAGGGATGAATCGGTTTTGGCTTGTTATTTTCCGTTAATCCCGCGCAAAAAAATCCCGAAATACGACAGTATTACGGGATTTTTTATGTCTTGTCTTAAAACGAAAAATCTCTAACCCAAAACTGC
>JAFQBK010000002.1 GCA_017399695.1 Clostridia bacterium | reverse complement strand
TCGGTGAACTGTTTTTAGCAAAAAGATGCGAATCGGGTACCAAAGCCGCAGGCTTGGGTCGATGAGCAGGCAAGACGCCCAAGGCGGCTGTGTCCTCTTATCCGCACCAAAAAGAACTTATACCGAAGGTATAGGTTCTTTTTTCGTTTGTGGAAGCAAGAAAAGACGAATGTATTTTAATAAATTCATTCGTCTTATGTCATTACATCCCATATTTTTCACGTATTCGTTCTATTTGATAAATGATCGGTTTTGACAATATGCACAGGAAAATGACAGTGGATGCCGTATGCACCATGTCCATTGGAAAACCTAAAAACATCGCCGCCCAAAGCATTTCAAAATTAGGATTTGCCTGCCACATAAGAACGGAAGCACTATTCATAATTCCGCCGTAGACAATCCATGTAGATAATGCGCCAAAAACGCAAAGCCAAAGCTTCTTTTTGGGGAGCTTTCCGCTATAAAACACCACGCCCGAAAGGAACCCGACCAGACCCGTCGCAAACATTTGCCACGGTGTCCATGGTCCTTGACCAAAAAAGAAATTAGAAACAAACGCTGCAATTGCGCCAATCAAAAAGCCCGTTTCGGCCCCAAGCAGTGCGCCACAAAGAATCACGAGTGCAAGCATTGGTTTAAACTGCGGTATCATATAAAATGCCGTTCGGCTGACCACACATAATGCGCACAACACACCCACAAGCACCAGTTCTCTTGCCTTAGGTCTGCGCTGCTCGAACAAAAACACAAAGGGAATGAACACTTCTACGAGAATGAGTAAGCTGATGAGGTAATAGTTTTTACCGCCTGAAAAATTCATCCCGAAAAATAATGTTGTCGGTGCTGTTATTAATAGAAAAATAATTGCAAGCAGTATTTGAAATAAGTGCTTCTCGTTCCGCTTTTTCTGCTTTTTTCCTTGTTTTACTTCCAGGTTCGGTTTTTCTGTTTTATCTTCTTTCTTTTTCTCCTTGGGTTCTTTTTTTATCCATTCCATCGGTTGTTCCCCTATTGCAAAAAGGATATCCTCTAAAAGTACAGCCTTCGGTATCAAATCCCCTGCGATACGGCTTGCCTCCGTGGTATAAAAAGAATTGCCCGAAAAGAATTCCCGTGTGTTCCCCTCTCCGCTGATAGTTCCGTCAAAAAGCATTCCGCATCGGTCGGCATACCGAGCGCAAAACTCCACATCATGAGACACCAAAAGAATTGTCATGCCCTTTTCCTTGAGCTTTATAAGGATATCTGCAAAGTTTAGCTTAAACTCTGCATCCATTCCCTTGGTCGGCTCATCCAAAAGCAAGATGTCCGGCTCCGATAAGAGTACTTTTGCCAAAGCCAGGCGTTCCTGCTCCCCTCCTGACAGGTCGTAAGGGTGCATTGTAAGCAGAGTCTCAAGCGCACAAAGAGCGATTACCTCTTCCAGTTTTTCTTTGGAAGCTCTCATTTCTTCCAATTCCTCACGTACCGACGGATAAGCAAACAATACCTGCGGGTTCTGTGGCAGCATGGATACGTTTCCACCGATATTGACTTTTCCCTGCGTTGGCTTTCGGAGACCGCAAATAACAGAGAGAGCCGTACTTTTTCCAGCAGCATTTCCACCAACCAACGCGTAACATTCTCCGCGGCGAACCGAAAGCGACAATCCGCAAAGCACATCCTCTGAATCTCTTTCATAGCGGAAACGAATGTTTTTCAACTCCACTGCCGGCTTGGTTTTATCTTTCATTTCCACCGGAGCAAATTCAGGTTGACGGAGTTCACTCGTAAACTCCCTAAGCCATCGTCTGCCATCACAGACCGAGAGCGGACAAAACGGACTTTTTTTACTCATAAAATGTAGCTTCATCGGCACAGGAAGCGCCGCAAACATCCCGTTTTTTTGCTCAAAAAGCACCCTGCCCACACTTTCCGGTGTACCTTTGGTAAACAGCCTGCCATCCTCTAAAACAATCACTTTGTCGGCATAAGAAAATGCCTCATGTAGTCGATGTTCACTCAAAAGAATCGTTGTTCCGAGTTCACGATTGATTTTCGAAAGCAGCCCAAAAAATTCCTGTGCGGCAATCGGGTCCAGTTGCGCTGTTGGTTCATCAAGCACCAAAATGCTTGGTCGCATCACCATCACTGATGCCAGGTTGAGCAGTTGCTTTTGTCCGCCCGAAAGTGCGGTTGTTTTTTTGTGAAACCACGATTCCATACCAAAAAATGATGCCATTTCCGCTACTCGCGCACGGATTCTCTCCTTTGGCCAGCCCAGATTTTCCAAACCAAACGCAAGCTCATGCCAAACCTCGTCCGTTACAATCTGATCCTCCGGATTCTGAAAAACAAAGCCAATCCTTTCGCTTTGTTCTTTTGGCGTCATCTCATTGAGTGGTCGATCAAAAAGCATTATCGTTCCGCTTTTCTCACCATGTGGTGCAAGCATCGGCTTGAAGTGTCGTAAGAAGGTAGATTTTCCACTTCCGGATTTTCCGCAAAGCACGACAAATTCTCCCTCACCGACAGACAAATAAATGTTATCCAGTGCCGGTTTTGTCTGATTTGGATAGGCAAAGCTCAATCCCTGGATATCGATTGCTTCCATTTCCTCGCCTCCTGTTGCTCTAATATTGCGGGGGTCATGCATAAAAGGAAATAACTGATAAACACGCTCGCATGGTATCCGTTCCCCTCTGCCATTTCAATCAAGGGAAAATATTGCATCTGCATACTTCCCATCAGCCAACCGATAAAAATATATGTCCCTAAAAAGAAAATCCAAAGCAGAAGCCGTGCGTCCCGCCCATCAAATTTGAGGTGCGAATATGCCGTTCTTTTTCCCGTCCCGTACCCTCGGCTTTTCATACTGTCAGCCGTATGAATGGAGTGTTCGAGTGCCCAGGTCGTCAAAATCCCCATCGTATGAATCCCTTTTTTAATACGCGCAAACACATTTGTTTTATCACTCGCTTTATGGATACACTTCTGCCCCATTTGCACCGCATCCAGTTGCTCTTTCAGGTTAGGGATGAATCGGAGAACCATGGAAAGCACCAAAGAAAGGGACGACATCACCTTTCCGAATAAATAAAGGAATTTATCACTCGTCATCACCTGATTGTAATGCGCAAAATGAAGAATCACCGTTAAAAGCATCACCCCTGCGGAGAGACCGTAATATAACGACTCGAGCGTCAGGGGGTTCCCATTGGGAAAGTAAGCTAAAACCGTCATTCCCTCGTGGTTAAATAAAGGGTTGATCACTGCCGTAAGCAATAGAAGAGGAATAAGAGATAAAATCATTCGAATTCTCTTTACTTTTTCCTCGGTTTTAAGCGTTAAAATCAATGCTGCACACAAAGAAATCCCAAGACAGATGGGGTGCATCAATGAGCAGGAAAACACAATGACAAGCGCAAAATAAGTAAAGTTCACCACCGGGTGACACCGTTTGAATTCTTGCATCATTCTCCTCCTTTCTTCCTGATGGCACAAAAAAAGCCGCGGTAATTTTTAAAATTACCACAGCTGTGTTTTTCTGTGATGAATCACAATTTGTTCGCAAAAGAGTACAAACAAAAACGCTATCTATACAAACAAGATAACATCAGAGCAGGTCTTGTGACTCACATCATATAGACAAAACTGTCCGCGTTTTTGTATCCTGCCTTCGCAGTTGCCTACTGACTATCTTTCGATAACGGATATAAAAACTTCGATGCATACACCGACAGTTATCGCAGGGGATTCTCACCCCATTCCCTTTTCACCGATTATGCCTTACACATATAGCTTTTGCGGCATAACCAACACTCTGTGTGAATGTATTAATTATATCATACATCTGTATAAAAATCAATGTACGAAATAACATTTTTATCACAAACGCCTGATGACTTGAGATGAGCAATATTGGGCGGACTCAATTAGCGAGGACGCCCTTCCTCACCTTTTTCTTTTCTCGTTCATAAACTGTTAGAAAGAATATATCGGAAGGTGAAGCATGTTGGATTTTATTAATTTTTTATCTCTTTTTAACCGAAAGCCCCAGGCATATGCCAATATTCACGGAGGACCGGAATACCCTGCGCTCCGCGGGAGAGTTTTATTTTATCAGACGGCATTCGGCGTCATCGTCTCTTGCGAGGTGTCGGGTCTGCCTACCACCTCCGAAGTCTGTAAAGCACCGATATTTGCGCTTCACATCCACAGCGGCGGCAGTTGCACCGGAACGGAGGCGGATCCTTTTTCGGATGCACTTACTCACTACAATCCGAAGGACTGTCCCCACCCTTATCACGCAGGGGATTTGCCCCCTCTGTTTGGCTCAAACGGCGTTGCTTTTTCCTCCTTCCTGACCAACCGTTTTTCCGTATCGGAGGTCATTGGAAAAACAATCATTATCCATTCGGGGCCGGATGATTTTGGGTCGCAGCCTGCAGGAAATGCCGGAGAAAAAATCGCCTGTGGCGAAATTCGGAAAAATATTTTGATTTAGCTCTCCCTACCCGCCGTTTCCAATTGTGTCCGAACCGTAAACATTTGTGAAATTCTTTGACAAGTGTCTGTTTTTATTGTATAATGAATCACTGATAAACAGATACTGTTTCCAAGGGGACGCAATGGTTTCGACGGGGATGGTAAAGGTTTAGGAGCGAGCAGTGGTGCGGAGCCACTATAAAATCCGTACTTTTTAAAATTAAACGCTAACACTGAATTAGCTGCTGCCTAATTAAGGCAGCTGTCCCCCGGGAAGGACTGCGGTCCCGGTAGGGGCATCATGAAGCAGTGAACGTGTGCCGGCTAAGCTTTGCGTCGGCCATGAATAATGAAGCTACTGATGGCGCGAGATTGCCTGTGATCTTTCGCCGGAGGGAATGGTAATCACCGGCTGCGCTCGGAGAGCCTGAATCGGCGGCATTTTCGGACAGGAGTTCAATTCTCCTCGTCTCCACCACGTCGCAGCAAACTACGCTGCAGTCAAAAAGACCGCTTTTGCGGTCTTTTCTTATATGCTCCGTTTTTCTTTGTCAAGAAAAACTCCGACCGCTTCCTTGCTCCTCCAAAAAGAAAAGCACTCGTATGAGTGCTTTTCTTTTTGGTTTTTTATCTTTAATACATCGTTTCCATACCGAGCAAATCAAGAAATGTAATCGGGATGGCACCGGTTACCCAACCGACTAAAATACTGTATGCTCCCCAGGCAAAATCCTTATCGCAGCCGTAGTATTCTCCGAGGTCCATATCGTATGCTCTCATCCAGCCGCCGGAAAGCATTTTGTTTTCCGAAACCAGCTGAACATTGAGCAAAAAGTCAACGGACTTTTGAAGCATTTCTTTCGCAAGCGGCAGATTAAAATCATCCTGTTTACACTTTCTTAAGATATTAAGCGTATAAAGCATCGTATTCTGGCAATACATCAGGTCGCAGATATTTCCGTGCTCCGGTCCGAAGCCGATGGCAAATTCCATATCGGCTTTTAAGCTTTTTTCGTCAAAATATGCTTTTCCGTCTGCAAAACCGCCGCTTTTATGCTGCAGTTCATGAAAGTAATTTAATATTTCGTCAATCAGCGGTGTCCACGCGCCGCTTTCAAAAGATTGTGCCACAGCAAAAATTCCCAGTACCCGGCTCAAAGTAAAATTCTTTGAGTGGGATGGTCCGATTCCGTAGTCCGGATACATCTCTGCCATCTTTTCCGCCGTTTTCAGAATTTGCTCTTTATAGCGGATATCTCCACTGATACTGTGAAGATTTTTCATTAAAATCATAATCGGTTCGTAAAACTCAGGTGCCGTCGTTTTTTCACACGCAGCGATGGTCTCTAAATCCCACTCATCATAATTAAACCAGCCCATCGGAAGAAGTGCGTCCCCTGAAAACCAACGCAAAAATGCCTCTCCGAGCATCAAAACTCTTTCTCTCAGAGATTCATCTTTTGTCGCCTCATAAAGCGCAAACATACAGTTTCCGCCACGGGCACTGTCGGTCGCATAAATGCAATGCGTGCCCAAATCACCCACGCCGGAAAACCACTTAAGAAGACCTTTGTTTTTCCCATCCATGATCTGAAGCGAGCGACGGTCAAGTGTTTCATTTAATATATTTTTAGAAATCTCATTCCACTCCGGCTTACCAAAATACTTTCCCGCAAGCGAAAACAGTGCCGCGGTAAAAAGGCTCGAATCGCCACGGACATTTTTGGCAAGTTTAAGGTCAAAGGAGCGCACCATTTCATACACGCCGCTTGCGCCGTCGCTTTGCGGCATAACCCCGGAATCCAAATGCCACGAAACCGCATGGAAGACCGCTTTCTCCATATCGGCTTTGCGCTCGCTTTCGGCACGCACATAGCTTGCCTTTTTTGTTGTTGCTATCCCCACATAGGTTTCTAAAAATGCATCCTCTGCCCTTGTTTCATCAACATCAAGAATTTCGGCAAAAACCTTGGCATAAAACTTTTTCCAATGCTGATAAGGAAGCGAAAAGTTTGCATCGAAATCAGTGAAATTAAGCATTGCCGTATAGACCTGATTTCCGGTTTTAGAAAGTGCGATGCCAAGGCACTGGGAATCTTCTGCAACAACGTCGTGCACACCGAGGCAGTTTCTGATTTCCGCGAGAATTTCGATTTTCTGCTCATAATGCTTGGCATTTTGGAAAAACACACCGTTTCGTTTTTGCAACAGTTCAAACCCTAGGTCATCCTTAAAATCCCCCAAAAGCCGGATAGAATTCCTTCCTAGCACCGCAGGACAAGCACGCGACTGTGCCCCAAAAATATAGTAATCACGCGCATCATAAGACGGATAGTTTTCAATATATATTTTCGTCTGCCTCGTTTTGATGATATCAACGATTGTTTTGATATGGCTATCGTCAAATTCATCCAAAACCTTTTGAGAATTGTCATAATCCGGCAGTAAAAACAGAGCCTTTGCCCGACATTTCAGCGCGGTTTCAAGCGCCTCATCCAGCGACTTTATTTCTATTAAATTCTCCGCGCCGTCTAACTTTTTTAAGAAGGAGCGAAAGCTTTTGCTTCCGCCCCAAACCACGGTATGCATTCAGAATCACTCCTCAGAAAATGCATCAAGGAACGCATGAATCGTTTCTTCGCCGATTTCAGCATCAAAGTTCCACTGTTTCGCAATGGAATAGGTAAAGTACGGCTTTGCCCCTTCCGGCGCGTACCAGGTTGTCTGCACAATACCCTTGCTTTTCTTTTTGATGCAAAGCTTAATCATATTTTGAATACTGTCGTAATTGATAAACGGAGAATACACTGTTTCATAGCCCTTGTCTTCAAAGAAATCAACATCATGCCAGTATTCGCCCGGGTCGTTATGCGTCCATATATTCATCAGGATATTTTTCGGGAGAACATCCGCCACAAAGGGCGCACACTTAAAGGTCAGTGAATCCATCGATGTATACAGCATATCAGCCCACATCACCGGACGGATGCCCTTCGCGGCGATATAGGTGTTTAAGTTTGCGATATGCTGCGCAAAAAGTACATCGGCAGATTTTGTTCTGTCCTCCTCCGTTGAACCGAAGCCAAAGGTTTTATCACAGCTCATATGGAACATCGGCGGGTTATGAAATGCCTCTACAAGCTCATCAATGACATCTTTTAAGAACTGTTTTGTCTTTGGATTTTCCGTTGCAAAGCACCAGCCACCGGGGATATACATATCTGCCATCTCCGGCTTCTGGTCAAGGACAACGTGTCTGCGCGTGGTAATTCTGCTCCAGCCTGCGTGACTCGTCAGGTTCTGACAGGGACACGGTGTAATGTGCAGGTCTCGAATGCAGAAGCTGATGATTTCCTCAATCTTTTCTTTCGTATAATTCGAATGCGCCCAGCACGCATACGGATGCCGCTCATACGGGAACATTCCCCAAAACTCGATAAACACATAATTATAGCCCAAAAGCGCGCAAAGTTCGATGCGTTTTTTTACCACATCAGGCGAGGTATCATCTTTTTTCGTTCCGTCCTGCGGGTCAAAAATACACATATGAATCGCTCTCATATCAACCATCGGTGCATCTTCAATCACCATACAGGGAATCGGATGATTAAGCTTTTTGATTTTCACAAGCGTTCGGAGTGCAAACGAAAGTCCTGCCTCACTGTTTGCCGTAATGGCAATTCCGGCTTCCGAAATTTCGATTCGGTATGCTTCCGTTTCTTGATAGGACGGAGGCAAAAGTGCAGAACCTTTCACGTCTCCAATTAAAATTGCATCGCAATCTGCGTTTAAATCTCTTTTTTCCGGCGAAACTAAATCTAATTCTCCAAGCCAGAAATCATAATTTCGGGCAGCCGATTTACCAATCACGGTTTTCAGGCTCGCGGATAAATGGAATACTCCACTTGTTTTTTGCACTTTTCTCGGATACGGCACAAGTCCGTTCAATAATTGATTACTCATACAAAAACCTCACTTTCTCAAGTGACATTTTATCATATCGGTTTTGCTGTGAAAACTAACAGTTCGTAACAAAAAGGTGTCCGAATCGAAACTTGACATTTTTAGATGCTAATGATAATATACAGTAAACAAACAAATCTAGTGACAGAAGGTGTCTAAAATGTTCTTTTCCGAAAAAGATTTGACGTTTGAAATTATTGGCGTTTACAAAATCTCACGTGATAAAAACATCCACGAAAGCACGCCCCGTCAATACTCCTCCTTAAGTATTCGCCTGATGGGAAATGCGGACTTTGTTTTCGGCGATAAAACGTATGCTGTATCGGGAAATGATGTGCTATATCTTCCCTCTGTTTCACAGTACAAGCAGATGACCGAAAATGAAACCATCATATCTATTCACTTTATCACCTACAATTCACCACCAACCGCTATGGAAGTCTATCGGTTTGAAGAGATTGATGAAATCAAGGGGCTGTTTTCGGAAATATACGATACCTGGGCATCCAAAAAACAAGGATATAAATACCTTTGCACTTCTCTGTTTTACAAGCTGATTTACCTGATGAATCTGGCAAGCGACGAAAGTTCGGTCGCAAACTCCATCTTTATGCGCATTAAGCCTGCGTGCGACTACATTCATCATAATTATAAGCAGGAAATTATCTCGATTTCAGAGCTAGCTAAAATGGTTTATATGTCAGAAGCGGCTTTCAGAAAAAACTTTAAAAAGGTTTACCTCGTTCCCCCGAATAAATATATTCGGTTGTTAAAGCTGGAAACTGCCTCCGCATTCTTGCAGACAAGCGACTTTCCCATCAGCGAAATCGCTCTTTTATCCGGTTTTCCCGACACAAAGTATTTTAGTAAAGAATTTCATAAACGCTACGGGGTATCACCGAAAGATTATCGGATGAAATACAACAAAAACCAGTAACACACATTGACAGATATCCTATTTCGCGGTATAATACAAGAGAACATTTGTTTGATTTAACCGAAAGAAAGTAATCTGAACCCGCCTAAACGGCGAAATTTTGGCATCTTTCGGCTTGTCATCTTTGCAAGGCGCCAAGCCTTGCTTTATCTTTCGCACCAAAATCTACTCAAAATTTCATCCGTTTTAGGTCGTAGAATTTTTAGAGTGAAGATTTTTGGTTGCGAAAGGCAAAAACGCAGGTAATCCTGACGGATTACCGAGTATTTTAACACATCGAAAGCGAAAATCTGCCTCTAAAAATCGGCGTTTAGATTATTTTCTTTCGGTTAAGGAGCTTCTCACTATGGCAAAAAATGAAATTTATATTAAAGGTGCTAAGGAGCATAATTTAAAAAATATCGATGTTACCATCCCGCGCGACAAGCTCGTTGTTCTGACGGGGCTATCCGGCTCGGGTAAGTCTTCGCTTGCTTTTGATACGATTTATGCCGAAGGTCAGCGCCGCTATATGGAGTCCATCTCTTCCTATGCGCGTCAGTTTTTGGGGCAGATGGAAAAGCCGGATGTAGAGCTGATTGACGGTCTTTCTCCCGCCATCAGCATCGACCAGAAAACAACCAGTAAAAATCCCCGCTCCACCGTCGGTACGGTCACGGAGATTTATGACTATCTGCGTCTTTTGTATGCGCGTATCGGTGTGCCGCACTGTCCGAAATGCGGAAAGGAAATCAAAAAGCAGTCGGTTGACCAGATTGTTGACCAAATTTTGGACTTAGAGCCCGGCACAAAATTTCAAGTGCTTGCTCCCGTGGTTCGCGGAAAAAAAGGCGAAAATCAAAAGCTGTTTGAACAGGCAAAGAAGAACGGTTTTGTCCGCGTGCGTGTGGACGGAATTTTATATGATTTATCCGAAGAAATCAAACTCGACAAAAACAAAAAACATAATGTGGAAATCGTGGTTGACCGTCTTGTTGTCAAAGACGGCATCCGTCAGCGCCTTGCAGACTCGATTGAGACTGCGCTTTCGCTTTCGGATGATTTGGTTTTGATTGATATTATTGATGGCGAGGAGCGCATCTTCAGCCAAAGCTATGCCTGCCCCGATTGCGGCATCAGCATTTCCGAGCTTGCACCAAGAATGTTTTCCTTTAACAATCCCTTTGGTGCCTGCCCGCATTGTGCCGGCATCGGCAGTTTGATGAAGGTCAACCCAGACCTTATTTTAGACCTGCGCCGTTCCATCAACAATGGTGGTATTCTGCTCTCCGGTTGGGGGCACGCAGATAATACGGAAAGTGTCGCAAACACCTACTTTTCCGCTCTTGCCAAACGATACAATTTCAGTCTCGATACGCCTCTCGGTGAGCTTTCGGATGAAGTTTTGGATGTACTTCTCTACGGAACACGAGGCGAAAAACTCGAACTTTCCTATGAGCGTTCCTACGGCACGGCAAATTACCGTGCGGCTTTTGAGGGTTTAATCCCCAACATTGAACGACGCTACAAGGAAACCAACAGTGATTACATGAAAGCCGAAATAGAAAAGCTGATGACGGTAGAAAACTGTCCGGAATGTGGCGGTAAGCGTCTGCGTCCCGAAGCATTGGCAGTCACCGTCGGCGGCAAGAATATTGATGAAATTACGAAAATGTCCGTAGAGCTCGCGCGCGACTTTTTCAAAAACTTAAAACTTTCCGAGCGCGACTATTCGATTGCACGCCTGGTGCTTCGTGAAATTAATGAGCGTCTCGGCTTTTTGGTGGATGTCGGTCTTGGATATTTGACTCTTTCCCGCTCGTCAGGAACGCTGTCCGGCGGCGAGGCGCAGCGAATTCGTTTGGCAACGCAAATCGGCTCCAGCCTAATCGGTGTGCTCTATATTTTAGACGAGCCGTCGATTGGTCTGCACCAACGCGACAACGACCGACTGCTTGCAACCTTAAAGCGGCTTCGTGACCTCGGCAATACCTTGATTGTCGTTGAGCACGATGAGGATACGATGTATGCCGCTGACCATATCGTTGATATCGGACCGGGTGCCGGAATCCACGGCGGAACGGTTGTGGCGGAGGGTACGGTGGAAGAAATCAAAGCAAACCCCGCGTCTATTACCGGTCAGTATTTGTCCGGCAAGAAAAGCATTCCTGTTCCGAAAGAGCGCCGTAAAGGCAACGGTCATTTCTTAAAGATTCGCGGAGCCAAGGAAAACAACCTGAAAAATATTGATGTTTCCATCCCGCTTGGTACCTTTACCGCAGTCACCGGTGTTTCCGGTTCGGGAAAATCCTCTTTAGTCAACGAGGTCTTATATAAGTATCTGGCACGGGAATTAAACCGCGCCTACACCGTTCCGGGAAAAACAGACGGCATCGAGGGACTGGAATATTTGGATAAGGTCATCGATATTGACCAATCCCCTATCGGACGCACACCTCGCTCCAACCCTGCCACCTATACCGGCGTATTCTCTGACATCCGTGATGTGTTTGCACAAACACCGGAGGCAAAAATGCGCGGCTACAAGGCCGGACGTTTCAGCTTTAATGTCAAAGGCGGACGCTGTGAGGCTTGTACCGGCGACGGTATCTTAAAGATTGAAATGCACTTTTTACCCGATGTATATGTCCCCTGCGATGTTTGTAAGGGTAAACGATTCAACCGCGAAACGCTGGAAGTTCATTACAAGGGAAAAAATATTTTTGATGTTTTGGATATGACCGTGGAGGAAGGGCTCCAGTTTTTCGCGCCTCTGCCGAAAATTGCAAGAAAGCTTAAGACGCTTTATGACGTGGGCCTTTCCTACATCAAAATCGGACAACCCTCAACCCAGCTTTCCGGCGGTGAGGCACAGCGCGTCAAGCTTGCAACCGAGCTTTCCCGACGCCCGACCGGAAAAACCATTTATATTCTGGACGAGCCGACGACAGGACTGCATACCGCTGATGTACACAAGCTGTTGGAGGTGCTCGAGCGTTTAGTGGACGCCGGAAATACAGTTTTGGTTATCGAACACAACTTGGATGTCATCAAAACCGCTGACTACCTGATTGATTTGGGCCCCGAGGGCGGTGACAAGGGCGGAAATGTCGTAGCCTGCGGTACTCCGGAAGAGGTCATGAAATGTCCGGATTCTTACACGGGACAATATCTTGCGCAATATATCAAAAGAACAAAATAACGATGAAATATTTGGTATTTCCAAAAAAGGATGTTATTTTCTCTTGATTTTTAGTATAATGGTATGGACAACTTCTTTTGGGGAGGTTTGACATGAAAAAGCAAAAAAAGCATACCCCGTTTGTCAGCTGCATTATCGCCGGTGGCGGCAGCGGCACACGGATGGGTGCAGATATCAATAAGATATTCTTGGATTTAGACGAAATTCCCGTACTGGCACATACAATGTCGGTGTTTCAAAATCATCCGCAGGTTGATGAGATTATCTTAGTTACCCGTGAATGTGATATGTTGGGTGCAAAGGATATCGCCGAAGAGTTTGGCATTTCCAAACTTCGAACGATTGTAGCCGGCGGCGCGAGCCGTCAGGAGTCCGTGGCAAACGGGCTTTCGGAGGTAAACAAAGATGCCGTCATAGTATTGGTACACGATGCAGCAAGACCACTGGTAGGTCCTGATGCCATCAGTGATGTCATTGAGGCATCTCTTTCGTGTGGCGGTGCCGCTATCGGCGCACCAATCAAATCAACGGTCAAAGAAATCAACGCCGACGGATTTATCACTCGGACACCGGACCGCGAATATCTTTATGAAGTACAAACACCGCAGGGATTTTCGTACGAGACTATTGTGTATATGTATGAGCAGGCGCAAAAAAGTGGCATTTCCGCTACAGACGACTGCTATCTGGCAGAACGACTGGGTTTGCCGGTCAGAATGATTGCGGCAAGCTCTGATAACATCAAAATTACGACTTATGATGATTTACTTTTGGCAGAATTAATTGTAAGTAAGCGAAAGGGGGACGCAAAATGACAAGTTTCAGGATCGGTCACGGTTATGATGTGCACCGTTTGGTGCCCGAGCGCAAGCTGGTTTTGGGCGGCGAAGAGATTCCGCACAGTCTGGGACTTTTGGGACATTCTGACGCAGATGTGTTAACACACGCCATTATGGATGCGCTGTTGGGTGCGGCTGCTCTCGGTGATATTGGAAAGCATTTTCCTGATACGGACGAGCGTTACCTTGGAATCAATTCGATGCTACTCCTTTCAGAAGTGGCAAAGCTTTTAACGGAAAACGGCTACAACATCGGAAATATTGACGCAACCGTGATTGCGCAAAAGCCAAAGCTGGCTCCCTATATCGAGACAATGCGAAAAAATATTGCTGATTGTTTGGGCGTGCCCACATCCTTCGTGAATGTAAAAGCAACCACTACCGAAAAGCTCGGCTTTCCGGGTCGGGAGGAAGGGATTGCGGCGCACGCGGTCTGCCTGATTTATCAGGCGAAAAACTAAATTCGAAAAGAGGTACATATGACCGGTTTAATTTTAGAAGGAGGCGCATTTCGCGGTCTCTACACCGACGGCGTACTGGATGCACTCTTAGACTACAATATCCAATTCGACTATATCATCGGCGTTTCTGCCGGCATTTCCAACGGCTTTTCCTATGCCTCCGGTCAACGTGGCAGAAATGTGGAAATTATCCGCAGATTCATTCGTGACAAGCGGTATTTCGGGCTGTCCAATTACCCAAAATACGGAAGTATTTTCGGCCTTGATTTTGTGTTTGGTGAAATTCCGAAAAAGTATGTTCCGTTTGACCACGAGACATTTTCCCGTTACCCCGGCACCATCACCGTGGGCATTACCAATGCCGAAACAGGCGAAATTGAGTATGTGAATCCGGAAAGAGACGACCCCGACTTTACGGTGCTTCGCGCCAGCTGTGCGATTCCTCTCTTTTTTCCGGTGATTCCCTATCGCGGCGGACGCTATTTTGACGGCGGTCTCGCCGACCCGATTCCGATTCAAAAGGCAGTCGCAGACGGTTGTAACAAAAATCTGATTGTTTTGACGCAGCCGGAGGGTTATGTCAAAAAAGAATCCAAAACCACACCTCGACTTGTTCGCAAAAAATACCCCAAGCTCTCCCCTCTCCTTGCGAAAAGACATATCCACTACAATGAAAGTGTACGGTTTGCTGAGCAGTTGGAAAAAGAGAAAAATGCGGTGCTGCTGCGCCCGGATGAATCGGTTTCCGTCTCTCGGTTTGACCGAAATCTTGATAAACTCAATCGGTTGTATGAAGCAGGTTATCAAGATACGGTAGCACGCATCGAAGAAATTAAAGCTTTATTCAGATAAACAAAAGTCTTGGCAAATTTGCCAAGACTTTTGCTTATCTTACCGATATTTTTTACGATATTCTGTCGGCGACATCCCTTTCTGCTTGCGAAAGGCATCACCGAAATAGTTGCCGCTACTATAGCCGCAAAGCTCTGCAATCTTACTGACCGAAAGCTTTGAGTTTCGCAAAAGCTCTGTCGCCTGCTGCATACGCACCTGCGAAACGTACTCCGAAAAGCCAAAACCCGTCAGCTTCTTAAACTGCTTGGAAAAATAGGTTTCTTCCATATAGGCGCGTTTTGCCACATCGGAAAGCGTGATTTCCTGGTGGAAATTTTCACAGATATAACGGGTAACCTCCAAAATCTTACCCCCATCGTCCGAAACGCCGCTTTTGACCGCCGTACCATAACGGAGCGCAATCGCAATCAAACTCCCCAACGCACACAGACTGGACAATGAGACATACGCATCATTTCTTCCGGACTCGTGCTCCATTGTTTCTAAAATCTTTCGGATTTCCGGGCGGTATTGCTTCGGGATTTGAATGGAGCCGAGCGCTAAAAATTGCTCCTTTTCTTCTTCGCCCAATGTCGATCCCAGCGGCTCTAAAAATTCATCCGAAAAATATACTACATATCTTTCATAACTTTCGCTTCCACGGCGATTTGTTCTGTGCAGGGTGTTTTTGGGGATAATAACTAAATCCCCCTCTTCCACATCATAAATGCTGTGTCCGACAAAATAGCGTCTTTTCCCCGACAGAAGATAATATATCTCGTGATAGTTATGGGAATGAACCTCCGCCATATCCCACGGGATATGGCTCTTCATCCGTTCAATTCGAAATCCGCCCTCGTAATTTTGCTGCATAAAGATTCATCCTCACTATTAATATCAGGTTTGTGTCAAGTTGGGAGAACAGTGAATAATAAGAACCCGACCCGATAACGCAATCAAAGATTGCGGTCGGGTACCCCGGAACCTTGATACTCGCAAGCTCGTATTAGGACCTACTAACTTTTCCCTGTTTTTTCAACTGTTTTTCCTTTAGCACTTTCCCTTAGAACCCGCGAGAATACTGGATTTCTCGCTCCCGATAGTATATGTAAATATTTAAAATCGGCAAACTATTCTTTTAATTGTATGGACTTGACACGAGGATAACTCGACATAATTTTATATGTATGTTTATCTATTTTTACTTCCCATGCAAATCAATCGAAACACCTGATATGCGGTATCTTTTAAATTCTTATAAGCGATATCAACATTCATTGCTTCTTCCAATCTACAAGGCTTTCTTAGAATTGGGAAAAAGGCATCAATTCCGTGTTCGTTACAAGTAACGGCATCATCTGTCACACACCCTGAAAAAGCAATCGTCGGCTTATTATACTTTTTAGCAAGTTTGGCAACCCCAATTGGTGCTTTCCCCATGTATGACTGACCATCAAGCCTGCCCTCGCCTGTTATAACTATATCAGCGTCTTTGATATGTTTTTCCAGTTCTGTTTCTTTCATCACAAGTTCAACACCAGACATAAGTGTTGCATTAAGATATGATAAAAACGCAAAGCCCATTCCGCCCGCAGCACCTGTCCCAGGAATGTTTTTATCAGAATCAGGAATGACCTGCTTTGTTATATGTGCATAATTTTCAAGCCACAAATCCATATCTTTTATCATTTCAGGTGTTGCACCTTTTTGTGGGCCATAAATTGCACTGCAACCATTATCTCCGCACAAAACATTTTTTACATCACAAGCAACACGAAACGAACACTCTTTCAATTCCTTAACTGCATTGTCTATCCTGATGGTAACAATATCCTTAAGCCCTTTGGCTCCAGTCAAAACTTGTTTTCCTTTTTCATCCAGAAACTTAAAACCGAGTGCCTGAAGCATTCCAACACCGCCATCATTGGTGGCGCTTCCGCCTATTCCTATAACAAATTTTCGACATCCTTTTGATATCGCATCCAAAATCATTTCACCAACACCAAAGGTCGTTGTGTTCATTGGATTTCGTTCACTGTCTTTTATCAATGTAATACCCGCTGCCGCAGACATTTCAATTATGGCCGTTTTTGTATCTGGTATAAGACCATATGTAGCCTCAATCTTCTTCCCCAGAGGATTATTAACAACCGTTCTTATAAACTTTCCGTTAACAGCAGATATAATAGCTTCAACTGTGCCTTCCCCACCATCAGCAATGGGGGATATAACAACATCTACATCTTTATATAATTCATTGGCAGCTTCCTTTATTGCATTTCCTGCCTCGAATGTAGAAAGGCTTCCTTTGAACGAATCTATAGCAACTACTATTTTCTTCATTTCTATTTCTCCTTTTCAACAATATTCATTGCACTCCTGATTTCGTGTCAAGTCAGGATAAAAATCTTTAGTTTATATTAATCTTCCCAAAAGCACTCTTCCTAAAAATTAAGATTAAATTGCAAGTGCAGAACTATCCTTATTCGGCAGTTCGAATGGTACCATATCACTGCCAGAAAACCGCTCTGGGAGCTGACGGATTTGTTATTTCGGGAGATAAAAGCTGGGTGCCTTCCCGGTTATCTTCTTAAAGCATTTAGAAAAATAGAAAATATCCGAAAAACCAACTTGTTTCGATACCTCAGAAACGGTATACTCTCCTGACTGCAGAAAAGAGATTGACATCTTGATCCGATAGTGAATCAGACATTGGTGAACCGTCTGTCCAAACTCGTGCTTTAAAATTTGGTTAATGTAATTTTTATGGTAGGAAAAATGCTCCGCAATCGTGGCATTTGTAATGGGTTCTGCAAAATGCTCTCTGATATAAGATAATATTGCATAGCCTTTTCCATTCTGTTTTCTGGCATTTTCTTCACATTCGGCTCGCACGGCACAAATCAACGCATCCTTTAATAATGTGCTACACCTTTCATTATAATAGATGTCCTTACGGTTATACTCATCTATGATTTCTTGAAATATTTCTTTTTTATAAAAATTCGAAACATAAAGAACGTCCGGAAGATCAGGAATCTTTTGGCAAAGGTTCTGTTCAACAAGCATCTGGGGCGTATATTTTCTTTTACTGACATAGGAGACGGGAACCCCCATTGCTTTTTCCTGGTAAAATAAATCAAAATTGTATGCAAGAAGAGACATTTTATCTTTTTTTGATGTGTTCTTATACGGAATACCACTTCGAATAAAAAGAAATGTATTGGGCGTCATAGCGTATGAAGAATCGCCCACCGTTATCTCCCCTTCTCCGTAAAAGCAG
The DNA here is from genome assembly GCA_017399695.1 of Clostridia bacterium. Classification (GTDB taxonomy): domain Bacteria; phylum Bacillota; class Clostridia; order UBA1381; family UBA9506; genus RGIG1666. The sequence continues at coordinate 134,479 of JAFQBK010000002.1, read as the reverse complement.
AAAAATATCCGGTGGTCAAGACCTATAATAAAATTATGACGGAGTGGCTTTTTTTGCACTCTGGCAAATCGGACGTATGGATTGATAGATAATAAATTCATAGGCCTCCAAAATCTTTGTTTTTTACAAAAAGATATTTTTATTTTTCATTCATTATACCATACCATTGTGATATAATCAAGAAAAGTATGATAGAAAGTGAAGAAAATTCGATGGATTATGCAAACGGAAATAGCAAAAGACGAGATCTGTTTGTTTTTGCAGGTCAGTCCAACATGATGGGTGCCTCGGTCTATCCGCCAAAGAAAACCATTTGCGTGGAGCACTCCTACGAGTACAAGCACAAGCCACGCCGTTTGGGTCATTCCAAGGGCGCATTTGTCCTTGCCGGATATCCTGCCGGGGAATTCTCTTACGTTGATATGAAACGCGCCTATGCTCCTGATTTGGTCAATGAACGGGGCGAAAGTCGATTAACCGACTATCAAAAGAATACCTTCTTCTGCCCCGCAATGAGTTCTCTTGCATCCAATGAAGATAAAACAGAGCATCCTTTTTCCACCTTTTCTGAGGCCACCATTCAAAAAGGGGCTACGCTTGCCCCTATCCTTGCCGAGGAATGGGAAAAATTGGGATATGCCTGTGCCTATGCGCATATCGCCAAGGGGGCAATTCCTATCGCGCACTATCTGACCGATGATATGGCGTTGGAATACAGGAAACGCATGACAGAATATAATCGTTCCCACAACACCTGTTTTGAAGAAACGATGCCGATGGAACGCCGTATGCCCGGTGCCGCCGATTATTTCTTTGAAAAATGCAAGGATTTTTTTGTTGATGCGGAAAAGACCTTTTCGGAAGATAAGCTATCTGCAAAATGCTTTTTTTGGCTCCAAGGAGAGGGCGATGCAGGATGTTCTGCGGTTGAATATGAGTTCCAACTGGATGTCCTGTGGGATGCGTTAAAGTCCATAGGCTTTACCCATTTTTTCTGCATCCGCGTAGATTATTTCGGCAAGCCGGAGATTGATCGCATAATGGAAGCGCAGGAGCGTTTTACAAAAAAACACCCTGATGCCTATATGCTGACTCGCGCGGCATCCTACTTCCCTTATGCAGGAAGAGAGGAAAGTGATTGGTTTGTAGCGCCCCCGGCTGAGGAATACCATAATTGCCGCGATAGCTTTTATGGATATGAAAACCAGCACATCAATGAAAAAGGCTTTTGTGTCATTGCAAGGCACGGAGTGAAAAATCTTTGCCGCATATTGATCGACGACAAAGAGCCTTGTGTCGAACCAGAAAACATCACTAGCTTGAAAAAAAACAAAAGGAATAGAGAAAATCCAAAAACGAAAAAGGAGGTCGCCATGAATAAAGACTATATTTTCCCATCCGATTGCAAAGCAATCATTGATGTAACAAAACCACCTTACAATGTCGATAATACAGGCAAAAAGGACTGTACGCAACAGTTGTGCAAGTTGATTGATGAAGTTTTGGGTGCCTATGAAAAGAATTTTTATGATACGAAGAAAAAATTAGAATCGATGAAGGATGAGAATGCGCTGATCTCTTTTGAAATACGAAAAGTCAATGGAAAAAGCAATGTAATTTTTCCTGAAATCCTTCCACCTTCTAAAATTATTTATTTTCCAAACGGAACTTATCTGGTGAGCGATACTCTTTCCTACTCCAAAGAAGAATTTCGGAATTTTTTGGGAGATGTTCGACATCTTGAGATGAATTGCCAGCTTCGGTTTATGGGGCAAAGCCGTGACGGCGTAGTATTAAAGCTTCAGGATCATTGCAAGGGATTTGAGTTTGGAAATGACAGACCCGTGATTGACTTTATGCGGGGTGAACAGTCTAATATCGCGATGACAAATATGCTGGAAAACATGACCATAGACATCGGCGTTGGCAATCCCGGGGCAACAGGCGTTCGATATTTTGCCAATAATACAGGTGCCATCAGAAATGTCAAAATCGTATCCAGCGACCCCGAAGGAAGAGGACATACGGGATTGTCCATTTTACACTCAAAGGTGTCCGCAGGATATGCAAAGAATATAGAAATCATCGGGTTTCAGTACGGCATCCGCATCGCATCTCAATATATGAATTCGGTTTTTGAGCACATTGTGTTAAAAAATCAAAAACGGTGGGGAATTTTCGTAGAAGGTAACATGGTTGCCATTCGGGATCTTTACAGCGAAAATTTTGTTCCCGCAATTAAGGTAGATGGCTTAACCGCTCGCGTAATACTGACCGACGCCAGACTCTCGGGCGGCAATCCGTTGGATGTCGCGGTACGGCATTGTTTTGGTCATCTTATGCTCCGCAATATCACTGCAAGTGGATACGGAAGCATCGTTCAGGGGCGATGGATTCGCACGAAAATAGAAAACAACTGCGAATATTTGAAAGAGGCGGTCGCCGGAGGTCCGATGATGCTTTTCGATAATGAGAACCAAAACTCGCTAAACCTCCCCGTGAAGGAAACGCCTGAAGTACGTTGGGCTCCTTTGGATGAATGGGTCAGTGTTAATGAATTCGGTGCGGTGGGCGACGGCATAACCGACGACACTGAGTCCATAAGAAAAGCGTTTGCTTCTGGAAAATCCACCGTTTATTTTCAACCCGGACAGTATCTGATAGACGATGTAATCGAGATTCCTGCCACGCTGGAGCGAATTCAATTTATGTATTCGGATCTCGTATCCGGAGAAAATATTAAAAAACGCAAGCATACCGGTGTGTTTTTAATCCAAGAACATTCCGGAGTTCCTGTCATCATTGAAGATCTTTTTGCGTGGGAAAAATTCAACGGATTTATGACCTTGGTTGAGCACGCCTGCAAAAGGACGGTCATTTTCAGTGATGTGCATACACAAACGGCATCTATTTATTTTAACACCTTTCCGGGCGCTATGGTCTTTATGGAAAATACGGGTTGTACCATTGGCGGTGTCCCCGGAGCCGGCCACAGAAAAGAACCGCTTCCGCACGAAGATTGGAATTCATATTCAAGAGAAACGCCATGCTTTTATTTTGCAGGGCAAGAAGTATATTGCAGGCAATTAAATCCTGAGCGTTCCTTGCACGAGGTCATCAACGATGGTGGTAAATTGTGGGTGCTCGGTGGAAAAACAGAAGAAGAAGGAACCGCATTTGAAACGAGAAACGGAGGTTCTACTGAAGTTTTGGGCGTGACCTTTGCTATCGTTTTGGGACAGGGACGCCCCACGATTATCAATGAAAATTCCAACGTCTCAATATACGCGTCCACATTTAATACGTGTATGTCAGAATACTTACCGATTGCGATAAGAGAAACCCAGGGCAATGAAACGAGAGAGCTTCGGCACGAGGAGGTACCTCTCTGCGCTATGGGATGTTATATGATACCTCTCTATGTCGGTCGTAAAAAAAGCAACGAGGAGTGATGATTTCAATGAAAAAATATCCTTTTGAAATCCCCGAAGACAAATACAGAGGACTGGATTTATGGATGGTAAACGATAAACTCGAGGATGACGAGATTCGAAAACAAGTCCATGAGTTTCGGGAAAAAGGCTTTTATTCAGTCATCTTTCGTACCTATAACGGTCTAATCTCGGACTATCCCGGGCCGGAGTTTAAGCATAAGGTTCGCGTAGCAATCGAAGCGGCAAAGGAGTGCGGATTGAAGCTTGCTCTGCAGGCAGGCTTTATGCCCTCGGCTTATCCTGCTTTACCAAAGGAATTTGCCCTTCACCGCATTGTTCCCGTCCCGGAAGCAGAGCTTACCGATGCGCTTTGTGTGCTGGCTCGTTATAACGGAATCGCATTCACTGACCAAATTTCCGCTGCGACGGTCAATATGCTTGACAGAGACTCGGTAAATTATTATATTCGTACGACATACGAGGAAATGTGGTCTGAGTTCTCCGGAGAATTCGGGAAAACCGTGGTTTCCGTCTGGCTGGATGAGCCTCGCTTTGACAACCGTTATCTTACCTGGTCGCCTGATTTTGACGCCCGCTTTTCGGAACGGTACGGATACAGTATCAAAGAACAAATTGCCTCATTATATTTCAATATTGGCGATTACAAAAAAATCCGATATGACTATTTCACCTTTATCCGCGATACTATGGAGCGTAATTATTATTCAAGGGTTCGCGATTGGTGTCATAAAAATGGTTTGTCCTTTGCGGGACATCTGATGGGTGAAGAATTCCTCACCACACAGATTTCGCAATCGGTAGCCTCAATGCCATTTTATAAATATTTCGATATTCCGGGTGTAGATATGCTGTTTTCCCGTCACGACTGGTATGACAGAACTCTGCAGCCAACGGATCAAAAATGGCAAAGATACACAGAGCGATCCATGCACGTCTCGGCCCTTCAATGCACCTCTGCTGCGGAACAAGCAGGAAAAGAACTCAAGCTGTGCGAAATGTACGGCGTGACCTCGCCGGGATTTGTCTTCCGCGATATGATGCATTTGTTCGACTTCTTTGCGGCAAACGGGATTAATCATCAGTGTATGCATGCACTGTTCTATTCTCCGCGGGGATTTCGGAAGCGTTTTTATCCTCAATCCTTTAACGTATATCAGCCTTTCTGGGAAAATTTCCGCAACGTGAAAGATTACGTCGCTGCGGTCAGCAGCTTTGTCAGCATGGGAAAAAGTGGTACAGACGTTGCTGTATTACATCCTCTTGAAACCGCATACGGGTTATTTCGCGGTTTAATTGATCCCGAGGACACTTCAAATCGAAAAGCCGTCGACCACTACGACAATACATATTATCGTTTGATTGTGCAGTTTTATAGCTCGCAGATTGGATTTCATTTTGCCGACCCGTCCACGATAGATAGTCTCGGCAAAATAAAAGACACCAAATTCTGCATTGGAGAAATGTCGTACGGCACGCTCGTATTGGCAGACATTGAGGTCTTAACTGAGAAAACGCTTGCGCTGATCTCTGAATTTTCGAAGCGGGGAGGAAAAATATATATTAAAGGCGAAGTTCCCTCACGCCTTGATGGAAAAGCGACTCCTGAATTGAAAAAAGCACTCTCCGATATGGAAGGCATCCGTTTCTTTGGCAGCAATGAGGAGCTAATACGCGCCCTGAAGAACGACAAGCAGAAACAATGGGAATACGTCTGCGATGCCGACGCCTCAAAAACAGTCATCAATCGCCGTGTGGATGGCGAGAGCAATTATTTTTTGATCCATAACGGCGATTGCAGAAAAGCAAAAAGAGGCAGTCTCATCATCGAGGGTGAGCATAACGCTTATTCCTTTGATGCATCTACAAAGCAAATTACCGAATTGTTTGCGAAACACGAAAGCGGAAAGACGGTAATACCCTTTGTAAATCCTATCGGCGGGTCAACAATGATATTTACATCACCTACAAAAAATACAAAAACGGCTGTTTCCGCTTCGTCGGAATGTGTTTCTGTGCTTCCGATTCAAAATGTTACTTGCTCGGTTGCAGGAAAGAACGTACTGACATTAGAGCTTTGCCGTTATAAAACAGAGCTTATGGAGGACTTTTCCTCAAAGGAAATTGCGATCGAGCGCATTGTGGAAAGGCTGACACAGGAACTCTATGAAGGAAACGTTACGCTACGCTTTTCATTCCGTTCAGATTTTTCCGCAAAAGGTCTCAAGCTGATCCTGGAAGACCCCACCGAGTGCAAGATAACATTCAACGGAATGGATGTAAAAACATCGCCCGAGGAATTCTATTATTCTACGGCATTTCATGTAATCGAATTGCCCGATGCAGTAAAGGTCGGAGAAAACATCATAGAAATCACAAGATATACAAAGCCCCAGATTGCTTTGGCACCCACTGACGATATGAAGCATTTGTTTGAGCTTTTCCGCGCCCCCGTCGGCGTGGATCTGGAACGCATCCATCTTCTGGGAGATTTTACTGTGGAGGCAATCCCCGAATATTCCTTAGCGCCAGGGCTCGTTCGCTTTGGAAAGAACTTCTTTATCACTCCGCCAAAGGAAATACTTCCAACCTCCGATGTAACCTCCCACGGATATCCGTTCTATCCCGGAGCTCTTGAATATACTGCAACAATAAGAGTAACAGAAGCTATGCTTAAGGCAGATAAAATACGGTTCAAAATCGGTAATTTTAACGGATGTTCGGCAAAGGTTTTACTCAATGAAACACCTGTGGGATATATTGACAAAGAGCCGTACACAATCGTTCTGAGCAAAGACGATTTGATCGCCGATCATGAGAACGAGATTAAGGTCCGTTTGGTAGGAACATTCAGAAATATGTTCGGTCCGTCACACGTGGCAGACTGTGATCCATCGAATTGCAGCAGGGCATCGTGGTATGAGAGTTTTGAACATAGCGATTGCACTGAATACGATGTTGAGAATTTGACAAACAGCTTTCAGCTGATTCCGTATGGAATCGGCGAACTTAGCCTGGAGATTTATGGTTAGTGACTCATCGAACAATCTCTGGATGTAATGAAATAAAGCAAAGGGGCTGCAGCAAAATAAAATCATTTTGCTGCAGCCCCTTCCATTTACCGATTGATCACTCTCTGTTTCTAACACAAAGCACCTGCTTTTCATATTTCTTTATATCCTCAGCGTAGCAGTTGTCAAGTCCCTGCCGTTTTAAGTATTCATCCCATACATCACCAAGTGGTGCTGTTTTTAAGGCTTCCTGGATAATCATGAGATCCGTAAAGTTATTTTCATCCTGCAATTTTTTCAGCATATCATTTGGCTGCAAAAGTGCAAAAAGAAGTGCTTTATGCAGATTTCTAAGCCCCGTTACCCAAGCGGAAATACGATTAATGGATGCATCAAAGTAGTCCGTTGCAATCAATACCCTGTCGAGAGCGTCGTTTCGGATAATTTCTTTTGCTATTTCCTTTGTTTCATCATCTAAAAGGATGACATGGTCCGAATCCCATCGGACGGGCCTGGTAATATGAAGTGCTATTTTATCATGAAAGAGTAAAAGCGAGGAAATCTTGTCCGATACCATTTCTGTCGGATGATAATGTCCGTTATCCATAAGGGGTGTAATCCCTTTGTAGGTTGAATAGCTGAGACTGAATTCCGCAGAACCCACGGTATAACTTTCAAGACCGATGCCGAATACTTTTGACTCCAGGGTTATGTACACCTTGCTTTTATCATACGGAACACTTAAAATTTCATCCAGGGAATCCTTGAATCTCTTTCTGGGGGTAAATCTGTCCGCAGGGATATCTTTCAAACCGTCAGGAATCCAAATATTCATAACACAGGGAACGCCCGTTTGGGTCGCAAAGTATTCCGAGATTTTGATACACTGTTTACAGTGATTAATCCAGAATTCCCGTGTTTCTTTATCCGGTGATGAAAGGGTAAGATTATCTTTCACCATAGAATGAGAGAACAGTGTGGGGTTGAAATCAAGAGCCCATCCGTGTGATTTTGCAAACTGAACCCACTTTTTAAAGTGCTTGGGTTCAAGTTTATCGCGGTCAACAAATTCGCCATCCTCAAAAATTGCATAGCTTGCATGGAGATTGAGCTTTTTTTTGCCGGGAATCAGAGAAAAGGCTTTCTCTATATCCTGCATAAGTTCCTCCGGAGTCGTTGCTTTGCCGGGATAGTTCCCCGTTGTCTGAATGCCTCCCGACAACGCAGACGGACTATCAAAACCTACGACATCATCCCCCTGCCAGCAATGGACTGAAATCATGGTTTCATTTAATTTCTTAATCGCTTCTTCCGTATCTATTCCAAAGCTTTTATAAATTTCTTTTGCACTTTCATATCGATTCATAACGATACCTCCATACCATTACTTAATTTTCGTTCATATCCATGCCTCTTTTATTTTACAATCACATATTCGATTCCTAAAATTTCGGCAATTTTTGCAATACTGTCTGCATGATGTCCAATTCCCAACGCATAGTGATGTGTGGGAGCTTCCATCACCCACCGTTTAATAAACTCTTTGGTCGTCGGTTCAAAGAATCCTCTGGTATTTGTATTTCCGGTAGGCGGAATAGGACCTTGCTGCGAATACCCTTCACCAATCACAAACTTGAATTTTCCGTGATAGGTCTGTGTGATTCCAAGCATGGTTATTGGACCTTCCTTAATCTTAAACTCAACCGATGCTCCACTCCCCGGTTTGCCGTGATACTTTTTGAGACTTCTTAAAACCGGTTTGCCGTCAGCAATTGTAAGATGGTGCGGTCCGTCATGCCCAACCAAAATGAAGTCCTCCTTAAAATCAAACGGATGGAATTCCGCAAAACTGCCACCAATGTTTAATCTGTCCATAATAAGCATTGCGATACAAGTCTTGATATCATACTCTCCGCACATAGGGATGCCTTGTGCATTCAAAATTGAATTTCCGACAATAAAAGTTGTAGCAACTTTTTGATGTGTGCTGTCTGCGGTACCAGCATAATAATATGCCAAGCCGGTAAGGTTATACTTTTCTACAAATTTGTCAAGTGCAACAGCCGATTTAGCCGCCTGATATTTGTCTGCATCCGTAAGTTTTGTGGTCACGGGATCTGACTTTGGTTCAGGCATATCAAATTCCTTATCAATCAGTGCTATTTTTTCCCGGATTTCGTCTTCTGTTACCGTATTATATACTTCAATCACGTCATCAACTTCAAGCAGCGGAACATGAAGACCAAAAGCAGCAGAAATTGCTGTGGGGTCTGCATGCATATCATACATGGCTTCCATCGTGTGACCCATGAGTCCCATCCGGGCACCCTTTAAATCGTGCAAAACCTTTGCAATATCGCACCACTTTGCAATTTCTTGCTGCGCTTCCTCATCATCGTATAAAACCCCAATGATTACATCATAAATTTTCTTTCCCAGTCTCACGGCAACCCCTGTAAACTCAGGAACGGAACAAATATTATCATTTTCAAGCTGCATGAATGTACTTGCCCGGGTGTAATCCATGGCTTGCCTCGGCTGCAATGCGACTAAAATCATTGGAATATTACAATCTCTGATAATCGGTGCAAAGACAGAAGAGGTAGCATAGGTAACCATATTACACATTAAAAGGTCTATTCTATCTCCGTTTATTTTATCTGCCGTTTGGTACGCAGCTTCATTGCTTCCTACAATACCATAATCCACTACTTCAACATCATTCTTCTCCAAAAGAGAAATGAACTCGCTATGATAGCGCTCCAAGCTTTCTTGCAAGCCCTCAAATTGCTCAAAGTAAACCTCGTGGACGACTCCAAATACACCAATTCTTGCCGTTCTTTTCTTTTTTCTTTCAATCATGTTCTTCTCTCCTCATTGGATAAATTCAACTTTATATTTTGCCATTTCTATCTTGATATTAGCTTATATTTATGATAAAATCAATTGACAGAATGAACATACGATTGTATAAAATAAAGGAATTGAAAAAACGATGAAGATACCATTTTCTAAAATCAAACCATTTTTGCGTTTTGTCCGATTTTTAAATATTGATTCAACATCAAAATTTGTCCCTGTAACACCATACGATGCCAGGCTTTTTTTCGTACTCGACGGCAATGGTATTATTATGGCAGATGGCAAAACATATACGCTAAAAAAGCACAGTGTCATTTTTATAAACTCAGGGGTAAGGTATCATCATATCATTCCGGATCGTTTTGTTTCGTACCTTGCGATAAATTTTGACTTCACATACGAACATTCTGATAAGAGCATCCCCATTCCACCGGAGCCTGACGAAAGTTATAATAAAGATAACATTGTCGAACACATAAGGTTTTGTGATATTCCCGAATTTGATGACGTTTTATTGATTCCATCTATGGCTTCTATCAAAAATAAGCTGATAGCCATGGAAACCGAATTTTCAAAAAAGGATTCTTTATACGAATTAAGCCTAAGTTCTTCGCTGATAAGCGTTCTCATACAAATGACACGTCACCTTTTGTCTCATCGCTTATCTTCGCACAACACCGATCTCTCCGGCGAAATTATGAACTTTATTCAGGAGAATTTCAATCAAAATTTATCCAACAAAAAGCTAGGTGAAATGTTCCACTACCATCCGGTTTATATCAGCAATATCATCAAACTAAACACCGGATATCCTCTTCACCAATTTTTGAAGAACATACGCATAACAAACGCCGCTCAAATGCTAACTACAACAAATAAAAGCATTTATGAAATAGCGCTTGATTGCGGCTTTTATGACGCAAGCCATTTGATTCGTTCATTCAAAGAAATCATCGGTATCACGCCTCAACAATACAGAGATACCGGCCAATAAACGACAAAAAATTACAACTACCGCTGTTTGTAAGATCATCTTCTTTGTAAATACCTTCTGCCGTGCAATATCAAAATTTCAAAATTTCTGTAAAACACGCCTGTAAATGCCAACAAATCAGTTGACTTTACATATATATTGTTTTATACTTATATTAAATAAGAAAGGAGTGATTTTCGTTGAAAAACATTAACGAAATGTATACAAAAAGCATACGCCCCGAGCGTGTGATTCAGTTTGGTGAGGGCGGTTTTCTGCGTGGCTTTGTCGACTGGATGTTTCAAAAAATCAACGACGACGGTACTTTTACAGGTAATGTAGTCGTTGTACAGCCGATTGAAAAGGGTCTTTGCGGTATGCTTTCAGAGCAGGACTGCATCTACACCCACGTCATGCGCGGTCTGGAAAACGGTGAGCCGACCGTTTTAAAAGATGTCATTAACGTCATTTCCCGTTGCGTTGAGCCGTATGCTGATTTTGAGGCATATCTTAAATTGGCAGACCAGCCGGAATTCCGTTTTATCGTTTCCAATACCACAGAGTCCGGCATCAGCTACCACGAGGGCGATCAAATCACGGATGCTCCTCCGGTTTCTTATCCGGCAAAGCTGACTTGTCTCCTCTATCGCAGATATCAGAACGGAATGGATGGATTCATTCTTCTCCCCTGCGAGCTGATTGATAAAAACGGAAGCAAGTTAAAAGAGCTTGTGCTTCGTTATGCAAAAGAATGGAATCTGGGCGAAGGATTTATTGCCTGGCTTGAAGAAAAAAATATTTTCTGTAACACCTTGGTTGACCGTATTGTTACCGGTCGTCCGACCGAAGATTTGGGCCTGAACTACAACGACCCGATGGCAAACACCTCCGAGCTTTTCCATCTTTGGGTCATTGAAGCTCCGGAATCCGTCAAAGAGGAGCTTCCGTTTACTGAGTCAGGTCTCAACGTGGTTTGGACGAATGATTTGGAGCGTTATCGCACACGAAAGGTGCGCATCTTAAACGGCGCGCACACCTCGCTCGTTCCGTATGCAATGCTTCGCGGCTTTGAAACCGTCGGCGAATGTGTTGCAAACGAAGAAATGTGCGCCTATATCAAAAAATGCGTCTATGACGAAATTATTCCGACGCTTGACTTATCCAGGGAAGAGCTGACCGAATACGCAGATAACGTGCTCGAGCGTTTTGCAAATCCGTATATTTGCCACAAGCTCGCTTCGATTGCCTTAAACTCCGTCAGCAAGTTTAAGGTTCGTGTTCTGCCCTCGATCTTAGAATACAAAAAACGCTTTGGTACATACCCCGAAACCTTACTGCGTGGTTTTGCAGCACTGCTCGATTTCTATAAGACCGATATGGCAAACGATGCCGAAGATATTATGGCATTTATGAAGACCAAATCTTTGGATGAGATTCTTTCAAACACCGATTTCTGGGGTGAAGACCTCACCTGCCTGAAGGGAGAAGTTTTAAAGTATGCAGATTCATCCAAATGATAATGTCGAAGTCAATATTGAAAACGGACACAAATACGCGCTTTCTGATATTGCCTCCGGCGAGCAGATTATCAAATACGGCTTTCCAATCGGCGTGGCGAAATGTGACATCAAAAAAGGTGAGCACGTACATACGCACAACTTAAAAACGGGTCTTGGTGAGCTTTTAAGTTACACTTATGAGCCTGTAGAGATTCCCGCCTATCCGGCGCCGGAACAGGTCCCGACCTTTATGGGCTATGAGCGCGAAAACGGCGATGTGGGAATCCGAAATGATATCTGGATTATCAACACGGTAGGCTGTGTTAACAAGACAGCAGAGCGTTTGTCCGCGCTTACGGGAGCCTTTTCGTTCCCCCACCCGTTTGGCTGCTCACAGCTGGGCGACGACCACGAGCTGACGCAGAAAATCTTAAAAGGTCTGATTAACCATCCGAATGCCGGCGGCGTTTTGGTGTTGGGGCTCGGTTGCGAGAACAACAACATTCCGGCGTTTCAAAAGGTACTCGGTGAGGTGAACCCCAACCGCGTGAAGTTTTTGATTACGCAGGAAGTGGAAGACGAAATCGCCGAAGGCGTACGCCTGATTAATGAACTCAAGGCTTATACAGAAACACAGGTCCGTACTCCCATCCCCGTTTCCCGTTTGCGCGTCGGTTTAAAATGCGGCGGTTCAGACGGCTATAGCGGCATTACCGCCAACCCTTTGGTCGGGCGTTTTTCCGACCGTTTAATCGCACTCGGTGGAAGCACGATTTTATCGGAAGTGCCTGAAATGTTTGGTGCGGAAACGATACTGATGAATCGCTGTGTGAACGAGGAGATTTTTGAGAAAAATGTCAACCTGATTAATCGCTTTAAGGAATACTTCATTGCGCACAATCAGGTGGTATATGAAAATCCGTCGCCCGGAAATAAAGAAGGCGGCATCACAACACTTGAGGAAAAGTCTCTCGGTTGTGTGCAAAAAGGCGGTTCTGCTGCCGTAGTCGATGTGCTGGACTATGGCGATGTGATGGAAAAGAACGGCTTAAATCTCTTAAACGGTCCCGGAAATGACATCGTTGCCGTAACGAACTTAGCGGCTGCCGGCGCGCACCTGATTCTGTTTACTACAGGTCGCGGAACGCCGCTGGGTGCCCCCGTTCCTACGGTTAAAGTCGCAACCAACTCGCGTCTTGCCGAGAAAAAATCCAACTGGATTGATTTTGATGCCGGTGTACTGCTTTCCGGCGCTAATTCCGACAAGACGGATGATGCATTCTTTGAAAAAATCCTTGCCGTTGCAAGCGGCGAAGAAACCAAAAATGAATTAAACGGCTACAGAGAAATTTCTATATTTAAGGATGGTGTTACACTATGAGTTTTATCCACGATGATTTTATGCTGCAGACCCTTGCGGCAAAAAAGCTGTATCACGATTTTGCAGAAAAACTACCGATTATTGACTATCACTGCCATTTGAGCCCGAAGTTGATTGCGGAGAATTATCAATTCCGAAACATCACTGACTTAATGCTCGGCGGCGACCACTACAAATGGCGCGCAATGCGTTCTGCCGGCGTGGATGAAGAATATATTACCGGCTCGGCATCGGACTATGACAAGTTCCAAAAATGGGCATATGTCGTTTCCATTTGCATCGGTAATCCCTTATACCATTGGACTCATTTGGAGCTTAAGCGTTATTTCGGTATCGATGAGCCCCTGACTCCTGAGACGGCAGACGCTGTCTGGACCCGTTGTAACGAACTTTTGGCACGCGAAGACTTCCGCGCACAAGCTTTGATTGAAAAGTCAAATGTTGCAGTTGTCTGCACCACAGATGACCCGGCAGACGATTTGCGCTATCATAAACAGTTGGCAGAAAGCAATTTCAGCACAAAGATACTCCCTGCCTTCCGTCCTGATAAAGCGGTTGAAATCGGCAAAGAAACCTTTATCCCTTATATGGAAAGCATCGGTATCAAGGATTTTGATAAACTTCGCGAGTGGATTGTCGACCGCATCATTTTCTTCCACGAAAACGGATGCCGCATCTCTGACCACGCGCTTGAATATGTCCCCTATGCCGAGGGCGATGCCAAAGCAGTATTTGATAAGAGAATGAATGGCGAAACGCTGACCAAAAACGAAGAAGATATCTTTAAGACAGCTATGCTTGCTGTTTGCGCAAAAGAATACTCGCGACTCGACTGGGCAATGCAGCTGCACATTGGTGCGCTTCGTAACAACAATACGCCGATGTTTCAAAAGCTCGGTCCGGATACAGGTTTCGATTCGGCCAATGACCTTTGCATTGCGGAAATGCTTTCCCGTCTTTTGGACTCATTCGAAACCGCAGGCTATCTCCCGAAAACAATTCTCTATACCTTGAACCCGAAAGATAACTACGTTTTAGGTACTATGCTCGGAAACTTCCAGAAAGCGCCGACCTTTGGTAAAATCCAGTTTGGCTCCGCTTGGTGGATTAACGACCATCGCGACGGTATGGTTGAGCAAATGAAAGCGCTCGCAAACACCGGCGTGCTCTCCACCTTCGTTGGAATGCTCACCGACTCGCGCAGTTTCGTTTCTTATGCGCGCCACGAATATTTCCGCCGTATTTTGTGTAACTTAATCGGCGAATGGGTCGATAAGGGCGAATATCCGGAGGATTGGAAACGACTGGGTGAAATCGTATCCGGCATCTGCTATTATAACGCAGAGAATTATTTCAAACTTTAATAGGAACAATAAAAAAGCAGCCGTCGGCTGCTTTTTTTATTGTTCCTTTCTTTTTCGCTCATATTTATCCTTCGTTGCCTGCCCTCCGCGAATATGACGGGTCGCCTTGTTCTCATCCAGTATTTTTTTTGCCTCTTTTGCAAGCGTGCGATTCACACTCCAAAGTCGTTCGGTAATATCTTTATGTACGGTAGATTTGCTTATGTTAAAAGCGGAGGCGGCGTCTCTGACGGTTGCTTTATGTTCAATAATATATCCCGCCAGGGATACTGCCCTTTCTGATATGTAGTCCTTCATTTGGCAAATCCCCTTTTTGCTTGTTTGCTACATTATATGTTTTGACAAACAAGTTTATGAAGAGATTTTCCAATGTGGATTTTGATGAACGGATAAAAATTTTTATAATTTTAAAATATTGTGTTTATTTTACAAAAACTGCGGGTATATAATGGTAAAGGCGATGATATATCGTCACCGTAATAGCAAAAAAAGCAATGATGAAAAAGTATTATAATTCATTTTAAGGAGGCGTATCATATGAGCAGCGCAAACAAATTACCATTTTTGCTACTAGACAACAGCAGTATGATTTCCGTAATTAACGAAGGAGAGTTTAAGTGCTATAACATCTCCTTTGAAGAAGCAGGCCACATCATTGATGTACATGCCGATGCTGATTTGCTGAAGTGTTTCTCGAATCCTGAAATTGAGTCCATCATCTTCAATTACATCGGCGTACCGGACAAAAAACTCGAATATAAGAAAATCAGAAATATGAGACCGGGACAGCAAGCAATCGTCTTTAAGCTTTACATATCTCCTTCTGAAACCCAGCCTGTCATTCACGCAGATGACGGTGTAGAAGCAAAGAAAATTCAAAATGTATATGTCTATTGCCAGTATCTGATCAGAATGTCATAAAAAATATTCATATTAGATTAGTTTTACAAACACAAAAGAACAGGAGCAACTCCTGTTCTTTTGTGTTTTATCCTATATTTTCCGTTTTTCCATATCTGATATGCAGCACCGCTGCCCTCAGTAAGCGGTATAGCGTGGATGAAAGGAACAATCCCAATGCGATAGCACCGCCGATTTTCAATGTTTCAATCCCCATCACAAGACATTGCTGAGTATCTCCCGTAAGACAACCCTCCATGGTTCGATACACCGCGAGTCCCGGCACTAAGGGAATGATTCCCAAAATCAAAAAGACCGTAACGGGAGATTTTAAGAAATGTGCCGAAATTTCTGCATAAAGAGCCGCCGCAGTTGCACCAAAGAAATACGAAGCAATTTCCACACCAAATACTGCATCAGAAAGCAGAAAAGCCGCCCACGAAATAAATCCGCAAAAGGAAGCAAAAAACAGATTTTTTCCGCGTATTTGATACACGATGGAAAAACCAATACAAGCAACAAAGGATGCGAGACACGGTCTTAAAAATTCAATCATCTGTCTATTCTCCCCTATCTATCTCCAAAATAATACAAACGCTGCCCCAAGTGCAATCGCCGCACCGGTGAAAAAGCACTCCACCAGCCGCCCCACACCGGACATATAATCCGTAGCAATAAAATCACGCATACTGTTGGTAAGCGCAACACCGGGAACCAAATTCATCAAAACGCCCAAAAGCGTCGGCTCCAGCATCACCGCACCAAAGCCGGTTGAGAAAAGTCGTGCAAGGCCAGTGGCAACGGAAGCCGCAGCCGCGGTAAGAAAAAATGGTGCTGCTTTTAAATATTCCAACAATAGCATCACTAAACGTATCGACGCACCGATGACAGTCGCAGACAGCATATCCCAAACCGAACCGGAAAAGAAAATGGCAAATGCTCCGGAAATCAATGCGTACGCGAAAACCGAAACCACAGACGAATACAGTGGTCGTCTTTCAATTTCATTGACCGAGGCCATAATTTCATCATATTCCGGTAGAGTTTCACAAATCATCCTCGATAAATGATTTAATCGGTCCACACGGTCTAAATTTGTTGTAATGGCCGTAACGCGTCTTGTTTGCGTCAGCGTTTCTCCACTGCGCACAAGGGTAATCACGATGGAAGATGAAATTGCAAACACATGCGCCTCATCTGCACCATACGCCATACAAATCCGCCTTGCGGTATCTTCTACCCTACTGATTTCTGCGCCATAGCTGAGCATTAAATAGCCAATTCTGCTCGATGCGTCTAAAATCTTTTCCAACGACATAGGCGACTTTTTTGCCGGCATAGCTTTCGTCCTTTCCTTATATTCCATAAAGCCCTTTTTAAGAGTTTTTCTATTCGAATGAAAAAGATACAGTCAAAACTGTATCTTTTTTAATCTTATAAAACTTTGTCCAAAAAGTCAATAGTTCGCGGATGTTTTGGTGCGGAAAAGATTTCCTCAGGGGTTCCCTCTTCCAGAATAACGCCCTCATCCATAAACATCACTCTGTCTGCAACCTCACGTGCAAAACCCATTTCGTGCGTGACTACGACCATTGTCATTCCGTCTTTTGCAAGCTGTTTCATTACCGCCAAAACCTCGCCAACCATTTCAGGATCCAGCGCGCTTGTCGGCTCGTCAAACAGCATAATATCCGGAGACATCGCCAAAGCTCTTGCAATGGCAACACGCTGCTTTTGTCCACCGGAAAGCTGTGACGGATAGCTTTCTGCCTTGTCGGAAAGACCGACGGTCTCTAACAGTTTTAAGGCTGTCTCCTCTGCTTCTTCCTTGGTTGCTTTTTTAAGGTCAACCGGAGCAAGCATCAGGTTTCTTAAAACATTCATATTAGCAAACAAATTAAAATGCTGGAACACCATACCGATATTCTCGCGTACTTTGTTGATATCAATCTTTTTATCGCTGATGCGGTAACCATCAACAACAATTTCACCGGAGGTAGCAGTTTCCAGTCGGTTAATGCAACGCAAAAAGGTTGATTTGCCGGAACCGGAAGGGCCGATGACACAAACGACCTCACCCTCATAAATATCCGTTGAAATGCCTCGTAAAACCTCGTTGTGACCAAAGTTTTTACTTAAATCTTCGATATGTATTTTAATATTCTTTTTATTTGCGGTCACGGCTGAGTCTCCTTTCCAAAGCATTTGCAACCTGCTGCAGAGCAAGGATAACAATGAGATACATTACCGCAACAATGGCCCACATTTCAAAGGACTGGAAGGTAATTGCGATAACATTCTGTGCTTTGTTTACTAATTCTGGAAAACCGATAACAGACAAAATGGATGTATCTTTTAAGGTAATAATAAACTGGTTGACAATACTTGGAATCATATTCTTAATTGCCTGCGGAAGAACGACACGAAACATGGAGCGCCAGTAAGAAAGGCCCAGGCTTCTTGACGCTTCCATCTGACCGGGGTCGATGGACTGGATGCCTGCACGGATAATCTCCGACATATATGCGCCACAGTTTAAGGCAAGACAAATCGTTCCCGCCTGAAGCGAAGTAAGTACAAATTTTCCGCCGAAAATCGATTTGATTCCGTATGGAACACCGTAGAATATGAAAAACGCAAGTACTATCAGCGGTACGCCACGAATAACATTGACATAAATTTTAGAAATGATTCGGGATACCTTACTGTCAACAACACTTGCCAAGCCGAAAATAACACCTAAAATGCATCCAAAAAACAGCCCGCACAACGCAAGTAAAAGTGTTTGTCCCATAGCGGTCAACAGAAGCGGACCGTATGTGCCAAAAAGTTGTGCCATTGGAGCAACCTCCCTCTAACATAGTAGAAGGGCACCGGAATCATCCAATGCCCTTATCAGTTAAATTCATTTAACCAAGATACTTAGCAATGATTTCATCATATTTTCCGTTCTCACGGATGTTCTTAAGACCTGCATTGAAGCGGTCAACCAATTCCTGCTTGCTGGAATCAAAGATTGCGAATCCGTACTGTGCCGGTTCGTTTTCGGTTCCCTCAACGAATTTCATATCGAGTTCGCCAGTCTTGATGTTATACTTCAAAATCGGGGTATCATCGAGGCAGGCATCTACCTGACCGCCGGTTACTGCCTGATACATATCCGGGGAAGTGGAGAACGTTACAACCTCAAAGCCGTATTCGTCCTTGATGCTTTCTGCATACTGATTGCTCATTGTTCCGTTCTTAACAGCAACCTTCTTGCCTTTCATATCAGCAAAGCCGGTGATGTCGGAATCCTTTGCAACAGCCATACCCTGCGTTGCATCGTAGTAGCCGTCAGAGAATGTCCAGCCGTTGTTCTTTCTCTCTTCGGTGATGGAAGCACCGGCAATCATACCATCTGCCTGTCCAGCCTGACAAGCTGCAATCGCTGCATCCCAACCGATGTACTGAAGCTCGTACGTAAAGCCCTGGTCTTCAGCAACCGCTGCTAAGATGTCCATATCGATACCAACGATATTGCCCTCTGCATCCTGGAATTCAAACGGGCTGAAGCCCTTATCCGTTGCAATCACATAATCCTTCTCTTCTGTTCCGCCGCAAGCAGCAAGGCTAATGCACAATACTACCGCAAGCACTAAAGCTAAAATTCTTTTCATATTGCTCCTCCAAAAAAAAAAAAAAATAATATAACTTATTTTACCTTAAAATGCACCAAATGTCAAGAATCACATCAATATATAACAACTATACCCCATTTTTTCAACAGATTCATTCTTTTTTTGTATTTTTTATTCCGTAAAATTTCAAAAGCAGGAAACCCTATATCGTTTCCTGCTTTTTGTTTTTACTTACACAGCCTCAATCGCCACATCGATATTGCCGTCTTTAACATCCACAATAATTTTGCTGTGTTTTGCCACATCGCCGCGAATGACCGCCTCGGCAATGGGGTTTTGGATATATTTCTCTATCGTTCTGCGAAGAGGACGCGCACCGTACTTTTCATCGGTTCCCTTTTCCAGCACGAAACTCTGTGCTGCGGGCGTAACCGTAAGAATCATATTCTTCTTAAACAACTCCACCGAAAGCTCAGAAAGCATCAGTCCGACAATCTTTTCGAGCTGCGGACGAGCTAAGTGACGGAACACAATAGTATCATCAATACGGTTTAAGAACTCCGGACGGAAGATATCCTTAAGCGCTGCCGCAACCTTTGCCTCCTGCGTCTCATCTGCCGTTTTATTAAAGCCGTAGCTTGCGGAATGGAGATGCGAACCTGCATTGGAGGTCATAATGATAATCGTATTTTCAAAGTTGACCATTCGACCGTGGCTGTCTGCCACACGACCGTCATCTAAAATTTGCAAGAGGATATTAAATACGTCCTCGTGGGCTTTTTCTATCTCATCCAAAAGAATGATGGAATACGGCTTTCTGCGCACCTTTTCGGTGAGCTGTCCTGCCTCATCATAGCCTACATATCCCGGAGGTGCACCAATCAGTTTCGATACGGTATGCTTTTCCATATACTCCGACATATCCACGCGAATCATCGCATCTTCACTGTCAAACATAACGCTTGCAAGAGTTTTCGCAAGCTCGGTTTTACCCACACCCGTCGGTCCGACGAAGATAAAGGAAACCGGTCTGCGGATTTTTGTCAGGCGCGCACGATTGCGGCGAATCGCCTGCGCAATCAGGCTAATTGCATGGTCCTGACCGATGACACGTTCGGATAGCCTTTCCTCAAGCGCCAAAAGCTTTTTGCTTTCTGCCTCCGTAATGCTTCTGACCGGAATGTCTGTCCAGTCCTCAATCACAGACGCCACATCTTCTACGGTCAAAACAGCATCAATGCCGCTTGCCTCTAATTTGTTAATTTCCTCAATCAAGCCGCATTCTTTCGCCTTTAGCTCTGCCGCTTTCTGATAATCCTCGGGAGAGTCACCCGAAACCGCATTTTCTTTCTCAATCTGAATCTTCTTGAGTGCGGTTTCAAGCTCTGTCAATTTGAGCAGTGCCTTATTGTTGAGGTTTGCCTTGGAACCTGCCTCATCAATGATATCAATCGCCTTATCCGGCAGGAAACGGTCGGTAATATAGCGTTCCGACATCACTACCGCCTGCTCTGCCACCTCATCGGAAATTTTAACATGGTGGAATTTTTCGTAATAATCACGGATACCTTTGATAATTTCAACTGTATCGGCAATCGACGGTTCGTTCACCATGACCGGCTGGAAGCGGCGCTCTAATGCCGAATCCTTTTCGATATGCTTTCTGTATTCATCAATGGTTGTCGCACCCAAGACCTGAATATCTCCGCGCGCCAGTGCAGGCTTTAAGATATTTGCTGCACTCATCGCGCCCTCGGCATCTCCTGCGCCTACGATATTGTGAAGCTCATCGATGACTAAAATAATATTTCCAAGCTCTTTTGCCTCTTCTAAAAGCTTTTTCAGGCGTGCCTCAAACTGTCCGCGGAACTGTGTTCCGGCAACAATCGCTGTAAAATCCAACAGATAGACTTCTTTATCAAAGAGCTTCGGCGGCACTCTTTTTTCTGCAATGCGGACTGCCAGCCCTTCTGCAATCGCAGTTTTACCAACACCCGGTTCGCCCAACAATACAGGGTTGTTCTTCGAGCGACGGTTTAAGATTTGAACTACGCGGTCGATTTCCTTATCTCTGCCAATGATGCGGTCAATCAGGCGTTGGGATGCCTTGCGCGTCAGGTTTGTTCCGAAGCTGTCAAGCAGGCGCTGTTTGTCCTTTTTCTTATTTTTGGTGGCAGTTTTTGTTGTCTTTCCGCCACCAATATCCTCAGAATGTTCATTTCCCTGACCCATCATATTTTTCAACATATCCTTAAAATTGCCCATCATCGCAAGCGGCTGATTCTCCATATCCTCGCCGTCCATTTCATCGAAATCAAATTCATCCATACTGCTCATCAGTTCATTCATACCGTTGTTGATTTCGTCATACTGCTCTGCCGTCAGCCCCATACTCTTTAAGATGTCGTCCACCGGAGCCAGACCCAGTTCTTTGGCGCAATTTAAGCAATAACCATCCGTGGTCTGCTTATTTGTTACGGAATCAAGCTTATTGACAAATACAACCGCCTGATTCTTTTTACATTTGACACATAACATATTCATAATTTATCACATAAACAGCGAAACAAACGCTGTTTCTCCTTTCTAAAAAGACACAAACTTCGCCATATTCATTCTCACATTGTCAGTATATCATAATCTTTCGAATATAAAAAGCCTATTTCTAAAAAGTTTACAACTTTGCAATAATTAACACACGCATCCCGTTTTCCCAAGTATATTTTTTACTGAATTTGGAAATTATACACTTGTACCCGGTTCGCACACATTTTGGAAAGGACAAGGTGATACAAATGGCAAATAAAGTAGAAATCTGCGGTGTAAATACATCAAAGCTTCCCCTCCTTTCAAACGAAGAAAAGGAAGCTTTGTTCGAAAAAATTAAACAGGGTGACCTTGATGCACGTGAAAAGTTTATCGGAGGAAATTTAAGACTGGTGCTAAGCGTCATACAACGGTTTTCCTCCCGCGGTGAAAATCCGGACGATTTATTTCAAATCGGTTGTGTCGGCTTAATCAAAGCGATTGATAATTTTGATACCTCACATAATGTGCGTTTTTCCACCTATGCGGTGCCGATGATTATCGGCGAAATCCGGCGTTATCTTCGGGATAATAATTCAATCCGTGTCAGCCGTTCACTTCGGGATATTGCCTACAAAACCTTAAAAGCGAAAGAAGCCTATGTCGCCGAACATTCCAAGGAGCCTACGGTTGAGGAGTTATCGACTTTGGTGAACATTCCAAAGGATGATATTGTTTTTGCCTTAGAAGCCATTCAGGACCCTGTTTCCTTATATGAACCGGCATACAGCGATGGAACTGACACCCTATTCATCATGGACCAGGTGAAAGATACCAAAAACACGGATGAATCCTGGCTCGAAGAAATCGCGCTCAAGGAAGCAATGAAACGACTGACCGACCGGGAAAAGCATATCATAAAGCTCCGGTTCTTCTCCGGCAGAACACAAATGGAGGTGGCGGACAGCCTCGGAATATCGCAGGCACAGGTCTCGCGTCTGGAAAAAGGGGCACTGGAGCGAATGAAAAAGTTTATATAAAAAATGCCGCAGGGTTTTTCCCTGCGGCATTTTTTATTAATAATTTTTTAAAAAAGCAAATGAACGATTGTTTTTTGTCGAATTCTTTGGTAAAATATATATAACTATGTAAAAGGAGGGATAGGGCTTGGCGCTGTTTTGGAAATGCTTTCGATACTGCGTTATCAGCAGTCTTGCTGGTTTTTTTCTGGGCAGACTCCTGCCAAAGCGATGGTTTCGCACGGACCGGTTCCCTTTCCGTCCTTATGCTTTTGAAAAAAACGGGCGGTTTTATCATATCTTCGGTATTCGTTTTTGGTATAAGCGCGTGCCGGATATGAGTAAGATTGTACCGATTCTAATGCCGGCAAAAAATCTCTCCGGCGACTATAAAGAGCGTCTTTACCTGCTTCTGCAGGAGACCTGCATTGCCGAGTTTGTGCATCTTGTCCTCTGTCTGACCGGTTTTTACTGTCTTGTCATCTGGCCGGGGCTCGGTGGCGGCATCTGCACCTTCTTATACATCGTATTTTTCCATTTTCCATATATTATGATTCAACGCTATAACAGGCCAAGACTGATGAAATTGTGGAAGAAAACAATAAAATAAAGCGGAATGATTTTTTAATCATTCCGCTTTTTTGTTTCTATTATTACATTGAAAGAATCTTGGAGCACTCTAAAAGTTCGCTTTCCATTGATTTGGTCATATTAAGACCCTCTAAAATATCGTAATCAACGATGCTGTCTTTTTTCTTCGCAACGACACGATTGCCGACGCCGTCTTTTAAAAGTTTTACTGCGTGGATACCCATACGGCTGGCATTGATTCTATCTCTGACCGTCGGGCTACCGCCTCGCTGGATGTGACCCAAGATGGTGGCACGGGTTTCAATTCCCGTTTCCTTTTCAATTTTCTTTGCAAGTTCAACGGAGCCGCCGACGCCCTCTGCCACAATAATCAGATTCTGCGCCTTGCCACGCATCATTCCGTCTTTGATTTTTTTAATGGTATCTTCTACATAATCATACTTTTCTTCCGGAATAATCGCCGCTTCTGCGCCGCAAGCCATCGCAACATAAACGGCAATGTAGCCGGCGTCGCGACCCATAACCTCAACAACCGAGCAACGCTCGTGGGAACGGGCGGTATCACGGATTTTGTCAATTGCATCACGTGCGGTGTTAAGTGCCGTATCAAAACCGATACAATAATCGGTACAAGCGATATCGTTATCAATCGTTGCCGGTATACCGATGGTCGGAAGTCCAGCAAGGGACAAGTCTCTTGCCCCGCGGAACGAGCCGTCACCGCCGATAACAACCATACCATCCAGTTTAATTTCTTTTGCCATATGATATGCTTTCTGTATTCCCGGCTTTTCCTTAAATTCCAGACAACGCGCGGTCTGCAAAATTGTGCCGCCACGGTGCAGAATATCTGAAACACTGCGGGCAGACATAATCTCATAATCGCCGTGAATCAAGCCATTATATCCTTTGTGGATACCGATAACCTCCAGCCCGTAATAAATACCGCTTCTGACGACTGCACGAATGGCAGCATTCATACCCGGCGCATCGCCGCCGCTTGTCAGTACACCAATTCTTTTCATTTCTGTCTTTCCCCTTTCGCCTGTTAATTTATACCGTTAGGCTTTATCTCCTGATACGTTAAAGTGCATCGATAATTACCGTATGCGCATCATCCACCTCTGATTCAGGAACCAAAATTTCAAAACAACCGTACTGGTCCTGCGCTCCTTGATTGGTCACTCTGATTTTAACAAGCAGACCTGCTTCGCGAAGTAGCGCACTGATTCTTTCCGCTGTTTCCTTTGCCTGCGCGATGTAAACAACCATCCACATCGTTTATCGCCTCCTGTTTGAATCAGATTTCAGGTGTTATCTTCTCTTTTCTTCGATTTCCTGCATCAGTTCGCTGATAAATTCAGCTTTTGCCATTGAACCTTTATCGCCGTCTTTTCTGGAACGAACAGCAACCTTGCCCTCTTCGACTTCTTTTTCTCCTACTACCAGCATATACGGAATCTTTTCCATCTGTGCCTGTCTGATTTTGTAGCCGATTTTTTCATTTCTTGAATCTACCTCAACGCGAACACCCTTCATTTCCAACTCGCGTGCAAGCTCATACGCATAGTCTGCGTGTGCATCCGTAATCGGCAGAATTTTTGCCTGTACCGGCGCCAGCCAGGTCGGGAATGCGCCTGCATATTTTTCAATTAAAAGTGCAAGCGTTCTTTCGTAGCAACCGAGCGAGGTACGGTGAATGATATATGGACGGGTTTTTCCGCCGTCAGAATCCACATACTCCATTCCAAACTGCTCTGCAAGCAGCTGGTCAATCTGGATGGTAATTAAGGTATCCTCTTTTCCAAACACATTCTTAATCTGAATGTCAAGTTTCGGGCCGTAGAATGCCGCCTCATCAATACCAATGCTATAATTAATGCCAAGATTATCTAAAATCTTTTTCATGATGCCCTGCGCTTCATCCCACTGCTCCGCCGTACCGATATACTTTTCGGTATTGTTTGGATCCCACTGGGAAAAACGGTAGCTGACGTCTTCTGCAAGTCCCAAAACATCCAGCATATAGTTTGCAAGCTCTAAGCAGCCACGGAACTCGTCTTCCAACTGGTCAGGACGTAAAATCAAGTGTCCCTCGGAGATGGTAAACTGACGGACACGGATTAAGCCGTGCATCTCACCGGATTCCTCATTTCTAAAAAGGGTTGAGGTCTCGCCCAGTCGCATCGGCAAATCACGATAGGAACGCATTTTATTTAAGAATACCTGATACTGAAACGGACAGGTCATCGGACGAAGCGCAAAGACTTCCTTGTCCTTTTCTTCGTCTCCCAACACGAACATACCATCCTTGTAATGATCCCAGTGACCGGAGATTTTATACAAATCACTTTTTGCCATGAGAGGCGTCTTGGTCAAAAGATAGCCGCGGCGCTGTTCCTCATCTTCTACAAAACGCTGGAGCGTCTGAATGACGCGTGCGCCTTTGGGCAAGAGAATCGGAAGACCCTGACCAATGACATCCACCGTTGTAAACAGCTCAAGCTCTCTACCCAGCTTATTATGGTCACGCTTTCTCGCTTCTTCGACTTGCGCAAGATACTCCTGCAGTTCTGCCTTATCAGTAAATGCCGTACCGTAAATACGCTGCAGCATCTTATTCTTTTCACTTCCGCGCCAGTATGCGCCTGCAACACTGGTGAGTGCAAATGCTTTTACTTTACCCGTAGAGGAGACGTGCGGCCCTGCACACAAATCGGTAAAGTCACCCTGCTCGTAGAAAGAAATCTCCTCGCCCTCGGGCAGGTCACGAATCAATTCAACCTTATAGATTTCGCCTTTTTCTTCAAAATATTTGATGGCATCCTCGCGCGACTTGGTAAAACGACGCACAGGGATGTTTTCTTTCACAATCTTTTTCATTTCTGCTTCGATATCCTTGAGCACCTCGGGGGTAAAGGATACATCGCAGTCAAAATCATAGTAAAATCCGTTTTCGATAGCAGGGCCGATGGCAAGTTTTGCCTGCGGATAGAGGCGTTTGACTGCCTGCGCGAGGACATGCGATGCCGTATGGCGCAGAACATCCTTACCCTTTTGGTCCGCAAATGTCAAAAAGGTAACTGTCGCATCGGTGGTAAGCTCGGTGCCCATCTCGCACACCTTTCCGTCAACCTCAGCTGCAAGACAAGTTCGCCCGAAGCCCTCGCTGATATCCTTCGCAATCGCATAAAGCGGCGTCGGTTCGCTGTACTCAAGCGCTGAACCGTCTTTCAAAATTACCTTAAACATACATTCTCATTCCTTTCCGAAAACAAAATAGTAGTATAAACCTTATTATATAATCATATCTTCTTTGGAGCGTAAAGTCAAGAAAAATCTGCTGTAATATCGCAATTTATCGCATTTTCTGCATCAAAAGCAAAAACCTTTTCGCCGAAGCGGTAAAAGCGCAAATGTTTGTATAATTCCGTCGGTTTTTCGTCCTTTCGCTGAGGGAAATATTTTTCTGCGATTCCCTCGGTTTTAAGAAACTCAAACGCCCTCTGTTTTAAATCGTCTGCGTGCATAAAACTCAAATGGTCTTTATAATGCGTAAGATAGTCAAACGCAAGATATTCTTGTATTTGTTCTGCTTTGACTTCTCTTTCTCCAAATTCGCATAAAATTTCATACAAAGACTTGCGGGAAAGCGCCTGCCCGCTATATCCTTTTTCCCTAAAAAAGCGTGCCAGTTTTTCAAAAAAGCAGAACGCACTACTTGCGTCATCCTCTGTTATCAGGTACGAAAGCGAGCGAGAAAAAGTTCCACTGTTATAGTATTTTTCAAGCACATCTTCAATATCCTTCAATAGCAAAATTTCCGCATAACTCATCGCATCACTGTGGATTACCTCATACGGTGGTTCATCGGTAAATCGGCTACCTTTGGTATCGAGCGTCGCACCTTTTAATTTTTTCAAAAAGCCCAACTGTAAATCGTGGGGCCTAAGCGAAAATACATCGTCAAATGAGCGTGCAAACTGTGCATAGCTTTCTCCGGGCAAGCCCGCAATCAAATCCAGATGCAGATGGATATTTCCGTTCTTTTTGAGGCGGTTGACCACATCTGTAATCTTGCCGAAATCCGCTCCCCGTTTAATTTTTGAAAGCGTCTCCGGATTTGTGCTCTGAACGCCGATTTCAAGCTGGAACAAGCCTTTTCTCGCGCCCATAAGCGCATCTACAAGTTCCTCCGACATCGTTTCGGCTTTCACCTCAAAGTGAAAGCAGGTTTTTTCGGAATGTTCTTTGATAAAATTGACAATTTCAACCGCGCGCCTGTTGTCCGCATTAAAAGTTCGGTCAACCAGTTTGACTAGCGGCACACCTGCAAGGATAAAGGCGAGCAACTCTTTTTTTACACGCTCCAGTGGCAAAAATCGTACGCCGGTTGTCGCTGACGAAAGGCAGAAACCGCAACGGAATGGACAACCACGGGAGGTTTCATAATAAATAAGTCGTCCGGAAAGGTCCTCGAGTTCTCCGTCATCATATGGGAAAGGAATCGAATCTAACTCCGGTACAGGCGCCGGAGGATTGGTGATAATTTTGCCCATCTCCCGATAGGATAAGCCTAAAACCGTACGAAAATCTCCGCTTTCCTTTGCCGCGAGAAATACCGGAACACTTTCTTCTCCCTCACCGCGTATGACAAAATCCACATACGGATGCTCACTTAAGATTTCTTCTGCTGAAAAGCTGACCTCGGGTCCGCCGAGTACCGTTTGGATGGACGAATCCGCTTTCTTCAGGCGGGAGCAAAGCTCAAGCACCATACGGATATTCCAGAGATAGCAGGAAAACAGAATCGTCTTTTTGCCACTCAAATAAATATCTGCCATCACGGTTTCCGTGCGGTCATTGATAGAATATTCCCGTATCTCACAGCCTGTTGTCTGTCTTAAGTAACGTACTGCAAGGTTTGTGTGGATATATTTTGCATTGATGGCTACCAACAAAGACATCTGCTTTCCTCCTTTCGTAAAGAAAAAGCTGCGACATATTTGCCGCAGCTTTTATTTACAGCGATTAGTTCTGCTGACCAAGCTCACGGAGAGCATCTTTTCTGGACAGGTTGATTCTGCCCTGACGGTCAACTTCCATTACTTTAACCATAATTTCATCGCCAACGCTGACGACATCTTCTACTTTTTCCACACGTTTTTCATCCAGCTTGGAAATGTGTACCAGACCTTCTTTACCCGGCAGGAACTCAACGAAAGCACCGAAGGTTGTGATGGTAACAACCTTTGCTTTATAAATCTTGCCGATTTCAATTTCGCCGGTGATTCCCTTAATGATTTCAATTGCACGCTGTGCCATTTCCTCATCGCTGGTGGAAATATAAATCGTACCGTCTTCTTCGATATCAATCTTCGTTCCGGTTTCTGCAATAATCTTCTGGATTACCTTACCGCCGCTGCCGATAACGTCACGAATCTTATCGGTATCGATGTTCATCGTGTAAATCTTCGGTGCGTACTTGGAAAGTTCCGGACGCGGAGCTTCGATTGCCTTTAAGAGTACATCGTCAATGATGTGATAACGTGCATCTCTGGTCTGAACGAGAGCCTGCTTGATGATTGCCGGGGTCAAACCGTCGATCTTAATATCCATCTGAATGGCGGTAATACCCTCTTTGGTACCTGCAACCTTAAAGTCCATATCGCCATAGAAGTCCTCAAGGCCCTGAATGTCAGTCATAGTAATAAAGCGGTCTCCCTCGGTAACCAAACCAACAGAGATACCTGCAACCGGAGCCTTAATCGGCACACCGGCATCCATCAGTGCCAAGGTGCTTCCGCAGACACTTGCCTGGGAGGTACTGCCGTTGGAGCTTAATACTTCGGATACCAGACGGATTGCATACGGGAACTCCTCTTCCGGCGGAATCACCGGTTCAAGAGCACGCTCAGCCAGCGCACCGTGACCGATTTCACGACGGCCCGGACCTCTCGACGGACGGGTTTCACCAACCGAATAGGACGGGAAGTTATAGTGATGCATATAGCGTTTCTGGTCATCCAAATCAATACCGTCGAGCATCTGAGCATCGCCCATTGCACCCAGGGTTGCAACGGTAAGAACCTGCGTCTGTCCACGGCTGAACATACCGGAACCGTGCGTTCTCGGGAGAAGTGCGACCTCTGCAGACAGCGGACGGATATCCAAAATCTTTCTTCCGTCTACACGCTTACCCTCATCCAAAATCCAA
This sequence comes from Clostridia bacterium, assembly GCA_017399695.1. Taxonomy (GTDB): domain Bacteria; phylum Bacillota; class Clostridia; order UBA1381; family UBA9506; genus RGIG1666. The sequence continues at coordinate 105,064 of JAFQBK010000002.1, read as the reverse complement.
CGACGAACGATGAATTTCATAATCTTTTCGACTGCTTCTACGATTCTCTCGCCGTCTTCCTCTTCGGAGTATTTACCCTCGAAGTGCTCATAAAGACCGGCATAGAAAACTTTCATGTTTGCTTCACGGACATTTTTGTCATCCGTATCGAGTGCTACTTTCAGCTTATCAAGCGCATAAGACTTGATTTCTTCATAGAATTCTTCATCTACAATGTGCGGCTCATAAGCCATCTTCGGCTTACCAACCTCTGCCTGAATCTTGGAAACAAAATCGCAGATGGTCTTGATGTGCTCATGTGCGAACATAATCGCATTAAACATCGTTTCTTCGTCAACCTCTTTTGCGCCTGCCTCAATCATAACAACCTTTTCCTTGGTGCCGGCAACCGTCAGGCTCAAGCGGCTCTTTTCACGCTGCTCTGCGGTCGGATTTAGGACGAACTCGCCGTCAACCAGACCTACGAAAACACCACCAATCGGTCCGTTAAACGGAATCGAAGAAATCGAAATTGCAACGGAAGTACCAATCATAGCGGCAATTTCCGGTGCGTTGTCCTGCTCCACAGACATAACGGTATTGACTACGCTGACATCGTTACGCAAATCCTTCGGGAAAAGCGGACGAATCGGACGGTCAATCACACGGGACGTAAGGATTGCCTTTTCCGACGGCTTGCCCTCACGGCGGATAAATCCACCCGGGATTTTACCGACTGCGTATAACTTTTCTTCAAAATCAACGCTCAAGGGGAAGAAATCGATACCGTCACGTGGTTTTGCTGCCATGGTTGCAGTAGACAGTACTGCGGTATCGCCGTAGCGAACCATAACTGCACCGCCTGCAAGCTCTGCATACTTTCCTGTTTCGATGACCAGCGGTCTGCCGGCCAGTTCCATTTCAAATGTTCTAAACATAACTACCTCCATTTGTTAAAATTTTGGTGCTATGGCAAGAGATAAGAGATAAATTGCAAACAAATCCATTTGCCGCTTATCTCTTACTTCTTGCCTACTTTACACCATTTATCATACCAAAAAGTAATTATAACATAATAATATATAAATTTCAAGAAGTTTTTTCCACACGAAAATAAAGATGCCTTGGGCGGCCTCACTTAGGGAGGACGCCCAAGGCGTCTTTATTTCTTTATATCTCTATGATTTGCCACCGCAAAATACCGGTGCTTTAAAAGGCTTTTTGCCAGTTGTTCTGCAACCGTCACCGAGCGGTGTTTTCCGCCCGTACAGCCGATAGCGACGACCAGCTGCGTTTTTCCCTCTTTGATATACTGCGGCAGGAGAAACAAAAACAACTGCTCGAGCTTTTTCAAAAACTCCTGCGACTCATCTGCCCTTAATACGAACTCCTGAACCTCTTTTTCCAGTCCCGTATGCTCCTTAAGTTCCGACTCATAAAACGGATTCGGCAAAAAGCGGACATCAAACACCAAATCGCTGTCTAAAGGAATCCCATACTTAAAACCAAAAGAAACGACATTAACACTAATATTTTCAAAAGGCTCTTTCTTTTCAAAAAGAGACAGCACCTGCTCTTTGAGTTGGCGCGTTAAGAGTCCTGAAGTATCTAGAACATAATCAGCGCGACCGCGAATATCAGAAAGCAGTTCCCGTTCCCGCGCAATTCCCTCTTCGAGCCGTCCTTCTGCCGCCTGCGGATGCTTACGCCTTGTTTCTTTATATCGCTTGATGATGCTCTCATCCGTCGCCTCCAAAAACAAAAGGCTACAATGATTTCCGTTCTTTTTCAGCTTGTCCACCTCTTCGCCGAGGCTGGAAATCTGTTCGCCTCCGCGCGCATCAACAACCAGGGCAACTTTGTCCATCGAAAGATTGGCGCTACTACAAAGTGATGCAAAATTAGACAAAAGCGTCGGCGGGAGATTATCGATACAGTAGTAGCCGCTATCCTCCAAAACGTGTGCCACGCTGGTCTTGCCCGCACCGGACATTCCCGTTACAATCACAAATTGCATCCTCATCACCTCATCAATCATCCAAACTGAAATCCTCTGCGGAAAATTTCGTTACATCGAGTCCCTTTTTCCTACGCACATCCCGTGCAAGCAGATTGTACTTAAACTTTTTACAAACGTGCGTTTCAGGAACCGCTCCGCAACGCTTACAGAGCACATCCTCCGTATAGGGAATCGGTTTCGCGTTCGTACAGTATTTACACATCGGTCTGTGGTCGAATTGATACTCCATCATTTTCTCCTGTGATACTTTCGTTTATACTGATTTTATCAGGAAATGCTCCGTTTTGCAAGACGATTTTCCCTATTTTTGATGCGGGGATTGCATCACTTCTGTTTTTTGTGTATAATAAATACGTAAAATTACGAAAGGCGGTGTGCGGCATGAAGAAAAAAGTCATGATTGGCATGAGTGGCGGCGTAGATTCTTCGGTCGCCGCGGCATTATTAAAAGAACAGGGCTACGAAGTCATTGGGGTTACCTTTCTCCTTACTCCCACCGGTACGGAAAAGGCTGCTGAGGATGCCGCCCGTGTGGCAGATGCGCTTTCGATTGCGCACCAAACGGTTGATTTCACCACTGAATTTGCAAATGACGTTATGGACTATTTCGCCAACGAATATCAAAAGGCACGCACGCCCAATCCCTGCATTATCTGCAATCAGAAAATTAAATTCGGGAAGTTTTTAGAGTACGCCGAACAAAACGGTGCAGATTTCATTGCCACGGGGCATTATGCGAAAATTCAAAAGGCACCCGATGGTACCTACTGCCTGATGGCAGGTGTCGCCGGCAAAAAGGATCAGAGCTATTTTCTCTACACCCTGACGCAAAAGGAGCTTTCCAAAACCTTGATGCCGCTCGGGGAATTTGATAAAGAGCAGATTCGCCGGATGGCAGAGGACCTCGCACTCCCTGTTGCGCACAAGCCGGACAGTCAGGATATCTGCTTTATCCCCGACGGAGACTATATGCGCTTTTTGCGTGAGTATGCAAATTACAAAGACCAAAAGGGATATTTTAAGTCGACAGACGGTACTGTTTTGGGTGAGCACAACGGTGTGGCACACTTTACGGTCGGTCAAAGAAAAGGGCTGGGCGTTACCTTTGGTAAACCAATGTTCGTTACCGGACTTTCCGCCGAAACCAACACGGTTTATCTGGGCGAACAAGGGACCGAATTCATGCAGGAATTTACCGCTTCGGATTTACGGCTGACGAGTAGTGATTCGCTTTCCGAAAACTCCTCCGTCGTGTGCAAAATCCGCTACTCTGCCCCCTTGGTTCCCTGCACGGTTACCGCTTTGGCAGACGGAAAAGTTCATATAAAAACAGACCTGCCCGTACGCGCCGTAACGCCGGGGCAAGCCGTTGTCTTTTACGCAGGCGACCGCGTGTTGGGCGGCGCAGTTATCGATAATATGTATTAATTCGCTCGAGGGTTTTCCCCGAGCGTTTCTTTTTCTTCTACCATTCTGACCAGTTCTTCTTTGGTAACAAGCGAAAGGCAGTCGTACTCTCCCATAAGCGCGGTCATAAGCAATCGGTTTTCTTCCCCCAGCCCATCATCGACTGCCAAAAGGATACAACCCTCGGTTTCGCAACGCTTGAGTAAATTCCGAAGTTTTGCTTCCAGTAGCGTTTCACCCTCCGAAACAAACACGAGCCTTGCGCTTTCGATTTGAGGGACCTTTGAAAATTTATCAAGCAAAAAATCGGACAGTCTGACAAACAAGTCCAAGAGCGCGTAAATGAGCAAAAACAAAATAAACGTATCCAATACGATGGCATAAAACATAACAATCACCTCAAGGTCATTGTATGCAATATTCGCCAAATGGTGAAAATAAAGGGATGTAGCAAAATGAAATCATATTGCTACATCCCCATCTTTATCTTTTTAATGTTCTGAATTCATATCCCTCGCCGCGCAGATAATCAATGATTTGCGGCAGGGCTTCGGCAGTCGTTTTCTTAGTCGCCGCATCGTGCATCAAAACAACGATATGACTTAAGCCTTTCGCAGTCGTTTTCACTTTTTGCAGTTGCTTTTCCGGCGAAATGTTATGTCCCTCGGCATCGCCGCTGATGACGTTCCAATCCACATACACATAGTTTTCCGTCAGGAGCGCGTCCTTAAATGCCGCATCTCTGTTATGGGAGCCACCCGGAAAACGGAATACACGGGTATACCCTTCCTCACCAACTGTATTGATAATGGCATTTTCTGCCTTTTTAATTTCATCCAAAAAGCTCTCCGTCGAGCCGTAAATCTGTTTATAATCGTGGCTGTAGGAATGGTTTGCCAAAACGTGACCTTCGCTGACCGCCTGCTGTGCCAACTCCGGATATGCCGTCAGCATTTTACCCAGAACAAAAAATGTTGCTTTTACGTCCTTTTCTCTTAAAATTTCAAGAATTTTCGGCGTTACATTGGAGGTTGGTCCGTCATCAAAGGTCAGGTATGCAACCTTTTCCCCCTCGTAGCCGTTATAGATATCAACATACTGTGCGTCGTGCTCCGCCGTTTTATTGATAACCCAAGGGGTCGGTGTTGACTCAGGCGTTGGTTCGGGGGTAGGCTCCACAGTTGGTTCCGGCGACTGCGTTGCCGGCGCTGTCGGCTCCGGCACATTCTGACCGCCGCCGGTCAGGTTGGATGCTACAAAAAAACCGCCAATCAATACAATTATAATCAAAAGCGGCAGACCAATATGCTTAAAAAACACGCCGACATCCAGCTTCTTTTTCGGTTTATAGCCGGGGCGCGTCGGTCTCCCACGATAATTTCTTCTCATAGTTTTCCCTCGCTTGTTCCTGTGATAATTTCAGTATAACATATCTGATTTTAATTTTAAAGAGAGAAACGTCGAAATTTGTAACTTTTTTTCTTTCATACTAAACAACAATTTCATAAAATATATTAACTGTGAAATGATAATAAAAGGATGGTCTTTTTTTATGAAAAAAATCATTTTTTCACTTTGCATGATTCTATCCCTTTGTGCCTGTGCTCCGTCTGTCGAAAACGAAATTACTGCACCGGAGGATGTACGAGCAGCTTCCGCGGTCTCTGGAATGTATTCCAACAAAGCATACGGCTGGGGTCTTAAAAAAAATGTAAAAGCGCCCCCGGAAATTCCCGAGGAAACCAAGACGCTGATGAACTTACAGCACGCTTATTATTTAGACACAATTCCGAAAACTTTATACCTGACATTTGACGAGGGATACGAAAACGGCTACACAGCAAAAATTCTGGATGTGTTAAAAGAAAACGATGTCAAAGCCGCATTTTTCATCACAGGTCCCTATCTTGAAAAAGAAACCGATTTGGTAAGGCGGATGGTCTCGGAAGGTCACACCGTCGGAAATCACACCGTGCATCATCCGTCGATGCCACAGGTAACAGATAATGAAAAATTAAAAAAAGAAATTACGGATTTAAACGACCGTTTTTATGAGCTGTTTGGTCAGAATATGAAATATATCCGTCCGCCCAAAGGCGAATACTCCGAGCGCACGCTGGCTTTATCCAATGATTTGGGATATACCAGTGTTTTCTGGAGTTTTGCGTATCAGGATTGGGATGTAAATAAACAGCGCGGAACAGATTATGCATACAAAACCATCACAGACGGCGTACACGATGGCTGTGTGCTTCTGCTTCATGCCGTATCCAAGGATAATGCGGAAGTTTTAGACCGCGTCATCAAAGATTTAAAAGCCGACGGATTTGTATTTCGTTCGCTAGATGAATTTGGAACAAAGTCGAATTTTTAACTGGGATATTCCCCGCTTGTAAGGTTAATCTAACTATGGGCACGATAGTTCGAGCCCCAGTGATTGGCTTTGGGAGGGAAAAAATTGCGTAACACAATTTCAGGCAAGAAACGCCTGATTATTTTCACCTGTCTCATCACAGGACTCATCATCAGCCTGATTGCAGAATGTAATTTTAAGTATCCCGACCGCATTCAGATATTTGAGGGAGAAACATTCCACTCAGAAACATCTTCGCCCTACACGATTGGCGTTCCGGCAGCCTTCGGCGGTGTATTGGAAGAAGACGGAAATGTTCGCAAAGAGGAAAGCACAATCGGCTTGTCGAAAACAAGAAGTCCCGAAAACCGATTTGAAGCACAGCTTAGGCTCTTCGGGATCATTCCGGTGCGTTCCATCGAGGTCGACGTCCGTTCTCCAATGGAGCTGGTACCCTGCGGAAATGCCATTGGCATCAAAATCTTTACCGAGGGTTTGGTCTGTGTAGGCGTCTCAGAGCTTTTAGATGAAAATGGCAATCGAGTCAATCCGTCTCATGAATACGGCATCGAAAGCGGCGACATTTTGCTTTCTGCAAACGGCACGACTCTTTCTACAACGGAACAACTTGCCGAATTGGTAGAAAATAGCGAAAAAAACGCAATTACTCTCACGGTTTCCAGAGGTGGCAAACACATCGATAGAACTGTTGTGCCGACCCAAACCGAAGATGGGCCAAAACTCGGTCTTTGGGTACGCGACTCCACTGCCGGCATCGGGACGCTAACCTTTTATGACGAAGACAGCGGCTCTTTCGGGGCTTTGGGACATCCCATTTCAGACACAGACAGCGGAACACTAATGCCCGTCCATTCCGGCAGCATTACCCGCGCCGGTGTATATCAAATTAAAAAAGGCGCGCGTGGTGAACCGGGAGAGTTAAAAGGAATGTTTTACGGCTCGGAAAATGATTTGGGAAGGATAGAAAAGAACACATCAAAGGGTATTTTCGGCACATTAAATCCCGAAGAATTGAATCTTTCCGGAGAAAGTATTCCGGTTGCCTCGTCAAGTCAGATTAAAGAAGGAAAGGCAAAAATACTTTCCAGCATTGACGAAGACGGAGTCAAAGAATACGAAGTCGAAATTCAACGCGTATTAAAATACGGAAACAGCGGCGGAAAAGACATGGTAATCTGTGTAACAGACCCGGAACTTTTAAAAAAGACCGGCGGTATTGTTCAGGGAATGAGCGGTTCTCCCATCATCCAGGAGGGAAAGCTCGTGGGTGCTGTAACCCATGTATTTGTTAATGACCCGACCCGTGGATATGGGATATTTATTGAGAATATGCTTTCTGAGACAGAAAGGAAGTAAAAAAATACTCTACCCGGTTTCGGGTAGAGTATTTTCTATGTCGGTGCCTTTAGACAGCGACCGCATTACTAAAAATAACATAGAGATTTTCAACAATAGTTATGTTTTTTATTCTCCCGTTATGACCTTGACCTTAACGATATCGTCCAACAAAGGGAGAATATTGCCATCAATTTTTTCATTATTGACATAAATCTCTTTCACGCGCGTTCCGCCATTTTCATAGCTGATATCGTAGGTTATTCCTCTAAATACTTTTCGGATAGCGCATTTTTTCCAACTCGGAGGGAGGCACGGCTCAATTTTAAGTCCGTCCATTTCCGGTTGCAGACCAAAAACATAATTCACAAGGGCTTTTTGAAACCACTGGCCCGCCGCCGTACGCCAGCTTTGACCCGGCGTACCATAGCGATATCCCGTCTGTTCGCCAAAATAGGAATTGCACATAATGTAAGGCTCTGCTCTTCCTGCGACAACTTTATTGCGGAACGGCAAAATGGTTTCGATATCCTTTTCTACCCAATCTGCACGACCAAGCATTGCATCAGCCGCAATTTTCCAGGCAATCGTATGCAGATATACTCCTCCGTTTTCATGCACACCGGCGGGCTTTAAGGTAACATAGCCAATATGCGGGTCATACTCAGTATAGGCCAGGGAAACCATCGTGCCAAGTTCTGAATCCAGTTTCTTTTGTGCGCTTTCCATTGCCTGAACTTCTCTACCGTTTTTCGAAACGCCTGAAAGCACCGCCCAAATCTGCGGATTTAAGAAAATTTGACCTTGAGGACTTTCTTTGGATCCAATTTTTTCGCCCCAGTCATTGATGGCATACATATAATATTCGCCATCCCAGCCATACTCCTCAATCAGCTCGCGCATTTCTTCACCACGTGCAACGCAAAGCTCGGCATCCCCATTGTTTCCTACCATACGTGCAATTTCTGCAAAAAATTGATTCGCACGATACCAGGCGATACTCAACCAAATGCTGACGCCTCGTCCCTCTAAGCCGGCACTCGCCATACAGTCGTTCCAGTCGCCGCCCCAGATTTTAACCAAACCGTGCAAGCCTTTAAAATGATACAGATAATCAACCGAACGGAACAAATGCTCATAGATTGTGCCGACGGTTCCGTCGTTATATGGGACCTCGATATCTAAAATAGAAGTATCGCCCAGTTCCTTAATGATAGACATCGCCGCAAAATTTAGCCAGACCGTATTATCTGCAAAATTATTCGGTTGAATCATTCCGTCAATAAACGTCCGCGGAGCATAACCGCTAGAATACTGATAAGTTAGTATTCTTTTGAAGCGCTCTAACGCCAGTTTCGGATTGATACAAGATAAGCATTCCGTGTCGCTGGTTAGGTCGCGATAGCCGTTATGGCGTACCCGTGCCCATCGGGAGCCTAAATTTGACTGATGCTTCAGCCATTCAAACATATTGTTTAGTAGTTCATCCGGCGTTTCGATGGAGACCATTGCCGTCTGGCTTCTGAATTTTTCTAAAACTGCTTCTTTTTCCAAATCAAACGTTTTCGGAACTGCATAAGCGGTTTTCATTTTCTTTGCCTCTTCCATAGAAAAAGCAACACCGCAGATATAGACCAACTCTTTTTCTTCGTTTGGTGCAAGCTCAATCTTCTTTTCAAGCGCAAATGAAAGCTTCTCTCCCAGGCCGTCCGTATTGCTGAGGCCCCCTCGCTCCAAAACGATGGGGTGTGCAAATGAGCCATAAGGTCCTATAATTGAGTTATAGGTGCAGTCGTAGCCGTCTGCCGTTTCTGATAATGCCAAAAAACCATAGGCCTCTTTCACTTCATCTTCAAAAGATACAAAACCGCAACTAAAAACGCCGTTTAACGCCTGAGAAAATGACGCTGTTCCCGTATGATACCCCTGTCTTTGGTATATGCCGTCCATCTTCGTATCACAAAACACAATCGCTGACAGCTGTCTTTTTTCTTCGGATAAATTCTTTAATTTTAATTTCCACAATTCGCAGTTCGCTCCATCAGGAACAATACTGATAACTCTAGAAGCAATCCCATAGTTTTCAACAGAAACCTCCGTTGCTCCGCGCGAGTGCGTACAAGTGAATTTATCATTGTTCTGATTCACAGGAAGTCCGTGAATACCCCAACTTACTTCCCCCTCCAACAGATAAAATCCTCTGTCTCTGACGAGACCGATTCTTCTCCCCAAGGAGTCTTGCAGTACACTTTCACCGGCACCGGTCTGCGATGTAAAGGTGACATAGTGGTCATTCCAAAGGTAATTATACCAGTTTCTCGGCAAATCTGCCCTTGTGATACAATAGTCAGAGCTGCCTTCTATGTAGTGTCCATATTGTTTATGCGCCATAAGTTTCGCCCCTCTTTACCTGCATCTACATTTCATATAACTTCTTTAAGAAACGCTGCGCAATCGGATTTTCTTCGTGTCTTAAATCAAGCATGGAAATCACATATTTTTTGCCCTGGTATTCCTTCACGCCCGCCGCCATAACCTTTGATCCGTTTCCTTCCGCCAGAAGAATCGGTGTAAATCCTTCCGCTTCAAAAACATTGCGCAGAATCGGCGTAATCATATCTTCTTTTTTATCATACCACATAAAGAAATCATGTTCGCGGAAGCCGTCTACCGCAGGATGTCCCGTGTTTCTCGAAACAAACACACGACGTTCGCCGTCCTTTACTTTAACAATCTCTCCGGCAATCTCATGCTCACCAACATCCAAATCCGAAATCAGCACGATATTGTTGTTTTCGGTAAATGGTTGTCTTGCAAATACCTCAAAATCAAAAGTATTATAGTGGCAAACTTCTCCATCTTTTAACAAAACTGCCTTAAGCGTATATTTCTTTCTGTCGCCACCAGCATCCACACGGAATTCCGCGTTGGCAATATAGCTTGTTGTATCTTTCTCGAATTCTGCCATCTGCTCTTTTTGCATAATGAGCGTTTCGCTGTCATACAACTCAAACACCAGACGATAATCGCCGTCATCGGTTTCTTGTGTATCATTGCAGACATAAGCTTCAACACTTACAGTTTCGTCCTCATAGTAAGTAAAGCGGTCACTACGCAAACTTACCATAATCGGCTCTAATGCGTCCCGATATGCAAAGAACGCCGGTTTCGGAGTCCTTTCGCAATCCATAATGGTTTTCATCCAGCCGCTCGGCCACGCATCAATGAAAAGGTGAATGGCAAAAGATACCATCCTTGGGTCGCGGCGGAAAGCTTCCGTCATCATTTTGGTTGAAAATACCTGATGACGGTGTGTTGCATCCACCCAACCCTCAAGGGTGGTGGGAGTATCAAAAAACATAAAATGAACCGTTTTGGTCTGTGCACAAACAATATTGTCCGGGTCAAATGGCTCTTTGAGCCATTCTTTCGGATAACGGCGTCTCATAAGGTCCGGAAAATCCAAACCCTCACCGCCATATTCTCCACAGCCATAATACCAATCCGGCAAAATCCGCTGCCAATAGCCTTTATGCAGCTTTCCAATATCAATACCATGACCAAAATACCACATGGTATAGCAGTGATTATCAGGCATACAGTTAGAGCCGGAAAGATCCGGAGACATAAAGTCACCGTCAATATGCTTAATAACGCAGTCCGGCTGATTCAATTTTACTACTGAATCGCAGGTCAGAAAGAAGGATTCTAATTCCTCTCGAACCAAATGTCTGTGCGGCTCTGCACGCCCTTTTCCGTTGTCCAAATGGTCTTCATTAAAGTGCGGTTCATTAATATAACTGATAGATACATTACACGGATGCTTGCGCACCATACGAATCATTTCTTCCGTCTGACGCAATGCCTCACACACCTTATTGCGTCGCATAACGCTAAACAGCGGCAAGTCGGTTTGTGTCATAAGACCTAACATATCACAGTACTGGTAGACCTCATCCTGCACAGGACGCTGCGTCAGCCTCCAGAAATTCATATGGCAGACCTTAGCCAATAGAATATCGTCAATCAACTGCTTAAAATCTCCACGCATAACATCCTGCTGCTCAAAACCCATCGTATTGGCTCCGCGCAGGCGAATCGAACGGCCATTTAAGTAATATCTTCCCTTGGGATGACTTTCGTTATCCTGCACAAAAGAGCGCATACCAAAGGAATATTTGTCTTTATCACACAGCTTTCCTCCACAGGTTACACTGACTTGAAGCTGGTACAAAAACGGTGTGTCGGGTTCCCAGACTTTGATATCAGAAATAGAAATCGGTATTTTATATATATTTTTGCCGCGTCTTGCCAGCATCCATTTGTTTTCTATTTTTGGCTCATACAGAAGATGCTCAAAGATGGTTTCCTCAAAGTTCTGACCATATAGCGATAGGTCAAAGACCACCTCTCTGCCTTCATACTCTGCATTTTCAATCTCAAGCCAAAGCTCCGCAACGCCTGCGTCCACGTCTGGACGCACATACATATCCGAGATGTGTATCATATTACGAACTTCAATATACACCTCATGATAAATTCCAAACCCCGGCGGGCAATGATGCCATCCAATTTCAGGGTCATCGTATCCAACGCCCGTAGCTGCATAGAGCTTATCGCCTTGATACTTCTCTCCCCCTGCAACAACTCCTGCTTCGCCGCGACGAGTATTGCCCATATAAACAAAATCGTTTTCCAGAACAATTTTCAAACGGTTTTTCCCTGCGTGTGCTGCTTGCGTTATCTCAAATTCAAAAGGAGAAAAGAAACCCTCATGGATTCCGATGCAGACATCGTTAATGTAAACAGTTGCTTTGTAATCTGCGCCCTTACAGCCAAAGTAGACCGCCTTCCCCTGAAAATTCTCCAGAGAGAATTCTGCTTCATACACTTGTTTCGCATAACCTAAAGGTCCACCGAAATGCGGAATGGTGATTTCCTTTTCGCCGTCTAAGGTAAATGTTTCAATAGAAATATGCCGATTAAATTCCTCCAGTTTCGGTGCGTGATTCAGCAAAAACGGCTCATATTGCTTACGGAGAACATCAAGAGCTTCATAAAGTTCCTCTTTGGTTTTCATTTTTTCCTGTGTCCGAACCGGTGCTCCCGCTGCTTTTTGCAAGGCGCATACCTTTTTTTCATATGGTATCGGTTGCGGCTCAACCATATATTTTTCCCGTTCTTCACTCAGGAAATTATTCCTTGCTATTGCTATAAATCCGCTTTCCTTCATTGGTTTTCTCTCCTTAAGGTTGTTTTCTAATTCGTCGTTTCAAACAACGCATGCTCAAACAATGGGTTCATATCTGCAAAAGACTTCCATGCAAAGAGTTTCACTGTTATGTTGCCTTGTTCTGGCATAAATGTTCCAAGCCAGAATCTGTCACTTTCATTCGGGTCAATATTTCGATTTAGGTACATTAAATCGAACAAAGCACCATCTTTATAAATTGCCATAAATCCCAACATAGGAATCGACTCATCGCTCTTATTTTCCAAAGCGGTTTCAAAAAGGTTAAATTCCCCGCACGTCGGCTCCATAAGCAATGTCCCATCCATATTTCTTATTGCAAAATCCTTCAAAAGAAGCGTTGTCTCTCCCTCTGCCTGTTTTAAGACATCTCCGTTAGTAATCGTGTGGGAAAATGTTCTGCCAGTCTCATCTTTCAGGCTTAAAAGAAACATTGCATGATCCGAAAGAGGTGCTCTCGTATTCAAAGAAAAGCTCTGCACGCCGCCGGCTGTGACGGCATATACCCCGCCCGTTCCTTCACAGACCAAACCCGTGCCATCAATACCACGCAGTGTTGCCGTTACGGTTCCTGCTTCACCGCTACTGACCAATTCTCCGTTGATAATATGCATATCGCCCTTGTGAATCGCATAAACCAACGTTCCATTTTCATCCTTGACTTCCGTGGTGCCCATATATATATCCATAGGATTATAGGTTTCCGACACACGGATTTCGTCTACATATCCGTTCAGCGTGCCACCGCTCTTTGTGAGCGACAATACAATACTGCCTTCTGAACCGGTGGTCACTTCCACTCCTCGCAGAGATGAAGAAAATCCACGGCCGGAGAACGAAATACTGTCTTGTTCGCCGCTATCGCTTTTCGCTGTCAGTGTTACCTGGTCTTCCCCATCGGTATCATCAAAAAATACTTTCCCCGCAACAGCAACGCCGTAAAAATCACCCTTAAATACAACATAAATCTCTTGACTTCCGGTCAGACTTCTACCAAATTTTGCCGTCTTAAAAAGCCAAACGTGCGTATAAGATGGTACCTCTGTCGGCAAAACGGAAACGCTTGAAAGCCGTTCGCCGCCAGCCTTTGGATTTCCAAGCCAAACTTCAATGCTGCGGCTAGGACTTCCTGTTCTGGTGCTTGAAGAAGTGAACTGAAGTCTAAACTGCAGAGCATCATAGCCGGTTGTACCGAAGTTCATAGCAGGATAGCGGATACAATGTTCGGTATCGGTTGTAAATCCCGTAATGGTATTGCCTCTCGTCAGTTCCGAATAGTTTTCCGGAATACTGCCGTTCCCTGATGGGGTGTATTCTCCCGACAGTTGCGCATAACCGCCTGCAAGGTACGTCGTATATGGTTTTAATCCGGTAATGGTTTGAGTAATCGTCTGACCCTCAGCGAGCTTCGCCGAATAGTTCCCACTCATAGCATAAGAGCCGTATGTCGTCCATGCGCGTTCCGTAAGAAGCGGTATTTCTCCGCCATCGCTGTCGGTCCAACCACCATCTGCGCATATACTTGTTACGCCGTTGCTCGTCACTTGCTTAAAGGTTTCAAAGCCGCCATTTACCACATAGTTACGATATGGAATTTTCTCGTTCAAACGGAACGTCTCTTTTGAAAACTCTTTATTTGAAACGTCATGTCCTGCGGTCCATGCCGTTTCACCATTCTCAAAAGCACCACAATCGGGAGCCTCGCCCAGATAGTCCTCCGCTACTCCCGGCACAGGAACACCTACATCAATGACCGACGTAGCTGCAGAAGAAAGCGTATAATCCCCCGCCGACGGGTTGGTCCACGCGTTGGTTGCGACAACATTATGGTCCGCATTCACATCCATCCATGCGCTCTGGAGGTAATCTGACTGAAACAGATTGTTCACAATGACTGTCTGTGAACGGTCGCCTGTCAGGCCACCAATGGGGTTTGTGTTCGCCACGGTATTGTTAAAAAATATATTACCCAGGCTGTTGGGATTAATATCTATCGAGCGTCTGGAGTGTCCGTCATTTACCTCTAAATTGTACAAAAGGTTACGGTATACTATAACGCCTGTCGTCATACTATCCAAATACAGGCCATACTGCATACCCTCATTATCTACGCTATCATGAAGAATATTGTGGTGGAACTCCGAGTTTTTGAAATCATTATTGGTTAAATAAATAATGCCGCCGTCTCTTGATAGTCTGCATCCGTCGGACATGTCATTGTAAGCAAGCTCACAGCTTGTAAACAGCCCGCCGATTGCGCCTCTCCCCAATCCTTCGATGGTATTATGGCTTACCAGGTGATTGCTTCCGTTGATATACACGCCGTCAGAATAGGTGTGTTCAAAGTTAATATCGTGAATATAGTTATTTATGATGCGGTTTCCTGTGCCTTCAAGCAGTATACCCTCACCATACATATTCATAATTTCGCAACCAGTAATTAAGTTATTCGTTCCACTAACAGTAACACCCAATGCGCCCGGTTGCTTGCCTTTTACGCTTCTTTCTCCCTCTCTCGGCATTAAGTAGTCCACAGTTTCAATTGTTGCATTTTTAATCACGCAATCTCTTGCATTGTCATCAAGGTTAACTATTGCACCACGGACATTGATGCCCTCGATACTGATTCCGCTGGCATGATCAATATCAATTGCATATTCTCTTGCGCGAAGCTCCACGCCTTTGGGTGCGTTTCCGCTGTCATCATAAAAATACAGGGTTCCCGTACTTCTGTCGCGGTACCATTCGCCGTTTGTATCCAAAAGGTCCTTACTGTCAAAGATATAATAAATGTTTTTTCCATCTTGCGCTCTATTCGTCCCCGGCCAGAAGCTAGAGCCCTCCGTAACAGAGGCTGTTTGCTGAACGCCTGACGAATCGGTATAGGTATAGGTTTCCGCAAGCTCGATGGTGTTTCCGGAAACGCTTTCAATCGGATAAACATAGCTCCAGTAAGCGACTCCCGAAGCACACCAAACCGATGCGCCCGCTAAATTCTTTCCTGCAATCGAGCTATCCGTTGTCAGTGCATCATCAACAATGATGGTTCTTTCCGTACTGCCGGAGTCTACACGGGCATAGTTTTCGCGCAAAAGCAAGGGATGTCTTGTGCCGCTTGTCGTCAGGTTCGGCCAGCGAGCCTCATAGCAAAGCTCTCCATTTTGAAAGAGAAGGCTTCTGTCATTGCCGCTTGCATCCACAAAGGAGGCCGTGCTTGTTTTCCAAACATGATCCATCGTCGTATCCCGTTCCCAAGAGGATATGACGGTTCCACCGCTGATAGTCACATTACCATTCGTTGCTGCACGGAAGGTCAGATTGTTTTTTCCGTCAACTGTGAGCGTTTCATAATATACGCCGTCACGGATAATACAGGTATCACCGTCAGACATTGCCCCAATCGCTTGTGCAATGGTTCGAAACGGCGATGCAGAAGTCCCCGGATTTCCAGCGGCTCCCGCTGTCCCTGAAACATAATAGGTTGTCCCACCGGCAGCAAAAGAGACCGGCAAAAGACTAATCATTAAAGAAGCTGCCGCAAGTGCAGACACTAATCGTTTGACTATTTTCCCAGAACGCATAATGATTGCCTCCTCGTAGAGATAAAAATATAAAACATAAAATACAAATCCACTTATATTCTTTATTTTATATTTTTATATTTTATAATTAGTCTGCGGCAAAGAATATCTTTGCCGCAGACTTTCAAGCTATACTGCCAATGTAAGAATTTATTTACCGATGGTTACTGCGCCCTCTAATGGGTTCATCGCCGACAGCGATTTCCATGCAAAGAGCTTAATATATGCGCCGCTACCCAAGGTAGGCGGCATCTTGAATACCACCGACATCGGTTTTACTTCGCCGACCGCGATATTCTCCTCTGCCACAGCTACCGCAATCAGCTCATCGCTTGAATTATAGACTGCCATACACAGAAGAGCACCATTTAATGCCGTATTGCCGCCATTTGCATACTCTGCATCCACATAAACAACCTGGTTTGCACTAAAGGATCTAAGTGCCGTGCCTGCACCATCGGTTGCTCTTGCACTCGTAACAAAGATACCCGAAAGGTCACTTGCGGATGCGTTGGTTACCGTGATATTATCCAGATACATATAGACCGTGCCGCCGGCAGAACCCTGCGAATATAAATTGAAGGTGATGGATTTCACGCCGCCGCAACCGGTGGTCAGCTGAGGCAACACAACATTATGAGCAGCAGTATGTCCGGAACGAGTCGTATTATATACATAAGTTCCATCTGCATTAACGGAACCGCCCTCTACCGTATCCGCATCGGTGTCTAAAATCGCACGCAGTGTAGTCATAGTGTCATGAGCGAAAGTCGTAGTAGCCGCCCAACTAGCATTCGTTAATTGTGTTTCACAGGTTTGACAGCTTTGTGCGGGATTTTGATCTCGGTTGTTGATGAACGCATTTGCCATGCGGTTAAAGCCCCATGCGCTCATTTTATTGCCGTTTTCATCGTTAATCAAAAATCTGTTGTTGCTGTAATGACTGCCTTCCGACAGGGCTACTTCTTTCTCACCGCTTATGATACCCATTCTAAAATCGAAATCTACAATGACTGAACCATATACCGCCTTGGGCAGGGTGTAAGTCATCGTCCAACCTTTGTCGTCCGCATTGGAGGTAGCTTTTAAAGCTCCGCCTGCAAGAGTCAAGGTGGCACCGCTTGTATTGGTGTTTGCAAACTTCAGCGTTGCACCGTTGGGCATTGTAACGGTATTTCCGGCTGTGATATCAGAAGCAGCCAGACTGCTGAAGCTTTCCTTATAGAAGCGAACCGGCGTTTCAGCGGTCGTTGCAGCCGGAGAATTGCTTACTACAATATTATCCAGCCATACAACGGTCTTTACGCCGTCGCCAACGCCACCATCACCCCACATATCGAATTTGATGGATTTTACACCGCCGCAATCATCGGTTAGCTGCGTCAGGACAACATTGTGTGCACCACTATGACCGAACTGATTTTGTAGATGAACATAATTTCCGCCATCGTCTAAAGAACCGCCCTCAACCGTTTTTTCCGTCGTATCAATAATCGTACGCAATGTTTTCATTTCGCTGTAGCTGAAATTCGCAGTAACATTACCACTCCACTTTGCCATTTGAGTATCACAAATTACGCAAGTTGGTTGGTTGTCACGACCATTGACATAAGCCCTATCGGTTTTATGGAAGTCCCATACAGTAATTGACTTTGCCGTTTCCGAATCATCATAAATTTCGACCTGTTTGGTACTATAGTGGTCTCCATTCGTACCCATAGCAACAATACTGCCATCAGCCAATTCTCGGCCCATACGCCAGTCAAAGTCTACAATAACATCACCGTAAACTGCCTCCGGTAGCGTATAGGTTACACTCCAACCATAGTTGGAGCTATCCGCCGTACCGATAGAAGTGGCTTTCAGGATGCCACCTTCTACTCCCAGCGTATGTGTTCCTAATGAGCTTTTGGAGAAGGTCAGTGTTGCTCCATTTGCCATTGTAACAGTACTTCCGTTCACAATTTGGTCATTTGTCAACGCACTAAAGCTCTCTGCGTATGTGACGGTCGTTGTTGCACTAACACTTACGCTTGCCATAGGAATCAGGGAAATAAGCATGAGCACAGCCAAAAGAGTTGTCAAACACCGTTTGACTTGAGTTGTTCCCGTTGTCTTCATTTCTTTTCCTCCTAATTAAAATTTTATATATAAAACATAAACCGCAAAGTATTGTTTACAGAAGGTTAAACTGATACATCACCCTGTAAATAATCGTTGCCGCCTCGGCTCTGTTTGCCGTAGCCTGCGGGTCAAAGTTTCCGTCATCACGACCGGTAATCACGCCACCTCGGCTTAAGTTTTTCACCGGCTCTGCCGCATAAGATACAATATGCGCCTCATCTGTAAAGCTCTGCGCCTCTCCCTCATCGGAGATGAACAGATTCACCACGCTCATCGCCTTATAAAGAAGAACTGCCATATCCTGACGGGTGACCGGTGCATTCGGATCGAATGCCGTACCACTCACACCTTTGGCAATATCCTTCTGATATACAATCGAGATTGGCTCATAGTACCAGTCGCCAAAGTTAACATCTTCAAATGGAAGTACGCCTTCCGTTGTCAAACGAAGTTCAAATGCCGTCACCAACATTTTTACAAATTCAGCACGGCTCACGCGGTCAGCCGGATAGAATTTCCCATCACCGCGACCGGATACAACTCCGCGAGATGCCAGAATATTAACTGCATTCGTAGCCCACGGGGTTGCGTCGAGGTCAGAAAATTCATTGGTTGGGAGCAGGGTTTCGTCGTTGTCAAATCCACTCCATACATCTCCACCGGCACTAAAGGACACATCCTTATTGGAAGGAGTTCTGTTGCTCTCCGGGTTGGAAGTGCCCGGCTCCTCATCCTCTTCGGTTGCGATAGCGATTGCAGAAAGCAATACTCTGTCTACATCTTCAGGATATACGAGACTGTAAGCGACCTTTTCAATTTCAACGATTGCTTCCTCTTTCTGCGAAGAAGTCAACGCACCGTAAGCAGTAACCGTTGCCGTCGGAAGCATTAAAAGTCCGTCTCCGCCGGCTGCCATCGCTGCCACATCTGCATCTAAGAATCCTTGAATTTCTGAACGGGTAGCGCTGCTCATGGTTTTAATTCCTGCCAAAGCATCCGTAACCTTTCCAACAGCGGCAGATAAATCCTCAAGCTTCTCCTCGTCGGTTTTCGCTGCCGGGGTATCTTTCCAGTTGGGGCGGTTATCGATGACATATTGCGCAAGATAGATTTTCTTTGCCGTGCTATAATTTGCATACTCATCTCCAGCAGCGGCATTCAGGTCTCCGATACTTGTATCGAAAACCGGAACAAGCTCGGCTGCGGTTGGCAAAGTCTCTGCACTATCGAGAAGACTGTTACGTCTCGTCTGATTCGAGCACGGAACATTTACCAAAATCGGTTTCGGTTCACCAGGGATATAAATGTATGCTTTGTATACTCCGCCTTTATCCGCAGCTTTTAAGGGAAAACTTACTGAGAAGTTGTCTCCCTCTGCAGAATCATTTACCAAAATCTGCTTCGTATAGGCATTCTGCTCTGCCAACGCACCGCTGACGCCGACATCTGCAAAATCAACACCCGGATAGAGTACGCTCACAGTTACGACAGTACCCGGAATCTGGTTGGAACGGCCATGGATGGAAATGCCCCATGTCTGTCCTGCCTGCTCTGCCGTTACTGTCGTTCCCGATGTCACTGTAGTTTCTGCGGAAACCATAGCGGTGGGAATCAGCATAAGAAACGCCAAAAGCAAGGCAAGTATCTTTTTCATCTGCATCTCTTCCACACTCCTTTCGATTTTCAAACTTTTATTATTTTTTATTCAGCTCAGATTCAGGGTCAGAAAGTAGCTCCAAAAGGCTCGGATACGGCAAATCTTCTTTGGGCGGCGCAATCTTTAAGCTACTGGTATCACGGTTGGTATAAATTTCACCATAGCCGCCTTCCTCTATAAAGTTTAACTGATCCAAATAATCAAAAATAATCTGACCGTCGATTCTGAGAATCAGCCGAACGCCGTTTGAAACCGGAATTGCACCAAATTCAATATCATGTTCCTTGCCTTCCAATAAATAGGTGTTTGGAACAGTGGTGTAAATTCTTCCAATCTGCGTCGGCGGTTTAAATCCCTGGAGCTCAATCAAAGATTTGGTAACAGAAAATACATAGGACTTTGTTTTCCATGGCTCATAGGTTTTATTTTGAGCTCGGATACCGACAATGTTGAACACACTGCCCGAATTCACACCGGAAAAATCAAATGTACCGGTGAAGTGAAGTATTTCATGGGCTCCCATCGGTTCTTTGGTATATGCCGTACTTTCACCTTCGAGACGCACTACGCCGTCACTGACAGAAAGTGTTTCTGATTCGGTTGCCGGCGAAAGTGCATTACCTGCACCGCACATCTCCATATTCTCTAAATCACCAAAGACTAAAGACGCATCTATTTCAGAAAGATTAATCTTAGATAATGCCAGTACATGTGCAGAACGAACTTTTTGCTGAGCCTCATCCACACTTCCCTGTTCGGTACGGATATCCTCGTAAACTCTTTCGCCTTCGGTAATTGCTGCTTCAAACTCTGCTTTTGTGCCAAACTGATACTGGCCTGGCTCCGTTCCCTCTATCAGCGTCGGGAGTAAAGCTTTCGCCGCCTCCAAGGTCTCACCAAGCGCCGTCCTATCTGGCTCGATATAACGTGCACTGTAAAAGCTGAACGGCCCATTGACCGCCATCGGTTCTCCTGTAAAGCTGCTCGAATATGCTTTCGCAGTCACCTTCCAATAATATCTGCGTGCTCCGGTTTCCAGTCCGTCTGCGATAATAAAGTTATTTACGCTTACCTTATCAAAAACAATATTTTTGAAGGAAGCATCCGTCGCAATCTGCACACGATATTCGTCCGCACCGGACGCATAGTCCCAAGACAAACGCAAGTCGGAAATGTCCACTTCTCGCTGACCGTCAATCGGTGCGACCTGCTTGAAGTCAGAAATCGGACGCGGCTCATCTTTTATACCTGCCGTTTTTACATCCCATACCTCAAAGCTTTCGAGATGTTCTGCCGCTTTTTCCATCGCCGCATGGATTCTTGCGTATGGGTCACCCTCGACATCTGCATCAAGCATCGGGTCTCGGGACAAATAGTTCTGAACATTGTACTGGTCTTTTTCAAAACCGTTAAAGCCAATCGACTTTTTCGTATTCGGATTGGTATTGAAGAAAGCATTATTTCGAACCAGCATATCGTCAGCACCGTAGAAGTCGCCCTCTAAATAGTGCTCCATCCACGGATACTTTATGAAGTAGTTCTTTTGATTTTCACCTATAAAACTTACGTTACCTAAATAAGCTTTGTAGAACAGGTTCTCGCCGGAAGCCGAAACTGCACTGCTTCCTTTACCACGCAAATCTTCAATGGTTCCCGCTTCGATATGCTTTTGATAGAAGTCGCGAGCCTTTTTCGCCGCATCACCGGTTAAATAATCGTAGGAAAGGTGAACAAGCTTTCCCGTATCCTCCGAATCTAAAAACAGGTTTTCTGCAATGGTTTGATTCTTACTAACCCACATTTGAATAGAATTCGGAACTCTCTGGAACACATTGTTTTCCACACGACATCCGGAGTTCGCCATAGCGTCGGCATAAAAACCAACAACGCCACTGTGCTCTTGTGTCTGTTCCAATGTCCACTTAATATCGTGGAGATAGTTGTGATTGAAGAACGGACTTTGCTCTGTTCGTCCTGAATTCTGTCCGTAAATAACTCCCGTATCATCAGAATCCTTCGCCACGTTACAAAATTCATTGTATTCAATATATAACTCATTACTGTGCATTTGAATTGCTGTTGAGTCATCATTGTGGAACAGGCAGTTACGAATGAAAATACCGACACCCTCATGTGCAAAAACGCCGGCGGAAGAGTGGTGACCTATCGTAGAATAATTTTCAAAATGACAATTTTCAATATAGTCATTTTGCATCGTTAGTCCTGCTCTGTCGCCGCCTTTTACATAAACGCCACCTGTAGCCGTATTATGAATATGACAGCCAACGACACCGTTTTGACCCGGGCCCGGTTTGCCACTATGAGTAATTTTAATGCCCATATGACCCAGGTTTCTCAAGGTACAGTTTCTAATCGTGTTTTTGATGCCGTCCGTTATCTCAACGCCACTTCCTGCGCCACCCTCAATAATGATGTTTTCCAAAGTGATTCCCTTGGTGCGATTCATCGAAACAACAGGTTTAGAATTTGACGAAAACAACAGTTCGCTACGATCAAAATCTTCGCGGGGATAATAGTACAAAATGTTTTTCTTTTCGTCTACACACCATTCGCCGGGAACATCAAGCTCTTCAAAGAGATTTACAGCGCTCCAAAGCCAACCGCCTTCCATGGTCCATGTCGTAGAAGTCGTAAGATTAATAAATTTCTTTTCCACATCCACATCCGACAAACGCGTCTGAATTGTAAAGTAACCAGAGCCAGATATAGTCCTGATAAATGCACTTCCGTCATTGGTATTCCAGCGTTTGGGTGCATTTCCCTCATAGGCTACATGCGTATTGGCTGTATCCTGATGCCCGCCAATCAACGCCCAGCCGCCATTCGGATAGCGGGAACGCTCCTGCTCCATTCCGTTGACAGAAAACATATTCCCTAAACTGACATCGTCATACATAACCTTTGTCGTCTGCATAGCAGTCCCTGGGTTAGCCGTGTGTTTGAGATACGTTCCGCCAGTCAGGTTTACTTTTGCCAACTCGAACTGCAGAATATGACCCAGTCCGTTGGTGTGCATCCGTTTCAGCACTGCCGGGTCTGTTACCGGCTTAAAGTCCTCCGGCTTTAAGACACTTGCATTGGTAAATCGTACAGTTTCCCCCTCAAACGCCTGATAGACAATACCCGCATCCTCTGTTCCTGAGTCTTCCTCTGTAAAGGTTAAGCCATCAGGAAAACGATACAGTCCCTCTCGTAAATAAACCGTAGCACCATTAAAATCCGTACCTTGCGCTTTTTTCACTGCACGGATGCGCTGTTTCGCTTCTTCCACTGTGCGAAGCGGCGCATCAATTGTACCTTTTGCTCTGTCATTACCGCCATTGGTTGCAACATAAAGAATGGTTCCATCCGTTTTCTCCTCAAATGTTGCCGTCGGTTCTTTTTCAATAGCTTCATACCGCAGACCCGAAAGCGGGCTTACATCCCTCCTTGGAGTCTTCAGCAGGTCTTTAATACTCTCCATCTCATTCACAACTGCACGGGTTAAGTGTCCGTGTCCTGCTTCACTGGGTATCAAGCCTGCCGTTAGGAAATCCTTCGTACGAAGGCTGCCCTGCGTATATTCTTTGTTTAAATACTTGAACACATCTAAAACCGAAATTCCGTAATGTTCCGCTACTTTATCAAACGCTTCGCGCTTGTTCAGCATACTTTCTTCGGGGAAGTATATAAAATAGATGGCAGGAATCTTCTTCGCTTCCATCATAGCAAGCACCATAGACTCTAAACGAGCAATTAAGTCCTCTTCGGAGGTAGCATACTGCTTGCTGATATCCAGCTCGATGAATACCATATCGGGATTCGTCGGTAAAATATCCGTTACCAGAGGGTTCATAAAGTCCGAAGAATTAAAATCAACGGGCGAACCTTTCACAATACTGATATCTTGATCCAGGCGTTTTTCCAGGTATTCACCGATTTGCTCCGGATAAGCTGTAAATAATTCATTCTTCAGGACAGTATTGCCCAAAAACGCTGCCGTCACAGAAGGGTCCGCTGCAAAAACTCCTTGAGGCAAAAATATACCTAAAGATAATGCTAAGCTTAAAAGTAAGGATAGAAATCGCATGACTCTTTTCAAGCGCACCCCTCCTAACGATAGATAACAAGAGCTTTCTGTGACCAACCGGCAAAATAGCTCACCAGCATATCTGCATCACTTGCTCCATATTTTCGTGCAGTACGAATGTCTGATACACTACCTTCACGAACTTTATTTTTAGCTGTATCAAAAACATAAATCTTACCCAAACTGCTTGTTTTTACGGTTTCATCAATAAAGCGACCACCATCGTCAAGGTTAAAGGCCCCCGTTTCCATGTCAAAGCGAATCATCAAGTAGTCTTTGCTGATCGCTTCTGCACGACCATAGTTCAAGCGCAACTGGCCACCAAACTGACCTTCCCAACCTTCGTTGCTATCCTTGGTATATTCACCAAGTGTACTGTCGGAACGAATCAGCGCCTTTTGTATGCTTATGGTTTTGCCCTTCGAATCTGTTTTCCAACGAAGAATATCTCCAGGAAGAACATTCGCGAGGTCAAAGCTCTCCTCCATTTCCAAGGACACTTTTGTACCATCAAGCAGTTTTACACCGTAAATACATTCACAAGTAGTTCCTTCTTTACCGATGATGGTCTTTTTGCCCTCGAATAACATAACATTAGAAGTTTCGTAGCCGGAAATCTTTGCACCGGCGCCCTCTTCTGCACGAATCATCAACTTAGAAATATTCATGTCATCTGCATCAAAGAAGAACATCATCTCACTGGTTCCACCGATCGACGCACGAGAGAAAATGGTATAATCCTCGTCCTCCGAGGGAGCTGTATCAATCGAGAAAATGATGACATCGTCAGCAAGACCGTAGCGTTCTTCCTGACCCATATTGATAACACCTATATTACCATTGACCCAGGAAGTCGCTATTACGGGCTTGGTTTTATAATGTGTCAGGTCATTTTTCGAGGGTACGGCATTCTCAACAATCGTATCTAATTCATTCAGCTCTCCATCCTCTGTCACAGTATATTTCACCAGCTGCCAGATGTTATTCGGCAAATCCATACCATCTTCCACATTCATTTTCGCTCTGTTCCGAAATTCAGTAGAAGAATTTTTCAGATAAGCGTTTATTTCGTTGTAATCTTTTTTCCTTACACCGTCAATCCACAGCTTATCAGAACACTCAAACACAGAAAATTCATCATCCTGAGTAAAAATACGGAGTTTTGTCGTTGTATCAAGACTGCCTTCGGTATCAATTCCCGTCAAAATACCGTATTTTGCATCAGAAATTCCGGCTTCAAAATCAACAATCCAACCCAAGTAGTTGAGATAGAAGGTGTAGCTGTTACCCGTAACTACTGTCTTTCCCATCAAAGCTAGTTCCTCTGATTTTGTATAGGCAGCGTCATTCACATAGAGGATCTCTCCATCCCATTCCGTAACCCTACCGCTGACATAACTGCTTGCTCTTTGGATATGATATACACGGCTTGTCTGGAGAACCTCACCCGTTGTGAGATTCAGTTGGTCTGCAGCAATACTGATGACATCATTTTTCTGCAAATCGTGGATGTTATATGCAAGACCTCTGTCTGTTACATAATAGAAATAATCGCTGCTATCCGCATTCAGCTTGAGAGGTGTTTTTCCGTTTGCATCCGTAACATAAAGTTCTCCCGAGCTTTCTTCGATAGAGTCTACACGATAGTTTATCTCATACGTAACAATGACTTTGTCATAAATGCCATCAGAATCCGTATCACAGAAACGAACATTACCTTGCTTTGGCATTAAGTGTGCTGCAGTATAATTGGTTAGACGCTTACCGTTAAAAATCAACATAAAGTCAATCGGCAGCGAAATCGTCTTGGTTTTGTTCTCTTCTTCATAAGTAAAGGTTCGGTTTGCAAACGAAAGAATATCCTTTGCATCCACCGTAACGCATTCTTCTTCCTTACTTTTTGATTCCAAATGAAGAACTTCACCGTAAAGGCTGTCATCATCCTGATGGTAATAGAAAGTCACTTGCTGACCCAGGAAATCATAAACATCAAAGTCGCACTCATATAAGGTGTTACCAACTTTGATTTTTCCTTTTCCGGCGCCCTTACCATAACCCAACTCAACATAAGGCAGTCCGTTCAGCATTCCTTTGCCCTGATAGATATGTAAGTTCTCTGTCAGAATTGTTTCACCGGTTTCACTCTTAAATTCGTTGCGGTCTCCTGCAGTTACCTGCTTTAAGACAGGAACATTTAATGTGTTATACAAAAGTTTTGTAAACTCACCGCGAGTAATCGGTTCTGTTCTGTTGAAGCTACCAATATTTTTTAAGATATCAAGGTCGGATGCCACTTGAAAATACCCTTCCGGGAAGCCGCCCTTGTGCTGAGCGAGAAAATCATAGCCTGTAATGGAAACTAAGGTCTTTACCGCTACTTCAAATGTAACATTGGATTTTGGACGGAATAAGCCGTCAGTATATCCACTCATCAAACCATAGTTTACCATCGTCATGATATGACCGCTGGACCACCCTTCTACCACATCCTCAAATATGGTTTCTCCCGGATAGGAATCCTCGGTCAATCCGTAAAATACAGACAGCAAAGACGCTAATTCTTCTCTCGTAATCAGCTCATTTTCATAATGCATATCATCCGTAGTTTCGTAAATACCCAAATCCAACATCAGTTGCACTAAATCTGTCTTGACTGTGGCAGCATCAGCAGAAATAGGTGCCAACGGTAATATTGTCACCAACAAGGCAAGGGTCGTGAGAATGGCAAATAACTTTTTCAATCTGTTCACTATTTCTTACCTCCTTTTACTGTCCGCTACCATACGGCATAATCGAACGCATCGTTTGATAGTTTTCCCATAAATATACTTCCGGCGTGAGACCGGCAAGTTCGGAAGCTGCTAAGGTTACGCTAAACGAGACCGAGCTTTCTTGCGCAGCTAAAATCTTTGACAGCATATCAATAGCAACCATTCTGCCCTCACCATCATAAAGGGCTACAATCAGGCTTACTTGTTGTGGGCTATTCGCTAAGTTCGTGCATACAGCTGATGCTGTATAGGGCTGATTCTGTACATACGCCGGAACACTGACGGAATCTTGTTGAATACCCAAGGACTCGTGAACCGTACGGAAAGAGAAACTTCCGCTATTCAGCGGCACCCATGCTTTATCTGTCAATCCATCAGGAACCACAATTTCGTACGCTGCCGAATTCTCAAGAGCCTCCTGAATAACTACCTTTTTGGGATCAACCTCTGCATCAAATAAAATTTTCGGTTTCTCTACCAAAACGCCATTCTTATACAACACCAGTTTAGATGCAGTTGCAGATGTAATCGGCGTTGTGAATGTAATCGTCGGCACAAATTCCGGAGAAACCTTTGTGACATCCGCCACATCAGTAAGATTACAACTGTAACTCGGACGAGCAATATTTCCTATTTCAAAATTATCAAAATAGAAAGTCGCAGGTTCATTGGGAACCGTCCATTCAAGCGTCTGCTGCGGTCTGATTACCATATACGCAATATCTACTCCCGTAAAATTGTGCTCCGTCCATAACATACCGTCAACATAAGCAGTCGCTTTATCATTTGTAAGATCAAATATCAATTCATATCTGTGGTTTACAGCGTTTCCAAAGCTACCCAACGGACACTCGGTCCATGCCTGTGTAGCGCCCGGTACATAAAAAACAATTCCCTTATTAAACATACCCATAAGCATCACGCGGCTATTGTTGCTATCATAGAGTTCAACAAACCCGTTATCCCAACTGCTTGAAACCTGGTCAAATTCGAGGTCGAAAGCAACACGACCTACACCTCGGCTAATATCAGGAAAATCGAGAACATATTTCATCGAGCGCTTGTTCGTGTTCCATTCCTTCGTTTGCTGGTTTCCGTTTACAACGACATCGTAGGGATTCTGCTTTCTGGTAATTTTTAAACGTCCGTTCTCGATTTTTGCCCAGTTGGCAGTTTCCGACAAATAACCATTGTTCTCTAAAAGTGCATTTTCATACAGCACGGCTTCATCTGCTTCCGTAGCAATACCGCTGTACGAGGTTCCGCTTACTTCAACAGGAAAAGCTTCATAAAATCTTTCTTTTACGGTAAATGCATGAGTAAAGTTGCTGAATAAGGAGGAATTTCCTCCGTTGATCCACTCTGCAATACCGCCAATACCCTTTCCCTCAAGAGCATCTGCACCAAAATTTTCATAGAGCATTGTATCGCCCGGTTCTTCCTCGCCGCCGTCTCCAGACTCTCCGCCATCACCGGACTCACCGCCGTCACCAGACTCGCCGCCATCACCGGACTCACCGCCGTCACCAGACTCGCCGCCATCGCCGGACTCACCGCCATCACCAGACTCGCCGCCATCGCCGGACTCGCCGCCGTCACCAGACTCGCCGCCATCGCCGGATCCCTCACCCATACCATTGCTTACAGAAATGTTATCCAGATAAATAAAGGTCTCGCCACCGCCAGAGCCATCCTGTGCGAATAACTGGAAGGTGATGGATTTCACACCGCCACAATTTGCTGTTACCTGTTTGAATACAGCATCATGACCGGTAGTGTGTCCGAACTGGTTTCTCAGGTGAGTGTAGGTTCCGTTAATCACAGCACCGCCCTCTACCGTATCAGCATCCGTATCCAAAATCGCACGCAATGTGGTCGCGCTACTGTGGCTAAATGACGCTGTGGGAGAGCCGCTGAATTTTTCCATTGCCGTCTCACAAGTTACGCACACTGACTGCGTGTCACGACTGTTGATATAGGCAAGGTTCGCTTTGTTAAAGCCCCAGTTGCACATGTCATTTCCGTTTTCATCTTTAATTAGAAATCGCTTGTTACTGTAATGTCCATTTGCTAAGGCTGCTTCCGCATTGTTGCTTATGATTCCCATACGGAAATCAAAATCCACTTTCACCTTACCGGTAACTGCCTCCGGCACGGTGTAGGTCACAGTCCAACCCGCACCCTGCGTTGCGGTCGCCTTTAAAACGCCATCCACGACAGTTAATGTTGCGTTGGTTGTGTCGCTGTTTGCAAAAGTCAGCGTTGCGCCGTCGGCTGCTGTATAGGTGCCGTTTGTAATATGCGTCGCCGCCACTGCGCTAAAATCCTCAGTATAAGTAACAGAAGGCACTTCCGCTTGCTCAACAACATTCGTTACAGTAATATTGTCAAGCCAAGTGCAAGTATACAAGCCGGTTCCCGAACCTCCTTGCGGATACAACTTAAAGGTAATCGAGTTCACACCACTGCAGTTTTCTGTTATTTGTTCTAACACAACATCATGACCTGCGCTGTGACCAAATTGGCTCTGAAGATGTGTATAGGTTCCATCAATCACAGAACCGCCCTCAACGGTACCATTTTCCGTATCTAAAATTGCACGCAGTGTGGTCATACTGCTATGGCTATAGTTTGCGGTAGGAGAACCACTAAATTTACCTACTGCTGTATCACAATTCGTACAAACCGATGCTGAGTCACGGCTGTTAATAAACGCTAAGGTCGTATTATTAAAGCCCCAGTTGCACATTTCTCTGCTCAAATCATCAAAAATCTGGATTCGTTTGTTGCTGTAGTGACCGCCGGCTCCAGGCATTGCTACCATACCGCTTTCCGTCATTTTGCCCATACGGAAGTCAAAATCCACCGTAACCTTTCCGGTAACAGCCGTGGGCAACGTGTAGGTCACCATGAATCCCTTGTCATCTGTATAGGAAGTTGCTTTTAAAGCACCCTCATCCATCGTCAGTGTATGGCTGCCCGACGAATCATTGTTCGAAAATGTAAGCGTCGCGCCATTTGCGGCTGTGTAGGTGCCGCTTGTGATATGTGCAGCCGTAACTCCGCTGAAATCCTCTGTATAGGTGAGGTTTGAGGACGCCTGAACCGTTCCGCTACAAACAGGAAAAACTGCACTAACACAGAAGAGAGTCATCAATAATATTGCTGATAATCTTTTCATTTTTCCACCTCTCGAATATCCATTATCCCTGCGACAGTGTTAATCACACTGCCGCAGAGAAACTCCCACCTTAGTGATTTGCTGCCCAGTATTCGTCAATCTGTTTCTGTACTTCATCGCGGAGACGTTCGATGCCCGCTTCCTTCAATCTGGCCATGAATTTGTCATAATCGGCATAATTGTTTACGATAAAAGATTTTCCGCTGAATTCTGAAGTAACAGCTGCCACCTGAGAAATTTCATTTTTAATCGGGTCAGTATTCAAAACAAAACCGATAATTGGAGACACCTTTGCTTCCAGGTTCATTTTCTCAGTATCTTCCCAAACACTGTCTCCCTGACCCTGCGCCAGAATCTGCATGAACTGGTTACCGAAGAGCCAAGCGCCCGGCGTAACATAACCGCTATTCTCGATTAACATGTATTTTCCGTTTTCATCTAAAGTATAATGCTTATCTTCAATACCGATAGAAAGCAAATTGATTAATTCTTTGTTTGTATTCACAAGTTCAATTAACTGAAGTGCTTTTTCCGGATTTTTCGAATTTTTGCCAATACCAGTCATTGCTGCCGTTGACAGAGCTTTTGTCATATACGGCTCCATAATCGGAGTAATAGCAACATCTCTGTTGTAAATTTCGGCTTGGGTCGCTTCTGCGCCCGGTAGCCATCCGGAGCCATGGGCTGCGAATTTACCTGCCTTGAATTCCGCCTCTTCAGAGGTTGCACTGATTAAATCAGAACGGATATAGCCCTTTTGATACCACTCATAGCATTTTGCAACGCCCTCTTTGTACTCAGGAACATCAAACTCAATTTCTACTTTTTTAGAACTTCCGTCGCTGCGGATTACCAAACCGTTGGTGATGCGCTCCCAAACAGGAGTAACCCAATGCTGTACGCCATAGTCCAAACGAAGTGGAATAATGTTCGGTTCATTCTGCTTCAGTTTTTCAAAATAAGGCTCACAATCTTCAATATGCGTGATAGCAGACGGGTCAAAACCGTATTTATCCGTTAAATCCTTAAAGAACCAAACGCTGGTCGGAGGCGCAAAGCCCTGCAGGTTCGGAACAGCATAAATAGAACCGTTGATTTTGGAAACCTCCCATGCATACTCGGGCATACTTTCTACCAAATCCGGTGCTGCCGTCTTTAAAAGGTCATCCAACTCTAAAAGTCCGCCATTATACACTGCGTCCTGGTATTTATTTACATATCCGGTAAAGCAGATATCGAAATCTTTTCCAGCCGCCATATTCATATTCATACGCTCCTGATAAGCGGAACCATCAATACAAATAAGGTCAACTTTTGCACCAATTTCTTTCTCTGTAATTTCATTCACTGCTGCCTCAATCATTTCCTCATCCGGCTGCTCAGAAAGCGGAAGCATCCAAGTCAGTGTTACACTGCCCTCGCTTCCGGTCTCTGCGCCCTGACAAGCCGCCAAAGCAAACATCATTACAAATACCATTGCCAACGAAATAATTTTTTTCAAGTTCTTCATAAAATCCATCCTTTCCGTTTATTAATTACTTATATTGAACCACCATGTTAGGTGAATATTAACCTTTGACTGAACCTACCGTCATACCTTTGACAAAGTATTTCTGGAAGAACGGGAAGATAACAAGGGCTGGACCGGCAACAACAATCGCCATCGCCATACGAACGGTTTCCGATGGAATCTGTGCCGCATTTATCATTCCAAGGCCCGATTCCTCCATCTGCTGTAGGAGGGTTATGTCCTTTAATATTTTCTGCAACAAATACTGAAGACTGAATAACTCACTGTTGTCAATATACATCAGCGAGGTGTTCCAGTCGTTCCACTTTCCTAAAAAGGTCATCAGTGCGAGTGTCGCAAGCACCGGTTTGGAAAGGGGCATTGCCATCTGAAGATAGATGCGGAATTCGCTTGCGCCATCAATCACGGACGATTCATAGATTTCATACGGCAAGCTGTTGAAAAATGTCCGTATCATAAATATGTTCCACGGGCTGATCAATCCGGGAATAATATAGATCCAGATGGTATTGTCCAGGTGCATATACTGTGTTAACAAAATGTAAGTCGGTACCATGCCGCCGGAAAATAACATTGTAAAATACAAGAAGAAGGAAATAAAATTTCTCCCGCGCATTCTACCCCAAGAAAGCGGATATGCCATCAGCGACTGAAGAAAGAGGCTTAAAACCGTTGCTGCAATGGAATAAAACGCTGTAACCTTATACGCATTCAGAATCGTCGTTGGATTCTTAAATATGTAGCTATATGCGCTTAAATCAAAATTCTCCGGCCAAAACTTATAACCATTCATCGCAATATCTGCTTCCTTTGAAAAGGATACACTCACCAAAAGTACAAACGGCATAATGAACAAAACACATAGCACCGTAAAGGCGAGCATCAGCAATGTCTGTCCAAGCAAACTTTTCTTTTTCATATCTTCACCCCCCTAGAACAAGCTGGTATCAGAGACTTTTTTGGATACATAGTTGGTCGCAACAACCAGCACAAAACCAACAAGGCTCTGTAAAAATCCAACAGCCGAAGACATTCCCATATCACCAATCACACGCATCGTACGGAAAATATAGGTATCAATAACATCCGTGGTGGGATACAAAATACCAATATCGCGTGGCAACTGATAGAACAGACCAAAATCTGCACGGAAAATGTTACCGATTTTCATTATCGTCAGGATGGTAATGAGCGATACCAATTCCGGTAATATAATGTAGCGATAAATCTTAAATTTGCCGGCTCCATCAATACGCGCTGCTTCTATCAAACTGCTATCGATGCCCATCAGTGCCGCATAATACAAAATGGAGTCCATTGCCACGTGCTTCCAGATGGATGCAATCGTTAAGATAAACGGCCATACGCTCGGCGTCGCATACCAATCCAGTGGCTGGATATGTAAGGTGTTTTCCATAAAGCCGTTTAAGATACCATATTGCGGGTGCAAAAATCCATACAGCATATACGATACAATAACCCAGGATAAAAAGTGCGGCGTTAAAAGTGTCGTCTGAAAAATCTTCGTAGCGAGGCGGCTTTTCAGCTCATAAAGCATAATAGATAAAATAACCGCACAAACAATACCAAACACAATGAAAATCGCATTGAGGCCAACCGTATTTCTCACAAGACGAATAAAGTCTGACGAGGTCACAAAAAACTCAAAGTTTCGAAAGCCTACCCATTCACTGCCAAAAATTCCCAAACTGTATTTATAATTTTTAAATGCAATTATCAGGCCGTACATTGGCAAATAATTAAACACTAAAACCAACAGTACGGGAACAGCACACATCGCATAAAGCGACCACTCGCGTTTTGTTGGTCCACGGCGTTTATGCATCCTTAAATCTTTTGCATCCTTTGCAAGTTTCATCGCATAAATTCTCTCCTTTAAATATTAATTTTTGCTGTTAGCAAAGTGTCTTCTTCCATCTTTTGTCCTTTTTTCGATCCTTATCATTTTTTGTACAAATTGAACAAATTTTAATAAAAGAATACATGTATCTATCAATAATTATATCAATTATTTTTTTACTTTTTCAACACAAAATCATTAGGTTTTAACACAAAATCATTAGGTTTTTTCTGATTTTACTTGAAAAAAATATAATAATTTA
Source organism: Clostridia bacterium (assembly GCA_017399695.1). GTDB lineage: Bacteria > Bacillota > Clostridia > UBA1381 > UBA9506 > RGIG1666. Next base: position 71,640 of record JAFQBK010000002.1, on the reverse strand, counting down.
TATATAATAGAATTATCCTGTAATATGGAGGTGTTGCTTTATGTATAAGCTCGTTATTGTGGACGATGATTCATTGATGCTCAAGCACTTCGTTTCCGGATATAACTGGGAGGAAATGGGGTTTTCTGTAGTTAATTCTTTTAACTCTGCGGAAGATTGCATGGAGTATTTAAATAACCACCCCGTCCATGCACTGATAACCGATATCCGCTTGCCGAATATGTCCGGATTGGAACTTGTGAAATATTGTTCGGAATCCTTTCCCGATATCGCTATCGTTTTATTAAGTGCTTATGCCAACTTTGAGTACGCACACCAGGCAATTAAATATAACTTGATTGATTATGTTTTAAAGCCGATTGATTATGATGATTTGGTCAAGGCCATGGCTAAAATGAAGCAATACTTAGATAAGCTTGTACCAACTTCAGATGCCCCAGTCATTGATTCAACCCCAATGAAGCAAATCAAGCAATTTATTACGGAACATTTGCACGAAAATATAACGGTTAATGACATAGCCTCGCACGCTATGATCAGTCCTCAATACTTTTCCTTTTATTTTAAGAAAAATACCGGCGAAACATTCTCAACTTATTTGCAGAGGGCTCGTCTTGAAAAGGCATGTGAGTTACTAAAAAACACAGATATTAAGATTGCTGCCATCGCGGAAATGGTCAGCTACAAAACTTCAACATCTTTTTTCAAGTATTTTTATGAGCAATATCATATGACGCCGGCAGAATACAGAAAACAATACAAAAAAAGTTGATGTGTTGAAAAGAGGAATAAAAATGAGACGTCTTAAGAACGATGTTTTTAATGTCATTAAACAGTTCAATATTAAAAGTATTTTCTTTAAGTATTGGAAAAAATTTACCTTAATTACCATTATTCCTTTCTTTATTCTCAACATCCTGATGTATTATTCGCAGACCAATGTTGTGCATCAACAAATAAATAATAGTTTTTCTCGTTCCTCCTCCTTAGCTTTTGATACCCTTTCCCGCCAAATAGCTGCAGCAGACCAAAGCTATACCGCGCTTCAGCGTGAAACACTTGAGTATTTCCTTTCGCTTACTACAGAGAATATATATGAAATTCAGCGCGCTGTTAATGCGTTAAAGCAGGCTGCAATAGAAAATCCTCAACTCCATTCCGTTTATCTTCATCGTTTCTCAGATCCCTATATCTTATCCACAATTACCGGCGGAAACCGTGACAAAATCCAATTCAAAGAATTTTTGCAGTATTACAACGATACCGGAACAACAAACTTCATATTAAAAACGAACTCTTACGATGCCGAAGGAAAAAAAGATGGTGATCTCCTCACCCTGTGCTATGGTGTATATCAAGGGTCCGTTTGTCATGGTTTAATTGTTTTGAATTATAATTTTTCAACCTTAAATAAACTTTTGAGTGCTAACGAAGGGGAAGAATTCTTTCTTCTCGATGATAACGGGATTGTTTTTTATTCCAACAATTCTGAATTTATCGGTTCGGATTTATCGGAAGCCTACAGCTATCCCGCCGGCAACAAGGATAAAGATTTATACACAGGAAATGGCTATAAAAGTGCAGTTTTTCAACTTGATTCGCGAGACGTCAAATTCGTAGTGGTTGGTCACTTGGATTTTTATACCGGCCAAACGACACATCTGCATGCGTTACTGATTTTAGCAATTTTCTGTGCATTCCTTCTGCCGTTATTACTTTCGCTTTATATGTCCTTTTCTTTTTATCACAGCATAACAGAAATTATATATGGCTTCAGTTCTATTAATATCCAAAAAGACACCAAGGACTACACGGATGAAATCAGCTTTATTGTTCATCAGATTACAAAGCTCTCCAACACCAATCGGAATATTGAAAATGAATTAGCCAGCAAAATTGCATTGCTGAAAAATACGCAGCTTTCCGCCTCTCAGCTCCAATTTAACCAGCATTTTCTGTTCAATACCCTGAATCTGATTTCTGTATTGGCTCACGAGCAGTTAAAAGGCAACAATTCCGTCAGCAAAGCGATTTCACTCTTGTCTGATTTGCTGCGAACTTCTTTGGACACGAAGCAATATGTAACCTCTGTTTCTGCGGAAATCCTTCACGCAAAGAAATATATAGAAATCGAACAATTAAAAACCGAAAATGCAGTACAGGTTTCATGGAATATTGATGTAGAAGCAGAAAAGTGCAAAACGGTAAAATTAATTTTTCAGCCGATTATTGAAAACGCATTTCTTTATGGGCTGGCACCTTTGCCCAGTAATCACGAAAAAAAATTAAAGATTACCGGAAAGGTTCAGAACGATAAGCTGGTCTTTCACTTCATAGACAACGGCGTTGGTTTTAATCCGAAGGTTTTGGCTGAAATCAAACATACGATGATGGAAAATACGCTCATTCAGGCAAGTCATATTGGCCTTGCGAATGTAAATAGCCGTATCAAACTGATGTTTGGAGATGATTATGGTGTTCAAATTCATTCTGACGAAAATGGCTCTGATATAAAAATTACATTGCCAAAAATTTATGATTAATGTTGATTTAAAGTAAATAAAAAAGCTTGCAGCAATCGTTGCTGCAAGCTTTTTTGTTTAGTAACGGACCTGATAGTTTAAGTTCTTCATCTCATGGTCTTTCGCCAAGACAGTAAACAAAGTATAGCCATCTTCATAGGTAAACGCCTGTTCTTTACCATCAATCGAAATAGATTTTGGTTCTTTACCGGCAATTTTAACAGTAATATCGCGAATTGGCTGCATACCGGAAATCTTCGGAATGGAGTTTCCTCTGTGGTCATGACCATTATCCGGTTTCCCGTCAAATCCACCGACGCGCTTGTCAAGTACAAGGGTAAATCCATCAGCCGCTGAGTTTTCAATAGCCACACGGGTTTCTGCCACCTTGCCTTCTTCATAGTCATAAGACCAGCCGTCATCCTCAATCATACGGCCCTCACAGTCAGCACCCGGATAAACACGAAGAATATAGTCATGTTCCTTTTCCAAAAGATACTTCTGCGGCTGCATCGTAAAGAGTACAGATCCCTTACGGACAAACAGTGCTCCCCCCATGCCTTCGGGAATTTCGTAATCAATCGTTCCCTCATATTCTTTACCGGTGATGTAGTCTACCCAAACACCCTCTGGCAAATCGAAATGCATATCAAATACACCAACCAAAAGGTTTTCTCCCAGCATATAGAGGTTACGCACTTCATCAAAACGGTCCGTATCCTCATAGATTAGCGGAAGCGGACGCGCCACCGGCATACCGCTGCGATGTGCCTCGTGTGCCATCGTGTAGATATACGGGAAGAGCGAAGAACGAAGCTTGGAGTATGTACGAATCATATCTTCTCTTTCCTTCGCCAAGAACCAGGGGTAATGCCACTGTGACCAGTTGTTGAACTGCGAATATGGCAAGAGGAATCCGTAATGTATCTGACCGGCATTCAAAAAGCCCATATCACATGAGGTGTTGGAGTGCGCACACATTGCATAGTTAAAAATTGCCGGAATGGTTCTCGGTCCACCGCCGATATCTCCTGTCCAGGAGGCTGCATACTGCTGAATGCCTGCATAACAATCAGCTGTAAACATAAAGGGGCGTCTGTCGGTATGCTCTCTGAAGCCCTGTTCCATCTGCTTCGCCAGAACAATCGGATATGCATTATGCACTTCTTTGTCAGAGAATTTTCCTGCCCAAAGTCTATCCGTATGATAAAGAAGCTGGTCTGCACCATCCAGTTTAAAGCCAACAGCACCATTATCTACAAACTTCTTCAAATGCTCAAACCATGGTTCCCCCACCTTAGTAATGGTGTCCAGACTTTTTGCGCTGGTTAAATGAACATCGGCAATTTGAGCATCCTCCCCAAAACCGGTATCTCTTGCTTCCTGTGTATTTCCTTCCTCCTCGTAGAACAAGTCATAGTTCTCGCAAAGCCAAAGGCTCAAGTTCATTCCCATCTCACGCATTGGGAAGAAGAAGGTGCGTTCGCCGCTCTGATTTGGTTCTTTCCAGTAAGGAAGATAAAATCTTGTCGGGTCCCATTTTTTCTCCGTCGTGTAGTCGTAGTAGGTTTCCATCCAGCCCGGCTCTAAGCTGATAATATCGCAAGGGATATCATGCTCGCGGAAATTTTTGCAGGTTTCAAGCAAAGAATAAGCTGTGCACTGGTCATTTTCACACATCGTAAAACCATACGCGATTTTAGGAAGAACCATCGGTTTTCCACTGATATCTGTATATGACTTTAAGAGTTCAGCAAAATTATCTCCGCAGAAAATATAAAAGTCCAGTGTTCCTTCTTGAGCCGTAATAATCATCGTATCCGGCTCCGTCTCACCAATATCATAAGAATGACAGTACGTGCAGTTCATTAAAATTGCCCAGCCGTCCGAGCTCATAAAGAATGGAATTGGTCCGTAGCAAACAATATTTTTCGTATCCATAACCAATGTATGACCTCTGTGCATCACACTTTTCTTTGTAGCATCTCCACCGCCAAAGATACGCTCCTTTGCCGATAAGGGAATCCGAACTTCAAAGCCTTTTCCTTTTTTGGTAAAAGAAATCGAAAGTTCTCTTTTGCCGGCTGCGAAAACTGCAGAATTACTATCAAAGCTCATTGCCTCGGCATCGCCGTCATTTAAAATATGATAACGAGTCAGCATACTGTCATTTCTTTCGAAAATCCGAGTGATTTTGTCATTAATGATTTTTTTTTGCATCTCGATGTCTCCTTTACAAAAATTGATATGCGTACGATTCGCACTTCACCCATATCGTAACAAAATAAACTATTTTTTTCAACACAAAATCTTTAGGTTTTAACACAAATTATTGAGATTACATCCTACGCAAAAAGGCTATAGCGTCTATTATCTTTTCCTCATATTGATTCAAAATGTTAGAGCGTGGGTATATCCTATTGTAAAATGTCACGTCTTACATCACAACAATGCCCTTGATATATCCTGCCGGTTTATTTTCAAGTGTTTCAAAGGCTTCATTAATTTCATCCAGCTTAAATTTGTGGGTGATGAGTTCTTCGTTACGAAAAACCTTTTTATTGATAAGCGCAACGGCACGCGTCATATCCTCATGCTGATTCGCCGAATGGGTTGGATGAGCGCACTTAATATCAATACCGCGAAGCAAAACTGGTCGGAAATCGAATTCCTTCAGCGTTTCTTCGTGACTGCTCATAATGATCAATCGTCCAGCATTTCTTAAATACTCCACACCGCTGGCTAAAACACGCTCGATCCCTGTGCCCTCAATCACAAAATCTGCCATGCGTCCACCAGTAATTTCACGGATTTTTTCTACGGTGTTTTCTGTTTTAGAGTTTATCGTATGCGATGCGCCAAATTTCTTTGCAAGGGCAAGTTTTTTATCGTCAATATCAATCACGATAAGACCTGCCAGAAGATTTCCCGCAAGAGCCTGCGTACACCAAAGACCCATCGCTCCGCAGCCGATAACAACGCCATAATCTCCAAACTGCGGCGCGGCAGCAGAAATAACGGTTGCAATACACTTCAGCGGCTCGCCCATGGAATTGAGGAATACTGCATCATCACTAAGCTTAAAACACTCATTTTCATTGACAGCAGTATATTCAGCAAAACCCTCAAACTTTTCTCCAGGAAGCAAGGTTACCTTGTCGCCAACCTTTAATGTTGAAACCCCTTCCCCAAGCTCCACAACCGTTCCTGCCCACTCGTGTCCAATAACCTGCGGATAGTTGGTATAATAGTCTCCGGTTCCTTTCCAGAAGTTGAGTTCCCAGTTGCAGAGTCCACAAAGCTCGACTTTAACAAGAACCTGTCCCATCTGCGGAACGATGTTCTCTTCCACGATTTCAAATTTTCTTTCTTTTACTAAATATGCTCTTTTTCCCAACATTTTTAATTCCCCTTTATTATAACTTTGATAGATCAACCTTTCAATGAAAAATGGTGCTCCCCACAGCTCAATTTTCGTATTTCTTCACCAATCACCAGTGTTGCCGTAGTATTAAACGGAACGCTGATATCAAGAGAAATCCTTTTGCCGGACCGTTTCCAACGAACACAAATTTTACCGTACTCGGTATCTTGCGATGCATCCACATAGGAAAGCGACTCCGCCAAAAATGGTTTGACCGTAAAGGTCTGATAGCCTCTGTCCGGCTGAATTCCGGCAAGACCGTAGACATACCACGCCCCAATAGAAGTAAACGCTGTATGACTTCGTGCGCCGGTTCCTTCCCAGGTCTCCCAAAGGGTGGTTGCTCCATTTTTCAGCATATATCCAAACGAAGGATATTCACTTGCCGTAAGCATTTTGAGCACAACATCATTTCGGTTTGCTTTATCTAAAACTTTAAATAAAAGCTCTGTGGCAACCATTCCACTATTGAATGTGTAGCCTCTTTTTTCAATTTTTTCCACCAGTTGCTCTAAGGTTTTTTCTGCCTTGCGCCCGGTAATAACATCGGAAAACAATAAATACACATCCGCTTCCTGCTCATCAAAAACATCATCCGTGTACACGTATTCCTTTGACAAAACAAGTCGGCTTTCATTGATTTCCTCGTCAAGTGATGTCGGTATCATCCAACCCAACTCGTCATACATCTTTTTGAGGAGAAGAAGACAATAAATATAGTAAACCGTATTGACCAGTCTTGGATGAATCTTAATTGCCTCCGGCTTTGGGTCACTCCATGGGAATTTGCTCGGCATAGCCCAGTCTCCCAGGCACCAACTGCCCTCCACATGGCGGTCGATGAAACCTCTTTCGTCTTTATGGTCTTTCAGATAAGCAATCCATTTTTCAATATGCGGGACGGCTTGCACAAGAATCCGTTTGTCTCCGTATTGCAGATAATGATGCCACGGTACCGTTACAACCGCACTGCCCCAAGCATGACCGCCGCAACCGCCGGAATAAGGTGCCGTGTAAGGGACAAATCCGCTGTCTAAATCCTGCGCGTCGCAAATGTCCGTAATCCATTTTTTGTAGGTCTCGTATGCATCATAATTGCTCATTGCTGCATTTGCCGAAAGCTGACCGTCTCCCGTATAAGGGAGGCGTTCTCTGTGCGGGCAATCCAAAGGCGTTGCACCGTGCAGATTAGACAAAACGGTGTTTTGGTACAGCTTATAAATCGCATTTACCGTTTCATTCGAACACGCCACGTTGGCACGCTTTTCCATAGCGGTACACACAAACATCGAATCAACCGATAAAATCTCAACATCACTTGAATGTTTGATATAGATATACCGATACGTATGCCAAATAAATTGTGGCGTATAGTTTTGAACTCCGGAATCGTCAAGAATATAAACATCCTTTTGAATCTGGTTGATATCGTCCTCAACATAACCAACGGTCGAGGTATAATCCAGCCGGTCACCATCAAAATTTTCTGCATAATAAATTTCTATTTGTTCTCCGGCAACGCCCCGTAACTTGATTTCCGCAAAGCCGCTGATGACTTCGCCGGTATCATAGATGTCTGTTTTTATTTGCTTTGCATGATATGTCTTAATCACTCGTTCCCCCGGACAAAGCTGAGGCATAAGACGCGCTTTTGGCACATCAATCCGCTTTGCAAATTGACCGGTCACAAACCCGTTTTGGAAAAACGCCGGCACGAATTTTCTCGCGTCATAAATTTCTCCCGAGAAAAGGTTGTTGTGTACAATCGGGCTTTCAATATACTGCCATGTTTCATCTGTATGTATGGTAATGTCGCCGGCAGTCAGTTTTACTAACGCTTTCAAATAATTGCCGTAATCAAAATCTCCCCGGATGGTCGCTCTCGCTTTTTCTCTGTACCAACCGTTTCCCAACCACAAAACGATGGTGTTACTGCCTTTGACCAGATACTCCGACACTTCATAAGACAGATAATACACGCTTTTTCTTGTCGTTGCGTTAAATTCATTGGGAAGATTTCTATAAATTATTTCATCGTAATCTGAACGAACAGGCTGCATTATATCGTCTGAAACTTTTTTCCCATTGATATACAACTCAAAAAAGCCGAGACCGCAGACATTGATTACCGAATATTCCGGAACGGTTTCAAGAACAAATTCCTTACGCAACAAAGGAGAGGAAATCGCCGGGTCAGCAGTAATCCATGTCAATTCTTCCTCTCGGGCAAGGCCTGTAATAAACCAATCAGCTTCACTTTTGTATATTCCGTCATTTGTATCTATTTGCACAGTCCAGTAATATTTTTTGTTATTTTCCAGTTCTAAATCTTCGCAACAAACTCTTACACTTTGATTGCTCTCGATTCTTCCGCTGGACCAGGAATACTCGTCATTATAAATCCATAGTTCATAAGCCGTCTGGTATAATCCGCTGCATTCCGGTATATTCCAGGTAAAGCTTGGGTCTACAACCCCCACCGGATGGACGGCATCACAGCATTTTTGATGTATTTTCATAATCATTTTCCTCTCAAGTATATACAAAAAGGACCAGAACACTGCTTATTTCAGCAAAGAGTCCGAATCCTTTTTGTACTTATGATGTTAAGTCTCAACCTTTGCTTCTGTCAAAAATTTCAGCGTCAGCCAAAGGTCCGGTAGAAATCTTACGGGGTTCTTCGCACCACACATTATCGTTCATCATCAGCTCTTCTGCTTCTTTAATCAAATCTAAAGAGCCGTCATGGAAACCGCCGTCATAATCCGTATTGAGGAAGGTTTCTAAAATATCAATCGCTTCCCATTCACCAATGGTTCTTCCACCAAGGCAGAGAATGTTTGCATCGTTATGTCTGCGGGTCATTCTTGCAAGGTATGTGCTGTTAACCAAAGCCGCACGAACGCCCTTAAACTTATTGGCAGCCATGCTGATTCCGATGCCGGTACCGCAAATCAAGAGGCCGCAACGTGCTTCTCCGCTTGCAACAGCTTTTGCAACCTTTGCTGCAAAAAACGGGTAACGGGTTGCTTCGATGTCCGGATTATCCTCCGAACCGCAATCAACATACTCAATTCCCTTACCTTCCAAATACTCAATACATTTGCTCTTTAAGTAAAAACCAGCTGTGTCATTTCCGATATAAATCTTTTTTGCCATGCTTCTCTACCTCCTATTTTGTATAAATAATGTTTTCTCCGATCAAACCGACAAAAGCTCCTGTGTTTGCCTCATTTGAATCCTTGTGCGCCAACAGCCATTTATTGCTTCCAAGGCACATTTTCGCTTCGATGGTCTCTTCGTTTTTCATCGAAGGTCTTTCCATATTCGTTCCTTTTGGAAGAACGCACACCATCCGGAACGCATCCTTGGGATTTAATGCGCAAGGTGCATAGTGAAGGGTCGTAGCATACAGCTCAACACCAACGCCCGCAGGAACGTGGAAAATCTCCGTGTTAGAAGTATCGTACTTTCCGTCCGTGATATCCGACTGCAAGCCGAGAATTAAAACCAAATCGTCTTTTGCGATATTAAACTCGCTGCTTTTGTGATATTCCAAACAATTTAAGGTATCGTTGACACCATTGCAATAGCCGAGCTGAATCGGCATTCCGCCAAAACCACGATTGCAAAGCTCATCAAAAATCTCACAATCTTCAAGCACCTTGACGCTTGCCACATATTCAATGCCGTCCGTCGGAGTATTACATCTGTCAAGTGCGTCAAACAGTTCATTAAAGTCATAGCCTTCCAAAACCGCACCGTATTTTTTGAATTCCGGGTCAAATACCGATTTTACCTTCATCATATCACTCCTGGCATTATTTAATGTCGTTACAAACATCTAAAATTGTTTTCGCGGTATTTTCGATATCCTGAGCTGTCCAGTCACAATGGAGAAGTACGTGGTACGTTCTCTCAATGAGGTCAATAGTAACAGGCAGCATATCGTGGCTATATTCCATATTCAAATCCTTATTTTCTGCAAGGTTATACGGGTTGGTAGCCGCACAATGGCTTCCGCGATGCTCCATGAGCGGTGTCCAGTTGTAGTAGATGTGCTTGCCACTGTCTGCAACAAGAATACCGTTAATTTTACCGTTAATCGCATCCGCAAATTTCCTTGCAACTGCTCTATCCTTAAACTGAAGCGGAAGCGTTGTACCTAAATCACCCTTGATATCATTACTCGGAGCGAAGTCAAACAATTCATTGCCGGACAGTTTTTCCATCATCGTTGCTTTCACACGACGCAGGTCTTCAATAATACCGTCCATTCTCTTGAGCTGTACACGCATAATAGCAGCAGTAACCTCATTGGTTCTCATCTGTGTGCCCATGAAAATCGGCTCGGTGAAATCACCGGAATACGGACGGAATGCTGCCCCGCCATCGTGATAAATCAATGCTCTTTCATAAACCTTTCTGTTGTTTGTTACAACGCTGCCGCCTTCGCCAGCAGAAAGAAGCTTCCAATGGTTAAAGCTAAATGCTCCTGCATCGCCGATGCTACCAACTCTGCGACCTTTGTAGGAACCACCATCCGCCTGACAAGCATCCTCAATGATATAAAGATTATGTTTCTTAGCAATTTCGCAGATTGCATCCATATCACAAGGATAACCACAGATATGTACCGGAATAATTGCTTTTGTATATTTAGAAATTTTCTTTTCAATATCCTTCGGGTCGATTGTCATCGTTTCATTAATTTCAGCAAGCACCGGAATCGCACCCACTGCGAGTACTGCACTTGCACTTGCCATAAAAGTATAACCAGGAACAATAACTTCGTCACCAGGTCCGATTCCAAGACCTGCTAAGGCAGACATAAGAGCACCTGTACCCGAAGATACGAGGATGGAATACTCTGTACCGATAACCTCGCTGAATTCTTTATCAAATTTTTCCGCTTCCTTTAAAGCAGTATTCACACGGAAAAGCTCCTTGCTCTCTATCACGCGAGCTACTGCATCAATTTCTTCCTGTCCCATTCTAAACATAAAATAATCTCCTCCCTGAAATAAAAATAACAATGCTTAACTACCTAAAATATAACACAGCAAACGATACAGATACAAGGCTATTTCCTATCAGCTTTTACCCAAAAATTAGCAATATTATAAAAAAGGTCAGGCCTCCGAGACTACGGAACCTGACCTTTAGGCTGCGGTTTATTCCATCACTTCCGCTTCTTTATTGATACATTGTTTATACTCACGGGGGGACATTCCGGTATGTTCCTTAAATACGCGCCCGAACATTTTAGTTGATGACATACCAACCTGCTGTGCGATTTCGTTAATGGACATATTCTGGTTTGCTAAAAGGCGCATGGCCAAATTGATTCGATAACTGTTCAAATACTGATGAAAGGTTGAATTGGTAATTTCCTTAAACAGTCTGCAAAATGCATTTGGGTCATACCCGACAAGTCCGGCCGCCTCAGAAAGCGTTATTGGTTCATCATAATGATTCTTGACAAAATCAAACACCTTGTGAATTCTCGCATAACGTTCCAACTGTTTTTGACGTCGGTCGTTCTTGATAACGGAACGGGGAACAGAACGAACCAAAAGCGTAAAAAGCTCATTCAAACAGCCCCGGATTGCCCAGGTACTGGCTTCATCAGGAGTGATAAACTCATCATAAAATTTTTTAAACAGCATTCGCATTGCTGTAGCGTACGAACTTCCGCTATCAGACGCGATATGAGGAAAACAGAAACTCTTTTTTGCAAATTCCTGATACCCTTTCCCGATAAATTGTCCTCCAAATTCCACCACAAACACAGAGGCATCGTTTTCCATTTCGTATGCATGCATCGCCAAAGCGTCAATGCACAAAATATCTTTTTCTTTTAACAAATATTCCTTGTCTTCGACTGTGATTCGAACTTCGCCATGCATACAATATGCAAGTTCTATTTCATTATGACAGTGTTGCGGATAAGACCATTTCACATATTGTAACCAATACGGATCATCGCCAAGTAAAATTTTATGGTATTCCATACTTCTCCCTGCCTTGTAGACTTACTATATTTCATCGCTTATACTCAAATAATATCATACTATATTTTTTTCTTCTGTGCAATCTCTTTTTTGAAAAGGCGCTAATTTTTGAGTATAATCTGTTAGCTTCTGTCCTTGACTAATATTTTGTCGAATGTTAGAATCTAAGTAAACATAAACTAAGGATGTGATTGTATGGAACGCTTTCAGGTCGGTTTTGCCAGACGGTCTATTACACCGGCAGTCGGTGCACGATTATATGGCTATCCCGGAGCGCGCGCGTCTAAGCTTCTGCACGACGATTTATTTGTAAATACTTTGGCTTTTGCCGGAGAAAATGAAATGGCTTTATTGATCAGCGTTGACCTTTGCGTCCTTGAGCAAACAACCAACGATGAATTGCGCAAAAAAATTGCAAAGGAAGTTGGAATCCCAGCAGAAAAAATCATTCTTGCTATGATTCATACCCATTCCGGTCCATCTTCTGCAGGAAACAGTACTGCCGATAACGGTTGGGGCAGTATGGATATGGATTTTGTCGAAAAAATCCTGTTCCCGCAGACAATTTCCGCAGCAAAAGAAGCGGTAAAAAGCCTGGCACCGGCACATATGGGCATTGGCGAAACCTCAAGCCTGGCCGGCATTAACCGCCGCGAAATGACTGCAGACGGAAAGGTAATTTTAGGTCAAAATCCCGATGGACCGTTTGACGACAAGATGCGGGTTCTTTCTTTTGTGAGCCTGACCAGCGAACCGATTGTGTCATTAATTCATTACGGTTGTCATCCCACGGCCGCCGGTCAGGCTCCGGAAATTTCAAGAGACTGGCCCGGATATATGGTGGACCGTTTGGAAAAAGAAACGGGTGCCCCTGCCGTGTTCTTTAATGGTGCAGAGGGTGATATCGGTCCCCGTCTTTCTAATGGTATGACTACGGGGGATATGGAGCTGATGAAGGAAGTCGGCATCATCGCAGGCGAAGATGCGGTTCGTGCATACCAAAATATTAAAACATACTGCGAACCAGAATTCAAGGTAAAATCCGATATGCTCGTATTGCCGTACAGAAAGTTGCCAACCATCGAAGAAACAAAATCAGCGATCGAGGCTTTAGGTGACCCAGAAAAGCTGATAGAGGTTGATATTCTCGTTTACGAAAGATATAAAAATATTCTTTCACATTACGAGCAAAAGCTCCCGATGGAAACTCACTGGAAATTCCAACAAACTTATATCGCACTGGGGCCGGTTGTGTTTGTGCCGTACCCGATGGAGATGTTCTGCCAGATATCCTTAAACCAGCAAAAGAACAGTCCGTTTGCGTATACCTTATGTCTTTCCAACGCAAATGGAAGCATCGGCTATCTCCCGACGGAAGACCAGATTCCTCTCGGCGGATATGAAATCGACAGTTTTCAGTCATATAATGTGTTTATTCTGGAAGAAAACGCAGAAGTCCAAATTGTAGAAGAAAACACAAAATTATTAAACAAGTTATTCTAGTCTTATACCGATAAATTCCATCTTCTAATAAGAAAAGCACGCATTAATGCGTGCTTTTCTTTTTATCATTGAATTCCCACATCAGAAAAATCAATGTCACGAAAACCGATTTTGTATGCCGGTGAATCCGGGTTCAAACGGAAATCATTGTTTTCATAATCCACAAACATCGGGTCTGCTTCGATGGAATATTTATCATTTCCGTAAGCTGTCTGGAACTCTTCCAGCGAAATCTTTTCTTTTTCTCCCATCGCAGACACCGGACCGCTCACGTTATAATGCAGATTCGAGGTCGCGATAATCTGATTCGGTGCGATAGAATCTCCGTCAATCATCGAAGAATAGGACGATTTTCCGTCCGTAACCAAAATGTTCTTTTCAAAAATAGCTCGGTTATTGATATGCCAGAGTGAAACACGAGCTGCACAATGACCCATTTTAGCAAACACGTTGTTACGGATGGTGTTCATCTGACCAAAGTGCTGGTTGAAGCCATTTTTTCCAATATTATAACAGAGGTTCTTCTCTACTGTTATGTAGCTTGAACCCTCATCCAAATAAATACCCCATGCCCCGTAGTCATAGGTTGTAACATCGTGAATCACATTGCCGCGGATGACCGTACCCGGCTGCTTGCCTAAAGTATAAATACCACCCATATCGGAAAGTGCACCCATGCCGATATTGTAAATCAGGTTCTTTTCAATCAGGTTATCACGCGTGACGGAAGGCTTATAACCCCATACCCAACCGACCGAAATACCGGTATAATACAGGTCAGATATTTCATTATGTCCGATATAGTTTTCAAACGAATGCTTCACCAAAATACCGCAACCGGCAAAATAGCGTCTGCCGCATCGCTCTATGCGGTTATTTTTCACAAAGTTGCCGCTGTTTTGATTAAGGTCATCGAGGGTCGCATTTCCTTCTGCATCAAAGAGGTAGCCCTCGCCGCCGATTTTAATGCCACCGGCACCGATATCGTAGATATGGTTGTTGCAGAGTTTCGTTCCGCTGCAACCTTCATTCACGGTAACGGCATGAACACCCAGACAATATAAATTGCAATTCTCGATGCAACAGCCTTTGGTATGGAACATTTCGATAGAACCGTGTGCCTGTGCAACAGACTGTGCATCCGATGCCCGGTAAGTTAGCTCGCCCGTTTTTGGGTCAACAAATTCGCTCTTATAGTCGCCCTTGGTATAAGCAAAATCAAGATTCTCGAAATGCACATAGGACAGCTTATTCTCGTTTTTGCCTTGCAGGATGAAGAGTTTGTCGGTCAGAGGCGCAACAACCTTGATATTCTCCGGTGTTTGATTTTCATTTCGCGGTATATAATACACCATCGAAGTTTCACGGTCTAAATACCACTCATTCGGGTTTTCAAAGCTTTCTGCCACATTTTCAATGATGTAGTGCAGGGCTGTATGCGGCTGCGTGGGGCAAAGCGAAAATCTCGACGGATACTCAAACTCAATTTTTCCGCTTTCCAAATCATAGCTTTTAATCGGAGAATGCTCGTCAATCCAGTAATGGTTATAGCTGATAAAGCAGTCCCCAAAATTCCTGAATTTTGAAATGGTTTCCAAATCTTCTTTTTGCGTCTTAAACCAGGATACCGGTGTATGCAGCCAGTCTTCCTCCGTCTCCACTTCCGAAGGCTCTAAGGTTCCCTTTTTCGGATACTTTGTAAACTGCGCACGCGCGCCGTCTACATAAAGGTCGGTAAACCAAATGCCCTTTTCCTTGATTTCCGGAACATAAGCGCTAAAGCACTCTGTTCCGTTAAACACGTCTTTTTTGAAACCCTTGATGGTAAAGCCACCACTGAACACCGTTTTGGTGTATGGTTTAATGGTAATGCTATGCATTTCCGGTGTTAAAACAACCGGCTTTGAAATCTCATATTCTTCATCCATCATTACAATCGTAATTGGCTGATCGTGTCCGTTTAGGCGGAGCTCCGTAATATAAAAAAGAGCCTGCTCCAAGGTTTTTAAAGGTCCCTCTGCGCGGTATTTTTTCTCCGGGCTGAAGCCAAAGCTCGCCCGATCATCTCCAAATTCTTTTGAAACATATAAAGTTGAAATCATATCAGGTGTAAACATAAAACCGTCTCCTCTTTTCGGGCTGCGCACAAGGCAACAGCGCGGTTTTTTCTCTTTTGATTTTATTTTAGCAAACAAGATTTCCCATGTCAACATTCCACAGCAGGACAATCATAACCAAATATAGCACTTTAATGCTATTATATATATTAATAGAAAAATAACTTACGAAAAACAACTAGCAGTTGTTTTTATTTGGAAAAATGCATGACTTTCAACTGATTGAATATTGATTCAAGATATGAAACGTGCTATAGTTGTATTATCAAGGAATTTGGAGCGTGATTTTATGATACACACGTTAAAAATGTCGAATTACGAAATCAATGTGCGCACAGACTCTGACGGCGCAGTAATAGAAAGCGGAAATTTTGGTGAAGTTCGTCTTCTTTCTGAACCGATATTTCGGATGAGAATCAAAAATATCGCGACGGGCGAAAGCAAACATATAAGCTCGGAAAGCGGATGGGGAAAGGTTCGGGCTACAAAACGTGCCTCTGTCACCGAGTTTTGCTTTTTAACGCCCGAAAAGATGAACGATATCGGCGTTTTTGTTGAAGCGCGTAAGCTTTCCGACGGCGTAAAATGGAGCATTGAAGTCATCAATAACAACAGTGATTTTTCCGTAATGGAGCTTACATATCCAACCCCAAAAATGACGGGAGAAAAGCTTGACTATTTCATCCCCTATTGGTGCGGTCGCGTATTTGATGACGCAACAAACAAGGATTTTTATCAGGATGGCATCTACCCACACTGGGGTTTTTGTATGCAGTATTTTGCTATTTACGGCAAAAAGAACGGTATTTATATCGGCATTGAAGATGGTGAAGCTGCATCCAAGCGATTTGAATGTGCCTCCAAAGATGGTGTTTGCACCTTAAATGCAGAGTTTTATGGCATTGGCGCGAGCCTTTCGGCAAACTCCTTTCAGGCATCCGGCAAGTGTCATTGGCGCTTTTTAGATGGCGATTGGTATGATGCCTCGCTGATTTACGCAGATTTTGTAAGGCATGAAGCCAAGTGGCTTCCGGAGATTGACGAAAACGGCAGACCGGACACGCCTGACCGTTTTAAGCATGTGCCGTTCTGGATTTGTGATTATATTCCCAACAGCGAATCGCAGCGCGACAATAAACCTGCATCCTTAAGCGCGGGAAGCGATATCTATGAAAAATCATACTGGTACCAAGCCCCGATTGAATTGCAAAAGCAATTAGGGGTCCCGATTGCATACCACGTGTATAACTGGCACGAAATTCCGTTTAATATCGAATATCCTCATTTTCTTCCTGCCAAAAAAGAATTTACTGACCACATCAAAGAGCTGCAGGAAAATAACGTCTATGTATTGCCCTATACCAACGCTCTCGCGTGGGAAATTAATGACAAAGACGCAGGGCACGAAATCAATTTTGAAAACACGGGTTGTAAGAATGTGCAGATACAGGAAGACGACACTTTCGTCTTGCAGGAATATCCGCAAACAACGGTCAGCGGAAAAAGCTGTCAGCTGGCAATGGCATGCGGTGCTTCTTCTGAGTGGCGTAAAATGATGCGTACTTTATCAAGAGATGTAGAGCGCACTCTGGGCGTTGACGGCATCTATTATGATCAGGTAGCTGCCGTTGAAGGCTATCCCTGTTTCAGTAAGGAGCACGCGCACCTACCCGGTGGCGGTAACTATTGGGTCGAAGGTCATAACCGTATGATGAAGATGATCAATGCAGAAAAGCCAGAAGAAAACTTCAATTTTTCTGAATGTAATTCCGAAGCCTTTATGAAAAGCTTTGACGGTTTTCTGACTTGGATGTGGGTCGGCGCCGGCGAGGTTCCTGCGTATCCGACGGTTTATGCAGGATATATTCAGATGCTCGGCAGAAACACCAACGGCGCGAAAAAAGATGATTTTGAGTTTTTCAAATATTGCGGTGCGAAGTCGTTCCTCTACGGTCAGCAGATTGGCTGGTCGAAAGCAGACATTGTCTACTCCGAAAAGCATATGGAATTCTTAAAGAAAATCGTCAACGAAAGATATAAATACACGGAGGTATTTAACGGTTTTTCGATGCTTCGTCCGCCGAAGGTTACCACTAACTTAGAAAAGCTGACAACGGGCGCGGGGCTTTGGTTTGACGGTGAAATCGTATGCGATTATGTTTTAGCCGGTGGGTGGAGGCAAAGAAACGGTCAAAAAACTTATATTTTTGCCATTAACTATGCAGAAGATGAGGCGGAATACACACTGTCAGTGAACTGCGCCGAATATGGAATAAGCGAAACAAATCTACCCGAAGGATTTACGATTTGCGGCGATCTGTGCACCATCGAAGGTAGCCTCAACAAATACGAAGTGAAAGTTTGGGAGTATGACCATGTTTGATATGAAAGCGTTTGCGGAAAATATGCATAAATACCGCCTAAAAAGCGGCATCAAGCAGTGGGAGCTTGCGGATAAAATGTATATCAGCCCCCAGTCGGTTTCGAAGTGGGAGCAGGGGCAATCCATGCCCAATGTACAAAATCTCTGCCTGCTCGCCGAGATTTTAGGCGTTTCGATTGATGAGCTGTTAAACCATAAAAGCCAAAAAGAGCGCCTGATGATTGCCATTGACGGCGGCGGTACGAAAACCGAGTTTGTGTTGATTTCTGAAAAGGGAAACATCAAAAAACGTTTGGTGCTTTCCGGCTCTAACCCCAACATTTACGAAAAGGAACGTTGCTGTGAGATTTTAAAAACGGGCATTGACAGCCTGATGTTTTCAAAAGACGATGTTGTCGGCATCTATTGCGGAATGGCAGGATACGCCTCGGGCAACAACGCAGAAATAATTGATACTTTCTTAAAAAATCAATATCCCGACATCCGGATTGAGTGCCGGAGTGATATATTTAACGTTGCTGCGAGCGCAACACGGGGTAAACGCTCCATCGCAGCCATCTGCGGTACCGGCTCAAATGTGTGTATCATCGAGGGAAAATCCTTGCACCGTGTCGGTGGCTGGGGATATTTGTTTGATAACAAAGGAAGCGGCTTTGATATCGGGCGCGATGCGATCGCTACAACCCTTGCAGAAAACGACGGAATTGGTCCGAAAACGTTGCTGACAGAACTGATTGAAGATCGCCTCGGCATGAACATCTGGGATAGCATTACCCGCCTATACACAGAAGACAAAAGCTTTATTGCATCCTTTGCGGTCGAGGTTTTTAAAGCATATCAAATGGGAGATGCAGTTGCGGCGGAGATTATGGTCAGTAACGCAAATGCCTTTGCAGATCGCGTAAATTTCGCAGCTGCTAAGTATGCTTATTCCGGCGATGTTGTCATTTCGGGTGGGATTGTTTCAAAGAACAGTCCTTATTTTAAGCTAATCAAAGAACAACTCAACAAAAACCTCTGCTTAATCACACCAAATTTGCCTCCCATTTATGGAGCGTGTGTGCTTTGCTTTGAACTTTGCGGGATCCCCTCAGAGAAGTTAGAGGAAAACTTTGCGAGCGATTATGAAAAGGAGACAAACAATGCTGAAAACTGAAATGCGTAACCCTAAAACAATGAAGATCCACAAAATGAGCACCCTGGAACAATTAAAGGTGATGAGCGAAGAAAATGAAAATGCGGTACGGGCAGTGGAAGCCGAGCTGCCCCATATTGAAAAGGCAGTCAATGCCATCACAAATACATTAAAGGCCGGTGGTCGCCTCTTTTATATCGGTGCGGGAACCTCTGGCAGACTCGGTGTTTTAGATGCTTGTGAATGTCCTCCTACTTTCGGCGTTGAACCCGACACCGTTATCGGTATCATCGCAGGCGGTGATATTGCGCTGAAGCAGGCACAGGAAAATGTTGAGGATAATCCCGATGCGGGAATTGAGGATTTAAAATCCTATGGCTTTTGCAAGCAAGATGTCTTAGTCGGCATCTCTGCCGCCGGTAACGCAAGGTATGTCACAAATGCTGTGGAATATGCCAATTTGTTAGGGGCCATAACCATAGGAGTCACCTCAAACGAAGAAAGTATGCTAGACCGCCTCTCTGCCATTTCCATTTGTACCGATACCGGCGCTGAGGTAATCACTGGCTCCACCCGCTTAAAAGCTGGCACGGCACAAAAGCTAGTATTAAATATGCTTTCCACGGTTTCCATGATTCAATGCGGTTATGTGTATGAAAATATGATGGTGAACTTAAAGCCGACAAACAACAAGCTGAAAATGCGCATGATCGGCATTGTTTGTGAAATTTTAAAATGCGACGAAAAAAAGGCAGAATGCCTGCTAAATAGTTACGACTGGAGTATTCCTGCGGTCGTAGAAAATACCGTTGGCAATTACAGTTCAAAATAAAACACTCAGTTTATGGAGTGTGTGCTTTACTTTGAACTTTGCAGTTTTTCGACGGGTGAACGGAAAGAAGCCTTTACGGGAAGCTTTTTCTGCTTCCGCTAATGGTAACAAAATTCTGTTTTTTTGTTTTTTTCCAACTTTTGTTTACATCTGCCTCGCCATATGATATAATACTATTTGTTATTTTTTGGATATTTTCTCTGTCCGATGCAGAGAATACGGATATGGAGGGTTATACTATGGAAAAAATCAGAATCGGTATTGCCGGCTACGGTAATTTAGGACGTGGCGTTGAAATGGCGCTTGCACAGAATCCCGATATGGAGCTTGTAGCGCTTTTTACACGTCGTGACCCGAACACCGTCAAAACAGCAAGCGGTGTTCCTGTTTATGCGGCAGACGACGCCGAACAGATGAAAGATAAAATTGATGTTTTAATTCTTTGTGGCGGAAGTGCTACCGACCTGCCCGAGCAGGGTCCGCATTTTGCTTCGATGTTTAATACAATCGACAGCTTTGATACCCACGCAAAAATTCCGGAATATTTTGCATCTGTCGATAATGCTGCAAAAAATGCCGGAAAGACGAGTATTATTTCGGTCGGCTGGGACCCGGGACTGTTTTCCTTAAACCGCGCATATTCCGAGGCGGTT
The DNA here is from genome assembly GCA_017399695.1 of Clostridia bacterium. Classification (GTDB taxonomy): domain Bacteria; phylum Bacillota; class Clostridia; order UBA1381; family UBA9506; genus RGIG1666. Next base: position 51,057 of record JAFQBK010000002.1, on the reverse strand, counting down.
CTCCCCTGTGGTGAAACCTATACCTTTTGGGGTAAGGGCGTGAGTCAGGGACATTCCGATGCCATCCGCAGAATCAGCGGTGTAAAAAATGCCATTCAGTACACCGTTCCCGTACCCGAAGCGGTAGATAAAGCAAGAAGCGGCGAAAACCCGACGCTTACCACCCGTGAAAAGCACACGCGCGAATGCTTTGTTGTTTTGGAAGACGGCGCAGACGCGGAAAGAATCGAAAATGAAATCAAAACAATGCCGAATTATTTCGCAGACTACAATACGACGGTTCATTTTATTTCTGAGGAAGAATTTGCCCGCGACCACAAAGCGATGCCGCACGGCGGTTTTGTGATTCGCAGCGGAAAAACCGGTGCAAACGAAGAAACCTCACAGATTATTGAGTTCGGCTTAACGCTCGGCTCCAATCCGCAATTTACCTCCAGCGTTTTAGTTTCCTATGCGCGCGCAGCATACCGCTTAAATCAACAAGGCGACATCGGCGCAAAATCCGTTTTGGATATTGCCCCTGCCCTGCTTTCTGTCAAAACACCGGAGGAACTCCGGAAAGAATTATTATAAAAAACAAAAAACGCCCGTCGGCAACTTTCGCCGACGGGTTCTATTTTTATTCTTCGCTGAAAGATTCAAACATGGTTTCTACTGCTTTTGCATCAGGGGTTTTGGTAAATGCGCTGACAATCGGAACAACGAGAAGCGAAACAGCCATTGCCGAAACACCCATTTCCGGTGACGCTGCTGCTGCCGCAGAAAAATCAGAGCTGAGCGTAATGACGAGAGTCGAAATTCCTACCGTTAAAAGCCCCCCAATCATACCAGCATACGCACCGGCTTTGGTAACCTTTTTCGAGAACAATCCCCAAAGGTAAGGCCCGATAAAGCAACCGGAAACCACACCCCAGGAAAACGACATCAAACTGACAATAATTGGGATGTTCTGAGTTGCAAAAATGAATGAGCATGCCACAAATACAAGACACAGAATACGTGTCAGGAGCACCTGATGTTCCGGCTTAACTCCGTTCTTTCTAAGAGACGGAATCAGGTCTACTGAGACTGCAGATGCAGAGGTCAAGACCACCGCCTGCAGGGTCGACATGGAAGCCGAAAGAAGAAGAACTACAATAATCGCAAGGAGAATAATTCCAAGTGTGCCGTTTCCTAACACTTCCATTAAAAGCGTCGGAATGACGGAGTCGATTCCGCCCTCCGGAAGCACGCCGCCGAGAATCAGTCTCGAGGTACTGCCGATTAAGTATGCGCCGCAACCAATGATAATACAAAATACAGTGGAAATAACCGTTCCGCGCTTGATTGCGCCAGTGTCCTTGATGGCATAAAACTTGCCGAGCATCTGCGGAAGTCCCCAGGTACCAAAACTGGTCAGCATAATATTAAAGCAAAGGAACTTAAACGATGAGCCGCCGAAAATACTGGTGAGCTGTGCGCCGCTTGTCGGATTGGGGTCATTTGGCAGAGACACAAAATTCGAAAGATTTGTAATGAGTCCCGAAAGACCGCCGACACTTTCGTGGCCAAGCGTTGCGCAGACAAGCAATACAACGCCGACAATCATAACTACGCCCTGAACCAAATCAGTGTATGCCGTTGCGATATAACCGCCTGCGACAAGATAAATACCGGTCAGGCACGCAATAAGAAGCATCCATACCCAAGTCTCCACTCCGGGGAATATTGCGCTGAAGAGAGAACCTAAGCCCTTATATACAGCGGCAGAATACGGAACAAGGAAAATAAAGATAACAACTGCCGCTAAAATTTTCATTCCTTTCGAACCATAACGTTTTTCAAAAAATTCCGAGATGGTTTTGGCGTCCAGTTTTTTGGTCATTTTTCTGGTGCGGTTGGCAAATAACAGCCACGACAAAAGACATCCTAAAATTGCGTTTCCGACACCAATCCAGATACTGCCAAGACCGATGTTCCAGCCGTGTTGACCGGCATAGCCGACAAAGACAACCGCCGAAAAATAGGTTGTCCCATAACCGAAAGCGGTCATCCATGCACCGACATTTCTGCCGCCGATTAAAAAGCCGTCTAAGGTCTTTGACTTTCCGTAACTGACAACGCCTGCCACTACCATGATGACTGCATAGATAAACAGTGCCGTCAGTGTAAAGATTTGTGTTTGTTCCATGAGTTTTCCTCCTTAAAATTTCGGCGATGCGGGGCGTTTTCACAAATAAAAAACGCCCTCCGCATTCCGATAAAGAATACAGAGGACGAGATAAATCCCGTGGTACCACCTCAATTTACCGCGGTCTCACAACTGCGGCCTTTTCAGGTATCAAACAATACCTTCGTTCTGTGACGGGAACACCCGTTGCAGCCTACTAAAAACAGTTCGTTCGGTGCACTGCTCGCAGGATGTATTCGGCTTTAGTTTTCCCATTGCCTCGCACCAACCGGCAACTCTCTTTCGGTTCCGCTAAAGCTTACTTGTTCCTGCTCAAACGCATTTAATGACTTTATTCTACTACTTTCGATTCACAAAGTCAAGAAGTTTTTTAGGATTTTTTCATTTATTTTTCCAGCACCTTTTCAATCTCCGCAACATAAAGAATATGGTAATCCTCCCCCGGATACCAGTTGTTAATGATTGCCTCATCCAAAAAGGCATCCTTTTGCATCTCCTGCACAAACAGTTTTTTGCACAAAAGCACGGTCTTTGCCTCCGCGAAATACGGAGCTGTTTCATTATTTGCTACCGTTAATCCACTGTTTTTAATTTTGTCCTCATCCCGTCCGGAGACCTTGCCTAAATAGCCCAACTGTTTTTTGTACTCCTCGTCAAAAAAGGATAAAGAGAGAGTTTCCGCCTCATCCACAAATTCCTTGGTATAACGCTGGGGACGAATGACCACAAACGCCACATTTTTGTTCCACAAAACACCAAGACCGCCCCAGGACGCCGTCATCGTATTAATGCTGCCGTCTTTTTTTTGCGCAGTTATCAGCATCCAGTCCTTTCCAATCAGTTCAAACGGAGTTTTTTCGATACTTTCCGCTTTGATTTCTTTCCAATCTGACATATACACCTCTCCTTACATTTTTCCGATTACGCCCATCAGTTCCTCAATTTTCTTCTGCGCATCCTGCTCGTTTCCGCTGGCTAAAGTTTCTGCCAGACAACTTGCAATATGCGCGGAAAGAATCTCCTGATTGGCTTTTTTTAAGACCGCCACCACCGCTAAAACCTGTGCCGAGATATCCATACAATAGCGGTTTTCTTCTATCATCGTCAGTATGCCGTCCAGTTGTCCTTTTGCGGTCTTTATCAGGTGGCATACCTTTTTCTTATCCGCCTTCATCACTCACACCGAAAGGGATACGACGGTATATCCTGCTTCAGTAACCGCCCCGATGAGCACTTCATCCGAAACCTCTTTTTCGAGCGTAATATATGCGCACTTATCTTCTAAAACAACCCTTGCGCTGACGCCATCCATTGCATTTAAAACCTGCTCTACACGCGCCGAGCAATGCGCACATGCCATACCCTCAATTACCATCTTCTTTTCCATCGTTTTTCCTCCTGTTTTATTAATATATTCTGATTCTATCTGCTTATGTTTTTCTTCCTGAAAAAACCGCAGACGAAGTGCATTGGATACCACGGAAACCGAGCTTAAGCTCATCGCAAGTGCCCCAATCATCGGGCTTAACGTCAGCCCGAATACCGGATACAGCATCCCTGCCGCCAAGGGAATCACGATACAGTTATAAAAAAACGCCCAAAACAGATTTTGCTTGATATTTCGCATTGTGCTTTTTCCCAGTCGGATTGCGGTGACAGCGGAAGATAAATCATTTCTTACCAAAACGACATCAGCCGCCTCGATGGCGATATCCGTCCCTGCACCAATGGCAAACCCAATATCTGCGCGGGATAGTGCCGGTGCGTCATTGATGCCGTCACCCACCATGGCCACTTGTTTTCCCTGCTCCTTTAGGCGTCGGATTTCTCTTTCCTTGTCCTGCGGCAAAACCTCGGAGATCACTCGGTCAACTCCTACTTCTTCTGCTATTCTCTCTGCCGTACGTCGATTGTCACCTGTCAGCATCACCACCGAAAGTCCCATTTTCTTCATTTTGGCGATTGCCTCCCGACTGGTTGTTCTCACCGGATCTGCCACGGCAATCAAACCGCTTGCTTTTCCATCAATTGCCACATAAAGAACGGTCTTGCCTTCATTGGACAAACGTTCTCCCTTGGCTTGCCACGCATCCGTATCCACTCCGTTTGTCAAGAGATAACTTCGGTTGCCCACCAAAAGTTTCTTACCATCGACCACCGCGCGAATTCCTGAACCCGTTTCATTATAAAAATCCTCGCACGCGGATAGCTTGATGCCCTCTGCACGGCATTTTTCCACAACCGCAAGTGCCAGCGGATGCTCCGATAATTGCTCACCACTTCCAACAAGGCGCAAAAATTCTTCCTCTGCCATATCGGTATCCACATCGCTTGCGCGCGGCTGCCCCTCCGTCACCGTTCCCGTTTTATCCAGCACAATCGCCTGAACACTGGAAACCGCCTCTAAACTTTCTGCATTCTTAAACAAAATGCCATATTCTGCTCCCTTTCCCATGCCGACCATAATTGCCGTCGGTGTCGCTAAGCCCAAAGCGCAGGGGCAGGAAATCACCAAAACAGAAATCGCACACGAAAGGGCAAAATAAAGCGTCGCACCGAGCAAAAGCCATGCAATAAAGGTCACAATCGCAATCGCAATCACCGTTGGAACAAAAATGCCGCTGACCTTGTCTGCAAGCTTTGCCACAGGCGCTTTGGATGCTGCTGCGTTTTCCACCATCCGGATCATCTGCGCTAAAACCGTTTGTTCCCCCACGCACTCCGCGCGCATGATAAAAGCACCGGATTGGTTGACACTGCCTCCCGTGACCGCGTCTCCCGCTGTTTTGTCCACTGGGATACTCTCACCGGTAAGTGCAGACTCATCCACCGCACCAAAGCCCTCTTGGACTACACCGTCAACCGGGATTTTTGCTCCCGGCTTAATGACTAACAACTCCCCGGCACGAACCTCATCTATCGATATTTCTTTCTCTTCGCCATCACGCAAAACAATCGCCGTTGGCGGCGTAAGCTCTACGAGCCTCTGAATCGCCTGCGAGGTTTTTCCCGTTTGACGTGCTTCCATAAACTTACCCACGCTTACCAGCGTAAGTATCATTGCCGCTGCCTCAAAATAGACCTCGTGGCGCAAAGTGTGCAAAAGCTCGTGATTTCCTGCAGAGAGCGTCGCTAAATAAAGCATAATAACGCTATACAAAAGTGCCGCACCCGAACCAACGCTGACGAGCGAATCCATATTTGGACTCCCCGAAAACAATCGGCGAAAACCAACCGTAAAAAACCGACGGTGAAACACAATGACCGGAATCGTCAACAGAAACTGTGTCAGAAGATACGCCGCTGCCCCATCCGCACCTAGAAGCATCCCCGGAATCGGGAGCGACAGCATCGGCCCCATCGATAAATACATCAAAGGAAGCAAAAAGGCAAGCGACCAAAGGATGCGTTTTTTTTCATTCTTAAGTGTTTCATCCTTTTCCGTTTTTCCTTTTCCTCCGGTCTTTTTCTCTTCCCCGAAAACAGCAGCGCCATATCCTGCCTTTACGACCGCATCAATGACCGCATCGGTCTCTGCTTGATCCCGATAGGTAACCTCTAAAGAATTCAAAAGAAGATTGACATTTGCCTCCGCCACGCAAGAAAGTGCGCGCACCGCCTTTTCTACATGTGCGCTGCAGGCAGAACAAGTCATCCCCGTAACCGTAAATTTTTGCTTCATAAAATCACCTCTTATACCCTCCCCCTGGGGGTGTCTGTTTTTATTATATCCTTTCCCGCAGACATTGTCAAGAAAGAAAATAAAAAGAGGATGCAGTTGCATCCTCTTAAGTACTAAAATTAAAGCGTGAGTTCTTTGTCGTCACTTGCCCTGAACACAAGATTGGAAATACTTTTATAAAGTACCGCTGTAATAATGGCATTCGCGCCGCTTTTGATTAAATTAAACGGGATAAACACGGTCGGGAGCATGGAAATTACGACGGTACGGTCCATTGTCGGGGTGAAAATAGGTACAAAAATCACATTCCAAAGGCACATCACCGTAGTCATTGTAAGCGCGCCTAAGGCCAAAGAAAGATAAGCAATTTTTCTGGTACGGCGTGCCCGATAGATAAAACCTGCAACCAAAACAAAGGCTCCGGTTGCCAAAATATGCATCACTATTCCAATGATGCCGCTACCCGAGCTGACGGTCACCCCTTGCACGATGCTGACTACCACCGTCAAAAGAAGTCCCGACATTGGTCCGAACATAAAGGTTGCCAAAAAGATTGGCACATCTGCCGGGTCATACTCCAAAAACGGTGCGGCAGGTAAAATCGGAAAATGCACTACTGCCACAAGCACAACGGAAATGGCAGCCAATACCCCCATGGTTGTCAGTTTTCTGACGCTTTTAATTTGTCTCATCACACAAACCTCCTCATAATTTTGAGGTTTTGTATAGGAATGAAAAAACTCCCCTTGCGCTTTGCAAAGGGAGCGAAATACATACATTCTGTATTTTGTCTTCTTCATCCGGACTATAACCGTCGGTGCAGGAATCACACCTGCTCAACCAAAAAGGCTCTCGGACTCGTAGCATAAGCTCATTACCGCCGGTGAGGATTTTCGCCTCGCCCTAAAACAAAACCATTATTATTCTACCACTAATATACGCAATCGTCAATAGCTTCGTGCATCAAAGTTTATCGGCAAGCGCGCGATACACATTCTCGACGCCCTCCTTAAAATCGCTGTGGTTAACTACCTCGATATCGGCATAGGAAAGATACAGCGGATGTCTTTTTTCATACATTGGATAAAGCGTATCTGTTTTCCCGGCAAGCATCGGTCGTTTTTCCATCCGAAGTGTTTTTACGATATCCTCGATGCTGCGATTCAAATATACGACAATCGCATTTTTCTTTAGATGTTCCATATTTTCCGGGCGCATTACCACGCCGCCGCCCGTGGAAATAATCATTCCATTTTCTTCGCCCAGCTTTCTTGCTGCCTCGGTCTCAAGCGCGCGAAATGCCTCTTCTCCCTCATCTGCAAAAATCTGTGGGATGGATTTTCCTGCCTTTTTTTCAATCCAGGAATCCATATCTACAAACGGCATTTTTAATCGGTAGGAAAGCGAGATACCAACCGTCGTTTTTCCTGCGCCGGTCATACCGATTAAAACAACATTTTTCTTTTGTTCCATCCGCTTTCCTCCTCATCTCTTAATTTTCCTTGTAGTTACCCAAAACACGCAGGGTCAGGCAATCGCTTTTTGCCTTTTGGAGTGCATCCTGCACGCCGTCATTTTTTAAATTTCCGTCAAAATCAATAAAGAAACGGTATTCAAAATTCTTATCCGCAAGCGGACGGGATTCAATATGCAAAAGATTCAGCCCTGCCTGCGCAAACTGTGAAAGCACACGCTTTAGGGCGCCGCTTTCGTGCTTTAAGGTCAGCTCGATACTGACGACATTTGCCTCATCCGCAATTTCCAGATGTTTTCCTATCACCGCAAAGCGCGTGTGATTGTTGTCTTTCTGATTGATTCCCTCTGCTAAAATTTTAAGTCCGTAAAGTTCTGCTGCGTGTCGGCTGGCGACCGCCGCTTTGCTCTTGTCCTGCTCGTCTTTCACGAGCTTGGCTGACGCCGCTGTATTATAGTACGGAATCTGCTTAATGTTTTCTAATGTCTTAAGAAAGTCTCTGCTTTGCGAAAGCCCCTGCGGATGGGAATACACCTCACGGAGTTCGGAAAGCTCCGCATCGGGAAGTCCCATCAGGCAATGATTAATTTCAATTACCGTCTGACCGACAATGTAGAGTCCCGCCGTACCCAGCAAATCCAGAACATCGTCAATCGCACCTGTTGAGGTATTTTCCACCGGCACAACCCCATAATCCGCCCGACCGGAAGAAAGTGCCGTAAATACTTCTTCAAAAGAGCCGACAGAAACGGACTTGGTATCTTCTCCAAAATATTTTTTCAACGCCTCTTCGGCATAACAGCCGGCAACACCGCTAAACGCAACTGTGGGATTCTCAACTGGCTCGCCTGACGGCAGTGCCTCTTGCGGCACGGTTTCGTGCTGAAGCGTACGTGAAATCCCCATCAGGCATTCAAACAATTCCTCCGCGCCCATTTGGTACGCAGGATTTTCTACCCAACTCTTGCGGGTTTTTAGTACCTCTTTTTCCCGTTCGGCAACAAAGACCTCCATCCCGTGTTCCTTTTTGTACTTGCCTACCTGACGCGCTGCATTCATTCGCTCTTCATAAAGGCGCACAATCTCACGGTCAATCGAGTTGATTTCTTCCCGAAGCATATCAAGCTTTGTTTTATTTTCCATAGCTTTTCGCCTCCAGTAAAAGGTCTGCCGCTACAATCGCTGCTGCCGCCTCGATGACACAGACCGCACGATGTGCAATGCAGGGATCGTGGCGACCATGGACACGCATACTGCATTCTTTCATTTCCGCGATATTGACCGTCATCTGCTCTTTTGCTATCGACGGTGTCGGTTTGATTGCCGCACGGAAAATCACCGGCATTCCGTTGGTGATTCCGCCATTTAAGCCGCCGTTATGATTGGTACGTGTTTTAATTTCTCCGTTATCTAAATAAAAACTGTCGTTTGCCTCGCTGCCGCGCAATTTGGAAATGGCAAAGCCGGTCCCGAACTCCACACCCTTAACCGCCGGAACGGAAAACAGCATCGAAGAAAGTCTGCTTTCCACCGACTCAAAAAATGGTGAACCAACGCCAACCGGCAAACCGACAATCGCACACTCGACGCATCCGCCGACGGAATCTCCGTCCGCTTTTGCTGATAAAATTGCCTGTTTCATTTGCTCTATGACGCTCTCATCAAGTACGGGAAGTTCCCTTGCCGAAAGCGTCTTTTCAACCATCTTTGGTGCGCAGGCATCAAACGGCTCATCAAAGATATCGGCAACACTCTGAAGATGGGCACAAACTGAAACTCCGCACCCTGCCAAAAACTGTTTGGCAACTGCACCTGCAAAGACCAGCGGTGCGGTTAAGCGGCCCGAAAAGTGTCCACCGCCACGATAGTCGTTATATCCCTCATAACGAGCCTTTCCCGTAAAATCTGCGTGTGCAGGACGAAGAAGGTCCGGCTCATAATCGCCGGAGCGTGTGTTTGTATTTTCAATGATGGCACAAAGCGCTGTGCCCGTTGTTTTCCCCTCAAAAAATCCACTGACAATCTGCGGAATGTCTGCCTCTTTTCTCGGCGTGGACATTGCATCCTTTCCCGGTGCTCTTCGGCTCATTTCGCGCCCGATTTCGTCTAAATCAAGGCTGATTCCTGCCGGAACGCCATCTATCACCACACCGATTGCCGCCGAATGAGACTCGCCGAATAAGGTGATGCGAAATAATTTTCCATACGTATCAGCCATGAATAATTCCTCCTAACTTCTGATAATCGTCCCAGAATTTTCCGTAGGATTTTCTGACACAATTTGCGCCGGAGATTGTAACCTCTCCCTCTGCCACGGTTGCCGCAATCGCAATCGCCATCGCAATCCGGTGGTCATTGTGCGCATCGCAGACCGCACCCCTAAGATTCGTTTTCCCCCGAATAATGAGCGCATCGGGAAGTTCTTTTATATCAGCACCCATCTTTGTCAGTTCCTGTGTAATGGTCGCCAAACGGTCGCTTTCTTTGATGCGCAGTCTTGCCGCATTTACAAGCTTTGTTTCGCCCTCTGCCTGTGTTGCAAGTACCGTAAGGACCGGAACCAAATCTGGAACCCCGCTGACATCAATCGTACGCGCCGAAAGCGGCGTGCCCATACTTTTGATAATCTCGGTAATCGCTTTATCTCCCTGCAGAGAGTTTTCTTCTAGTCCCGAAAGTCTGACATCGCTCCCCAAGGCGTTTGCCACCAGATAAAACGCTGCCTGCGAATAATCGCCCTCGACTGCCATTTGGCAAGCTCTGAAGCTTTGCCCTCCACGGATATAAAATTCCTGATAATCTTTATTTTCGATGCAAATACCAAACGCCGAAAGTGCCGAAAGCGTCATATCAACATATGCCGCTGATTCTAAAGGCGAAGTAATCACTATTTTTGAGCCCTCCGAAAGCAGCGGAAGCGCAAACAAAAGACCGGAAACATACTGCGAGCTGACATTTCCGGGAAGTGTGTAAGTTCCACCGGAAAGCTTGCCACAAAAAAGTATTCCACTCTCATCCTTTTCAAAATGAATTCCTTTTTCTCTGCAAATGTCAAAATAGCTATCGAGCGGTCTTTCAAACAATCTGCCCCGCCCGGTAAATCGAAAGTTTCCACCAAAGGCGAGAGCAATCGGGATGAAAAATCGTAGTGTCGAGCCGGATTCTGCGCAATCAATCAAAGTCTCTCCGCTAAAGCAAGTCTCGCCTCTTTTGCACAAAAAACTGTTTTCGGTTTCCGTGATTTGTGAGCCAAGCGCACGCGCAGCAGAAATCGTCGCCGAAATATCCTGCGACAAATCTACATTTTCGATTCTGCTTTCGCCCGCAGAAAGAGAGGCACAAATCAAAAGTCTGTGCGCCGCACTTTTTGACGGTGGAACCGTTAAGTTTCCCGAAAGCTTTTTCGGCACAATAGCTACCTGCTCCATACATTCACCCCACGGTATTGCAAAAGGAGAAGGCGATGCCATTCTCCTTTTTTGGTCTTGTTATCTGAGTTCTGCACCCAGTTTGCTTTTTAATGCTTCTAAAATTTCCTGCACCGCGCCGGTAGTATCCTCATCCGTCAGCGTTTTCTCGTCCGACTGAAGCGTTAAGGAGTATGCCATAGACTTTTTGCCCTCCGGCACCTGCTTACCCTGATATACATCAAACAAGGTAAGGCCTGCAAACAAATTCTTTGCTTTTTTCTTAATAATTTCTTCTACCTCTGCTGCGAGTACAGCTTCGTCTACCAAAATTGCAAGGTCACGAACGACCGCCGGATATTTCGGAAGCGGCTGATACTGTTTCTCGCTTGCTGCACCGCCAAATACAGCCTCAAAGCTGATTTGTGCCGCGTAAACCTCGCCGCTGATATCATAGTTATCGCAAACAGCAGGATGGATTTGTCCAAGTACACCGGCCTTCTCGTTTCCGATATAAAGTTCTGCCGCACGGCCCGGATGGAAGGTCGGGTCATCGGTCAGCGGAACAAAGCGAACCTTTCCTACATTCATTCCCAAAAGCAACGCCTCAACGATACCCTTTAAGTCAAAAAAGTCGCAAGCACCGAACATACCGAGCGTAATTTCCTGTTCTTCGTTCGGGAGCTGTTCTCCCTCAACCGGCAAATAGATTTTTGCCAGCTCGAACAGTCTTGCTTTATCTGCCTTAAAGTTTGCGTTTCTTGCCAGCGTTTCCATCATCGAGGAAAGCGCTGTGGTACGCATAATGGAGTTCTCCTCACCCAAGGGGTTCGAGATTTTTACAACATTACGCAGCGTGCTGTCTTTATCAATCAAAAGCTTATCAAACAAGTTCGGATTGGTAAAGCTATAAGTGATAATTTCATACATACCGCAAGCGGTCAGAATATCCCTAACCTTATCCTCTGCCATCTGTTTCGGCGTTTTGACCGCAGAAACGGTTTCGCTGCGCATCAGGGTCGACGGAATCTTGTCATAGCCGAAAATTCGGACCACTTCCTCAGCCACATCAGCAAAGCCCTCGACATCGGCACGAAACGACGGAACGATAACTTCATCCTTTTCTACTTTAAAACCAAGTGCCGTAAGGCTCTTTACCATATCCTCTTCTTTTACATCGCAGCCCAAGAAAGCATTGATTTTTGCCGGGTCAAACGCAATTCTTCTCTCGGTTTTATCGGAATGGTCAATATCAATCATACCATCAACCACTTCACCTGCGCCAAGCAGTTCTACCAACTCGCAGGCACGAAGCAGCGCCGGAATGGTGTTGTTTGCATCGAGTCCTTTTTCATAGCGTGCACTCGATTCGGTACGGAGACCGAGCTTTTGTGCGGTTCTTCTGACGCTGGTGCCGAAGAAGTTTGCCGACTCAAAGAGAATCGTTTTGGTTTCTTCGGTAACCTCGGAATGTTCTCCGCCCATTACACCTGCGATACAAGACGGGTTTTTTGCATCACAAATCATCAGCATCGAAGAATCGAGCTTTCTGGTTTCGCCGTCTAAGCTCACGATTTCCTCGCCGTCTTTTGCACGGCGGACAATAATTTCATTGCCGCTAACATAGTTAAGGTCAAACGCGTGCATCGGCTGACCGTACTCTAAAAGGACATAGTTTGTGATGTCAACAATGTTATTGATGGAGCGGATGCCCGATGCCTTTAAGCGGTCAACCATCCACTTAGGAGACGGACCGATTTTGACATTTTTAATCACCTTTGCGCTGTAACGCGGACAAAGGTCTGTATCGTTTACACTGATTTTGATATAGTTACTGATATCATCGCCTGCGCCTTTGACCTCGGGCGCTTTGACCGAAAACGGACGACCAAAGGTGACTGCCGTTTCTCTTGCAAGACCGATGACGCTTAGGCAATCGGGGCGGTTCGAGGTGATTTCAAACTCAACAATATTTTCATTAAGACCAAAGACTTCACGGATGTCTTTTCCCAACGGAAGATTTTCATCTAGGATTAAAATGCCGTACTCTGCATCCGGAAAATCTTCTTTTGTCATACCGATTTCCTCATAGGAACACATCATACCATAAGACGGAAGACCGCGAAGCTTACCGTTTTTAATCTTCACGCCGCCGGGCAGAATGGCACCGTCTAATGCCACCGGTACAATCTGGCCGGGTTTTACGTTATCTGCACCTGTGATAATCTGAAGCTGCTCTTTTCCGGTATCCACCTGGCAAACCTTTAATTTGTCTGCATCAGGATGCTTTTCTACGGACATAATTTTTGCTGTTACCACATTTTGCACGCTGTCACCGATGTTTTCAATGCCCTCAACTTTCGAGCCTGTCATCGTCAGGGCGTGATTGTATTCTTCGGGGCTAATCCCGGAAATATCAGTATAGTCTGAAAGCCAACTCATTGGAATTTTCATCGCTATCTCCCTCCCTTAAAACTGTTTCAGAAAGCGCAGGTCATTATCATAGAACAAGCGCAAATCATCAATATTCATACGGCGCATAACTACGCGCTCTAATCCCAAGCCAAAGGCAAAACCGCTGTACACATTGGGGTCAATACCGCAACGCTCGAGCACTTTCGGATGCACCATACCGGCACCTAAAATCTCGATAAAGCCCTCACCCTTACAAACACGGCAACCCTTACCGCCACACACGAAGCAGGATACATCCACCTCTGCACTCGGCTCGGTAAACGGGAAATGGTGCGGACGCAGACGGATTTTTGCTTCCGGTCCATAGAGTGTTTTTAAGAATGTTTCAAGCGTACCTTTAAGGTCGGCCATCGTAATTCCTTTATCAACCACCAAGCCCTCAATCTGATGAAACACCGGAGAGTGTGTTGCGTCTACGGCATCACTTCTATATACTCTACCCGGTGCAATAATGCGAATCGGCGGTTTTTGTTTTTCCATCACACGCACCTGAACAGGCGAGGTCTGCGAGCGAAGCACGACATTTTCCGTAATATAGAACGAATCCTGCGTATCGCGCGCCGGATGGTCTTTCGGGATGTTTAATGCCTCAAAGTTATAATAGTCAAGCTCTACCTCGGGTCCCTCGGCAATCGAAAAGCCCATACCGATAAAGATTTCCTTGATTTCATCAAGCACCGAAGTCAGCGGATGACGCTTGCCCATCTGCGGCACTTTTCCCGCCATCGTAACGTCAATCTTTTCTGCCGCAAGCTTTGCCATGCGCTCTTGCTGACCGACGGACGCCTTTTTCGTTTCAATTAAGGTTTCAATCTCGCCGCGCACCTCATTGGCAATCTGACCAATGACCGGACGCTCTTCGGCAGAGAGCTGTCCCATCCCGCGCAATACAGCGGTTAATTCTCCTTTTTTTCCGAGGAAACGGACACGCGCATCCTCCAGTTCCTGTGCAGTCTTTGCTGCATCCAAAACTTTCTTCGCTTCCTCTTTGATGTTAAGAAGCTGTTCTTTCATACGATTCATTCCTTTCTTTCCTGCATTACAATTTTCGGCAAATAAAAAAGCCGCTCGTCCCCAAGGGACGAACGACTGAGTCATCCGCGGTACCACCCTGATTCTTTGCCGGATAGGGCAAAGCTCTCTTTTTAGCTAATAACGTTTGCAAAACGGCACGGCCTACTGTCAGTTCAACCGCACGGCTCCGAAGTGAAATTTCAGTTGCGCCTTAACCGGATTTCCTCACAGCCGCCGAGAAATCCTCTCTTTTTAGGTAGTGCGCACTTACTTTGCTTCCTCATCGCCTTTATTTATGTACTTTTCCTTTACAATTTACATATTCTATCACAAAAAAATGGATTTTTCAAGGATTATTTCATATAAATCTGATTTTTTCCGTTATGCTTTGCCTGATACATCCCGTCATCTGCTGCATCGAACATTTCCTCTTTCGTCATACCGGGCTCAAAAACGCCGATGCCGCAGGAAAATGTTAGTGGTCGGTCAATGAATTTAAAACGTATAGACGAAAACTCGCGGAGGATTTTTTCCATTACCGCATACGCTTCGTCTTTTGTCTTTTGCTTAAACAAAATTGCAAACTCCTCGCCGCCATAACGGAACGGAACGTCCGAGTTTGTGCAGTTTCTTCGAATCACTTTAGAAAGGGCAAGCAAGGCCTCGTCGCCGCCGTCGTGCCCATGTTCGTCGTTGATTTTTTTGAAATCGTCAATGTCAAACATAGAAAGGCAAAATGTTTTCCCGCTTGTTTCGCATTCTGCGATTACTGCCTCCAGCTCCACAAAGAACATTTTGTGATTATAAAGGTTCGTCATCGGGTCTTTTTTGATTTTATTACGAAGGCGGGTGTTGGTCATCGCCTGATTCTCAATCACAAACAAATTCAGCTCGGAATTTTCAATCACGATACTGCCCGACAGATACGAAACCGCTAAAAAGCCAAAAAGAGCAAGCCCTGTAATCACATATTCTAAATCAATCGGCTGTTCCAGCGTCCGAATCGCCAATGTTAAAACGACGCAGAGCACTGAAACAATGAGGCTTCTGTTTAACAGTTTTCGGTCACTGAATAATGCCGACAGGATCATCGGAAACACAAAGGCGCAGGCTGTTACAGTAAATTCACGGTGAAGCACCGAAACCAAAACAGCCGTAACAAGCGTCGCATACACCACCGCGGCATTTTTGACTTCATGGCTTTCAGTATCTCGTTTTACAATTTTCCGCGCCACAATATGCGCCCCGAAATTCAGCACAATCGGCAACACCACATACAGCCAGAGGTAGTCGCAGGCAAAAGAAAGTGTATACACACCTCTCCACAAAAAAATCAGGTAGGCAAGCAGTTCGCAAAAGGATACGATGGCTACCGTAACCAAATGCAGACCAAGCAGCTTATCCCTGTAATTTTTAATTAATGTCTGTTGTTTATTCATACGCTCCATCCTTACTCTGTCAAGTCCTTTTATTATAGCACAAAGGAAAAGAAAGGTCAATCTTGACAGAAAGACAGAACAAAGCTCATTCTACCCAATAATCTCCTTGACTTTGCCTGCCCCAAAAGGTATAATAGCTTTGTTTGGTATGAAGCTTATTGTTTGGAGGATATGATGAAAAAGCTACTTTCTTTTTTCCGCTATTTCACCATTGCAGAGCGTCTGTTGTGGTTCTGCTCCTGGTTTTTGATTATTGTCACGTTCGTGCTTTTCGACCGCGAAAATTACGTCAATCTGATTTCGTCTTTGGTCGGTACCATCTCGCTCATCTTTTGTGCCAAGGGAAACCCCATGGGTCCGTTTTTGATGGTTGTTTTCTGTTTGTTTTACGGCATTATATCTTTGACCTATGCCTATTACGGCGAAACGATTACCTATCTCGGAATGTCGCTTCCAATGGCAGTGGTCGCACTGGTTTCCTGGCTTCGTAACCCGTACAAAGGAAACAAAGCTGAGGTAACCGTAAACGACGTCAGCAAAAAAGACATCCTCGTAATTCTTCTTTTGTCCGTTGGCGTTACCGTCCTCTTTTACTTTATCCTAAAAGCACTCAATACCGCAAATCTGCTTTTGAGTACCTTTTCCGTTACCACAAGCTTTATTGCTGCGGCGCTTTCCTACAAGCGAAGTCCCTATTACGCCATCGCGTATGCAGCCAACGACATTGTGTTAATCGGCTTATGAGTCCTCGCTACGATATCAGATATTTCGTATTTATCGGTTGCCCTTTGCTTTTCCCTGTTTTTGGTTAACGACCTTTATGGCTATTATAACTGGATGAAAATGAAGAAGAGACAGTCTGTTTAGACTGTCTCTTCTTTTTATTTCTCATGATGATAGTCAAAATCGCAATATTTTAAGAATTCCTTTGCCATTAAGGTCGCGCCGATTTGATTCGGATGAATTCTGTCCCAGGCAATATAGGCAGAATGACGAATCTGGCAATAATCCTCATACATTTTCTGAAAATCGACAAAAATACAGCCGTATTCATTAGAAAGCTTACGGCAAATTTCCACATACTCATCCATGCGTGCTCGCATTTTATCCTCACGAAGTGGCTCAATCATATACGGTGAAAGAATGAAGATGCCCTTTACATTATCCTTGACCTTTTCAATCATTTTGGTCAGGTTACTTTCATACTCCTTGGGAAGTACGTGAGAATCCAAAATCGCCGGAGAATCAAACTGACGCCATACGTCGTTGATACCGATACAGATGGATACCCAATCCGGATTGAGACTTACGACATCCTGGTCAAAGCGTTCCAATAAATCACGACTGGTATTACCCGAAATTCCGGCATTGGTGATTCTTAAAAACACTTCCGGGTAATAGCTTGCAAACATATTTTCTAAAACGCGGACATAGCTTCTGCCCACATTCTCAAACAGGCCCTCGCCCACCGGTTGCTGACTTCCCATATCTGTT
The DNA here is from genome assembly GCA_017399695.1 of Clostridia bacterium. Classification (GTDB taxonomy): domain Bacteria; phylum Bacillota; class Clostridia; order UBA1381; family UBA9506; genus RGIG1666. The sequence continues at coordinate 33,902 of JAFQBK010000002.1, read as the reverse complement.
ACGGAATCTCCTGCAAATACAATTCGGTCGTAACGTTCAAAAATCATATGAATCCTCCACCCATAATTTTTATAAATTTTTTTAATTATATCACCCCGACAACCATAAGACAAGCCCAAAAAATTAACATCATACCACTATTTTAGGCAAATAGTGATATGATGCCTTTTTTATGCAATATACACTTTTTGGATGCGGATATCGTCATCAAAAATGACAATGTCGGCATCAAAACCTTCCGCAAGTCTCCCCTTTCGGGTAAGACCCATAATCCTCGCCGGGTTTTCCGTCATCATTTTCACTGCTGACAAAAGGGAAATTCCCGCTTTTTTCGTACAGGTGCGGATTAAGGTATCTGCTGTCGCGATACTCCCCGCAAAACCGCTGCGGTCAACAAGCTTTGCGACGCCATCTTCGATGATATATGGTACATTTCCATTCTCACAGGTCTCATTTTCAATGTTTTCCATTCCGCCGTGACGAATGGCATCGGTAATCAGGCACATATGCTTCTCGCCCTTGATTTTGTAAATGAGTTTTAAAAGCTCCGGCGGAAGATGACAACCGTCCGCAATCGTTTCTACATCCATCTCGTCCAAGAGATACGCCGACTCTATAACGCCAAGCACGCGAAAGCCCTCGCGTCTTGTGATGGTCGAGGTGCAGGAATAAAGATGCGTAATGAGCCTCATTCCATTCTCGTATGCGGATAAGATATGGGAATATTCCGCATCGGTATGGCCGGCAGAAGCGACAATTCCTTTTTCCTGTAAAAATGCTAAAAACCGGTCCGCGCCGGAAAGCTCCGGTGCATAGCTCCAACGGCTGATGAGATTTCCGTACTTGGCATACAGGCGCTCATACTCCTCTTTTTCAGGCTCCCGGATAAAGGTCGGGTCCTGTGCGCCGCATTGCTTTGGGGAAAAGTAGGGACCCTCTAAATGTGCACCGTAGATATGCGGTAAAACATCTGCATCATCTTTATAGCTTTCAAGCACTGAAAGAGCCGCCGCCGTTTTCTCATAATCAAAGGCGGAAATAGTCGGATAAATGGTCGTTGTTCCGTGCGCCGCATGGATGTTTGCCGCCGCGCAAAGCGCCTCCTTCGTCGCATCAACAAATTCAAAACCTGCGCCACCATGGACATGAATATCAATGAATCCTGCCGAAACGAAATTACCACCTGCATCATACTCCGCATCAAACGGAAGCTCTTCTTCGGTAATCGCCGTAATGGTGCCGTTTTCAAAATACAGATTTTTCTCGCAAATGCCGTCAGGTAGCAACAGCTTTCCGTTTTTTATCTTCGTAATCATACTACTTCTCCTTACAATAGCTTTGCTCCGCTATCACGGTCACAGTACATCACAGCGTTCTCGTGCCGTCTCATAATCGTTGCAGGCACTTCCTCGCTGATTTCGCAATTCACCGTATTATAAACCGCCTCTGCCTTGGTTTTTGCAGGTACGGTACAGAATAAGTAGTCGGCGTTAAAAAGTGTCGGAACGGTCAAAGTCAGCGCATACTTCGGCACATCCTCGATTCTTTCAAAGCATCCGTCATTGACCTGTTGCTGACGACACACCTCGTCCAGCGGCACCTTTTTAATGACCTCTTTGTCATTAAAATCCGCAACCCACGGGTCATTAAACGCAATGTGACCGTTCTCACCGATACCGAGGCAAACGATATCAATCGGATGCTCGGAAATCTGTCGCGTATATCTTTCCATGGTTTCTTCCGCCGTTTCGCCCTCGGCATAAATATATTGCACACTGCGAAACGGGAGCAGGTCAAACAGGCGCTCTTTTAGGAAATTGCCAAACCCTTGCGGTGCATCGGCAGAAAGACCGATGTATTCATCCATGTGAAAGGCGTTGACCTTTGTCCAGTCGATGCCCTCGGCGGATACGAGCGTGCGAAGAGTCTCATTCTGCGACGGTGCTGCCGCAAAAATCATATTGACTTCTCCTTTTTTTTCAATCAGCTCGCGGATTTTCGCCGCCGCTTCCGTTCCTGCTGCCTCGCCCATTGCGTCGCGGGTTTCAAAAATCTTGACTGTCAGTTTGTCTTTTTTCAGTTCCATAACAAATCTCCTTTATGGTTTGCAATGATTTTATAGTATAAATTCTTCAGCTGTGAGCGCAACAGTGCATCACGGATTTCCGTATCGGGTGTGTATGCAGCATAGTTGATGCCCACGGTGTATTCGCTCATCGCATCACCAAGTTCTGCGATTTTCTGCACTAAACTCTCTGCATCCGCTCTTTGTTCGTACAATGCCTCATAATAGTCAAGGCAAAGCACCATCAGACGAAAGACATCAAGCCCGTATTTTACTCCGCGGATGTCTTCGTTGACTTTGTTAAGGAGCTGTGAGCCTGCCCGTCTTTTCTGTTGTTCGATGGGGTTTAAGGCGAGACCATCCTCTGTAAAGATTTCGGGGTCTAACGTTTTGAGCGCGTCTTTTTTAATCGTGCGCAGAGTGGAAAGCGCCTCACTCAGTTTTTCTACCATTTCATAACCCATCGCCACGGCATTCTCGCCCAGATGTGACTCCCGATAAAATGGTTCTTTCGGCGCGCATCCGTCCCACTCACAAAGATGCGTTAAGATACTCGTTTCAAACCAGTTGCGCCATGAGCCGCAAAGGCTCGTTGCCTCTTCTATCAGCGCATAGCTTTTTTTCGCTTTCTTTTCGTGGATGCCATATACATCTTCAAAGTATTTTTCAATTAAGAAGTCCGCATCGCAATTTCTGTCACGGCTTAAATTTGCATACAAATACTGCGACAGACTGCGCACGCCCCATTCGAGTATGGGGGTATGCATATACTGGATCTCTGTTACTCCGCGCTCAATATAATAAGGAATTTCATACTTCATTCGCTCGGTAAATAAAAGCGGCAAATCCTCATACTTTGAGACACTGTAGTATTCATTCATCGCAAGCTTCATCCCAGTTTTTTCCCAGGCACGAATCGTGCGGTCGTATATTTTATTTTTATCACAGGAGTTATCATCAATATTGTGATGATAGCATCTTAAAATCGGACAGTACAAAGGATAATCTCCCGCATCAATAAGGTTTTGGGGTACTTTCCTTTCCGGTGCCTCTAAAGTATCCGTTCCCTCATAAGCGTCAAAGGAAAGTCGAACGCGCTTTTGAAGCTCTCCTCTTTCGGTCGCCTCATCGATTCGCTTGCGGATATGCGACAGAAAATGAAGCGTTCTGTCTGCACCGTTACCCAGCTTTTTGCATTCTTCACATTCACAGCTTGCGCCCCAGGTGTCAAAGCCGGCAAGTTCTAATATGTCCTCGTTTTTCCAGTCGCCTTTGAGCTTTGAAATTACAAGCTCCGACAGCGCATCTAAAAGCTCCGTATTGGTGACACAAAACTGTACATGAATTGCATTTTCCGCCGTAATTTCTTCCTTGCGTTTTCCGTACCAGTCCTTGTGCGCATCGAGATAGGTTCTGCCGTCTTCTGTAATATTGTTCGGGTCTAAAAGTTTTGTAAAAATATGCCCGCCCGTTTTAAAGGTAAAGCCCTGTTTTTCCTGCAGTTTCTTTGTGTGCGCGTGGCAGGCATGCAGATTCAAACGGTTTCGTGCCATCCAGATGAGAAAACTCTCCGACTCTTTTAAGAGTCCCTCGAAATGAAAACCCCTGCCGTCCGGCATATCATACACAAAATGTCCGCACTTTGGAATTATGAGGTTTTCTCTTTGCGGAACAAACTCCTCTTTCGGTGCATACCAACGGATGCCCTGTGCCTCCAAAAGCTCATATACGGCATACAAAAGTCCTCGTGCCGAGTCACCTTTTAATAGTAAATCCTTACCGTCCTGCTCAATGGTAAAGGCTTCTGTTTCGCCATCCTCACAAAGGAGAATAATATTTTCATCGCCTGTTTGGTTTGATACCTGCGCTTTGATTCCCATCTTCTCGAGATAGATGAAAAGCTCCTCTGCTGCATAGGAAAGACGACAACGCTTCGCGCGCTCCCTCTCTTTTTGAAAGTCAATCGCTTGCTCTTCGTGCGCCCAGCGCGCATAATATTTCCCGGCTTCCTGATAAGGCAATACAATACTGACAGCCATCTTCTTTCTCCTCTCGTGCATACGCTTCCACATTTTATCCTAAATTTAATTTATCACATTTTTATCATTAGTCAATAGACTAAATTGCAATAAACTTTCCATATCTTGCGCTTTATTTGTAACAATAATATAATATCTGCCTTTATTGACAGCACCTTTTCTCCTATGATAAAATAAAATTATAAAAAATAATTTGGAGGGTTTTCCTATGAAGAAATTACGCGTTTTACTTCTTGCTCTTTTGATTTTAGCAAGCTTTTGTCTCGGTGCGGTTGCTGCAGGAAATTTAGAAGAAATCAAAGCTTTCTTAAACTACGGCATTACTGTACAATATGACGGCGAGGCGCAGACCATGGCGGATGCGCAGGGCACAAGAGTATACCCGATTACTTATAACGATTCGACCTATCTTCCGGTGCGTGCCATCAGTAATCTCCTGGGTGTTGAAATCGCCTGGGATGGTGCAAACAACACCGTACTTTTAGGTCAGGATGCGGCAGACTTCCTTGCAAATCAGCCGAAGCCGGCTTCGCGCGGAACCGTCAGCGGAACGACCTATGAAAGCAGTTTTGTCGGTCTCGGTTTTAAGGCGCCGAGCGCAAACTGGGAGGCAGCCAGCGATGAGGAAATCGAATCCCTGACCGGCTACAGTGCAGCCGACTTAAAAAATGGCGTTGAGAACTTAAATGCCTTTTGTGATGTCTTAATGATTGATACCACGACCGGCTCCAACATCAGCCTGATGGTCGAAAAGAAAAGCGATACAATGAAAAATACAAGTTTCGATGCAATTTATGAAAAAACGGTAGATAACTTAAACAACGTTCTGACGAACACCTATAGCAGCTTCTCGGTAAATAAAGAGAAATGCACCGTCGGTCAGAAAAGCTTTTCCGGTTACAACATTGTGGGAAATACCGACAGCATCACCATCTATCAAAAGGGATTTTTGATTGATTTAGGTACTCATATTGCCAACGTAACCATTTCCTCGACCTCACCTGATGAAGCAAGCAGTCTTCTGAAGACATTTTACTTAGTAAAATAATTGCACCAAACAAAAATCCACTCCGGACTTTTCCGGAGTGGATTTTTGTTTGAAATTATAATAATTTAAGATACACGGTCAGTATTTCATAAGGTTTGATAAAAAGCGGAATCTCGCCATTCGCGATGGTAAGCGCGCTTTCTGTATCCTCTTTTAGGTCCGTAATCCAAGCACCGGATACGGAAAGCTCTTTCGGCAGATGAAGTACACCGTTCGCCGCTTTTCCGTGGTACTCGCAGATTCTTACGATGATGCCTCGACCATCCTCGGAACGCTTTACCGAAGATATTCTTGCATCTTCCGCAGAAAGCGTTGGGAGTGCGCATGGCTCAAATATGCCCTCGCTCGTAACCAACTTTGCCTGATAAGAAACACCGTCTGTAACAGCGCTATTCTTATCAAAGCCCTCACGGTATGCCTTGATGGCATACTCAAAATGATGGTCGCCAGAGTCGCGCATTCCATCATACGCCGTCATCGTATACTCTCTCGGAGAATACAGATAAGAGCCAAGCGACGGACTCCGCAGCACACTCAAATAAATCACGGAATCGTCATCCACCTGATACGATGGCGTTCCCTTATTAAATACTGCAAGGCTATAGTCCTCATTCTGCGTACCCGCCCAATGAATCGCAGGATAATCCCCAGCGGCACTTGCCCAGTTAATACTGCCGTCCGGACGCATAATATTCGGCTCATACGGGTTTCTTTCCAGCACGCCGTAGGGAATTTCGTAAAAATGTTTCGCCTCGCCAAGCGTTGGTACTGCAATGCGCAAACGGTAGCTCTGCGTATGCCAGAATACATCTGCGCTGAATTTAACCATATCGCAACCGGCAAGCAACATCACGGAATAATGGATGCGCAGACCCATCACGCTGTTTGCTTCCACATCGTGGGGACAGACATAGAAATTCAATTTCTGCATATCCGCTGTTTTCTCGACGGAAACAAGATGCGTGCTCTTTCCGAGGGGAATCCGATGCATATCCACCGAGTGTGTTGCCCAAGGGGAGCCCTCGTCATGCTCTAAAACCCACTCACAAACGCCGTATTTTCCTTTCTCAGAAATGACCTTGCCCAGCGTTTTATCGAAAATTTCTACCACGCCGCTCGTTTCTGCAGTAATGCGAAAATACTCATTTTCAATGACCGTCTGCTCGCCTTTTTCATCGGTGGCAATGGCATCTTCCACATCATTGGTCAGAATCGGTGCACCACGGAATTCATCAATTTCGCACAGTGTAACCTTTTCTGACTGATATACCTCTTGAACGACCTGATATTTGCGTGCGGAAAATGCACCTAAATCCTTAACAAAAACAGTAAGTGTTACCACATCACCATCTCTTTGGAACTCCTTGATTGGCGCTCGATTGCCCTCGCCGTCCAAAAGGCAAACATCCTCATCGGATGAAAGCGTAACAACGGCGTCTGCGCTGACCGTCTGCCCGTAAGGATTATAGATGGTAACACAGCCTTTTTCGTCCTGCGAAAGCGTCAAAAGGGCATCCGTTTGCAAACGAACTGCCTCATTCGAAACCGCGCGGCTAGCCTCCATAATTTCTTCTTTTGCCGCATCAATATGCGTTGCGGTAATGGAGTCATGGAAAATGGTAAAGAACATATTTTCCCACAGTTTTCGGAAGTTCTCGGTCGGATAGCTTCCGTCTTTTAAGCATTTTAAGAGCTGCAGCGTTTCTGCCGCCAGAATTTCCTGTTCGTTTTTGCGGACCACCTGTTTGGTCTCAATTCTCGTCACAAAGCAGCCCGAGTTATTGACATTGACCTCGCACGAGGAATGAAGCTCGTCATCTTTTACCTCGTCCACGCGGTCAAGCATTTCCTGAATGTAGGGAAGATACTCATCGAAACCGATAAAACGGAAATCATACTCGTCTTTATGTTCGAGCACCCAGGTGACGACATCCTCGGTCGGCAGAATTTCCTCGCCGCCACAGTAGATGTACCCCGGAATCGCGCCGTCGTATTCTGAAAGCTTTCCGGGTTTTACACGCATTGCTTCCGTGTGAGCAATATCAATGCGCAGATTATTACACTCGGGGCAATCCTCGCCCTCATATCCCTTACACGCAGGACAGGGGCGGTACTTATACCAGCCGCCGCAGGAGGCAAGCATTTTCGGCTCATAGTTTAAGACCGTGCTGCCATCCAAACCTTTCCAGTACAGATTATCGCACTTATTATAGGTCAGATTTGTGACCCACTTGCGCCCGAATTTACGGATAATCTGTGGAAGCTGTGCCGAGTTTCCGAACGCATCATTTCTCGTGACCTGCTGTGGCTCTACACCATATTTTTCCTTTAGATAGTTGTGGCCGTAAAGGTAATTTCTTACGATACTTTCACCCTCGACCATATTAGAATCCACGATATTGTCCCCGGAAAACGGAATGTAGAGGCGCCCGCTTTTCACAAGTGTCTCTACCTTTTCTTCATATTCCGGATGGTCTTCTAAGAATTTACGGAGCATCGCAACGCTCTCCACCGTAAATTTATAAAAATCATATTTGTCACACAAACGGATATTTTCGAGGATATAATATGCCTCAAGTTTAGCGTAAGACACAAAGTTCTGTCCCTCATATTCAAAATCTTTGGCAAAGCATCTTCTCCATACCAAATCCGCGTGTTCATAAATCAGAACAAAGACCGTCTGTTTCATATGTCCCTCCGCGATTACAGTTTCAGATTCTTAAGAAGCGTGAATTGTTCATCCGTAAATGAACCGTCCGGCTCAATATGAATCTCAACCGTTACAACACCGCCGTTTTTGTTAACCTTGGTAATATAATCACTCATAAAGTTCACATCATAACGATTGGTATCGCCTCGAGACCATTTTTCGCCCAAAGGTGCGAGAACGTGTGCCTGTGCACCATCAATGAAGCGTTCCGGCGGGATATAGTTATAATCGTTAAACTCGCCGGCAACAAATTCACTGTACTCCGTCCAACGCTCTGCCTGCTTCTTTACACCGTTATTGAACGCACAAATTGCGTTCGGATTACCGGCTTTGACTGCATCATAGTACGGACGAATCAGCTCCGGTGTGTAACCGAACTGAATTCCATAGAAGCCGTCCATCCACCAGCCCTTCACCATATCCTTGTAGCGGAGGGTGTACTCTTCAAGTACTGCCGCCCACTTATCAACAAAGTCCTTGGTAATCGGCTCTTTGGTCGGAACGAGACCGTTCGGCGTCCAGATTTCATCGATATCATAGCGGAAACCGAATTTCTGCCAGCCGATTTCATCAAAGTGCGGACCGTCGCCGGTGTAGTAAAGATAGAGATCAATGTCGTATTTGGCAAGTTCTTCCCCCAGTTCCATAACAACATCGCGCTTCGGACAGCAGTCGCCCGGCTCAACACCCATAATATCATCATAGGTCTTGTTCGGCATCAGCATATAGCGTCCGCCCTGCATAATGGTAATGAAATAGTAGCCTGCACCAACCTCATGGAGATTGCGTGCGAGCTTCTTTACATCAAGACCCTCCACTCTCGCGTTCCAGTCCTGCTTCTGTCTGCCGGCGAGATAGTGGTTGAATACACCCCATTTTCTTTCATATAGTCTGTCTGTAATGTGTGCCATAATCATTTCCCCCTGTGTCAGATGTTTTTTTCAATATTAATAGTACAAATTCCTTCAAACGGGAGTTCACCCAAAATAGCCTTAACAAACGCCTCGCGGCTTGGTTTTGCATAATCATACGTGTGAACATAGGTGTCAATATGATGGAAATACTGTGTATAGAAATACGGCGAACCGAAACCGGCGATGATGGTTTTTGACGGGTCGGAAGCCTGTGCCGCCCAGATATTGACCACCGTATCACCATGAAGAGCAAAGGAACCGTCTGTTCCGTTAATGCCCTCGTAGAACGCAAAAATGGTTAAATCGTGCTGCGGCTCAAGCTCGCGGAGCTTAGGAATCCAGAGGTTAGGAACCAGCGTAACCTCAAAGCCGCGTTCCTCTAAATCTTCCTTTAACGCCTGCAGTTCTTTTGCCACTTGCTCTCTCGGATGCAGGGCAACCAAAAGAATTTTCTTATATTTATCTTTTTCAAGAGGCAACAGATTCTGATAGTTGTTAAACAGCGCCACTGATTTTTCGCAAATGGACTGGATAATTTCCGGCATATGATATTCCTCGACATCCGTCTCATTGCAAGGAGCAAAAGCAAATTCCTTTGCCGCCAAAATTCTTCTTACTTTTTCATCGAGGAGTTCTTCGCTGATTTCACCGCTTAAGATTTTCTCCTCTAAAATATCAACATACTCCATATTCGGCCACAGGAGCATATCGTTACCGGCTTTAAATGCCTCAATTTCAAGCTCGCAAGAGCTTCCGCCGAAGCCTCCCATGATTAAACCGTCGGTAACAACCACGCCGTTAAAGCCAAGGTCATCGCGCAGAAGCTTGGTAATCAGGTCGTGAGAAACAGTTCCCGGTCTGTAAAGGCCGCGCTCATTTCTCTCATTCGGCTGATAAGAGGCAAGGGACATATGACCGGTCATAAACGAACCGACGCCCTCATCGATTAAATGCTTGTAAATCTTACGGTAGGTTGCATCCCACTCTTCCTTGGTCAGATGCACCGGAACGGGAGCGATGTGTGTATCAATACTTTCCCTTCCCATACCCGGATAATGCTTGGAAGTAGCGATGACGCCATACTTCTGCAGACCGCGGATTCTTGCTGCACAAAGGCGAGCAGAACGCTCGGGCGAATCACCGACCGTTCGGGTGTTGATGGGCGCAGTTGCCGAAAGTGTCAAGTCTGATACCGGTGCAAACAGCCAATGTATCTTATTTCTACGGCAGATTCTGCCCATATCGCAGCCCCACTGATAAGCAAGCTCTTCATCGTCCGTTGCTCCCAATGCCATAGAGTTGATGCTCGGCAGACCCGGTGCCGGATTATCACAACAATTAATATAAGGAACCTTCAGGCACTTGTTCCATTCCTCCTGTTCGGAGAAGAACTCATCTGCGCCGTCCATCGGACCACCGACGATTGCGCCGCCTAAGTACAAGCCGCCCACCGGATATTTTTCTAAGAAATTTTTGTATCCGCCGTACTTTTTAAACATTTCCTGCGGATGATTAATAATCACCGTCTGACAAATTTTTTCACGCAGAGTTAAATCTTCTAGCTTTACCATAAGTAGCCCCTCCATATAAATGAAAGAAAATAATTTTTGTCTTTTTTAGTATAAAGGGATGTAAAAACTGCTTTTTACATCCCCTTATCCATTCGAATTATGAATCTAAAACTGTGTTTAGTTGCCTGTACTCAGCCTCCGTAATCGGCGTGATTCCCTCTGCTGCTTCAAACAAAGCAATGGAAACATTCGTTCCAACCGAGGTAAACGAGTTGCCGGAAACCACATTATATTTCGGTTTTCTCGGTTCGTCGTTTAATACATTGGCAAGGTGAGCATATTTTGCATACGGAGCTGTCGTATGAAGCCCCAGCTTAAGACCCATGGTCTTAAAGAACTCATCATCCGTTGCACCGTTCCAGTCGGTCAAACCGGTGTTCGCAAGGATAATACCCGTTCCCGAAACATTACTGAATGTATTATTGGTCACAGTGGTATCACGGCCGCCGTTAACGAATACGCCGGAGCCAGTGATATTTCTGAAGGTGTTACCCGTGATTGTAGCACCCGAGAAGCAGTCATCCAGGTAAATGCCATACTGACCGCCGTGAGAGCTATCGGATGCAAGATTATAAATTTCATTACCAATAAATTTGTTTCCGCGTTGGACATAGCTTCTGCCGAAATAAATTGCACCAGCATCCGCTGCTTCTTTTAATACATCATGAATCTTATTTCCTTGAATTAAATGGTCATTACCGCTGCCGGTAATGGCATTTTGCGGCGAATTGTAAATCTCACAATTTAAGATTTTGTTTCCAACGCCGCCTACGCTTGCTCCCGCGGAATAACATTTCATCATCCAACCGTAGTCATGAAGCTTACTGCCGATGATGGCATTGTTTCCCGGGGTAAGTGTTGTGTTGTCGCCGCCATTCAGGGCAATTGCGCCTTTTGCCGAATGAGAAATTTCACATTCTGAGACGGTAATATTGCTTCCATGTACACTAACAGCACCAAAGCCGCTGTTTTTCAGCAAGCAATCAGAAACAGTGATATCCTCACAATTGTTTTCAATGCGCAACAAATAGTTTGGGGCGTTGATGAACCGAAGGCCCGAGATGCTTGCATCATGGGTATTAGAAAGCGTAAGTGTTCTCGCACCTTGGTTAAAGCCGATACTGACCTTACTGTCTGCATTGGTATTTGTCGGCCAAATATAAAGATATTCGCCATCATAATACCATTCGCCGGGTTCATCTAATTCACACAACATATTATACACATAAAATCTTTGTCCGCTCCTTACGCCGTACGCCGAGGGCAGTCCTGCGGCAATCGTTTTGCTCGATGTATCAATACTGCTGATCGGCGCGGTCTGGTCGGACCAGTCATAGTACCAAAATCCGTGCATCCACGCGTTCGACTCGTTCGCCCAATTTGCGAGGCGGTCTGAGTCTACCTTAAAAGCAAAATTGTTTCCATTCTCCGGAGTACCGTTAGTTACAACCGACTGCGTTGTCAGATATCCGTCGTTGGGATAGCGAGCGAGAGTCATCAGATTATCATCCTGACAGATGATAGGCATAACCTCTCCGCCCAAGGAATAGCCGTTCATTTCGAGTACGCTGCGGCTGTGACCAACCACAGGAAGCGCATTATAGCCGGAAATACCATGTTCAGAAAGCTTTACCTTATAAACATTTCCCTGCGCGGCAGGCAAAAGCTTACTGTCACCTGAGACAAGTGTGAATTCGCTCAACGGGATATCAGAAGACGCTGTGATGGTAACCTCATCGTCTCCCACCGGTTGAATGGAATAATTATAATCTCTGTCATCAAGTACGAGTGTGCCGGGCGAGTAGTAGGTTCCCCCTTCCAAGTAAATCTCTACTTTCTCGGTCACCCCGCTTGCCCGGAGGCTGCGCATTCTAGTGACAGCCTCTTCGGGCGTAGCGAAGGTTTCGCCGTCGTAGTTACCTTCGGTACCTACGTACAGGCGCACACTCTTTAGCGGTTTGGGTAGATTTCAATTGGAGCCTCGAGCGGCTTGAAGTTAGCATCCCAAACAAATACACAAACTTTTGCGTCAGCTACGCTTGCCGGAACGTGCAATGTAGCGGTAAAGAAACCGTCGGTCATTGCATTTGCAGCAACTACCTCTACATCCTTAAGTACCGTACCGTCATAGATTGCTACGAAAGCGGTATGTCCGGTATAGGTAGCAGAAACCTGCGCTTTTACCGTAACATCCTGATCGAGATAATCAGAAATATCGGCAACATCGTTCTCGCCGGTGCTATCGTAGAGGAATCCATAACCTGCCTCGAGCGGAACGGTTACAGACAGAGCCTTGGTCACAACCGTCGTGCCCCATGCAGCATCTGCTGCTTTGACCTGATTAGAAACGGTAACGGTGTAGCTGTCATTTCCAGCGGGTGCAACTGCCGGAGTTAAGATAATAACCTTGCCGTTTTTCGCAATCGTGTAATCAGCAGCAGCAAGTGGTGCGCCGTTCTTTGCGAGTTTGAAGTGGTTTGCGGTCAGGGAGCTATCCGCAACCTCATAGTTCATCGTAACATTGATTGCGCTGTCCGTAGCATCGATTTTCTTTGCGCCGATGTGGTCAGCTTTTAAACTCATGTTATCAATATAGATATAGTAGTTTTCATCCATAATTTCAGGCGCCAGGGTTCTGAGCTGTATACAGTTATAGCTGTAGTTGGAGAAAGAATAGGTGTCTACCAAAACTTCATCCACATACATATAAGCAACATTTGCATCCATATCTGCTGCAAAGCGATAGGTGTGCCACTCAGGCTGGAGTCTGGAATCCGTCCAGAGTGTTGCATCCAATTCCGTACCAGCGTTGTTTCGTACCACGCCGGCATCCGTCGCTGAAAGTCCAAAGCCACCGCCGTTACTTGTGTTATACACCTTGAAGCGCTCGATGGCAACGTTTGCCTTCATATCAAACTGCCATTCCCACTTACCGCTGTTCGGCAAGTTTAGCATAGCAGGATAAGAATATCTGCTGTTATGGCCATCATCCGCGTATGCATAGTAGTTCACGGACAGAACCTTAGAACCGGTCTGCGGGTCGATTGCCATCGTGAAACAGTCTGTGCTGTTACTCGGCAGAGATGCCTGCAGTGCTGCAGCGTCAGCATATTCGTAATCGTCGCTAAACAATACGTTTGCTTCGGTGCCGTCCGGAATTTCGACGAACGCAGTCGTAACGCTGCCCTCATAGAGAGAACGCATCGTACCGAATGCAGCGTCAGCTGCCGTTGTCCACTTCGGAACGGTTACCGCCCAGGTATTATCCGCGCCGAGACCTTCGCCAACCGTCAGGGTAACAACGCTGCCATCTTGCGCTACGGTATAATCATTAAAGGTAGCACCGTTCTTGGTCAGCTGGAAGTAGCTCTGCGTCAGGCAAGAAGCTGCAACCGGAGTATTGAAAGTCAAGCTGATGGTGCTTGCTTCTTCGTCCTTTGCAATGCTCTGAACCGCCAGACGAGCTTTCTTAAAGCTGAAGTTATCAAAATAGATAATTCTGTCTGCACTCGGTGCGGCGCCAGCCTGAATCTGGAAGAGTTTCGGGCTTCTGCCGGACCAGGAACCGCTGTAAGCCTGTACGCCGTCAACATAATGAACGTAAGTACCTGCATTGACAGCTGTAACCGTCATAACAAATCTGTGGTTATGCCAGCTTGAGGTTCCCTTCGGGTTATCATTCGAAGAATATGCGTTATACAAGAATGAGCTGTCTTGATTTTCCAGAATGCGTTTATGATCGCCCGCGTCACCCTTGATACCCAACAGAGAGCCAACGTTTCCATCATAAATTCTAACCTTCGTAAAATACAAAGAACTTCTTATATCAAAGGACCATTCCCAGGTGCCGGAGCTCGGGAGGTCACTTGACATATTGAACGCATCAATGTTGCTTGTACTGGTAATAGAAACAACCTTCGAACCGGTAATATCATCAGTAACGATTTCTGCATTGCCGGCAAACGTGGACGGGAGAACTCCGTCTTCGAAGTTCCAGTCAAACTTGATGTTTCCTGCCGGCTCTGCCAGCTCAAAGCTAGCTTCATATACTTCGCCTAAGGTGCCGTAGCCGGTAGAACCAACTAAACTTGCAACGGTCAGACCCCAGGTGCCATCCTCACCCAGACCGCCGGTCGGAGTTAAGGTTACGGTTGTACCGCTCTGGGTAACCGCATAGCCTGTCTGTGCTGTGCCGTCCTTCGTGAGGGCGAAATAGGTTTCGTTTAAGTATGTGCCTTCAACCGGCTTGTTGAATTTTACTTCAATCGCCGAGTTGTCGGCGTTCGGACCTGCACTTTCCAGCTCGAAAACGTCAGGACGAACACTGATGTTATCAATGTAGAATACGGAGCCCGTGGAAGCATTGGGGGCGGACTTTGGTTGGAAACGAAGCGTTTTTGCTACCTTATTCGACGAATAGGAACTAGGGCCATATTTTAATTCGCCGTCTACATAAAATTCAACCGTGTGATTCGTTGCATCAAAGCACAGACTGTAAGTATGCCAATGGGCGGTAGTAATTCCATTATCCCATTCGAATGCTCTTGCAAGTTGTGTGGCAGAATCCACCGTGCCGTTAACCTGCGGGTATGTGTACCGGTTTCCATTATACTCCACTAGACCGAACATAGTGCCTTGGGCGTCATCATAGACGTCAAGCACATGCGGCAGTGTTCCTGACTTGTAGTCAAACTCATACACCCATCTGCCACTGGTCGGGTATTGACCTGACGGCAAAGCAAAGCGCACCGACTGAGCCGCCGTAACAGACATAACCTTAGACCCTGTATCCGGGTCGGTTACCAGCTCGGCAGACTCGCCATTTAAGGCAATGAGTTCCCGTAAATCTGCCGTGGTTTCGCAATCATCGAAGTCGATATCGAGGATTGGCGTGGTTGCAGCTGAAGCTGCGGGTGCAAATGCTACCAAGCTTAATAGCATTGCGAAAACAAGTGCCAGAGATATTGTTTTTCTCATCTTGTTCCACCTTCCTATTTTGTTACTAACCCCTTTTTCGTGTACCGTCTACACAAGAAAGGAAGTTGCTTTTTATTTAAGCCTCTTTCGAGGGTTAAACCGTTGTGTTTTCCGTAGGGAACGGCCTTGGTCGTTCCGCATCGGTTTGCGGCAGGAGCTGAGCTCCTGCCCTATGATTTTGTTTTATCTGTAAATGTAAACGTCGGATGCGATATTATAGCGCTTTCTCATCACAATCTCGTCACCTGGCAGAATATCCGTCATAGCGATGAGCTCTGTCTTCTTCGCCGCGGTATCTACTAAGATATACTGCGGTGTATCGTAAAGACCCGAAACCTCCTCAGGGAATAAGATATCGGTGGTTTCATTTGCATACTTAAGGTTTACTAAGAACGTTCCGCCGCTTCTGTCTACGACCTTACCGTAAACAACTGCCAGACGGCTGAAGCCTGTCGTGTCACGGGTCGTTGCGGATATTGTTCCTTTGTCACTGTTCTGTACGCGATAGTCTCCACGCTCGTTTGCGTTAAATATCATACGGATGGTCTCGATTTCGTCGTTGAAGTTCTTCGAAATCTGAACCACATCACCGAACTCGAACTCGGAAAGCTCATCCTTTGCACCGACATAGTTCTCGCCGGTTTCGTACTGGACGTACACATCAGGGATTACCATTGCTGACTGCAGGCCGAAGCGGTTTCTGTAGCTGATGCGGTAGCCGACATTTTCACTGGAATCGATTGCTTTGGTAATCTTTTCGATAACCGCGGTCTGTGTAAAGTCGTCCACCGGAGCACCTGCGCCACCACTCAACGAGCTCTGAACTCCAACCGTTACATACGCCGGTTTGAAGAACTTGTCAACATTATAGAGCGTTACAGTCTCGCTGTTAAAGTAGTAGTCATCACCGTAGCGATCAGACATACCACTCATCGAGGAGAAATAATCCACATCTACGTTGGAGTAGCTCGAATCCAAATGGTTTGGATACATAATAACGAAAGAGGATTTGAGATTGTATTTTGAACCAAAGTAACCGGTATAGAGACGGTCGCCGGATGCCATTACCTTATCCTTAGTGAGCGGATAGGTGATGCTTGCGTGCGGATATGACGTTCTGTTCATCGGGAGTGCAATCTCGGTCAGGACACCGTCATCACTTACCTTATACGCCACCGGGCTTGCCTTCTGATTGAGGGCTGCCGCCAGGTCGTTGCCCGTCATTTTCGTCGGGGTTACGCTGGTGCCGTTATAGTACAGCACCTTATCGGAGATGGGGTAAATCGCCTCTTTACCGTTCGAGAGGTACATCCAAATCTGCGCCTGACCATCGAAGCCGCCATCCTCAACACCCAAAAGGTATGCAAAGGAATAATCGGAGCTTACTTTCGATGCCGCAATTTCGCCGTCCTTATTCAGGTAAAAACGTGCGGTTTTGCCTGCGGTCGGAAGTGTTTCCGAGTGGCCGCCTGCTAAATATGCAATGTAGGTCTCGGTGAGCGGATAGGTTTCGCCATCAACCACGAAGTACCGCTCGCTTGCGGAAACCGTAATAATTTCCTCTAATACCGCCTCGATTGACTCGCGGTGGATATCCATACGGTAGAGTTTCGTGCCGTCCGGATAGGTTCCGACATATAAGGACATGATGTCATTTGCTAAAATATCAGAAACCTCTGCCGGCTGACCGGAAAGCTCGCAGTACAAGAGGTTAATGCTCGGGTCGTTCATATGAATCGAGTCTTTGCCGTAAGCAAATGCGATAATTTCAGAATAAGCAGATACGGCAGTCACTAAGCGCTCTTCTGATTTACGAACCTGAACCACATCGACCTGACCATCTTTGTTATTATCAATCAAGGTATAGGTCTTCGATGCATCAAACAGAGATGCGGACTGCGAAAATGAGCCGTAGTAAACATCGTTATAGGTTACTGCTGCGCTCGCTCTTACTGCAATCTCTTCCTCGTCTCCGGTTTCTGTCTCATAATAAAGCGAATTCGCGCCAGAGCGCAGATAGCGGTGCTTTGCTACCTCGTATACTTCGTTTCTGTCCTCAAACAGTGCAATCATATTGTTTGCATTGTTGTCAACATATGCGTAAACACTTCTGCCAACCCAGTCGAGGTCTACCTTTGGAATGGAAGTATATTTTGCATAGTTGATTGCAATCTGGTCTGCTTTCATTTTGGAAGCATCGTAGATACCAACATTTGCTGCTGCGGTGACTACACCTTTCATCAGGGTAATACCGTGTTTTTCTTCCAGATATGTGGTGTCTTTTACCACGATACCGGAAATTTCGCCGTCAGAATCAATGCCACGTGCTTCCGTTACCGAAAGATGCAACGCATTCTGCAAAATCAGAAGCAGCTGTTCCCAGGTAATCGGGGTCGTTCCGCTGACGGAAACACTGTTAAAAATGTCATTTGCCATCGCATAGGTCAGGTATGCGTCGTTTTTCACGAACACATCAAGACCCAATGCTTTTACGATGTAGCGGGCAACAGATGCCGGTAATGCCGGTTCATCCGGAGTGAATCTCGTACCGTTTGCATCGCACAGTCCCATCTGTTTTGCCATTGCGATTTCATTGATATATGCGTGGCTTGAGGATACATCGCCGTAAGGCGTACTCTCTGCTTCGGCAATACCATCGCCAACAACCAGTCGAACTGCTGCAGCTACTGCTTCTGCGCGGGTGACTTCTTTTGCTGAGTCAATATCCAGGCGTTCTTTCGTGATGACGCCGATATAGGAAAGAAGGTCGTATGCCGCGCCACTGCGCTCGGTTAAGGTGTCAAATTTCTGTCCGCCCGAGGTGTTTAACCAGGTCGGAATCGGCACATCGTCTACTACCGCAAAGGATACGGTGGTAAACGAACAAATTAATACGACTGCGAGTAATAAAGATAAAAGCTTATTCTTCATTCGTCTCACCCTCCTCTACGATTTCTTCCGTTTCAACGGTTTCTTCCGTTGTTTCTTCCGTCACTTCCTCGGTAACCTTTTCTTCCGTTACCTCTTCTGCTACCTCTTCAGTAACTGTTTCGGTAGTTTCTTCTGTTTCAGGAGCCACCTCCTCAGTGGTCTCCGATGCCGGTTCTTCCGTTTCCGGAGCAGCCGGCGCCTCCACACCCTTCGTCATAAAACGATCTAAAATAACCACAAACTGTGCACGGGTCGCACTGTCTTTCGAATGGAGCAAGCCATCGTCCATGCCGTTAATCAAGCCTGCACCGTTAGCGAATTTCATCGCCTCTAATGCCCAGCCGGATACGCCGTCAAAGCTTACGCCTGTTTCGCTTGCATCAAAGGTCAGACCCTTTGCTTTTGCGATATTGTAAAATACCATTGCCATTTCTTCACGTGTGATTTTGTCGTCCGGACGGAATTTTCCGTCAGCGCCCTGCATAAAGCCGGCTGCTGCCACAGCATTAACGCCCTCTGCAAACCACTCGCCATTCACATCGGAAAGACCTGCATCGGCGCTGCCAGAAAGCTCGAATGCTCTCGCAAACAAAACTGCCGCCTGTGCACGGGTGATGCTCATGTCCGGTGCAAATTCGGTTTCCGTAATACCGGAAACGATGCCCTTATCGTACATCTTCTTGATGGAATCTTTTGCCCAATGGGAAGCCGTATCCGTAAAGCCCGTAACTGCCGGAGGTGCCGACGGGGTCGGTGTTGCCGGAGTGGTCGGGGTCTCGTTTTTCGAGGACGGAAGTCTTCCGCCACCGCCGCCGGACGGTCTAACCGAACCGGAACGAACGATTACCGTCTCGTCACACGGTACAGGCGCACCGGTTTGCGGATATACAGTCGTTTTCGGCTGAACGGTTACAGAAATTTCTGCGCCTACCATGTCAGAGGTGAGAGTCAGGTGCTTACCTGTTTCGGTTCTAACACCGTCAACATACCAGGTAATTTCCGTTCCGTCTTCTTTATTGCCGTTTACATCCGTATAAGTATAGGTTACATAGAGGCTCTGTCCAACGCTTGCGGTACCATTGATGGTAACATCACTTGCGACCGGAGCTGCCGGACCTGCCAAAATATTCGAATCTGCCGGCAGACCTGCAACATCCTGCGTTACACCCTTATGCGGAATCATCGCTACATAAAGAAGTGCGTCAGCATCATCATTAGAAACCAAGTGTGTATTGGTGGTTTCGCCTAAAATCGGATCATAGGTTTCGCCGCCGTCGGTACTGCGGTACCACTGATATGCGGTATTTGCGTTCATTGCCTCGCCATTGACATCGTCATAGTCGTAGCTGGTAATGGTGAAGTTCTGACCGACGACTGCCTCACCTTCAATTTTTACATCCGTTACGGTCGGCAGGAATGCACCGGTAAATACCGAAGATTCATCGGGTTCACCTACCAAAGGTTCAACGGTCGTTTTCGGTGTTACGACAAACTGATAATAGTAGTCGTTCTCAGCGATTGTATAGGTGCTGGTGTTACCAACCAGGGTCAGCTCATCCGTACAAGGCGTAAAGGAACCCTCTGCACCCGTTGTGGATTTATACCAACGACCAACACTGCCGCTTTGGGCATCGCCGTTGATATCGAAATAATCGTAGGTTGCTGTCAGCACGGTTCCGATTCTCATCTCACCGCTTGCGGTAATCTCGGTATTTGATGCAACAGGAGCCGTTGCTCCAACAATCGCAAAGGCAAATACTTTCGTTTCGGTTTTGCCGGTTGCGGTTTCGGTTGCAGTTACGGCTAAAACGTAAGAGCCCTGCTCGGTGATTGCGGTACCCATGGTATAAGCAGACGCATCGCCACCGTCCTTTGCAAGCGTTGTAGCAATCGTTACACCGGATGCCGGTGCCGCCATCGTCGGCGTTGCGCTGTAGGAATAGGTGCCGCCGTCTGCGATTCCGGTAATTGCCGGAAGAATAGACTTGGTTGTCCATGTGGTTACAAAATCGGAATCCATTCCTACAAGACCTGTTGCCGGAGGCGTCAGACTCTTGTCAACCGTCAGTTCATAGGTTTTGCTGTAGTCCATTCCGTTGGTAAAGTGAATGGTCCATACATTTGCCGAAGTCGCCGTTACGGTATACTCCGACGGGTTTACGGTCGCACCGCCCGCTTTGATGCTGATTTTTCCTGCTTCCACCTGCGTCGGCGGATTTACGAAGGTCAGCGCAATGTTGGAATTAACCTCAACACCCGTTGCGCCCGTTGCCGGAGAAACGCCGGTAATTTCGACGCCTTCCTGCTTTAAGACAATATTATCAAGATACATAATGTTGGTCGCACTCGGAGTCGTAAGTGTTTGAATTCTCAGGCGTCTGGCTTTTTTCTGAGAATTATATGTACCGCTTGTTTTGAGTTCGCCGTCAACATACAAGGAATAAGTAGCTGCACCTGCATCAAAAACAAAGCGGTAAGTATGCCAATACACATTTGCTACACCGGCTACCATATCAAATGCACGGGCAACGGTTACACCGCTACATTTTACGTTCGGGTCACCCGAAGAGGAGTTAAGACCGAACAAACTACCCCAGTTACCGTCATAAAGGTCTAAGGTCTGAATCTGGCAGTTTGTCTTTAAGTCAAACTGATAAACCCATTTGCCGGTCTGCGGCACGGTACTGATATCAGTGATTGCAACGTTCTTGCTTGCCGCCGTTACCGACAAAACCTTGTTTCTCGCCGGGTCGGAATCCGTTGCCAAAGCAACTGCCGTTCCGTTCGCAGCCATTGCTGCCTGCACCTGCGCAGTCGTTTGATAACTTTCAAAATCATTGCTGTAAGTCGTTGCCGCCGATACTACCGGCACAGAAGCCGGTAATATCAGAGCGAAAATCAGCATTGTGCTCAAGAGCACACTGAAAAATTTCTTCATAATCTCCCTCTTTCCGTAATCGAATTTCTTCCTAATTAATAAGCCAGTCTTTCGAGCAGGTTGTCAATCATATCGACATCCAGGATATCGGTCATATTTTTGCCGGAAACGACAATCAGTCCGCCGTTATCCCAGAATACTTCTTTGCCAAAGAGCTCACTGCAATTACGTAAAGGAATAAAGGTACGTCCGTCAACAATCTTTGCTGCGTTGTCGAGCATTACGGTTTCACCGTCGATGGTTGCTTCCGCACTGCCGGAGGTCATCACAAGCTCACGGCCTTCATAATTTAAGATAACCTTGCCGTCAACAAAGTCTGCCTTGCCGCCCAAGGATTCAATTAAGAATCTGACCGGAACCATCGTATAGTCGTTTTCGATAAACGGAACAACGGAGAGGTTCTTCGGGTCAACCAAAGCCTGCTTCCAGTTGACATAGCTTAAGGGCTTGCCTACAGAAAGAACGATTGCATCGTCAGAAAGGTTTACCTTTAAGCGACTGGTAATTAAGCTTGCCTTAGTGAAATCAACCGGTTTGTAGTTCGGAGCCTTTTCCTGAATCAGTCCATTCGGTTTTACGTTGTAGTTACTGTTTGCCGGGTCAACAAAGCCGTCTAATGAGTTGACCATTACATTGCTTTCCCAGGTATTTACCTTACGAACATCTGCCGGAGTCAGCGTACTTCCGCCGGAAACAAAGTTGGAAATTTTTTCAAGCGTATCTACCTTATATGCAACATTGTTTTTGAAGGTATTGTACTTCGGCATGAGCGGGTCGTCTTCTAAAATATTTGCCAGATGCTCGTATTTCGCATACGGCTCGGACAGGTGACGGTCAGTGTCTTTAAGAAGGAACTGCTTAAAGAAGTCTAAATTATAATCCCAACCACTTGCCATACCAATATCGGTCAGATCCATTGCCGTTGTACAGTTAATAAACAAATTGTTTTCTACATGATTATCACGGCCGCCGTTAACAAAAACTGCACAACCATCTAGGTTGTAGAACAGGTTGTCTACGATATCCACCTGCGCACCCATATCGTCTAAATAGATACCGTTCTGACCGCCGTGAGCGGAGTCAGAAGCCATATCGTGAATAATATTCTCTCTGATGACCTGGCCACGGTCCAAAGTGCTTCGACCGAAGTACATAACACCCATGTCCGCGCCCTCTTTCATCACGGAGTGAATCTCGTTACGCTCGATTAAGGTATCGTTGCCGGAGAAGGTAATACCGGAGCTTGGACCGTCATGAATCAGGTTATTTCGAACAATTGTGCCTACACCGCCGATACCGATGCCCGGCGCATAGGTTTTCGTCGTCTGTCCAAAGTCATGAACCCAGTTGTTTGTAGCAACGTTATCACCACGCTCTAAGGTAATGAGATCTCCGCCTCCTATTTCAATACCTCTATAACCGAGATTATATACGTGACAGCTATCCACAACTACTCTGCGGCAGTTACTATCTACCGTAATACCGCAATTCGCTGCATTTCTTGCCGTACAACCGAAGATGTTAATATCTTTGGAGTTATGCACCTTAATAGCGTCAGAACGGGTTGCCGCTACATTAATATTACGGAAATCAATCCACTCCGCACCGTTAAATACAACAATCGGATTCGTGTTAAACGCGATATCAACGATTGCATCTGCCTTTGCCTGTTTCGGATAAATATAAAGCGTTCCATTGTCTTTATCATAGAACCATTCCCCCGGGTCATCCAACTCTTCAATCAGGTTATAAATGAAGAATCTCTGTCCATTCCGCACCTGATATGTGCTCGGTGCGGCACAGGTAATCTGCTTGGTAGCTCCGTCAACACTAGCCACCGGAATCGTCTGGTCGGACCAGTCATAGAACCAGTAGCCATTCATCCACGCGTTCTTTGCATTGGACCAACGCTCTGCACGCGCAAGGTCAATACCTGCCGGTGTAAATACCGGAGATTCTACCTCATCCATCGAGCGTTCTTTTCTAGATTCGATTCCTTCTTCAATCACTCTGCAGAGGTCACGAATATTAGAGCCCGCCTCCTGAACCGATTCAATCGTCATGAACTCGTTGCCGTTGGGGTAACGGGCAAGTGTTCCCGGCTCATCATTGATATAAACCGTCGGAACTGCATCGCCGCCGTTATAGGGAGTGAGACCCCACAAATAGATGTAGTAGCTGGCGTGACCGGTAATCTGAAGTTCCTTATATGGCTCAACATTGTTTGCCGTTAAGCTGTACTGATATACCTTACCCTGTGCCGAAGCAGGAATACGCTCATCCGTGGAAACCACAAAGTCGCCTAACTTCAGGGATGCGGAACCGGAGAAGTTAACCTCCTCCATCGGGTAAGCGCGGTATACGACCGGTGCCCCCTCTTTACCACTATCCTCAGCAGTAAAGGTAAGCGTCTCATTCATACGGTAGTCCCCGCCGCGCAGCGTCACAATGACGCCGCCGGACGGATACTGACCGCTTCTTTTTAAGCTTCTGACCTGCTCCTGTGCTTCCTGAACAGTTGCAAACGGAGCATCGATGCTACCATCGCCGGAAAGCTCTGCGTTAGCATCTACAAAATACTCAATCGTCGGTTCAGCTGCCGATACAACACCAATGGTTGTATTGAAAAGCAAGAGAGCAACGAGCAATAAACGAATCAATTTCATAGCCTAATGTTCTCCTTTCGCATTCTAAAGAATGTTACTTGTCTTTCGGAAAATCTTATTTGTTCTGTGCGTCATACCAAGCATCCAGCTGACGCTGTACTTCAGCGATAACCTTCTGCTGACCGCACTTCTGAACCTTTTCGCGGTATTCTTTCAATTTTGCCTGCCAATCGGTATATGTACCATAACGCAGACCGTAGAACTCTTTTCTTACGCTGTCAATCTGTGCAAGCTCCGTCTTAACCGGAGTTTTGTCAAATTTGAAACCTTCCATGTTGCCTGCAACAGCATTTGCGTTCATATCGGTTTTTACATACTCATCGTAGCCTTCTACATCACCCTGGGTCATGTAAGCGTTAAAGCTGTCACCAATAACCCACTTTTGAATACCATAGCCGGAATCAAGGGTCGGGCTACCTACATAATCCAAAGTTTCGATTTTGTTGTCGCCGACCTTTTTGTAGTGCTTATCTTCGATACCGTATACCAACATATTATAAAGGGAGGTATCTGCCGGATCGTTTAATACTTCTAAGAACTGCATTGCCCTTACAGGGTTCGAGCAGGAACGCGGCAGAGAGTTGTTGGTTGCAGCAGGACCGGTCGGTCTGATATATTTTTCTTCACCGTGGATAACCTTAATATCCTTACCAATCTGGAGGCTTTCCTGCTGTTCAGTAAATTTATCATAAGCATGATACCACATTGCATAACCGCCAATGACACCTTCATCTGCGCGGATATCAGAAGCGGTCAAAACGTCCTTACGGATTAAGCCTTTCTGATAGATTCCTGCCATGCGCTTATAGAAAACATCGGTAACATCCGGTGCACAACCGTCTTTTGCAATCGGTCTGCCGGTTTCATCATACTCGAGGTAAACGGTGTTAACCGGGCTGGAAAGACCATAGTCGCTCTGTGCTTCTGCTTCACCGATAAATGCGATATTATACGGAGCAAATCCCTTGTTGGGAACGCCGTTAGCATTCAGAGCCAGCAAGTAATTTTCAATCACATCAAATGCTTTTTCGCTGAGAACCGGATTACCTGCCTCTGATTTCTTCAGCAGTTCTTCTTCTAAGGTTTTGTAATCCATGTATTTCTCTGCATCTTCTTTAAATACCTTAAAACCCGCCGGACGGGAAGCCATCATCTGATAACACGGGATACCGTAAATCTTTCCATCAACTTCCATTAGATCCCATACCCATTCCGGCATACTCTTGTAAAGCTTCGGTGCGTACTGGGTAAGTAAATCGTTAAGCTCTAAGTATCCGCCTTTTTTCACTTCATCTGTGTAGTTGACTGCATAACCGGACCAAGCAATATCAATCGTCTCGTTTGCCGCAATCATCAGGCGCCATTTTTCAGCGAAGTCTGCAAACGGCAGTGCTTCGATTTCAACCTGTGTATTCGGCATTTTTTCTGCTAATTTTTCATTGAATGTTGCCCAAACCAAATCGGAATCTTTCTGTTTGCCGGGACCTGCGGTGAGCCATTTTAATGTAACTTCACCGTCAGTATCGGTTGCTGTCTGGCTTCCGCCACAAGCGCAGAGTCCTAAAACCATCACACATGCCAAAACTGCCGCAATTAATTTGATACTCTTTTTCATCGTCATTCCCTCTCTTTTTTATAAATTTTGATATATATTAAACTTAACCTTTAACTGAACCAACGGTTAAACCCTTTGCAAAATACTTCTGGAAAAACGGGAAAATGCAAAGCGCAGGACCCGCTGCAACGATACACATTGCATAACGGATAACCTCAGGTGCCGCTTGCTGGCTACCGACATCAATCATACCCATATTGATTTCTGTATTGTAGCTCATCTGCTTAATGAACTCTGCTTCACGCAAGATTCTCTGCAAGAGGTACTGGAGACTGTAAAGCTCGGTATCTCTGATGTAGAGAAGTGCGGTATTCCAGTCGTTCCACTTACCTAAAAGCGTTGTCAGCGCCATCGTCGCAATAACCGGCTTGGAAAGCGGAAGCACAAACCGGAAGAAGATGGAAAGCTCACTTGCTCCGTCGATTTTTGCCGACTCAAAAATTTCATTCGGAAGACCTAAAAAGAAGGTCTTGATAATGATAACATTCCATGTGCTGCACAATGCGGGAAGAATATAAATCCAATAGGTGTTGTCCAGATTCAGATACTGCGTATTGATAATATAACTTGGAATCATACCGCCCGAAAACAGCATTGGGAAAAAGATAAACCAGTTATACACCTTTTTCATCGGAAAGTAACTGCGGGACAACGGATATGCTGTCAAACACATCACGAAGGTTCCAGCAAGTGCCGCTGTTACCGAAACAAAAATCGTTGTCTTATAGCCATCAATAATCTGTTGCGGATTACTGAAGATACTCTGGTATGCGGCAAGCGAAAAGCTTCTTGGAATTAAACTGTATCCGCCGTCTTTGAGTGCCTCGGCATCTGTT
This sequence comes from Clostridia bacterium, assembly GCA_017399695.1. Classification (GTDB taxonomy): domain Bacteria; phylum Bacillota; class Clostridia; order UBA1381; family UBA9506; genus RGIG1666. The sequence goes on along the minus strand of JAFQBK010000002.1, from coordinate 7,592 downwards.
AAAGATGAGGAGATTAAAAGAATCAGCGGCAATACGAACAACATTGAAATTAAAACCATAACAACATTGATGATTGCCTGCGATCTGTAATATGCTCTGTTTTTCAGCATCGCTTTTCTCCTCCTTTCTAAAACATTGCGCTTTCGGGGCTAATCTTCTTAACCACCGAATTCGCACAGATAATTGTGAATAAACCAACCACGGACTGGAACAGTCCGACCGCTGCCGTCGAACCATATTCGCCACCCGACAAACCACGGTATACATAAGTATCGATAACGTCTGTGACCGAGTAAAGGTTACCGACATCCATTGGAATCTGGTAGAACAACCCGAAGTCCCCGCGGAAGATGTTGCCGGTTCCCATAATGATCAAAACCGCCATAATGTTCTTAAGAGACGGAATCGAAATGTGCCAGATTTGCTGCCACTTATTCGCTCCATCAATTTTTGCCGCTTCAAAGAGTTCGGTGTCGATTCCCATCAGTGCGGCATAGTACATAACGGATCCCATACCGATTCCCTTCCATACATTAACGAAGGACAGGATAAACGGCCAGTAGACCGGTTCAGCGTAAAAGTTGATGTCTGTACCAAACATATGATTAATTACGCCGTAGTCATAGTCGAACAACGCATAGGTGATATAGCTGACTACAACCCAGGACATAAAGTTCGGCAGAAGCATTGTCGTTTGATAATACTTCAGCGCCTTACGGCTGCTGACTTCAAACAATACCAGCGCGATCGCTACGTTCGTTGTAACCGTCGATACAATCGCCACCAGGTTATAAAGAATGGTATTTCTGGTGATGACCCATGCGTCCGTCGATGTAAAGAAATACTCGAAGTTCTTAAAGCCATTCCAGTCACTTCCGAACATTCCTCCACTGTATGTGTAGTCCTTAAATGCGATAACAATACCGCACATCGGCAGATAGTGGAATACAATGTAGTAGATAAAAGACGGAAGCAGCATACAAGTAAGCAGCATGATGTCTTTTCTTTGTGCGCCCCGCTTCGCTCTTAAGGCCTTTTCCGGAGCACTTTGTTTCATAGATTTTGTTAAAGATGACAAAAAAACCCCTCCTTTTATCATTAATTATATACGAAAAGGAGAGGTTATAAAATAGCACTGGTTCTTATAAAATTAGCATTATTCTGTTTTTTCTTATATATATTGTCATTTTAGAGGTCCGGCAAGACCATTTTTTGTCGCACAACGACCGAAAGTCCGCCCATTTTACTCGCTTCTACACGAACGCCGTAATCCTCACCGAAGATAAGCTTGATCCGGCGGTTTAAGTTGGATAAACCGTGTCCGCCCTTCTTCTCCTGATACAACACTTTTTCACCCATATATTTTGGCGTTCCGTCGCTTTTTACATGGAAAACCATATCGGTAATTTCCTGCTCCAGCTCTTTGCTGCGCTGAAGCTTTTCATTGAGGTCCCTAATCTCCTCCGGAGAAAGCCCCTTGCCGTCATCCTCCACCGAAACTTCCCAACAATCGTCAAATATGCGTGAAGAAACCCGGATGGTTCCGCTTCGTTTTCCCTTTTCGAGCCCATGATGCAAGGAATTCTCAATCAGCGGTTGCAAAAGGAATTTTACCGTCTCAAGCCCAAAGGTCTGGTCCGCAAGCAAATACTCGATCTGTATGGAACTACCATAGTTTTGCTTGAGGATATGTTCATACATTCCCGTGTACTTCAACTCATCCTCAAACGGTACGATATAAGCGTCCGTGTCGATGCTGTATTTGAGCATATCGGAGAGATTTCGAATCGAGGTGGAAACCTCATTATTTCTGCCGAATTTCATATACGCCATCCAGTTAATTGTATCCAGCGAATTGTACAAAAAGTGCGGATTCATCTGCACTTCAAGCGCCTGAATCTGCGAGAATTTTAAGGACAGCATACGAAGTGCCAACAATATATCCTCGTCACGCCGTTCTTTTATGGTATTGCGGATATCATCCAAAATACACTGAATCTCCACTGGGCTCTTCATATCGCCGGTATCTTCCCCGTAATGTTCGACCGTATGTAGAATCATGCTAAGGGGCGTAACGCTTCGTTTGGTATAATACATCGCAAGAATGGCACCGACAATCAAAAGTACAAAACTCATTACCGCAATCAAGATAATATACATATTGCGAATGCCGATAAAATATGCCTCGGAAATCTCGGAACGGTACACAAGTCCGGAAAATTTAGAAGGCATAGACATCGCCACCACATCTCCGCTACCCTCTACTGTATATTCCTTCAAAAACCGGTCATACAGCGGATTCATATAGGCAATTCTTCCATCCTCTGTCAGAATCATCGTTTTAATATTTTCTTTTTCATCCACCGTAGATAGAACATCATGAAACGACTCTACATTGATATTTGCTACAACGGCTCCAAAATGCCCCTCGTAATACACGCCCCGCCCAATGCGGATGTAGTACGGATAGTTGTCTTTATATGCCTTAACCTCGATATGAGTCACCGACGGGTTCTCCTGCATTGCATAGATGAACGTATCCTCTGCGCCCCAGGCTCCTTTTTCCATCGGCTCGGAAAGTACCGTGCCTCCCGTAACATTGTATAGATTGATAGAGTCAATATTGGTATTAGAGAGTCGCTGATTCTTCAACAGTTCGCGCAGCTCCTCTACATCATATAAGACATTCTGTTCAATCAGAAAATCGCGCATCCAGTCCTCCTGCGAAAGACGAATCAAGGTGTGCTCCACCTGCGAAAGCAGCGCGTCACCTGTGTAAGATGCGCGCTGTAAAATATTGCTGTTGATATCGTTTAGTTGATTGTTATAGATATAAGTACTATAAACAAAAAATGAGCAAGTCGAAACCAAAATAAAGAAGATAATCGTCAGTGAAAAAATCAACAGATTTTTCCGGAACAGACGCATAAGCCTTGCATCGTTTTTTGGGTATGACGTAAAAATTTTCATTTTCATTCTCCTCCCTTTTTATATTTACTGGGAGTACAGCCGACGCGCTTTTTGAACAGCCGGATAAAGTAGTTGACATCATGATAGCCGACTTCACGGCTGACCTCAGACACATTAAGTGCCGTCATCTTCAAAAGACTTTTTGCCTTATCCATCCGCAAATCAAGCAAGTAATCCGTAAAGGATTTCCCTGTGCAAAGCTTAAATGCACGACTGAAATAACCCGGACTGAGTGCGACATATCGCGAAACCTCACCGATGGAAATGTCATTTTTATAATTTACTTTGATATATTCAAGTGCCTTAATAATATGCCGGTCTAAAAGCTTATCGTCTGCTTTCTCGGATGCAGACTCCTTGAGCATCGCCTCCATATTATCTTTCATATCGCTCTGCTCTGCCGTCATCTGCTGTGCATTTTCATTCATGATAGATAAATCGTCAAAAACCTCGGTTTTGAGTAGTTTTAAGGAGAGTCCAAGCTGTACAAATTCTGTTTCCAGCGCCTTTAAGACCGTAGCAAGCATTTTATCAAAGACCACATCGCCTGCTCCCTGCTTACTAACCGCAATCATTTCCCGATAACCATCATTTTCATACATTGGATAAAAGTCAATATACGGGTTTAACAAGCAGTTAGACAGCACATTGTCCATACTGCCTTTGCCGTATTTTTGCACATTTTCCACACTGTCCGTGCATTCAAGTGAAAGGCGGGCGCAGGGAAGCATCATCAGCTCCGGAGACAGTTGAAGCTGTTTTAACTGTTTTTCCATCTGTGTTTTATCAGCATAAAGCCCCGTATAGGCCGCAGTCAAAAAGCCAATAAAGCGCAGGGCATTTTCTTCTTTTTCCCAGGCAGAGAAGGTTCGGTGCTTTTTCCACTTGAGTTCCTCCTCAAGTTTTCCAAAAATCTCATCAAGCTCCTCAAAATTGATGGGTTTTTCGAGGTAGTTATACACATTGTACTTAAACGCCTGCTTGACATACGCAAATTCCTTGTGCCCGGAAATCAGAATGACGACTATATTCCACTGGTTTTCAAAAATTTGTTTTGCCACTTCAATCCCATTGTCACGCGGAAGACAAATATCCGCCAGGACAACATCCACCTTCTCGTGGTTCTGTTTCAGATATGCGATGGTATCTTCTGCATTATCAAAGTCTTCCAGGACGAAATAAGATTTTAAATCCTCCTGGAAATATGCGCGCAAGCCCATACGGATAATGCGTTCATCATCAACAATTACAATGTTAAACATATCCATCCCCTCAATCTTTGGTCTGATTTGCATTCATATTCTGTCAATACAGCAGGAGTCTTTTCCGATAAACCTACTTGCTTGTATCATTATATCACATTCCCTGCACAATAAAAATAGCACTCAAAGTACCTTTATAGCATTTTTTTGCTTATATAAAGCGGTGCATCCTTTAAGAACACACCGCTTACTATTGTGTTTTATGCTCTTATTTTTTCTCTAAAATGACCACCTGATGATTTTCTATCTTTTTGAGGTGATAGGAGACGAATTCTCCCTCCTGCACAAACGGAATTTCCTCTTTTTGCGGTGCAGTATATACTTTGTCGATGGTGTTCTCGCCTACTCGGATACGCACCTTAACATCATGAACCGGAAGAATATCCTCGACAATTTCAACGCCGTCGCCACGCTTCATAGGCGACACATACAGTAAATGATTACGGAAAAATTCGCCGCAATCTGCAAGCGTTACAATTCCTCTTGAGGGCAGACTTGTTTCCACTGTTTTTTGGTTGTCCAAAAGCAGATTCAGTGCATGGTGCACCACCACTTTGGAAATCAACGAACCGCAGGTCGCATACTCATGAAAAATGTTCCACGGAATAACAATGCCGTCTTTTCCCAAAACAACACCCGCACCATAAGTCTCGCCCGAAGACGGTGCGTGACGGTGAGAGCAAAAATGCTCCCGCGTTCTGTTAAAATACGGGCGAATGTGCTGCACAAGCTCTTCTCCGCCATCAAGCGCAAGTTTTTGTGCCTGTGCATAAATGATATAGTCTGCGGCATACAGACCTCCCATATTTTCGGGCAATCTCAGATAGTCCGGGGTATACTCGGATTCTCCCATATATTTTACCCCGAAATCAATGCAGTATTCCGTTTTTTCGCAGTTAAGACCGGAAACACCGCTGGCCAAAACCTTGCCGCCACCACGGACAAAGTCGCGGACTTTTTTCTGCATATAGGCATCAAGCAAAATCGTATCCGGCAAAATCAAGACCTTATAGCCCGAAAGGTCTGCTTCGTGGTCCACTACATCAAAGGTGAACTGACCTTCTAAAAGCATTCTTGTCGCACCGGTATTACCGGAAAAATCTCTGCCAATCTTATTAAAATTTGGATGCTCATAATATTCCTTCATCGCTTCCTGCGACAAAATCGCAATTTCCGAGCAGTATTTTCCTTTCGTAAGCCACGGTTCCAACGCCTCTACCTCGCGGTACGCCTCTCCGATACTCTGATAGGTCGCCATATCCATTTCACCGGACGGATGCAGCTGGTCACCAACAGAAACCGCCGCGCCATTGGCAACCGAAAGGGCGGTCTCATACCGTAGTGCGTTGGGGTGCTTATAGCCACCAAACTCGCCCCAGGTGCCATGGAATTTTCCTGTCATTCCGAGATAGTCCATGCCAAGCGTTCTCGCATATGCCGCAGATAAAGGAAAATGGTCATAGCCCCAGCCACCTGTCGGTAGACTTTCCAGCTCAAGATGACTGTTCATATGTGCCATATCCCGTCTGCCGCAGGTAATATGTCCTGTATTGTGAAAGACCGGATGACCGGGCTTCACTGCATCCACCGTTTCCCTGACGCGCCTTGTATAGTTTGCATATACTTCTTCTGCCAGCTGATGCACCTTTTCTTCGTCGTTTACATCCCAACCACGCTCTGCCATCGTCTTTCGGCAGGCAGGACAATAACAATGACGGACGCCGACAATATCAAGGAAAATCCCGTCGCCGTCATAGCGCTCTAAAACCTCCGTAATTTGGTTGAGCAAATACTCTAAATATGGCGTATTCATACAGACGATGTGGTAACCCGGGTCCTTAAAATCAACCACCTGTTCCGGTTCCGACAGCTGTACATATTCCGGATGACGCACCGCATATTTCTCATCAAATCCCGCCGAGAGATAAATCGGTGCTTTTACCCCGATTTCATGCGCTGCCTCAAGCTGTGCTTTCAATAAATCAAAGCTTAAATGGGGATGAATCTCATTGGCATCCGATGGATGGTACGCCCAGCCGTGATGACACTTGGAAAATATGGTAATGGAATCCACATGCCCGACTTTTAAGGCCTCCTGAAACTGTGCTTTGGAAAATTTTTCGCCGATATTTTCAATCTTTTCCGATGTATGAAAATCCAAATGTACCTGTCTGTTTCTCATAATATAGCCCTCCGTCCGACGATACAAAATAAGCTTCTATACGGTAAGTATAACACAAAAACAGGCGCAACAAAATAGCACTTATCGCACCTTTTTCGTATTATTATAACTTTTGGACTAAATACAAAAAATGACCCCACTGCAGAGTGGGGCATTCCTCTTATTTCTTTATCATATTAACTACAATTTGTCCGTCGAACAGTTTCAGCGTCAGATGGTCATTATCAAGAATATAGGCGTCTTTGCCTGATGCTGCTGCACTCTTGATTTCGATTTGCGAATCATCAAGCACTTCATAAGTGCCAATATTTCCGTTTACAATAAACTTACTATCTTCCGTTATTTCAACGGTCGCACCCTCGTAATAGTGCATTTTCGCAATCACAAGATAACTTTCTTGAAGAAAATCCTCCTTGGCGTCCGTGACTGAACTCTCTACTGTCCAGACACCAACAAGAGCATTGCCTTTACTACCGCTACACCCTGCCATGGAAAGCAAAAACAGGAAAACTAACACGAGTATCCCGCACGCACGCAAACTCATTTTCATAACAAACATCCCTCCAAACAAAGATAGGATAATCATACCATAGCGTAAGACGCCTGTCAACATAGTGGGCTCTAGCACTTTGGGATATTAAAGGTTAAAAAATACGCAAAAGACCACCCAGCGGGTGGTCTTTTGGTTGAGATATCCGAATGGTTTAGATACACATTAAAAAAGCTTTGCGTAAGCAAAGCAACCATAATCTTTTCTCTCTTCTTTCTTCTCTATTCTCTTTTATCTATTCTTTGAAAATGAAAATTTTTTAGTGAAGAGTGAAGAGAGAAGAACGAAAAGATAATAGTACAAAAAGACACCCTATGGTGGCATAAGCGCCGAAGGCGCAGGGCTCCCGCAAAGGCTTCGCCTTTGTGGGATAAAGGAGGAACAGTGAAGCAAGTGACCGATTTTTTTGCATAAAAAAATCGGAACAAGCGAAACTTGTTCCGACGTGGCTCCCAAGGCCTAACTACGACTCGCCACGCTCGCATGGATGCTTGGCTTAGCCAATCGAACTTCGCTTACGCTCGTTCTCTTGGAGCCTGTGCAGTGGCGTTACCTAAATCAAAGATTTAGAACGCTGTTGCATGGCTCTCGTTAGCCAAATCAAAGATTTGGACTCGAGCGCAGCTAT
>JAFQBK010000010.1 GCA_017399695.1 Clostridia bacterium | reverse complement strand
TATGGCAGGGGCAGTAGGACTTGAACCCACGGCACTCGGTTTTGGAGACCGATGCTCTACCAACTGAGCTATACCCCTAAACAGCAAATATTAAGTTTTATTGAGTTACCATACGAACATAGGGACACGGCTTTGGAGACCGTTGCTCTACCAGCTGAACTATACCCCTAAATAATTCAACGCTTAATTATTATACACGTAATTACTGCGTTTGTCAAGTGCTTTTTTATAGAAACGAAAAAGATTTTATAATCCACCGCTCTTTATTGCTTACAAGACAAAACGTCTGTCTAAAGGCAGCATAAAGCCCCCTACAGAGCGTGTCATTATGTCACCGCCAATTAGTTTATCTTCGTTAATATATAGATTGATGTATACCGGTTCAGAGAGTTCATATGGGTAATTGGTGATGATGTAAGTATATTTTATAGCCGTTTTTCCTCGGTAGAGCAGTAAGTCAAAACCGCACATTTTTTGTATGCGGTTATATTCTGTATAAACTTCATCGAATTCATTTGGAATATGTATTTTTTCCATGATTTCGCTTCCGGGGTCAACTTCCCATCCGAAACTTTTTGCACAATCGATTCGTGCCCAAATAGTCGAGAGCTCTTTGGTTCTATCATTGGTTTTAAAGTTGCACTCAATGACGCGCGCCCAAAGCACAAATAAAAGTCCGAGTAGAATTAGTAATAAGATTCGGTTTAAATTCTCTTTAATGAATGAACGCATTTCGTCATCTCCCTATTTCGTGTCCTTACATTGTATGAAATATGGGGTAGAGATATACAAAAACCGCAACGAATTTTAACTGTGGTTTTTAATTGACTTAAAAGAAATCCTGCGTTATAATGTAATATCGTAATGAATGAAGTTTTTCGGGAGGAAAATGATGAGATTTGAATATAAAACAAAAAATACCTGTGCACAATTAATTGCCTTTGATATTGAGGGCGACCGCATTCGTAACATTGAATTTTTTGGTGGCTGTAACGGCAATCTGAAAGCGATTTCAAAATTGCTGGAGGGAAGTACGGTGGAAGAAATTGAGTCAAAGCTTAAGGGCAACACCTGCGGCATGCGCTCGACTTCCTGTGCAGACCAGCTGGCAATCGCGGTAAGACAGGCTTATGATATGGAAAAAGAGGCGTAAGAGATGGCAAATGAGTGGATTTTAATTATTATGCTGTTTGTGACCTATTCTTTGGTCATTCTTTGGTACCGCCTATTTGGGGCAAAAGGTCTCATCAGTTTTTCAGTGCTCGCGACAATTGCGGCAAATATTGAGGTTTTGATTGTGGTAAATGCATTCGGAATTGAGCAGACGCTTGGAAACGTTTTGTTTGCATCCACTTTTTTAATCACGGATATTTTAAGCGAAACAGAGGGCAAAAAAGAGTCTCAGGCAGCGGTAAATATCGGCATTTTAGCGTCGGCAACCTTTGTGCTTTTGTCGCAGTCTTGGCTTTTGTACACCCCGTCAGACAGCGATATGATATTTCCTGCGATTCAGGCGGTATTTTCTCAAACCCCCCGCGTGATGCTTGCAAGCTTTTTGGTGTTTGCAGTGAGTCAGAAGTTTGATGTCTGGGCATATCACAAATGGTGGGAATTCAGTTCTAAACGATTTGGAGATACTAGACGGTTTTTATGGCTCCGCAACAATGGTTCGACGCTGATTTCTCAGTTGGTCAATACTGTGTTGTTTACCCTGGGTGCCTTTGGCGGCACTTACGATGCGGGAACGCTTTTATCTATTGGTATTTCGAGCTATCTCATCTATGCGATTGCTGCACTTTTGGACACGCCCTTTGTCTATTGGGCACGTAAAATTCACGAAAATAGAAAACAAGCATAATCAAAGGACGGTAGAATCTCTACCGTCCTTGTTCTTTGATTGCCCTGTCCATATTGCGCTGTGCATCGCGTTTGGCGATGTCTTCGCGCTTGTCATAGTTTTTCTTGCCTCGTGCCAGCCCGATTTCCATTTTCACCCGACTACCCTTGAAATAGAGGGAAAGCGGGATGATGGAAACACCTTGTTGCTTGACGATACCGATGAGTCGATTGATTTCACGGCGGTGGAGCAGCAGTTTTCGGTCGCGCAGCGGGTCTTTGTTAAATATATTCCCTTTTTCATAGGGACTGATATGCATTCCCTTGACAAAAGCCTCTCCGGTGTGCAGGGAAACATAGCTGTCTTTTAAGTTGACCTGCCCTGCGCGCAGAGATTTTACTTCTGTTCCGCAGAGCTCAATTCCTGCCTCTAAGGTTTCATCTATAAAATAATCGTGCCGTGCTTTTTTGTTCACGGTGATATTTTTAATCGATACTTTTTCCAAAAAACTCACAACCTTTCCACTCGTTATTATATCCAAATTTTGTAATATTGTCAAATAGAAAAGGGGTGTAGCAAAATGAAATTATTTTGCTACACCCCTTGCGGTTTGCGATTCCTATTCGAGTTCAATAAGACCGTAGGTGTTTTGTTTTCTTTTATATACAACGTTGGAATCGCCTGTTTCCGCGTTAGTGAATACAAAGAATTGGTGCCCTAAAAGCTCCATCTGTAAGATAGCTTCTTCAACACTCATCGGCTTTACCGTAAAGCGTTTGGTACGAGCGATTTTGAATTCGGTCTCTTCTTCGATGTTTTCAGGGAAAGGAATCGAAGCCAGTGCAGCTGCATCAAAAGTATCTTTTTTCAGTTTCTTTTCGATGCGTGTTTTATGCTTGCGCAGCTGGCGCTCCAATACATCAACAGCCGTGTCAATCGAAACATACATATCATCGGTCGCTTCCTCTACGCGAACCAAAAGTCCGCCCGACTGTACGGTTGCCTCTACCACCTGTTTTTCACGCTGCACACTTAATGTGACGGTCGCTTCCGTTTCTTTATGAAAATATCGGTCAAGCCTTTCGAATCGTTCTTCGATTCGTGCCTTTAATGCAGGGGTTAACTCGATTTGTTTTCCGCTCATTGTGATTTTCATGATGTACCACTCCTTGTGTATGTATTTTGTGCTGGGTAAGGAATGACTTCCTTATTCTATTTATACCCGAAATCGAAAAAACTTAAACATTAATGCATATAATATTTTAAAAAAGCGGCACATATATTAAACTGTATTGAGGAGTGTGGAGGCAGAAAATGAAGAAACTGGGGCTGCTTTTATTATGTATTGTACTGGTGATGGGAAAACCGATAGCGGCAGAGGCATTGTCAGTATCGGCAAAATACGCCTGCGTTTTGGATGCACAGACGGGGAAAATTTTGTATGAAAAGAATGCTTACGACAGACATTCCATGGCAAGTACGACGAAGATTATGACCGCGCTTGTGGCGCTGGAAAGAGGAAATACAGAGGATATCGTGACGGTCAGTAAGAATGCGGCGGGGACAGAGGGCTCCAGCATTTATTTGAAAGCAGGAGAAAAAATCACGCTCGGCGACTTGCTCTATGGTGTGATGCTTGCCTCAGGAAATGATGCGGCAATCGCAGTCGCAGAACATATCGGAGGGAGTGTATCCGGGTTTGCTGATTTAATGAATCAGAAAGCGAAAGAAATTGGCGCAAAAAATACACAGTTCAAAAATCCGAACGGTCTGGATGAAGAGGGGCACTACACAACGGCATACGACCTTGCCCTGATTACAAAGGAAGCACTTGCTAATCCCAAGTTTACCGAAATCGCTTCTACCTGGAATAAGAAGATTTCAAATGGCGAAGAAAGCTATCTGCGCGTGTTAACCAATCATAATAAATTATTGAAGCAATATGAGGGCTGTATCGGCGTAAAAACAGGGTATACCAAAAAGACGGGAAGATGTCTGGTGTCCGCGGCAGAAAGAGACAATCTGCGCCTGATTGCAGTCACCTTGTCCGCGCCGGATGATTGGAGGGACCATACGAATATGCTAAATGATGCATTTTCAAAATATTCGGCAAAACCAATGATATTAAAAGATATGGAAATTAAAACCGTTCCGGTGATTTCGGGAGACAAAGAAAGAATCAGACTTTTGGCGGAGGATGATTTTTACACGTCGGGCGTGGATGATAAAGATTGGAGCCTTGATATATCCGTGCCGGAAAACGTTCCTGCGCCAATCAAACAAGGAACTGCACTGGGAACACTAAAGATTTTATATCAGGGAAAATTGATGAAAGAAATCCGACTTTGTGCAGAAGAAGACGTGACTTTTGTCGAGCCGCCGAAGAAAACCTTCGGTGACCATATCAGAGGAATTTTGATCTGCTGGCTGGGAATGTAAGAATGGGACCGCTAGGGCGTACTTGCTAAGTGAGGACGCTCCAGCGGTCTTTTTTTATAAAAAAGTTTAAAAAATTATCAAAAAGGTATTGACAAAGGAGTCGAGAGGTGTTAAAATAAACAAGCTGTCTCGGAAAGAGAGTTCGGCCCGTAAAAAAACTTTGAAAAAAGTTTTGAAAAAGGGTTGACAATCAGGGATAGCGGTGGTAT
>JAFQBK010000009.1 GCA_017399695.1 Clostridia bacterium | reverse complement strand
TTCCCTGAGCTTGTGGATTCTGAGGGCAGAGGCTGGTTTTACAGGCATGTTCATAATATAATTGATTATGGTAAAAAGAATGAGAAAAAAATCCGTGATACTGTTTTTACCAAAATTAAGGAATTAGATGCTGAGTTTGATAAAAAATGGGCAAATCATGTTATACAGATGCAGATCCCATTATTTCATCCTAAAACCAAGGGTGCTTGGATTGACCGTTTTGATGATGTTATCGCTGATGCCTTAGAACTTGGTCCGTTAAGAGATAATTCAAAGTCGTTGTCGGATGTAATCAAGGCAAAAATTGAGGCAGTAGAATTAAGCGAAAAGTTATGTAATGGTGATAAAAAGAAAGTTCGGGAAGCTATGGAGTTTCTGATTTCGTATTATATCGAAAACAGACAACCAGACACGGAATGGATTCAGCATCCAACCATCAGCTTTGATGCGTATTTAGGACCAAGCTTCAGTAAAAAATATTTACCGAAAATTCCAAGGGATATTATAACCCGAGATGAAAGACAGGTAGGCGGTACTTCACGCTATAAAGTAAACCCTGAATTTTTGCCATAAATGAAACAAGCGGAGCCGAGATTTCTTCCGATTTCTCGATTCCGCTTTTCTTTGTTTAAGGCGTATCATATTTTGACACAAGCATTTATATGCTTTTATTCCGCGAGGCAAACATTCACAAATTGATTTCCGCCTTTTTTAATGGTGAATGTGGTGGATGTTTCGCCATCAAATTCCATTGGTTTCATATTATCAGGCGGTGTCATATTTTCCATACCTTCTGGCATTTCAGGTCGTTCACCTTTCGGCATTTCATCATCAGGCATTGGCGGATGTTCACCTTGCGGTCTTTCGGGCTTTTCCATTCCTTCAGGGGGTTCCGGCGGTGTACCGTGTGGCATTTCAGGTCTTTCTCCAAGAGGCATTCCACCACGCATATTTTCTACCGAAACTGCAGTTAACTGAGTATCTCCTTGCCATAAAGTATAATCACCGGGTGTAAGCTCTTCATCCGCAACAATAAGATATGTGAAATCATTTACAAGAGCATATTCGCCAATAACTTTTCCGTCTGAGTTTTTGAGTGTATATGCATTATTGCCATTCTGACGCTCTGCAAAACATAATACTGCATAGGTCTGCTCACCACCTGCAATATGGTCAATCATATTGCCTGATGCTATTACTTTGCCGCCATTTATATAAATGCCTTTATCAGAATCTATTCCTGCATCTCCGCTTGTAGCACAAGCTTGTGCTGTAAGAGTACCACCATTGATTACAAGCCATCCGTTTGAATCAATGCCGTCACCCTCGCCGGTGCTGCCATCACAGATAATATTAAGTGTACCACCATTCATTGTTGTAACGGAGACATTATCCTCATTGGTGTTAATTCCGTCATTTCCCGATGTGATATTTATAAGTCCGCCATTGATTGTAAGATGAAGTTCGCTGTCAAGACCTTCATTTTCAGCTTTGATATTTAGGATGCCGTTGCCCTTATCACCGCCACTGATATTCATACTCTTCTTAGAATAGAAAGCACCATCGTATTTATGGAGTTTTTTGCTGTCTGCAACTTCGGTACCTTCGTCATTAAGCACATACGACTTATAAATTTCAGCAACATAAGAACCGTTTATATTATTTTCAGTACCATCAGCAATAATTACATTTGCACCTGCTTTAGATGTATCAACATCTTTTGTTGCCGTTTCTTCTTTACTTTCAGAGCATTCATATACGTTATAGAAAATAATCGCAGGAGCAACTGTGCAGGTTACATCAACATCATTGAGGATGAGTGTAACTACTGCTTCGGGATTGTCTTTTGCATCTTCTCCGAGGTCAACCGCAATCTGTCCTGACGAAAGTTCACCACTTAAAACATATCTGCCGGGCTTTGTAATATGCACAACTGTATGGGCATCTGCTTCACTTTGTTCGTGCTCATCTTCTTTTGTGCCCTCGCCATAAGTGAAATCCTGACCTGCTAGATAGAAAACAATATCATTGGCAGAGTAAACCGCCTCTGTATTGTCGTTTGTAATTTCTTTTCCGTCAATGGTGATTTTATTGTCGGAAAGCTTAATTTGAGTTCCTTCAATTTTCGGTGCAGTAAAACTGCAACCTGAAAGCATAATTGTAACTCCTATTAAAAATACCAATAATCTTTTCATATTCACACCTCGTCAAAATCAAATTCGATAATACTAAATATATTATTTTAATTATATCACCATATAATGCAAAAGTAAATAAAATCGCTTTTCTTTGTTTAAGGCATATTATTTTTTGGATGTGGAGAGTATGAATTATTTTGGTGTAATTGGCTCAAAAATATCTTCTATAGCTTTTAAGAATAATTCTCGACTAATTTCGCTTTAATTCATTCTATCGTCTTACACAGGCAATTCGGCCCTGTACTATTGCAATTTCGCACAGTATGTGTTATAATTCTATTTAGTTAGTCGTACTGTTGATAATTATTTTGACCACATGTTATCCCACAGTTAGCTCTGGAGTATATGGAAACAGTGGAGATAAGATGTCTAAAGAGTATATTGAATGTAGCGGAAGGGGCTAAAAAAGGCAAAAACCGCTATATATCAGGCTTTAGCGAGCGTTCGGGACGTAGGGGCCGCAGGTTCAAATCCTGTCATCCCGACCAAAAATACGAGTGACACTTTAGTGTTGCTCGTATTTTTTTGTTTGATTGAAAGGATTTGAACCTCAAGGAGGTTTTTGCGTAAAGAAAAACAGTCCGGTGGACTGTTTTTTAGCAAAAAGGTGCGCAGGCGGGTACCGAAGCCAGCGGCTTGGGTCGCCAAGCAGGCAAGACGCGAAGCGGCTGTATCCTGTCATCCCGACCACGTCGAAGCAAAGTTCGCTTTGCTTCGATTTTTTTATGCAAAAAATCATCCGCCCGCTTCCTTGCTTCTCCTCTTTCCCATAAAGGCTCGCCTTTACGGGAGCCCTGTAAGTGATACCGCAAGGTATTGCTTGCTTTTTTCTTTTGTTTGGAAGGATTTGAACCTCCTCATTTTTCTCTTAATAATGCTATATAATCTTAAATTAGTGCTATTGTTTGCCATTTTATTTTATAGTATAATAAGATTAAGATTTTTTAAATTCAAATTACAGTGGAAGGAAGTCAACAATGAAGAAAGCATACGTTGTAACTCATACCCATTGGGACAGAGAATGGCGCTACCCCATTTGGGAGAACAGGCAATACCTGATTGATATGATTGATGAGCTTTTGGAAATTCTAGACACCCAGCCTGAATATTCCTGCTTTTTGATGGACGGACAGTCTGTCATTATCGAAGATTATTTGGAGTTTAAGCCCGAAAACCGCGAAAAAATCGAGGGCTATATCAAAGCGGGAAAAATTGATGTCGGCCCTTGGTATACCCTGCCCGACCTTTATCCCGTTTCGGGCGAAAGCCTCGTTCGTAATCTTTTAAAGGGCGACCGCCTTTCCAAAAAACTTGGCAGACGCTTAAATGTGGCGCACGAATCCTTTGGTTGGGGGCAGACGGCACAATTTCCGCAAATTTATAAGGGTTTTGGTCTTGATTTTGTCGTTGTGGCAAAGAATGTATCCAAAGACCGCTGCCCCAACTGCGAATTTTTGTGGGAAGCCCCCGACGGAACGAAGGTCTTTGCGACCCGCTTAGGCGAGCATGCAAGAGCCAACTTCTTTATGAATGCCTTTTTGGCAATCACAACGGACAAAGACTATAACTCCAACGAATATTTTATGAAGCTCGGAAAAGACGGGCAAATCTACCACGAGGCAGACGGAAACGGCTACTGGGAAGATTATTTTGTCATTGACGACAATGGCAAAATCCACGAAAACCGCTTAAAAGACGCCATCCGTTTGGCATGGACTTCGATGAACGATACGCTTCTTCCCGACAACCGTCTCTTAATGAACGGTTCGGATTCTTCGACCGCACAGCCACAACTGGTAGAAATCATCAAAAAAGCACAGGAATTATTCCCCGATTTAGAGCTGAAGCTTTCCACGTTGGAAGAATATGTGGATGATTTTAAAAAGCTGGTCGACGAATCTAAGCTTAAAACCATCCGTGGCGAGCTGCGTGACGGCCCTGCGTTTAAGTGTAGCGCCAATGCACTCGCAACCCGCCCGCGCATTAAAATCTTAAACAAAAAAACCGAACATTCCATCTTTAAGTTTGCTGAGCCCCTGTCCGTAATGGCGGAAAACTATAACCGTCCGTTTATTGATAAGGCGGTGGATTATCTTCTGCTTTCCCATCCGCATGACAGCATCAACGGTGTCACGCAGGATAAGACGGTGGACGATACCATGTACCGCTTAAACCAGGCATTAGAGCTTTCTGAGGCAGCAGCCAATACCGCCTGCAAGCAGATTGTAAAGAATATTGATTTTTCGGGCTACGACAAAGACGATGTTTTATTGGTTCTCTTTAACACTCTGCCGTACAAACGATGCGAGGTTGTAAAGCTCTATATTGACTTCCCTATGGATAGAAATGTTTGGGAATTTGAGCTTTATGACGGGGATAAAAAATTAAATCATCAGGTCATTTCCCGAAAAGAAGTTGTGACGCCGGTGTCCAATCTGCACACCCGACCGCTTCCGTATGAGGTAGACCGCTTTGAGGTGATTGTCGAAACTGGCGAAATCCCGGCGATGGGATATAAGACAATCAAAGCGGTGAAAACCAAAGACTTAAACAGAAAAACCGTATTCTGGCACGATATGCGAAAATACAGCGGAAACGAGCTTTTAACCGCCGCCGATACGATGGAAAATGAGTATTTGGTTGCGCGCGTAGAGGCAAACGGAACGCTCACCTTAGTTGAAAAGGAAACCGGCAAATTTTATACCAACTTAAACTATTTTGAAGAGACCGGCGACCAGGGCGATTACTGGATTTACTATCCGCCGTATCACAATAAGACCTATACCTCGCTCGGCGCAAATGCAGATATTTGGACCGAAGAAAATGGCGAGCTTTCGGCGACGATTGCCGCCAAAATCAAGATGACGGTTCCCGCTTACGGTATCATCAACAAAAATATGGTGCAAGGCGAAAGCAAGCGAAGTGATGAGCTGACAGAAATTGAAATCACAAGCTATTATACCTTAAAGAAAGGTGCACGGGCAGTCGAGGTCAAAACCATCATCCAAAACACTGCAAAAGACCACAGGATGCGCGTGATATTCGATACGGGTGTTACAACTGATCTCGCAAAAAGCGCGGGGCACTTCTACATTGATGAGCGAAGCACAATTCCTGCCGAGGACAGATATTACCCCGAGATGCAGACACTTCCGAAAGGATATTTTACCACGCTCGAAAACGAGGAGGGCGGTTTCTCCTTTATTGATAACTCCACCTGCGAATATGAAGCAAAGGCGGACGGACAGCTCGCGATTACCTTGTTCCGTGGCGTGCGTAACATCATCTGTACCGAATTCCGAAGCGCAGGTGCTTTCCCTCACGAGGACGGCGGTCAATCGCTCGGTGAGTTGACCTTTACTTATGCACTGTATCCGTTTGCAAAGAATGAAACCGGACTTTTGGCAGAACGCCTTTCCGCTCCGGTGAAAACCGTACAGACCTCAGTTGGAAAAGGAAAAAATGCAGACACGGCTTCTCTTCTGGAAATCCCGAAGGCGTTGGTCCTGACCGCGTTTAAGCAGGCAGAAGACAGCGAAAAAATCATCATCCGCGTCTATAACCCCACCAAAGAAACGGTGACCGGTGCGTTTGTCTGCCCCTATAAAAATGCAAAAATCGTGAACTTAAACGAGGAATATGAGGCGGAGGCAGATCTTTCAAACATTACCGTCAAACCGCATCAAATACTAACAATCGAGGTAGAAAAATGATGAACGAGATTAAAAAAAGCGACTTTTTTGAGGTGGGAAAAGACGGCGTCCAAAAAATCCTGACGCCGGACGACAAGAAAATCGACATTGTGGAGTTTTCCGATAAAAAGCTCTGCTACGTCAAAAGCTCGATGGGTTATCCTGCGATATACCCGATGCACGAAACGCATTTTGAACCGAAAGCAGAAGCGATTTTAATGGATTTAGACGGCACGAGTGTGCACTCGGAAAGCTTTTGGATGTGGGTGATTGAGCAGACGACGGCTCGCCTTTTAGGCAACTCCAAATTTCAAAAGGAAGCAGAGGATGAGCCGTTTATCTCCGGCCACAGCGTCTCGGAGCACCTTCAGTATATGATTGATAAATACGCACCGGGGGCAAGTTTAGAGCTTGCACGTCAGTACTATTTTGAAATCGTAAACTATGAAATGGCAGAAATCTTGGCAGGCAGAGGCAAGCAGGACGCATTCACTCCTGCGCCGGGTCTGAAGGAATTTTTACTTGCGGTCAAGTCCGAGGGCATCAAAATCGGTCTGGTCACCAGCGGTCTGTATGAAAAAGCGATGCCGGAAATCATTTCGGCGTTTCGTCAGCTCGATATGGGTGACCCCGTTGAGTTTTACGATGCCATCATTACGGCAGGTCAAGCACTCCGCGCCGGTCAGACCGGAACGCTCGGCGAGCTTGCACCGAAGCCGCATCCATGGCTGTATGCAGAAACCGCCCGTGTCGGTCTCGGCATCCCTTTTGAAAACCGCCACAAGGTCATCGGTATCGAGGACAGCTCTGCCGGTGTCGTTTCCATTAAGCTGGCAGGCTTTTCCTGCGTGGGTATTTCCGGCGGTAACATCGAGCAGTCCGGCATGGGTGATTTATGCGATTACAAAATCAACCGTCTGTCGGAAATGCTTGATATTATTTTATAAAGGTGTGATACGATGCTTGATTTTACATACTACGCACCGACCAAGGTGCATTTTGGAAAAGGGAAAGAACAACAGGTTGGCGAGATTGTCGCATCTTACGGTTTTCATACCGTCATGCTCCAATACGGCAAGGAAAGCATCAAAAAAAGCGGACTTTATGATACGGTGATGGCATCTCTATCCGCTGCAGGCATCCGCGTGGTCGAGATGGGCGGCGTGGAGCCGAACCCGAAGATTACGTTTGTGCGCGAGGCAGCAGAGCTTGCAAAAAAAGAGGGCGTAGAGTTGATTTTGGCAGTCGGCGGCGGCAGCGTTATCGACTCTTCCAAATACACCGCACTTGCGGCGGCAAATGACGGCGATGTGTGGGACTTCATTACCCGAAAACGCACGCCGGAAAGCGCGCTCCCCGTGGGCGTGATTCTGACGATTGCCGCGGCAGGAAGTGAAATGAGCGGCTCGGCGGTTCTTTCTAATTTAGAGCTGTCCATGAAACGCGGATTAAACGGTGATTTTAACCGCCCCCTGTTTGCGATTTTAAATCCCGAGCTGACCTATACGGTCAGCCCTTATCAGACCGCCTGCGGTATCGTGGATATTATGGCGCATACGATGGAGCGCTATTTTACAGACTGCGAGCCGACTCCTTTAACTGACAGATTAGCAGAAAGCATTCTTGTCTCCGTGATAGAAGCAGGCAAGGTACTAATGGATACCCCCGATGATTATGAGGCAAGAGCAACGATGATGTGGGCATCGAGTCTGTCGCACAATGACCTCACCGGTTGCGGCAGAGAAAATGCACTCCCCGTACATCAATTAGAGCATGCGCTTTCCGGCGAATTTGACCACATTGCACACGGTGCGGGACTCGCAGTATTGTTCCCCGCGTGGGGAAGATATGTTTTAGAGAAAAACCTCCCCCGTTTTGCGCAGTTTGCCCGTCGGGTATGGGGTGTCAGTGAAGAAGATGACCGCTTGGCGGCACAAGCAGGAATTGAAAAAATGGCAGAATATTTTGCCTCTTTGGGTATGCCGCAGAGGCTTTCCGATTTTGACATCCCCAAAAACTCGCTTGCAAAACTGACCGAGCTTTGCACATTCGGAAACACCCGCACGGTGAAATCCTATGTGGAACTGAATCAAAAGACGATACAGGAAATCTTTGAAAGCTGTTATTAAATAAAAGGCAGAAACGAAATAATCGTTTCTGCCTTTTAAAATTACTGTGGTTATTGCCATTCCTTATTACCGAATCCCATAATTCTCAATAATATAATCCATATCCTTATCACCGCGGCCGGAAAGGTTAATTAAGACCGAGCCGTGTTCCATTGATTTTGCAAGCTTCATACCGTAAGCTACGGCGTGGGAGCTTTCGATGGCGGGGATGATGCCCTCTAAACGCGCAAGGCGGAAGAATGCATCAATCGTTTCTTCGTCATTAATGACATCGTATTTGACTCTGCCGATTTCCTGTAAGAATGCGTGCTCCGGACCCGAGGACGGGTAATCAAGACCGCTGGCAACGGAGTAAACCGGTGCCGGCTCGCCGTTTTCATCCTTTAACATAATGCTGTTAAAGCCATGCATAATGCCCTCTGTGCCGTACTTGAGGCTTGCCGCGTGGTCGCCGAGCTTTTCTCCTCTGCCCAAAGGCTCGATACCGTAAATGGTCACAGGGTCATTTAAGAATCCGGCAAACAACCCTGCCGCATTGGAGCCGCCGCCGACGCAGGCAACGATGGCATCCGGCAGATGACCGGTCATTTCCACAAACTGTTCTCTTGCCTCAATGCCGACAACGCTCTGGAAATCTCTGACCATCATCGGGAACGGATGCGGGCCGAGCACCGAGCCGATGCAGTAGATGGCATCCTCATATTCCTTGCTATATGCATCAAAAGCGGCATCGACCGCTTCCTTAAGCGTCTTGAGGCCGTGGGTAACCTCAATTACATTTGCGCCGAGGATTTTCATACGCGCAACATTCGGCGCCTGCTTTTTAATATCCACTGCGCCCATATAGATATCGCACTCGAGTCCAAAATATGCCGCCGCGGTCGCAAGAGCCACTCCGTGCTGACCGGCGCCGGTTTCGGCGATGACCTTCTTTTTGCCCATATATTTGGCAAGCAGAGCCTCGCCCATACAGTGATTTAATTTGTGTGCGCCGGAGTGGTTTAAGTCCTCACGCTTTGCGTAAAGCTGAACCTTTCCGCCGAGCGCATCCGAAAGACGCTCTAGGTGCGTCACCGGTGTCGGACGACCCTGAAACTCTTTTCGGATTCGGCGCAGCTCTGCAATAAATTTTCTCGACTGGCAGATGGAGTAGTAGGCCTCCGTAATTTCCGCCATCGCATTTTTCAATTTATCCTCGATATACACGCCGCCGTACTTGCCGAAATAGCCGTCTTTGTCGGGGTAATTGCTAAAGTAGGTATCAAAATCCACATTGTTTAATTTCATATTTGCTTCCTCCTCGTATAATATCTTTATAGATATATTTTTTATATACAAAATATCAATCGGTTTGGTAAAACCTATGATATAATTGACTTGGTGTCAATCAGGTAATAGTTCTTTTTTCTCCTGTTGAACCCTTGCGGTTGCTTCAAT
>JAFQBK010000008.1 GCA_017399695.1 Clostridia bacterium | reverse complement strand
TGTTGTGAAGATAACCGAAAGCAACTAAGAACAAAGACTTTTCACATTCTTTATATTTCTGCTCGAACAGTTCGTACAATATAGTGCCTCCTTTCACCTTTGTAAAAGCTCTTACATCTATTAGACGATTCAGAATTAAAAAAAGTCAAATTAATTATAACATTTTTGATAAATATTTCAAAGATGCCATATCAAAATATGATACGCTGTAACCAAAGAAAAGCCATTTTGAAAAACCTTCGTAGACTTATGCCATCTTCTGTGGTATGTTTGTGTTGCCGAAAGGTAAATACAAAAATCAGGAGATGAAAATTATGAAGAAAAAAGTATTATGTACGGCATTGGCAGTGACTATACTGCTGACACAAACGGCATCGGCGGCACCTTGGTGGCTCAGTAAGTATCGTGTGACTTTCGACAACGAACTCGGAATCGTAGGAAATGTAACCTTAACCTTCGCATCGGGCGGCGGAAGCTTTATTAGACCAATAACCAAAAGATATGGTGAAAGCATCAGTCTTGAAAGTTACATCCCGACAAAATACGGTTACACATTCAAGGGATGGTTCACCGATCCGAGAACAAAGCAAAATCAGGTAACAACATTCAAATTCACAAAGCCTGATGTACTTTATGCGAAATGGGAAAAGAATCCGGAAAAACCCATAAATCCAAATGACGAAATTATGGCAAAAGATACCTGCTACCTCACCGATGAGGAAACTAAAATAAGAAATGAAATCATAGAAGAAAAAAATAAAGCCTACATCAAAGGCTTCGGCTATGTAGCTACGAGTAAAACCCAAACCATCATTGTAGACTCAGATGGCGACATAAATAAAATGGTCGGCACAATGGAATAAAATAGCGAGAGGATAGGCACAACCGCCTATCCTCTTACATTTTGGT
Source organism: Clostridia bacterium (assembly GCA_017399695.1). Classification (GTDB taxonomy): domain Bacteria; phylum Bacillota; class Clostridia; order UBA1381; family UBA9506; genus RGIG1666. Next base: position 34,637 of record JAFQBK010000008.1, on the reverse strand, counting down.
TAAGCATACTTTTTATGCTTAACCTCATTTTTTGTCTTTAAAGAATTTTGTTCCCGGTCTGTTAGGAAAATAATCAAAATTCCAATCATCATATTTATACACGGTAATTCTGCCTTCTTCACAATCAATCTTTTTTGCTGAAGACTCAAATTTCCATTTTTTGAATTCGTCTTTTCGCTTTTTACTTCCCTGAATTCTTGCAGAATATCGTTTGTAGTAAAGTTGATATATCTGTGTTGGAATGTCGTCTTGATGATTTTTTTTGAAATTTTCAATTGTAGCTATATCTTTGCAAGTTTTGTTTGTTCCGGGTACAATTCGATCACAATATCTGGCATCTTTTTCTGTCTTGCGAACAAAATATTTACCGCACCATTGACATTTGATAAACCGCAAGTCAAGTTCAAACATACGCATAAGCTCGATATTTAATACTTCTTCTATGGTAGAAAAATCATAACAAATATGCATGAATTGAGGCGTGCGAAGAAGACCTTGCAGTACATCAGCACGAAATTCATATTCCTTGGCAAATTTCTTGAATTCTTTATCTATGTTAATCTTCTTTTCGTATCTCTTGTCAATTTCTTCAAGCGGCAACCCAAATGGCATCGTATCACCCGATAGCTTATTATCAACGAAACTATATTTCTGCTTCAAAATATGTGTTTTGGGTATTTTGTTCATTACGCAATATAAATAATACCTTTCGTGTGGGCACAGGTCTCCCAAAATTTCAGGATAATAATTTTCGTCGTAGCAAAATTCAATTACATCAAGGTAAAAACCTTGCCAATATTTGAGCATCTGAACATAAAAGTTCAAAACCAGTTCATGCGAACTTTTGCCTTTGAAGTCATTTTCTATAACCGGCGGACAGATATAAGTATATAATGAAGCGGCAAACAAATCTTCATAGTTATACAAAGTATTGCAATAATGAGCATATTGGTTGTAAAAAATATCATAATTCTTTTTTTCTTTTGCATCAGAATATTTCACGACATATTCTTTGCCCTTAAGCATATTGTAAACTTCATCGAAATCAGCATATATGAAATTAAGAATTCCTTCTCCACATTTTACTGATATACGACAACCGCCCAAAGCGTTAGTAGTTGTATCCGGAATTTCTTCACTATCATTTTTTAAATATGTTTCAAGCAAATGCTCTCTGTTGCTAAAATCGAGAACAAAATTTGAGGCAAATTTTTCTCTAATGCTCTTTATCTTCTCTTTTCTCTTGTCAGTGTCCAAAGAATCAATCTTGTTTTTTTCTTTAATTTTAGAATATGTTTTTCCGCCATTAAGCGCCCATAGCATATTGCTTATAGCATAATCATCCTTTTGGGGATCAATGGTAAGAATTATATTTTTTCTATCAGGCACTTCCATTTCATTTTGTAAATAATCTAGTTTTATAACATCATCCGGAGCTTGAAATTTCATAATTTGCCTCTTTTTTGACACCTAAAACACCGCCTTGTTTTTGTAAAATGTAAAAATGTTCGGTTTTGTAAAACTTACATTACTCCAAGAAACATTATACAAAACTATTGCCGAGTTGTCAATGTCTTGTTATAATTTAGTTGTAAAATCTACTTGATACACAGTTGATTTTCTAAAACTGAATAGCCGAACCGCAAGGGATACATTCTCGGGGAAGTGACGCCACGATATGAGCGCACCAAGAGATGCAAACACGATGTCGGTGTCAAACAAGGCAGGAGGTCAGGAACTGTAGCGGAAGTCGGTGCTAATTGCAAATGTAAAAATGAAAGGGGGCATATTTATGCCGAGAAAAAGTGATTATCCGAGAATCAAGGAGGTTCTGTATGTATATAACGGAACAAATGAAGAGTATAACAAATTTTTAAGGGCTACAATTTTTGATTATTTAGGTCATAAATTTGAAACCCACGAAGAAAGTTACGAGCAGGAAAAGACTGTTGCAGTTAACCAATAAGGAAGGAGCTACGAATTATGAAAACATATATTTACACAAGATTTACAGATGAGGAAATCAGAAACCCAGTTTATGTTATTGAAGCCATAAAAGAAATGGAAAAACTAACTTTGGAACAGGGGTTTAAGATTATTGCGGAGCGTGTCTATAAGAATGATATCATGTCAAAAATAAAAGTGCAAAAACCTTTAGAACTTTTGTAAATGTTTTGCTGGATATATTGAAATTAGTGTGGTATTGTTTGTTGCTGAAAGGAGGTAACGGTTTATGAACATAATGCAAGCATGGAGAATATGGATTTATTACAGACTGTCAAGAGATGAAGACAAGGAAATGAATTCACTCAAAAATCAACGCAGAATTCTTATGGATTACATAGAACGGGAAGGTCACATATTCGTAGGAGAATCCTATGATGACAATGTCAGCGGAATGACCTTCCAGAGAAACGGAATCGATGAAATCTGTAAAGCGGCTGAAGAGCATAAGATGGATGTAGTGTTGGTAAAAGACTTGTCAAGACTTGGCAGAGAGAAAATCCAGACTTCTATGTTCATCGAATACTTAAGAAGCAAGGGTATAAGAGTAATCAGCATAACAGACAATACCGACAGTTTCAACACAGATGATGAATTCCGTATGGAAATGAGTCAGTTTATGAATCATATGTATGCAAGAGATGTCAGCAAAAAGATAAGATACGGATATCGTCAGAAGCAAAAGGACAAGGGCATATGCAATATGCCACCTATGGGTTACTACAAGGATAAGAACTCCGGCAAAATCATAATCAAGAATGAGCCTGCAGGCATAGTTAAAGAAATTTATTCAATGTATCTTGATGGCTTCGGCTTTAAGGCGATTGCGGAAAAGCTGAATAAAGATGGCAAGAAATCGCCGGCATATTATCAAAAGCTATACAACGATAAAAATCAAGGCTATAACAAACCTGCAATAACCCTTAAGTACCTGTGGGATTCAACTGCAGTCAAGCGAGTGCTTACAAATGAGTTCTATACAGGAACACTGATATGCCATGTAGAAGAAAGCGATAAGGCAAAGAAAATCAGACATAAGGTTCCGACAGAAGAACAATTCAGGCACGAAAACTTTGCTCCTGTAATAATTCCAAAGGAAATATGGGATAAGGTACAAAGCCTGATTGAAGCTAAAAAGGAAACTAAGGTCAGAGCCTCAAGCGGAAAACCATATCATCGATACACAGGGTTATTAAAATGCGGAGATTGCGGTTGCACCTTCGTAGCAAAGATTCGCAGATGGAGAGACAAGCCTGAGCGAGTTGAATATGTCTGCAATGGTTATCATCGCTACAAAGGCTATTGTACCTCACACAGAATTCAGGAGGCGGATTTGGATAACTTAGTCTATAAGGAAATATTAAGGCTGAAATCCGAGTCGGAGAAGAATTGGACTGCTATAGAAGCCGATGTTAAAAAGTGGTTACGAAATAAGGCAGGCACAGAAAAGCAGATAGCTGAAATGAGAACTGCTGTATCAAATCTCGAAATAGATGTGGAAAACATACTGATGGAGAGAATTAACGATAAGGAAAACCGTGCCACTTATGACAGAATGCTTGAAAAAAAGAAGGCACAGATTGAAGACCTTAAGGTTAAAATTAATGAGCTGATAAACCTTGAAGAAACAGTAAAGAAACGAAGAAAAGCAATCAAGGAAAACATCGATATGCTCGATAGCATCGTAGCAGAGGGTGCAATCAGTAATGTAAACTTAAGACTTCTGGTTCGGGAAATTCAGATTCTGGATGTGGGAGACGGTGAGATTGCAGTAGTCATAGTGATAAACGGACCATTTAATGAGTATGGAGAGGTATTCGCCGAAAACGGAGATGTGAAGCTGGCACACAATGGTGATTACAAACCCATAGCGGTGTAAGCAGAATTATGCAAAGAAAAAGTGCTTGCGAAAAACTCGTAAGCACTTTGAAAATTGGTGCGGATAACAGGACTTGAACCTGCATGAAATCGCTTTCACATGGACCTGAACCATGCGCGTCTGCCAATTCCGCCATATCCGCATATTTAGTTTTAACCCCTTAATTTTTACACGGGAGAGGTAACCCGAGGAGGAGCAAAAGTGCTTAATCCTCACATATTAAACGGATAAATCCGGTTTAACCTATTTAATCACTGAGGTGGCGTTGCCTGAACCATGCGCGTCTGCCAATTCCGCCATATCCGCGTATTTGATTTTGAACAAATAGTATTATACAATATCCCAAAGGATTTGTAAAGAGTTTTTTTTAATTTTTTTTCACTGTCTGAAAATAAGGACAAAATGACGGTTTTTAATCGTCTTTTTGTGTGAAAAAGCAGATTGACCCGAGGGCGGGAGTTTTGTATAATATAATAGAATAAGTATATGCGGAAAGGAGAGAAAGGTATGCCCCTGGAGCTGATTTGCGGAACTGCGGGAACAGGCAAAAGCAAGCTGATTTTAGAAAGAATGAAACAGCACGCACAAAAGGGCGAACGCGCGATTTTGATTGTGCCGGAGCAGTTTTCTCATGTTGTCGAGAGCGAGCTGATTGGAGCGGTTGGATACCTTTCCTCCGAGATACAAGCGACGTCGTTCGCACGTCTTTCTGCAAGGACGCTTGCAGAAACGGGAAAACTCCGTTTGGCGGTTGACGATGTCGGAAAAAATATGCTGATGGCACGTGTGCTTCAGGAACTGTCCGGGAAATTGACGGTCTTTTCCGGCGCATGGGAAAAACCCGGTTTCTTACGTGTAATGCTTGATTTGATTTCGGATTTTAAGCGTGCAGAGGTTAATGGAGAAGTTCTTCTTCGCGCAGCGACGGAAGAGGACGAAAGCCCCCTGCTTTCACAAAAACTGACCGAGCTTGCTATGATTTATACGCGCTATGACGAAGTCTTAAACGAGCATTTTTCAGATAGTGAAGACAATGTTACAAAGCTCGCACGTCTAATTGAAGAACGAAATCTTTTTAGAGACACCTATATCTATGTGGACGGCTTTTTCCGCTTTACGGCAAATGAACTGGATGTGGTAAGCAAGCTTTTGGCGCAGAATGTATCGCTGACGGTCGCGATGTGCTGCCCGAAGAATGCAGAGGGGCTTTATGTTTTTGAACCGGTAAAACGGACGGCAGCCCGCTTATGTGCAATTGCAAGAGAAGTCGGGGCAGAGATTTTACCGACAATTTATTTAGAGGAAAAGCATCGCTTTGCAGATTCTAAAGAATTATTGCATTTCGAATCTGAATTTTATCGTTATCCGAATGCTGTATATGACGAACCGACCAAGGACATTACACTCTATGCGGCACAGGACCCGTACACAGAGGTAACACATCTTGCGGCACAAATTCGCCGTGCAGTTTGTGAAGATGGCTTACGATTTCGGGACATTGCGATTATTGCAGGGGATATGGAGCAGTATCAGAACTTAATCAAAACGATTTTTCCGTCCTATGAGATTTCTGTCTTTGTGGATATGCGCAGTGAGCTTTTGAGTCATCCTGTGATGCTGATGTTTTTTTCGCTGTTTCGCCTTCTTTCCGGCGGATTTTTGATGCAGGATGTAATTGCTTATGCCAAAAGCGGTTATGCAGGTCTTACACAGGAGGAAGCTGACCTGTTGGAAAACTATGCGCTGATGGGACATGTTGAAAAAAATGACTGGCTGGATGACGAGCGTTTTTTAAAGCGTGCGTCGATGGTTTTTGATAAAGAAGAGGATTTATCAGAAACGGATGGCGAGCGTGCAAAGCAAATGTTGGAACTAAAAGACCGCCTGCTCTCTCCGGTATTATGCCTGAAAGAGAAATTTGCAGCCGACCGGCGTGCAAATGTACGCGTGAAAGCTTTATTTGAGTTTTTTGAGCAAATCAAGCTGCGCGAGAAAATTGAAGAACAAATGAAACGGCTGGAGGAGCTGGGAGAGCGTCAGTGCGCAGAGGAGTATGCAGAGGTTTATGAGCTTTTGATGAATGCTCTTGAACAAATGACACTGTGTATAGGGGATTCAGCCATTGGTGTCGAGCGTATGTGTGCCGTATTGGAAGCGGGGTTTAGCGGACAGAGTATGGGCGTTATCCCGTCGGCGAATGACCAGGTCTTTTTCGGCGACGTCAGTCGTTCGCTGGTAAAAAATGTACGCAGATTATTTGTTGTAGGAGCGCAGGACGGTGCATTTCCGCCGAGTGCACCGGCAGAGGGCGTCTTGACGGACAGCGAGCGAATTCGCTTGCTTTCACGAGGTTTAGAACTTGCACCGGACACGAAAAAAATGGCATTTGATAATCAGTTTTTGGTATATCAGGCGCTTCATATCAGTACAGAAAAAACGAGTGTCAGCTATCCCGTATCAACGATGGACGGCAAAAGCCTGCGCCCCTCTCCGTTGGTTTTGCGGATGCGCAAGCTGTTTTCGCAGTTGGAAGAAGGTACAGACCTTTTAGATGAAAAACCGGACATCCATAAAACAGTAGCCTCGAAACAATCCGCATATCATTTTTTGCTTGGAGAAATGGCGGTGGGCGCGGAGGATGACTATGACGGGCTTTATCAGGTTCTTTGCGAAAGTGAAGAATACAAAGAAAAATTGAAACGAGCGGAAGAATATCGTAAATATTCGCAAAAAGCCGAGCAATTATCGAAAGAAAACGTACGAAAATTATATGGTAAGGAGCTGCGGGGCAGTGTCTCGCGCTTTGAAAAATTTGCATCCTGCCCGTTTTCGTATTTTGTCCGTTTTGGTTTAAAAGCGAAAGAACGGAAGGTTTTAGAGATAGACACGCCGGATATCGGTACACTTTTGCATAATGCGATGGAAGCGTTTTCTAAGCAAATGGACAAAACCGGGAAAAACTATCGAGACATTACAAAAAATGAATGTGAGGAAATGATAGAGAAGCTTCTTTCCGAGATGCTTGAGCGCACATTTTTGCTCCGACTGTATTCGGAAAAGAAAATGGCGGTCTTGTTTTCTCGTTTGAAAAAGACATTAATGAAATCAGTTTGGGTGATTTGTGAGCATATAAGACGTGGCGAATTTGAACCCATAGCCTATGAGGTTTCCTTTGATGAAAACGGCGATATGCCGCCGTTGAACCTTGAGCTTCCCACGGGCGAAAAGCTCACCATTATCGGGAGAATTGACCGGATTGACCGCTACACAGACGGCACAAATCTTTATTTGAGGATTATTGACTACAAATCGGGCAATAAAGAATTCCGCCTGAGCGATGTCTATCAGAGACTTTCTCTGCAGCTTTCGGTTTATCTCTCCGTGGCATGTGAAAATGGCGAAGAACTGTTCGGTCATCAGCCAAAACCTGCGGGAATGTTTTACTTCCGCCTGACCGACCCGGTGGTAGAGGCATCCACGGGCAAGGCAGAATCACTCGAAGAAGAAATTTTGAAAAAATATAAAATGAGCGGTCTCGTGCTTTCGGATATGGACATCGTTCGTGCGATGGATCAGGGAGTGACCGATTATTCCAAAGTGATTCCGGTGCGTATTGCCAAAGATGGAACACTCTCAGCGGCGCAGTCAAAAAGCGCAACGATGGAGCAGATGGACAAACTGAAAAAATATATGAAACGCACCTTGACACAAATCGGCCAGGAAATATTAAGCGGAACGACAAATATTTTGCCGTATCGCAAGGGTACGCACAGCGGTTGCGATTTTTGTGAATTTAAGAGTATTTGCGGTTTTGATCCGTCGTCGGGAGCGTATCGATACCTTCCTCAAATTGCGGATGAGGTTGTATGGGAACGAATGGATTCCTGACGAAAACAGAGAGAAAATTTTTGAAAATGTGATGAGATATAAAAAAGTATCAAAAAAATAGAAATTTTACTTTTCTTTTTTGTAAAGATGTGCTATAATACTATTATTATTGCAATAAAATTGGAGGAATTCTGATGTTTCGTCGGCTTTCCGGGATGAAAAAATATCTTTTGATTCTGCTTGATGCAGCATTGGTTACCATTGGATATTTTTTAACCGAACTCTTTTTGGTTTTGGAAAATCATACCCCTCCGTCAAATTTTCATCAGGTTTTAGCAAATATTTATATTGCGGTTGTTGTGTATGTGTTGATTTTGCACGGATTTCGTACATATAATTTTTTGCTCCGTTTTTCCGGCCTACGCGAGTATAGTATTGTTCTTGGAGCTTGTATTATTTCCGGCGGAATTATGTGTGTTGCAAAGCCGTGGATTCCGTTCTTTTTGTCTGAAGGGGTTCATCTGATGGCGGCAGTCCTGACCGGTATTATGGCAGTCTCAATGCGCGTTGTATGTCGTGTGATTTTAGGCGGCATTGCCAAACGAAAAGGCGAGGAAGTTGAGACCTTACGTACGCTGATTATCGGCGCAGGTGAGGGCGGAAATCTTGTGATTAAGGATGTTGCGGCAAAACCGGACAGCCGTTTTCGTGTTGTCGGTTTAATTGATGATAATCCTGCAAAGCAAGGCTGTAGCATTTCGGGTATCCGTGTATTGGGGACGCGAAATGACATTTCCAAAGCGTGTAAGGATTACCGTGTGGAAATGATTATTCTTGCGATTCCATCTCTGCACGGCAAAGAGAAAAAAGAAATTTTGGAGTTGTGCCGAACGACAGGCTGTCGGATTAAGGTGTTACCCGGCATGAATGACTTAATACTGACCAAGCCCTTGACGCAAAATTTACGTGAGGTTGAAATTTCGGACCTTTTGTCCAGAGACCCGGTGAAGCTTGATAATACCTTAATTGGTAGCATGCTTCGTGATAAAACGGTAATGGTGACGGGCGGCGGAGGTTCCATTGGTTCGGAACTGTGCAGGCAAATTGCTCGCTTTGGTCCGAAACTTTTAATTGTTCTTGATATTTATGAAAATAATGCGTATGATTTAGAAAATGAATTACATTTTAATTATCCTGACCTTGCTGTGCAGACAGTGATTGCCAGCGTCAGAGACAGAGCGCGCTTAGAGCAGGTATTTGAACGCTTTCGGCCGGATGCGGTGTTCCATGCGGCAGCACACAAGCATGTTCCACTGATGGAGGATAATCCCGGGGAGGCAATCAAAAACAATGTGTTTGGTACGCTGAATGCGGCTGAATGTGCAGAAAAATATGGCGTTAAGAAATTCATTCTGATTTCTACGGATAAAGCGGTAAACCCGACGAATGTGATGGGCGCATCCAAACGCATTTGCGAACTGATTGTTCAGGCAATCAGTAAAGACAGCAAGACAGAATTTGCGTTGGTGCGTTTTGGTAATGTTTTAGGAAGTAACGGTTCGGTAATTCCACTTTTTAAAAGACAGATTGCAAATGGTGGACCGATTACCGTAACCCATAAAGAAATTACCCGCTATTTTATGACGATACCCGAGGCGGCACAGCTGGTGCTTCAGGCAGCAGGTAACGCAAACGGCGGAGAAATATTTGTTCTTGATATGGGAAAAGCGGTTAAAATTTATGATTTGGCAGAAAATTTGATTCGTCTTTCCGGTCTTACACCCGGCAAGGATATTGAAATTAAGGTGACGGGTCTTCGCCCGGGCGAAAAGCTTTACGAGGAGCTATTGCTGGCAGAGGAAGGCTTAAAGAGTACAAAGGATGAGAAAATCTATATTGCCCGTCCGGTAGATATTTCTCGCTCGCAACTGAAAGAGGATTTAAAGAATCTTAGTAAAGTGATTGCAGAAGATGATGAACAGGCAATCAAAGAGTCAATTCGCGCGATTGTTCCCACCTATCGGATTGATGGGGAAGAGGAAAATAATGAGGCGCAAGCAGCAGAAATTTAAAAGGATTTAACCTTGTGGTCTTGCAAAAAAGGAGGGAAGACCGCTATGGAAGAAAAGAAGGAAATGACACTTCAGGAAGAAATGAACCCTTCCGGAAAGAAGAAAAAGAAACAGAAAAAGAAAATGAAGCGTTGGAAAAAAATACTGCTTTGGGTTTTGATTCCTGTGCTGATTTTGACCGCAATGCAAATAACTTATAACTGTGTTGTTGATTTTATCTTTTATAAAGCAACGGAAGCCCTTTTGCAATCTCCTAGCTCTACAGAAAGTATTGAACTGAAAGAAAACACCTCTACAGAGGCTGAGCTTCCTATCGGAGAAGAAGGGGAGAATCCCCCGGAGCAAAGCGGAGAAAATGCGCCGGACATTTTAGATGCGGCGGCAAAGAAACATAACGTAACGGCAAAGCTCTCCTTTACCCCGGAGCAGGTCAAGAAACTGAATGATAAAATTTCAAGGTCAGATAAGCTTGCGGTGCTTGCGATTATTGCAAGGTCCATACCGCAGGACGCCTATAACACCTTGCTTTCAATGACGAACGGGGGAATCACCCGCGCGGAAATCAGCCGTGCGTATTCCATTTTAAGCAAGAACTTATCTACGGAAGACAAAAGTGCAATTTATTCATATTATTCAAAATATGTATATTTATTAGAAGAGTAACTATAAAAGGAGTGTAGGGACATGAAAAGAAAGGTACTAAGCCTCATTCTGGCAATGGTTATGCTGCTTTCCTGTATGGGAACGGTTTTTGCGGCAGCACCGACCGATGTCACGATTTCAGGCACAAATCTGAAGGACATGGTAGCGTTTTTGGCGGATAACACCCCGGATACGCTGGCAAGAAGACAGGAAATCCTGGACTACATCAAGATGTATATGGCAACAGCTGCGGCAGGACCTAATCCGGACCGCAATATGGATACCTTGATTAGTGCGGTAAAGAACAAGGATTTCAGCAGTCTGGGCGTGAATTCCTCGGACCTTCAGAATATTTTCAATAATCTGAATCAGCCGGGCAAAGAGCACATCTATGCAGCGTCTTTGTTTACGCTTGAACTTCTTCGTGCTCTGCCGACGACAAAAAGAGCAGATGTAATCAATGGCTTCGGCGTAAAACAGAATGGTGAGCGTACAAGCTTTGCTTGGCAGACCGCAGGCGATACAACCGCACGCGATAGCGCTCTCGTTGCTCTTTATAATACGGAAGATATTTATCCGGCGGCTTTAAGAACCGCAATGGAAGCACATACGGCAATGGAAACCGCAAAAGCTCCGTATATCGTGCTGAACCTGTTTACCGCATTTAAGGATTGCTTTAAGTTTACGGATGATGTAATCGGCGGCGATGATTTTGCTGCATACAGAGTGTATGATGCATACGATTCCAAACTGATGAGCCGTATGGGCGACTACACCTTGGACAGCGCAGCAATTGCTGACGCAGAACAGGTGTTAGATGCTTTGGCATCGGCAATCAACAATTCCTATGATGCTGCAACGAAAGCGAACATCAAAACCGTTCTTGCAGATGAGGGGTTGGCTCTTTATGTACCGCTGGCTGATTTAAACGTTGCTTTGGATAAACTTGAAATTAATGGAACGCAAACAAGCGCATACGACAGCACGTTTGATGCAAATCGTGCGCCGGTAGAAATCGGCACCGATACCTTCAGTGTAGTTGCAACACCGGTAAACACCGAAAAAGCAACTGTTTCCTATGCGATTGTCAACGGCCCGGTGGATGCTAATACTGTTTGGGTGAATGCCATCAGCGCAGAAGCACTGGCAAACGGCACAAGCAAAACCGTGGCATTTAAGATTGAAACCGATGGCGGCTATAATCAGAATATTCAGTATGTAAATATTTCCCGCCCAACGGTTGATTATGATGTTGCTATCAGCTCCATTACAACCAATATTCCTGGCCTGGCAGCAGAGTTTGATCCGCAGGTGAAGGATTACACCGTAAATGTTGACGGCAATGCAACCTATAATATCGAAGCAGTGATTGATGCACTTTCTCCGGCAAACGGCGCAACGGTTACCTATGCAGTCGGCGAAATTGGTGATGATGTGACAGCGATGAACTTCGGCACCGGCGCAACAAAGGCGGAAGCGCTGATTGCGGAAAACGACAGTGCGAAGTTTGTAATTAAGGTAGAAAACAACGGAAAAACCGTGTACTATACCTTTGCTATCTATGCAGACCCTGCAGCGCTGACAGGCATTGAAGTCGAAGGCTTTACCTTGACTCCGAGCTTTGCACCGGATACCACCGCATATGGTCCGGACGAACTGACAAGTGAAAACGGAGACTTTATGATTAAAGTCACAAGTGCAAATCCGAGCACAACCATCACATACGGATTTACGACCATTGATGCGGATCCGAGCACATTTGTTTCCGTGGCAACCAATCCGTATGATGCAAGCTCCGGCATCCGTGACATCTTGTCTTATGAAGAAGAAACCATGGTTGTTGTAAAGAGCGTGAATGGCTCTGATGTGAAATACTATACCTTCCAGTTGGAACGTGGCGTGAACCCGGCGGCGACTACAACCCCAAGCCCGTCCAAGCCGAACAGAAGACCGTCGAGCAGCAGTTCAGACGATGAGCCGATTGTTCCGTCACCATCGCCGGTACCGTCGACCTTCCCGGATACAGTGAATCACTGGGCAAAGGATTACATCGAGGCTTTGGCAGATAAGGGCTTGTTCGTAGGTGATGAAAACGGCAACTTCAACCCGAACTGGGGTATTACCAGACAGGAAATGGCAGTTGTATTAGTCCGAATGATGGGTTTTGAGGCAGAACTTGGCAGCGCAGCAGATGTGACCTACTCGGATAAGGATGCAATTGCAACTTGGGCATACGATTATGTAGCACTTCTGTCGGAAAAAGGCATCTACACCGGTTATGATGACGGCGAATTCAAACCGCTTCGAGTTCTCTCGAGAGAAGAAATCGTTGCACTTGCAATGAGACTGTTTGGTTTGAATCATGCTGACACGACTCTCACTTACCGCGATGCTGAACACATCGGCGAATGGTCGCGTAAGTACATCGGCCAGGCTACTTCGTTAGGAATCGTAGAAGGAACCGAAGATAAGATGTTCTTGCCGAAACGCGATGTTACCAGAGCTGAAGCAAGTAAGATTCTGTACAATTACTTGTACTTAAAAGGCGAGTTATAAAAAACAAAAAAGAAGATTTCCGCTGCGGTGGAAATCTTCTTTTTTGTTTAAAAAAACTTCACAGCCTCTCTATTGATTTTATCTTAAAAATCCGTTATACTATTGATAGACCAATCTGTCCGGAAATGTTCCAAGCGATGAGTAGCGGGCAACGGAAAAAACAAGGTCTCGGGAGGAAACAATGAAAAAAATTATTGCATTACTTTTATCCGTACTTATGATTTTAAGCGGAGGTCTTTCTGCGTTTGCCGCAGATAGCGCAATGTTCGGTTCGCTGATTGACCGTGTGGCAAACTATGATGCAGCAGAAAGAAAGTCGCTGATTGAAAATATCGCCGTATTTTCGGGCGCAGAGCAGAATTTAGAAACTGCCTGCGGTCAGATTGATTCCCAGAGCGGTATGATTTATGATTTGGCAAAACCAATGGTGGATGAGCTTGGCGCAGATGCGGTAAAAGCGGCAATCAGAAGTATTGCGGCTTTCGGATGTGCAGAGGTTCAGATTTCTCTTTACGCATACGCAGATGCAAAAACAGAGACTCAGCCGCTCGCTATTACAAATAAAGTAAAAAGCGGTATGCAGGAGCTTTCTGCAGCGTTGGGAAGATATAATAGTAAACTCAAAGCAACACTTACGACAGATGGTATTAACGAATCTGTTTTGGCATATATCTTAACCAATATGTATGAGAATGTGAAGTATAATTCCCTTTTCGCTTATGATGAAGCAGACGGAGCATTCTCTGTGCGTTCGGTTTCTTCTGCCTTCCGCACAAAATTTGATAGCATTTGGCAGGGAATCACCCTTGGCGGAAAGACAATGACGGCAGATGGACTGCTCGCAAATTTTGCGCAACTGTTAAACGCCTACACCAATAAAACGCAGGGAATGACGATTGCCCGTGCATTGGAAGAATTAGGGCTTTGTGCTATTACGGAAGATAGCGGTGGCTCAGGAACCGGCACAGGAACAGGTACCGGAACAGGCAACACCAAGCCGGGTACTGATACGCCTGTAACCGAACCGACAGAGGATGAGTTTACGGACTTAGCAAATTATAGTTGGGCAAAGGATGCGATTTACGAGCTTCGTGACAAGGGAATTATCAATGGCACGAGTAAGACGACCTATTCACCGGCAAACAACATCAAGCGTGGTGATTTCATTCTGATTCTTGCCCGTATGCTGGAAATCACGGGTGGTACGGATAATTTTGCAGACGTGCCTGTCGGCAGCTATTACTATGATGCGATTTCTGCAGCAAAAGCAGCAGGCATTGCCAAAGGTGACGGAGACCGCTTTATGCCGGAAGCAACCATTACCCGTCAGGATTTAATTACTCTCGCATACCGTGCGTTCCTTGAACAGGGAGTGATTGAAGCAAGTGACAACGTGAGTGTATTGGATGAATTCAGCGACAAAGACCTCATTAGCGGCTACGCAAAAGAGGCAATGGCATCGATGGTAGCAGCAGGAATCATCCAAGGCTCCGACGGTGGCGTCAATCCGCGTGGAAATGCAACGCGTGCAGAGGTTGCGGTAATGTGCGCAAGACTTTTGAGCCTGATGAAATAATAAAAAAGCGCAGGTGACCGCAAGCGGTCGCCTGCATTTATTTACGAAAGACGGGAGTGCTTTTGATGGACGCAATTGCTTTGCGCTTAAAAAAAGAATTTGAACTAAAGGATTTTCAGGTAACCAATACCATCGAGCTAATTGATGCGGGAAATACCATCCCTTTTATCGCACGATACAGAAAAGAAAAAACAGGAGAGCTTGACGACCAATTATTGCGCCGCTTTTTTGACCGCTTAACCTATCTTCGTAACCTGGAAGAAAGAAAAGCAGAGGTCATTCGCTTAATTGATGAGCAGGAGAAACTGACGGATGAACTGCGCGTGCAGATAGAAAAGGCAGAAACACTGCAGGAAATTGAGGATATTTATCGCCCGTACCGCCCCAAGCGCAGAACACGCGCTACCGTGGCAAAAGAAAAGGGATTAGAGCCGCTGGCAGAAATTATTTTTGCACAGACGATTACGGACGGAAACTTTCTGGCACAGGTGGAGTCGTTTGTGGATGCGGAAAAAGGTGTCGAGAGTGTAGACGACGCTTTGGCCGGCGCAATGGATATCATTGCGGAGAATATTTCGGATAATGCAGAATTCAGAAAGCAAATTCGAGCAAAAACGATGCAAAAAGGCCTGATTACATCCAAAGCAGCAACGGAAGAAGACAGTGTTTATCGGCTGTATTATGATTTTTCGGAAGCTTTATTAAAAGTGGCAAATCATCGCTTACTCGCGATGAACCGAGGCGAGAAAGAAGAACTCTTAAAGGTCTCTGTTTCGATGGATGAAGAGCTGATTCACGCATATTTGTCAACGGAACTGTTAAAAAAGCCGGCATCTGTCACGACGGAATATGTCGAGCTCGCGGCAAAGGATGCGTATAAGCGTTTGATTGCGCCTTCCGTGGAGAACGAAATCCGTACAGAACTCACCGATAAAGCCGGCGAGGAAGCAATTAAGCTCTTTTCTTCCAATTTACATAGCCTGCTCCTGCAACCGCCGATTAAAGGGGCGGTCGTGCTCGGACTTGACCCGGCATACCGAACCGGCTGTAAGATTGCAGTGGTGGATGAAACCGGAAAAGTTCTTGCCACAACGGTTATTTACTGCACGTTAGAGCACCACGACAAAGCGCAGGCGAAAAAGGTGCTTACCAATTTAATAGAAAAATATCATGTAGATTTGATTTCCATTGGAAACGGTACAGCATCCAAAGAGTCGGAAATCTTTGTTGCAGACTTAATATCGGAGCTTGGATTGGACGTAAAGTATGTGGTGGTCAATGAGTCGGGCGCGTCTGTTTATTCGGCATCCGAACTTGGTGCGGCAGAATTTCCGGACTATGATGTTGCTCTTAGGAGTGCGGTTTCGATTGCCAGACGTCTGCAGGACCCGCTGGCAGAGCTTGTAAAAATCGACCCAAAATCCATCGGTGTCGGTCAGTATCAGCACGATATGAATCAAAAACGGCTGTCGCAGGCGTTAGACGGAGTCGTTGAGGACTGTGTAAACAGTGTCGGTGTAGACTTAAATACGGCATCTCCGTCGTTGCTTTCGCATATCGCGGGCATCAATGGAACGATTGCAAAAAACATCGTTTCCTACCGCGAGGAAAACGGAAAATTTGCAGACAGAAAACAGCTTTTAAAGGTGGCAAAGCTCGGTCCGAAAGCGTATGAGCAATGTGCAGGTTTTTTGCGAATCCCGGGTGCTAAAAATCCTTTGGATAATACATCCGTTCATCCGGAATCTTACGAAGCGGCAGAGGCACTGGCAAAGTATACAGGCTTTTCGCTTTCAGAGCTTGAGACCAATAAGCAGGAATTTTTAGAAAAAGTGAAAGCAGAGGGAACTTCGGTATTAGCTCAAAAGCTGGGCATCGGAGTTCCGACCTTAAAGGATATCGTGGAGGCTGTAGTAAAACCGGGTCGTGACCCAAGAGACGAGCTTCCCAAGCCGATGCTTCGTTCAGACCTTTTGTCCATTGAAAACTTAAGTGTTGGTATGGTACTGACCGGAACGGTACGCAATGTCATTGATTTCGGCGCGTTTGTCGATATCGGCGTTCATCAGGACGGACTGGTTCATGTCTCGCAAATCAGCAATAAGTTTATCAAGCATCCGATGGAGGCGCTAAGCGTCGGAGACGTGGTCAAGGTAAAGGTCATTGACCTTGATGTGCAGAAGAAAAGAATATCCTTAAGTATCAAAGAAGCATAGGAAAAATTCTTTTGTGTAATCTTACTAAATAAATTTTTGAATTTTTGGTCAAAAAGAGACTAACATTTTTAACGGAATTATGGTATCATATCATAGTAAAGTGATTAGTTGGAACATAAGGAGGTTTCACACATGGCAAGTTTGAACTTAAAAGGCATTTATAAAAGATATGCCGGCGGCGTTACAGCTGTAAGTGATTTTAATTTAGATATCGAAGACAAAGAGTTTGTCGTTTTAGTCGGACCTTCCGGTTGCGGTAAATCGACTACCCTGAGAATGATTGCCGGTCTGGAAGAGATTTCTGAAGGTGAACTCTTCATTGGCGATAAACTGGTAAATGATATCGCACCGAAGGACAGAGATATTGCAATGGTTTTCCAGAACTACGCTCTGTATCCGCATATGACGGTATACGATAACATGGCTTTCGGTTTGAAACTTCGTAAAGTACCGAAGGATGAAATTAAGAAGAAAGTACAGGAAGCTGCAAGAATCCTGGACATCGAGCACTTGCTTGACAGAAAGCCGAAGGCTCTGTCCGGCGGTCAGAGACAGCGTGTTGCTTTGGGTCGTGCAATCGTTCGTAACCCGAAAGTATTCTTGATGGATGAACCGCTTTCTAACCTAGATGCGAAGCTCCGTGGTCAGATGAGAACGGAGATCAGTAAGCTCCATAAGAAACTGCAGACAACCTTTATCTATGTAACCCATGACCAGACAGAAGCTATGACGATGGGTGACAGAATCGTTGTTATGAAGGATGGCTTCATTCAGCAGATTGACAGCCCGCAGGTTCTTTACGATAATCCGTGTAACGTATTCGTTGCAGGCTTTATCGGAAGCCCCCCGATGAACTTCATCGATGCAACTTTAGATAAGAAGGATGACGGTTTGTACCTGACCTTTGGTAATTCTTCCATCAAAATTCCGGAAGGCAAAGCACAGAAACTGGCTGATTCCGAGTACATCGGCAAGCAGGTTATTATGGGTATTCGTCCGGAATCCATCCATGATGAAGAAGGCTATTTGGCATCTACTCCGGATACGGTTATTGATGCTAGAGTTGAAGTTACCGAGCTTATGGGTGCTACCACTCACTTGTACCTGAATGTTGAGGGTTCCTACTTCACTGCAATCGTAAATCCGAGAACGACCGCACAGCCGGGCGATGAGATTAAGATTGCTCTCGATGGTAACAAGATTCACTTGTTCGACAAGGAAACGGAAAAGACCATCATCAACTAATAAAACTAGAAGCCGAGGCGAAAGCCTCGGCTTTTTTTATGTAAATTATGTTGCTTCTTGAGCTAATTTCCGTTTCAGTTCACTTAAAATCTTGCGTTCCAGTCTTGAAACCTGAACCTGAGAAATACCGAGTCGTTCTGCAACTTCTTTTTGCGTCTTATCGTTAAAGTAACGCATATTGATAATGGTTTGCTCTCGCTCGGGTAATTTCTTAATAAGACTTTCGATACAGATTTCGTTCAGAATGTTAGCCTCCTCACTGCTTCCGGTGCTAATTTTGTCAATTAAAAACAGAGAATCGTTTTCACCGCTGACGGCATATAAGGATTCGGGCGGAGTGAGAACATCGAAAGCGGTGGCAAGCTCTGCTTCGCTTACCTGTAATGTTTTTGCGATTTCTGAAATCGTAGGCTCCCTGCCGTTTTGCGCGAGCAGCTGCTCTTTGACAGCCATTGCCCTAATGGCAAGCATCTTTAGGCTTCGGCTCACTTTGATAGGGCCATCATCACGCAACAGTCGGCGCATTTCCCCTGCAATCATCGGAACGGCATAAGTAGAAAATTGGACGCCGAACTCGGAATTGAAATTATTGACCGCCTTGATAAGACCGATAAATCCGACCTGAACCAAATCATCAAAATCCGTACCTCGGTGCAAAAAACGTTGAGCAACAGAGTAGACCAAACGAATATTTTTTTCTACGAGACAGTCAAGAGCTTTTTTCTCTCCAGCTTGCGCAAGATGTATCAGCTCGTATAAATCATAACCGGAAAAGTCTTGCAATCTGATTCCTCCTTTATTCTTTGCGGACGGAATTACTCCGGAATATGCTTGGTAAGATAAATGCTTGTCCCGACCCCGGGAACAGATTCGACCTCTATCTCATCCATAAAGGTTTCCATCACGGTAAAGCCCATTCCCGAACGCTCACTTTCCGGCATTCCGGTATAAAGGGGCGTGCGGGCCTCTTCTATATTTGAGATACCTTTTCCGTTATCACGGATAATGACCGTGAGATCGCGGCCCTTGATTTCGCATTCGATATGTACGATTCCACAGCTTGTCCCATAGCCGTGAATAATGGCGTTGGTCACCGCTTCAGAAACGGCGGTTTTGATATCGGCAAGAACTTCGAGCGTCGGGTCAAGCTGGGATGCAAAGGCGGCAACCGTTGCCCGAGCAAAGGACTCATTTGAGGATTTGCTTAAAAACTCTAAACGCATCTGATTGTCCGGTTTTTTTCGTTCCATTTTGGTTCCTCCTTACAGGTTCATAATCGCTTGTTCTACGGACTCGCAAACTTCCATCAGCCGAGTGAGTCCGGACATCGTAATTAGTTTGTTCACGCTTTGCTTGTCAGAAACAATCTTGACTTTCCCTCCGATTCCTTGCAAAAGCTTATACCGCCCGATGATGACGCCGATGCCGGAACTGTCCATAAACGTAAGGCCGGTCAGGTCAAAAATCAGATTGACGCAGGCTTTGGTCTCTATGGCATTTTCGAGCATTTCTTTCACCGTTTTGGCACTGTGATGATCAAGCTCTCCAGAAAGCTTTGCAATCAGGGTTCTGTCTTTTAATTTCAGTTGTATTTTCACAACACTTCCTCCTTTATCTTATGTAGTGGTGAACAAACAACATTATACAGTATACCCAATGTTGAAAAAAATAAACATTTGTCGAAGAAAAAATAAAAATTTTCGACAAAATTTGTAAAAGAGGGACTTTCTACAGTTTATTTTTTTGTGTATTTATGGTACAATGAAATCGAAAGGGCGTGAGAAAATGTCAACGCAGTGGACCATAGAGCAGAAAGCGGCAATTGAAACAGACGGTGTAAACCTTTTGGTTTCGGCAGCGGCAGGCAGCGGAAAAACAGCTGTTTTGGTTGAACGCATTATCGAAAAAATAACTTCGCCGGTCAACCCTACGGATATTGACCGTTTGCTCGTTGTGACCTTTACCAATGCGGCAGCGGCGGAAATGCGCGAGCGTATTTCGGCAGCAATCGCGAAAAAGTTAGAGGAAAACCCGTCGTCAGAGCTTTTGGCGCGGCAGATGGTTCTAATGGGAAAAGCCCATATCACCACTATCCACTCGTTCTGTCTTGACATCCTTCGAACCCATTTCAATTTAGCGGGAATTGACCCAAACTTCCGTATTGCCGACCAGACGGAAGACGCACTTTTGCGTATGGAGGCACTTTCGGAAGTAATGGATGAACTCATTGAAGATGAGGAGTTTGGGGATAGCTATTACAGTCTGACCGAAAATTATTCCGGACTCAAAAGCAGTGCGGATTTTGAAGATCTGATACAGAAAATCTTCCATTTTGTGATGAGCCTCCCTGCACCGAAAAAGTGGCTCTATGAAGCGGGAGAAAAATTCTCTTTGGCGGGGACCGGCTTTTCGGGAAGCCCAATGGAAGAGATGATTGTGCGCGCGGCAAAAGAAACCGTAGCCGAAATTCTGTCTGATTACCCTGACCTGATGGAAAAAGCAAAAAACGATGATGGCGGTGACGGACTTTTTTTGATGCTCGGCGAAGAATATGAAACCCTGCGCCATGCATTTTTGATGAATGATTATGAGTCCCTGCGTGCTTGGGCGCACTCGGTGGAGTTTGCCCGTTTCCCATCGGCACCGAAAGGGAGCGACCCTCGATACCGTGAATATATTAAAGATGTCCGCACAAAAGCCAAGGATAGCTTCCGAAAGGATGTTGCGGATAAGCTTTTGTTGCTCGAAGCCAAGGAGATGGAGCGTGTGTTGGCGGTGGAAAGCAGGCAAATGCGCTGCTTATCGGAGCTCGTCAGCCGCTTGATTGACCGCTTTGACGAAAAGAAAACGGCGAAAAATATTTTGAACTTTAATGATTTGGAGCATCGCGCATACCGTTTGTTTGTGGAAGAGAGCGGAGAGAGAACGCCGCTTGCGCGTTCGGTTTCTGAGCAGTTCGACGAAATATTGATTGATGAATACCAGGATACCAGCCGTTTGCAGGAAGCCATTTTTGCAGCAATCAAAAAAGAAAACAACCTTTTCATGGTTGGTGATATTAAGCAGAGTATTTATCGCTTCCGAAATACAGACCCTTCTTTGTTCCGTGAAAAAAAGGAGACATTTTCGCTGGAAGAGGGAGCTGGTGACCGAAAATGTATCCTTTCAAGAAACTTCAGAAGCCGTAAGGAAATTCTTTTTGGCATCAATGATATTTTTGAAAAGCTGATGTCTGTTTCGCTCGGTGAAATTGAATATAACGAGGAAGAAAAGCTTTACCCCGGCATTGATTACCCCGATGCGCTCCATCCGGTAGAGCCGGAGCTGGAGCTTCATATTATTGACCCGGCAGAAGACGGGGAGGAAGAATCCGAAGAGGAAGCAGAAAGTCTTGACCGCATCGAAGCAGAAGCATTGCTTACAGCGCAGAAAATAGAAGAGCTGATTGCCGGCGGCTATCAGGTATTTACAAAGAGTGGCTATCGCACGATTACTTACCGTGACATCTGTATTCTGCTTCGTTCGCCGAAAAACTGGACGGAGACTTTCCTGCGCGTACTGTCTTCCTACGGGATTCCGTGCTATACAGAAAAAAGCGGCGGCTTTTTAGAGAGCAATGAAGTGGCTACGATGCTGTCTCTTTTAAATATTATTGATAATCCGCATCAGGACATCCCGTTGCTTTCCGTGCTTCGTTCGCAGATGTTTGCGTTTTCCGAAAATGATTTGGCCCAGATTCGTATCTGTGACCGAAAAGGCGATTTCTATGATGCGCTGGTCAAAAAAGGACAGGCAGAGGACGCCTTGTCCGAACGCGTGCGGCACTTTTTAGAAGAACTTGCAGAGGCACGAAGACTTTCAGGGCATCTGCCCCTATATGAACTGATTTGGACACTGTATCAAAAGACCGGATTTTACGATGCCCAAGGGACGCTTTCCGGTGGTACGCTCCGCAGAATGAATCTCAGGCTTTTGGCAATGCGCGCCAAGGAATATGAAAAAACGAGCTTCCGCGGTCTTTACAGCTTTGTTCGTTTTATTGATAATTACCGTCAGGCAGGCGGAGATTATGATGGTGGACGAATGCTTGGCGAGGAGCAGAACGTCGTACGCCTGATGACGATTCATAAAAGTAAAGGTCTCGAGTTTCCGGTGGTCATTTTATGCGGCACAGGAAAACAAATGAACCGTAAGGATTTATCCAAAAATGTTTTAATTCACGCAAGTCTTGGCTACGGTCCGAAATTCATTGACCCAGAGCTTCGGATTACTTATCCAACAGCGATACGGGAAATCATAAAAAAGCGTCTGGAACGGGAAATGCTTTCAGAGGAAATGCGTATTTTGTATGTAGCGCTGACACGTGCAAGAGAAAAGCTGATAGTCATCGGAACAAAAAAGAATACGCCAAAATACCTTTATTCGATGGGCATTGGTACAGAAACGGGAGGCAAAATCCTGCCGAATAAGACGCTTTCGGCAAAATCATATCTCGATTGGTTCGTGATGGCACTCATTACCCATCCAGCATGCCCTCGTCTTCGTGACAGTATTGATTATCCTTTGACGTTAACGAAAACGGAAAGCCCGTGGACAGCATGCATCCATTCGGCGAATGAGCTTTTGAATCCGAGGGAAGAAGCGCAACAGGAAAGACAAGAAAGGCAAGGGGTAGATGACCAAGCGATTGCGGCATTGGTGCGCTATTCCTATCCGTTTGCCGATGATACAACGCTTGCAACTAAAATTACGGTTACAGAGCTGAAAAACAGCCGTCTGCGCGAGGAAAACACCGATGGAGAAAGAATGTATCCTCGTCCGATTCGTCTGCTTACAGAGCAAAGAAAGGACATTTCGGGTGCGGCGCGCGGTACGCTTTATCATACGGCGATGCAATGGCTTAAATTGTCAGAATATACGGAAGAAGAAATTTCGCGTCAGCTTCTATCGATGCAAGAGGAGGGGTATTTTACCGAGGAAGAACGTGCGGTAATTGAGCCGAAAGACCTTTTGCAGTTTTATGAGTCAGAAGCCGGAATGATGATGAGACGCGCCGACAGAGTGGATAAAGAGGTTATGTTCGCGATTCATATCCCTGCGAAAGAAGCGTATCCGGAAATTTCAAGTGATGAAGATATTATGCTTCAGGGTGTGATTGACTGCGTGATGGTGCAGGGCGGAGAAATCACCGTGTTGGATTACAAGACAGATTATGTCCGTTTCGAAGAAGAGATTGCCGAGCGGTATCGTTTGCAATTAGAATACTACGCGCGCGCGGCAGAAAAGATTTACGGCTTGCCCGTGGTGCGAAAGTGTTTGTATCTGTTTGCCACAGGAAAATTAATTGAACTATAAAAAACAGGAGAGAGTCTCTCTCCTGTTTTTTTATTTTAATGTGATACTGACCGCGTGCGAAATGCCGGGAATACTTTCTCCTTGCTGAACGGCGGTGGTGCTCATTAATGCACCCGTCGCGGCGAGCAAAATCCGATTCAGTTGTTTTTCTTGCATCAGGCGGTATAAGTAGCCGCAGAAAACGAGTGCGGCACAAGCACAGCCGCTGCCGCCCGAATGCACATCCTGCGTATCGCAGTCAAAAAGCAACAGACCACAGTCGTTATAATTTTCGGAAAGGTCAAAGCCCTCTTCCTTTAGCATATCAACAACAATCGACTTTCCGATTTTGCCAAGGTCACCCGTCACAATCAGGTCATAGTCCGAAGGCGTGCGTCCCGTGTCCTGAAAATGTGCAAGGAGAGTGTCAGCGGCGGCAGGTGCCATTGCCGCACCCATATTATTGGCATCAGTGATTCCTTTGTCGATGATTTTACCGGTGGTGATGCAGTCGATTTTCGGTCCCTCACCTGCCGCAGACAAAATCGCGCAGCCGGAGCCGGTCGCAGTCCATTGTGCGCTGGGAGGACGCTGACCGCCGTATTCTAAGGGAAAGCGGAATTGCTTTTCGGCAGAGCAAAAATGGCTGGAGCAGGCAGCGGCACAAACATCGGCATAGCCGCCGTCAACGCACATCGCCGCAACACTTAAGGACAAAGCCATCGTGGAGCAGGCACCGTACATCCCCAAAAAGGGAATTTCTAAAGAGCGGATGCCGTAATTGGTTCCGCTGCACTGGTTTAAGAGGTCTCCTGCGCAGATGTAATCAACATCCGACGGTGTTATCTTGCTTTTGGAAAGAGCGGTGCGAACGGCTTGCTCCATAAACTTGCTTTCGGCTTTTTCCCAGCTTTCCTCGCCCCACATACTGTCCTTTACAATGGTGTCAAAATATGCACCGAGTGGTCCTTCGCCCTCTTTTGCACCGGCGACAGCCGCTGTGCCGATAATAGACGGCGGAGAGGAGAAAAATACCGTTTGTTTTCCTTTTTTCTTGGTAGAACTCATTTAATCATACCTTTCTACAAATGCAATCAGATGAAAAAAGCACTTCCCACGCCGGGAAGTGCCGTGTATATTTAGTTTGTAAAAAAATATCTGTTTTATCCAAGTTTTTTCATGGGGCATCAAAGCGGAGCCTTTGCAATCCTGCCGGGATTGCGCGGATATTTCGGATTGGTCGGTTTTACCTTGCGGATGATGGCAAGCGTATGCAAAATATCCGTATCGGGGAGAGTGTATTCCTCAATGGTTTCAGTTTTTCCACCTAAAGTAGCAATCGCATTTTTGGCTTCAGTCAGTTCATCGTGACCCGCACTTCCTTTATATGCAAGAAAAATTCCGCCGGTTTTCACATACGGCAGACAGTATTCCGAAAGTACAGAAAGGTTCGCTACCGCGCGTGCAGTGGCAACATCAAACTGCTCTCTTAACTCATCTTTTGCGCCGTCTTCTGCGCGGGAGTGGAGCGTTTGAATGTTGGTAAGTCCAAGTTCACTAATCAAAAGATTTAAGAAATTGATGCGCTTGTTTAAGGAATCCAAAAGCAAAACGGTAAGGTCGGGACGCATAATTTTAAGAGGAACACCGGGAAAGCCTGCACCACTGCCAACATCAATGACGCGGGCACCTTCGGGGATATGCTTGATACCATACACGCAGTCAGCAAAATGCTTGACGGCAACCTCCTGCGGTTCACGAATCGCCGTCAGATTGATTTTTTCGTTCCATTCGGCAAGCAGCTCGTGATAACGCACAAACTGCTCGATTTGCGCATCTGTATAGGCAATGCCCATAGATTCCAAACAAGATATCAGGTGTTGTTTCATAAGTAGTCCTCACTCAAAGCGATTCTTTTTCTAAAAATTCTTTCGGGCGGCTGATTTTGCCGTCTTCGATATAGTCTAAAATGAACAGACGGATGGCAGCAATCGCAGGCACGCCGATAACCGTACCCCAAAAGCCGAACAAGCCGCCAAAGACCAAAATCGAAAAGATAACCCAGAACGGACTGATGCCGAGTGAGCTGCTTAAGATTTTCGGACCGATGACATTGGCATCCAATTGCAGAAGCACCAAAAGGAATAAGCCGACCCAAATAGCGGCATAAATATCTTTGACCAAAAGGGTGACTAATATTGCCGGAATTGAGCCGAGTCCCGGACCAAAGTACGGGATAAGATTTAATAGTGCTAAACAAATCGCCATAATAATTGCAAACGGAACATCCAAAATGGTAAATCCGATAGCGGCAATAATTCCGATGACGATGGAATCAACCACCTTGCTGTAAAAGAAAGCATAGAAAATATCGCTGACCTTGCTGATATAGAACACGGTGTTTTCCATTGCTTCTTTATGAATAAACAAGCCAAAAAACTTGCGGCACATACGCAAAAGAGAATCGCGCTCTAAAAGAATATAAATGCAAATGATGAGGCCCATAAAGACGGACATGAAAAGGGATGTCAGCTCTTTTACACCTTCTGCGTATTGACCAATATCGTTGCCCAAAAAGATGCCGGACAGGTTTTCCAGTGAAATAAACCCAATAATCTGTTCCATATCAATCATTGTAAATAAGCCGCCGCTTTCGCCCAAAGAGCGTAGGAATTTGTGAATTTCCTGAATATACTCGGGGAGTCTGACGGTAAAATCCGACAGACTCTTCGAAAGAAGCGGAGGCAGAAACGCAATAATTCCGGTAACAATCAAAAGAAAGCTGATAAAAACAACAGCAACGGAAAAGCCGTGCTTTGATTTTTTTACCCAATGAAAATGACTGCGTTCAAACACCTTACTTAATTTGCACGTGGACGGGTACATAAAAAATGCCAAAACAACGCCGATGAAAAAGGGCGTAAGTAAATCTAAAATATAATAAAATGAACCAAAGACATTACCAATATTATCAAAAGCCTTATAAACTGCAATCACTAAAACGGCGAAAACAAAAGCGGCAATCCACTTTTTCCACGAGCTCTGTTTTTCCATATTGTGCCTCCTCTATATCAATAAAAGTAATAACAAAATGATATTCTTATTGTATCATAAAAGAGAGCCGTTCACAAGGTCTTGTTTTTCTTTTTTTTTTTGAGGTACAATAGTGTCAGGTAGAAAGTAAGCTTGCCAAGGCCTCGCCGACGCACTTACCGGCGGAAATGGCTTCGTCCAAAGTGTTAGCGGAGGCTCCGACCTCAACAATCAACGAGCCTTTCGTCATATGCTGGTTAAACCGCTCCGTACGCAGATTGACCGGACGGCAAAGGTTCGGATGCAGACGGTTTGCTGTATCCTGTAATTGGACGGCAAAGGCGAGGTTGTGCTTCCAGTCGGGGTGGGAAAGCCCTAAAGCATCCGTGCCGACAACAAACATAATTTGAGCGGTGTTTTTCCCATGCTCTGTAAGAGTAGGCTTTAATAAAAGCTCGGTCGGTTTTCCGGAATCGCGGACAATATAGTCGCGGTGGACATCCAGTACAATCTCAATCGACGGATAGCGGTCAAGGTTTTTCTGGATGACGCCCAGTGCTTTTTTATAAGAGCCGTTATAGTCCGGCTCATCATTTTTGGTTTTATCGTGGATGGTGATGATGCCGTTTTGGTTTAATGTATCGGCAATTTCCTTGCCGATACGAATCACATTTTCCGCTTCATTTTTGCTTCGGCCGCCTGCGCTTTCGGCGTATGCCTCGGAGGCGTGCGTGTGGACAATCAGCACACGAGGAAGCTCCTTTGCCGAGGAGAAGAGGAGCGGCGTTTTTATTAATTCATCAGCATTTACCGCGTAGCTTGTGGCATTGCTGAACGTAATTCCTTTTTTTGAGGATAAGTCTATCGTCTGTACGGGAATGTTCCCGACTTTTGTCTCTTCTTTTTTAATGGGAGCTTGTCTTGTCAGGCGAATGGATGTATCAAACAGAGCGGAATATTTTTTTGCCATAGATTCATTGGACCGAATCATCGGAAGTGTAAGGTCTAACATCTGATAGGTCGGGTTGACGGAGATGTCAAGGTGAGTGCCGCATAAATACGGTGCCGATGCCTGAAAGCACGACAGAAGAAAATTGGTATCCGCACATTCCATCAAAACAGTAGGAAGATGAAGAAAGGATGCCAAGATAATTGCGAGAAGACCGAACATAAACCCCACAGGAAAAATCCATGACGGGGCCTTTCGGACAACAATGGTGCGGCTGAAAAAATGATGTTTTCGATTTCTTCTCTTCGTGCGGTACATAGCGTGGCTCCTTTTTTGTTAGTGCTATATTTTATGTGGCTTGTCTCAACTTTATGTCAAAAAGAAATGAGGGTGAAAGATGTCGATAGAGGATAAAAGAGCATCTTCGGACGCGGAACTTCGGTTAAACCTTACGCGGAAGAAAGACAGAAGCATCTATTTATTTCAAACAGTGGATTCCACCAACCGTTTGGCAAAAGAGATGCTAAAAGATGAGCCGGAGGGCGCCTTGATTTTGTCGGAAAGTCAGACGGCAGGACGGGGACGAATGGGCAGAAACTTCTTTTCACCCGAAGCCGACGGACTTTATATGAGCATGGAATTAAAACCGAATCTTCCCGCAGAGGAAGCAGTATTTTTGACCGTAATGGCAGCGGTCGCAGTGACACGTGCCATTGAGAAGCGGTATCACTTAAAGACACAAATCAAATGGGTTAATGATATTTATTTTGAGAATAAAAAGCTTTGCGGTATTTTGGTGGAGGGTGAGATTGACGGCAGTGGGAGACTCTCGCGTGCTATTTTAGGCGTCGGCGTCAATCTGCGCGCACCTTCGGGCGGCTATCCGGACGACATTAAGGATAAAGCCGGAGCGCTATCGCAATTCAGTGCAGAAAAGGTGGAAAAACAAACGCTTGCCGCAGAAATCGTCAACTGCTTTGAAGAACTGTACGAGGGTGGCAGCAAAGAAGCGTTTGTGAACGAATACAGAGAAAAATCCTGCCTGATTGGAAAAGGGGTTGAAGTAATTTCCTATGTTGGCGCAGAGCCGAACAAGGCAAAGGTTTTGGATATTGATGATATGGCGAGGCTCGTGGTGATGACGCCGGAGGGAAAGAAAGAAACGCTTTCGTCAGGCGATGTCAGCGTAATCATAAAATAAAGGTGCTGTAAAAATTTACAGCACCTTTTTCTTGTTTTACGGCAGCAGTCCGAATAAGAATTTTTTTGCTTTGGCATATAAAAGCATCATGACGGCAAGCGTAATCAAAAGCTCCGGGAGCAGATAGGTAATTTGATAGATGAAAGAGTATAGCCACGGGCTTTGGCCTACCGGTGCATATTCCGCAAATAAAATCGCACCACTTAAATAGGAACTGATGAATCTTCCGATGACACCGACGGTTGTGCCAAAGGCCACGCCCCATGCTTTTTTGGGGAACAAACCGCTAAGACCGAGGAGTCCGAACGCGATGACATAGTCGAGCAGAAGTGACATCGGGTGATAGAGTACGCCGGCAAGCAGGGCAGACAAAAGTCCATAGATGCCGCCTGCGATGATGGCGGAAAAAGCACCGCGACGATACGCAAGGATGAATAAGGGAATCATAGTCAGCGAGACGGAACCGCCCTGTGGCATTTCCCAAACCTTGATAAAACTGCAGATAACAGCCAGTGCGACAGTCATTGCAATTTCTGTGAGTGTTTTTGTTTTTTGATTCATTTGACATTCTCCTTTTTATTTTGAAAGGGCACCTGCATATAGCCAAGCCATCACGTTAGGAGACGCTGTGTTTTCAAACGCTAGCAATTTGAAAAACAAAAAGCGCATCCTGACGGATGCGCTCAAAATTCGGTTATCTACTATCGATCCCTACGCTGGCATTATCCATATCAGGTTATAGGGTCGAAGTTCACAACTTCCTCTCAGCCTGTTTACAAGCTCCCCTTCAATATTAATTTTGTTTCAGTATAGCACCGTCTTGTCAGATTGTCAAGAAGAATTTGACAAAAAAATGAAAAAACTGTCTGTTTTTGCAGTTGAAAATGCAGTTTTTGTGTGGTAGAATGATTAGCGTATGATTTTATTACATATAAGGGGGCGTAAGTGGCGAAAGCCACGCCAATATGAAAACATTTCAACCGAAATTAATCAGTTCATTAAAAAATTACGGTCCGAAGCAATTTTCGAGTGATTTAATTGCCGGAATCATCGTTGCAATCATTGCACTTCCACTTTCGATTGCTTTGGCGATTGCCTCCGGGGTCACACCGGAACGCGGTCTTTATACGGCGATTGTCGCGGGCTTCGTAATTGCAGCACTCGGCGGCAGCAGAGTAAACATCTCCGGACCGACAGCGGCATTTGCAACCATCGTTGCGGGTATTGTGGCGCAGTTCGGGATGGAAGGCCTGGTAATCGCTACTATTATGGCAGGTCTGATTCTTATATTGATGGGAATCTGCCGCTTGGGTTCTTTGATTAAATTCATTCCCTATACGATTACCACGGGATTTACCTCGGGTATCGCGCTTACTATTGTGATTGGTCAGCTCAAGGACTTTTTCGGGCTTACGTTCCCGCAAGGGACACACGCCGTAGAAACGATGGAAAAGCTGACAGCAGTAGTAGAGTCTATTGCAACCATCAACTGGCAGGCAGTTCTGGTTGGTCTTTTGGGTCTTTTGATTCTCATCCTTTGGCCGAAAATCAACAAAAAGATTCCACCGTCACTGATTGCGGTTATCTTTGGCGTTGTGGTTGTCAAGGCTTGCAATTTGAATGTAAACACCATCGGTGATTTATATACGATCTCTGCAACAGCGCCTCAATTCGCGTTACCCGCATTTGATTTAGCGAAGGTGGGAGAACTCATTCCCAGCGCATTTACCATCGCAATTTTGGCAGCGATTGAGTCGTTGTTATCCTGCGTAGTATCTGACGGCATGATATCCGACAAGCACAACTCCAATACGGAGTTGATAGCACAGGGCGCAGGTAATATCTGCTCAGGTCTGTTTGGCGGCATCCCGGCAACGGGAGCTATCGCAAGAACAGCGGCGAATGTGAAAAACGGCGGACAAACACCGGTGGCAGGTATCGTGCACGCTATCGTGCTGCTTTTGGTACTGCTCGTTTTGATGCCGTATGCCGCATGGATTCCGATGCCGATTATTGCGGCGATTCTGTTTATGGTTGCATATAATATGTGTGAATGGAGACAGTTTGTTTCTATTTGCAAGACAGCACCGAAAAGCGATATTTTAGTCTTGATTCTGACCTTTGTGCTTACGGTGGTGTTTGACTTGGTTGTTGCGATTGCGGTAGGTCTTGTGGTCGCCGTTGTTCTGTTTATGAAGCGCATGACCGATGTTACCCACATTCGTACATGGAAACATGGAGGAGAAGGCGTCGATGATAACGGCAGAATGAAAGAAATTCCACCATATACGGAAGTGTTTGAAATTAACGGCCCGATGTTTTTTGCTACCTCTGACACGATTTCCGAACTGGAAATGAAAGAGGATATTAAGGTCGTTATCCTCCGCATGAGAAACATTCCGGCACTTGACATTTCAGCGCTCAAAACAATGATTTCATTATATGAGCTTTGTGAGAAAAAAGAAATAAGGATGCTGTTTTCCCACGCAAACCGTCAGCCGCTTGAGGTAATGAAAAAAGCGGGATTTTATGACAGAGTAGGGGCAGAGAATTTCCCGGCAAATATTGATGAAGCATTAAAAATTGCAGAAAGTGTTGTTCTATAATAAAAGAGCACCAATCATCCGATTGGTGCTCTTTTTAATGGTTATTGACTGCTTCAAAATACAATTCCTTTAATTGGGCAAGAACCCGTTTTTCCATGCGCGAAACATTCATCTGTGAGATACCCAGCTTTTTTGCAATGCTGCTTTGTGTCATCTCATCGTAGTAACGCAACTTGACAAAATCTCGTTCCCGCTCAGATAAGGAATTCATAAAGGTGCTGATAAATTCCCTGTTTTCTATCATCAAAAACTGGTTATCCTCAACGCCGACGACATTGGAAAACAACATTTCATCCTCGCCGTTACAGACAAATTGCTCCAAAGAATGTACAAACTGTTTGTCGCCCCATTCGAGCGCTTCTTCCATTTGTTTTTCACTGACACCGGACAGCTCGGCAAGCTCCTTGGTTGTCAGTGCTTCGCCACCTTCCGTCAGGTGCGAGGCCTTCAATTTGATTGCTTTGCTAAAGATTTCATAAATGCGTCTGGGGACCTTAATAAAGTGTCCCTTGTCACGAAACAACCGCTTGATTTCACCGATGATGGTTGGTGTGGCATAGGTGGAAAAACGGTTGTTTTTTTCCGGTTCAAAGCGAGAAAGAGCATTCATAAGACCAATGCGCGCGCATTGGTAAATATCATCGTATTCCATTCCCCGACCGGAAAAACGGTGTGCCAAAATCTGCGGCAAATAGTCATAGGCTGCTAGCAGAGTGTCGCGGATGGCGGTATCTTTAGAAGAAAAATATGCTTCAAACAATCGCTTTTCCTCGTCGGGCGAAAGCTTATGTGCATAAGACATAAGAACACTTCCTGACTATTTTAATAATTCCTGCATGATGGCAACGGCATTCTTATACTGTGCCATTCGTTTTTCGTCATTTTTGGACTTTTCGGGAATGAAGTGAATGAAAGCATATAAATCATCCGTTGCAAAACCAAGCTCTTTTAATTTCTGACTGCCTTTTAAGCTGATACCGTAAACGGTATCGTCACCCTCGCGGCGCAGAAGCTTTCCTTCCGTATTTTCATACGGGGTCAGGTCTAACAGATTTCCAAGCGGCTCAAAAGCATCCTGCTTGATGTAGAATTCCATGTTCGGTTTATCGAACAGGAAGAGGGTAACCTCGCCTGCCGCAAGCTCTGCCATCATTTTCTGCATCATTGCATAATCTTCTTCACCCTCGCGGCGTTCGGACAGATATAAAGTAACGATGTTTAGTTGTTTCTGTCCATCATTGTTTGCATCAATCATCACATCGTCAAACACGCCACCGAGCTTAATCTGCGAATCCGTCACAGCGGTTGAGGTTACCAAATCAATGGTGACATCTGCCGGAACAATGCTTGCACATTGCGTGATGGAAACGACCAGTACAAAAATCAGAAAAATAGCCGCCCAGGTATGAAACTTATAGTAATACCAATAATTTTCCCATTTCTTTTTGAATGGAACCTTTTCATTTTCACTCATAATTTTCACCTTTCATCTGCTTGCGTCAATGTTATTTATTCAAAGTTTTCATCGTCGGGAAGAGCAACACATCACGAATTGCCGCAGAGTCAGTGAGCAGCATACACATACGGTCGATGCCGAAACCAATACCGCCCGTCGGAGGCATACCGATTTCTAACGCGTTCATAAAGTCTTCGTCTGTGGTGTTTGCTTCTTCATCGCCTTGCGCCAGAAGTGCTTCCTGTGCACGGAAACGTTCACGCTGGTCGATGGGGTCGTTGAGCTCAGAGTAAGCATTTGCCATTTCCCAACCGTTCATAAAGAATTCAAAACGCTCAACATATTCCGGATTTTCCGGTTTTTTCTTTGTCAGCGGAGAAATCTCAATCGGATGGTCCATAACAAAGGTCGGCTGAATGAGATGCTCTTCTGCAAACTGCTCGAAGAACAGGCTTAAGATATCACCTTTCTGATGACGGTCCTCAAATTCCACATGGTGTTCTTTTGCAATCGCGCGAGCTTCTTCTAATGTATGGATTTCGTTAAAGTCAACGCCTGCATATTTCTTAACGGCATCTACCATGGTAATGCGCTCGAACGGCTTGCCTAAATCCATTTCAATGCCGTTGTAAACAATTTTGGTCGTACCGAGAACTTCTTGCGCAATATGTCTGTACAGATTCTCAGTCAAATCCATCATGCCGTGATAGTCGGTATATGCCTGATAGAGCTCCATCAGCGTAAACTCCGGATTGTGACGGGTATCTAAGCCCTCATTTCGGAAGACTCGTCCGATTTCGTATACGCGCTCCAAACCGCCGACAATCAGTCTCTTTAAGTAAAGCTCCAATGAGATACGAAGCTTAAAGTCCTCATCCAATGCGTTAAAGTGGGTTTCGAACGGACGGGCAGCAGCACCACCGGCATTGGAAACCAGCATCGGCGTTTCTACCTCTAAAAAGCCCTGGGAGTTCAAGTAGTTACGAATCGTTGCAATAATCTTGGAACGCTTGATAAAGGTATCCTTTACTTCAGGGTTCATGATGAGGTCAACATAACGCTGACGGTATCTGATGTCCGTATTGGTCAGACCATGGAATTTCTCCGGAAGCGGAACCAAAGATTTTGAAAGCAGGGTATACTCGGTTACCTTGATGGAAATTTCCTCGGTTTTCGTCTTGAATACCTCGCCCTTTACGCCAATGATATCACCGATATCAAGTTTTTTGAAATCGTCATACGCATCTTCGAGCATATCCTTTTTCACAAACAGCTGAATTTTGCCGGAAAGGTCTGCCAAATCGCAGAACATAACTTTTCCCATACCGCGCTTTGACATTAAGCGGCCGGCAATGCTTACCGTTTGTCCCTCAAAGGATTCAAAATCAGAGGTAATTTGTGCTGCGTGATGCGTGCGGTCATATTTAACTTCGCAGAACGGGTCACGACCTGCGTTTTGTAAATCTGCGAGCTTTTCTCTGCGTACGCGCAGAATCTCGTTCAGATCAGTTTCGGTTTCATGTGTCTTTTGTTGTTCCTGCATGATGTTCCTCCTAAAAATCAATATACAAAGTCATTATACTACAAAAAGTGGCAAAAGTAAAAGGTTTCTTTTAAAATTCACAATTTATTTAATATAAGTAGAAAGTAGAAAGAAATAGTGTGCGCAGAAACTTCAGAAAACCTATTGACAATCCCATCATCTCTTGATAAAATATTTGGGTACTAATTAAGTGAGGGCCATTAGCTCAGTTGGTTAGAGCAACCGGCTCATAACCGGTCGGTCCGGGGTTCGAGTCCCTGATGGCCCACCAAACGGAAAAGACACCCAATGGGGTGTCTTTTTTGTTTGGTGCATTTATTAAGAGGGACTCGAACCCTGAGAGGGCAAAAAGCGTAACGCAAAAACCCTCTCAACGGTCAACGCCTGCCAATCACACGCTGTGTTCTTGGGGCGTTTTCGTATGGGCGTTATAAGCCAAATTAAAATTTGGATAACGCTCCAGGGTTCGATTCCCCTGTAAATAAAGAAAAACAGTA
>JAFQBK010000007.1 GCA_017399695.1 Clostridia bacterium | reverse complement strand
TCCATGGGTAGAAGATTTCGTAGTCCTCGTCTGTATGGGTACAAATTTCCCACGTCTGTAAAAAAATTAGTGTGAAACTCCATGCGGCTTTGCCTTTCAGCATGATCGCTGCATCTTTCCAGTGTCCGTGTTTCTCAATGGCGTTGATGTATTCATCTGCCAGATTGATACCTCCGGTAAAAGCCACCTTTCCATCAATGACCGCTATTTTTCGGTGATCTCTGTTATTTTGCTTTACGGTCAGAACAGGTCGGAAGGGATTGAATACGGCGCACTGGATACCGTGTTTTTTTAGCTGCTTTGCGTAGTCTTTCGGAAGAGTGAGAAAGCAACCCATATCGTCATAAATCAGTCGCACAGTTACGCCTTGCGTGGTTTTTCGCTTCAAAACTTCCAAGATGCTGTTCCACATAACGCCTTCCTGCACGATGAAATATTCCAGAAATATGTACTTCTCGGCTTTTTCAAGTTCCGCCAAAAGTGTTTCCAGCTTTCGTTCACCCGGTGTAAGGTAATGTGTTTCTGTATCTGCATATATTGGAAACCCCGTGTATTCCTGCAAGTAATGAATTTGAGGGTAATATTCAGGCAGTTGTTTTGTTGCGCTTTCATAGCAAATGCCGGGGAGTGCATAGAGTGGTTTTGCCTTTTGTTGTGTATGGAGGACACTTTTTGCAAAGCGCCATTTCGAGGATTGTGCATTAGACAAAAGATACATCAGTCCACCAAACAACGGGAAGGTTAGGATCAGGATCGCCCATGCAGTTTTGTAGGCGCCTTTGTCTTTCTGGGAAACGATATAAAGCACCGCAAT
This sequence comes from Clostridia bacterium, assembly GCA_017399695.1. Taxonomy (GTDB): domain Bacteria; phylum Bacillota; class Clostridia; order UBA1381; family UBA9506; genus RGIG1666. The sequence continues at coordinate 2,053 of JAFQBK010000007.1, read as the reverse complement.
GATACTGACGATTGTCAGTAGGCGACTGAAATTTCGGGAAAGCTGACTTCCCCCAAGTACAAGGCATATAAGAAAATATACCTGTAAAAGTAGCAGGAGTATCGTCAACATCCTTCTACGGAATAAGACACGGAGCCAACGCTGGCGCATAATGATTCCCCCCCCTTCAAACTCAAATCTACGGATTCTTTTTCCGCTGTTCGCAAAATTCCCAAAACTCTTTTGCAATGCGCTCGTAGGTGCTTTTTCCTACGAGATAGCTCATACAGTGGTCAGCGCCCGGAACAATCAGCAGACGCTTTTCTGATGTACAGGCTTTATAGTTTTCGTATGTCATTTCAACTGGAACAAAGTGGTCATCTGTTCCGTGGACAAAAAGAACAGGAATTTGGCAGTGCTTCAACGCTTCTGTAGTTGAGGCAGCATCAGCATCCATTTGGATGCGCTTTTTGCACATCCTATCGGCACCTGTTTTATGCAGAGCATAAGGAATATGCAGATTGCTTTCGGAGACATGTTTCCAAATTGCATGGAGCGAAGTAAATGCACTGTCCGCTGCGATTCCAAATACATTATCCGGCAGTTCCAGTTCGGACGCCATTAGCACAGAGGTTGCACCCATGGATACCCCGGCAAGATAGATGGGAATGCTTTTTCCTGTTTTCTCGTTTATCCAATTTGTCCATGCCAGGCAATCGTAGCGTTCCAGCAAACCTAAACTCATATGGTCGCCGCCGCTATTATTTTGTCCCCGCTGCTCTGCGTAGAGTACAGAACAATGATTATTGCGCCAGAAATCTGCGATTAGACCAAAATCATGTGACCAGGAGGAACGCCACCCGTGCATGGCAACTATAGTTCTTTTCGGTTCTTCGCAGGGACACCAATGCCCAATCAATGAAATTCCGTCGTGAGCAGTGATTTCCACCACGTCACAGCCGCTTTTTTCGAGCTGACCAGCTGCCTTTTTTACAATTTCAGCGGTTTCTATCATTTCAGGTGAACCGGACACACGCATTTTTCCGTTGCTTCTGTCCTGCGGCGCAACCCGATCCATGGCGAGCTGCATCATCTTTTTGGTTAGAAGATGATGCCAAAGCACACAAATCGCACTACCGGCAGCACCTATTATCAATCCTTTTTTCAATGAATCCTTCATAGCACGTCCTTTCATAACGTGGGTATAACTTACTCTTTGTCATTGGCAGTTTTCTTACTTAATTTTCTGCGATATGCGTAATATAACAGAATCGACATTGAGGCTTTTTCATAACCAAACTTGCCGAAGCACTGGAACGCCGCATTGAGAATGGTCAATCTCTTTTCTTCGGTCAGGGCCAAAAATTTGTTCAATTCATTTCCTTCTTCTTACACAATAACCGTTTCGGTTATTCAGAGTATAGCACCAATAACCGAATCGGTCAAGTGTTAATGCAGCAAGTGTATTGATGCGCTTTTTGCAAGCGTCATCTGCGCTCATGTCTGGATAAAAGAACTGATCCACCGATATATCGAACATTGTCACCATCTGATAAAAAGTGTTCAAGCTCGGATGCTGACCGTCGTTTTCGTTATATATGATGGTGCGGGGATCACGGTCAATGATAAAGGCCAGTTGATCCTGTGTCATCCCGCTGGTTTCTCTTTTGCGCTTTATCTCGCACCCTATATCGTGGAAATCAAATTTGCGCTCATCGCGTTCAAATTTCATAGACATCACCCAATGTAATTTTATATTTCAGGTAGTAGTATTTGAACGAATTACATTTTCGTGCAACTGCTGACTTGAACACACCGGTACTTTCGAGACTAATCTTCGTTGGTCTAACAGTATAAAAAGAAAACTTTTGAATCATACTCCAAAATACTTGACCGTTTCGGTTATTGGTGCTATACTCTAAATAACCGAAACGGTTATTGTGTAAAAAGGAGGAAATGAATTGGACAAATTTTTGGCCCTGACCGAAGAAAAGAGATTGACCATTCTCAATGCGGCGTTCCAGTGCTTCGGCAAGTTTGGTTATGAAAAAGCCTCAATCAATGATATTGCGGT
>JAFQBK010000006.1 GCA_017399695.1 Clostridia bacterium | reverse complement strand
GGAAGCGGATTCTGAAGCCCATCATATATTTGACCAAGCAACCCGGGACCAAGCTCTGCGGATAGCATATCACCTGTGAACTCTACTGTATCTCCGCATTTAATACCGTCAGTCATTTCATAAACCTGCACCTGAGCAACATTGCCTCTTATACGAATTATTTCACTCTTTAGGGCTGTATTGCCCACTTTTACAAAGCATATCTCATTCATAGAAACATTGCCATCAAACTCAACTGACACCAAGTTTCCGTTTATGCTTACTACCTTTCCTTTATTTTCGGTCATTGTTCTGCCTCCAAATTATCTCCTTTTATAATGGAGTTATATATATTTCTGTATGCTTTTTTCCCCGTCTCTGTATCAAACTGTCTTATGCGGAGAAGCAATTTTAATTTAAGTCCGTAATAGAAAATATACTCATCGGAAAAAGCATCCATAGGTCTGAGTGTTTCCAACATTTCTAAACGATAACTATTGAGATATTTTTCCGCTTCCATCGGGTTTTCTTTTTCTATTGCCGCATTAGCCACTTTGATGTATTCCACAGGTAAAATTCTGTTTTCTGTATCGAAAACTTTATTCATTTTTTCTGCCCGAACCTTGCCGAGAGCAAATCGGAGATTTATCTCACATTCGTTCCATGCATCAATCAAAGATGAACCCAAACATTCTGCATTTTTTGGGGGAGATAAGCTAATTTTCTTTATAGCTTCTTGAGATTTTTTCCCTAAGAAGCGTTCGCAAAGTTCATTGAAGCGTTCTTCGGTAATCGGAAGCGGAACATTCTCACTTACTCCATCCAAAGACGGCAATTGTGAAATCAAATAATATTCAGCCATAATTTATTCCTTCGCCTCTTTCAAAAGTTCAGTAACCTTTGGACTAAGATAGTTCGAAAGCATATCCACTACAGCCTCTGCAGAATAATCATAATAAGCACTGCCGTTATTCACAGCAATGCGAAAACCGCCGTCAAAATTATCATTGGCTTTCAAGGTAATACCATTTAGCATTTTTTCTTTAAGGGACGCAAGAATGTTATCTTCAAATCTATTAATGTCTTGACTGTTCATTATCACAGTAATATCTTCTGCATCCGGATTGTTCGCCCAACACTCAATAATATTGATAATTAGTTCTGCAAGTTCATCTGATGAATATATGGTGTTAACATTTTCACTAATAATTGTTTTAAGCTCTCTTGTTACACTTTCTCTGAAAGATATTAACAGATTGCGACCTGCTTGACGAATTGCATCCTCGCTTGATTTTGTCATTTTCTCAGTTTCAGCTTTTGCTTCAGCCATAATTTTATCTGCCTGTGCCTGTGCTTCGGCAATAATCTTTTCGGCATCTGCCTTTGCTGCATCGACTATGTCCTTGGCTTCTGTCTCAGCAACCGCAACACCATCCTTTTTGATCTGTTCAATTAACTCTTGGAGTTGTACTTCCATAATGTAATCTCCTTTTCACATTTAATCATGATTTTGTAGAAAAAACAAAAGAGAACCAACGTCCTCTGCAGTCAGCTGGTTCCCATAATTATCATTATATTTATTTTTAATAATTATATCATGATTTTAATTTATTGTCAAGACTTTTTGAAATTATTACATACTAAAGCCTTTCAATGTACACTTTCTGACTTGATGTATTAATTATATGCTGCGTTTTTATAGTATAACAAGTTTTAAGCCTACAGGTCTTTTCTTTGGTTGGTACAATATAAGCATAGCCCTGAACTACTTTATTGTAGTTTAGCAAGCTATGCTTATTTTTGTTATAATGAGGAGGTAATGGACTGACGGTTCTTTGGGTGAACTTAGCGTTCGGGCATTAAACAGTCAACCACCCCCTTGTTATAAAGATTCGGTTAAGCAGGTTGTTCCGGGCAGTGTCCTGCGTTCGTGTAACTAGCCAAAGTGAATCGTAATAAGTACAGGTGGAAGCATTACATATCAAAATACGAAAGAAGGAATGTGAATGATTAGTGTAGGAATTGATGTTTCAAAGGGCAAAAGTATGGTTTGTATTATGAAACCCGGTGGCGAGGTTTTGAAAACACCATTTGAGATGCAGCATACTATGGAGGAAGTTCTTTCCCTTGCAACACTCATCAAATCATACGATGAAGAGGTTAAAGTGATTTTGGAGAGTACAGGGTATTACCATCTGCCTATTGTAACAGTATTACTAGAAAAAGGTATCTTCGTCAGTACAGTAAATGCTTTACGTATGCAAAAGTTTTGCTCTCAAAATATCAGAAGAGCTAAAACCGACCGAATTGATTCGATTAATATTGCTATGTTCGGTATTTGTTATTGGGATGAACTTAATCAGGTATTGCCACCTGAAGATACATATCGAGAATTAAAATTTTTGGCAAGACAGTATTATCAATCTACATCTATGCTGATAAAAGCCAAAATCAATTTCGGTGTTCTATGTGACCAGATTATGCCCGGTGTCCAAAATATTATCCATGAATACAGAGGGACTCAAAAGATAACTGGCATCGTTAAGCGTTATCTTCATTTTGATAACATTCTCAAAATGAGTAAAAATCGTTTTAAAACAGATTATTGCAAATGGGCACAAAAACAGGGATACCGCAACTGTGAACAAACTGCAGAAAAATTATATACTGCAGCCCAAAGCGGTATCCCTGTGCTTCCTAACTCGCTATCTACCACAATAGTCATTACGGAAGCAATACGAGTACTACACGAAATGGAAGCATCTCGCAACACTATTTTAGCACAAATGCAAGCTCTTGCCAAGACATTACCTGAATATCAGGTTGTAAGAGAAATGTCTTGCATCGGGGATGTTTTAGCGCCTAAATTAATTGCTGAGATTGGAGGTATACGCAAATTCTGCAACAAGCACTCATTAATCGCCTATGCAGGAATAGATGCTCCGCCATATCAATCAGGCTCTTTTAATGCTACAGAACGACATATTTCAAAGCGAGGAAACCGTTATCTTCGTAAGACTGGATTTGAGGTTATGCAAAGCCTTATACAGCATAAGCCCGCAGATGAACCTGTCTTTGCTTTTATTAAGAAAAAGCGCAGTGAAGGCAAATGCGGAAAAGAAGCTATGATTGCAGGACTTAACAAGTTTCTGCGTATTTACTATGGTAAGATAACCGAGCTTTACAACTCCATTGAAGAACAATTAAATTCGGATAATTAAATTGTTCTTTTAATATTTTTCACTGGGTGACAAAAATTTTATATTTGCCACTCTATTTTGTTATGCCCTTTTTTGTTAAAAATTTTTTCGATTTTCCTCTTGACAATTCTTAGCAGGTTTAAGGTGTATCAAATTTTGACATAGTGAATGGAGAATATATTTGTGTAATTGGCTCAAAAACGCTTTGTATTGTGTTTTATTTTGTTAGTCGAGTAATTCTGCTAATTTTATTCTGCCATGCTTAAAACGGGCAATTCCGCTTGATTCTATTTGCATTTTCATGGAATTTATGTTATACTAAAATAAAGTTAAGTGCGTCGTTTTTTGGCAGTTGAGCATCAGCTTTACAGTGGAGATTTTTGGATAGCATCAATAAAGCATCAAAAGGCATAAGGTTCAAAAGAGCAAGTAGCACAAACGGCGGAGCGGTGGGAACAATTTGGACGGTCTTTTTAATTTGACATGACCTCCAAAACCGTGTGTCGTGGGTTCAAATCCTACTGCCCCTGCCAAAAATGCAGTTGATGCTTTTGCATCGGCTGCATTTTTTATTTGGAAAGTATGGAAACTTAAAAATGACTTAGTCCCTACCAATAAAAAAGCAGACAACGCAAAAGCGTTATCTGCTTTTTGGAGCTGGTGATGGGACTCGGTTGCTTCGCACCCTACCTGCTCGACGACCGTGAGCTACGCTCACAGTACCCGTCTCACACCTTTTTGCTCAAAAATAGTCCGCAGGACTATTTTTCAAGCCGCAAAAACCCCCTTGTGGTTCAAGTCCCTAGCAATAAAAAAAGCAGACAACGCATAAGCGTTATCTGCTTTTTGGAGCTGGTGATGGGACTTGAACCCGCAACCTGCTGATTACAAATCAGCTGCTCTGCCAATTGAGCTACACCAGCACTTTTCTCAACGAATGATATTATAGCATAGACGACTTTTGTTGTCAACATTTTTTTATGAAATCATCGAATTTCTCACATTCTTCAAAACTTGACACTTTTTTGCCTTTTTGCTATACTGATATGCGTGTGTAAGTAAGCAACTATCCGAGGTGTTATTATGTCCTTAAAATCCAATCTCACGTTTGGTCGCGGCTTAAAAGACGGCGTCCCGATTGCCTTGGGATACCTTTCCGTTTCTTTTGCATTTGGTATGAGTGCCGCTAGCAAGGGGTTCCCTTTTTGGTCACCCTGTTTGATTTCCCTGACCAATTTTACCGGCACAGGACAGTTCGTCGGCGTGGATTTAATCGCTGCAAAGGCTGGTCTTTTTGAACTTGCTTTTACTCTTTTAATTATCAATCTGCGCTATCTTTTGATGTCGCTTTCCTTATCTCAACGACTCGCGCCAAATGTTGGGCTTGGCAAACGGCTATTGATTGCATTCGGTAACACAGACGAAATTTTTGCCGTTGCGATGCAACAGGAGGGATTGCTACCCTTTCGCTATATGGGCGGTTTAATTATCAGTTCGTTTTCCGGTTGGGTTTTTGGTACTGCCATCGGTGCAGGTGCAAGCAACTTAATGCCCGCCGCTATTTGTTCAGCGCTTGGAATCGCAGTTTATGCGATGTTTATCGCCATTATCGTTCCACCGGCACGAAAACATCAGCCTGTTCTGCGCATTGTCTTAATCGCGATTACTTTAAGTTCTGTTTTCTTTTTCGTTCCGCCGTTTCATTCTTTATCCTCTGGCTGGTCAATTATTATTTGCGGAGCAATTGCCTCGGCGTACGGGGCATACTTTTATCCCTTAAGGGACGACGATAACCTGTCCGGCGAATCGGAAGAAGGGGGCGAACAAAATGACAACTGAAGCACTTTTAGTCGCCACCGCCGTAATGGCACTCGTCACTTATCTGCCGAGAGTACTGCCGCTCGCCATTTTCAGACGCAAAATTCAAAACCCGTTTCTGCGCTCATTTTTGCTCTATATGCCCTACGGTATTTTAGCGGCAATGATATTCCCTGCGGTCTTTTTCTCCACAAACTCGTGGATTTCCGCTAGCTTTGGAGTGCTGATTTCTTTGGTTCTTGCTTGGTTTCGCCGCGGACTTTTAACCGTAGCAATCGGTGGAACATTTGCGGTACTGATTGCGGAATGGATTTTGACTTTGATATAAAAAAGAGAACTGCGTTGCAGTTCTCTTTTTTTATTGAATTAAAACATCAATTTCCGTCTTCTCTTTAAGAAATACCAGATGCCGACTCCGGCACCACCTGCCGCTACTGCACCACCACCGACGCCTGCAACAAGGCCGATATTCACACCGCTTGCCGTCACCGTCTCAACCGGGGTTACCTCATACAGCAGGAGGAATAAACGGTATAAAATCACAGCCGCCTGCTCACGAGTGATAGGGTTTTGCGGATGCAAAAATTCTTGCGCATCCACGATCTGTTCACGTACGCACAAAGCAACGGATTTTTCTGCCCAAGCACTGATTTCTCCGTAATCTTCAAACACAGATATGTACGCCGTTGCATCGTCCGGTAGCTGATATTCTTTGTGCTCTACCAGCGTACGAGCCGCAAGGGTAAGCATCTGCTCCACTGTCATATCGCGCTCGCCGCCAAAAGTGACTTCATCGAAACCTTTTACGATTTTTTCAAGTTCGGCTGCCGCAACATAGGGATAGTATTCATTTTCTTTTTCCACATCCGTAAACGAAGTCGTAAGCTCTTCGTTGTAGGCAAAGAACATTCCGACCAGTGCCTTGGTAAATTCGTAACGGGTAAGATTACCCTCCGGCAGGAAGTTGTTTCCGTCTAAGTCCATATACTCTTTGGATACCATAAATCGAATCGCTTCGGCACTTTCCTCCGGAAGTCCGCCGATATCATCAATCTGTACATCATTTTCCATAATCTCATACTCGCCGGCAAACTGCGTATTAAAAAGGATACTGCGTAAGCTACTGTCATACTGTCCGCCCCAGTTTCCTGTTTTTGCAGGATTGCTTGTGAATACGGTACTGATTAAGCTGTCTGCCGGGAAAGCAAAAGTCAACTCACACGGCAAGCTTTCGATTTTGTTTCCATTTGCATCGAAAAACTCAATGATATAGGTGTTTTCTCTTTTCGAAATGTTAATATTAAGGCTTTCGTATGTACCGACCAATGCCTCTACAGAGGCACCGGGAAGCTGTATAAATGCGCGCGCATCCGAAGAGAGCACCAGACGCAGCGTATTATCGCCCAAAATTCCCACTAAATCCTTATCCAGTGTGATGGTAAATGGTTTATTTGCATCGCAGTTTTTCCAGATAATCTGTATGATGATGGTAATCGGTTTCATTAAAACCGCATTCTTTTCCATTAAGAATTCTTCCAGCTCACGACGCTCTTTTTCCACCTCTTCTGCCATTTTACGCAAGGTTTCGCCGTTTACCTTCATATGATTATACCAGTCGCCGACCTCGCCTTTATATTTGTTTACGAAATAGATTTCCAGTATTTTTCCAATTTCGGTTTTTGCTGCCTCATTCGGTCCAACACCATCTAAATTATCTAAAAGCTCGGTAAGATATTGTTTTACATCAGAAACATTTTTCACATTTTGGATTTTATTATAATCCGGGCTGATATTTGGCTTGGATACCAATCCGCTGACCAGTTTGATTAAATCCCTTTCAGCGCGGGGACTGTTGTCCTTTTCTACTTTCCAGGTGATTTTGCCGTCGATTTTGACTGCACGGACAACGGCACCTTTTTCTCCACCATCAACAACGATAAGCACATAGTAGATACCGTCCGTCAGCTTATAAATCTCCTTGATTTCTCCGCCGACTTCGGACGCCACTGTTTGTGCAACCGCATAAACATAATCATCTTCACTCTCGGTGACTTTTACAAAGCTCGGATATGCACTTTTACCTGCTACAAACTGACGCAGTGCTCTGACTACATCAATTCCGTCGGTCCATACGCCAAGCGCTTCGCCGGCACCTGTGCCAAGCGCAAGAATCGTATATTTTGCTTGCCAGTTCCGGTCATTGAGTTCTGCACCGGCAGCTACATAATCTTTGATACTGACTTGTTCACCATTTATGTAGAGTGTCATCTCGTCATAATTGTTCGGGTTCGGCACTTCTTTGGTCTTCAGAATCTCAGTCATCATACCATTTTCTACCTTAAATACCGCGTGCCCAGTCGGGATTCCCACCGAGTTTGTCATATCTTCCGTCAGCATCGCAGGAATTCCGTTGTAATAGCCGAAGTTATAGCCGGAATCGTATGCGACATCCTGCGGGTCGAGCACAAGCTCCTGCACCTTTTCCCCGTCCCACATCCAGATGGCATTTACATAAACAATGGTATTGGTTTCACCCCAAATGGAGGGGTCTCTCTGGTGCATCGCTGTTCGAACGGCAACCAGAATCGGCATACCGTCATCTGCGATATCGACCAAAACAGCCTGCCACAGATGTTCATCCATACCCATGATATTTTCTAAAACCTCTGCGTATCCCAGCGCCATATTCTCCGGCATTCTGCACTTTTTACGGTCGCCGTAATACTGGATTTTGGAAAGTGCCTTCTGCGCTGAAATCCGAGCAATACCAAGACCGAATTTCTCTACCATCTGCTCCGTTGAATAATAATTTCCGTTAATGGTTGTCTGAATTGCACCACCGTCGCCAATACCGAACAGATAATGTCCGGCATCCTCCTTGGAGATTCCGCAACGTTTGCGAAGGATTTCCCAATGTGCCGCGCTCTGACCCATACGGCCTTGTTCCTGAGCCATTTTTCCGATATATTCATTTTCTTCTTCCGTAAGACCGTCAAATATGGATTTCTCGACAAAACGACTACCATCCCAGAAAAGCCCCTCTGTCATAGTTTTTGTCGGTGAATAACTGATGATAAGCTTGTCCTCAAAACGGTTTGCGGAAACATTCATCGCACCGCTTAAGCCTACGGATTTACGAGTAAGCGGAATGACCATTCCGTTTCTGTAAGTATAGATTGCAAAGGTAAGGTTTTGCTGCCATTCATCGTTTGGCGTATCCTCGACCCACGCAATCACCATTTCTTCTGTACTGTCCCCCAAAAGGTCCATCGGAAATACAGTTGCGATACCCTCGGTATTCTTGTTCTCTCGCTCATAGTACCCCGAGAGGTCCATTTTGTTAAGCATACTCTGTGCTACTTTGCGATATGCCGACATCACTTCCTCATGGCTTGCTTCTGCAAAGGCAGGAAGTCCCACGGTTCCTAACATAATTACTAAACTCAGCACACAGCAAAGCGTGCGTTTTAGCAGGTTCATTGCTTTCATAAAAAGACTCCTTTTGCTTTATAATCGAGAACGCTTTTTCGTTCTCTTACATCTCCAATTATAGTCCTCCTGACTCCAAAAAGCAAGTTAAGCCTTGGTTGCAATTCTTTTAAGCAGTTGTTAAATCCGGTCGGTTTTTTGTAAAAAATTTTTAAAAAGTAAACAGGTCGCAACAAAAGTTACGACCTGTTTTTATGAAATCAAATATTATTCTTCCACTGCTTCGCCGATGGTTGCGCCCAGCTCTTCTTTATGAACCGGAACTTCTTCCTCGGCCGCTTCAGCTGCCGGAGCAGCTTCTTCTGCTTTCGGAGCTTCTTCCGGCAGAAGTGCACGGATGGAAAGACCAATCTTTTTGGTTTCCCAGTTGATATCAACAATCTTTGTTTCTACTTCCTGACCAATTTCGAGCTCATCCTGAGGTTTTGCAATTCTCTTGTTTGCAATCTGCGAGATGTGAATGAGTCCATCAATACCCGGCAAGATTTCAGCAAATGCACCAAACGGGAGCATTCTTACGATTTTAGCCTTAACGGTTGCATCCACTTCCAGGGATTTCTTTGCGATTTCCCACGGATTGTCCTCAGCCTTTTTAAAGCCCAAGGAAATTTTCTTGGTTTCTTCGTTAATATCTTTAATATATACATCCAAAGTATCGCCAACACTTACTACTTCAGACGGATGCTTGATTCTCTTCCAGCTGAGCTCGGAGATATGAACCAAACCGTCAACACCGCCAAGGTCTACAAATGCACCGAAGTTGGTCAAGGATTTTACGACACCGCTGTAAGTATTACCAACTGCTGCCGTCTCCCAGAATTTGCTCTCAAGCTCATTCTTCTGAGCCAACATAACAGCCTTTACGCTACCAACCACACGGCGACGCTTCTCATTCATATCAACCAGCTTAAACTCTACTTCTTTTCCTACGAGTTCGGAAAGGTCGCTCAAGAAACGGTCGCTTGCGAGCGATGCCGGGATAAATACTTTTACGCCCTTATACATCGCAATCACACCGCCGTTTACTACGCTTGCGATTTTACCGGAAAGGATGGTGCCCTCCTCGTATGCCTTTACGACACCGTTCCAGGTCTCGATTGCATCAAGCTTTCTTCTGGAAAGCATAATGTTACCGTCAGCATCGTTTACGCGAACAACGAATACCTCAATTTCGTCGCCCGCCTTTACGACCTGCTCGGGTGTTACACTCGGATCATCCGAGATTTCGGAAGCAGGGATAATACCGTCCTGCTTAACCTGCAAATCCACAATGACCTCATTGGGTCTAACTTCAATTACAGTACCTGTAACCACATCACCTGTATTTAAAGTTTTGAGGGATTCCTCGAAAAGTGTTGCAAAGCTCTGTTCCTGATTTTCCATTTTGTTAATTGCCTCCTTTATTATAACTGCGGGAGTAGAGGCTCCGGCAGTAATTCCAACTCGTTTGCCTAAAAGCGCGTTCATATTGCCGAGCTCGTCCATCGACTCTAGGCAATAGGAAACGGGACAGGCTTCTTTGCAGATGTCATACAGCTTTTGCGTGTTGGAACTATTCCTGCCACCTAAAACTATCATTACATCCATTGTTCTTGCTAAGTTTAGCGCTTCTTCCTGTCTCTTATGGGTTGCACTACATATTGTATCAAAAACTACTGTGTTTTTGCAAGTTTTTTTTAAAAAAAATATAATTTTTTTATAAATATTTCTGTTAAATGTCGTTTGTGCCACGATGCAGGTTGGAATTTTATTCTCTTCGACGGCTTTTGCCTCGTCTTCCGAGCCAACAATCAGTGCATCAGAACCCGCCCAGCCGGATATACCTAAAACCTCCGGATGGTTTTTGTCGCCGATGATGATAATGCGCATTCCTTCCTCATGGTGCTTTTTGACAATATCGTGTATCTTCTTTACGAAAGGGCAAGTCAGGTCAATATACTCGATTCCCTTTTGTTTCATTTCCTCATAGAGGTCCGGTCCGACCCCGTGCGTTCTGACAAACACCGTTGCACCGGGCTTGGCATCTTCTAAAGAATCAATTGCGGTAATTCCCTTTTTCGCTAGATCCTCTACAACCAGGGGGTTGTGGATAATCGGACCCAGCGTATGATAAAGCTTTCCGTCCTCTGCGTTTTTTTCCAGCATCTCAAGAGCCCTTGCTACTCCAAAGCAGAAGCCTGCCGTTTTTGCCACAACATATTCCATCAAGCCTCACCTGCCATGGTTAAAATCGTATGTAGCACGCCGGAGCTGATTTCCTTCAGCTCATCAGACGATAAGTGACCTTTTTCGGGAGCCTCAACCCATACCGGTTCACCCACTGTAATCGGTACGCGGGCAAACAAACGGTATGTTCCACCGATGGCAATCGGCAGAATCGGCGCGCCGCTTTTTTCTGCAATCAGTGCGACACCGGGTTTTGCAGAATGCTCCATTCCTTTTTTCACGCGGCGTCCCTCGGGGAAAATTGCAACAACCTTTCCCTGATTCAAAACCTCAAGTGCGGTACGGATGGCGCCAATATCTCCCTTGCCCCTTGCGACGGGAAACGCGCCTACCCATTTCATAAAACCGCCCAAAAGCGGAACCTTAAACAAATCCTGCTTCGCCATATAGTGAAGCTTTCGCGGCATCATACAACCCACCAGCGGCACATCCCAATAACTGGTATGGTTAATACTCACGATTACCGGCCCTTCCTTCGGAAAGTTTTCGATATTGGAAACCTTGACCCGAAAGATGAGGTGCATAAATATCCGAAGCAAAAAGCTTAAAAACTTATAAAGCATTCTGACCCAGCCTCTCTAAAATGATGGACTGAACTTTTTCCACTGTCTCCTCAAAGCTTAAGCCGTCCGTCTCAACCAAAACGCTGTCCTCCGCCGGTTTTAAAGGTGCAAACGCACGGGTAGAGTCGTTTTTGTCACGGTAGCGCATATCCTCGAGCACTTCTTCGAATGTCACTGTCTGTCCTTTTTCGAGTAGTTCTTTGTGTCTTCTTCTTGCACGCTCTTCATCTGTTGCTGTCAAGAAAATTTTGACATCTGCATCAGGGAACACATAGGTTCCGATATCACGGCCGTCCATGATGACATTGCTTTGTTCGCCGAGTTTTCTCTGAATATCAACGAGCTTTAAACGCACATCGGGAATCTTGGAAATATCGGATGCACCGATGGAAACCTCAGGCGTACGGATAAAGTCAGTTACATTTTCACGGTCTAAAAAGATTAACTGCGAACCGTCATCTCCATATTTAATATCAATATTCATATAGGAAACCATCTCTGCCGCGCGCTCTGGATTATTTTTAATATCAATCTCTGCGGTAATACATCCAAGCGCCGCTGCGCGATACATTGCACCCGTATCAACATAGATGTAGCCCAGCTTTTTCGCCAGTGCTTTTGATACGGTGCTTTTTCCTGCGCCGGAAGGTCCGTCAATGGCAATTTTAATCATTGTCTTACTATCCTCCTGCTTGCACATTTGCAAAATTACATTCTTTGATATTATATACTAGTTTCACATATTTTTCAAGGCTTTCCAACATTTTTTTGGCTTATCTGTTGATTTTTTGTTTGATTCATAGTAAAATAAGAAGTGATTTGTTTTATTGTATTAATTTGAAGGAGGGCGACTGATGAAAAAGCTGGTTTGCTTCATCTGCGCATCGATATTAGTATTCGGGCTCTGTGTACCTGCAATGGCTGACCCTGTAAGTGAAGGACTTGACATAAAGGCATCCTCTGCAATTTTAATGGATGCAAAAAGCGGACGTGTTTTATATGAAAAAGATGCGGATGCCAAGCGGTATCCTGCCAGTACGACAAAGGTGTTAACCGCGCTTTTGGCAGTAGAAAATCTGGACCCTGATAAAATTATTACCATTTCGGAAACGGCTGTGGATATCGACCGTGACGGAAGTAATATGGGCTTATTAAAAGGAGAAGAAATCTCCGTCCGTGACCTTTTATACGGTCTTTTGGTGGACTCGGCAAACGATGCCGCCAACGCGCTCGGCGAGGAGGTCTCCGGCTCACAAGAGGCTTTTGCGCAGACGATGAATCAGCGTGCCGCAGAACTCGGTGCGACCGGCTCCCATTTTGCAAACCCGCACGGATATCATGATGACAATCACTACACCACCGCGCGCGACCTTTGCCTCATTGCGCGTGAGGCGATGAAATATGACTTGTTCAGTCAGATTGTTTCTACCACAAAATATCAGATTCCGCCGACAAATAAATATACAGAAGTGCGCGAATTTTCCAATCACAATGCACTCATTAACCCTGCGATGGGCAGAACATATCTCTACTCCGCTGCAACAGGTATCAAAACAGGCTATACCTCGAAGGCGGGAAAATGTCTGGTCGCAAGCGCAGAAAAAGACGGTGCAAAATACGTCTGTGTCGTTTTGGATGCGCCGCAGACCGACGGCATCAACTACTCTTTCGCTGACCCGATTACTTTGTTTGACTATGCATTTAAGAACTATAAAATGCAGACACTTTCCAACACGGAAGAAATTTTAGCAACCAAAGAGGTGCGCTGGGCTTCCGGCAGCGAGCAGGCGGTACTTTCATCCAAAGAACCCTTGCGGGCGCTGCTTCCCGTAAACTACGAAAAAGAAAAACTTGAAACGGCACTGTCGCTTCCCGACACGGTAACAGCACCCATCAAAGCCGGTGAAACTGTCGGATATCTTACATACTCTTATGATGGCTACGAATTGGGCAAGGTCGAGTTGGTCAATAAAAAAGATATTGGTATCAGCTATATCCGTATGATTTTCGGAACCATTCTTTCCTGGATTTTAAGCGCATGGGTGATGGTTCCTTTAGGCATCATCGTTGTTATCATTTTGATTCTGCGTTGGAATGAACTGCGCAGACAGAAAAAACTGCGCGAACGCAGGAAAAACGCAAGCAGAAGAAATTTCTACCGTTAATTCCATCCCCGAAAGGAGGCAAATACTGTGTCTTATTTTAGTGTCAATTTCAAAAGATTGCGAAAACAAAAAGGTCTCACGCAGGCACAGGTTGCTGCATATTTGGGGGTAACAAAAAGTACGATTTCAAACTACGAAAGCGGATATGTTGAGCACCTCGATTCGCACGAAAAACTCGCACGCATTGCTGAGCTTTTCGGTGTGACTATCAACGAGCTATTAAACGAGCCGAAAATTACAGTAACAACGCCCGATCCGGAAAAGCCGGAACTCGTGGAGATTCCCTCATTTCCTTTGGACCGAAATGGTGAACGGGCAAAAATCGCTCTAACCCGTGATGTCTTGGGCAAGGGCGAGTTCTTAGGCTTTCGCATCATCGACGAGTCCTTAAAAATCGGTCGTCTGGAACAAGGTGATATGGTGATTTGTCTTCGCACCGAAAACGTTCCGGAAGATGAGCTGGCGCTTGTGCTGATCGAAAAACGTACACATCTCTTGCGGTATGTCAAAGAAGATGCTGATAACATCTTTTTGTTTACCGAAAAAAGCAGAGAGCCGACAGTATACCCAAAAGATAAGGTTGATATATTAGGGAAAGCCGTGAAAAAGTTTTGCAATTTTAATTAAAAGAGAAGCTGCAAAAGCAGCTTCTCTTTTTTATTACCAAATTGCATATCCATAAGGCAAAACGGTAAGGATTCCATCTTGATACACGCACTTGTTTAAAATGAGAGGACTGCATTCTCCTGCTACAATTTCTTCCGGTGTATCAGAAAGATTGAGTGCACAAAAAAGCTCTTCCTTGTCACTCCTGCGGCTATATATTACAAACCGTCCCCGGGCAGAAACCTTTTGAATGATACCTTGCCCCAAAGCCTCTGACTGCGTATGACATTTCGCCAGGCGCCGATACTCCTCCATAATTTCAATATCAGGATGTTCCCAATCAAAGAACCGGCGATTGAAAGGGTCTTCATACCCTTGCATTCCGATTTCATCCCCGTAATAAATGCTAGGACAGCCCGGCAAGGTAAACAAAAGAAACACCGCCGCAGACAAAAGCTTGCGGCCTTTTTTATATTCTGCTTCATTGAGCCTTGCGTTTGCCCTTTCCGCCCGACTCATAGAATTCCCGTCTTTCCCCGCAAGCAGGGTGAAAATGCGGGCGGTATCGTGGGTAGACAAAAAGTTCATTGAGCACAAAAGTGTCTCTTTTGGATAATGCTCCGAAAGCTCCGATATTCTCTCCATAAACTGTTTTGCATCGATTCTTTCGCTGACAAAATCGATGATTGCTGCGCGGTAAACATAATTCATTACGCCATCTAGTTCCTCGCCCCACAGATACTTTCTGCGTACGCCGTAGCTGATTTTGTTGGAGGCATCCTCCCACACCTCGCCAATGACCAGCGCATCAGGCTTTTCCTCCTTGACCGTGCGATAAAGAATACGAAGAAATTCATCCGGCAGTTCATCTGCTACATCAAGACGAAACCCGTCTGCTCCCAGCCTCAACCAATGACGGATAACGCTGTCCTCATCTGCCAGGATAAAAGAAAGATACGACGGCTCCATTTCTTCAACACAGGGCAAGGTCTTAATCCCCCACCAGCTTTCGTAACTATGCGGATATTCGGAAAAGCGATACCACGAGCGAAACGCGGAGTCAGGTTTACTTACTGCGCCTCCGCCAAATTCGCTGCAGCGGTCAAAATAGACGCTTCGGTCACCCGTATGGGAAAACACGCCATCCAGGATGATTTTCATCCCGCGGGTGTGCGCCTCCCGGCATAGCGCAGAAAAATCGCTTTCCGTTCCAAGCATCGGGTCAATCCGTTTATAATCCGCCGTATCGTAGCGGTGGTTTGAGTATGCCATAAAAATTGGATTGAGATACAAAACCTCGACTCCCAAGGACGCAAGGTAATCAAGTTTTTTGGTAATGCCCAAAAGATTGCCCCCGAAAAAGTCGTTATTTTTGATTTCTCCCTGTACATCTGGCAGGTAGTCAGGCTCCTCCTGCATATTTTCGTGAATACGAAACGGGCCAAGTTTTTCCGATAAATCACAGCTTCCCTCCCGATAAAAACGGTCAGGGAAAATCTGATAAAACACCTTGCCGGAAAAGGCTTTGGGTGGTCTGATTTCTTCGGAATAACAGAGCAGCTGCCACCGGCGGTCGCTACTTTCCGACGGGAGATTTCCATCACCGCGCCCGAAGATAGATTCCCCGCTGGCTGCCCGAATAAAAAAGCGGTAAAAATAGAGTCCCGCTGAAGTCGGTGCAATGCGCATCTGATAGGTAAAGTATCCGTATTTTCTTCCCATCGGTTCAAACCGATACCGGACTTCTTCCTCTCCGTCCTTTTGCAGCAGCAAAAAGACCTCTGCATTCTTTTCACTCAAAAAGACAGAAAAAATGACTTCCTCCTCGACGCTTGCGCTGCCTGCCGGCGTTTGAAATAGCGGATTTCGACTGTCATAAATCAGTTCCATATCCCTCATCCTTTGTGAACAGGTTTTAACTCCCAGATGCGCTCTGCGTATTCCATCACCGCGCGGTCAGACGAGAATATCCCTGCCTTTGCGATATTTGTAAGAGACATCTTCATAAATTTCTCCTTGTCTCCGTATGCTTTCAGAACCGTCTCATGCGCATTTTTATAAGATTCAAAATCCGCCAGTGTCATAAAGCTGTCCGCACTACCATAGCTTCCCTGCGTGAGCGAATTTTTAATATCTGTAAAATTAACTCCGCCCACACCAGAAGAAAGCCAGTCAAGCACCGCTGAAAGTTCGGGACTTTTTCTCACATACTCCATCGGCTGATATCCTTTTTTCCACAAGCCTACCACCTCATCTGCCGTAAGACCGAACAGGAAAATATTTTCTTTGCCCACTTGCTCTAATATCTCGACATTTGCTCCGTCGAGCGTTCCCAAGGTGACAGCTCCATTAATCATCAGTTTCATATTGCCCGTGCCCGATGCCTCTTTACCCGCGACGGAAATCTGTTCTGAAATTTCGGCGGCAGGGATGATAAGCTCTGCCAAGGAAACTCTGTAATCCTCCAAAAAGATGACCTTTAGCTTATCGCGGGTCAGGGGGTTAGAGTTTACCTCTTTTGCGACCATATGGATCAGGCGAATGATTTGCTTTGCCATCACATATCCAGCAGATGCCTTGGCACCAAAAATAAAGGTCCGCGGTTTGATTTCCATCGATGGATTCTCCAAAATTTTTTGGTACAGATGCATAATATGAAGAACATTTAATAGCTGACGTTTATATTCGTGCAGGCGCTTGACCTGAACATCAAAGATGGAATCCGGATCTACAATAATGCCGTTATGCTCCTTAATATATTGCGCAAGATTTACCTTGTTGTTTCTTTTAATGGCGGAAAGTCTTTCCAATACCTGCGAATCATTGCGATATGAAAGCAGTTTTTCCAACTGGCAAGCATCCTTTAAAAAACCATCACCAATCAGTTCTTTAATCAATGCGCAAAGCTCCGGGTTCGCCTGACACAGCCATCGGCGGTAAGCAATCCCGTTGGTCACATTATCGAACTTATCAGGCATAATATAGTAAAAGTCGTGAAAGACATCGTTTTTCAAAATATCGCTGTGGAGTTTAGAAACACCATTGACCTTGTGACAACAAGAAAGACAAAGGTTTGCCATCTTCACCTGTCCATCTGCGATGATATCCATATAATTAATTTTTGCGTGGTCGCTGCCATAGTTTTGTACCAAAAGCTGATGGAAACGGCGATGGATTTCCTGCACAATCTGATAAATGCGCGGCAGCTTTTCACGGAATAACGATTCCGGCCAACGCTCGAGTGCCTCGCTCATCACGGTATGGTTGGTATAGGCAAGCGTTTTTTGCGTAATTTCCCATGCCGTTTCCCAGTTTAGACCGTGCTCATCCAAAAGAATCCGCATGAGCTCCGGTACGCACAGTGCCGGATGCGTGTCATTGATATGAATCGCAACCTTTTGTGGCAGAAGATGAATATCATCGTATTCCTTAAAAAACTTGCGCAAGATGCTTTGCAGAGATGCGCACACCAAAAGGTATTGCTGGGAAAGTCTTAATGCCTTACCTTTATAGTGGTCATCTGCAGGATAAAGCACCTTGGAAATCGCCTCTGCCATTGCGTTTTGCTCCATGGACCTTACGTACTCGCCACGGGAGAACAAGTCCATATCCAGACGGTTCGGAGATTTTGCGCTCCATAGCACCAGACTATTAACTGCCTCGGAGTCTGCCCCTGAAATCATCATATCATAGGGAACGGCAAGCACGGTGTAATAGTCTTTATGCTCAATGCGGTTTTGTCCGTTTTCCCAGTGTTCTTCTACATAGCCGTCAAATTTCACTTCGTATGCCTCATCCTCTCGCGGAACGAGCCACACATCTCCTTTGTCGAGCCAGTTATCCGGAAACTCCATTTGCCAACCGTCTACGATTTTCTGTTTGAATATACCGAACTCATAACGAATGGAAAATCCTGTTGCCGGCATTTCGAGGGTTGTGAGTGCATCCATATAGCAGGACGCAAGTCTGCCAAGTCCGCCGTTTCCGAGACCTGCGTCCGGCTCCATTCCGTATACCGTTTCAGGCTCTACGCCGCACAGACGGATTGCCTCGTCCATTTCCTCACGAATGCCCAGATGATGCAAATGATTTTTTAAGGACGTGCCGACCAAAAACTCCATCGACATATAATAAACACGTTTCGCACCTTGTTTTTTGACTTCGTTTTCGAAATCTGCACGTTTTTTCATTAAGATATCCCGCACCACATAAGCCGTACTTTTATAGATTTGTTGCGGCGATGCCTCCTGCGATGTGCAACCAAACAGGCGCATCATTTTTTCGTCCATTTGTTTTTTCAGCATTTCTTTATCGTATTTCATACCAATTCCCTTCCGGCCCATTTGCCACCATTGATTCGTAAATGGCAAGATACCTTGCCGCAGATCTACCCCAGCTGAAATCTTCCTCCATATTGCGTTTTGCAATCCGGCGGAATAGTTCCCGGTCGTTATAGTAAAGGTCAAGTGCTCTGTCAACTGCATTTAGCATATCGTGTGCATTATAGCTTTCAAAAGTAAAACCTCTGCCCTCTCCCGTTTCGGGATTGATGGGAAACACCGTATCGGAAAGTCCGCCAACTTTACGTACAATGGGAAGCGCACCGTAGCGCATCGCAATCATTTGCGCAAGTCCGCAGGGTTCTGCTTTTGACGGCATTAAAAACAAATCGCTCGCCGCATAAAGTTTAGATGACATTTTAGTATCAAATCGAAGCAGAACGGAAAGTTTGTCGGGATAGCGTGCGGCAAAGCTTTTGAGCCTTTCGTGAAAACGGTAGTCTCCCGTTCCCAAAATGACCATCTGTATCCGGCGGGTCATGATATCGTCTAAAACGCGCTCCACCAAATCAAGCCCCTTATGTGCGACCAAACGTGTAACCATAGACATAAGTGCACAGTCCGGGTCCTGATAGAGACCTAACTCCTCTTGTATTTTTTTCTTGCCCACGGTTTTTCCACCCATGGACTTTGTGCTGTATTTGCGATACAGATTTTCATCGGTTTTTGGGTCAAACTGCACTGTATCGATTCCATTGGTAATCCCGCAGAATTTATAGGATACACCCCAAAGCACGCGGTCAAGACCATGCCCGAAATAGGGGTTTTTGACCTCTTCCGCATAGGTTTCGGACACCGTCGTCACCTTATCCGAAAGCACAATCGCCGAAAACATCAGGTTAATACAACCGTCAAAGCTCAAATAGCGTAAATAATAGTCATCCATTCCCAATACTTCTTTTAAAAAGTCATACGATACCTTTCCCTGATACTCCATATTATGTATCGTAAACATTGTTTTGATACCGGAGTATTCGCTGATTCGCTGATAAAAGCCGCGATAAAACAAAGGAATCATCGCACATTGCCAGTCGTTTGCATGGATGACGTCGGGGTAATAGTTAAGATAACGAAGCATCTCGAGGCATGCCTTACAGAAAAATGCGTAGCGTTCTCCGTCGTCATAATCCCCATACACAGAGCCTCGCATAAAATAGTATTCATTGTCGATAAAATAATAGTCGACTCCGTCTTTTTGTGTATGAAAAATACCGCAATACACGTGGCGCCAGGCAAGCGGCACATAAAAACTCGTAATAAATGAAACTTCTCCGGAAAACCGTTCCTTGACACTCCCGTAATACGGAAGCACCACCGACACCTCCTGCCCAAGCGCAGAGAGTGCCGGAGGAAGAGCGGCGGATACATCGCCCAAACCTCCCGTTTTGACAAACGGCGCACATTCGGATGTTGCAAATAATATCTTCAAAAAGACAGCTCCTCTCTAAACGATTTTTCCTTTGCTGATAATCATCTGATTCTGCGGCGCTCCGACCAAAAGCCGACCGTCTGTAATTTCGACTTCCTTATCGGCAATAATGTATTCCAGCTCGACATTTTTGCCCACGTGAGTATCCTGCATCAGTATCGAATTTTTTACTACTGCGCCCTCCGCAACCATAACGCCCCGAAACAAAATGGAGTTCTCTACTTCTCCCTCAATGCGGCATCCGTCCGCGACTAAACTATTCACAAGCTTTGCCTTTTTTCCGTAAACAGTCGGGATTTCATCACGGATTTTGGTATATACATCGCCACCGGAGGAAAAAATCTCGTCCCGTGTTTCTTTTTGAAGCAATGCCATATTGGCATCAAAATAGCGCCGGACGCTGTCAATACGGAGCGCCCCTTTGGTATGCTCATACCGCATAATGCGAAGTGTATTCTTCTTTTCCTGAATCAAATCCCGTTCAAAATCCAGACGATTATACGAATGTGCCTCATCCAAAAGGTCTAACAGTTTATCCCGACGAAACAGGTACATCCCCATGCCGCAGAGGTATGTGCCCGGGCGATTAAAATTCACCAGAGCATCGACGATACGTCCTTCCTCGTCACAGCTGACCACCAGATTTTTCACATCCGACTTATTTTCTATCGTCTCTTTCCGCACTACAACGGTAATATCTGCACCTGTCTCCCGATGTGACTTTAAGACCTCACTGTAATCTATAGAACAAATGATATTGGAATCCGTCATAAGAACATACTCCTCATCGGAGCGTTCCAAGAATCGTTTTGCGCCCCAAAGCGCTTCAATTTTATCTTTATAAACACTCTTTTGACCCGTACCAAACGGCGGCAAGATGAACAAGCCGTCAATTTTTCGGTCCAAATCCCATTCCGCGCCTTTGCCCAGGTGGTCCATCAAGGACTGGTAGTTTGACTTGGTAATGACACCGACATTGGTGATGCCGGAGTTCACCATATTCGACAAAGGAAAATCAATCAGGCGGTATCTCCCACCAAAGGGAAGCGAAGCAAGCGTGCGCTCCTTAGTGATTTCGCCTAAATGTTCGTCATAGATATTGGAAAAAATAATTCCCATCATTTTCACTTTTGCTCACTCTCCTTTATTTTTTTGCCTCAAGCATTTCACCGGCAGCTACTGTTTGGGCGTTTTCTAACTTAAATTTACTGCCTAAAACCGTAATTTTTTGTTTCTTGGCTTCCTTTCCTTGCGCCATCACGCCAACGCGGGCATCCTCCCCTATACTTACATCACTGCCTAAAATAGCATAACTGATGTGCGCATTTTTCCCTACCGTGCATCCCGGAAACAAAACGGAGTTCTCCACCCGTGCGCCTTCTGCGATTCGGCAGTTTCCTGAGATAATCGAGTGCGAAACATTCCCGGCAATCTCACAACCCTTGCTAATCATCGCATCATAAACGCCGGAGCCTGCGCAAAAATAGGTTGGTGGATAGTTATAGTCTCTTGCATACACCCTTGAGTCATTGTCATCCAGGGACGGCGCATCTTCGCCTGATAAAAGGTCCATATTGGCTTCCCAAAGGCTTTCAATCGTACCGACATCTTTCCAGTAGCCTGAAAATGAATACGCCTGCATCCGTTTGCCACAAGAAAGCATATTCGGGATGATATTTTTCCCAAAATCGTGGTCGGATGCCTCGTCTTTATTATCCTCCTGCAGATAGCTTTTTAATACCTCTGTTTTGAAAATATAAACACCCATTGAGGCTTTGGTGCTTTTCGGCTCTTTGGGTTTTTCGCAGAATTCATAGATTCTTCCGTCTTTGTCCGTATTCATAATCCCGAAACGGGATGCCTCGGAAAGCGGAACATCAATGACTGCAATCGTACAATCCGCATCATTTTTTTCGTGTTCATAAAGCATCTTTTCGTAGTCCATTTTATAGATATGATCCCCCGATAAAACCAATACATTCTTTGGTTCATATCGCTCGATAAATGCCAGATTCTGATAGATGGCATTGGCTGTTCCCTTATACCATTCCTTGGATTTAATCTTGGTAAATGGCTGCAGAATATGCACGCCTCCGTGATTTCGGTCTAAGCCCCACGGCTGACCGTTTCCAATGTATTCGTTTAACTCCATCGGCTTATACTGCGTCAGCACACCGACGGTATCAATTCCGGAATTCACACAATTTGATAAGGTAAAATCAATAATACGGTATTTGCCGCCAAAGGGAACGGCAGGTTTTGCAATGCTTTTCGTAAGAACGCCCAGACGGCTTCCCTGTCCGCCCGCCAAAAGCATTGCGATACATTTTTTCTTCTTCCTCATGCTGTCCTCACTCCTCTTTCTTCGTTTTGTCTTTCCCAATACTCTTTTTTACTGCAAAAAATGTAGTCGACATCGCAGGCACGGTGATTTCTATGCTTTGCTCCATCCCGTGACAGGCGATTTTCCGACTGCGTTTTGTCTTGTTTTTCGCTCCTTTTCCGCCATAGCGTTCTTCTTCCGTAGAAAAAACCTGCTGATAACTGCCGGCGTGCGGAACACCGATGCGGTAATTTTCTCGCTCCACGGTGGAAAAGTTGCAAACCACTAAAATTTCTTCTCCGCTTTTTGAAGTCCTGACAAATGCAATAATGTTCTGCAGGTAATCATCCGCTATCGCCCAGCGGAATCCGTCCCAACTGTCGTCTATCTCATACAGCGGCGGGTGTTTCAGATAGAAATGATTCAGGTCGCGAACACAATTCAAAAACTTTTGGTGCAGCTCAAAATCCAGAAGCATCCAATCAAGCTCGCGCTCATAGTTCCATTCAATGAACTGCGCAAGCTCTCCGCCCATAAACAAAAGCTTTTTTCCCGGATGCGCCATCTGATAACCCAAAAAGGCCCTCAGATTTGCAAACTTCTGCTCATATTCTCCGGGCATTTTTCCAATCAAAGAGCCTTTGCCGTGTACTACCTCATCGTGAGACAGAGGCAGAATATAATTCTCCGAAAAGGCATAAGTTAAGGAAAATGTAATTTTGTTGTGACTGCCTTTTCTGAAAAACGGGTCGATTGACATATAAGAAAGCATATCGTTCATCCAACCCATATTCCACTTAAACAAAAATCCCAGCCCTCCGATTTCCACGGGTTTCGTAACCAACGGCCACGCCGTAGATTCCTCCGCTATCATAAGAGCCGAGGGTTCTGCCCGAAAAGCGGCTTGGTTTAGCTTTTGCAGGAAACGAACCGCTTCATAATTTTCACGTCCTCCGTCTTTATTGGCTCTCCACTGTCCGTCCCTTTTCCCATAATCGAGATAAAGCATCGATGCCACAGCATCCACACGGATACCGTCGATATGGTATTCCAAAAGCCAGTAGAGTGCATTTGAGACTAAAAACGATACCACCTCGCCTCTTCCATAATCAAAAATGCGCGTGCCCCAGTCAGGGTGTTCCATTTTTAAGGGGTCGGAATATTCATAAAGGCAGGTCCCGTCGAACTCATATAAGCCACAGGCATCCTTGGGAAAATGCGCTACCACCCAGTCTAAAATAACACCAATGCCCGCCTTATGAAAACGATTGACCATCTCCATAAAATCCTTGGGCGTACCATAGCGTGAGGTCGGTGCGAAATACCCCGTGACCTGATATCCCCAGGAGCCGTCGTAGGGGTATTCGGAGACGGGCATCAGCTCCACGTGGGTATAGCCCATATCGAGAAGATAGGGAATTAAACTGTCTGCTATGTGCAGATAGGAATAAAAATTCCCGTCTGTATGCCGTTTCCACGAACCAAGATGCAATTCGTAAATATTGATTGGCTGTTCCAGCGGATTTTTCTTGCGTTTTTCGCTTTGCCACTCATCATCCGACCAGGAAAAATCGGAAATATCATAGACTTTAGAAGCGGTCTGCGGTCGGGTTTCCATATGCGTTCCATAAGGGTCTGCCTTAAAAAGAAGGCGTCCGTCCGGCGCACCAATGGCATATTTGTAGTTATCAAACTCTGA
Source organism: Clostridia bacterium (assembly GCA_017399695.1). Taxonomy (GTDB): domain Bacteria; phylum Bacillota; class Clostridia; order UBA1381; family UBA9506; genus RGIG1666. The sequence goes on along the minus strand of JAFQBK010000006.1, from coordinate 66,043 downwards.
AAGCCCCGTAATTTCCGTCTCCCAGATGCCCGTATTGTCCTTTTGTTTCATCGGATTCTTCTCGGGTGACCAGTTGTTAAAATCCCCTACCACGCTGACACCGGTTGCGTGCGGCGCCCACACACGAAATAGGTAGTTTTGCCCGTTTTTATGACACCCGAACAGACGATAAGCATCATAAAGCTCACCGGAAATAAACTGCTTTATGTCTTGCTCCGTCAACAAATGAACGGATTCCTCTTTCCTCTTTTTCATCTTATCTACACCTCTTTGTCCGATACTACTACAACTCTTATCTATATGATAAATAAATGAAAAATATAACCAAGCCGTTAAAATTTTTCTAAAAATTTTACATTTTCCCTTTTCTTGACACAAAGAAAGTTTTTTGCTATAATGATATGCATAAGTTTTGCATCATATTTGTTTGCGGGAGTAGTTCAGTGGTAGAGCGTCGCCTTCCCAAGGCGAATGTCGCGAGTTCGAATCTCGTTTCCCGCTCCAGAAAATCCGTACACTTTGAGTGTGCGGATTTTTATTTTTGTAAATAAGTAAAGGGACTGCACAATTTGCGCAGTCCCTTTTGGAGGTTGTGTGATTTATAATCATTTGGTTGGCTGGCTGATTATTTTACGATAACAATTTCCTGTACAACATCCTTATAAACCTTTAAGAATACACGGCTCGGGTCAAGCTCATCGTACTGTGCGATGTCACCCGGGGTCACTACCTGAATTGCCTTGTTGGTCTTCTTGGTATCTACCGAGTAAACCTTGGCATCGGAAATTGCGTAGTTCTTTACCTTGCCATCTCCTACCTGGACATTGATGGAGTCAGAGAACTTCTTAACAACCTTACCGTAAACGGTAATCAAGTCATCGCTGACCTTGGTTTCCTTTTCGGTTGCCTTGTTTGCTACCTCAAACAGAACGCGGACATTTTCAATCTCGTTTTTCGCATTCAGTTTCAGCTGAACGATATCGCCGCGAACCAAGGCCTTGCTTTCGCCGTTTACCAAAACATCGTCTTCTTCGGTGACATAAGAGGTTCTTTCACCATTGATATAGAGATATACCTTCTGAACAGTTTCACCGTCTCCGTTGCTTACGGTGCTGATCTGGTCGATGACTGCAATCGGAGCCTCGAGATTTGCAGAGCCCTCCGAATTAGTTACAATAACAACCTTTGCCGTCATATCTTCGCCCAGGTCAAAGATGGATACATCATATTCGTTCTCGTTTTCAAACATTTCGATATTGGTGATAGAGAAATCGCTCGGGCTGGTCTTGCCTGCCGGGATATCAAACACGATGGTGTCCTTATTTACCTTGAATTCGCCAAGCTTTTTGGATGCTTCACGATAGGTTAAGGTATCCTTAGCATTCAGGGTGAACAGGTTCTTGTTGATTTCACCGGTTGCCGTTTTGTCAACAGCGGTGTTAAGCTGCGTCAGCTCACCATCTTTATTGGTTTCAAAGGTTACCAGCTGTGCAATCACTTCCGAACCGGAACCGTTTAAGTGGTCGATAACATCCTCTGCCAAAACACCGGAGGTGCCGTTTAATTTCAGCTTGGTTGCTGAAGTGAACACCTTGGTTTCACCATCTTTGGTGAACAGTTTTGCTTCAAAGACCTTATCAAAACCGGTCTTCATTCCTGCAGCTACCAGGTATGCGTAGTTAGAGGAAAGGGCAGATGTTTTATCCACTGCCGCGATTTTGCCCTCAACATCAAGATAGAAGATACCTTCGTCGCCAAGCTCGATGCCGGCGGTGTAGTTTTTCGCTACACGGTATTCCTTGTCGCCGATGACGTACTTGTCTCCATCCTGCTCCTCTACCTTACCGCTTACGCTTTCGCTGGACACTTCAATATCAAGGATTTTTCCATCCTTGCTTTTCGCAACGGACAGAATATCCCATTCCTTAAGGTCAGTAAGCTCTAAAGCCTGACCGCCGCGGGAAATCGTGAATTTAACTTCCTTGTTCTCCTTATCAAGCACCAAAGACGGCTTTCCGTACTTATCGGTAACTCGGTTGGAGCTTTCAATGATTTCTTCTACAACATAGTTTTCCGTTGCTCTTACAAACACGATTTCATAAACATCGTCGTTATCTGGGTCGAGCACGGTGATTGTGCCTGCCTCCGGCTTCAAGAGGGCCGCATCAAAGCTGATGGCCTTACCGCCGTAAATCATTTTTGCATCGCTTGCAATTTCAATTTCCTGTGTGTTTTTGTCATTTTCTTTGTCTTCCCAGTATTCTAATACATGGGAACCATTCGAAGTAACGCCTTCGATATCATCTGCAGAAATCTTCAGCGCATGGTTTTTATTCTTTTCCGCACGCGCCAAAATCAGGCGTTCTTCGCCGTCTTCCTGTTCCTGAACATAAGCAGTTACATGGAAACCAAGAAGATTACGGACACCAGCAATCGCACGGTCAGTTACTTCATAAACTTCCTCGCCCAGACGAACTTCATTGTCCTTTAATGCGCTGGTACCGGAAAGACTGCTGGTACCGATTGCAGTAATCTGTGCGTGAATTTTCTTGGTAGAAAGACTGTCTTCCAAAAGGGTCTTGTCTACAATCTCATAGGTTTCATCGTTACCGAAACCAACCTGCTCCATCTTATTGACGGTTAAGGCGTTAAAGGTCATCTGTGCAACCATGCCACGCTGTACTTTTACATTTTCGCCGGCTGCTGCATTTTTGTTGATGCCGTTCTGGGAACCAACAACCATATAACCGGTCGGGAAACCACCCTTTTTCAGCGCGGACGGCTCGTGGCCGATAATTCTGACTAAAATGGTCATTGCTTCTGCGTAGGTGATGGAATCGTCCGGACGGAAGTTGTTTTCGTCGTCACCGATTACCACGCCCTGCTGCGTTGCAACGTTGATATATCCGTTCGCCCAGTGGTTTTCCACAACGTCAGGATATTTCGTTTTCTGCGAAGAGCTTTCTGCTACCTCACCAAGACCCATCGCCTCTACGGCAACCTTTGCAAACTCGGAACGCTTAATCTCTGCATCCGGGCGGAAGTTACCGCTTTCTGCGTCACCCACCATGATTTCAAGTGCGCCCAAAGTCTCGATTGCCTCTTCATATTTAGAACCCTGTACATCTGTCGGAAGTGCCGCAAACGAAGTCAGTGTCATACCTGTCGCCAAAGCTGATGCCATCAAAAACGAAGTAATCTTTTTTGCCTTAGACATGAAAAATTCCTCCTTGAATGTTAACTTTCCTTTTTTCTTCCTTTGTCTTCCCTGTATCGTCAAGCTCTGTTGTCATTCGTGATCTGCTCATCGGCAAATAACACTGCTGTACACATCATACCTCCTATACCCCATAAGAATATGAGGTTTACATAATATAATGAAGCAAACGGTATGACGGGGATGCTTTTCCGCTACCGTTTTGCCGCTATGTCTGAGTTTGTTTTGTCAGCATGCGAAGTACACAATATTGAACGACCGTTTTCGACGTTTAGTTCCGAAAAAGCAAAAAAATATACGAGGAAAAATTTTCCTTCATTTAATATTATGTAAACTTATTATGTTAATCTAAAGACGTTGTTTTCTCATTTGTCTCCCGTTCGATGCATCTTGTAAAAAATCCGTGAATTTCGCAAAAAGGTCGTTGCGCATTCCCACTTTTATATGTTATAATAAAAATATCTATTGTTCTGCCGACCATTCGGCTGACATTTGCTACAATAACGCAGGAAAGGACGATGACAATTGATTCAATTCTGGGAAACAAATCTATATCCTTTCATACGAACCATTCAGCTTTCGGATATCGTTGACATCATTATCGTTGCGTTTATCCTTTATAACGTCATTAAATTCATCCGACAGACCCGTGCCGCACAGCTCTTAAAGGGCATTGGAATACTGCTCGCGATTATGTTTATATCTGATTGGTTCCAGCTCAATGTAATTAACTTCATTCTTTCCAACACAATGCAAATCGGAGCTACCGCACTTTTGATTGTGTTTCAGCCGGAGCTTCGCCGTGCGCTCGAGCATATGGGAAGAAGTAAATTTACCTCTATTTTTTCTTTTGATGAGAATGGCTCTTTGGGCGATATGGTAGACGAGGTTTGCCTCGCTGCCAATTCGCTTTCAAGAACAAAAACCGGCGCGCTTTTGGTCTTTGAACGCAGGACGAAGCTCGATGACCTGCTCACCGGGGGTACCGTAGTAAATTCCGATATTTCTTCGGAGCTTTTAGAAAATATTTTTGTCCCGAATACACCGCTTCACGACGGCGCAGTTGTCATCCGCGACGGAAAGATTTATAAGGCAGCCTGTGTGCTTCCTCTTTCTTCCAATAAGAATTTGAGTAAGGAATTCGGCACCAGACACCGCGCAGCACTTGGCATCAGCGAACAATCTGACTGTGTGGCGCTGACTGTGTCGGAGGAAACGGGTAAAATTTCGGTTATGATGAACGGTGAAATGATGAGAAATTTATCCGTCTCATCGCTCAGCCGTCTGTTAACCAAACAAATTGCAGAACCCGACCAGGATAAACCCAAAAACCTGCGGTTCCTGAAAGTGAGGGGCAACAAATGAAGAAAAAGAAATTGCAAGGCGATCTCGCTTTAAAAATCATATCCGTCTTGATTGCAATTGGTCTTTGGCTCTACATCGTTCAGGTGCAAAGCCCCGATGTAGAACGAACGATTAAAGGCGTTCCTGTTGTGTTTACGCAAAAAACACTACTGGAAGAACGCAATCTTGCCATCTTAAACGACAACGAGCAAACCATTGATGTCCGGCTTCGCGGAAAACGTAAATACCTGATGGAAGCAAATCCGGAAAACATTACAGTCGTTGCGGATGTCAGCGCAATCAACGCCACCGGAACGCATATGGTTTACACAAACATCATTCTGCCGTATGCAAACCTGCAGATTTTAAATCAGGAACCGAGTGCATTAGAGATTGAGGTTGACCATCTTGCAACCATTGAAAAGGAAATCGAGGTGCGCACGCAAGGAAAACCGGCAGATGGTTTTGCTGTGGGCACACCGACGGTCAATCCAAAAACGGTTACCATCAAGGGTCCAAAAACTTTGATTGACGGTGTTTCTGCCGTAGTGGTTGAACCCGATGTCAGTGGGAAATCTACAGATATAGAAACAATTCTTCCGCTTAAAATTTTCGGTTCCAATAATAAGGAGATTAAATCCTCCTATCTGACACCTGATATCGAGCAGGCAGAAGTCCGTTGCGAAATCTTAAAGACCAAGCTGGTAAGCATCCAACCGATTTTAGCCGGCATCGGTCCTTTGGGAAGCAGCGATTGGCGATTGGATGCCGGAAGCATCAAGCAGATTATGGTTGCCGGTCCAAAAGATAAAATCGAATCCATTGAAAGCATCAAAACCAAACCCATTTCCATTTTTGACATTCGTGCCAATGGTGAAGTCACAGCAGAATTAAATCTCCCGGCAGGAATTCAGTCCTTAGAGGGAAATACCTTTACGCTGCGCTTAATCGGCGAAAATGATGGCTGATATTTCGCTAAAAACCCGCAATTAATGGTTGCTTGTGCAACTCATACAACGGCATTTGACATAATTTAACTATTTTTATACAATGTGCGAATTGTGTATTTTGCTGTTTTATGGTATGATAAATCCATACTACACAACTAACACACACAACAAACTTTTTTCATTTTCCCTCCTTTGATACAAAGGAAAAGAAAAGCGAAGGAAAGAGCGAATTGCTCCCTTCGCTTTTCTTTTTTAGCAGATACGGATATTTCTAAAAAAGCTTGCAAAAATATAGCTTGTATGGTAAAGTGAAAGTAAGAAAGAGTGAACTGACAAAGGAGGAAATGAAGATGTCTGCAATAAAAATCACAAAGGACAATTTCGAAGCCGAGGTCAAAAACAGCGACAAACCTGTACTTTTAGACTTTTGGGCCAGTTGGTGTGGACCGTGCCGTATGGTCTCGCCTATCATCGAGCAGATTGCCGATGAGCATCCTGAAATTAAAGTAGGAAAAGTAAATGTGGACGAAGAGCCTGAGCTCGCTGCAGAATTCCAAGTGATGAGTATTCCCTCCCTTTTTGTTGTGAAAAACGGAGAGATTACGGCGTCAAGCGTTGGAGCGAAACCGAAGAATCAAATCTTAGATATGATATAAAAAAGAACCGCTTGCGGAGATTATCCACAAGCGGTTCTTTTTTGTTGGATTTAATCAAACATTTCGCTGACAGAAACGTCACCATAAATTCTCTTGATTGCTTCAGCAAAAATCGGAGCAACCGATAAAACCTTAATTTTATCAATCTTCTTATTCTCCGGAAGCGGAATGGTATCAAGAATGACAAGCTCAGAAATCGGGCAATTTTCAATTCTCTCGATTGCCGGGCCGGAAAGAACACCGTGAGTACAGCAAGCATATACATTTTTCGCACCGCGCTCTTTGAGGGCTGCAGCACCGTTGGTAATTGTGCCTGCGGTATCAATCATATCGTCTACCAAGATAACATCCTTATCCTTGATATCACCGATAATATTCATAACCTCTGCTACGTTCGGCTTCGGACGGCGTTTATCAATAATCGCAATTGGAGCATTCAGGCGCGATGCAAAGGTTCTTGCACGGGTTACGCTACCGAGGTCGGGAGATACAACAACCAGATTTTCGGTGTTGCCCTCGAATTTTCTCATATAATAAGAAGTCAGCGTTGTTCCGCCCAATAGGTGATCCATCGGGATATTGAAGAAGCCCTGAATCTGCGCTGCGTGAAGATCCATCGTCAGTACGCGGTCTGCACCTGCTGCCGTAATGAGGTCAGCAACCAATTTTGCAGAAATCGGATCTCTTGCCTTGGATTTTCTGTCCTGACGTGCATAGCCGAAATACGGAATAACCGCCGTAATTCTGCCTGCAGATGCACGCTTAAACGCATCTATCATAATCAAAAGTTCCATCAGGTTATCATTGACCGGATTGCAGGTGGACTGAATGATAAATACATCCGAGCCTCTGACCGTTTCATAAATGTTAACCGAAATTTCACCATCAGAAAACATGGTTACATTTGCATCGCCGAGGGTTAAACCCAAATACTCTGCGATTTTTTTTGCAAGCTCCGGATGGGAATTGCAAGTGAAAATTTTGACATCTTTGCCGTGACTAATCATGACACACTCTCCCTTTTATTTATCTTAAATTAAAATTAACATATCGGAGACCACAAAAGGTCTTTATGACTAATTTACTGATTTTTTCATGCGTATATCCTCGCCGATAAACCGCAGGGCGCGATAATGCCCGAAGATGCGGGAAAAGACACGGTCGGAATATTTCTTTGCAAGCTCTTCCATGTCAAGATTGGTACTTAAAATCGTTTTTTTGTTTGCAATGAGGCGCGCATTTAAGATATCAAACAGTGCCGCATTGGTATATCCGGTGGAAAACTCTGTACCTAAATCATCCAAAATCAAAAGGTCACATTCATACAAGCGCTCGGTCTGTGCACGAAGCTTTTCAATATCATTCGTGCGGCGGAATTTAAAGTCCTCCAGCATCGAAAAGATACGGTATGCCGTTTCATAAATCACCGAGTGCCCACTTTTTATGAGTTCCTTTGCTACGCAAGTAGAAAGGAAGGTCTTTCCAAGGCCCGGCGCGCCCCAAAACAGTAGATTCTTTGTTTCGGAGTCAAAATTCTGCACAAAACGATTGCAGATACCGACAATATTAACCATGCAGTCATACGGCGAAACACCCGTTTCCGGGTCAATTTCGCGCGAATATAGCTCGAGATTCATCGTCTTAAAGCTTTGGTCACGAAGCTGCATTGAAAGATTTGAATTTTCAAATGCTTTCGTAATCAATCTGCGGCGGAAACATTCGCAATCGCGGTCTTCAAAAATACCTGTATCCTCGCATTTTTCACACAGATAGCGCATCGAAAGCTCGTCCTCCGAAAAGCCGTTTTCTAACAGCAGGGCTTTTCTTTTAACCAGCAGGGCTTTTTGTCTGTCACGAAGCATATATACGCGCTCCGTACGGTCACCGCCCTCGGTAGCCGCAAGCTTAATGATGCGAAGTCCTGCGCCACGAATCTCGTCTTCAATTTCTTCCAGTTCGGGAACCATCGCAAAAACTTTCGCTCTGCGCTCTTCCAAATCCTGACGGTCGTGACGGCGGATTTCTTCGTATTCAAGCGCAACCTCGCGGTAAAGCTCTTTATCATACCCCATCCGTGCCGCCTCCCATCTGCCTTTGCATTGCGCGTCTTTCAAGTTCTGCAAAATCGTAGCCGCTCTTCTTCTCTTTCTTTACCGGTTTTTCCTTTTTGTCCTTACCGATCTCGGACTGCTTACGGATATCAAGAGCTGCCCACGATTCCAAAATTTTATTCATATAAGCAAAGGACAAGCGTCCGGTCTGATTCACCGTCAGTTCAAACGCAGCCTTCACCATATCAAAATCCATACGAAATTCGTTCTGCCATGCATTGATATATTCCAGTTCCTTTGTCGTCAAGCGGCGTCCTTCAACCCCGACAATACTCCGTACGCGATAAGCATAACTTAAAAATTCTTCTCGCTTTTTAATATACTTTCGTGCTTTGTCAACGGTATCAATTCCGCCCGATGCCCATTTTGCCGCTTCTTTTTCGATGGCACGCATGGAGCGTTTCCCTTTATTCACATGGTATTCTACCAAGACCAGAACAACCTCTGCCGGAAGACCGTAATAATCATACAACGAATACAAAAGCTCCGTATCCGCGGTCGAAAGGGTTTTCCCCATCATCTGACTAACCATCTGATACATATGGCTGACCTTGGGATTGTTCGTCAGCTGGCGGCTGATTTCCGACAGCTTATAGCTGGGACGGAATTCCACCGGCGCACCTTTGGGTTGGGAAAAACAAAACTCAATATCAAAATCTGTATCATCCACACCAACGAAATTATGTATTTTAACGAGACCTTTGGTGCTGTAAAACAAAAAGGCATTCATCACATCCACGTCGCTGATATGCAAAACCTCTGCAATCTGTGAGTTGGTAATCGAGGTATTGCCCGCCTCTAATTGACGCAACGCAAAAAGGTACACCGCAAGATACACGGGGCTCCCCTCTGCAATCCACCGGTCTACCACGACATTCGGAACTTTTATATACTGTTCCCCGGCACAATCCTGTGGCTGATTTACGATCATACTACCCTCTCACTTCAAAACAATTTCACGAATTAAACTCACACAGAATTAGTATAACACACTTTTTTTCGTTTGCCAACAATTTAAACAAAATTTCGACAAGATTTTTTCAAAAAAAGTACCGCGTCAGCGGCAAGGCAGTAACGCGGTACTTTTATTGTGAAAAAAGCGAAACGCTTATTTTCTTAAGTTCAGTTTTTCAATGATTGCACGATATCTGTCGATGTCAACCTTGGTCAGGTAGTTTAAGAGGCCTCTTCTCTGACCAACCATCTTTAACAGTCCGCGACGGGAATGATGGTCTTTTTTGAACACTTTGAGGTGCTCGTTCAAGTGGTTGATGCGCTCCGTTAAAATTGCAATCTGAACTTCCGGAGAACCAGTGTCTCCTTCATGGATTGCATACTTTTTAATGATTTCCTGTTTTACTTCCGGTCTCATACTGAAACCCTCCTCTAAAAATTTTTTATTCACCGGACCCCGAGCATACGGCCACAATCGAGGCGACACCGCATCCCCAGAAAATCGGTACAAAAGCTATTTTAGCATAAACCCCCGGGTTTGTAAAGTCTTTTTTAACAATTTTTTAATATTTTTATGCTCCTATTTCAGTAGCAGAAAGTACAGAATAACTAAAACGCCGAGCAAAATGCGGTAAATGCCGAAGGCTTTGAAGTCGTGTTTTTTGACAAAGCCGACCAAAAACTTTATCGCAAGCATCGAAACGAAGTACGCAACTGCCATGCCCGTCAGCAAAACAACGACATCATAAAAGGTAAACGGCAAGTCGTAGGTTACAATCTTTAAAAGGCTCACGCCAACCATCACGGGAATCGCCAAAAAGAATGAAAACTCCGCGGAAACCGCACGGGAACAGCCTAAAATCATACTTCCTAAAATTGTGGAACCGCTGCGCGAGGTGCCCGGAATGATGGAAAGCACTTGAAAGGCACCAATCAAAAGTGCTGTTTTATAATCCAGGTCATCCACGGAATCAATGCGCACCGTTTTCTTGCGCTGTTCAAGGAAAATAAATGCGACACCGTAGAGAATCAACGTAGAAGAAACAACCTGCCAATTCTCAAAGCTTTCCATATAATCATTGAGCAAAAGTCCAATCACCGCCGCAGGTAGACAGGCAACAATAACCTTAAACCACATCTGCCAGGTGTCTTGTTTTTCCTGCTCGGTTTTCTTTGGTGAAAACGGGTTCAGTTTATGGAAATACAGCGTCACCACCGCTAAAATTGCGCCCAGCTGAATGACATACAGATATAAATCACTCGCCGTAAAACCGGTATTTTCAATAAACTCATTCACTAAAATCATGTGTCCCGTCGAGCTGATGGGAAGCCACTCGGTAATACCTTCTACAATCCCCAAAAAGACGGATTTCAAAATCTCAAAGATGTCCATATTCCCCGACCTTTCCTTTTTTCTATTTGTATGCGCTCTGCGACAAAATATGCCGTTTTCTTTTTATTGTATCACAAACATCAAAAAAAGGCTACCCTTTTTATCAAAAGGGTAGCCTTCAGGTGTTTTAGTCGCAGCAGCCGTTTCGATAGTCGTCAAAGGTATCGAAACTGCAGGCATCTCTCTCCGGCGGGAAGAATTCATCAAACGGGAACTGAATTTTTTCAAACAGTTCACATGGACTGTCATCCGTCGATGCTACGCACTCTTTCTGCGGCACGCAGAAGTCATACGCAGGAATTAAGAGCTGAACGTTTCGTTCAATCTTGACAATGGAGAACAGGCCGATAGAAACATAGACGCGTTTCTGTTCTCCGCCCATCACGAGGTTACCGTCAAAGATTTTGCAGACACATTCCGGAATGCCGGAGATATCCAAATCATCGTGACAGCAGCAGCTTTTATCGCAAGCCTCCACCACTTTTGCGCCCAGACAAAGCGGGTCAACCACTTCGACAACCGCCTTGGGCATATTGGTCTTCTTCCAGAGCTGCTCATCAAAGCTATCATAACTGTATTTGGATTCAAAGACTTTCGCAGAGCCCTCGGAGCCGAATAAGATGACTCTCTTATCAAAGGATGCTAGACCCTCGACCTGTGTCGGTTTACCTACGCCGAGGTAGGCATCGAGCGTAATCTTAAAGAAGAATTTTAAGTCTACGGTGTAGTAGCCACGGTTAAAGGGAACCGGCTCAACATCAGGGAAAACCCAGATGATTTCAGCTTTGCGGCATTTGACATTCACCGCTTTATCAATGATTTCCTGACCACACGAGGTCAGATACACTCTTGCATCCTCAATACAATCTTTATCTTTACAGGAATCGTAAACTTTATCGGTATGTATACATACCGCATCCTTGATTTCTCTGTCGCAGCAGTCATTGCCCGGATGGAATTTTTCACCCATATAAAAACCTCCTTTACATATTACACGCAGAAGAGACCTGTGTCTCTATACAATATAATATGCAAACAGAGGTTTTATGTTCCCATCTATTTTATTTTTCCATCAAAAACTTTTTCGGGATGAACCGGCGCAGAAAACCAATGCCGGAAAGTGCTGAAAAGAGCGGTCTCATATTCAAAAGGAAAACCAGCACAAACAACACCGCCTGATACAGCAGATAGTACGGAAGCTCCGCCAAAATCAGGATGCACTGAAGCAGAACCAGTACACTGCAAAGTGCAAATTGCGCTAAATTACAACGGATTTTAATCCACTTTTGTGTATGGAAAAAGCGCACCAAAAACATCACGAGATAACTGATAAAGGTCGCAATCGCCGCACCATTTGCGCCAAGGCGCGGAATCATAATCATATTGAGAACAATATTAGTCACCGCACCCAAAAGTGTGGTTAAAAAGGTATACTGACTTTTTTTCTCCACCATATAAACACTTGCCAAAAACGAGGCGAGGCAGGCAAACATCGTTCCCATCACCAAGAATGGAACGCATTTCCAAGCCTCAAAATAATCAGGTGCTGCAAGCATCCGCGTAGTAATCTGCGCAGTTGCAATCAAAGCAGACGCTGACAGAAACGCAATCGCACTGTACATCTTAAACACACGCGTAAAAAAGCGTTCCCTCTCCTCTTCTTCCGTCACGGCAGAAATCTGCCACGCACCGCTGAAAATGTTCGCCACATGAATCAAAATCGTCGGCACTTTGTTGGAAACCGCATAAAGGCCGTTTGCCGCAACACCAATAATAAAGGAAATGATGTAGCGGTCGGAGATATTGACAATCCAAGTGCAAATCGTATTGGGTATCATCGGAATTGCGTAACGGAGCATATTTTTCGCAAGGTCTGCCTTTGCACTTTTGGGACTGACAAAACGGTATAGCTTACCCACAAAGAATAAAACAAGCATCGAAACAAAATCCGTCAAAATCGTTGCCAGAAGATAACCGACCGTTCCCATGCGGAAAACACCTAAAAACAATACATTCAAAAGAATGGTCAGCACAGTACGGAACACGCCGTCAATCGCATAAAACCGAACCATTCCGCGCACACGGACAAACTCTGCGCACAGCATCTGCAGCGATGCGGTCAGAATATAAAAATAGATGTAGCCGACATAGTCCGAAAGGAAGGATATCTGTCCGACCAGCGGCCAGAACAAAAGCAAAAAACCAAAACCGCAGAAAACTGTAAATAGTCCTAAAGTAAAGACGCTTTTTTTATCCGAAAGCCTATCGAGACCGAAGCGGATGATGGCGTGCGTAATGCCGAGGGTTGCAATCGGAATCAACAGATTACAGGTCTGCACCACCACATCAACTGCGCCGTAATCCCCTTTGGGAAGCACGCGCGTATAAAACGGAAGCAGGAAGAACACCAAAAGCTTGGAAGACAAGGTGCCAATGGCAAACACAAGCGTGTTCTTCGCCAGATTTTTGTATTTATCCATGAATCAGAATCATCTCCGATGCCAAATTTTATCCTGAAAAAAGTATTCCTTATATATCATATCACAAAAAAAGAAAAAGTCCAAGGTTTTCTACACAAAAAAATCCGCACTGTAAGAACAGTGCGGATATATGTTTACGCTCTCGGAATTAACAGTTTCTGACCCGGCATAATCATATCATGATCCAATCCGTTCGCCGCCATGATTTTTCCGTAGGTGGTATGATAACGTTTGGCAATTTCCCAAAGGGTATCGCCCGGCTGAACAAAATAGAGAACCAATGGCGCGCGGCATCCTTTCGCCTCTTCTTCTCCCTGCTCACACTCACAAATCACGGAAAGCTCATACGGACAGGTCACCTTGGTATAAAACTCCAGATTGCAGCGGATTTCCACCTCACCTGCCGTATTTAAGGAAAAACTCTCCGACAAAACAGATACATCACTTGTAAGCATTTCTCCGCTGCAATCATCACCAATGGGCAAACTGTGTTCAAACGGGAACTCTGTAACTAAACTTTGTACCGGAATCTCGCTTGCACCGGACATATATAAAAGGAATACTACCAGATTCCCCCTGACAACCATCGTTCCGTCTTTGACAAACTGTTCTGAAATCAAGGGTTTGGTATGCATATGATACACCGCATCGACGGACGGCTGTGTCTGTTCTGCTGCGATGATTTCTTTCACGGTCATCCGGCTTTCACCCTCGGAAATCAATTCGTCCAATCGCACCGTTTCGCGACTGATATCCGTTTTGGCAAACGGGCAGTAGCAATCCTCCAGCATCTCGACATCCATACAGCGGGAAGCAACAATATGCGCGCCCAAAAGCACCTCCAATGCCAGCATTCGGGGTTCGCCGTTATCATCTTTTCTCACGGCATAAAAGACCTCGCCTACCTCATACTGTACATGACACACGGCGTTTTCATCGAGACCCTCGATGTCCAAAACCTCCGTAAACGGAATTTCGTGCTCCATATGCTGAATGCTTGCACCGTCCGCCACCGAAGAATACAAGGTCGAAATACAAAGTGAGCCTTTTAAGACCATTTTGTGATTGACCGTCTCACACTCCCCACGTACCGCACGGATGTCTACCTTAAGTATCTCATCGATTTCCGGCTTTGCGGCAGGGACTTCAACACTTTCTGATACCAATACATCATACACACGGTCACAGATGACATTGTAAAGACTGACCGGCTTCATTTTCATTTCGATATTTACCCCATCCGGTGCTCCAGTTGGAAGCATCAGTTCTTTATCAGTGTAAACCTTTGCGCAAATGCCGACGCCGACCTTGACATTTAGTTTTCGTGAATTTAAAACTGAAAACTCAATATGCTCCGTTTTGGCTGAAACAGAAGCAACTCCCTGCACCGGACATTCCAGGCGATCCGTAAAATCAAATTTTGCTGTCATGCTCTTTAATTTTGCACTGAACTCATTGTCCGTTTCCGGGACATATAAAATATGAACGGAAATATGACCGCTGACATTTAATCGCTCGCCTGCAATTTCGCTTCCCGTAACCACAGCCGTTGCTTCAGCAAGAAGGATTTCCTTGATGTCTGGTTTTACATCAGGTACAATGATATCTCCGTCAACCAATACGGATGAGGTTTGAGAATATGTAAGCTCCCGCAGATTGACCTGCTCTTTTTTTAATTCCATCGTCATAATGACATTTCCTCCCTTTTTTTACGCCGAATCCCCGGCATAAATTCATTCTCGTTTATACCTATGATGCTACGAATAAAAAAAGAACAAAAATCTTCAAATTAATTTTTTCTGATTAAAAACGCAAAAACCGCACAAACTATGCGCATGACCAAAACGATGGAGTGCTTATAATTGATGACCGTCACAATTCCCGAATCAGACGAAACAATCAGGCAACTTTTACATCTTTTTCTGTTTTCAAACGGTCCGACATCTAGTTCTTTCCTCCTGTCTTCACCTGATGACAGTACTTCCTGCGACATTTTAATTGAAAACCGCCCGCTCATTACCCGTCCGTCTTCTAAAATTCTTTTGTTAAATACGGACGCAGTCCCCTTGCCACAGGAAAAAGATTCCGGTTTAGTGGTCAGCTACGGGCTAAACCACTTTGCAACGGTAACTGCTTCTTCTTTGCGCGAGGACGTGGGCGGACTCTCCTTTCAGTACTGTCTCCAACGCTCGGTTATCAGTCCACAACAAAAAGAGCTTGAACCGCAGGAATTTCCCGTCTGTATCGACGGGTTCCTTACGGACATTCACTCTGCACTGGCTTTTGTCACACTCGCTCTTTTGACAGGCACACCATCTGATCAGCTTTTTCATTTACACGTTAAATAAAAAGAGGCAGCAGTTCGCTGCCTCAAATAACTATTTAGATTGCATTTTTCATTTTCAGGCGGATGCTGTCCGAAATCATCGCGATAAATTCGCCATTGGTCGGTTTTCCTTTATTTGTGTCAATCGTATAACCAAAGAGCTCGGTTAAGACCTCCTCTTTACCTCTGCTCCACGCAACCTCAATGGCGTGACGAATTGCACGCTCGACACGCGAGGATGTTGTACGGTAATTTCTTGCGACCGTCGGATAAAGCATTTTCGTAATGGAATTGATAAACTCGCTGTCGTGGATACAAAGGCCAATCGCCTCACGCAGATAATGATAACCCTTGATATGCGCCGGAACACCGATGTCGTGAATCACATCCGTAATCACAGACTCTAAATTCTCCTCGCTGATAACCATCGGGATTCTTCCCTTTGCTTCTTTAACCATCGCTGTATCCGCGGGTACGGAGGTACTTACAGAAGCAGGATGACTACTGATGATAGAATGGATTTGCTGAATTTTTCTCGTAAGCACATCCATTTTCTCAAACGGCTTCACAATATAATAATGTGCCCCAAGCTGCATTGCTCTTGCCGTGATACTGTCATTGCCAACCGCCGAAAGCATGATATAGGTAATTTTCTTGTCGATGTTCGCTTCTCCCAGTTTTTCTAGCAGCTCGAGTCCGTCCATCTTCGGCATCACCACATCCAAAAGCGCAACATCCGGCTTTTTCTCACAGATCAGGTCATACCCGTCTGCCCCGTTATGCGCTATGCCAACCACCTCCAATTCCTCAGTCTCGGAAAAGCAGTTTGCAATGTACTCACAAAGCGACTTACTGTCATCCACCAACACAACCGATATTTTCTTACTCATGATGTCCTCCTTATCATTTTCCATTTCTTTTCTCTGCGAAATTGGGTATTTTTTACAATTTCTGTAAGTAGTATACCATTTATTTCCAGTAAATGCAAGACTTTTTTACCATAAAATGTAAAAAATTATGAAATTTTTTCCATTTTTGTCCTACATAACGATAATACTTCGCTAAATACTGCCACTTTTATCAATGTTTATGGCAGAACAATCAAAAAAGGGTGAAAAAATGAAAAAAATTGATGTATTTGTCTGTGTTTGTGCTGAATGTATGCTCTCTGGTGCCATGGATTTGATCTGCGGTATTGAAAGTCTTAAAAAGGTGCCAAAAGCGTCGCCATTTACTGTGAAAATTATTCCGACAACACCTCTTGACTGTCACGACCATTCCGCTTGCGCGCCCGTAATTAAGGTAGAAGACGAGGTCATGGAAAATGCGACGACTCAAAATGTAATGGCTAAAATTTTAGCACATACCGACAATATGTGAAGGGGGGGGATATGATTTGAGAGGAGTCTATACGCCCGTTACTAAAATCAGAAGAAAAGTGTTTTCTGAGGTTGCCCGTTTCGCCTATGAGGAAAAGGATTTTTCGGAAATTGATAAAATCCCCTATCGCATCATCCCCGGCGAAATTGCAAGATACCGCGACAGCGTGTTTAAAGAACGTGCGATTGTCGGCGAGCGTATCCGGCTTGCCATGGGACTGCCCGTACGCTCTGCCGACCGTCACGCACCGCTTCGTGAGGGAATTGAGGAGTGCGCCACACCCGAAACCTATTACACGCCGCCACTCGTTAATGTCATTCCCTTTGCCTGCGAAGCTTGTCCGGAGACTGCCTTTTATGTCACGGACAACTGCCGCGGCTGCCTTGCCCATCCCTGCACTGCTGTCTGTCCGGTGCAGGCGGTCAGTATCATTGACGGAAAATCCGCGATTGACAAAGACAAGTGCGTGCGTTGCGGCCGTTGCCGCGAGGCTTGCCCTTATAACGCCATTGTGCATTTTTCGCGTCCCTGCGCTAAAGCCTGCGGTGTGGATGCGATTGAATCGGATGAGATGGGACGTGCCAAAATCAACTACGACAAATGCGTTTCCTGCGGAATGTGTCTCGTAAACTGCCCCTTTGCCGCTATCGCTGACAAATCCCAGATTTATCAGCTCATTCGCAGTATGAAAGAGGGCGCGCACGTCATCGCAGAAATTGCTCCCGCGTTTGTCGGTCAGCTCGGACCACTTGCTGAGCCTGAAAACATTAAGCCGCTCCTGAAAGAACTTGGATTTTATGACGTCTACGAGGTTGCCGCAGGTGCCGACATCGGTGCCGTCGAAGAAGCAAAACATTTTTTGGAAAACGTACCCGACAAGCAACCTTTTTTAGCCACCTCATGCTGTCCTTCCTGGGCATCAATGGCAAAAAAACTGTTTCCTGATATCGCGCACTGTGTTTCCGAGGGTCGTACACCAATGGTTGTGACTGCGCATCTGATTAAAGAAAAGCATCCCGACGCCAAGGTCGTTTTCATTGGCCCTTGTGCTGCCAAAAAGCTGGAGGCAATGCGGAAAAGCGTGCGGAGTGAGGTAGATTTTGTCATCACTTTCGAAGAACTGATGGGGATGATGGCAGCAAAGGGAATCACACTCGGCGAAGACACAGAAAAAGAGCCTTTTACTGACGCTACCGCCGCAGGGAGAGGATATCCCGTTTCGGGTGGTGTAGCAGAGGCGATTATCGGTGCCGCCAAAACAATCAATCCCGGCATCACCATCCCGACCGAACGTGCGGACAGCCTTTCGGAGTGTCGGAAAATGCTGACGCTTGCCCGTGCAGGAAAACGAAATGGCTATCTCTTAGAAGGTATGGCTTGCCCCGGCGGATGCATTGGCGGCGCGGGAACAGTCCTCCCGACGCAAAAAGCCGCTACTGCGATTAAAAAATACAAAGAGCAGTCAGAGAAGAAAAACGCGACAGAAAATCCTCTGCTAAGACAAAAGGACTGCGCCGACAGTTAAAATGTCAGCGCAGTCTTTGTTCGCAAAAGAAATATATGATTAAACATATCTTTCATAACTTTTTGTCCCGTCTGTACCCATCAGTTCACGATAAATACCGTTAATCCTGAGTCCATACTCCTCCGCCATAGCTTTTAGTGCAGAAAGATGTGTGCCACTGACCTTTAAGGCATAACTGCAACCGTTTTCCGATATCGACTTTGGCGTCTGCACTAAATTTACCGGCGCATACCCGTTTTTTGCCGCGATTCGCTTGAGTCTGCCTGCCGTCGTTGATGAAGAGAATATCAATAAAAAAGCTCCCATTGTCTTCCTCCTTTCCAACTTTTTTATGCCAAACAAAAAATTCTTTCCCTTATCAATATATTCATATTTCAGTTTTTCGGGATATTCTGCGAAAAAATAAATAAATAGGTTGAATTTTCGGCGGAAAATGTGTAAAATAGAAATGATAGACATAAAATGAAAGGATGAATTCCATGATCACAAAAGAAAGAGTTTTGGAAGTCTTAAAAGAAGCCGGTGTTCTGCAGGAAGGACATTTTCTTCTGACCTCCGGTCGTCACTCGGATAAGTACATGCAGTGTGCAAAAATTTTCCAGCACACGAAATACAGCGAAGAGCTCTGTGCAGCACTTGCTGAAAAATTTCAGGATAAGGGCGTTGAGCTGGTCATCGGACCTGCCATTGGCGCAATCCAAATGAGCTATGAAGTATCCCGTCATTTAGGCGTAAAGAATATCTTTGCTGAACGTGAAAATGGGGAAATGACCTTAAGACGCGGTTTTACCATTGAGCCGGGACAGAAGGTCTTGGTCGTAGAGGATGTTGTAACCACCGGCGGTTCTGTCCGCGAGGTGATTGATATTGTAAGAAAGAACGGCGGCGAGGTTGTCGGTCTTGGTGTAATTGTTGACCGTACCGGCGGAAAAATCGATTTCGGTGTTTCGCTCGAATCCGTAATTTCTATGGAAGTTATTTCTTACGAAGCAGATGAATGTCCTCTGTGCAAAGAGGGTCTGCCACTTGTCAAGCCGGGCAGCCGCGCACTTAAAGTTTGATGAAATAAAAAGAGGTAACAATGATACACGAAGGACACAGAATGCGAATGAAGCATCGCTATTTGCACGAGGGACTCGACCACTTTGAGCCGCACGAGATTTTAGAGCTTCTGCTCTACTACTCCATCCCTCGCAGAGACATAAACGAGCTCGCGCATCAGCTGATTGACCGCTTTGGTTCTCTTGCCAATGTGTTTGACGCCGATGTGGAAGCACTTTGTGAAGTAGATGGTATCAGCGAAAGCTCTGCGATACTTCTCAATCTGATTCCGCAACTGGCAAGGGTTTACCAGCAGTCCAAGTGGAACCGGACGGACACGCTCGCAACCATAGACTCCATCGGTCAGTATGCTGTTTCAATGTACATAGGCAAAAAGAACGAGGAGTTCGGCATCATTTGTCTCGATTCCAATCACCAGGTGCATTTTAGCGGCACCATCATCAAAGGAACCATCAATCAGACCGAAGCGTATCCCCGTCTGATTGTTGCTGAGGTCTTAAAGCACAATGCGGTGAATGTCGTGCTTACGCACAATCATCCCAGCGGAAGCATTATGCCATCTGCGAGTGACCGCGAAGCAACGAAAAACATCGTAACCGCTTTAGAGGCCATCGGTGTTACGGTCAAAGACCATATCATTGTTTCCGGCGACCGCTTCAATTCTATGATGATGCTGGGTATGATGTAAAAAGCCCAAGCGCAACGAATGCGTTTGAGCTGTTTCCTATTTTTTCTCTTTTGGTTTGGCAATCAGCGCGATGAGATAACCAAAAAAGACTGCTGCGGCGATCCCCGCCGCCGAGCCTGCGACACCACCGGAAAAGATTCCGAAAAAGCCTTGCTCGCTGACTCCTTTTAAGGCACCTTTGGCAAGCGTATAACCAAAGCCTGTTAAAGGAACCGTCGCTCCGCAAGCAGCAAAGTCAACCAAAGGCTCGTAAAGCCCCAAGACCGTCAGGACGACGCCCGCGGTAACGTAAATCACTAAAATACGGGCAGGGGTTAATTTGCACTTATCAATTAAAATCTGCGCGATCGCACAAAGTGCGCCACCAACCAAAAAGACCCACACATACTGCAAGATAAAACCCTCTTTCTATATGGTACAGTTTTACTGATAGTATGTTTCAAAACGAAAATTTTATGCGAAATACAAAAGTCAGGAGTGAAAGATATGTCAGGACATTCCAAATGGTCCAACATTAAAAGAAAGAAAGAAAAAACCGATGCTGCCAAAGGTAAAATCTTTACCAAGCTCGGTCGCGAAATTACGGTTATCGTAAAAGCAGGCGGTCCCGACCCGGAGTCTAACTCCAAATTAAAGGACGCCATCGCAAAAGCAAAATCCAATAATATGCCCAACGACAATATTATGCGTTGCATCAAAAAAGCAGCGGGCGCAATGGACGGCGATAACTACGAAGAAATCACCTATGAAGGCTATGGCCCGAGCGGTGTTGCCGTTATCGTTGAGACTTTAACCGATAATAGAAACCGTACTGCAGGCGATATGCGCCACTATTTTGATAAGTTCGGCGGAAACCTCGGTCAGTCCGGTTGTGTCAGCTTCATGTTTGATGAAAAAGGTGTCATCATTATCGATAACGAAGACGGCGACCTCGATGAGGATACCGTGATGATGGATGCACTCGATTCCGGCGCAGAGGATTTTTCCGCGCAGGAAGGCTGCTTCGAAATTCTGACCGACCCCGACTCTTTGGGTTCGGTTCGTGATGCATTAGAGGAAAAGGGCTATACCTTTGCTTCTGCCGATGTGGAGAAGCTTCCGCAAACCACTGTTGCTTTGACCGATGAAAAGGATATCTTATTTATGGGTAAGTTGATTGATGCACTGGAAGACAACGACGATGTGCAGAATGTATATCACAACTGGGAAGAATAAGACGGGAATGTGAAAAAGGCGCAGAACGCAAAAGGTAACCAACATACAAAATTATAGTTTACTTAAAAATAACAGGGTGAGATTTTTCGGTTGAAAAGCCTCACCCTGTTCGACTTTTCTTCGTTCTGATTCCTTTTTGCTATCAGCAAACTTCGCCTCTCTGAGTACTAATGTACACCTTCGGGTGCCGACAAAGCGTCCCGCTTTGTCGCTCAGTTTGCTGATTCTGCATCCTTTTTCCCTATTCCCGAATGAAAAGGCGCAGAACGCAAAAGGTAAGAATTACATAAAAATAATACATTTACAAAAGAACAATCTCGTCCCAGGAGATTGTTCTTTCCTTTTATATATCAAATCATATATAATTTTTTAAAAATTTTAAAAAAATACTTGACAATGATTCTTAGTTTCTGTATAATGAACTTGTAAACAATAATGATAATCATTATCATTATAGGGGTGATTATGATGATGAAGTACTCAAGGCAACGGGAAATGATTCTGCGTTACCTTTGCGAGAAGAAAAATCATCCCACCGCCGAGCAAATTTATGCTGACTTAAAACCGGAGGCACCGGCGCTGAGTCTAGCTACGGTTTACCGCAACCTGAATTTGTTATGCAGTCTAGGTGAGGTACGCAGGCTCGACACCGGCGAAAACGGCGACCGCTTCGATGCCGACACTTCCCCACACGCACATTTCATTTGTCAGCATTGTCAGACGGTATTTGACCTTTTTGCCGATTTGGTGGATGAAAAAAAAGCGAAAAAGCTTTTAGGTGATGACTTTTCACTCGAAAAATGCAGTGTATTTCTTTACGGACTCTGTCCGTGTTGCAAGCAACTAAAACAATAAAATTATATTTTGGAGGTTATTCACATGAAGAAATTTGTATGTCCTGTTTGCGGTTATGTTCACGAGGGAGATTCTGCTCCTGAATTTTGTCCGGTATGCAAGGTTCCGGGCGAAAAATTTAAGGTAATGGAAGAAGGTGCGGCTCTTGCTGCCCAGCACGAATACGGTGTTTACGGAAAAACCGTAAAGAACAACCCCGACATTTCGGAAGAAGATAAAAAATATATCTTTGAGCAGCTGATGGCTAACTTCAATGGCGAATGCGCAGAAGTCGGTATGTACCTCTGCATGGCCAGAATTGCACACCGCGAAGGCTATCCGGAAGTAGGTCTTTACTGGGAAAAGGCTGCATACGAAGAAGCAGAGCATGCAGCAAAATTTGCGGAACTCTTAGGCGAAGATTTAGAGCCGAATATGAAAGCAACCACCAAGGACAACTTAAAATGGAGAGTTGACTGCGAGTACGGCGCAACGCAGGGCAAATTTGACCTCGCTGCTTGCGCAAAGAAAAACGGTCTGGATGCAATCCATGATACCGTGCATGAGATGGCGCGCGATGAGGCCCGACATGGTAAAGGCTTGGAAGGACTTTTGAAGAGATATTTCTAATGGAAGAGAAAGTCACTTAAAACCAGAAAATACGAATACGGTATTAAAAAACGGCGATTGAATTGTTTTCAATTCAATCGCCGTTTTTGTTTTTATTTTATCGGATTACCCTCTTTATCAAACAACGGAAGGGGCGACAGATATGTAATGTCACTGCGTCCAATGGCATCACCCTCTGCTAAAACCGCCATTTTGCCGACAATATTTCCGCCCACCTGATTGATTAGGGTTTCCAGTGCCACTAACGATTCGCCCGTGCTGATAACATCATCAACAACCAAAACGCGCTTTCCCCTCATCGCATCGGCTTCCGCTGAGCCGATACAGAGCGTCTGCACGTGAGCCGTGGTAATGGAATCAACCTGCGTGGTAATGATATTCTTCATATAAAGCTTCGGACCTTTTCTTGCAACAATATAGTAATTATTGCCCGACTGCCGAGCCATTTCATAAAGAAGCGGAATTCCTTTGGATTCAGCAGTAATCAAAACATCAAATTCCGGCGCTTTTTTAAGCAGTGCCGCTGCCGCTTTTACCGTAAGCTCCACATCCCCGAACATAACAAAAGCACCAATATATAAATCTTCATTCAGCGGGCACAAGGGCAAATCTCTCTTGACCCCCGCAATTTCTATGGTATAACACTTATCCATTTCTATCGCTCCTTTATTACATTGTAATGCTACGGTTTCATTGTAGCACACCTTGATTCAAATTACAATCCGTTTTTGTCGAAATATTTTTCTTCTTCGACACGGCAAATTGACAAGTTTTTTATACCTAAGCAGGTATAATGAACTTACCGGCAAGTTTTTAGCACCAAGGAGGAATCGACATGACCGTCACTGTTTATGTAGACATTTTATTTGTTTTTAATTTTTTCGTTGACGGTATCCTCCTTTTGCTTTGCGCGCTTATATCAGGGCTCCCCATTCGCCCACTCAGGCTAAGTCTTTCATCACTTTCGGGCGCGCTTTACGCCGTAGTATGCGTCTTTATGCCCTTTTTGTCCAGCATCCTTTTTTCATTTTCCATGGCCGCTTGGATGGTTTTTTTGGCATTTCGGGCGCGAACGTGGTCAATTTTTATAAAGCAACTTGCCACATTTTACGTTACCTCTTTGTCCCTTTACGGCCTTTGCTTATTTGTTTTGATGCTGCTGCCGGGACAAAATCGTGCGCCGATGTTTTTTGTGCAAGACGCTCTGTTTTTAAATGTCTCCGCCGGCGTTATTTTTCTTTCCGTCGCTTTGCTTTCATTCCTGCTGAAGCTCGTTTTTCACACAGCGAAAAAAGCGCAAAACGTCAAGAAATCGGTGCAAAGAATTACTCTATCTTACGATGGTAAACAAAAGACACTTCCTGCGCTTTACGACACGGGAAATTTCGTACGTGACAGCCGGGGAAGCGGTGTTTGCATCGCAGACTGGGAAGGCGTCTCGCCATTGTTTTCAGGACAAAACAGTCGGGATGCCGCCATTTTTTCTGCAAAAAGCATTCGTTTTTTTACCTGCTCCGGCATCGGCAGGGAAGAAACACTTCCTGCGTTTTTGATGACGCTGTCCGACGGAAACCACACACCGGAAATCCGGCGTTGGGTTGCTGTAACAAACAAAATTTTAGACCAAAGCGGCAGATATCATCTGCTATTGCCAAATGACTTTGAGGGAGCGAATCAATATGGTGACACAGTTCATTAAAAATCTCATACAGCTGGCAAAAAACCATAGTGTTGGACTCACGGTTTTACAGATGCGAATGAACGATTCCGACGAATTTTATTATATTACCGGCGGGGAATCTCTTCCCACTCCCCTCTCTGCCGAAGAAGAGGCAGACTTAATTGCTCAGCTTACGCCTGAAAGCTACGAAGTAAAAAAGACGCTTGTAGAACGAAATTTAAGACTTGTCGTTTATGTTGCAAGGAAGTTTGAAAACACCGGCGTCTCCATCGAGGACCTGATTTCCATCGGCTCGATTGGTTTAATTAAGGCAATCAACTCCTTTGACCCGGGGAAAAACATCAAGCTCGCCACTTATGCCTCGCGGTGCATCGAGAACGAAATCTTAATGTTTCTTCGGAAAAATCATAATGTACGAACAGAAATCTCGATTGATGAGCCATTAAACACCGACTGGGATGGAAATGAACTTTTGCTTTCTGATGTTTTGGGAACAGACGGCGACGACGTCAGTAAACATTTAGAAGACCAGGTTGACCGGGAACTGCTCCGCGCCGCCATCTTAAAGCTTGGCTCCCGCGAGCGTGCCATTATGGAACTAAGATTCGGTCTGAAAAACCAAAAAGAAAAAACGCAAAAAGAGGTCGCCGACCTGTTGGGCATTTCCCAATCCTACATATCACGCCTCGAAAAACGCATCATTTCAAGACTGAAAAAGGAAATCTCCAAGATGGTGCAATCATAAACTTCATTTTATCAAATAAAAAACAGGGGCATTTTGCCCCTGTTTTTTATTTGATGATTTCAACCTTAATGGTATTGGTATTTCCGATGACCCCATTAATCTGTCCGCCGGTCATAACGATATGATCGCCTGTCTTTAAGTCGAGGCATTTTTTTGCCTGCAATTCCGCCTGATAGAATACAATATCCAAAGAGGGATACTGCTCACACAGAATTGGAATGACGCCCCAGCTCATATTCAGCTTTCTCCACGCCCGCACATTCGTCGTTGCGCCGATAATGTCTGCCGGCGAGCGGAAGCGGCTGACCATACGTGCCGTCATACCTGTAATGGAGTTTACCACGATACATTTTGCATCCACATCAATTGCCATCGCACAGGTGGAGTGCGAAATGGCATCGAGTACATTATTGATTTTATAATCTGTCGATTTAAACCACTCTTTATAATCGATGTGCTTTTCCGTAAACTCGGCAATCTCTGCCATATTCTTAACGGCTTCTGCCGGATATTTTCCTGCGGCAGTTTCTCCTGATAACATTACTGCGGACGAGCCGTCATACACTGCATTTGCCACATCGGAAATCTCTGCCCGGGTCGGTCGTGAGTTATAAATCATCGACTCGAGCATTTCGGTTGCCGTAATGACACGCTTGCCGAGCAGACGGCATTTTTTGATTAAGAATTTTTGAACGGAGGGAACCTCAACAAACGGAATTTCTACGCCCAAGTCGCCGCGCGCTACCATAATTCCGTCGGCAACCTTACAGATTTCATCGATATTGTCCACGCCGGCGCGGTTTTCGATTTTAGCAATGATATCAATATCTTTGCCGCCGTTTTCATTTAAGAATGTGCGGACTGCCTCGACATCGTCTTTCGACGAAACAAAAGACGCCGCAACGAAGTCAACTCCGTTTTCAATACCAAACAGGAGGTCATCCTTATCCTGCTCGCTCAAATAATCGTGCTTGAGCACCTTGTTTGGGAAATTCATGCTCTTCCGGTCAGATATTTCGCCGCCGGCAATAACAGTACATCGAATATCTTTTCCATCGATTTCATCAACCCGAAACTGTACCAATCCGTTATTGACCATCACGATATCGCCGATATTCAAATCTTCCGTTAAGTGCTCATAATTGACCGACACGCGCTCCTGATTTCCAACAATATCTTCCGTTGTAAAGGTAAAGGTATCACCGTCAGAAAGCTTGATTTTCTTATTTTCGAAGGTCTTAATTCGGTACTCCGGACCCTTGGTGTCAAGCATAATCGGAATCGGAAGCTCCAGCTTGACTCGCACTTTTTTAATCAAATCAATCTTCGTTTTATGTTCTTCATGCGTCCCGTGTGAAAAGTTCAGGCGCGCGACATTCATGCCGTTTTTACACATTTGCTCCAAAACTTCTTCATTTTCACACGCCGGACCAATCGTACAGATAATTTTCGTTTTACGCATATTCTCATCTCCGTTAAATACTTTTCCTCTGATTTTACTGATTCGACTTAAATATATCCGCAACCTCACTCAAAATAATGTAAGCGCCACTGTCGATTTCGTGAACGATACTCTTCATCTTTGTTACCTGAAATCGGTTCACGACAAAATATACCACTGTTTTATCCTTGCCGGAATAGCCGCCCTTTGCCTCCACACGCGTCATTCCAATTTCAAATGTCTTAGTTAAGACAGCACAGATTTCATCCGGTTTGTCGGTTACAATCATCGCACATTTTTCACGGTCTAAGCCCTCGACAATAAAGTCGATAGTCTTAAGTCCTGCCATATAGGTTATGATGGAATATAGCGGCAATGTCCAGCTGCTAAGAATCATACCGCAGGTTACATACAGCAAAACATTATAAGTCATCACAAAACTTCCGACACTAATGCCGATTCTCTTGGCAAATATAACCGCCATAACCTCAATGCCATCCATTGCGCCGCCATTCCGAATGGCAAGACCGCTGCCGATACCGGAAATCAAACCGCCAAAGAGCGCGCATAAAAGCAGGTCTGTTCCGGCAAGAGGCGAGGCAAAGCTCACATCTACCGGCAAAATATCCGTAATCAGCCAGGCGGATATGGAATAAATTACGACTGTATAAATGGCATATATCGTAAATACCAAGCCCTGCTTTTTTAATCCATAAATAAACAACGGAATATTAAGAACCAACAAGAATATAGACAGAGTCAAATACTCCGGCGTAATCTGTGCCAAAAGCATAGAAGTTCCGGAAATTCCGCTGTCATACAGCTTAACAGGATATAAAAACAAGGTAATTCCTACGGCATTTACCATTCCTGCCAAAGTCAAAAGCAATATGTTCTTGATACTCATTTGTTGAAACAAGGCAGCGATTTTTTTCATACGATCACCATTCTTATAACATCAAATTTTATATTTCCCCATTCAGAAGATACTGCATCAGCTGATATCCCTTATCTAAATAGATGCCCGTCTGCTTTGCATTTGCCTCGGTATAGGAAAGACCTAAGCCTTCTTTCGCACCGCTATCATAAATCACAAACGGAACCTCCGCGCGCGAATGTGTTTTAATCGCAAGCGGTGTCGGATGGTCAGGCGTTACTAAAATACGGAAGTCTTCTCCGCTTTCCTTTAAGTAGGAAACGACCGGACCAACAATTTTTTTATCAATGAGACCAATTGACTCAATTTTTCCTTCTGCGTCGCCGTGATGACCACATTCGTCCGGAGCCTCGACATGGATATAGATAAACTCCTGACCTTTCTTTAATTCATTGATTGCAGCCTCGGCTTTTCCGTCAAAGTTGGTGTCAATATTTCCCGTGGCACCCGGAACCTCGACGACATTCATCCCCGTTCCTTTGCCGATGCCCTTTAATAAATCGACTGCCGAAATCATACTGCCTGAAAGACCGTACTTTTCGCGGAATGAATCTAATTGCGGTTTTCTGCCCTCGCCCCAAATCCAAAGCGAATTGGCTGGATTTAAACCACGCGCAATACGTGCTTTGTTAATCGGGTGATCGGATAAAAGCTCATGGCTCTTTTTCATAATGGCAAGCAGCGTCTCTGCGCCGTCACCCTTGGGCAGGTATTCGGTCACTTTTTTATCGGAAATATCATGCGGCGGAGTCAGGCTGACATTCGTTGAACCACCGTCCCATACCAAGAGATGGCGGTAACTGATGCCTGCGTGAAGCTCGATATGCGGAAAGCTCATATGTTCTTTTAAGTATGCAATCAACTCGCCTGCCTCTTCGGTGGTGATTTCGCCCGAGCTGTAATCGACCATCGTTTTTTCCGCGTAGTCAGATTCGTCTGATACCGTTACCAAATTGGCACGAAACGTCACGTCATTGTCCGAAAGTGCAACGCCGATGCTGAGCGCCTCTAAGGGCGAACGACCGGTATAATACACAGTCGGGTCATAGCCCAAAACGCTTAAGTTTGCAACATCGCTGCCCGGAGATAATGAATCATCAATCGTCTTTGCAAGACCGATGATTCCATGCTCGCAGAGCGCATCTATATTCGGCTTATCGGCAAGCTCAAGTGGCGTTTTTCCACCCAGAGCAGAGGACGGAACATCCGCCATGCCGTCGCCTAAAAATACTACATATTTCATAAAAGGGCCTCCTTGCCAAAAATTCTCTTTTTATTATACTAAATTTCCAAAAGAAAGTCTATGTTTTTCTGCAAAAAAATAGAACGCCGCAGCATAATGCCACGGCGTTTCTGCTTTATACATCTCTTAAATCAACCATATTGAGTTCTTCTCTGGATACGCCCGATTTTAAGCTCTTGATATAAGCGTTTGCCGTATCGAGCGAAGTCAGACACGGAATGGAATGTTCCACCGTCTTACGGCGAATCTTAAATCCGTCTCTGCCCGGCTGACGACCACGGGTCGGCGTATTGATGACCATATCAAACTTGCCTGCCTGCATTAAATCTAAAATGTCAGGGCTACCCTCGCCGATTTTCTTCACCACGCTCGTTGCCACACAGTTATTGTTTAAGTAATGTGCGGTGTTTGCGGTTGCGTAAATATTAAAGCCCATTTCTTCAAAATTCTTGGCAATATCAAGCATCTCCCGCTTATCGTTATCACGGACGGTAATCAAGACATTTCCGCCAGCTGTCATCTTAAAGCCTGCAGCTAAAAGACCCTTATAAAGCGCCTCACCAAAGGTCTTGGAGATACCCAAAACTTCACCGGTGGATTTCATTTCCGGTCCGAGCGAAGTATCAACATCGTGAAGCTTTTCAAACGAGAACACCGGAACCTTGACTGCAACATAGTCTCCCTCCGGATGCAAGCCCGTTCCGCAACCCATATCCTTTAACTTCTCGCCGAGCACGCAACGCGTTGCAAGGTCTACCATCGGTACATTGGTTACCTTGGAGATATACGGTACGGTACGCGAGGAACGCGGGTTTACCTCGATGACATACACCTCATCCTCATAAAGCACGAACTGGATGTTGACAAGACCAACGACATGGAGTGCCTTGGCAAGCTTCTTCGTGTAGTCAACCAAAATATCCTTGTGCTTTTGGGAAATCGTCTGTGTCGGATAAACCGAGATGGAGTCGCCGGAGTGCACACCTGCACGCTCCAAATGCTCCATAATACCGGGGATTAAGATATCCTCGCCATCACAGATAGCATCAACCTCAAGTTCCTTACCCATCATATACTTGTCAACCAGAATCGGATGCTCCTGCTTAATCAGCGTAATGATATCCATAAATTCCTTGACATCATTGTCGTTAAACGCAATTTCCATGCCCTGACCGCCAAGCACATAGGACGGACGAACTAACACAGGATAGCCAAGCTCATTCGCTGCCTCTAATGCTTCCTGATGCGTAAATACCGTTCTGCCTGCCGGACGCGGAATATTGCACTCTTCCAAAATCTCGTCAAACAGTTCTCTGTCCTCTGCCGCATCAACATCTTCTGCTTTGGTGCCGAGGATATTTACGCCCATATCTTTGAGGGCTTGTGTCAGCTTGATTGCTGTCTGACCGCCGAACTGAACGAGTGCGCCATACGGCTTTTCAATCTCAACAATATTCTGTACATCTTCTGCGGTCAGCGGCTCAAAATAGAGCTTGTCTGCCGTATCGAAGTCGGTACTTACGGTTTCGGGATTGTTATTTACAATAATGGTTTCGTAGCCCGCCTCTTTTAATGCCCATACGGAATGAACCGAGCAGTAGTCAAACTCGATACCCTGACCGATACGAATCGGACCGGAGCCGATAACCAAAATCTTTTTCTTGTCAGACGGTGCCGCCTCGGAGAATTGGTTATAGGTAGAATAGTAGTACGGAGTTTCTGCCTCAAACTCCGCTGCACAGGTGTCAACCTTCTTATAGGTCGGAAGGATTCCGTAGCGGCTGCGCAGAGCCTTGATTTCCTCTTCTTTCATACCGGAAAACGCCGCGATGGTCTTATCAACAAAGCCCATACGCTTTGCCTTGGCTAAAATGCCACGGGAAAGATTGCCCTCCTTTAAGATGTTTTCCATCTCTACGATATTTTTGAGCTTATCTAAGAAGAAAATATCAATCATTGTAATTTCGTGAATGGTGTCCAGCGAAATACCACGGCGGATTGCCTCACAGATGACAAACATACGCTCATCATCAACTGCCGACAGACGTTTTTCAATTTCTTTCTTCGGCAGATTCTTCAGCTTCGGCATTTCAAAGCTGTGAAGTCCGAGTTCGAGCGAGCGAACAGATTTCATAAGTCCTCCCTCGATGGAATCGGAAATTGCCATAATTTCGCCGGTTGCTTTCATCTGCGTGCCGAGCGTTCTCTTTGCCTTTACAAACTTATCAAACGGCCATTTCGGGAACTTAATGACCACATAGTCAATGGTCGGCTCAAAGCAAGCGAAAGTCGTTCCAGTAACGGCATTTTTAATTTCGTCAAGGCTGTAGCCGATGGCGATTTTAGAGGTTACCTTTGCAATCGGATAGCCGGTTGCTTTGGATGCCAGTGCCGATGAACGAGACACACGCGGATTTACCTCGATGACCGCATACTCTAAGCTGTCTGGATGCAGTGCAAACTGGCAGTTACAACCGCCCTCAATGCCGAGTGCGTTGATGATATTTAAGGATGCATTACGAAGCATCTGATATTCTTTTGTGGAAAGGGTCTGCGCCGGAGCGACAACGATAGAATCACCCGTATGGATACCGACAGGGTCAATGTTTTCCATCGAGCAAACAGTAATTGCGTTGCCCTTGGCATCACGGATAACCTCAAACTCAATCTCTTTCCAACCGGAGATACATTTTTCAATCAGTACCTGATGCACACGAGATAGTCTAAGCCCGTTCGGTGCGATTTCCTCAAGGTCAGCCTCGGTATATGCGATACCGCCGCCGGTACCACCCAGGGTATATGCCGGACGCACGATGACCGGAAAACCAATTTCTTTCGCAAAGGAAAGTGCATCCTCATAGGTATCAACCACTTTGGATGCGATACACGGCTCACCGATGGACTCCATCGTGTCCTTAAATTCCTGACGGTCTTCTGCCATTTTAATTGCAGAGGTAGCCGTTCCCAAAAGCTTTACACCCATCTTGTCAAGATAGCCTTCCTCTGCCAACTCCATGGCAAGGTTTAAGCCCGTCTGGCCGCCTAAGGTCGGGAGGATACTGTCGGGTTTTTCAATTTCTATAATCTTTTTCACCACATCGGCAACTAATGGCTCGATATAGATTTTATCCGCCATCATTTTATCCGTCATGATGGTTGCGGGGTTGGAGTTGATTAAGACAACCTCTAAGCCTTCTTCTTTGAGCGCACGGCACGCCTGTGTACCTGCGTAGTCAAATTCTGCCGCCTGTCCGATGACAATCGGGCCGGAGCCGATAACCAATACTTTTTTTACATCTTCTCTCTTCGGCATTATTTGTTTCCTCCCATCATTTCTGTCAAACGGCTGACCATATACTCCGTCGTATGCACGCCACGCGCAGCATCAGGAGAAAACGCCATGGTGTATGCCTTTTGGTTTAGAAAGCGAAGTCCCTCGACACTTTCATCATTGATATTGATATGCGAAATTTCCATTACATCTGTCGGTACGCTATCCTTATCCACAACATAGCCGTGATTCTGTGTGGTAATATAGGTACGACCGCTTGCTAAGTCCTTGACCGGCTGGTTGGCACCACGATGACCAAACTTCATTTTCAAAAGGCTTGCACCACTCGCTTTTGCCATCAAAAGATGTCCCATGCCCACACCCATCATCGGGAGTTTGGAGGTAAGCAGTTCTTTTACCGTATCCAAAATCCCCTCATAGTCTTTGGGGTTTCCTGTGCCATCGGAAATCACAATCCCGTCGGGACTTCTCTTTAAGATTTCTTCTGCGCTCGCATCTGCCGGATACACCGTAACTGTCATATCGTGCGCTATGAGATTCTCAATCAAGCTGTGCTTAGTTCCAATGTCTAACACAGCGACTTTATATGTTCCGTTTCCTTTGGTATCAATTTCCTTTGTGCTGTATTCCTTCATATCTGCGCTGATCTCGTATGCTTTGATTTCATCCTTGCGTTTTTCAAAATCAAAGTTGCTATCGGTCGTAATCATGCCGTTCATTGCGCCCTCGTCGCGGAGCTTTCGGGTCAGCGCACGGGTATCAATGCCCGTAATGGCAATAATATTGTTTTTTACAAGATAATCTTCAATGGTTCCCTCCGAGCGGAAATTATTCGGACAGAGCGCTGCCTCTTTGATAATCAACCCGCGGACCGAAGTTTTATCTGACTCGTTATCCTCGCTGTTGACGCCGTAATTACCCGTCAGCGGATACGTTCTCATCACAATCATTCCGGAAAAAGCGGGGTCCGTGAGTTCCTCCTGATACCCTACCATGCCGGTCGTGAATACAACCTCACCAATGGTTTCTCCCTCTGCGCCAAAAGACTCTCCCTCGAAAACGGTTCCGTCCTCCAGCACCAAATATGCCTGTTTCAAACTGATTCCTCCCTTGGTTTTATATAAGACCGTTGTTTTTCGTTATATGAACCGAATAATATCATATTTCATACGCAGAGCCTCTTCCTTTGCAGCTTTTGCAAAGTCAGCCTCCGGCGCTCCTGCTTTTTTATAAGCGCACATAATGGAACGGGACGCATTGATGATTGCGCCGAGTCCGTCTGCGTTAAATGCTTTGGCTACATCCTCTGCTTTTCCGCCCTGTGCTCCATAGCCGGGTACTAAGAAATACGTATTCGGCATCAGCTTTCTAAGGTCTTCAATCTGCTGCGGATAGGTTGCGCCAACTACAGCGCCCACTCCCGAATAACCGGTTTTTCCAACCGTACTCATACCCCAACGGTTGACTAGCGTTGCCACACGCTCATAAAGCGTCTGTCCGTCAATCACAAGGTCCTGGAATTCACCAGAGGACGGGTTCGAGGTTTTAACCAAAACGAAAATGCCCTTATCTCTGTCCTCGCACTGCTTGACAAACGGCAAAACGCCATCTGTTCCGAGATACGGGTTAACCGTGAGTGCATCGGCAGGAAAATCGGTCCAGGTCGTGTCTGCATCAATCTTCGATTCGCCGAGGTATGCTTCTGCGTATGCCTCTGCAGTGGAGCCGATATCGTTACGCTTGCCGTCTAAAATCACATAAAATCCTTTTTCCTTTGCATAGCTGACGGTTTCAGAAAGTGCCATAAGACCCTCTAAACCATACATCTCATAGTATGCCATCTGCGGCTTCACTGCAGGAACAATGCCGGAAAGCTCGTCCATTAAGCCTTTATTAAACGCTAAAAGTGCTTTCGCCGCACCCTTGGCGTTTTTGCCGTAAGTGTCGTATGCTTCTTCCTTAATAAATTCAGGAACATAGTCCAGTTTCGGGTCAAGACCTGCAACGGTCGGGTTGCCTGTCTCTTTTATTTTTTCAATCAGTGCATCCATTGACATCTCTATATCCTCCTGCGATTTATAATAATTCACCCTCTGCTACGATAAGCTCACCGCCAACGATAGTATACTCTACCTTACCATGCAAACGGTAACCGTCATACGGCGAATTCTTTGATTTTGTAGCAAAGCTTTTTACATCTACGGTATATTCTTCCTCGGGGTTAAAGACAATCACATCCGCCACCTTATTTTCTGAAATCTCGCCTTTAGCAAGAGAAAGGATTGCTGCAGGGTTGACCGTCATTTTGCGAAGAAGCTCTATGAGCGTTAACTTACCTGTTTTCACTAGATAGGTAATGCCAAGGCTGAGGGCGGTTTCAAAACCGACGATGCCGTTTAATGCCTGGTCAAACTCCAGATTTTTCTCATCAATATGGTGCGGTGCGTGGTCAGTTGCGATGACATCAATCGTGCCATCAACGAGACCCTCAATCACTGCATCGACATCCGCCTGCGTACGAAGCGGAGGATTCATCTTTGCGTTGGTGTTAAAGCCCTCGACTGCCGCCTCGGTCAAAGAGAAGTAATGCGGGCAGGTTTCGCAGGTCACGCGAACACCACGCGCCTTTGCGTTTCGGATGAGTTCCACACCGCCCTTGGTGCTGACGTGGCAGATATGAACTTTCGTTCCTGTCGTTTCTGCTAAGATAATATCTCTTGCAATCTGTACATCCTCCACCGCATTGGAGATGCCCTTAAGCCCTAAATAGGTGGACATGTATCCCTCGTTCATTACGCCGCCGTCTAACAGTTCCTTCTCTTCACAATGGGAAAGCACGGGGATATCAAACATCGAAGAATATTCTAATGCTCTTCGCATCAGGTTTGCATTCTGCACCGGTTTGCCATCATCAGAAATAGCAACCGCACCGGCAAATTTAAGCTCGCCGATATCAGCTAACACCTCGCCTGCCAGTCCCTTGGTAACTGCACCAATCGGGAAGACATTGACTTTTCCGACCTTCTGCGCTTTGTTTAAGATATACTCAACCAACGGAGCATTGTCAATCACCGGAGAGGTGTTCGGCATACAGGCAACCGAAGTAAAGCCGCCCTTTGCCGCAGATTTCGTTCCGCTTTCGATATCTTCTTTATATTCCTGTCCCGGGTCACGCAGATGGCAGTGCATATCCAAAAGTCCGGGGGCAACTACTTTGCCTTCCGCTTTGATGACTACTGCATCGCTTGCTGCAAGATTTTCGCCAATGGCAGAAATCACGCCGTTTTCTATATAAACATCTGCTTTTTTATCGGTATTGGTTTTCGGGTCAATCACACGACCGCCTTGAATCAATATTTTCACTCTACGCGTCCTCCTCTGGTCAAAATGTTTAAGATCGCCATACGAACGGCAACGCCGTTGGTGACCTGCTCATCGATAAAGCAACGGTCAAGCTCCATTACGCCGCTGGTCAGCTCGACACCGCGGTTGACCGGTCCGGGATGCATTAAGAGTGCATCCGGTTTGGCACATTTTAGGCGTTTTTCGTCAATTCCGAAGAATCTGTGATACTCACGAAGGCTCGGCAGAAGACCGCTTTTCTGACGTTCCTGCTGAATTCTTAATCCCATCACCACATCAGCGTCCATCATCGCCTCGTCCACGCTGTGGTAGACCGAAACACCCAGCTTATCCATATCCGGCGGCATCAGGGTTGACGGGCCGCCAACCGAAACCTCTGCGCCCAGCTTTGTCAAACCATAAATGTTGGAACGAACCACACGGCTGTGCTTGACATCACCAACAATCGCAACCTTTAAGCCCTCGATGCTTCCTTTTTTCTCCATCATTGTGAACATATCGAGAAGCGCCTGTGTCGGATGCTCGTTCATGCCGTCACCGGCGTTAATCACCGATGCTTTTACGTTCCGCGCAATCAGATGCGGTGCACCGGAGGAAGAATGGCGCACGATAATGACATCCGTTCCCATCCGGTCAAGGGTACGCGCCGTATCGATGAGGCTTTCTCCCTTGGCAACGGAAGAACCGCTTGCCGTAATGTTTGCTGCATTGGCGCTCATATATTTGGATGCGAGTTCAAACGACATTCTCGTTCTCGTGCTGTTTTCATAAAACAGTGTAACAACTGACTTTCCCTGCAGATGCGGTGTCTTTTTAGAATCCTGCATCAGGATTTCTTTCATCGTCTGTGCATGGCGCAGAATCGACAAAATTTCCTCTTTGGAAAGTTCTTTTAATCCCAACAAATCCTTGTGATGAAACTGCATGGATGCTTCCTCCTAATCTTTTCTGAGTCTGACGCATTCTTTCTGTCCCGATTCGGAAAATTCGACCTTGACGCTTTCGCTTTTGGCGGTCGGCAGGTTCTTGCCGACATAATCTGCTCGAATCGGAAGTTCTCTGTGCCCGCGGTCAATCATCACCGCAAGCTCTATCTTTGCCGGTCTGCCCATATCCATAATCGCCTCAATCGCGGCACGCACGGTGCGCCCGGTATATAAGACATCGTCTACCAGCACAATTTTTTTATTCTCAACGGAAAACGGAATCTGGGTTCCACTCACGGAACCCTCACGCTCGCCCTTTGGCAGGTCATCTCGAAATCTCGTAATATCGAGCACCCCCGTCGGAACATCGACCCCTTCAATCTCTAAAAAACGAGTTTTTAAGCGTTCAGCTAACACCACGCCGCGGCGTAAGATGCCAACCAATGCCAAATCTTCGGTTCCCTTGTTTTTTTCCAGTATTTCATATGCGATACGGGAAATTGCCCGTTTCATCGCTTCCTTATCCATAATTTCCGCATATTGCGTTTCCACCGCAATCACCCTCTTTTTCTTTATTTTGGGTATAAAAAAACTCTTACCACTGTGTGATAAGAGTGTGTTTACAAAACAACATACAGACTTTTTGCGCACCCAAGGATGCACTCCGCCCGCAAGCAGTATGAAATTAACCACACCTTATCAGCATCTCTGTACCGATTTAAAGGTTTTTCCAAGCTTTCGCCACTAACAAATAGTATAGCACAAAAATCGTGTTTTGTCTACATAAATTTTTAATTTTTTTCAAGTCGGTAAATCACGCCATTTTCCACATAAAAATTAACATTGCAGCTTTCTTTTGCCGCCGCTTTATGTGAAACAATACAGCAGGTTTTTCGTTTTTTCGCAATCAGATGCTCAAGCACCGCTTTTTCCGTTTCCTCATCGAGTGCCGAGGTGCATTCATCCAAAAGCAGAATCGGCGCATCGTATAAAAGAGCGCGCGCAATGGCAAGACGCTGCACCTGTCCCTCGGAAAGACCCAAACCGCCCTCACCGAGCTTTGTATCAAGTCCCTCAGGCAGTTTTTCGATTTCCTCCCAGATGCAGGCATCCTTTGCCGCACAGATGATTTCTTCTTCTGTCGCATCCTCTTTGGCAAACGCAATATTTTCCCTGACACTGCCGGAAAGAATCATATTTCCCTGTGGCACATAAGCAAATAAGGGTCTGGTTTTTGCATCCAACGGAATTTTATTTCCGTCCTTGGTCAGGAGATAAATCTCTCCCTCTTCCGGCTCAATGATACCCAAAAACAACTTCAGAAGGGTTGATTTTCCGGCGCCGGAAAGACCGGTCACCGCTGCAAACTCGCCCTTATTAAGCTGAAAGCTTACCCCGCGGAGCACGGTTTTATCTTCGTATGAAAAAGTAAGGTTCTCTACGCAGAAAGCCGCCGCATTTTCATAGATTTCTGCCTTATTAAAATCTTCTCCCGCTGTCTCCTCCTCCGGCAGTTCTTCCAGTTCTAAAATTCGCTCGGTCGATGCAGTCATCGCGTAATACTGCGGAAGAAGCGATGCGAGGCTGCGAAACGGAGACTGTAATTGCTCAACCAGTTGTAATATAGCGGTTAAGGTACCAAAGGTCATAAGACCTTGCGATAGGCGAATCGCGCCCCAGCCGAGTGCAAAATAATAGCCTGCCGTCATTGCAATAAAGAAGAACACATTCATTATAATACTGATATGGTTCCGTTTTAAGTTGAAACGATAATTTTCCTTTTGAAGTCGTCCCGCATTTTCCACCATCCGTGCTTCATTGCCGAATGATTTAATTACCAGAAGATTTGCAAGCGTTTCCTGCATAAAGGAACGGGTTTTTCCGTCGCTTTCCTGCACCTTTTTGTGTAGGTTCTTCATTTTCTTGCGATAAATACCGCTGGCAAAGAGCACAATCGGCAGAACTAAAAGACACAAAAGAGCAAACAACCGGTCCAGCGTATATAAAACCACAAAGCTTGCAAGTGCACGAGTGACATAGTGAATCGCATCGGGAAGCAGTGTGCTGATTGCCGTAGAAATGACCGATACGTCGCTCGTCAGGCGTGTTAAAAGTTCTCCCGTGTGGTAACCAAGAACACGTCCCGCTTCTTTATGAATCAAAGAATGAAACAATTTAGTCTTGCAAAGAATTGTAATCTTCCCTGAAAGACGTACCGTAAGTTCTGACACGCCCACCTGCATCAAAAGCTGAATCACAACCAAAAGTGCGAGAAAAATACAGGCTTTCCACAGAGTTTCCATCGGTGCACCCTCGGTCAACGCCGAAACAGCGGAATCAACTACATTTTTAGAGGTTAACGCAAAAGAAGCACCCAGCACCGAATAAATGACACCGCAAACAGACAACGCCAAAATTCCGCGCCATACTTTTTTCGCTATTTGCAAATCCCACTTAAGAGCTGACTGCTTCTTCATTTCTCATCCTGCCTCTTCTTTTGTTTACTGCGTAGTGCTACGCCCCATTTGAGCAACAAGGGGCGAATTTTTCTCAAAGGTACCCAAAGGTGTGCATACAACCGATACCATCGGTTTGTGCAGGAATAGGTCTTGCCTTTACGGACAAACGACTCCACAACGCCGATAATCTGCTCCTTGGTAATCCCCTTTTCCTTACGCAACTGATTATCACCGCACATCGTATAGGTATCTTTTTTCTTCCCGATAATCCGATGCAAAACAAGCTGTCCATTGTCCCTTACATATAAAGGAACATCCAATCGCCGGAGCTTCTTGGATGCACGGATAATCACCGCATCCTCACGGTCACGGAGCATCGGATACATACTGTTTCCGGTAACCGTCAGCCGAACCGCCGCGCCGGAACGGATCAACTCGGCAAGCACGGGGGAAAGCTCCAGCATACTCGCCTCTATCCTTTTACCGTCTGTTTGTTTCATCATGCGATTTATAAAACTTCCTTTTCTTTCAGTTTTTGAACAAACTCCGAGACATCCTTTGCTGCAACTTCTTTTTCGACATTGTATTCTGCCAAGAGTGCTGCTACAAGCTCTTCTTCTGGCTTATCC
Source organism: Clostridia bacterium (assembly GCA_017399695.1). Classification (GTDB taxonomy): domain Bacteria; phylum Bacillota; class Clostridia; order UBA1381; family UBA9506; genus RGIG1666. The sequence continues at coordinate 26,562 of JAFQBK010000006.1, read as the reverse complement.
TCTTTGAGCTGTTCCCATAAGAATGCACCCGTTTCATTGAGCGTCATCATCATTTCAAAATTAACCAGTTTTTCACCCAGCGGAACAACCACCCAACTGCCTGCCATTTCTTTCAATATAAATCCGTCTTTAATTTTCATTTTGCTACCTCCCGCTATTATAGCTTCCTTTTTTATTATTTTACACCACTGCAATCCTTTTGTCAATTTTAATACTTGCAAAAGTGCATAAAATATGATAAAATTATTTTGTATTTTTGTAAGTTTTGCAGGTGGCTTTCCCTTTTGCAAGACTTTCAGGCAATTAATTTTTTCCTTGAAAGGATGTAATGCATTATGAAACGATTGACGGCACTGGTTTTGATTTGTCTTTTGACATTTTCAACACTCTCAACTGTCGCTTTTGCTGATCTCGCTTTTACTGACCTTAGCGCAAACCATTGGGCGTATGCTAATGTTCAGACCTTGGTAAACGATGGTACCATCCGCGGCTATGAGGACGGTTCTTTCCGCCCGAATGGAACGGTTACCCGAGCTGAATTTGTAAAAATGATTGGCAAAGGTCCGGATGTTTATGCTGTAGATTTTGTCGACGTTCCGAAAAACCATTGGGCGTATGAGTATGTAATGTATTCCGGTCTGGTATCTCCTGAGGCCGTTTATTTCTTACCCAACCAGCCCATCACCCGTTTAGAAGTAGTCACCCTGCTCTGGAAGCGTGCAGGCTCTCCGGATACCTACACAGCTCCCGCTGCCATCACCTCGCAGGTAAACTGGTCAGGTGAAAAAAAGGCACTTGCCTGGGCATACAGCTGTGGTATTATGAATGGTGACGACGGCGTTCACCTCCGTTTGGCGGATACGATGTCCCGTGCGGAAGGGGCGGCTTTAATTGTCCGTTCCAGAGAAAAATCGAAGGCAGGCGCAAGCGTTTCCTTTGTAAACGCTGTGAATGAAGACCTCTTAAAGCGCACGCTTAACGGTTTGGATTTATTCGATGATAATACTTACGTTGCTGATAAGAAAGTTACTTACGGTGAGCTTTCCCGTGCGGCGATCCGCCTGGCAAGCGGTGAATATGAACCGTCTTATTTCGGCTTCCCGTCCGATATCAAGTTTGAGCATAAATATGCTCGCGATTTCGACGCGATTGCAAACAATGCGTGGAGTGCAGAATACGTTACGAAAGATAAAATTGACACTCAGGTAACGCTCGGCGATGCGATTTCTGCTTTGTCATTTGCAAGCTGGTATCGCTCTGCAAAACCGTATGCTGCAGATTTGACGACTGAGGAATACAAGGGCGTCATGTCAACAAACAAGAACCGCTATCTGACCTTTGCAAACCGTCATGGCATCTTGATTGATATTGATAACAGCCTTCAGGCACTGGAAAGAAAGGCTACCTTAAAGGATATCGCTGCCATTCTTTTGCAGTTTGACTTGGTCATCGGTCTTAGCACGGACTTTACAACGGATACTTCCGCTTTAGGTCTTGTTAAATACAACCACAGTATCGACCAGTCCGGACGCACATATCCGAATTTCCAGCTGGTCTTAAAGGATGTACCGAATGCGGTGTATACCACGCCGTTTAACTACTATGGTGACACGCAGAATCTGCCCAAGGCAAGCACACGCTTTGCAAAGGCATACTCTTCGATATTCACCACTTCGTTAAGCCTTTATAAAGATGTGCTAGCTTCTGAAAAAGGTCTTTCCTGCACCATCACCTATTATCCGTCCCTCGTGGTTGACAATGGAAACGGCTATACAATGCGTGCAAAAATCACGATCAATTCGCTTAGCGGTGCTAGCCATTTAGGAGCTTACTTTAATCATAATGTAGCTGTAGATGCGAACTTCCAGCTGAAGGCCAATGCTTCCTTCTACGCAGACATTGCAAGCGGTGCTCCGCTCTCTTCCATCACAATGGATCCGAGCCTGATGTACATCGACCAGATTATTTACGAATAATCAAATAAATTTTATATAGCAAGGAGGAACGTCGGATGGATGTAAGTAAAATGAAAAAAGTAAGCGGCATTGTGTGTATTGTTTTAATGTTATTGGTGCTTTTGGTGCAGTTCTGGCCGGGATTCTTCCCGTTTAACACAATCAATGCAGAAACAATGCAGGCAGAAACCGGCGAAGCATCAATTGCACAAGTTGTGTGGATGCCGAAAACCTTTAAGGACGCCTATAATCAACATTTTAAGGTAGCAAACGTAAGCGAAAATATGATGGCGTTTGCACCGGCAGTACAATGGCTTCTGACGCTGTTTGGTATTTTCTTACTGGTAAAATGCCCGAAAATTTCAGCAATGGGTATTTTCCCGATTTTAGTTGGTCTCGTTGGTATTGCAGGCTATCTCTCCGTGGAAGCTTTTCGCACGCACTGGTCTTGGTATATCAGCATCGCGCTTGCAGTTTTATGCGTACTTGGCGGTTTGTTTTATATCGTGAAAGATAAGATTTTGAAAGAAGCGTAAAATAAATTCCGAATAAAAAAACCAAAGGGATTTGTCAGTTTGACAAATCCCTTTTTTATGCCTTAATGATTATTGAATCTCTTTTTCTGCGTACTGATAAATATCATTTATAAATCTTTTTGCAATCGGGTTTTCCGCACGCAAGTCAACAGTACATACCACATAGAGCTTACCATCGTACTCTTTGGCTGCTGCTGCATATACCGTATCCCACTCGCCCTCATCGTTCTTGTTTCCGCTTAGAAGAATCGGGGTAAAGCCTTCTGCCGTAAAGGTTCTTTCAATCAGAGGGGTAATCATATCCTCTTCTTTATTGTACCAATACGAGAAATCTCTTTCGCGGAATTCGCTGATTGCCGCATGTCCCGTTTTTCTGGAAACAAAGTGTAGCGGAAGCATGCCACATTCTTTTACAAGAATCTTCTCGCCCGCAACCGTATGCTCTCCGGCGGTCAGGTCGGTTATCCAAACGACCTTGTCATTTTTCGCAACGCCCTTATCTTCAAAGGCCTCGATGGTTATGGAATTATGCGCAAGCACCTTGCCTGCCTCATCCAGTAAAATCGCCTTTAAGGTCAGTTCCTCGCGGTCGGAAACCTGCGGAACAGTGAAGCGAACATCAGAAATCGCTGTTACTTCGCAGTTTTCGATTTCTGCCTTTGCTTTCCCGGACATCACCATTTTCTCACCACGATAAAGCTCATAGCAAAGCTTAAAGTCCTTACCGGAAAGATTGGTATCGTTACAGATAAACGCCTCGACACTTGCCGTTTCGCCACAGAAATAGGTGAAGCGGTCGGTACGGAGACTTATCATAATCGGCTCCAGTGCATTTTTATATGCAAAGTATGCCTGCTTCGGATTTCTGTCACAGTCCATAATGGTCTTCATCCATCCACTCGGCCAAGCATCAATGAACAGATGAATCGCATTGGAAATCATACGGGTATCCCGACGGAACGATTCCATCATCAGTTTAGTTCCCAACGCCTGATAATGCTGACTCTTCTCAATCCAGGACTCCATATCATCCTGCGTATCATAGAAGAAACGATGCATTCCCTTGGTCTGTGCGTAAACGATATTACCCGGATCAAACGGCTCAACCAGCCACTCCTTCGGATAATATTTCTTCATTACCTCGGAGCACTCAAGGCCTTCCGTTCCAAACTCACCGCAACCATAGTACCAGCCCGGTTTTACCTGCAACCAATATCCCTTATGCAGTTTTCCGATATCGATTCCGTGACCGTTGTACCAGGTCGGATAACAATGGTTATCCGGCATGCCCTCCGTCGGCGGGTCGTAGTCGCCGTCAACGTGCTTAATCACACGGTCAGGATTATTTAAGCGAACAATATAGTCGCAGCTTTCAAAAAACTTTTCAAGGTCAGGACGCTCCAAATGTCTGTGCGGCTCATTCTTCGCATTCGGGAACGGCTCATTGATGTAGCTGACAAGGATGCAACACGGATGCTTTCTGATTAAACGTTCCATCTCCTCTGCCTGACGGATACCCTCTGCCACTTTATTTCTTCTCATACATCCAAAAAGCGGGAGGTCCGTCTGCACCATAAAGCCCAGCATATCACAGTACTGATACACCTCATCCTGTACCGGACGCTGCGTAATTCTCCAGAAGTTCATATTGCAAACCTTGGAAAGTAGAATATCATCAATAAGCTGGTCAAAATCGCCGCGCATTACGTCGAGCTGCTCAAAGCCCATTGTATTCGCGCCACGCAAACGGGTCTTTTTACCGTTTAAGTAGAACATACCTTTCGGAGAGCTTTCTGTGTCCTGAACAAACTCTCTCATACCAAAAGTAACAGCACCACGGTCTAACACCGAGGCTTCATCTAAGATTTCCACCTGAAGCTGATATAGATACGGTGTCTGGAGATCCCAGAGCTTTGCATTTTCAAATGGAACATTCAGTTTATATACATTGGTGCCCCACTGCGCAGGAACATCCATGGCTTTTCCCATAATGTCCTTGACTTCTGCCTGGGTCAAACTGTCTCCCATTCCCGCCATATAGGTGGTCTCCGGCGTAAATCTTTTCTGCTCGAAAACAGTTTCTTCTATATTCTGACCATAAAGCGACAGACGGAACTCCAAATCCTGTTTCATATGTCTGGTCACTTCTACCTCAACCCAAGCTTCCACGCGGTTTTCCGCCGGAATCGGACGGACAAACAGGTCGTGAATATGGATAAAACTACGGGTTTCTACGGTAACGTCGGCATAAATGCCCATACCTGCGGGGCAATGATGCCAGCCAAGTGCTGCATCGTCCCAGCCGATACCGGTTGCCGCATAGAGCTTATCTCCCTCGTGACGCTCGCCATTGGAACCATTATGCCCACCGTATACATGGTCATTTTCGACCACAATTTTCAGCTTGTTTACGCCTTCGTGCACCAAAGCCGTAATATTAAATTCAAACGGAGAGAAGAAACCCTCATGGCTTCCGGCATATTCGCCGTTAACCAAAACCGCCGACTTATAGTCAACGCCGCCAAAACAGATATATACCGTCTCATTTTCTCCGATTGCATCTACTGTAAAATCGCACTCGTATGTATGTCTTGCATAGCCCACAGGACCGCCATAATGCGGAAGCGTAACCTTTTCCGTACCATTCAAAACAAAGTCTGTAAGCTTAGTCTTCTTTCGCATAAGCTCCTGCTTTGGCGCGTAGTTTTTAAGAAACGGCTCATACTGCTTACGCAGCTTTAAAAGCTCTGCCTGCATTTCCTCTTTCGTATCTATTTTCTTTTCGGTTGGAATCGGCTCCGTCGCATTTTCTTTCAGTTTGCATTTTTTGATGTTAGTAAATCTCGGCTTGGGCTCATGCAGAAATTCACTTCTTCCTCCGATACCGCCTGCCGCAATGTCAATAAAAGCATCATTTGCCATAATTTTCTCCTACCTTTCCCCTCTGTCAAGGCAAGCTTGCCCGACAAATAAATTCCCTTTCTCATTGCAATTTTATGGACAAAATTGCACATGATAATTTTACCAAATACTGCGCAGAAATTCAACATATAATTGCAATATTTTCTGTATTTGGCGCAAAAAAGGAATCTGTTTTTGCAGATTCCTCAAAAAAGATTATTTTTTTATTCCATTATGGTTGAAAAATCCTCGTCCCACGGATACTTCATTCTCATAATTTGCCCGCCACGCTTTGCGGACTCTTCGGCATAAATGCCGGGAAGCGTCATCAAAAGTCCTGCCCGAAGCGAAATCGGAGGCTCTTTTCCAAAGCGTACGGCATCAAAGAAATGGTCAAGCATTGCATAGTCCATTCCCCCGTGACCGGTTGCCTTTTCATTATTTGCATACGCCGGAGGCATAAATTCTCCACCGATTTCCTTTAAGCCGGTATCCAGCTCGCGGAAAGAATTATAGCGGATGACCGGTTTGTCGAATCGGTCAATTCGTTCCATATATCCCTCCGTTCCAAAGACGCGGTAGTTGTGGTGGCCGATGTTGGCACGGCATCTGCCGTTTCGCATCAAGCGCACAATCACGCCCGAATCGGTCTGGAATTGTGCACACATCATATCGTCACGATACATCATCGTACCAACTTCGTCCGTCTGTTGTCCGGTGCCAAAGCAGGTAACTGTCCGCAATTCTTCCTCTAAAATGGTCTGCAAAGGTCCTAATGAATGTGTGCAGTATCGGATGGGGGCAAGCAACTTTCTCCAGTCCCCGTTTTCGTTTAAGTGGATATTCTCTTCACTACCGGGGAGCGTCCAGTGGATATACTCCGCTTCCATGCAGTACGGCTTGCCTAGCAAGCCTTTGTTGTAAAAATCCTGCAGGAGTACCGTAAATTTCTGCTCATTCGGGTTGGCACCGGTAGAAATCATCGCAGAAGACTTTTCTGCCGCTTTCCACAGTCGGTCTGCCTCGTCGAGATTTGCCACATTCGGGATATCCGAAAGGACATGGATATTTCTTTCCAGCGCCTTGATGCAAAATTCCGCATGGATATCTGCACCGGTTTCTACAATCACAACATCGAGTTCTGCTTCATCTAACATCTTGTCATAATCTTCATAAAACACAGCATTCGGAAACAGGTCTGAAAACGCGCCCGGCATCAACCATTGTTTTTCATACCAGTTACTCGGTTTAATATCACAAGCCGCCGCAAATTCTACATACTCAAAAATATCAGACAATTTAGCTAAAGCCCTGCCTCTGTGTCCCCCTACCACACCGATACGAATTCTTTTCATCATCAACACCTCTTATAACTGAAATAATAACACCGCCAAAACTCCCACGGCAATTCCTGAAATCTGAAGTTTTGTGAATGGTTCTTTATATAAAAATGCGGAAATGAGAAAGGATAATATATAGCCTAATCCTGTGCGAAGTGGCACTGCCACGGAAATCGGAAGGTATAAATAGAGCAAAAGCACAAAGAGATTCTTTGCCCCATTTAAAAGTCCTCCTCCGGCACCATATAAAAATCCGGTTTTTACTGCATCTTTAAAGTTATTCCGTTCTTTTACAAGAGCAAAAACAAGTAAAAAGAGCGATGCTCCCAAAAAGGAAAAAAACATAAATTCCTTGTCGCAAGAACCTCCAAAATACATCTGTTGACTCTTGGAAACCACCGCTATAAAACCATTACACAAAGCTGAAAGCGTTGCGTAAATCAGCCAGCGGGCAGAGGCTCTTTCCTGTTTTTTTCGCTCCGATTTTTTCCACACCAGCATAAATACAGAAAAAAATATCAGAACAATCGCTATGTATGACGTAAATTTAATGTCTTCCTGCAAAAAGAAAAGTCCATAACACACAGAAACAACGACGGAAAACGAACTGATCATTTTCGTTCCAATGAAGGACCCTTGTTGCAGGGCAAGATACATATAATAAAACCCACCGGCGTACAGAAAAGCACTTATAACTCCGTACAGCAGTAATTCCTTCGAAAAAGAAATACCGTCCTGATCTGTTATAACAAAAAACAGCGTCGCAAACAAACATAATATCGCGTTAAAGAATAGTCCCGCGCTATGTTTTTTTCCGTAACGACGCACAAGCATCGCTTCGCCTTCCTGAAGAAACAGTGTAGATATCAATAATATCGTTCCCATGACGCACCCCCTACGGAAAATATATCATTCGCTCTCCGGCTTGTAAATGGAAAAAAACCATATTCACATGGATATAAACCCTCTTTTCTTGATTTTTTACTGATTATATGTTATTGTTAAGAAATGGAGGTGTTTTTATGGAGGATATTTGTAATTTTATACCACCGAAACCGAATCAGGGCAGTATTTCCTATTTTCATTTCGTATACGAAACACATTTGCGCAAGCTAAAGCAACCCTTTTTACATGCGGATTACTATGTTTATCTGATTTATAAAGGGAGTGGCCATTTAAAAATCAACGGCAAGGAATGCGCACTTTCCCCCGGCACGCTCTTTTTTACCGAACCGTATCAGGCGCATGAAATCATAGAAGATGAGCCCCTTTCCTATCTGTATATCAGCTTTAATGGCTCCGGGGTTTCCTCGCTTCTTTCTGCTTCCGAAATCGATACCTCGAATTTTTTATATCAGGATTTCTCTCATCTGTTTTCCTTTTGGATGACCTCAATCCGCAGAATTAATTTCGCAAATGCAAACACGCTGACAGAAAGCGTCCTGATGTATACGCTCTCCTATGTAAATACCGAAGAAAAAGATACCTCAACAGACGATTCTGACCGTTTTGAGCGCATTTTAGATTATATTTCCTCGCACTTTACCGCTCCCGGCATCACACTAAGAAAAGTCGCTGATATTTTCTTCTATAATGAAAAATATCTTTCCGCGCTCTTTGTAAAAAAAACAGGAATAAAATTTACCGATCATCTCAATCAACTTCGAATTCAGCACGCAGTGACTCTCATTAAAAATCACTCCAAAATTGTTTCCGAAATTGCAGAAAAATGTGGATATAATGATCCTTTTTATTTTTCAAAGATATTCAAAAAACAAATAGGGGTAACACCGACAGCATTTATAAAGGAGCAGGGTTGAAAAAACTACGCGAACGGATGGATTGTATTTTGGAAGATCCGAATGGTTTAGATAACATATAAAAATAAGCTTTGCGCGAGCAAAGCAACCATAATCTATTATCTGGAAACGACAACTTTCTGTCGAAAATTGTCGTTTTTTGGTGACCCATCGGAGATTACGACTCACTTACGCTCGCATGTATGCTTGACTTAGCCAATCGAGCATCGCAAGCTCGCTCTCTTGGAGTCTGCGCTATCGAACTCGAGTTCGAACCTGATAAAATTTTCAAAACAAAAAACCATCCAAATGGATGGTTTTTGTTTTGGTGACCCATCGGAGATTCGAACTCCGGACACCTTGATTAAAAGTCAAGTGCTCTGCCAACTGAGCTAATGAGTCATATTCAGTTTATATATCAGTCATAAGACGAGAAGACATTGGCTGGGCTGGCAGGACTCGAACCTACGAAAATGCCAGAGTCAAAGTCTGGTGCCTTACCGACTTGGCTACAGCCCAATATTATGCTATCGAAAGAAAAATGGCTGGGCTGGCAGGACTCGAACCTACGAAATGCCGGAATCAGAATCCGGTGCCTTACCAACTTGGCGACAGCCCAATATAGCTGACAGCATAACAGGATTGCCTTGCAGTAAAACAAGTGGGGTGGGTAACCGGAATCGAACCGACGACCTCTAGAGCCACAATCTAGCGCTCTAACCAACTGAGCTATACCCACCACATGGCGCGCCTGAAGAGATTCGAACTCCTGACCCACTGCTTAGAAGGCAGTTGCTCTATCCAACTGAGCTACAGGCGCATAATATAAAATCTGGAGCGGGTGATGGGAATCGAACCCACACAATCAGCTTGGAAGGCTGAGATTCTACCATTGAACTACACCCGCAAAGCGACTGACATATGCTTTCCTGAGCCAGCAATCCGAGCCGACTTTTAGTATTATAGCAGTTTTATATGATAAAGTCAAGACTTTTTTTCAAAATATCTTTTTTTCTTTCATTTATTAAAATTTGAATGTGCAAAAACCCAGAAAAATCTATTGATAATCACACAATCTCTTGATAAAATAGTTCGGTACTTAGGGGCAGACCAATCACTCCATTGGTTAAGGCAGCGGCTCATAACCGGTCGCTTCTTATGTCTGAGTCCCTGCGGCCACGCCGCATATTACAAGTTTCACTCGTTCCGATTTTTTATGCAAAAAAATCCCGCAAGGCACAATGCCTTTCGGGATTTTTCTTTTTTCATCAGATTACTCTGCAACCGGAGCGCTTACCGGGCAAACATTTGCACAGTTACCACACTCGATGCAGGTATCAGCATCGATGACATATTTGCCGTCTCCTTCGCTGATGCAGGAAACCGGGCACTCTGATGCACATGCGCCGCAGCTGATGCACTCGTCATTGATAATATAAGCCATTTGATACACCTCCCTAGATTGTTCAAAGGAGGATTCCCTCCCCTGGTGAATGATTTCATTCTATCACATATTTTTAAAAAAGGAAATACTTTTCACAAAATTTTTTATTTTTCTCAAAAAAAGTATGTTAAAAAATAAACAAAACAACGAAAAGCAGTTGACGAAAAGCCTACCTTAGTATATAATATATTGCATATTGAAATAACTTAATTTAAGTGGAGGTTTTTAAGATGGACAGAGTTTATAACTTTTCGGCAGGTCCTTCTATGCTTCCGATGGAAGTATTAGAGCAGGCTGCAAAAGAAATGACGAATTACAACGGTTCCGGTATGTCGGTAATGGAGATGAGCCACCGTTCTCCCGTGTATGATGCAATCATCAAGGAGACCGAGGCTGATTTCAGAAAGCTCATGAACATTCCGGATAACTATAAGGTGCTTTTCCTGCAGGGCGGCGCTTCGACGCAGTTCGCAGCAGTTCCGCTGAACCTGATGAAAACCGGCAAAGCAGATTATGTTGTTTCCGGTCAATTCTCCGGTAAAGCATATAAAGAAGCGAAAAAATACGGAGATGCAAAATGTATTGCTACTTCCGAAGACAAAACCTTCAGCTATATTCCAGAAATTACGCCGGATATGGTTCGCGAAGATGCAGACTATGTACACGTATGCTATAACAACACGATTTTCGGCACCAAGTATCCGGAAGTGCCGAATGTTGGCGATAAAGTTTTAGTTGCTGATATGTCCTCCTGCATTACCAGCGAACCGGTTGATGTAACCAAGTTCGGTGTGATTTATGCAGGCGCACAGAAAAACATGGCTCCGGCAGGTCTGACGGTTGTTATCATCCGCGAAGACCTTTTGGGTACGGCTCGCGAAGATATCCCGACCATGCTTGACTACAAAACCATGGCAGATAACGACTCGATGTATAACACCCCGCCGTGCTATGCAATCTATGTTGCAGGTCTGGTTTACAAATGGGCGCTGAAGAATGGCGGTCTTGTCGCTATGAAAGAAAGAAACGAAAAGAAAGCTGCTCTTTTGTATGATTTCCTTGACCAGTCTTCTCTCTTTAAGCCTACGGCTGAAAAGAAATATCGTTCGCTGATGAATGTTTGCTTCGTCACCGGCGACGCTGAACTCGACAAGAAATTCTGCAAGGAAGCTGCTGAAGCAGGCTTTGTTAACTTAAAGGGCCATCGTTCTGTCGGCGGTATGCGCGCAAGCATCTACAATGCAATGCCTACCGAGGGCGTTGCCGCTTTGGTTGAATTCATGAAGAAATTCGAAGAAAACAATAAATAATCGAGGTGCTGTCAAATGTTTGATATTTTAACATTAAATAAAATTGCAGCCTGCGGTCTTGATAAGTTTGACGCAGACAAATACAAAGTTTCCGATACTTGCGCTGACCCGGATGGTATCGTCCTCCGCAGCTTTTCGATGCACGAAATGGAGCTTGGCGCGAACTTAAAGGCAGTTGCACGTGCAGGCGCAGGCGTCAACAACATTCCGATCGATGCGTGCACCGAAAAAGGTATTGTTGTATTTAATACCCCGGGCGCCAACGCCAATGCCGTAAAGGAATTGGTTATCGCAGGTCTTCTGCTCTCCTCTCGTAACATTGTGGGCGGTATCGAATGGGCAAAAACCCTTTTAGGTAAGGGCGCAGAGGTTGGCAAGCTTGTAGAAAAAGGCAAGAGCCAGTTTGTAGGCCCGGAAATTAAGGGTAAAACCCTTGGTATCATCGGCTTGGGCGCCATCGGCGTTATGGTTGCAAACGCCGCTCACAGCCTGGGCATGGATGTTATCGGCTATGACCCGTATATGACCATCGACGCTGCTTGGCATCTGTCCCGCAGCATCAAAAAGGCAACTGATATTAATGATATTTACGCAAACTGCGATTATATCACACTTCATGTTCCGGCAAACGATTCTACCACCGGCATGATCAATTCCGAAACACTTGCAAAAATGAAAGATGGCGTAAGAATCTTAAACTTTGCACGTGGCACGCTTGTCAACGAAGCGCATATGGCAGTTGCATTAGAAGAAGGCAAGGTTGCATCCTATGTGGTTGACTTCCCGTCTGATGCGGTTCTTTCGATGGACAATGTGATTGCAATTCCGCACCTGGGTGCTTCCACTCCGGAATCCGAGGACAACTGCGCTATGATGGCAGCAGACGAACTCAAGGATTATCTGGAAAATGGTAATATTACCAATTCCGTGAACTTCCCGAACTGCGAAATGGCTCGCGAGGGCGAAAGCCGTATCACCATTGCGCACAAGAATGTTCCGACGATGCTCAGCCAGTTCTCTGCCTTAGTTGCAGAAAAAGGCCTCAACATCCTTCACATGCTCAACAAGAGTAAGAAGGAAAATGCTTATACCATCATGGATATCGACAGCGATGTTGCTGATTCCATTGCTGATGAGCTTTCTGCAATTGATGGCGTATTGGGTGTCAGAATTATCAGATAATTAAAAAATAATAAATAAAAAACGGATTGCCAAGCAATCCGTTTTTTATTTTACTCTTCTTCAAAGGTGACCTCAACAATCGCAATTCCTCTGAGTGGAACAAACGCACGGAAGGTTGTGCCGTCAGACGAAACACGAAATCCCTCTAGCTTTGTGATGTCGGTCAAACTTCTAATTTTTCGTTTGGTGTCAATCGTCGGTCTGATATAATAATACTCTTCATTTCCCACCAAAAATCTCGACTCGGTATCCGACAGCTTAATCTCCTGCAGTCTGCACTCTTCCTGATAAGTAAGAACTTCTGACAGATTCTCATTGATTTTTTTGACACACTCCATTAAATACGCTTCGTCCGGCTCCTCAAAATACAAGGGGAACGGAAAACCGACGCCCGTCGGGTTCAGCTCTTTGGAATAGTCTTTCTCTGCCGCCCCTCCGGAAACATAAATCACACGTCCGTTTTGATAGCTTTCCACCGCTTTTCTCTCATTCTCAGGAAGCAAGTGCGGATTGGTAACTACGATGTCACCTCTTACCATCTCAAGATTGCGGATATGCGCCGACTGGAAGATATTCGCTCCTTTTCTGAGCAAGAGCGTAAGCAAACGATGCGTGCTCGGTGTTCTGCTTTTGATCAAAGCATCTATCTCGTTTTCATTTCGTGCATCTGACCAAATCACCGTTGCTCCCGATACATCTGCAACATCTTTAACATAAGCGTTATCTGATAATAACCGCAGAAATGTCCAATCGTCTTTACTGAGTCCGTCGCTCAAGCAATAGGTGTGTCCCTCAATCACGGGTTTGCGCTCGCCGTCTTTCCACACAAAATCAGAAAAAATCTCTGCGGCGTGGCGCGAAAGCATCGTCGGCAAATGGTGCAAAACATCATATTGCTCTGCGGTATCTCTGACAGGAAACAAGGGTGCAAGCGGTGTGTTTTCCATGCAAGCGGAAATCGACAGAAGCGATGCACGAAAGGCGTGGGAAACGGTTTTTCTGTCCTCATAGCTTTGGATAAAACCTGCATTTGCTTCGTTGTCCAAAATGGAAATCGTCGGTGCGCCGTTTTCAACCACCACCGCCTCAATCGGCAAACGGTCAAAATCGGCATATGAAATACCGTAGCGATACTTTGCCTCGAGGGGATCTTTGGTCCAGCTGCTGTTGATGATGACCTTAAATCCGGCAGAAGACAAGCCGCAGATCACCTTTTCCATATAGGAAGTCCATCGCTTAGTGCAAAAATCAATCCACTCTCTGCGCTTATTTTCCGCAATATATGTTGCTCTGGATTCTCCTTCCGGCACACAAATACCCGCCTGTGAAAGCATATCATCCGACAAATCAACCCACTGAATCGGAAGTCTCGGACGGCACACGCCGTCTGCTAAATGCAATCCGTCGAGTCCGAAATCAGAAAGAAACTGAATCGCTTTTTCTAAAAATACATCCTCGTAAAAACATCCGTCATCTAAACGCTTTGTCATATAAACAAAAGAGGTTTTCGAAAGATTTCCGTCAATTTCAGAAGTTGCTCGCGCTTTATGAAATGGATTTGTATTTTTAGTATCGACAAAATCAAACACGCTGATATAGGTTTCTATTCCGTGCTTTTTAAATTCACGGACAAAAGCCTTAAAGTCCCCGCTTGTCCAGCTTTGAATCTGTCTTTCATCGTTATACTCGTGTCCGCCATAGGAGCAATACCAAGGCTCAAAAACATAGTCTCCTTCACGGTGATTATTGATAATATCAATGCTCGCCATCAAAATCGTAACTGCTTTTGGGCGAAAGCCGGTGCGATCTAAAAATGCCCCGATACCAAAATCCTTTTGGTCTTTATCAAAGCCAATCAATTCAATCCAATGGATATTCTGAAAGTTTTTTGGCATTTGTCCGAAAAAGAAATCTTTTTTTCCGTACAATGCGCCGGATTCATCTCTTGTTTTCACCCTGTATTCCTCCCCGTTCTGATTTAATCTGCCCACACATCATCCATCAATTGTTTGATTTCTTCCGCGTTTTTCTCCGTTTTAGCTGCATCAATTAAAATTCGCAGAACGTCGCCCTCTTTTGCGCCCGCAGGAAGCATAGCGCGAGGTATATCGTATGTCGCACCTTCACATATGATAACAGCAAAATTTCCCTCAAACCGATCAATCACCATTTCCATTTACTCCACCACCCAAACCGTTGTTCCATCCGAAGCAAAAACGACCGTTCCGTCCGCATCTGCCCGATAGGTCGTAATATCATACTGTTTCAATAAATTCCTGATTTCTCTGTGCGGATGCCCGTAATCGTTGTCTTTTCCGCAGGGAATAAAGACATACTCGGGGTTGACCCGACGCAAGAATTTTTCCGAGGTAGATGTGCTGCTCCCATGGTGTCCGATTTTCAAAACATCTGCACGCACATCCTCACGAATCTCATTCTCAGACTGTTTTTCCGCATCGCCCATAAACAAAAAGGCGGTATCCTGGTACGTAATGCGCACCACAGCGGAATAATCATTCATTTCTACATATACGTCCTTATTTGGTGCTAGCATCGTAATTGAAAGCTCGGGAGACTCCGACAAAACAACTCCCGCTTTTGCCGAGTGGACAGAAAGCCCTTTTTTCTTAACCGCTGTCAGCACATCACGAAAGGTCTTCGTGTTCGTCTGCACCTTCGGCATATAAATTTCTCCGATTGGAAAACTCTCTATCACATCATCCAGCCCACCGATATGGTCCTCGTGCGGATGGGTTCCGATGAGGTAATCTATTTGTTCGACTCCGCAAGCCTTTAAATAATCCACGACCGTTTCGCCGTCATCATTATTACCGGCATCAATCAGCATCGTTTTATCATTGGGAAGCAGAATCAAAGAGCAATCCGCCTGCCCAACATCGATAAAATGGACCTCCATTGCCGCCTCTGTCCGTTTTGGCACTTCTTTTGTTTCCCACGGCAACTCCGCCGCTAAAATTGCCAAAAGAACAAGAACGGGAAGCAGGAATCTAACTCTTTTTTTCATCGTTTATCTCCTTAAATCGTTTTTAACAGTATATCACAGCGGCTGTCAAAAATCAATTCGTTTTTTGGTTTGATACCACAAAATCAAAAGAGCAAGGACGCAAATCAGAACAGGCAAAAACCAGGGTAAATTCGGAGCCAGAATTCCGCCGGAAAAACTGTTCCACGCAAGGGTACTCTTTTCCGGTAATAATTCAAACAGGACATAAGAGAGTCCCGCGGAAATTAACGCCTGCAGACACTTTCCTGAAAGATACGTTTTCATCGAAAGCCCGCTTCCTGCTAAAATCCCGAGCACCTGCAGATGCACGCACGCACCGCCAAAACCGATTAAAAAAGACAAAAGCGAAAGAATATATCGCATTGGCAGCTCATAAAGCTCCGCAATCCCCTTAGTTCCCATACTAACCTCAAGCATCCCTTTCACTACTTTTTCAAAAATGACCGGTAACCGGAGCGCAGATATGAGTGGTGCAAATGAAGCATTTGCTGCCGAAAACAATACAATAAATCCGCAAATAAGCAGGGTTGTATTGACCGAGGATAAAACACAGTCTGAAAATACCTGTCCTACGGATTTTCTGTTGTTACTCCAGTAACTTCTCACATCTTGCGCAAGTTTCTTTGCCACTTTTGTTTTATGCTCTTTTTCTCCGCTTGCCCGACCATAAAACCGAAAAAGGATTCCCACCAAAAATGCAGATAAGGCGTGAATGACAAAAAGATAGATGCCGAGCTCTACGCTGCCAAGCATCCCCACTCCTACCGCGCCAATCACAAACAAGGGACCTGAATTATTGCAAAACGGTAAAAGTCGCATTCCCTCGGTCCGACTGATTTGGTTCTTTTTGTATAGCGTCACTACGATTTTAGCGCCCGTCGGATAACCACAAAAAAGACCAATGACAAACGCTGCCGCACCACTGCCCCGCACACGAAATAAGGGTCTCATCACGGGAGAAAAAAGTGTTCCGGAGACCGTTGCAAAATCAAATTCCATCATCAGCCCACTCAGTACAAAAAAAGGAAATAAGGACGGTATCATTGTGTGATAACATAGGCCGAGTGCTGATATAATTTCCTCCATAACCGACTCGGAGCGCAGTATAAACAGAAGTAAAAAACTCAAAAGCAGCACATAAATCACCGCTGATTTTACATACCATACATACACTTTTTTTCTGCTCATTGTCTCGCTCCTTTTTCTTTGATACAGTCATTATTATGAAAAAAAAGGCATATAAATGACCATGGCAGACAGAAAGGAGTCAGAAAATGAAAAAAAAGAAAGTGAAAAAACGACCCGCCTTTCGCGAAGTGCTCAGTGAAAAACTATCTCTTCCCAATGATATGCTCCTGGATTTGCCACGCCTGACACTGTGCGGAAATCACGAGCTGGAAGTAGAAAACTATAAAAACGTACTGGAATATTTAGAGCATTCCATTTCTTTAAACTGCACAGAAGGAATCATCCGCCTGACCGGAGAAAACCTTGAAATCACCGCAATCACGGACGATTCCGTATCTATCCGCGGCAATATTTTATCCATTTCATTTTCCCAATAAAGGAAGGTTTTTTATGTTGTCCCGACTGATTCACTATTTGAAAGGAAGCGTCGTTTTGCGTATCAGCGGAACTTTTCCGGAACGCTTTGTCAATGTCTGCGCATCCCGCGGAATTCTTCTCCGCGATATCAAACGACTTTCCAAAAATTCCATTCGGCTGACTATGAGCATCCATTCTTTTCGTTTGCTTCCGCCGATTGCCAGGCGCACAGGAGTGCGTGTCAAAATTTTGCGCAAGTCCGGTCTGTTTCCTATGCTTCACAAACACCGCAAGCGCAAGGTCTTACTCATTGGTGTTTTAGTCTTTATGTTTTTATTTATCGGGCTCAATCAGTTTGTCTGGAAAATTGAAATCACCGGAAACGAAAAAATTCCTACCACCACTATTTTAGAGAATCTAAAAGAATGCGGTCTTTCCGTCGGTGCTTTTCGCCACAGTCTTAATCAAAAGAAAATTAAAAATGATATGCTCATCAAGATGACAGATTTGTCCTGGCTGTGGGCAGAAAAGAAAGGCTCAAAAGTCATTGTCACTGTCAAAGAAAAAATCCCCATTCCTGAAATTTTTGATGCAAATGACTACTGCTCCATCGTGGCGGCAAAAGATGGCGTGATTCATTCTATGATTGTCAGAAACGGTTTTCCGGCAGTGAAAATTGGAGACACCGTCCAGAAGAATTCGCTTTTGGTCAGTGGGATGTTAGAGAGCGAGCGCGGCGTTGATACCCGCTACCTGCAGGCAGAAGCCGAAATTTATGCGCGCACTTGGTACGAAAAAACAAAGGCATTCTCGCTATATAGCCGAGATCCAAAGGAAACCGGCGCTCACGTCACGCGCTATCGGCTGTCCTTGTTCGGATTAGATATCCCCTGCTTTTGGGGCAAGGAAAACCCCTATGAAGAGTCGATATCAGAGCATGAACTCTATGAACTTTCTCTTTTCGGAAATTATCTCGGTATCTCACTGTCTAAAGACACCTATCGGGAAATTGAATATAAAGACATACGTCTTGCACAAGATTTTGTGGTTGAAAACGGTGCTCGCGAGCTTTGTGATGCGATTGACGCAGTAGTTTTTCCAAATTCCGAACTGTTGAATTCGACCCCTTCGCACCACGTCATTGACGAGGATACGGTAGAGGTCACCGTTGTTTGTGAATATTTGGAAAACATCGCACAAAAAGTGAAAATGGAGCGTCCCACAGAAGAATTACCTTAGACTTGCGCCGAAGGATTAATTATGATATACTTGAGAAAACAACTCATTAGAGAGGAATATCCATGGACTCATTTTATAAAAACAAAGTTTTTTTGGCGCCAATGGCAGGCGTGACCGACCTCCCGTTTCGCATCATTTGCCGTCGTTTTGGCGCAGATGCAGTGTATTCGGAGATGATTAGTGCCAAGGGGATTCACTACGGCGACAAAAAGACAAAGCTTTTGCTGGAAACCTCGGCAGAAGAAGCTCCGCTCATCGTTCAGATTTTTGGTTGCGAGCCGGAGATTATGGCTGAAGCCGCACGATATATGGAAGATGCCGGAGTAAAATATCTCGACATCAATATGGGGTGTCCGACACCAAAGATAGTCTCAAACGGCGATGGCTCTGCGTTAATGAAAGACCTGGCGCTTGCCCGAAAGGTCATTTCTGCTACTGTTTCCGCCTGCACCATTCCCGTCAGCGTGAAAATTCGTGCCGGTTGGGACGAGGAGCATATCAACGCGGTGGAGATTGCAAAAATCGCAGAAGATGTCGGTGCTGTAGCAATCGCTGTGCATGGTCGGACGCGTTCACAGTTTTACTCCGGACGTGCGGACAGAGCAATCATCCGCGCCGTCAAAGAAGCAGTTTCCATTCCCGTCATTGCAAACGGAGATATCCAATCTGCTTCCGATGCCCTTGCTATGATGCAGGAAACTGATTGTGACAGCATAATGGTCGGCAGAGGCGCTGAGGGAAATCCGTTTTTATTCCGCGAAATCAAGGCGGCGATGGGTAAAACATCCATCCCTCCGCTGACAAAAGAAGAAAAACAAGAAACGATTCGTCAGCATATGAAGCTTTTGGTTGAAAACAAAGGCGAACATATCGGCATTTTGGAGGCAAGAAAGCACCTCGCCTGGTATGTCAAGGGAATTCCCGGTGCGACCAAGCTAAAAACCCGCGCGTTTAGTGCGACAACGCTTTCCGAAGTGCTCTCCATCATTGATGAAATAGACATATAAAGGGGTGTAGCAAAATGATTTCATTTTGCTACACCCCTTATTAATTTCATCTTTTCTTCACGGCTTAACTGTTTAATAGCATATTCTCGCTTTAGTGCCTCACTCTTTGTCGCAAACTCCTCAAAATACCGAAGCGTCACGGGGTGTCTGCTCTTGGTGTATTTTGCTCCCTTGCCGCTATTGTGCGCCTGAATTCTTTTTTCCAGCTCCGGCGTCCAGCCTGTATACAGTGAGCCGTCACGGCACTCTAAGATATACACATAATGCGTTTCTTCTTTTTTCTTTGTCATTCGGCTCACCTTCTTCTAAAACAGGCTGTGGCAAAGCCACAGCCTGCAATTTTTATTTTTTCTTTCGGGTTGCTGTTTTATCGTTCGGGTTAAATGCAAAGTTTGTATTGCCGATAACCTCGCCTACCTGACTGTGAATCAGCTTGCGCAGTCCGTCTTCACTAATGCTGTCTTTCGGGTCAAAGGCGCCACTCGTCGCATAGCGAATGAGCTGTTCTTTCATCCACATAGCCGCCGGGTCGGTTTCCGAAAAGTTAAATCCGCAAACCAAGAGTCTACCCTCGCCAACCGAGAACTCAAACATTGCCGCCTGACGGATGGCATATTTATGGGTAGATGCAACTTCAATGATGGGGTTAAACGGAACATCGTCGCATTCAAAGCAGATGGCTTTTCCCGCTTCCATCATACCCGAGAACTGCCAGCCACAGAAGCCTTCGTGCGGTATTCCTGAAACTGCCGGATGATCAGTGACAATCGTTGCAAGATTACCCGAGGTTCTGCCTGCAAGTCCGATACGGAATGTGGTTGGAAGGCTAACAAAAGGCTCTGCACCCAACAAAAGTACATCGTTTCCTTTATGTAACGCCTCTACAAGCTCTTCTTCCGTCATCTGTTCTTTTACGACGAGTTCTGCCACATCTACGGGTCTTACCTTCGGGAAGAGATACAGTTCCCACTCATTTTCTACGGTCAGTTCGCCGCAATCCAATGAAACATAAAGCTTCATCGCACCCGGCGTTTCGACCTCCGGCAACTTGACCGCGAGGTCATAAATCTTTGAAACCTGACCGTTTTGGATAGTATCAATCGTAGCGTTCTTTCTTTCAATCACCTTACCATCCAGGGTAAGACGAACAGAAAGAGTTGCATCCGTAAGCGGTGACGGATAGTAGCAAGAAGTGTAAATGCCGCAGGAAAGGGTATCTCCCGAGGCGAAATTCACCTTTCTCTTTAAGTCGGTCAAAAGTACCGTCTCCGAGTTATACATCAAAACATTGCGAACGGTTTCGCCCGGTTTTAACTCATAAAACTCATTCATCATACCGACGTCATAGCCAAAGGTATGCCAATGGGTATCAATCGGACCTAAAAAGTCGTAGCCCGCCATATTGTTACTGCGGCGCAGTTCTTCAAAACAGTATTTACGAATGCGGCGCTGCCATTCAGACGAATTCTTAAAGAAGGTCGGCGCTTTTTTTAAGAGGCCTTTTTCTTTGAGATGCTTTTCTAAAGAGCTAAACATCTCGGTTTTGCCCACGCGGGTATCTTTATAGCGACACTTTAAGCTCAAATCCGTATAGGTGCCATCAATACAAATTTCGTGGCTTGCACGAGGTTTTTGATACACCTCACTCCAGCGGTCGGATTCCTCAGCATCCGCCGTCGTCAGTGAACTATAGCTGAACCGGCTGACTGCATAGCTCGAATACATATCGCTAAACGCACCCACCAGCGCAAAACGGCGCGGATTGTGCGTAAACGGCTCGTGAACAAGCTCGTGCTCCAGTTCCGGCTCCAAAAAGAAATACTCAAGCCCACGAAGCGCGGAAAACGGAGAGAATAAGGAGTCCGTCTGTGCGTGCACCTCATCGGCACACTGATTTAAGTGCTCAATGAACGGCTCATCTAAAAGGAGCTCGTTACCGCAGCAATAAATCACAACTGAAGTGTGACGGCGGCAGAGTTTCACGATGTCCTTCCACTCAGCAACCGTCGTATTGTTCGGGCTTTCTACATGAATCAGCATACCGAGTTCATCCGCCGCCTGCATATACTCCTCTTCCGGAACATAGGTATGGAAGCGGATAAAGTTAAAGCCCAGTTTTTTCAGTTCTTTAATTATCGAGCGATAGTAGATTTTATCGTGTGCCGGATGAATGGTATCCGGAAAATAGCAATGCTCGCAAACACCACGCAGGAAATACGGCGTTCCATTGAGCTTAAAATGTACGCCGTCAGGAAGTAGTTTTCTTACACCGAAAGTGCGCTCAATACTGCCCTCGCCGCAAGAAACAACAAGCGTATAGAGTTTCGGATTTTCCGGACTCCAACGCGTAAGACCCGCGGTTTGGAATGTAAAGTCACCATTTGCGGTGCCGGAAGAAATTTCGTTTTCGCCGTCAAAAATCTGCCAGGTCAGTTCGGCTTTTTCTGTCATTTCAACTCTTGCATCTATGCTCTCGCAATCATCCGAGACCAAAAGGGCAACATCACGCAACGGACAGTTGTATACACGAAGCTCTACATCGCCCGTAATACCGCCGGTACATTCATTTGCCGCACGGGAGGTAAGACCCGAAATCGGCTCGCCTCCATATCCCTCTAATCGATGGTTGGAAACAGACAGGCAGACAGTATTTTCGCCGTCAAGTAGTACACCGTCCGGAATTTCAAAATCAAAAGGTGCGGAGTATCCCTCATGGCGACCGAGATACACATCGTTCAGCCAAGCAGAAACCGCATTCTGCACGCCCTCAAAGTGCAACACGGTCGGTGCGGTGATGTCCTTACAGACAAACGTGCGGCGGTAAAAGAAGTTTCCCACCACATTCGGAAGTGCCATATCAGGTGCAACACCGGAAATCGGGTACTGCTGAAGTCCATATTCCGGATTGATTCTAAAATGACAGTAAAAAGGAGTCAGTTTAAATTTCTCCGTCATATCCTCCCAGTAACCGGGGACGGCATCTGCAACCCACGCATGCTTTCTCCACGGACTTTCCGGAGTTAAGAAGGGATTTTCTGTCCCTTTATACGCCTTTTCATCATAATTCATTTCCCATGCACCATTTAAAGAAAATGCAGTATAATTCATAATACTCTCTCCTGTTCGCATTCTAAAATTTGATTGTAAAAGCGAATCACATCGTGGTTAATTATAGCAAACTTTGCAGGTATTGTAAACTGTTTTAGTCCAAAATCTTTTCTTTTTGCCCCAGCATTGTAAAATAAAAGGCCGTGGCAATCCCCACGACCATTTATTACATATTATTTTGTTGGCATATCCACTTGTTCTTCACCGAGTTTTGAATAAACAATGGTTTGGCTTTTGTATAGACCGGAATACCCGGACATCATATAGCTAATAGCGCACACAACGGCAAACAAAAGGATATTCTCTGAACCAAATACCTCTAGTGCTAAAATACAGGAAGCCATCGGACAGTTCACCACACCGCAGAAAACCGCCACAAAGCCGACCGCTGCTGCAAAGCCCGCGTCCAGCCCGATGAGGGTTCCCATAGTGCAGCCAAAAGTTGCACCAATAAAGAAGGTCGGTACAATTTCTCCGCCTTTAAATCCTGCGGCAATGGTAATCACGGTAAAAATAATTTTTAAGAAAAATGCCTCTGGCCGAGCCTCACCTGCCATTGCTTTTGCCACAACATCCATACCTGCACCATTATAGTCTCTCGTCCCGACCAAAAGCATCAACACAATAATAATCGTTCCGCCGACAAAGGAACGCAGATAGCGATTTTTGAAGCACTTTCCCATCAAATGCTCACACTGTTTGATAAGAAAACAGAACAAGATGCTGACTAAAGCACACAAAACTGCAAGGAAGATTACTTTTGCCGCACTGTCTAATGTGACATTAGAAAGGCTGAGTCCGGCAAATGTAACCGCAGACAAACCAAAGACCTTGGCAATATGCGCTGCCACAATTGAGGAAGCAATACAGGGTAGAAACGCTCCATAGCGCATCGTACCGACGTTTGTGACCTCAAGCGAGAAAATTGCTGCAGTGAGAGGCGTACCGAACAGTGCAGAAAAAACCGCACTCATTCCCGCCATCACAATCATATGTATATCATGCTTACGAAGTCTTACCGCCCGACCCACATTATAGCCAATACTGCCGCCCAGCTGAAGTGCCGCGCCCTCACGTCCTGCCGAGCCACCAAATAAATGCGTAATGACCGTACCGATAAAAATCAGCGGCGCCATCACTAGCGGAACCTTTTCTTCCTGACGAACGGCATCGAGTACACGGTTGGTATCAAGCGTTCCTTTCGAACGAAACAACGCGTAGATACCAGCAATCGCCAAGCCGCCAACAGGCAGCAGATACACCAACCAATGAATCTCTGTACGAAGTTCGGTCACATAATCAATGCTTAAGTGAAACACGCTGCCGACTACTCCGCCAATGACACCAACCAAAAGTGAAAGGGTAAGCCACTTTACCAGCGCTTTGACATAGCCAAACGCCTGCACGAATGTTGTTTTGAACAATTCCATCTGTGCTCCCCCTTTCCCATGTTCCGATTTTATTACTCCTGAGAAGACTTTTGTGCCATATCGAGTTTTGTCTGACGGCGCATTTTTACTTCATCCGACATCGGCTGAATTTCTCCAGCCGCCGTCAGTGCCATCTTCGTAAGGAGCGGACCTACAAGCTCATAAATCAATACGGCAAACAAGGTGATGTTGCGAATCATCGCGCCCTCACCCGGCAAATCTGCCGCCGCAATCGCGCACATACCAAGCGCAACACCTGCCTGCGGAAGAAGTGTGATGCCGAGGTATTTACAAATCTGCGGTGCGCAATGAGTCATTTTGGAACTGATAAACGTTCCCGAATATTTACCAACCGAACGGAAGATAATATAAACCATACCAATCACAACGATTGCCCAATCTCCAAACACGCCGAGCTCAAGCTCTGCGCCGCTGATGACAAAGAACAGGGCAAACAGAGGCGAAGTCCATTTATCCGCCGCACCCATCAGGTCCTCAGACAAAGGACAGATATTACAGAAAATTGTACCCAGCATCATACATACCAAAAGCGGCGAAAAACCGATGTGAACCAAGCCTACCTCGAATTTCATCATCGAAAGTGCAACTGTGACAAACACAAAGGCAATCGTCATATTTAATCGGTTCGTATTGGAGTTAAACAGCTTTTCAAACTGCGTGAGTACCCAACCCAAGATAGCGCCCAAGCCAAGAGAACAAATGATTTCGAGCAAAGGGTTCACCACAATGGAAATGACGTCTACCGCGCCAACAATCAAGCTTTTGGCAATACCGAACGATACCGCAAACACAATCAGGCCAACGGCATCGTCGAGAGCAACGATGGGAAGCAAGAGCTTCGTCAGCGGTCCTTTTGCCTTATACTGACGGACAACCATCAAGGTTGCGGCAGGTGCCGTCGCGGTTGCAATCGCACCCAGAGTCAGAAGCTGTGACAAGGAAAGCTTATCCGGCATGATGAGGTGTACAACCAAAAGGGCAAGGTCAACCAAAAGAGTTGCAACCAGTGCCTGAATGATACCAATGACCGTTGCCTGCTTACCCGTCTTTTTGAGCTCGGAAAGGCGGAATTCACTACCGATGGAAAAAGCAATAAAGCCAAGTGCAACATCAGCGACCAAACCTAAGGCTTCCACCGCCTCCATGCTGTCAAAGCCGAGACCATGAATTCCGAGCTGACCCATGCAGTACGGACCAATTAAAACGCCCGCAATCAAATATGCCGTAACCGACGGCAATTTTAGCGGTTTAAATGCCCGTGTCATTAAAAGCCCTGCCAAGAGGGCGACAGAAACAGATAATAATGTACTCATAACGTTTCTCCTCCCGAGATATTCTCTCGCATTATCATATTCGTTTTCTTCACCATTCGTGAAAAACCGGCAGAAAAAAGGCTCAAAAAGCTCCTTTTTTCGTCATTTGAAAAACACCATACAAGAGTTGATTATAGCATTTTGGAGGAAGAAAGTCAACCGAAAATATATATAAAAAAAGGCTGCAAAAAGTAATTTTTTACAGCCTTTTTTAATTTTTTTAAAGAAACTTACGAATATCTACCGCAAGCTTTTCTTCCAGGTTAATCAGCTTTTTGGTAATGTCTTTGGAAACCTCGTCCGCCGCCTTGTATTTGTTCAGATACATATTTAAGGATTTCACGCCCATATTGCAGCCATCCGTCATCAGGTCGGCTACGGTTTTATCGCTTTCATTCATCGCAAGCTTCATATTGGTTTTCATCCACGACATACCTTTGGCAATCGGCGCGGGGTCTTTGCCGTCGTCGTGGTACTTATCCAAAAGCGTTTGGAGCTCATCTTCTAATGTTTCGTGTTCCTCTTTGCATTTGGTCAAAAGGGATTTGAATTCTTTATTTTCCACATTGTCCAGCACATCCTCAATCGAGGAAACACCCATTTTGACTCCTGCATCACATTCTCTTAACAGTTTAATGGTATCTTGTTCAATCATACTATCGTCCTTTCCTATTTGATACCATTAGTATTTCCTGTGTTTTGGAAATTAACCAAAATCATGACAACTTCCTGCATCAATGTGATACTTTTCAAATACTTTTACGATTTCTTCTACCATATAAAAATCCGAATAGTTGTCATTTTGAATAATTTTTTGAATTTCGGATAAAACACGAAGTGCCACACTGTCAGCAATCGCACTTTCATCAATTTCGAAATCGTCTATTTGGCGAGTGATGTAATCTGCCAAATAGCTTTTTAAACACTCCACTTTAATCGTCATTATAACGCTCCTTTTGTCTGATTCATAATATTAAACTTCAAATATCCCGAATAGGGATATCACTATTATACCGTTATGGGATAATAATGTCAAGGAGTGATTGCATGCGATTAAAAGAAATCAGAATGTCAAAAGGAATCACACAGCTAAAACTTGCAATGGATTTAGATACAACACAAAATACAATCAGCCGTTATGAAACCGGCGCACATGAACCCGGAATTAGAGAATTGATAAGAATTGCTGATTATTTTCAGGTTTCGGTTGATTATCTTTTAGAACGCACCGACAACCCCAAAATGTTAAAATAAAAAAGAGCCCGATTGGGCGGCCTCACTTAGGGAGGATTCGCCTCAAAAGCATAATTTTGGCACATAACTTTGTTAAAACTCCCCCATATCCGCCAGGATTATGGGGGAGTTTTGCCTTGTTCTGCACTCAAAATAATGTTTTTGAGGTGCTTT
>JAFQBK010000005.1 GCA_017399695.1 Clostridia bacterium | reverse complement strand
GCACAACCTACTGTTTTTGGTGACCCATAGGGGAATCGAACCCCTGTTACCGCCGTGAAAGGGCGGTGTCTTAGACCGCTTGACCAATGGGCCATATTCGGTTTACGGCTTTGGTAGCGGCAGGTGGACTTGAACCACCGACCTATCGGGTATGAACCGATTGCTCTAGCCAGCTGAGCCATGCCGCCATATCCCGTAAACCGACGAGGTATATTTTACTATAAAATAAAGACATTGTCAAGCATTTTTTTGATTTTTTTCTATATTTCTTTATTTTTTCCTCGTTTTCTCTTTTTATGTAGCATTTTCTCAAATTTCAACCAAAAAAATCAGCCGAGCGCGTGCGCTCGGCTGAAATAAATTGGCATTAATTATTTCGCAACGGAAGATACAACGCCGGAACCAACGGTTCTGCCGCCTTCACGGATAGCGAAACGCAGACCTTCTTCGATAGCGATAGGAGTGATGAGCTCAACTTCCATAGAAACGTTATCGCCAGGCATGCACATTTCAACGCCTTCCGGCAGTTTAACTACGCCGGTAACGTCAGTCGTTCTGAAATAGAACTGCGGTCTGTAGTTGTTGAAGAACGGAGTATGACGTCCACCTTCTTCTTTGGTCAGAACGTAAACTTCGCCCTTAAATGCAGTGTGCGGATGAATGGAACCCGGCTTAGCCAGAACCTGTCCTCTTTCGATTTCATTCTTCTGGATACCACGGAGCAGAGCACCAATGTTATCACCAGCTTCAGCCTGATCAAGCAGTTTACGGAACATTTCGATACCGGTTACAACTACTTTTCTAGCCTCGTCAGCCAGACCTACGATTTCAACTTCATCGTTCAGGTTCAGAGTACCTCTTTCTACTCTACCGGTAGCAACGGTTCCACGACCAGTGATGGAGAATACGTCCTCGACAGGCATTAAGAACGGAAGGTCAGTCTTTCTTTCCGGAGTCGGGATGTAGCTGTCAACAGCATCCATCAGCTTGAGGATCGGCTCATATTCCGGAGCGCTCGGATCCGTAGCAGCAGACTCTAATACTTTCAGACCAGAACCAACAACGATCGGGGTGTCATCACCCGGGAACTCGTACTCATTGAGGAGTTCACGAACTTCCATTTCAACGAGCTCTAACAGTTCCGGATCGTCAACCTGGTCAGCTTTATTCAGGAATACAACGATGTACGGTACGCCAACCTGACGAGCGAGCAGGATGTGCTCACGGGTCTGCGGCATCGGGCCGTCAGCAGCGGATACAACCAGGATTGCACCGTCCATCTGAGCAGCACCGGTGATCATGTTCTTAACGTAGTCAGCGTGTCCCGGGCAGTCAACGTGTGCGTAGTGTCTTGCGTCGGTTTCATACTCAACGTGTGCGGTAGAAATGGTAATACCTCTTTCTCTTTCTTCCGGTGCACCGTCGATCTGATCGTATGCTTTAAAGTCTGCAGCGCCTTTTAAGCTCAGTACTTTAGTGATAGCAGCGGTCAGAGTAGTCTTACCATGGTCAACGTGACCGATGGTACCAATGTTTACGTGCGGTTTACTTCTCTCATATTTAGCCTTTGCCATTTGTTTTTCCTCCCTATTGTTAAATTTAATAGTTTCAGTAAATCATATACTATTTTACACCTTTTTCCAAGAAAAAGCAATAGTTTTTGATTAATCTTTTTTCGCTCTCTGCGAAACGATCTGTTCCTGAATGCTCTTTGGAACTTCTTCATAGTGACTCGGCTGCATGGTGTACTGACCACGACCCTGCGTTCTGGAACGCAGCTCGGTTGCGTAACCAAACATCTCCGAAAGCGGAACGAAAGCGTGGATTGCCTGCGCACCTGCACGAGCTTCCATACCCTGAATCTGACCGCGGCGGGAGTTTAAGTCACCCATAACGTCGCCCATGTATTCCTCAGGAACGATAACGTCAACCTGCATTACAGGCTCTTTGAGCACTGCGTCTGCTTTTTTCGAGCCGTCCTTAAATGCCATGGAAGCGGCAATCTTAAACGCCATTTCAGAAGAGTCGACTTCGTGGTAAGAACCATCATAAAGCGTTACGCGGACGTCAACCACAGGATATCCTGCCAAAACACCCGACTGCATAGCGCCCTGAACGCCGGCATCAACTGCGGGGATGTATTCCTTCGGAATTGCACCACCGACGATTTTGTTCACAAACTCGTAGCCGGAGCCCGGTTCTAACGGTTCCAGTTTCATGAGTACGTGACCATACTGACCTTTACCACCGGACTGTCTAGCATATTTATGCTCGATGTCAACTTCTCTGCGAATCGTTTCTTTGTAAGCAACCTGCGGCTTACCAACATTTGCCTCAACCTTAAACTCACGAAGGAGACGGTCAACGATAACTTCCAAGTGAAGCTCACCCATACCGGCGATAATCGTCTGGCCGGTTTCTTCGTCGGTGTAGGTCTGGAATGTCGGGTCTTCTTCTGCCAGCTTGGAAAGACCAATACCCATCTTCTCCTGACCTTCCTTGGTCTTCGGCTCAATAGCAACACGGATAACCGGATCCGGGAATTCCATAGATTCCAGAATGACCGGATGTGCCGGGTCACAAAGCGTATCACCGGTGGTCGTATTCTTAAGACCAACCGCTGCTGCGATATCACCGGAATAAACCTTATCGATATCCTTTCGGTCGTTTGCGTGCATCTGCAGGATACGACCGATACGCTCTTTGTTATCTTTGGTGGAGTTCAAAATGTGGGAGCCTGCATCCAGGGTTCCGGAATATACACGGAAGAAGCAGAGCTTACCTACGAACGGGTCAGTCATAATCTTAAACGCAAGTGCAGCAAACGGCACATCGTCGGAAGACGGACTTTCCACCTCATTACCGTCCATATCAACGCCCTTGATTGCAGGAACGTCGAGCGGAGACGGCATATAATCAACAACTGCATCCAAAAGCTTCTGAACGCCCTTGTTACGGTAAGAAGTACCGCAAAGAACCGGAATCATATCGTTAGCGATGGTTGCTTTACGAATGCCCTTTTTAATTTCGTCAATCGTGAGTTCTTCGCCCTCCAGATATTTTTCCATCAAAACTTCGTCAGTTTCAGCAACAGCCTCTAAAAGATTCAGACGATATTCCTCAACCTGATCTACCATATCCTCCGGGATTGCCTCCTCACGGATATCTTTGCCCAGGTCATCGTAATATACGTATGCTACGTTCTTTACGAGGTCAACCATGCCTTTAAATGTGTCTTCCGATCCAATCGGGAGCTGAATCGGAACTGCGTTACACTGCAGTCTGTCCTTCATCATCTGAACAACGTTAAAGAAGTCAGCGCCCATGATGTCCATCTTGTTGATGTACGCCATACGCGGAACTCCGTAAGTGTCAGCCTGACGCCAAACGGTTTCGGACTGCGGCTCAACGCCACCTTTTGCGCAGAATACTGTAACGCTACCGTCCAGTACGCGCAAGGAACGCTCAACCTCAACAGTGAAGTCAACGTGTCCCGGTGTATCAATGATATTGATTCTATGGTTCAACCAGTGACAAGTGGTTGCAGCAGAGGTAATGGTAATACCACGCTCTTTTTCCTGCTCCATCCAGTCCATGGTACCGGCGCCTTCGTGGGTTTCACCCATCTTATGAATACGACCGCTATAGAACAGAATACGTTCTGTTGTGGTTGTTTTACCAGCGTCGATGTGAGCCATAATACCAATGTTTCTTGTTTTTTGTAGAGAATATTCTCTTGCCACCAATATTCCTCCTTTCTCAAGACTAAACACAAATCCTGTGTCGTTTTATCTGATGGATTACCAACGGTAATGTGCAAACGCTTTGTTTGCCTCTGCCATCTTGTGTGTATCTTCTTTCTTCTTTACGGATGCACCGGTTTCGTTGATTGCATCCATGATTTCTGCAGCCAGACGCTCTTTCATGGTTTTCTCACTTCTCGCACGGCTGTACGTAGTGAGCCAACGAAGACCTAAGGTCTGACGTCTTTCCGGACGAACCTCCATCGGAACCTGGTAGGTAGCACCACCAACTCGGCGAGCTTTAACCTCCAATACCGGCATAATGTTATCCATTGCCTGCTGGAAAGCCTCGAGCGGGTCCTTACCCGTTTTCTCCTGTACGATTTCGAACGCACCGTAAACGATTTTCTGTGCGGTTCCTTTTTTACCGTCGAGCATGATGTTGTTAATCAGTCGAGTAACAACCGTGCTGTTGTAAAGCGGATCGGCCAATACTTCTCTTTTTGCAATAAAACCTCTTCTTGGCACTGAACTTCCCTCCTTCATTATAATTTGAAAATGAAATCACAGGTACTCGGCGAAACGCCGCTAGCAGCCAGTACAAAAATATGATAAGACAAAATTCTTACAACCCGTACCAGCATCTATTATGTGATTTTCGCGCTAAGATTATTTCTTTTTCGGTCTCTTAGCACCGTACTTGGACCTGGACTGGTTACGATTTGCAACACCCGAAGTATCCAAAGAACCACGGATGATATGATATCTTACACCAGGAAGGTCTTTCACTCTGCCGCCACGGATTAAAACAACGCTGTGTTCCTGCAGGTTGTGTCCGATACCCGGGATGTATGCAGATACCTCGATACCGTTGGTCAGTCTAACTCTGGCAAGCTTTCTGAGTGCGGAGTTCGGCTTTTTCGGTGTCATGGTTTTAACAGATGTGCATACGCCTCTTTTCTGCGGCGATTTTGCGTTGGTAGCTTTCTTCTTCAAAGTGTTGAGACCCTTTAAAAGTGCAGGAGCCGTAGACTTTTTCACAGAAGTTTCTCTACCTTTTCTCACAAGCTGGTTAAAGGTTGGCATGAATCGTGTCCTCCTCTCTTGAATTTTTTGTGTGCCCGCCAAAAAAGCGGGCACTATTATATTAAATGAATTAATATAAACAAATGGGTATAAGACGGTGCTTCCCCGTCTTGTTTAAGATTTTAAGACGACAGCGCATGAAGCGCCGACGCTGATGGCACACATTTTTCCGAGTTGCTGTTTGGTAGGAACGGTTTCCGTCGGGACCCCGTGCTCCTTGCAAAGCTCTAAAAACGGTGCTTTCACGTATTCGTCTGCATTTTCTGCGATATATGCTTTTTGCGCGTTGCCCTTCATTACGGCTTCGGTGGACTGTTTTATGCCGACATAAAACTGCTTGTTTTTCATCTCGTTCGGCATCATTTTCACACTCCATTTACTTACGCACACCTAATTATTTTAGCATAACGGCGCGCCCGTGTCAATACTTTTTTCAAAGGGCTTTTTCCGGCTCTTCTTACGCTTCGCCCTCTGCTTCAGGCACGATGTTTGAGCCGATATAATCGCTGTTTTCTGCAACGAAATCCGCATAAGATTCCTCGGCAGCCTGCGCTCTTTGTGCTTCAGCTGCGCAAAGAACCTCAGTGTTCTGGTATTTTGACATACCCGTTCCTGCCGGAATCAGCTTACCGATAATAACGTTTTCCTTAAGACCAACCAACGGGTCAATCTTACCCTTGGTTGCAGCCTCGGTCAGCACGCGCGTCGTTTCCTGGAAGGAAGCGGCGGACAGGAAGGAATCCGTAGAGAGCGATGCCTTGGTGATACCCAAAATGATGCGTGTGCAGGTTGCAGGTTCTTTGCCCTCGGCAACCAGTGCTTCATTCACGGAATCAAACTCATTGACATCGACAAGCGAACCTGCTAAGAAGTTCGTATCTCCTGCCTCTTCGATGCGAACCTTACGGAGCATCTGGCGGACAATGACCTCAATATGACGGTCATTGATATCAACACCCTGCAGACGGTATACTCTCTGTACTTCCTGAATCAAATACTGCTGAACAGCAGACAGATTCTTGATTCTTAAGATATCGTGCGGGTTGACGCTACCTTCGGTCAGCTCGTCACCTTTTTCAACAACCTGACCCTCGCTTACTTTGAGGCGGGAGCCATACGGAATGAGATACGGTTTTGCATCCTTTTCCTCGCTGTTTTCGATAACGATTTCACGTTTTTTCTTGTTTTCAAGAATATGAACGGTACCACCGTTTTCTGCGATGATTGCAAGACCCTTCGGTTTACGTGCCTCAAACAACTCCTCGACACGCGGAAGACCCTGCGTGATATCGTCGCCGGCAACACCACCGGTATGGAACGTTCTCATCGTCAGCTGGGTACCGGGTTCACCGATGGACTGTGCTGCGATAATACCAACCGCTTCACCAATCGGCACCGGATCACCGGATGCAAGGTTCGAACCGTAACATTTTGCACAGATACCAACCTTGGACTGACAGGTCAGAACGGAACGAATCATTGCTTTTTCTACGCCGGCATCGACCACTGCCTTTGCCTTTGCTTCAGAAATCAGTTCGTTACGGGAAACGATAACCTCACCCGTTTTCGGATGAACGATATCCTCTGCCGCATAACGGCCACTCAAACGGTCAAACAAACCTTCAATCATTTCTTTTCCGTCTTTAATGTCAAAGACTTCAATACCGTGGGTCGTGCCACAATCATCCTCACGAATGATGACATCCTGGCTGACGTCAACTAAGCGGCGGGTAAGATAACCCGAGTCAGCTGTACGGAGTGCGGTATCGGCAAGACCTTTTCTAGCACCGTGCGAGGAGATAAAATACTCAAGTACATTTAGACCTTCACGGAAGTTTGCACGAATCGGCACCTCGACCGTTTTACCGGAGGTATCAGCCATCAAACCACGCATACCTGCGAGCTGACGGATCTGGTTCTGCGAACCACGGGCTCCGGAATGAGCCATCATGTAAATCGGGTTGAATTTATCAAGGTTCGACATCAGCGCCTTGGTAACCTTGTCAATCGTTTCTGTCCAGATTGCGATTACCTGCGCATAGCGCTCTTCTTCCGACAGGAATCCGCGCATAAACTGCTTGGTAACCTTATCAACCGCTTCTTCTGCCTGCGCAAGAAGGTCCTTTTTCTCCTCCGGTACAACCATATCGGAGATACTAACCGTAATTGCGCCGCGCGTCGAATATTTAAAGCCGAGCGCTTTGATATCATCGAGTACAACAGCTGCTTTTGTCAGGCCGTGTACACGGATACATTTGTCAACAATTTTTCCAAGCTCTTTCTTGGTACAGAGGAAGTCAACTTCCAGACGGAATTCGTTTTCCGGCACGCTTCTGTCCACAAAGCCCAAATCCTGAGGAATTGCCTCATTGAAAATCAGGCGACCCGCGGTGGCATCCACCAAAGCGGATTTTTCTACGCCGTCAACGTTCTTGGTCATGCGAACCTTAATCGGTGCGTGAATACCGATGACGCCGTTGGTATAAGCCAAAAGTGCCTCATTTACCGAGAAGAATGACTTGCCTGCGCCCTCTTCCTTATCATCATCAATGGTAAGGTAGTATGCACCGAGGACCATATCCTGCGTCGGTACGGTTACCGGGCGGCCGTCCTGCGGCTTTAAGAGGTTGTTTGCAGAAAGCATTAAGAAACGAGCTTCTGCCTGTGCCTCCGGAGAAAGCGGCAGATGGATAGCCATCTGGTCACCGTCGAAGTCTGCGTTGTATGCAGTACATACGAGCGGATGCAGTTTTAATGCACGGCCTTCGACCAGGATCGGCTCAAATGCCTGAATACCCAGTCTGTGAAGGGTAGGTGCACGGTTTAAGAGTACCGGATGGTCTTTGATAACATCCTCTAATACATCCCAAACTTCCGGTTTTACGCGCTCAACCATACGTTTTGCGCTCTTGATATTATGTGCTAAGCCGTCGTTGACCAGTTTCTTCATCACGAACGGCTTGAACAATTCGATTGCCATTTCCTTCGGCAGACCGCACTGATAAATTTTCAGCTCCGGTCCAACAACGATAACGGAACGGCCGGAATAGTCAACACGCTTACCCAAAAGGTTCTGACGGAAACGACCCTGTTTACCTTTGAGCATATCGGAAAGGGATTTTAACGGACGGTTTCCGGGGCCGGTGACCGGTCTGCCACGGCGGCCGTTGTCGATTAAGGCATCGACTGCCTCCTGAAGCATACGCTTTTCGTTGCGCACGATGATTTCCGGCGCACCGAGGTCTAACAATCTCTTTAAGCGGTTGTTTCTGTTAATCACACGGCGATACAAGTCATTTAAGTCAGACGTTGCAAAACGTCCGCCGTCGAGCTGTACCATCGGGCGAAGATCCGGCGGAATGACCGGAACAACGTCTAAAATCATCCACTCCGGTTTGTTGCCGGAAAGACGGAAAGATTCAACAACCTCTAATCTTTTAATCAGACGAACCTTCTTCTGACCGTTTGCAGTCTCGAGTTCTTCTTTCAGTTCTTTCGAGAGTGCCTCTAAATCAATTTCAGCAAGCAATTCTTTGATTGCCTCTGCACCCATTCCCGCACGGAAACGGTTGCCGTATTTTTCTACAAATTCACGATATTCCTTTTCGGAAAGCACCTGTCTCTTCTCAAGCTCTGTGCGTTCACCCGGATCAATGACAACATATGCTGCAAAGTACAGTACTTTTTCCAGCGTACGCGGAGTCATTTCCAAAAGCAAGCCCATACGGGACGGGATTCCCTTGAAATACCAGATGTGCGATACGGGTGCTGCCAGTTCGATATGACCCATACGCTCACGACGAACGCGTGCACGCGTTACTTCAACGCCGCATCGGTCACAGACAATACCCTTATGACGGATACGCTTATACTTTCCGCAATGGCACTCCCAGTCCTTGGTAGGTCCGAAAATACGCTCACAGAACAAGCCGTCGCGTTCCGGTTTTAATGTTCTATAGTTGATTGTTTCAGGCTTTTTTACTTCACCGCGAGACCATTCACGAATCATTTCCGGTGATGCAAGTCCGATTTTAATCGCTTCAAAACTATTCTCTGACACTTGTTTCATCTCCATTCTGAATTTGATGGGCTAACACCCGGATTACAGTAGGTCTAAATCATCAATAAAGTCTTCTTCCTCGCCTAAATCTTCATCAAATTCATCCGAGTCATCATCCGAGAGCAGGTCGGAATCCTCCTCGTCATCTAAACCTAAATCCTCATCCTCAAGTTCATCATCTGCACCGAGATCCTCACCGTCATCCTCGTCATCGTCATCTAAGCCGATGTCGATAAATGCAACATCGTCACGGATTGCCATAGACATATTCGCATCTTCTTCCTCCGAAGAATCACGAAGCGTTACTTCCTCCATGTTTTCGTCGAGAACTCTCATGTCCAGACCCAAGCTCTGGAGTTCCTTAATCAGAACCTTAAACGATTCCGGAACGCCTGCTTTCGGTACACTTTCGCCCTTAACAATTGATTCGTAAGTCTTTACACGACCGACAATATCGTCGGATTTTACTGTCAGGATTTCCTGAAGCGTGTATGCCGCACCGTACGCCTCAAGTGCCCAAACTTCCATCTCACCGAAACGCTGTCCGCCGAATTGAGCTTTACCACCCAGCGGCTGCTGCGTAACCAAAGAGTAAGGACCGGTGGAACGGGCATGAATCTTATCGTCAACCAAGTGCGCCAATTTCAGGATATACATAATACCGACGGTAACGCGGTTGTCAAACGGCTCACCCGTTCTTCCGTCGTACAGGATGGTCTTACCGTCGCGGTCAAGACCTGCCTGCTCCAAGGCATCCATAATATTTTCCTCGTTTGCACCATCAAAGACCGGAGTCGCAATCTTCCAGCCAAGCTCGCGTGCTGCACGGCCCAAGTGAACTTCAAGCACCTGTCCGATATTCATACGCGAAGGTACGCCCAAGGGGTTCAATACGATTTCAAGCGGCGTGCCATCCGGCAAGAACGGCATATCCTCTTCCGGAAGGATTCGGGAAATGACACCCTTGTTACCATGGCGGCCTGCCATCTTATCGCCGACAGAAATCTTTCTCTTCTGTGCGATATAGCAGCGAACCAAACGGTTAACTCCCGGCGGGAGCTCGTCGCCTTTTTCTCTGTCAAATACAATAACATCAACGATGATACCATATTCACCGTGCGGTACGCGCAGGGATGTATCACGCACTTCGCGTGCTTTTTCACCGAAGATTGCGCGGAGGAGGCGCTCTTCCGCTGTCAGCTCGGTTTCACCCTTCGGTGTAACCTTACCAACCAAAATATCGCCCGAGCGAACCTCAGCACCGACACGGATGATACCGCGTTCGTCGAGGTCTTTTAATGCATCCTCACCGACGTTCGGGATATCACGGGTGATTTCCTCTGCGCCGAGCTTGGTGTCACGTGCTTCACACTCATACTCTTCAATATGAATGGAGGTCAGCACATCATCACGCACCAGCTTTTCGCTGATGAGCATAGCATCCTCGTAGTTGTAGCCTTCCCAGGTCATAAATCCAATCAAGATGTTACGTCCCAGTGCGATTTCACCCTTATCCGTGGAAGGACCATCAGCAATGATGTCGCCCTTCTTAACTTTCTCACCCTGCGATACAATCGGTCTTTGGTTAATGCAGGTGCCCTGGTTGGAACGGGTAAACTTAATCAGGTTATAGGTATGAACCTCACCGGATTTGCCTTTAATTACGATTTCATCGGCACTGACCTTGGTAACTGTACCGTCTTCTTTTGCCAGTACAACAACGCCGGAGTCTTTTGCTGCCTTATACTCCATACCGGTACCGATAATCGGAGAATCCGGCTTTAAGAGCGGCACTGCCTGTCTCTGCATGTTAGAACCCATGAGAGCACGGTTTGCGTCGTCGTTTTCAAGGAACGGAATCATTGCCGTTGCAACAGATACCACCTGTTTCGGCGATACGTCCATGTAGTCAACCTTGGAAGCCTCAACCTCCAGGATTTCATCCTTATAACGAACGGTAACCTTCTTATGAATGAAACGGCCTTCTTCATCGAGCGGCTCGTTTGCCTGTGCAACAATGAATTCATCCTCGCGGTCTGCGGTCATATATTCGATATCATCCGTAACAACGCCCGTTTCTTTATCCAAGCGACGGTACGGAGCCTCGATGAAGCCATGCTCATTGATGCGCGCATAAGTTGCAAGCGAGGAAATCAAACCGATGTTCGGACCTTCCGGAGACTCAATCGGACACATTCTCGAATAGTGAGAATGGTGAACGTCACGGACTTCGAAGCCTGCACGGTCACGGGACAAACCACCCGGTCCGAGTGCGGAAAGTCTTCTTTTATGGGTCAGTTCCGAAAGCGGGTTCAGCTGGTCCATGAACTGGGACAACTGCGAGGAGCCGAAGAATTCTTTAATGGTTGCCACTACCGGACGGATATTGATGAGTGCCTGCGGCGTTACAATATCAAGGTCCTGAATGGTCATACGCTCACGAACCACACGCTCCATACGGGAAAGACCGATACGGAACTGGTTCTGCAAAAGCTCACCAACGCAACGCAGACGGCGGTTACCCAAATGGTCGATATCATCTGTCTTGCCGATGCCATACATCAGACCAATCTGATAGTTAATGGAAGCAAAGATATCTTCTTTTACGATGTGCTTTGGAATCAACTCGTCAATACGGCGCTTGATCTGCTCCTTAATTTCTGCTTCATCATCCGTAGCATCGAGGATTTCCATCAGCACATCCAGTTTTACTTTTTCAGCAATACCCAAATCAGAAACATCAAAATCAACGAATTCTTCCAAAGATACCATGCCGTTGGAAAATACTTTGATGTTTTTGCCATTCGCATCTACGATAACTTCCGAAACACCGGCACGTTCAATCTTTTCTGCCAGTTCACGGGTTAAATAAGTATCTGCTTCTGCCAAAATTTCACCGGTACGCGGGTCCGCAATTGCCTGTTTGGTTACAAAGCCGGTAATACGGGATGCAATTGCAAGCTTCTGATTATATTTATAACGGCCAACCTTTGCAAGGTCATAACGTTTCGGGTCAAACAGAAGACCCATCAAAAGCGATTTTGCGCTGTCAACCGTCGGCGGCTCGCCGGGGCGCAGCTTCTTATATATTTCAATCAGCGCTTCATCCTGCGACTGAATCATACTACTCTTTTCCAATGTAATTAAAAGCGGCTCGGTTTCACCGAACATATCTAAAATCTCATCGTCGCGCTCGATACCCAACGCGCGGATAAATACGGTTACCGGCAACTTTCTGGTACGGTCAATGCGAACGGAAATGACATCATTGATATCATTTTCGTACTCCAACCACGCACCACGGTACGGAATAACTGTCGACGAAAACAGTTCCTTACCGGTTTTATCGTGTGTCATTGCATAATAAACACCCGGGGAACGAACCAACTGGCTGACAATGACACGCTCGGCTCCGTTGATGATAAATGTTCCCTGCTCTGTCATCAGTGGGAAATCTCCCATAAAAATTTCCTGCTCTTTGACTTCGCCGGTCTCTTTGTTGATCAAACGAACTCTAGCTTTCAGAGGTGATGCATAATTTGTATCTCTCTCTTTACATTCCTCTACCGAATACTTGACTTTGTCCTCCAGTCTGTAATCGATAAACTCTAAAATCAGGTTGCCCGTATAATCGGTAATCGGAGAAATGTCGCGGAAAACTTCCTTGAGTCCTTCCTCTAAAAACCAGTTGTACGAGTTTTTCTGTACCTCAATAAGGTTCGGCATATCCAGAACTTCGTCGATTCTGGCATAGCTCATTCTGACATTCTTACCCAATTGAATTGGATGTACCATAAACTCAATCACCCCATTATTTTTTGATGACCTCATCGGTCGCTTCACTTACATTTGGCAATATTCATAAAAACGCAGGCAATATTTGCCGTTATATTGTCAATACCGCAAAATTTGTTTTCTGTTTTTTGCGCACAGAACACCTATTTTGAGTATATAATGCAATTTATAATATTAACATAGGCATTTCAAGATGTCAAGTCCAATTTCCAATTTTTTTAAAATTTTTTACAGGCTCTTTTTCTGTGCTTTTAAAAAACAAAAACCGCCGTCTGAAAAACAGACGACGGTTTTCGGATAAAGGGGCACCGACATCAGGGGAAATGCCGGCATTCAATGTATTTTGTGAGGTCAATATCATTATGCCCTGCAAAAAATTTTTTTATACATAAAAATAGGGATGTAGCAAAATAATTTCATTTTACTGCATCCCCAAAATTTATAATCCCATGCGCTTCAGCGACTCATTAACAC
Source organism: Clostridia bacterium (assembly GCA_017399695.1). Lineage (GTDB taxonomy): Bacteria > Bacillota > Clostridia > UBA1381 > UBA9506 > RGIG1666. Next base: position 9,175 of record JAFQBK010000005.1, on the reverse strand, counting down.
CATGAACGGTTTTTTCTAAATCAATCGTCAAAAGCTCACGATTTTCCATGACTGGCGTACCATTGATAATACTGGTAACCACATTGGAGCCATTTGCACTGTACACTACTGTCGATTCCGGATTATGTACCGGTAAAAGATTCGGTGCTTTATGGTCTAGGATAATAACATCCGCGCGCATTCCCTTTTTCAGTTTTCCACGCTCTGCCCCTCGTCCCAGCAATTCAGCACCATTTGTCGTTGCCATGGAAAGCGCCGTGCGGGCATCAATCAACGTCGAGTCAAGGCGCATTCCTTTTTGCAGGATGGCAGCAAGCTTCATTTCCTCAAACACATCCAAGGTATTGTTACTTGCCGTGCCGTCGGTACCGACACCGATACAGATTCCCTTTCCGAGCATCTCACGTACATTCGCAACACCGCTGGCAAGCTTTAAGTTACTGACCGGATTGTGAGAGATACCTACATGATTCTCTGCCAAAATATCCATATCATTTTCACTCAAATAAACGCAGTGCGCCGCATTGGTCGGGTTTTCAAACACACCCATATCACGAAAGACTTCCGTCGGAGATTTTCCGTACTGCTGATAGCAGTCTCTGTTTTCCTTCATCGTTTCACTTAAATGGATATGGACTCCCGTACCGCGCTTTGCCGCAGACTTGGAAACCGCACGCATTGCCTGCTTACCGCAGGTATAGACTGCGTGCAGGGACATCTCCACACGCACCGCACCTCTGCCTGCACCGTTATAAGCATCATATAACGCCTCTGCCTCGGAAAGGCGATTCTTATATTCGCCCTCCATTCCCGTTACGCAACGGGAAATGTTGGCATTGAGTTTACTCTCTAAAGTTGCGCGGATGGTTGCCTCATTCATAAAATACATATCGGCAAACAAAGTCGTTCCGCTTTGAATCATTTCCGCGCAGGCAAGCAGCGAGCCCCAATACACAGCCTCGGGGTCAAGCTTATCCTCCGCCGGAAAAATCTTCTGAAACAGCCAGTCCTCGAGTGGCATATCGTCCGCATACCCGCGAAACAGCGTCATCGCAGTATGTGTATGGGCATTCACGAGTCCCGGCATTACAATACCGCCGCGCGCATCAATGACGCGCTCGCCGTTTTCTGCCGGAACATCCTCTCCCACATAGGAGATGGTATCATTGTCAATCCGAACGCATCCATTTTTTATGATACGCCCTTCATCCATGGTGAGAATCTGACCGTTTTTAATCAGCAATTTCATTGCCCTGTTCCACTTCCTGTCCGCTTTCGGCTTTAGGCGCAAGCGCCTCTCTGACCTTAGCTTCAATTTCATCGCGCAGCGCAGGATTCTCTTTCAGGAACTTTTTGGAGTTTTCACGGCCCTGACCCAGACGAAGTTCGCCGTAGTTATACCAGGTACCGCTTCGCTGCAGGATATTCATATCCGTCGCAACATCCAAAATGGAACCCTCTTTGGAGATTCCCTCGCCGTACATAATATCAAATTCCGCTTCCTTAAATGGCGGAGCTACTTTATTCTTGACAACCTTTGCCTTGGTGCGAACACCGATGACATCTGTTCCTTGCTTAATCAGTTCCTGCTTACGAACCTCTAAGCGAACCGATGCATAGAACTTTAAGGCACGACCGCCCGTAGTGACCTCGGGGTTACCGTACATCACGCCAACCTTTTCACGCAGCTGATTTAAGAAAATCGCAATCGTGTTGGATTTATTGATAACACCGGCAAGCTTACGAAGCGCCTGACTCATCAAACGCGCGTGCAAGCCGACATGGGAATCGCCCATCTCGCCCTCGATTTCCGCTTTCGGAACGAGCGCCGCTACGGAGTCTACAACAATGACATCTATCGCGCCGCTTCGGACCAGCATTTCGGCGATTTCGAGTGCCTGCTCACCGGTATCCGGCTGCGATACAATCAGGTTTTCCACATCAACGCCCAGATTCTTTGCATAAATCGGGTCGAGTGCGTGCTCTGCGTCGATAAATGCAACATCGCCACCCAATCGCTGGGCTTCTGCAATAGCGTGAAGTGCAAGTGTGGTTTTACCGGAGGATTCCGGTCCGTATATCTCAACAATTCTGCCGCGCGGAAGTCCGCCGATACCAAGCGCAGTATCCAGGCTTAATGCTCCCGTCGGAATCGCCTCCACATTCATATGCGTTTCCTCGCCGAGCTTCATTACGGCACCCTTACCAAAGGTTTTTTCAATCTGGCTCATCGCCATTTCCAATGCTTCTTTTTTATTGCCGCCCATCTCTGAATCTGCTCTTTTCGATGCGGCTACTTTTCTTTCAAACGCCATAGCTGTTTCTCCTTATCATCGTCATTCGATAATTAGAACATTTGTTCTGCTTTTGGTTTTATTATACCGCAACTTTATCTGTTCGTCAAGACCTTTTTTCAAGTATTTTTCGCACGGCAAAGAGCGCGTTCATTACAGATGCCTCGCGCACTTTTTTCCTCGTGCCGTGAAGATTTCTTTCAAGCACTTCTGTTCTGCCCTCATGTGCCACACCAATATACACAAGACCAACCGGCTTTTCCGGTGTTCCTCCGCCGGGACCTGCGATGCCCGTAATGCCGACACCGATATCTGCGCCGCTTGCCTTTCGGATACCCTCTGCCATTTCTTGAGCTGTCTCCGGGCTGACCGCACCGACGCTTTGAAGCGTTTGGGAGGATACGCCAAGATATTTTTCCTTTGCACGGTTGGCATAAGTGACAACGCCCTCATGTAAGATTTCCGATGCGCCCGGCCAGTTGGCGATGGTTGCTGAAAACAATCCCGCCGTACAGGATTCTGCCGCCGCTATAGTCATTCCTCTTTCTTTGAGCATCCGGCAGACAACCGCATACAGTTCTTCCTCGTCCTCGCCGTAAATATGCGCACCGACACGCGCAGTCACCTTTTCTTTCATGTCGCAAATCAAGTGGTCTGCTTCTTCCTCGCTTTCTGCTTTTGCCGTGATTCGAAGCGTCACTTCATTATCTTTTGCGTAAGGCGCAAGGGTCGGGTTCGCGCTTTCCATCAGGTCGCGCACTTCTTCCCCAAGCGTGGATTCGCCGATGCCAAATAAGCGAAGCACTTTGGATTTCATTACAAAATCTGATTTCGCACGCAAATAAGGTCTGACCTGCTCGCAAAACAAAGGCTCAAGCTCGCGTGGAGGACCGGGGAGCATAACCACGATTTTTTCGTCTTTTTCTATGATGATTCCCGGTGCCGTTCCGTAATTATTGTGAATCACGATTGCACCCTCAGGGATATAGGCTTGCTTGCGGTTGGACACCGACAGTTTTCTTCCTTTTAGGTAAGCTGTCATTTCCTCCATGACGCTCTCATCAAAATAAAGCGGCAGACCAAAATAGTCCGTAACCGTTTCCTTGGTCAAATCATCATCCGTCGGACCGAGACCACCCGATAAAATCACAAGGTCTGAGCGGGAAATCGCCTCACCGATGACCTGCTTCATTCGGGCGGGGTTATCGCCGACCACCTGCTGATAATACACGTCAATACCGAGGCCGGAGAGCTCTCTCGACAAAAACTGCGCATTGGTATTTAAGATATCACCGAGCAAAAGCTCTGTTCCGACTGCGATAATTTCTGCGTTCATACACTGCCTCCGTTATTCTCAAAAATGTATGACGGGCGGCACAAAAGACGCCGCCCGTAAAATATTATTCATCTAAAAAGATTGCTCTGGGGTTTAGCTTTTTCATTTCCTGCGCCAGTTTCTCCGGCGGCTGAAACGTGAGAAGCGAGCGAACACCGTCACGGTTGAAAATCACACCGAACACGCCGCCCTGCGATGCGTCATACACCGCATCATACTTTTTGGTAATCGCGCTGCTTTCAAACTCACGTCCGTGAATCGGCGAGTCTATGCGCGCCATCAATTCAATTCTTCGGGTGGCTACATTCACCATGCGTTTTCTGACCTTACGACTTTTAATTACATCAATATCCAAATCACCGTTAGTAAAGATATATTCATACTCGACATTTAAACCGCGCAGAATCAGATATGCCCCGTACACAATACCCGCCAAAACCAGCGGCATAAAGGATACGAGTTCATTGGGGATTCCAAGCAATGCGCCGATAATGGCAAGCAGATTAATTCCTAAAATCATCGCAACAAATGCACCTAAAACTACGCCTGCTTTCTTTAAGATATCCACGCCGGTCGACTTTTTTTCTACCAGATATTCCAAAAATACGTCCAAAACCAAAACCTCCTAATCATACTGCTAACAGTATAACACAACGGCAAGTAAAATGCAACTGTCTCCCAAAATTTAACAGTTTATTCACGAAAGGCATGGGGCGTATACGGCTGCCATAATTCCCGCTTTGGAGCAGGACAAATGCTTTTTGAAAAAAAGCTTTCTTCGTTTTGCCCGAGCACCAATCGAAGTACATTCGCGCGCGTATCCAAATCCTTTCGTCCGGCGCCAAAACCGATACCACGCACCGTCATCGACGGAAGCTCATCGAACTGCTCTGCTAGCGCACACACAATCGCCGCACCGCTGGGTGTAATCAGCTGGGTACGTTCCTCGCAGATTTGAATCGGCGCGCCTGCCGTACGCAGACATTCCATCACCATCGGTACCGGTACGCGCATAAGACCGTGTTTGGTCTGCACGACGCCGCTACCCTCCGTCAAAGGCGAAGAGATAATCACATCCGCTCCCATATACGAAATACCAATCGTCGCGGCAAGAAAACCAACAAGCGTTTCCACAGCGCTGATGCCGTCTAATGCATCTTCTTCGTTCGTGCCCTTAAACACCGTTTTTTCTGCACGGATATAGCACTCCAAAATACGAACTGCAAGCTCTTTGACTCGATTTTCGAGTCCGGAATCCAAGACCTGCGACACGAGATACTGCGTTGAGTACCATTGTGGTGCTGACCGGACGCTGACAGAAAATGCCGTCGCCCACACGCCGTTTTTCTCCACTTTTTCCGATTCGATATCATAAACTGCGCCGAGCTCTACCTTGGAAAGCTCGCGCGCCAGCATTTTTGCCGACAATCCCATATCAAGCAAAGCCCCAACCACCATATCGGCGCTGATGCCCGCCAGACAATCAAAATATAAAATGTTCATTTAGAAAGCACCTCGCGTTCTGTCACAATGAACGAAAGCGGAACATCCGTAGCTTCATAGGGCACAACCTCCGCTAAGGTTTCCTCATAACAAAGCCCCACCGTTACCGCTGTTTTCGCACTGCTCAAAAAACGGTCATAATATCCCTTGCCATAACCGATGCGGTGAAAATTGCGCCCGAATGCCGCTCCCGGTACCAAAATGCAATCAATGGAATCTTTCGCTACTTCGGGGCAGCCTTTGGGTTCTAAAATTCCATAGGCTCCTGCGCAAAGCTCCGAAAAATCTTCGATTCGATGCGCCGTCATCTTGAGGGTCTTTGCATTACAAAGAGGAACGCAAACCGTTTTTCCCAACGAAAGAAGCGCCTCGATCAACTCTTTCGTTTCTACTTCTTCCCGAAAGCTTACATAGCACATCACCGTTTTTGCTCTGATGACCGCAGAAAGCGACAGCACGCGCTTTGCGATTTCTCTGCTTGCCGCGACGCGTTCCTCCGCCGTAAGCTTTGCCCGACGGGCGAGAAACTCCTTTCGCATCTCCTGCTTGGTCATCGTATCACCTCTTTTATTTTTGTTCGGGAACCATCAGAATCGGCAAAATCTCTTTCGTTCGATTGGTCTCATCATCCACCACAAAAAGTGCGCCGGAAAGCTGCGCCGGCCCATCGGCAAACTCAAACCGCTCCGGCATACAATGGATAAAACGGTTTAAGGGGATTTCCTTTTTCACGCCCAGACATGAATGATACGGACCGGTCATGCCGACATCTGTGATATAACCCGTACCCCTAGAAAGTATCTTGGCATCTGCCGTTTGTACGTGGGTATGCGTTCCGAAGACCGCCGTGACCTTTCCGTCCAAAAAGTAACCCATCGACACCTTTTCGCTGGTTGCCTCTGCGTGAAAGTCTACAAAAATAATATCTGCTTTGATTCGCTCCAAAGCATTTTCCACTGCGGTAAACGGACAGTCCATCGCATCCATATAAACACGTCCCTGCGCATTTAAAACGGCAATTTTCTTTCCGCACTTTTCCAAAATGACCGCACCGCGACCCGGTGTGCCTTTTGGGAAGTTTAAAGGACGGATGACGCGCTCATTGTTTGCCAGCAGATGAACTGCTTCTTTCTGACGGAAGGTGTGGTTGCCCAGTGTGATGACATCGGCGCCCGCATCCAAAATCTGTTCCGCCTTGTTTCTCGTGATTCCATTGCCGGAGCAGGCGTTTTCACCGTTGACGATACAAAAATCAACGGCATACTTCTCTTTTAGCCCCGAAAGTTCCTCACAAAGCTTTCTCGTGCCGGAATCACCCACCACATCTCCAATAACCAGTATATTCATAAAAACCTCTTTCTAATCGATGCACTGCATCACAATATGTTTTATTTTATATGATTTTGTCAAGTTAGGGACAAAAAAAATTTATTCTTTATACAGCGCATTGTCTCGCTTCAATATACAAATCTATATCATTGATAATATAGCTTGTTCCGGTGGTATGTAACGCGCCATAACAGTCCATTATATATTCACACACATTATATTTTTCAAACAACTGCATAACTTCTTTTCCTTTTAGATTTTTCGCAGCTCTATATATCTCAATGCAATAGATTAAAAATCTTCCCTCTTTGCTCATATAGAAACACCTCTATAATCCTTGCGTATAACTTTCGTAAACAGTTTTATGTTTCTTTGCTATATAACCCATATAAAACAAAAAATTACAATTTTCACTGTTTACTGTTGTGGTGTATTTTGTGTCATCATAATAGTAATTGCTTGTTTTGCAGATTCAACAGCAATATCATGTGCAACCGTCTCAATAAATCCAAGCGTATGATTACCTATTTTTGAAACAATACCTTTAGTTTTATCCCATACATTCGGTTCTTTAATAGTTTCTGCAAATTGATGTCCTTTCATTGTTACATCCATTATTAAGCAATCGTTTATGTAGGTTTCGTTTTGGGGATATTCATGAGCAATTACTATATACCCTGCCTCTTTTAGTTTCATAATAGAATACATAATATCTTTCTTTTGATATCCACATAATTCCTTTGATTTATATATGTCTTGTAAATCTATAACCTCTCTCTTCCATATATTCCCGTTTTCAATATAATCAAGACAGTCCATACAATACATAAGCACATCTCTTAAACAATCAATGTTGATTCTCATATATATCCACCTCTTTTAACAAAACCGTATAATCATAAATTTGCTTTTCGTTTTTCTCTTGCACAAACAGGGCACCCGTTTCCATTATTTCTATTATTTATAGTTGCTTGCCACTCGTGTCCTTTACTACACTTCCACCATACTTTTTTATTACTATGAGAAGTTACATCTGCAGGTGTCAACTCAGTGTTTCTTTCATAATTCCATTCTTTTGCTAAAGTCGGATTAACTGTCTGCAAATCGTTATCTCCTTTTAAAACTTTTTTGCCAGAACAATAAGGGCATCCACGTCCTCTATTTCTATTTGCTATCGTTGCCTGCCATTCGTGCCCTTTTCGACATTTCCACCATACTTTTTTATGGCTATTTGGCGAAAAATGTTCTGGTTTTAAGCTACCATTCTTTTCATTATTCCATTCATTTCCTACTTCTGAATTAGAAAACAAAAGAGAATTTTCCTTTTCTGTGAGCACTCGCAAGTTCTCTATGTCAACTGCATCTCTTTCCATGTCAACATCAACACAAGCACCAACAATTTCACTTAAAATCATTTCAATTACTTTTGATAAGTCTTTTGGGTTTTCTTGAACAACATAATCTATTGAGCTGTCATTCAACGGAGACAAACCCTCTCTTATTCTGTATAACTTAATCCCATCTTTTTCGCACTTGTAGTTTTTTTCTAAATCTTTTTTAGTTCTATGCTTGTGCCAATAACATCCGTCATATTCAATAGCAATTTTTTTGGACGGAATATAAATGTCCAATTCGTACCCTTTTCCTTTATATGTGTGCAATACCCCCAGCCCGTATTTTTCAAGATAATACACTAGTGCATATTCTGGAAAAGAAGTTTTTCGTTCAGAATCACAAACAGGACATCCGTTTCCTTTATTCCTGTTATTTATTGTCGCTTGCCATTCGTGTCCTTTTTGACATTTCCACCAGACCTTTTTATTACTGTTAGCCATTATGTTCAACGGGGTTAATCCGTTATTTTTTTCATAATTCCATTCTTCTGCTAATATTGAATTAACTGTTTGCAAATCATTTTCACCTGTAATGGCGTATCGTTCCGCACAATATGGACATCCATTTCCGTTATTTCTATTTGCTATCGTAGCTTGCCATTCATGTCCTTTACTACACTTCCACCATACTTTTTTATTACTATTAGGCATTACTTCATCAGGTGTTAATCCACTATTTTTTTCATAATTCCATTCTTTTGCTAAAGTTGGATTAACGGTTTCTAAATCATTTTCACCTTTAAGAGCATATCGTCCAGAGCAATATGGGCATCCATTCTCGCTGTTTCTACCGTTTATCCTCGCTTGCCACTCGTGTCCTTTACTACACTTCCACCATACTTTTTTATTACTATTAGGCATTACTTCATCGGGTGTTAATCCGTCATTTTTTTCATAATTCCATTCTTTTGCTAAAGTTGAATTAACAGTTTCTAAATCATTTTCACCCTTAATGACACATCGTCCAGAGCAATATGGGCATCCCTTGCCTCTATTTCTATTTGCTATCGTTGCCTGCCATTCGTGCCCTTTTCGACATTTCCACCATACTTTTACTCCACTGCCAACGGTTAGCACTTCGGGGTCAAAATGCAATTCATTATTTTTTCCCCAGTTCCATTCAGCCATAAGTTGAGCATTATCGCTCACATATCTTTTTTCTTTCTTTTCTGCCACAATGCTCAACTCCTTTATCTTTTTGTCCCTTGTATATCAAAGTTTATAAAGACTGTATAATTTAGATGCCAAAAATTTTAGCATCAGACTCGTGTCAAGTTGAACAGGAAAATCACGCATTAACTGAATAGTCCTTTTTAAAT
>JAFQBK010000004.1 GCA_017399695.1 Clostridia bacterium | reverse complement strand
CGCTAGACTATTTCGTCTGTGTCCTTCTTCTTACCCTATGGCAAGAGAATTACTGTTCTTAAATTCTAGTTTCCAACCTAAGTATTTCTACTCATGTTAAAACTCTTCAAGAGCCTGCACTGTTTAATTCTCAAGGTCCAAGTGTGCGCCGTATAAACCGCTCAACCAAGCCATTTGAAAGGCTTTTGTTGTTGCCCGCTTCATTGCGGCGACTTTATTATTATACGACGATTTTTTTCAGATTGCAAATTTATTATACCCATTTTTAAGCAATTATTCTAATTTATGATATTGATTTCTTTAATTTTGTCTTATTTTCTCTTGTTTTCTTTTATTTTCTCTATTTTTATATTTGTTTTTAAGTGCTTATAATATATTATATGAAGAAACTGCTTTTCGGAAATAAAAAAATCGAAGCAAAGTGAGCTTTGCTTCGATTTGGTGCCGCTGACCGGAATCGAACCGGTACGGATTATTCGTCCGACAGATTTTAAGTCTGTTGTGTCTGCCAGTTCCACCACAGCGACGGTTATAAACTTGTTGCGAAGAAAATTTTCTTTCAAACGCCTTTGCTATTATAACACACAAATTTTGCCTTGTCAAGAAATTGTTGCAACGAAAACTGAATTTATTTTACCAATTCAATGACCGCGCACATTCTTCCGGTTTTTCCGCCATCCGCACGATGAGAATAGAAAGTATCATTATGGCAATAGGTGCAGGAATTACTAATGAAGATATTTTCCTCACGCACGCCCTCCTCTATGAGTTGAGCACGATTGAGCTTATCTGTGTTGACGTAGAACTTCTCGCCTTTTTGCAACGAGCCGTAGAGTGCGCGCGTTCCGAAATTCTGACAGAACATACTGAACACATCCTCACCCACTTCGAAATGGCAGGCTTTAATAGATGGACCAAAAGCCACCAAGATATCCTTGGGGTCAGTTCCAAAGTTTCTGCGCACTTCCTGCACCGCTTTTCTTCCGATTCTACCAAGCGTTCCTTTCCATCCGGAATGCACCGCTGCAATCACCTTATGTTTAGGGTCAAGCATTAAAATTGGCGTACAATCCGCATAAAAAACGCCGATTGGAAGTCCCGGCTCATCGGTTATCAATCCGTCAAACTCACCCAAATCAGATACACGCACCAGACCTTTCCCCGCGTCCTCTTTCGTCACGGTTTTAATATTGGTACCATGCACCTGTCGCGTCAGCACCAGTTTTTCATAATCTGTGCCGATTTGCTCACAGAATCGCCGGTAATTTTCTACTACATTCTCACGGCTGTCTTTTGTGTTGAGTCCTAAATTCAAAGAAAAATACGCGTCGTCACTGACGCCTCCCAGCCTGGTGGAAAAGCCGTGCCTAACCAGCCCGTTATTCTCAAAAAAAGGACAAGCCAAAGCAATGGGATTCCCATCGTTTGGCTTGCCGAAAAAATTAAAGTTCATATTCATACCCCAGTTTAATTGCCTGCATATTTTTCTCCAGCAGGGTTGCCTTCGTCGGCGGAACACTCTTTTCTAAGCCTTTTGTGATTTCCTCGAGCGTGTAGAGACCGGTTTCTTTCAAAACCTTACCAACGATAACCATATTTGCCAAGCTATCAAGACCGGCTTCCATAGCCATCTGCGTCGCAGGAATCGGGAATACCTTAATATCCTTACGCTCTACCTCTCTGTCAATCAAAGAACTGTCGTAAACGATATAGCCGTCTTTATCTACCAGTTCTTCAAATTTATCTAACGACGGACGGTTCATTGCTATCAGGATATTCGGGTTTGGAATAATCGGAGAACCTACCGGTGCATCCGATACAACGACGTGGCAGTTTGCTGTGCCACCGCGCATTTCCGGACCATAGGACGGGAGCCAAGAAACCTCGCGCTCTGCCTTCAGGCCGGAATAAGCCAAAACTTTACCGGCAAACAAGATGCCCTGTCCGCCAAATCCTGCTAAAATGATTTTACCGTTTTTCATGTCAAAGTCTCCTCTATATCAGTATAGTTTATTTAACTCATTTTATTCAAAAACACGGTGAATATCTGCGCCGAGTTCTTTGAATTTTTCTTCCATTTTTTCATAACCGCGGTCAATATGCTGAATCTCACGGATTTCGGTACTGCCTTTCGCCATCAGTCCGGCAATGACCATTCCTGCACCACCGCGCAAATCCGTTGCGCTTACACTTGCGCCCTCTAGATTCCGCACGCCGTTAATGACCGCCGTTTTTCCGTCGACACGGATATCAGCACCCATTCTTCTTAATTCATCCACGTACTGGAATCGGGAATCCCAAACGCTTTCGGTCACGATGCTCGTGCCCTCTGCCACAGACAAAAGCGCCACAATCTGCGGCTGCATATCTGTCGGAAAGCCCGGATATGGCAAAGTTTTTACATTCGCTTTTTTGATGACACCGGTGCCTTTTACACGGATTGCATCATCCAGTTCGGTAACCTCTGCACCGATTTCAATCAGCTTCGCACTGACCGACTCCATGTGCTTCGGAATCACATTTTTCACTAATACATCGCCGCCCGTTGCCGCAGCAGCAATCATAAAGGTTCCCGCTTCAATCTGGTCTGGAATGATGGAATAGGTTCCGCCCCTGAGCTTTTCGACTCCACGGATACGAATCACATCCGTTCCTGCACCTTTGATATCTGCGCCCATCGCATTTAAGAAGTTTGCAAGATCTACGATGTGTGGTTCTTTTGCAACATTTTCTATGGTTGTATTGCCTTTTGCCAGCACTGCCGCAAGCATAATATTAATTGTCGCGCCAACACTTACAATATCAAGATATACCGATGTGCCAACCAGCTCGTCAGCTGAAGCGCGAACCATACCCTCGCAGGCAACCTCTGCACCCAACGCACGAAAGCCTTTAATGTGCTGGTCAATCGGACGGGAACCAAAGTTACATCCGCCCGGCATCGCGATTTCTGCCTTATGAAAACGCCCGAGAAGCGAACCGATGAGATAATACGAGGCGCGCATTTTACGCACCATTTCCTGCGGCGCGGTTTGCTTATCCATCGAGGAACAATCCACACGCAGAGTATATTTATCTAAAAATTCAATTTTCGCTCCCATATGCTCCATAATACCCACAATCACGTGGACATCACGGATGTTCGGCACATTCTCTATCACACAAACACCATCGACTAAAATTGCAGCAGGTATAATCGCAACAGCAGCATTTTTTGCTCCACTGATTGTCACTTCACCGTGAAGCTCTCTGCCTCCACAAACAACGATTTTCTCCACTCATTACACCGCCTCGAAAGTGATATATTTCATTACAGTTATGTATAAATATTACCTATCTATCATATTATACCATTTTTCACAGAAAAATCAATATCTTTTCTTGAGATTTTTTACTTATAATATGGTTATTTTTTTAGCACCATCAAAACGCTTTCGTCATTATAAAAAGCCGCCCAAGGGCGGCTTTTTATTATTTCCTGTTCTTACGTCTTGATTTTTTCTTCATATAGGGTTTTGCAGATGTCTTACGCTTGGGCGGCATCCGCTTTTGCTTGGCGCGCTCTTTTGCGCTTATTTTTTTGCCCTTCTGTCTGGTTTGCAGAAAAACAGAAGCCTCCTCGCTCTCCGCCAAGACAAAATCAATTTCTCTTGCCTCTTTACTTGCACGGGCAACACGTATGGTCACCGTGTCACCGATTTGATAGATTTTTCCGCTATGTCTGCCCGAAAGAATGCGCAGTTTTTCATCATATAAATAATAATCGTCATCCAAATCAGCGATTCGCACGAGTCCCTCAACCGTGTTTTCAAGCGCGACAAACATACCAAACGGCGTAACCGAAGAAATAACGCCCTCATACACCTCACCAAGTCGCTCCGACATATACTCCGCTTTTTTCATATCATTCGTCTCGCGCTCGGCTTCCATCGCACAGACTTCGCGCTCGCTGGACTGCTTTGCCGCTTTTTCGGTAAATGCCAACAGTTCTTCATAGTCTACCGCTTTACCCGCTAACACATCACCGATGATACGATGAATCACAAGATCGGGATACCGTCGAATTGGAGAGGTAAAATGACAGTAAAACTTTGCAGAAAGCCCGAAATGACCCAGATTCTCCTCACTGTAGCGCGCTTTCATCAGCGAGCGAAGCATCACCGTACTGATGATACGTTCTTCGCGCGTATCCTTAATCTCCAAAAGCAGTTTTTGAAACTCTTTCGGATGGATTCCGTTATTGGTGTGCTTGATTCCATAACCGAAAGCCTTAACGAATTCAGAAAATTCATTCATTTTATCTTCCGACGGTCGCTCGTGCACGCGATAAACAAACGGCAGTTCACGATAGAAGAAATCCTCTGCAACCGTCTCATTGGCACAAAGCATAAACGACTCGATGATGCGGTGGGAAACCGTTTGCTCCTGTTTTTTGATTTCCGTTGGTCTGCCCTCTTCATCCAAAAGGATTTTTGCCTCCGGAAAATCAAAATCAATACTGCCTCTTGCCTCACGCTTTTTGCGTAGTAATTCGGAAAGCTCTTTCATATTGAAAAGCATCTCTTTGATATTTTTATATTTTTGAGAAAGCTCTTTATCGCCCGAAAGAATCGCCGTTACATCATCGTATGTCATCCTCGCACTGGAACGAATTACGCTTTTGGTGATTTCGTGAGAAACAACCGTTCCTGCCGCATCAATTTCTATTATCACCGAAAGAGTCAGGCGGTCTTCGCCCTCCGTCAGACTGCAAATTCCGTTCGAAAGCTCGACCGGGAGCATCGGAACCACACGGTCAACGAGATACACACTTGTCCCACGGGCAAAGGCTTCCTTATCCAAAGCAGAACCACGGGGAACAAAATGTCCGACATCAGCAATATGAACCCCCAACCGATAATGGCCGTTGGGAAGTTTCGTAAGTTCAACAGCATCATCCAAATCCTTGGCGTCCGCGCCGTCAATCGTAATAATGAGGTTGTTTCTGAAATCCGCACGTTCTTTCGTGATTTCCATCGGTTTTCCTGCGACCTTTTTAGCCTCATCGAGCACCTTGTTTGGAAAATGGTCAGGAATATTATGGCTGCGAATGACGGATAAAATATCCACACCCACATCAAAGCGGTTCCCCAAGACTTCTGTAATTTTACCCTCCGGATGACGAAATTCTGAATCCCAGCTCAAAAGCTCTGCTACAACCTTGTCTCCGTCTTTTGCGTCCATTGAATTTTCATCCGCGATAAACAAGTCCACGCAAAGGCGCCTGTCGTCCGGCACGACAAAGCCTGCCAGACCGTGTTTTTCAAATCTTCCGACCCAGGAATGGTTCGCGCGGGAAAGGATGGAAACGACATAGCCCTCCAGTCGCTTGCCGGGCTCTGCAGCTTGCGCACATTTTACCAGCACGATATCGCCATTGAGCGCGCCTTTTGTCATATCGGGCGCAATAAAAATATCTTCTCCCTCGTCTTGTATCACAAAACCGTAGCCGCGCGCCGTACCGGCAAAACGTCCACGTACATAACCCATTTTAATCGCTGCGGCATACCGTTTTTTCTTGGTGCATACCACTTGCCCTTCTTCGCAAAGCTCCTTTAAAATCGAGAAAAATTCATCTTTCGCGTCTTCCGGCACACCGAGCATGAATACTAGCTCATCAAAAAGCAGCGGCACTTCGGCTGCTTCTTCTAAAAATTTTAAAACTTTATCTTTCTGCGTCAACTGCCGCACCTCCTTTGAGCTATAGTATATCCAAAAAAACAAAAGCCATTTCGCTATCGTGCGAAACGGCTTATTCTTATGCGATTATTATTAATGCAAGAAGAACAACAAAATAGATGTCACAAGGAACAGGACTGCAATTACTGATGTCCATTTTTCTAAAATTGCATCAATCGTTCTTCCCTTATTCTTACCAAAAAATGTATCCGCACCGCCGGCGATGGAACCGGACAAACCGGCTGACTTGCCAGACTGGAACAGAACAACAACAACCAGCACAAGTGCAATGATTATATGCAAGATTTGAACCGCTACTACCATATTCACACCTCCGTCAGAGTCGTATCTATTCGTAAATAAAATACAAAGCAATTAAGGTATAAGGGCGTGCAAAAGACGCCCTTATACAAAATAAGAGACTTATTTTTCCATTCCGAATCTCTTTCTGAACTTCTCAACGCGACCGCCGGTATCAACCAGTTTCTGCTTACCGGTAAAGAACGGATGACATTTCGAGCAAATTTCAACCGTGATATCCTCTTTCGTAGAACCCGTTTCAATCACTTCACCGCAGGCACATTTGATCGTCGTCTGCTTATATTCTGGATGGATTCCTTCTTTCATCTGTTTCACCTCTTTCAGCCTTTTCCAATATGCAACAGAGCAATTATAACATATAAAATTTTATTTGGCAAGTATTTTTTTTGATTTTTCCAAAATTTTTTAGGCTTTCGCAAAATATTCAATTATCCCTGAATAAAGCGCCCACGCAATTTCTTTTCGGTACGCTTCATCGCGAAGTTTTGCCTCCTCCTCGGGGTTAGACAAAAATCCACATTCGGCAAGCGCTGCCGGAATTTTTGCTTTTTTTAAAAGATAAATATCGGAGCCTGCTTTTTTGATTTCTCTTTTTGACGGGGGCTTGAGCACAGAAATCAATTCTTGTTGCAAAAGCTCTGCAAAACGCTTGCTATCTTCCCCGTTGGGTGCATAAAAAACCTGCGGTCCGCTGTATTTTGACTCGGAGAAGCGATTCATATGGATGCTCAAAAACAGGTCTGCATCCGATGTGTTCATCATTTCCTCGCGCGTTTTCATATCCTCCCGCTTATGAAAGGATGCAGCATCCGTTCCCGAAAGGCCTGCCTCATCCGCTCTTGTCATAACGACCTCAACGCCGCTTTGTTCTAAAAAAAGCTGCAAATACTCTGCCACCTTTAGGTTCAGTTCCTGTTCTTTGATACCGCTGGGTCCCACTGCGCCGCCATCCGGCTCACCATGTCCGGCATCAATCACAACCTTTTTCCCGTACGCCGGAATCGAAGTGCTCGCGCTTCCGAGCATCGTATCCATAAACAAGCCTGCTGAATAGACCAAAACCAATAAAATGGCAAAAATCAAACACACATTCCACTTTTTTAAGATGATTATCATTGCCTCACCGCCTTATATTTCCTCGGTTCATTCTATTCCGGAAAGCAGGCGTATATTCATCCATACAAACATAAAAAGACCGCAAAATGCGGTCTTTTTTTATCATGTACAGCCAACCAAATAATTCAGATTTCCACCAGCCCGAAACTGACGATTAAAGCGCGACTCACTTTGTCCATCACCTCATCATCTAAGCGTCCGATTCGTTCTCTCAGCCTTTTTTTATCAATCGTTCTGATTTGCTCCGTTAAAATAACGGAATCCTTTGCCAGTCCGTAATCGTCCGCCGCAATTTCAATATGCGTAGGCAGCTTTGCCTTGTTAATCTGTGAGGTTACCGCAGCAATGATGACGGTAGGCGAAAACTTATTTCCTACATCATTCTGCACCACCAAAACAGGACGCACGCCACCCTGCTCCGAACCAACCACCGGGCTTAAATCTGCATAAAAAATATCTCCACGTTTCACAACCACGCTATTCACACTCCGCCAATTTTTCCTCATAGGCAGAAAAGGCTTCCTCCTCTGCCTCAAAACACATTGCGGCGATGCTCAGGTTCAGCTCCGCCATTTCCTGATAACCCTTCTGCATTTCTTCTTTGAGCGCAGCTTTCTGCTTTTCTTCGAGATAGTGCCGCATTGCCTCACGGACAAACTCACTGCGACTTAAATTCTCCCGACCGACACAGTCATCTACCTGCGCAAGCAGACTGTCAGGAACCGTTATCAGTACCTTCCTTAGTTGTGACAAAATAGCCAAGCCCCCATTCGTTGAAATTCCGCCCACAATAAGTAGACGCATCTTCCTTGCGAAATGTTTCATGCCGGTTGAGCACCGGTGCAGCCATTTTGTATTTACTACGCCCCGAAAGGCTGTTGCATCCCGTCGAAATGCCGCCTTTCATTCCCCTGTTTGAAAGATAGGCTCATTTCATTCTATGCATTAGTATTTACAAAAGCTACAAGAATATGAAATAATTTTCCGGTTTAAGTATTAAACAAAAACAGTTCCGTCTTTTAAGTATACGCGCGCAACACGCGCACCGATGGTGCAAAGAAGTTCATAATCAATGGTGTCGATAAGGCCTGCTAAATATGCCGGAGTAATCTCCTGACCGCCTCCTTTTCCAAACAGGATTACTTCGTCGCCGACATCTATATTATGAACATCCGTTACATCAATCATACATTGGTCCATACAAATTCTTCCAATTACTGGTACTTTTTCCCCATCGACAATCATTTCCGCCCGATTGGATAGCGTTCTCTTATACCCGTCTGCATATCCTACAGAAACGGTAGCAATTCTGGCTTCTTTCTCTGTTTCATACGTGCCGCCATAGCTGACAAGCGTTCCCTTGGGCTTGGCAGCGATATTTACAATACGCGATTTTAATGTCATCACGGGCAAAAGGGCAAGCTTTTGGTGGTCTACCTCTTCCGACGGATAGCAACCGTAAAGAGAGATGCCCACACGCACCATATCCAAATGATATTCAGGAAATTCTATCGTTGCCGCACTGTTGCAGACGTGGCGTACGGGAATTTTGATTCCTTGCGCCGAAAGCTTTTCGCTAAGCTCCATAAAACGTGAAAACTGCAGTTTTGTATAGCTTTTATCCTCTTCGTCTGCCTTGGAAAAATGCGTAAACATACCCTCGATGGTAAGATTCGCAAGCTTTGAAATCTCAATAATCTCCTGAACTGCACTTTCGTCCGTTCCAAATCCAATACGGCTCATTCCCGTATCCACGGCAAGATGTAATAGCGCAGTTTTTCCAATCTTTCCCGCCGCCTCAGAAATGACTTTTGCCTGATGATAAGAACTCACCGTCAGTGTAATGTCTTTTAAAACCAATTCCTCTGCATATAGAGAATTGGTAATTCCCAAAATCAAAATAGGTGCACTGATTCCCTCTGTTCGCAAAGCGAGCGCTTCCTCCGCTGTTGCTACACCTAAACAGTCTGCACCATTTTCCAGAACGGTTTTTGCCACACAAAGCGTACCGTGTCCATAAGCGTTTGCCTTGACAACCGCCATCAGCTTCGTCGGTTTTGAAAGAAGTGTGCAAAACGCCTGCGTATTTTTTGCCAGTGCATCAAGGTTAATTTCTGCCCATACTCTTGTCCGTGCATTTTCTACCTGCATCTTCAACTCTCCATCTCAAACATTTTATCGTCAACCGTATCATTATATACAAAGCTCAAAAATTCTGCCATTACCACAATATTTCCACCCGCATCATAAACCGTAATGGTTTTTGGAGCAAGTGTTTTATTGTCAACGAGCATCGTCGCTTTTTTCCGGTCAGCACTCATCGGCATAAGCTCTGTTTCAAGCAGTGTCGTTCCTGAATCATCAGTTTTTCCGCTGACACTGACCGCCGTTTCCTCCGAGCGGTAATAGTATTGAAAAAAGGTACTTGCCAGACAAATATCCATTATTTCTCCGCTGGAAACAAACAGTGCATTTGCATCGCTTGTGCCCTTTCTCACCATGGTTTTTTCCCCGTTTGTCACCGTTTCCGTTCCTCGGATATCTTCGGGGGATATCACCCGCACAAGGCTTTTGGTATCGCCTTTGACATATTGCTCGGTTTCATACACATTCTCTGTTTTATTTCCCTTAACCGTCAGGCGTACCCGAGCGGAATAGGATTTCATTTTTCGGTAGTGATGATGAATTTTTTCATAAATCCCTGCCTCACGGTCACCGGTTCCGACATGGGAGGCGCAACCCGAAAGGCATAAAATTATCATTAGTGCAAGCACAAATGGCCTACACTTCGGCAAAATGCCTCACTCCTTTTTTAATGCGGCTTTTTTAAGGGCTTCGGGAAGTGCACGCAGCACATCGCCTGCCGTCATCGCATATTCGCCAAACTGTTCTTTCGCAATTTGACCGGCAAGAGCGTGCAGATACACGCCGATGCAAGCCGCATTTTCTGCGGATGCGCCCTGCGCAATCAGACCTGCAATCACACCTGCCAAAACATCACCGCTGCCTGCCGTTGCCATGCCGGAATTGCTGACAGGATTCACAAGCACCCGCCCGTCCGGCGTCGCTATCAAGCTGTCTGCTCCCTTTAAAACAAGGCAAAGCTGATATTCCATTGCGAATTTGCGTGCAATACTCACTCTCTCACCGTACCACTCCTTCAGGTCTTTCCCAATCAAACGGGAATACTCCACAGGGTGCGGTGTTAAGACTGCCGCCGCCTTTTTTTGTTTCAGTATATCTATATTCTGTGCGATGGCATTTATACCATCTGCATCAATCACCATCGGTTTTTCGGATTCTTGCGCAAGTTTTTGCACGAGTTGTTCTACTCCGTATCCTCTGCCGAGTCCGCAGCCCATCAAAAGCACATCCTGCGTATCCAGTTTTGCTTTTAAGGGCAAAAACGCCTCGGAAGAAACTGTTTCTCCCTCGCTTTTAAGGGGCAGAACCATTACTTCTGTCAGCTTTTTCATTGCAATTTCGGAAATGACATTGGGAACTGCTAAAGTCGCCATTCCCGCGCCGCTTCTTAAAACTGCCTCCGCTGACAAAACAGCCGCACCGCACATCCCTTTTGAGCCGCCAAGCGCCAACACTTTTCCATAGCTTCCTTTGTGGGAATCCATTGCACGCAGCGGAAGTAAATCAAACACCGCATCCGTCAATACGCTGTGCCTCGTGCCAAGCTCGTCCCATACCTGATTTGGCACAGAAATCGGCACAACAACCAGTTTTCCTATCTGCTCTTTGGCTGGATATAGAAATTGACCGAGCTTCGCTCTGCCGAAAGTCACTGTCAGGTTTGCTCTTACGCAAGATTCAGAAACGCTTCCGTTTTGCGCGTTTGCTCCGCTCGGCATATCTACTGCGGCAACATAAGGCGCACGATTAATACACTCCGTCATTTGTCTATCCATTTCGGAAAGCGCACCGTGAAAACCGATGCCATAAATCGAATCCACCGCAATATCATAAGAACCGTCTGCCGGACAACTGCTGCTTATTGGAATCCCAAATTGTTCGGTAAGCACGGCATTGGTACGTGCGTCGCCGGAAAGAAACTCTCTGTCTTTTTTCGTAACGACGAATGGCTTTGCGCCTCGCAGAGAAAGCAGACGTGCAATCGCATAGCCATCACCGCCGTTGTTTCCGCCGCCGCAAAAAACGCAGACGCTTTTCCCCTCTACGCCGCCATATTCTTTTTCGAGCGCATCACAAAAGCCCTGCGCAGCATTTTCCATCATCACAAGCGAGGAAACGCCGTATTCAGAGAAAGCTGTTGCTTCTGCTTTTCGCATTTCATCTATCGTTACAATCTGCACAATCTTCTTCCTTTCCCCAGTGCTTTATCTCTCTGCCAATACCTGTGCAACCGCATAGTTGTCAGAATGGGAGAGACTCACAAACAAGCCGGTAATCCCCCGCTCGTCTGCCATCTTTTTCGCTTCGCCGGAGAGCGAGATGAACGATTTTCCATTGTCATCTCTTAAAATTTCCACCTCACGCAGAGAAAATCCTCTAATCCCTGTGCCGAGCGCTTTGGAAAAAGCTTCTTTTCCGGCAAAATTAGCTGCAACAGAGCGCGGCGCAAATTTCCTGGATTCAAAGTACGCGATTTCCTCCGCCGAAAAACAATGTTCTAAAAATTTAGCGTTCCGGATTGCTTTTTCGATGCGGTCAATTTCAACAATATCGATTCCCGTACCATATATCATTCGCCGTCTCCTCCCAACCTTATCTTTCCGTATTTATTTATTGTATCGCAAATAGTAAAATTTATCAATAGAAAAAGCGCAAAAACTGTCTTTTTTTGATGCAAATATTTATCCAAAAAAATAGCGGCAGACCCATACACTGACGAGCATCGCCGTCATATCCGCCAGTAGCGCCGCCCACACGGAAAAACGGGTATCTTTCACACCGACTGAGCCGAAATAAACGGCAAGTGTATAAAATGTGGTTTCGGTCGAACCCATCATCACCGATGCAATCCTCCCCACCAACGAATCAGGTCCATGTGCTGTCAGGAGATCTTCCACAAGAGCCAAAGAGCCGCTGCCGGATACTGGGCGCAAAAGGGCAAGAGGCAGAATTTCTGCCGGAATTCCGAGTTTCTCCGTAACCGGCGACAAACATCCGGTTAAAAATGTAAGGAGACCGGACGAGCGAAACATCGTAATTGCCGCTATCAAACCGACAAGCGCAGGCAAAATGCGCACTGCGGTCTTAAGCCCCTCTTTTGCCCCGTCGGTAAAGGCTTCAAACACAGGCACGCGCCGAAACAGTCCAGATGCGATAATTACAAGGAACAGAACCGGCATCACAGAAACAGAAAGTATCCTCATCTGCGCCGTGCCTCCCTTCGACTAAGCATCGCAACTGCCATCGTGCCAACAATAACCGAAGCAATCGAACAAATCCAGACAGGCACTAAAATTCCAAAGGTATCTGTACTGCCTGCCGCTGACCGCAGGGCAAGCAGGGTATTGGGAAGCAGGGTAATGGACGCTGTATTGATCACAACAAACATACACATTGCATCAGAGGCACGCTTACTTTTCCCATTGATGCGACTAAGCTCTTCCATTGCGGCAAGACCCAAAGGAGTTGCCGCATTGGATAAGCCCAGAAAATTTGCCGTCATATTCATCACAATCGCACTTTTTGCCGCGGGTTCTTTCTTGAGGTCAGGAAAAAGAAGCGAAAGTAAGGGGCGCACGAGTTTTGCAAGCGCATCCGTCAGTCCTGAGCGCCTCGCTACCTCTAAAAGTCCCGTCCACAGACACATCATACCACAAAGCCCGAACACCATTTCCACTGCTCGTTGTGCACCATCCATCGCTCCTTTGGTCACTGCCTCGACATTCCCGGTAAAAAACGCGAACAAATAAGATGCCGCTATCATCCCTGCCCATACATAATTCATCATACTCCACAATCCGCTCCTTACGCCTCAGAGTCACCGTAAAACAACTGAAAGGCAAGCTTTCTAAGCATTTCTGCCGGGTTCATTCGCAACACATCTTCTTTGGCGACGATATCCGCTTTCCCGATTTCTTCTCCGTCCAAGACAAAAGAAATTTCGCCCAATTTTTCTCCCTTCAACACAGGTGCCTCCACGCATTCTGATACCGTCAGTTTCTTTTCAATATCTGCTGCCCGAGGCTTACTGACGAGCATTTGATAGTCTCCGCCGACCGAAAGGTCAACGCAACTCTTTTTTCCTTTCACAACCGCCATACTCCCCAATTCTTCCTCACTGACAAGGCTTTTTGCCAAAGTATAATTCGCAAAGCCAAAATCCAGCAAACTTTTCGCGTCGTTAAATCGTTTTTGTGAGGTTTCCGCTCCCATGATAACTGCAATCAAATCCATTCCATTACGGTTCGCCGTTGCAGAAAGGCAATACTTCGCCGCACCCGTTGAACCGGTTTTTAAGCCCGTAGCACCCTCATAAAAACGAATCAGCTTATTGGTATTCACAAGCCCAAACGCACCGCCACGCAAGCTGTCCATCCAAATCTTTGTGAATTCATAAATTCCCGAATGGGAAATCAGCTCCCTTGACATCAGCGCGATATCGTGGGAAGAGGTTAAATGCCCCTCCGCGTCCAGTCCGTTACAGTTGACGAAGTGGGTGTCCTGCATCCCCAGCTCTTTTGCTCTTTCGTTCATACGGTCCACAAAGGCATCAAGACTCCCTGCAAGATGCTCACCAAGCGCTGCCGCCGCATCGTTTCCCGATGCTACGGCAACCGCCTTTAACATATCGTGAACCGACATTTCCTCTCCCGGCTCTAAGTACACCTGCGAGCCACCCATCGATGCAGCTACTTCCGAACAGCGAACCGTGTCCTCCATGGAAAGCTGCCCCTTATCGATTGCCTCCATAACCAGAAGCATTGTCATAACCTTTGTAACACTTGCCGGCGGGAGCTTTTCGTGGCTGTTTTTCTCATACAAAATGCGACCCGTAGATGCTTCCATTAAAACAGCTGATGGCGCTGAAATTTCGGGCATTGTCGCCTCAGCAAAAGCATAACTTACGCAAGATAATACTAAAGTAGAAATCAGAAGTAAACACAAAAATTTTTTCATATTCATAGCCTTCCTCTCTCTATTGCTTTGTTTGCCATTATCTATTCTATGCGCGCTATTTTCGGCTATGCCTTTTGTAAAAAAGAAAAGCGGAGACAGATGACACTGTCTCCGCCAAAAAAGCAAGAATTAGATATCGTAAAGCATTGCTTCGCGAACTTTTTTTGCTTCCTTTTCTTTTCCTAGATATGCAGCAATCGCAAAAGCAAAATCGTGCGCCGTCCCTGCGCCGCGGGAAGTGATGACATTTCCGTCAATTTCTACCCGGTTCGTTGTGTGCGTCGCGCCTTTTAATTCTCCCTCAAAGCCGGGATAACAAGTCGCGCGCTTTCCGTTTAAGAGACCAGCCGCTCCCAAGACCTTCGGTGCAGCACAGATTGCTGCCACCAGTGCTCCGCGCGAAAAGCAGGAATGGAGTGTGTCGTTTACGAATCCGCTCTCCTGCAAATAATCTGAGCCCGGCAGACCACCCGGCAAAATCACCGCCTCCAGACCATTTGCCACCATATCATTCATATTTTTATCTGCAAGCACCGGTATTTTGTGTGCACCCGTAACCGTTCTTTCGTCCGTAATAGAAACCGTCTCTACCTCTATCCCGCAGCGTCTTAAAATATCAACAGTAGCCAAAGCCTCGATTTCTTCAAAGCCCTCTGCCAAAAAAACAACAACCATTCTTGTTTCCTCCTGTTTGGAATCTTGATTTTTTTCTTTCTAAAGTATAAAATAATTATACAACTTTTTTCAGAAAAAAACAAGCAAAGGAGAGGGAAAAATGGAAATTCTTCTGGCAGATGTACGCTATATTGAAAAGCTCAACGACGCTTTCGGTCAGGACTATACTATTTTGCCGACGGTATGCTGTCCTCACCTTGCCCCGCCCGTTTGCGCGCATCCGGATATGGTTTTATTTGATTTTGGTGACGGCACCGTCATCTGTGCTCCCGAGGTATTTTCCTATTATGAAACTTTACTCTCTCCTTATGGCGTAAAATTAGTACAAGGAAAAACCCTGCTTAAAAGTCACTACCCCAAAGATGTTGCATATAATGTAGCAAGAGCGGGCAAATCTTTATTAGGTCATCCGGCGGCGGTTGATGCACTGATTTTGCGTATGGCAGAAGAAAAAGGCTTTTCTTTTTTCGCAACAAAACAAGGGTATGCAAAATGTTCCTCCTGTATCGTTTCTGATGATGGCTTAATCACCGCGGACCCATCGATTGCCCGCTCAGCAAAAAATGCCGGGAAAGATGTTCTTTTAATTGCGCAAACAGACATTTCTCTTCCCGGCTACAACTGCGGTTTCTTCGGTGGTGCAACCGGTCTTACGGCAAGGCGTGAGCTTTTGGTTTTCGGTAGTCTAAAATCGCACCCCGATGAAATCGCCATTTACAATTTTTGTGAAAAACACGGCGTCCGTGTGCGTGACATCAACGGCAAACCATTGACAGATATCGGTACAGTTATGAGTATAGTTGTCTGAATTTCGCTCATAATAACGGTAGATTGTCAACCGTTTGCAAAAGGAGTGAAATTTGTGGCAGAAGAGGTAGTGCTCGGAGTCCGAGGCGACCTGAATCAATTAAAAAAGCGAATGATGGAAAATGCGGCGTGCAATACAAAAGTTCGTTTTGCTCCCGCTACGAACAAAGACGGTATCCATACCGTCTTATTTGAATCCAAAGGGGACGGGACTGCGCTTGACAGCTTTATGCAGTCATTGGCAGAATATATCATCGAGCGTTACGAAGCACCCATGATTCGGCGAATTCTATGTGAAAAATATCCCCAATTGACGCCTGCGCAGACAAGGGAAATCCTCCGTAATACAGAATATTTTACAGACGACCGTACCTGCGGCTATCAGGCACGCAAAAAAACGGTGCTCTTAAGTCTTTATAATTATCTTGCCGAGGACTCTAAAATGCTTGTCGACGGCTTTGTCTCTTTCCGCTTAAAAGACTATGAGGCGCTGTTAGAATCCCTCGCCGAAAAGCTGGTGGAAAACTGCATCACTCGACACGAATACGAGGATTTTATCAGTCTGCTCCGCTATTTTGTCAGTATTCAGGAAGAGCGTCCGTCCATTGTGCATATTTGCGTTACTGCCGACGGGCGGTATGAACTTTTTTCTGAATGTTTAGAAGACATCACCGACGAATGTCTTTCCGACTTTGTTGACCCGCGGGACATTCCGGAAAGTGCGAATTTCGACGACCTTTTAATCAGTATGTTAATAACGCTTGCACCAAAGCACATTACGGTTCATCACGCGGAACAAATCAGAAACCGTGAACTGTTCCGCACCATCCGGCGCGTTTTTTCCGGCTCGCTTTCCTACTGTACGGGTTGTGATATGTGCAGCAGTAAAATGCTCAGTCATACCACACAAAATGAGGTGTAGTGAAACTCATCACTACACCTCATTTTTTATCTTCTAAGCCCATTCGTTTTGCAATGACATCCAAAAGCAGACCTCCGATGATGCTCTCGGAAAACAGATAAACCGCCGTTTGCACCATCCATATGGACAAACCCACATCATAAAGATTTGTAAGACACGCCAAAAGAAGCAAAAGATTTGCCGCAAACAGTCCGTAGCTTAAGACCTTTTCTGCTGACCAATGCAATTTTTTGATTGCTTTCCCCTGATTACCTTTCACGTTCTGCCCTCCTTCCTCACTATTTTCAGTATAACATAGCTGAAAATAGGGTTCAATCCGCAATTTTTGCCTCAAATGACTCATATTTCCACCCCAAAAACGAAAAGCTATAAAAAAACAAAGGAGTGCGCAATTATGAAATTAAAAAATATGTTGTCTCGCGCATTGAGACGTCCTTATGTCATTTATGCCGCCGGCGGTCTCCTGGCAGGCTTCTTAAACGGCTTGTTTGGAAGTGGTGGCGGTACGGTGATTGTCCCGTTTTTAGAGGAGTGCTTAGACCAGGAGGAACACACCTCGCACGCCACCGCCATTTTAATCATTTTAGGCTTTACCATTGTCAGCCTCTTCTTTTACGGTTTTTCGGGAACTCTTGATATTAAGCTCGCTTTATGGGTTTCCTTGGGCGGTGTTCTCGGCGGTTTTATCGGAGCAAAGCTCTTAAAAAAACTGACGGGACCAGCCATCAGAAAAATTTTCGGCGCCTTTATGTTGGTTGCCGCATTTAGGATGGTGTTTTTTTCATGAAGATACTACTTTCCATTCTCTCAGGCTTACTCTCCGGCATTATCAGTGGCATGGGCATCGGCGGCGGCACGATTTTAATCCCTGCACTTACGCTGTTTCTTTCCGTAAACCAGCACACCGCGCAGGGCGTCAATCTGCTCTACTTTCTTCCCACCGCCGCCATCAGTCTGTTTGTGCACATCAAAAACAAATCCGTAAACTTTAAAATCGCCTTTCCGATTATGGGACTGGGCGTTTTGGGCGCCGTTGGCGGTTCCCTGCTTGCACTTGTGCTGAAAGCCGCTTTTTTAAAAAAATTATTCGGCATTTTCCTCTTTTTGATGGGCTTTTATGAAATTTTCAAAAAAAATAAGAAAAATCAAAAAAAATAGTCTTTTTCCCCTTTACCAAAAGGCAGTTTTATGCTATGATATTATAATATAGGTATATTGTGCGATAAAAGGTGCCTTTTGTGTCTTTTTTCGTGCAAATTATGGCGGAAGGAGAACTGCCGATGTCAAGATTTTTGCCGGATGAAACAGCGGATCATATTGGTTTGATTGACTTATCATCCCTTTACGAAAAAGGTATTCGGGGAATTATTTTTGATATTGACGATACTTTGGAAAGTCACAGGACTCCTCTTCCGAGCGAGCGCACAGCCCAATTCTTAAAAAAAGCCGAAGAAACTGGCTTTCGTATTTGCCTGATTTCCAACGGAAAAGAAGATCGTGTGCTTCGGTTCAATGAATCGCTCCGGCTTCCCGCCATCAGCCGCGCAAAAAAGCCACGCAAGAAAAACCTAAAAAAAGCACTTTTCCTTTTGGGAACAAAACCTTCCGAGACCGCTTTGGTCGGCGACCAGATTTTTACCGATGTGCTGGGCGGAAACCGGATGGGATTTTATACCGTTTTAGTCAACCCCATTGACCCGATTGAAAATAAATTCTTTTATATCAAGCGTTTTTTAGAGCGTCCGATACGAAAGAGAATAAAAGAGTGAGAATATGTACGATATACTAGACAAAATTAACTGTCCGGCAGATGTTAAGCAATTATCCTTTGATGAACTTAAGCGTCTCGCGGAAGAAGTGCGTCATTTTATGATTGACACAGTCTCCTTAACCGGCGGGCATCTGGCCTCCAGCCTCGGCGTTGTCGAGTTGACCCTCGCCATTTATCAGGCCTTTGACCTGCCACAGGATAAAATCGTGTGGGATGTAGGGCATCAGACCTATGCGCACAAGATTTTAACCGGTCGGAAAGAGCAATTTCACACGCTTCGCCAATACGGCGGTCTGTCGGGATTTCCCAAGGCGGAAGAAAGTGAATATGATGTTTTTAACACTGGTCACTCCAGCACTTCCATCTCTGCCGCTTTAGGTCTTTGCGAGGCACGGAATTTATCCGGCGAGGGCCATTATGTTGCCGCAGTCATCGGTGACGGTGCCTTGACCGGCGGTATGGCTTACGAGGCCTTAAATGATGCCGGCCCGATCAAAAAGAATTTCATCGTCATCTTAAACGACAATGAAATGTCGATTTCCAAAAACGTCGGCGGCATCTCTACTTACTTAACCAAAATCCGCTCCAAGCCGGGTTACTACAAAATGAAAGCCCGTATGGAGCGCATATTGCTTGGCATCCCGGGCATCGGCAGACCGATTCTCGGCGCCCTAAAAAAGCTAAAGGATAATTTCCGTCATCTTCTGACGAGTACAACGATTTTTGAAGACCTTGGCTTTACTTATTTCGGACCGATTGATGGTCACGATATGAAGCTTCTGCGCTATGTCTTAGAAAGTGCAAAACGTATCCAGGGCCCCGTTTTGGTTCATGTTTTAACCAAAAAAGGAAAGGGCTATCGCTTTGCAGAAGAATCCCCTGCTGAATATCACGGCATCAACCGCTTTGACATTGAAAGCGGCATGCCGAAATCTTCTTCGCAAACGGAAAATTATTCTCTTGCCTTCGGAAAAGAACTGGTTTCGTTGGCAGAGGAAGTTCCCTCGCTTTGCGCCATCAGTGCCGCAATGCCAATTGGGACAGGCCTTTCGGACTTTGCAGAAAAGTACCCCGAACGGTTTTTTGATGCAGGAATTGCCGAACAGCATGCGGTTACCTTTGCCGCAGGGCTCTCTAAAGGCGGATATACTCCCGTATTTGCGGTGTACTCCTCGTTTTTGCAACGGGCATATGACCAACTGCTCCACGATGTTTGTCTGCAGAATCTGCACATCGTTTTCTGTGTGGACCGTGCTGGTATTGTTGGCGAAGACGGAGAAACACATCAGGGTGTTTACGATATCAGTTTTTTATCCGCGATGCCAAATATGACGGTTTTAGCTCCAGCCAATTTTACAGAGCTCGGGCAAATGCTTCGCTATGCGGCGACAGAGCATCAAGGTCCCATCGCAATTCGGTATCCGCGTGGTTCAAAACAAGCGGTAACCGAAAATGCACCTGAATTTAAGCTTGGTGTGCCCCATCTTGCCGCAAACGGCAAAGATGCCTGTATCCTTGCTGCAGGTACGATGCTTAAGCAAGCATTAGAAGCAAAAGAACTTTTGGAAAATGAAGGGCTGGATATTGCTGTCCTCAATCTGCGGACACTCTCTCCACTCGACGAAGAAACGGTTCGCGGTCTTGCCGAAACCTATCCCCTGCTCGTCAGTTTAGAAGACGGTGTGCGTCGGGGCGGGGTCGGCGAAGCGGTTGCCTCAATTCTTACAAGAACAAATCAGACAGCAAAATTATTAATTAAAGCACACGAAAATCCCGTCGTTCCGCACGGTGCCCCTGCGCTTTTATATGAAAAGTGCAGACTGGATGCCCGTTCGGTCGCCGATGATATTTTGAAAAAACTGAGAGGATAAAACGATGAATCCGATTGAATTGCTTGCCCCTGCCGGAAATTTAGAACGGCTGAAAATGGCAATCACCTATGGTGCCGATGCGGTTTACGCCGGTGGCGAGGCGTTTTCTTTGCGTGCAGCGGCGAAAAACTTTTCCCACGATGAACTGGCAGAAGGAATTGAATTTGCCCATCAAAGAGGGAAAAAGATTTACATTACGGCAAACATCATTCCGCACAACGAAGATATTGATGCCTTTCCGAAATTTTTAGAGGAAATGAACGAACTCGGGCCGGATGGGCTTATCATCTCCGATTTGGGCGCATTTACTCTGGCAAAGGAGTTGGTGCCTGACATCCCCCTGCACGTCAGCACACAGGCAAACAACGTCAATTACCAAACTGTTTCTGCCTGGCATACCCTTGGTGCGAAACGCGTGGTGCTTGCGCGGGAGCTTTCCCTTTCCGAAATTGCACAAATCCGCAAGAATGTTCCGTCCGATTTGGAGCTGGAAGCCTTTGTGCACGGAGCAATGTGCATTTCCTATTCAGGCCGTTGTCTGCTTTCCAACTATATGGCAAGCCGCGATGCCAATCAGGGTGAATGTGCACACCCCTGCCGTTGGAATTACTCTTTAGTAGAGCAAAAGCGGCCGGGCGAATATATGGATGTATTTGAAAATGAACGGGGAACCTTTATTTTTAACTCCCGTGACTTATGTATGATAGAACATATCCCCGAGCTGATTGAAAGCGGCATTACCAGCTTTAAGCTTGAGGGCAGAGTTAAAACCGAATACTATGTCGCAAGCGTGGTAAAGACCTACCGCGAGGCGATTGATTCCTACCTTGAAAATCCGGAAAAATATATATTCCAGGAAAAATGGAACGAAGAGCTAAAAAAGGTGAGCAACCGCCACTACACCACCGGCTTTTATTTGGGAAAGCCTGACAGCGAGGCGCAGGTGTATGGCTCGTCTGCCTACATCCGCACCTATGAGGTAGTTGGTATGGTAGTGGGCTACGATGAAGAAACCGGCGAAACGCTCATCGAGCAGCGCAACCGCTTCTTTACAGGTGATACCTTAGAAATCGTACCGCCCGTCGAAGATTTCGTCACCTATACGGTCGACAAGATGAAAAATGAAGACGGAGAGGAGATTGACTCCTGTCCGCACGCACAGCAAATCATTCGCTTAAAGCTTCCCAAGCACTACCCCATTCGGACAATGCTTCGAAAAGTACGGGAATCGAACTAATATCAGGAGGAACTTTTATGGGACTTTTTAACACAAACTATGCGACACCGGGCAAAGGAATCAGCAAAGAAGAAGCCGCAAAGCGCAGCTATTTTGATATTTTAGGCAGGAAGTTCTGGAAAATGATGGAGCTGAACCTTTTATATTTTGCGTGCAACGTGATTTTCTTCGGCGCGGCACTTTTATTTGCTATACCATATCTGTATGGAGAAAATGCTATTCTTTATATTGATGCAGTCATCAACTCTAAGGCTCTTCCGCCGATTCTGCCCTTTGTGCCGTTTATGCTGACGGGTCCGTTCACCGCAGGTCTTACTTATATCGTCCGCAACTACTCCCGTCAGGAGCACGCATTTTTATGCTCGGATTTTTTTGAGCACACAAAGAAAAACTGGAAACAAGGACTTTTGATGAGTATTCTGCAATGCGTGATGATTTATCTGTTTATTACCGCATTTTTCTGGTACCGCAACTTCTTTATCGCAAACGGTATCAACATCGGTATCCTGTTCGGGCTGACCATTCTTTTGGGTGCGATTCTGTTTTCTGCAAGCTTTTATCTGTACCCCTTAATGATTACTTTTGAAATGCGCTTTACGGAAATCATTAAAAATTCATTTATTTTAGCCATTGCTAAATTGCCGCAAAACACGCTGATTCTTATTGTCATCGGTGCGGTTCATATCTTGTTACTTTACAACTATCCGCTGCTTTGGCTTCTTTTAATGGCTTTGTTTTTAATCGTATGGTCTTCTTATACGATGAATTATTATGTATGGAACGTCATGGATAAGCATCTAATGCCAAAAGCTGAAGAGGAAAAAGACGAAACTTTGTTTGAAGATGCAACCACAAAATAATAGGCTACTTGAAAATGATACCGCGAATATCGGTATGAATAAATATGAGGAGGATAAGGGTATGAAAATTACCAGGGAAGAGGTTTTGCACGTAGCAAAGCTTGCACGCTTAAACCTTACAGAAGAAGAAACCACACGACTGATGGAAGATATGGGAAGCATCATCGGTTTTGCCGATAAGCTTAACGAGCTTGACACCGAAGGCGTCGTTCCGACGGCTCACGCAATCCCGATGCAGAACGCATTCCGGAAAGACGAAATCGCCGAGTCTTTCCCGAGAGAGGAAATCTTAAAGAATGCTCCTGACTCGGACGGCGAAGGCTTTTTGATTCCTAAGGTTGTTGAATAATAAATTTACGAATTGAAAGAGGTGACAAAATTGGATTTATATACATTAACAGCGCACGAAATTCGTGACATGATTAAAGAAAAGAAGATTTCTTCCAAAGAAGCAACGCAGTCCGCATTAGACCGCATTGCACAGGTAGAAGACAAGGTGGAAAGCTTTGTAACCGTTTTGGGTGACGAAGCAATCGCACAGGCTGAAAAAATCGATGCAAAAATTGCCTCAGGCGAAGAAGTCGGCGCACTCGCCGGTGTTCCGATGGCATTAAAGGACAATATGTGTACGAAAGATGTATTGACGACCTGTTCTTCCAAAATGCTGTATAACTTTAAGCCCCCGTATAATGCGACCGTAACCGAAAAGCTTGCCGGTGCTGATACCGTACTTTTGGGTAAGGTCAACATGGACGAGTTTGCAATGGGTTCTTCTACGGAAAACTCTTACTATAAGAAAACGAAAAACCCCTATGATATTACTAAAGTTCCGGGCGGTTCCTCCGGCGGTAGTGCTGCAAGCGTTGCAGCCGACGAGGCCTTCTTTACCCTCGGCTCCGACACGGGCGGCTCCATTCGTCAGCCTGCCGCTCTTTGCGGTTGTGTTGGTTTAAAGCCGACCTATGGCTCCGTTTCCCGCTATGGTTTGATTGCGTTTGCATCGTCACTTGACCAGATTGGTCCGATGACCAAAGACGTTAAGGACTGCGCGATGGTATTAGACCAGATTGCAGGGTATGACGCAAAGGACTCGACCAGTGTTAACATCCAGCATCCGAATTTTGAAGCGGCACTCACCGGTGATATCCGTGGCCTTAAAATTGGTGTTCCGCAGGAATATTTTGGTCAGGGTATCAGCGAAGAGGTAACTGCTGCTGTAAACGCTGCTCTTTCTAATATGAAAGCAGAGGGCGCAGAATTTAGCGATATGAGTCTGCCTCTCAATGAGTATGCACTTCCTGCCTACTACATGATTTCCTCTGCAGAGGCAAGCTCGAATCTTGCCCGTTTTGACGGTGTAAAATACGGCTACCGCGCAGAGAAATTTAATGACTTAATCGACCTTTACTGCCAAACCCGAAGCGAAGGCTTCGGCGCAGAAGTAAAGCGTCGTATTATGATTGGTACTTACGCCCTGTCTTCCGGCTACTATGATGCGTATTACAAAAAAGCACAGCAGGTGCGTACCATGATTATGAATGATTTCGGCAAGGCGTTTGAAACCTACGATGTTTTGGTAACGCCCGCCTCCCCGACCACTGCATTCGGCATCGGTGAAAAGACCTCCGACCCGCTCGAGATGTATATGGCTGATATTTGTACCGTATCCGTTAACATCGGCGGTCTGCCGGCAATTGTCATTCCCTGCGGATATGACAAAAACGGTCTGCCCATCGGCATTCAGATTATCGGTAAGCCTTTCGATGAGGCAACCGTCTTAAATGCCGCTTATGCACTCGAGAAAACCATCACCAAAGTAAAACCGAATCTGTAAGGGAGGATACACAAAATGAAATACGAGACAGTCATCGGACTTGAAGTCCATGCAGAGCTTTCGACAAAAACTAAAATTTTCTGCAGTTGTAAAAACGAATTCGGCGGTGAGCCGAACACCCGTTGCTGCCCGGTTTGTACCGGTATGCCGGGAACGCTCCCCGTTCTTAACAAGGCGGTTGTTGACTATGCCATCAAGGCAGGTCTTGCAACCAACTGCTCCATTACCAAATACGGAAAGCAGGACAGAAAGAACTACTTCTACCCTGACCTGCCGAAAGCGTATCAGATTTCGCAGTTTGACCTGCCGCTCTGCCAGAACGGCTATATTGACATTGAGGTTGACGGCGAAACCAGACGCATCGGCATCACACGTATCCATATCGAAGAAGATGCAGGTAAGCTGATTCACGATGATTACGGCAATGAGTCCATGGCAGACTACAACCGTTGCGGCGTACCGCTGATTGAGATTGTATCCGAGCCGGATATGCGCTCTCCGGAAGAGGCACGCATTTATCTTGAAACCTTAAAATCCATTTTGGAATACACTGAGGTTTCCGACTGTAAGATGCAGGAAGGCTCGCTTCGCTGCGATGTCAACCTTTCGCTTCGTCCGGTCGGTCAGAAAGAATTCGGTACCCGTTGCGAAATGAAGAATGTAAACTCCTTCCGCGCTGCTGTTCGCGCGATGGAATACGAACAAAAGCGTCAGGCAGAAATTTTGGATGCAGGCGGTGTTGTGGAACAGGAAACCCGCCGTTGGGATGATGTCAAAGGCATCAGTACCCCGATGAGAAGCAAAGAGGACGCACAGGATTACCGCTATTTCCCGGAACCGGACTTAGTTCCGATTGTGGTTTCTGATGAATGGGTTGAGGAAATTAGAAGCACCATTCCGGAGCTTCCTGAGCAGAGAAAGGCTCGCTACATCGGCGAGTATGGTCTGCCGGAATATGATGCATTTATCCTGACCTCCTCGAAAAAGATGGCCGATTTCTTTGACGGTGCGGTAGCAGACGGCGCAACACCGAAAGCAGTCAGCAACTGGCTGATGGGCGACATCTCTAAAATCCTGAATGACAAAGAGTTAGAGCCGGCGGATATCCCATTTACACCTGCACAACTGGCGAAAATGATTGCTTTAATTGAAAAAGGAACCATTTCCAACAGTGCAGCGAAAAAGGTCCTCGATGCGATGTTTGCAGAGCCTGCAGATCCGGAAGCTTTGGTTGAAAAGCTGGGACTTGCGCAGGTTTCCGATGAGGGTGCAATCCTTACAATGATTAACGATGTTCTTTCGCAGAACCCGCAGTCGATTGCAGATTATAAGGCAGGTAAAGACAAAGCAATGGGCTTCTTGGTTGGTCAGGTCATGCGCGTTTCCAAGGGCAAAGCGAACCCGCAGATGATTAACAAACTCTTAAAAGAAGCTTTAGACAAAGCGTAAAAAAACTAACATGCGGTGTGGCGTTGCCGCACCGCTTTTTCACAGGAGAATAGAATGCATATCAAAGAAATTTACAAAGCAATTTATGAGCGGCTCGATACCCTTACTCCGCTTCCGGTTGATTGCGGCAAATTATGCGGTAAGCTCTGTTGTCAGCCGAGCGAGGAGGATGAGGTCGGTATGTACCTCTTCCCCGGCGAAGAGGCTCTGTTTAAAGGCTTGGATGGCTTTCGTATATTAGACTCCGAGTTTACATATAAAAACGGGAAAAATGCTAAACTGATATGCTGCACCCGCCCCTGCGAGCGCAGCTTAAGGCCTCTATCCTGCCGGATTTTTCCTTTGATTCCGTATTTTAGGCACGGGAGCCCGGTGCGTATCATATTAGACCCGAGAGCTACGATATGCCCACTCACGCACCCGGAGGCCTCACCTTACATCGAGTGCGAATTTAAAAGGGAAGTGACCCGTGCTTTTCGGTTGCTCTCTCGCTTTTCCGAAATTGCTGATTTTTTGGATGCACTGACTGATATTTTAGATGATTACAACAAGTTAAGGGGATATGACCATGCTCTGTGAAACCATTGCCGCCGTTGCCACACCGCACGGTGTGGGAGGGATTTCCGTTATCCGCATCAGCGGTCCGGAGGCCTTTGGTATCTGCGATAAAATATTTAAAAGTCCGAAAGGGAAAACGCTTTCGCAGGCAAAAAGCCACACCATTTTATACGGACATATTAAGTTGGGCGGTAAAACGATTGATGAAGTGCTTGTGTCAGTACTTCGTGCCCCGCACACCTTTACCGGCGAGGACACCGTCGAAATCAACTGCCACGGCGGAATCACGGTCACGAACGCTGTCTTAGGTGCCGTTTTGGCAAGCGGTGCAGTACTAGCTAGCCCGGGCGAGTTTACCAAGCGCGCATTCTTAAACGGTCGTTTGGATTTATCGCAGGCAGAAGCCGTCATTGATTTGATTAACGCACCCTCCTCTCTTGCTCTTGATACGGCGACGCATCAGCTCGAGGGAAATATCTCACGAAAAATTGCCAACTTACGCGAAAGACTGATTAATATCATGGCACAGATTGATGTGTGTGCCGACTACCCCGAAGAGGAAATTGATGCGTTGGGCGAAGCACAGCTTTCTGATGAATTAAATGATATTCTAAAAGAAACGGATGCTCTTTTGTTGTCCGCGGAACGAGGAACTTTCATCCGCGACGGAATCAACACTGTCATCATCGGTCAGCCGAATGTTGGAAAATCCTCGCTTCTGAATGTGTTGGCGGATAAAGAACGTGCGATTGTCACCGACATTGCCGGAACTACACGCGATGTCATTGAAGAACGCGTAAATCTCGCCGGTCTCACTCTGAATGTATTCGATACTGCCGGCATTCGCGATACCGATAATCCGGTAGAATCTCTCGGCATCAACAAGGCAGAGGAATACTTACAAAAAGCCGACCTCGTTCTGTTTTTAATTGATGCAGCGCGTGGGGTTTGCAATGAAGATTTGAAGATTGCCGAAAAGCTGGGCGAAAAGAAGGCCATTTTGGTCATCAATAAAACCGATTTGGAGGCACACCCTGCACTTTGCGGTCTGGATGAACACTTCCCTGCGGTTCGTATTTCTGCAAAAACCGGTGAGGGAACCGAGCAATTATCTGAGATGATTTCTTCGATGTTTTCTTTGGGAGAAATCACGGCAGATGACAGCGTCACCATCACGAACCTGCGTCACAAGCAGGCGCTTTTTTCCGCAAAGGAATGTCTTTCGGCTGCAATTTCCTCCGTGGGTCTTGTTCCCTTTGACCTATTGGGAATTGATATTACCAATGCGATTTCTGCCTTTGGAGAAATTACCGGCCAGACGGTTTCCGAAGAAATTGTAGATCGCATTTTCTCCCGCTTTTGTCTTGGAAAGTAATATCATCTTTACTTTGGCAATACATTGATATTGGATTCATATCTTTGCTTTGCAAAAGGAGGAAATCACTTGTCAGGAATGAAAAAACAATCTTTTTTACGGGGAACGGCCGTCTTGGTTGCGGCAAATTTCTTAGTAAAAATTATTGGCGCTGTATTTAAGATCCCTCTTGCTCATATTCTGAAAGAAGAGGGCATGGCACTGTTTTCCAGCGCATATAACTTTTACGCGATATTATTTGTAATTGCGACTGCCGGTCTCCCGGTCGCTGTTTCCAAAATGGTTTCGGAAAGCGTGGCAAAGCATAACGAGCGTGAAGCACGCCGCATCTTTTATGCTGCCCTCTCCCTTTTGACCATCATCGGTCTTTTGGGTGCGTTTGTTCTGTTTTTCTGTGCCGGGCTTTTGGCAAACAGTGTCGGCTCTGAAAATTCGACACTCGGCATTATGTGTATTGCACCTGCGGTCTTTTTTATCGCTGTCCTTTCAGCATTCAGAGGATACTTTCAGGGTCGTTCCAATATGACTCCAACCGCGATTTCCGAAGTGGCAGAAGCCGTTGGAAAGCTTGTCATTGGACTTGCCCTTGCCTCTCTCCTACTGCCGACAGGAATTATTAATTCCGCATCCGGCGCAGTTTTGGGTGTTACGGGCGGCGCCCTTTTGGGCTGCCTTTCGATGGTTATTATATATCTCATCGACAAACGAAAGATGCAGGTCATAAAGCTCCCCCATCCGGCACCGATGCGGAGTATGAAACAAATTGTATGGTCGCTTTTAGCAATCGCCATTCCAATTACGTTAGGAGCCGCCGTCTCTTCGCTCACCAATCTCATTGATTTGTTCACCATTCGTCACCGATTGGCAGAAATCACTGTTTCTGCGGAGATGCACGCAACGCTCTCCGGCTTTTACGGACTGACCGCAGAGGAAGCAGCCATTGGACTTCCACTTTCCGAAAAGGCAACCGAGGTTCTGTACGGCGCATATTCCGGCTATGCGGTTCCGATGTTTAATCTGCCGCTGACCATCGTCACGGCACTTTCGATGTGTTTAGTGCCCGCAATTTCAGGTGCATTTGCAACCCGTGACCTCGGAAAAGTCCGTACCTTTACGGAGGTATCCATCCGCTTGACAACGCTGTTTGCGTTGCCGTGTGCTATTGGGCTATCCATCCTTTCCGAACCGATTCTTGCGGTGGTTTATGATAACGCACGCGCACAAAGTACACTTTCCGTCCTCGGCATATCAGTGCTCTTTGTCTGCATTGTCTCGGTAAGCACTGCTATCCTACAGGCCTCCGGTCGAGTGATGCTTCCGGTAAAGCATATGGCCATCGGTGGTTTGGTCAAAATTGCAACAAACTTTTTCCTGATTCCAATCAGCGAAATCAACATCGGAGGCGCACCTTTATCGACGATTCTTTGCTATTCAGTGATAGCAGCGTTAAATCTTGTCTCTATCGCAAAAATTATTCGTCCTGAGTTCTCCGTTTGGGACAATATCCTAAAACCGATTCTGGCGGCAATTTTGATGGCTTTTGGTGCAGTTATCTGCTATCAGTTTGCAGCAAACTTAATCGGCGCTGCTCCGCTTTCAGGCTTCATCGGCTTCTTGCCGCAGAATGCACCAATTACTCCGCTGGTATCCGGAATGCAAATGAAGACGGCTTTGGCACTGCTCTTTGCTATTTTCGCCGCTGCAATCATATATTTCGGCGTCTTACTCCTTACCAAAGCACTCAAAAAAGAGGACATTAGCGCCATAACTAAGCGAAATTAAGTGACATTTTCACCGAAAATACGAGAATAATCCCCATTTTTTCGGCGAAATCACTAAAAATATATAATAATTTTTGGGAATAGGTGAAAATTTTATGAATATAGGAAAAAAAGACTATACTTTTGACGATTTAATTGGTATAATAAAGATGTTGCGAAGTGAGGATGGTTGCCCATGGGATCGCGTTCAAACGCACGATTCCGTGAAGATGAATCTCATTGAAGAATCATATGAAGCTATCGAAGCTTTAGACAGCGGAGACAAGGATGCATTTGCTGACGAATTGGGCGATGTGCTTTTGCAGGTCGTATTCCATTCTTGTATCGGCGAATCCGATGGAACCTTTACGATAAACGACGTTCTCCGTCACGTCTGCGACAAAATGATTTCCCGTCATACACACATCTTTGGTACGGATAAGGCCGCAACACCTGAGGAAGTGCTGGACACCTGGGATAAGAACAAACAAAAGGAAAAGGGTAACACCTCTATCACGCAGGACTTAAAGGATGTTTGTTCCTATCTACCCGCTTTAATGCGTGCGCAAAAGGTTTCTAAAAAATCTGCAAAATCAGGGCTTGACTGGGAAAATATTTCTGATGTGCTTTCACAATTAAAAAGCGAAATCAAAGAGCTTGAGGATGCGATTGCTTCCGGCAATACAGCGTATATTGAGGACGAGTTGGGCGATGTGATTTTCACAGCAGTCAATGTGGCTCGCTTTGCGGATATCAAAGCCGAAACTGCGCTTAACCACTCTACCGATAAATTCATTACTCGTTTTGAGGCAGTCGAAAACGCTGCCGAGGCTTTAGGAAAACCGCTTTCTGAAATGACTGCTGATGAACAGGACAAGCTTTGGAAAGAGGCAAAGGCACAAACTGACATCGTGTAATATAGCAGTTTGCTATATCAATATTATTATTTTATATACTTAGGAGGAATTGTGATGAATAAGACCGAATTAGTTGCACTGTTAGCTGAAAAAGCTGACGTAACCAAGAAAGACGCTGAAAAAGTATTAGGCGCTTTCGTTGACGTTGTTGGCGCTTCTTTGAAGAAGGGCGACAAAATCCAGCTGGTTGGTTTCGGTACTTTCGAAGCTAGAAAACGCGCTGCAAGAACCGGTAAGAACCCGCAGACCAAAGCAGCAATCAAAATCCCGGCTACTACTGTTCCGGCATTCAAAGCTGGTAAAGCTTTAAAAGACATCGTTGCTGGCAAATAATTGACGATACCAAAAAGCACCTGCAAAACGCAGGTGCTTTTTTCTTGCTAAATTTTATTAAACGCAAATAGAAAAGCCATACCTATATTGGTATGGCTCGTTTTATATTATATTCTTATTTTATCGTATGACTTACCGGTTTCACTTGATACTGCGGTTCGCAGGTGATGTTAATGCCCAAGCGGCGGAATACCTTTTCATCTACCCCACCGATAATTACTGAAGAATGTGCCTCCGAGCCGCGAAGCTTATCCAGCTGTTCCATTGCACGCTCTGCTTTCGGGTCCGTAGCCGCACAGATAGAAAGTGCAATGAGGGCCTCGTCCGTATGCAGACGCGGGTTACGATTGCCTAAGTGGTCAACTTTCAGGTGCTGAATCGGGGCTAAAACATCAGGAGAAATGAGGTGAACTTCGTCCTCAATTCCTGCCAGGGTTTTCAGCGCATTTAATAAAAGTGCAGAAGATGCTCCTAATAAATCCGAAGTTTTTCCGGTTACAATCGTACCATCCGAAAGCTGCATTGCTGCTGCTGGTCCCCCTGTAATCGCCGCTTTTTGCAGCGCCGGCGCAACCACCGGTCGCTCGTGCTGTGTGATACCCGCTTTATTCATCAAAAGCTCTAATTTCAGCACGACATCTTCGCCCAAAAGTCCTTTTCTCTGCTCACAAAGAGCCGTATAATAGCGTCTGATAATTTCCTGCTGGGACGCTTTTATCACCGCTTCATCGTCCGTAATACAATTTCCCGCCATATTAACGCCCATATCCGTTGGGGACTTGTACGGACATTTCCCCACAATGCGCTCAAACATTGCTCTTAAAACAGGGAAAATCTCCACATCACGGTTATAATTGACCGTTGTTTCGCCATAAGCCTCCAAATGGAACGGATCAAGCATATTTACATCATTTAAATCTGCCGTTGCTGCCTCATAAGCAAGATTCACCGGATGCTGAAGCGGAAGATTCCAAATGGGGAAGGTCTCAAACTTTGCATAACCTGCTTTGATTCCACGTTTATGCTCATGGTACAGCTGAGAAAGACAGGTCGCCATCTTACCGCTACCCGGTCCGGGCGCCGTAACAACCACCAGTTCTCTGCTGGTTTCGATATATTCATTTTTTCCATAGCCGTCATCGCTGACGATTTTCGGAATATCAGAGGGGTATCCATCAATGAGGTAGTGGCGGTACACGCGAACACCAAGCGATTCCAATCGTCTTTGAAACGCCTCGGCTGTCGGCTGACCCGTAAACTGCGTCATAACCACACTGCCGACAAAAAGACCGATATGGCGGAAGCAGTCAATCAGGCGAAGCACATCCATATCATATGTGATTCCAAGGTCGCCACGCAATTTGTTTTTCTCAATGTCAGAAGAATTGATAGCAATTACAATCTCCACTTTATCTTTCAGCTGCAGAAGCATTTTCAGCTTACTGTCCGGCTGAAACCCGGGCAGAACACGCGCTGCATGATAATCATCAAACAGCTTTCCTCCGAATTCTAAGTAGAGCTTACCGCCAAATTGAGCGATTCTCTCCCCGATATGCTCTGACTGCATTTGCAGATATTTGTCATTGTCAAACCCAACCATCGACATTGTTTCACAACCTTTCCTCATATTACCCCTATTCTAAAATCAGTGAACAACTGAAAGATGTATTCTACCAGGAGTAAAAATGCTTGCTTGCAAGAGCATTTTTACGACGCCGTCAATTGACATACGCAGTCGAAAGACTGCTCGTGAGTCGAAGACTCGCAGGAATTTTGTATATCAAAATTCCACATATGTTAATTATACTAAAAATCTCCTCCACTTTCAAGTAAATTCGACATAAAAAAATAAAGAGTCGCAGAATTTTCTGCGACTCTGTTATTTTATTATTTTAATCTCGGTCTTGCAGTATAGTGCGTATGCAGAAGCTTATGAGACTTATGGCCGCAAGGCTCGCCCAGGTATTCTGCGTACAACTGTTTGATGTACGGATTTTCATGGGATTTACGAACCTTAAGGCTTCTGTCTTCATCATAGATTGCCTTTGCACGCTCAGCCTTTAAGTCGATTTCAGCACGAACCTTTGCCGGCTGAATCGGCTGACCGCCACCGGTTACACAGCCACCGGGGCAAGCCATAATTTCGATGAAGTGGTAATCTGCTTCGCCCTTTTGTACTTTTTCCAAAAGTGCTCTTGCGTTACCCAGACCGCTTGCGACTGCAACCTTAACATCGAGGTCGCCGATGGTTACGGTTGCTTCCTTGATGCCCTCGGTTCCGCGAACGGCGTTGTACTCGATTTCATCAAAGGATTTGCCGGTTAAAACTTCGGATACGGTTCTGAGAGCTGCCTCCATAACACCGCCGGTTGCACCGAAGATAACGCCTGCACCGCTGGCTTCTTCGCCGAACGGATGGTCAAATCCGGTGTCAGCGAGTTTCGTAAAGTCGATACGAGCTTCTTTAATCATCTTTGCAAGCTCACGAGTGGTGAGTACTGCATCAACATCCGGATAACCGGTGCCTGCAAGCTCTTCTCTTTCGCTCTCAAACTTTTTAGCGGTACACGGCATAACCGAAACCACATAAATATCTTTCGGGTCGATACCAGCTTTTTCAGCGTAGTAGGACTTGATGATTGCGCCATACATTTCGTGCGGCGATTTTGCGGTAGAAAGGTTTTCCAAAAGGTCCGGGAAGTTATGCTCACAGAACTTAACCCAACCCGGGCTACAGGAAGTAATCATCGGGAATTTACCGCCGTCTTTAATACGGCCTAAGAGCTCGGTACCCTCTTCCATAATGGTAAGGTCTGCTGCAAAGTTAGTATCAAATACCTTATCAAAGCCAAGCTTTCTGAGTGCTGTAACCATTTTACCGGTCACACGGCTGCCAATCGGCATTCCGAACTCTTCACCCAATGCAACACGAACTGCCGGAGCAGTCTGCACAACAACGTGCTTGGATTCATCGGCAAGCGCTGCCCAAACATCCTTAGTGCTGTCCTTTTCATACAATGCACCAACCGGACAAGCAATGATACACTGACCGCACATTACGCAGTCGGTATCGTTAAGCGGCTTATCGAAGGTACAACCAATCTGTGTGATAAAGCCACGTTCTTTTGCATCAATCACGCCAACGGTCTGTACTTTCTTACAAACGCTGACACAACGACGGCACAGAATACATTTATTGTTGTCACGAACGATAGACGGCGAAGATGCATCAATCTCACGCTGAATGGTCTCACCCTCAAACGGGATGTCCGTAACACCAAGCTCATCAGAGAGTCTCTGAAGCTCACAGTTCTGATTTCTCGGGCAGGTCAAGCATTTCTTTTCGTGATTGGATAAAGTCAGCTCCAGTACCGTTTTGCGCGCGCTGCGCACACGCTCGGTGTTGGTCAGGACCTCCATGCCCTCATTGACCGGGTAAACACACGCCGTTACAAGACCTTTTGCGCCTTTTACCTCAACCAGACACATACGGCATGCACCGATTTCATTAATTCCTTTTAAATAACACAGCGTCGGAATATCAATTCCAGCCTGTCTTGCTGCCTGCAAGATGGTATAATTACTCGGGACGCTTATCGCTTCTCCGTTGATTTTAATATTTACCATTTCCATTTCGTATGCTTCCCTCCTTCGTTATTTGTTCACGATTGCCTTAAACGGACATTTACCCATACAAACGCCACATTTAACGCAAACTGCCGGATCGATAGTGAACGGGCTCTTAATCTGTCCGCTGATTGCGCCAACCGGGCAGTTCTTCGCACAGATTCCACAACCCTTACACTTGTCTGCAACAATGGAATAACTTACGAGGTCTTTACATACGCCTGCCGGACATTTCTTATCCACAACGTGAGCAATATACTCGTCACGGAAATAACGGAGCGTACTGAGTACCGGGTTCGGAGCCGTCTGACCAAGTCCGCACAGTGCAGTGGACTTAATGCTGTCAGCCAGTTCTTCCAAACGGTCTAAATCTTCCAGACAACCATTACCCTTGGTAATACGGTCTAAAATTTCAAGCATGCGCTTCGTACCTACGCGGCAAGGAGTACATTTACCGCAGGATTCGTCAACCGTAAACTCTAAGAAGAATTTTGCAATATCAACCATACAGGTATCTTCGTCCATAACGATCAAACCGCCGGAGCCCATCATCGAGCCGATTTCAATCAAGGAATCGTAATCAATCTCGATATCAATTAAGGATGCCGGGATACAACCGCCGGAAGGACCACCGGTCTGAGCAGCCTTAAACTGTTTGCCGTTCGGGATGCCTCCACCGATTTCCTCAACGATTTCACGAAGGGTGGTACCCATCGGAATTTCAACCAGACCGGTATTTTTAATCTTACCGCCCAGTGCGAATACCTTAGTTCCCTTACTCTTTTCGGTACCGATGGTCTTAAACCATTCTGCACCGTTATTAATAATCTGCGTAATATTTGCATAAGTCTCAACGTTATTAAGGAGCGTCGGTTTCTGCCACAGACCTTTGTTTGCCGGGAACGGCGGTCTCGGTCTCGGCTCACCGCGGTGACCTTCAATGGAGGTCATCAGTGCGGTTTCCTCAC
The DNA here is from genome assembly GCA_017399695.1 of Clostridia bacterium. Classification (GTDB taxonomy): domain Bacteria; phylum Bacillota; class Clostridia; order UBA1381; family UBA9506; genus RGIG1666. Next base: position 79,218 of record JAFQBK010000004.1, on the reverse strand, counting down.
CGCAGACAAATGCGCCTGCGCCCAGACGAAGCTCTAAGTTAAAGGAGAAATCCGTACCAAAGATATGGTCTCCCAAAAGTCCCATTTCTTTTGCCTGATCGATTGCAATCTGCAGACGTTTAACCGCAATCGGGTACTCTGCACGAATATAAACATAACCGGTATCAGCGCCAACCGCGTAAGCTGCAATTGCCATTGCCTCGATGATGGCATGCGGGTCACCCTCTAAGATACTTCTGTCCATGAATGCACCCGGGTCACCCTCGTCGGCATTACATGCAACATATTTACCATTCGAGCCATCTGCACGGGCAGTAAACATCCATTTCATACCCGTCGAGAAGCCTGCACCGCCACGGCCACGCAGACCGGAATCTTTAATTACCTCAATAACCTCTTCCGGAGTCATCTCGGTCAGGACTTTACCCAATGCCTGATAGCCGTCAACAGCGATATACTCTTCGATGTTTTCCGGGTCAATCACACCGCAATTACGGAGTGCAACACGGCGCTGTTTCTTATAAAAGTCAACCTCATAAAGAGATTTGATTCCGTCATCTGTTACGGTTTCCTCATAAAGCAGGCGGGAAACGACATTCCCCTTTGCCAAGTGCTCGGATACGATTTCTGCTACATCCTCTACCTGCACCATACTGTAGAATGCACCCTCCGGATATACTACAACGACCGGACCCAATGCACACAGACCGAAGCAACCTGTTTTAATGACCTGAACCTCTTCCGCAAGGCCATTTGTAGCCAGCTGCTTTTCAAATTCATCGATAATCTTCTGACTGCTTGACGAAGTACAACCCGTACCGCCGCAGACCAAGACATGTGCTCTTGCACCTTTTTTCGGTGCAACCGCATGTTCGTCTATACGAAGATTAACGCAATCTTTCATTGATTCTCTGATTGTTCCAAGTTCCGCTAAACTCTTCATTCTTCGACCTCTTTTCCTTCATTTCATTGTCTGATGAATCTCATCTGAAACATAAAGTCGCATACAAAAGCGATCGCCCTTGCCGCATCAATTACATATATTTTGCTAAAATGCCCTCAATATCTTCCGGAACCAAACGACCGTAAACATCATCGTTAATCGTCATAACCGGAGCAAGACCGCAAGCACCGATACAACGAGTTGCATCAATAGAGAACTTACCGTCCGGCGTGCACTCATTGACATCAATGCCCAGCTTTTCTTTGATTTTTTCCAAGATGTCGCCGGAGCCCTTAACATAGCATGCAGTACCCAGACAAACACCAATCTTGAATTCGCCCTTCGGCTGTGTGGAGAACTGCGTATAGAATGTTACAACACCATAGATTTCTGCCATGGTAACACCCAGGCCCTCAGAAATTTTTTGTTGCACCTCAATCGGCAGATAGCCGTAGATTTCCTGTGCTTCATGCAGAACCGGAATCAACGCTCCGTCCTGACCCTTGTGATTTTCAATCACCTTCTGAAGCGCAGCTGCCTGCTCCGCCGTTTCATGGAATGCAATTACTGTTTTTTCGCTCAACTTGCAAACCTCCTTTTTGTTCTAAACAACAAGTGCAATCGCACTCAGCATTTCACGCCATAGTTGTTCTATTTTATTCTTATTAATTATAACACTTTAAAAGACAAAAGTCTACATCATTTTACGTTTTTTTGATAAAAAAATAACATTCTTTTTTTGTTGAAAACCCACAAGACGTGAAAAACCGCTTGATAGAGCGCTTTTTACTCTAACAAGCGGTTTGTCTTTTGTATCAATTCCGTACAGAATTACTTCTGCTTATCTGCTTCACGGATAGCAACACGGCGGATTTTTCCGCTGATGGTTTTCGGCAGTTCCTCGACGAACTCAACAATTCTCGGATATTTGTATGGCGCAGTATGTGTTTTTACATACTCCTGAATTTCTTTCTTCAGCTCGTCCGTTCCTTCCTTGCCCTTAACCAGTACGATGGTCGCCTTGACAATCTGACCACGTACCTCATCAGGAACCGGCGTGATTGCGCACTCCAAAACATACGGAAGCTCCATGATAACACTCTCAATTTCGAAAGGTCCGATACGGTAGCCGGAAGATTTGATGACATCATCAATACGGCCAACATACCAGAGGTATCCGTCTTCGTCCATCGTTGCCTGGTCACCGGTATGGTAGTATCCGTCATACCATACATCATTTGTCTTTTCTTCATCTAAATAGTATCCGATAAAGAGACCGCAAGGCGAACCATCTTTGGTCCGGATACAGATTTCACCGGTGTCACCGGTTTTACATTCGTTGCCCTCGGGGTCTAACACAACAACATCATATAAAGGACTCGGTCTGCCCATCGAACCAATTTTCGGTGTCGTACCGACAAAGTTTGCAATAGAAAGCGTTGTTTCCGTCTGACCGAAGCCCTCCATAATCGTCAGTCCCGTTGCCTTTTTGAACTGATTGAACACCTCCGGATTCAACGCCTCGCCTGCGGTGGTTGCATATTCAATGGAAGAAAGGTCATACTTTGACAAATCCTCCTTAATAAAGAACCGATACATCGTTGGCGGCGCACAGAAGGTGGTAATATTATATTTTGCAAACATCGGCAAAATGTCTTCCGAATGGAATCTGTCGAAATCATAAGTAAATACACCTGCCTCGCAGAGCCACTGACCGTAGAGCTTACCCCAGAGTGCCTTACCCCAGCCGGTATCGGAAATCGTAAAGTGAAGTCCATCGGGGTTTACATTGTGCCAATGCTTCGCCGTCGGATAATGCCCTAACGCATATTTGTATGAGTGCGTTGCGATACGCGGATATCCCGTCGTTCCCGAGGTAAAGAGCATCAGCATCGGATCATTGCCGCACGGCGTATTTTCTGTACGGAAGTAGTGCGTACTGAAACGCTCCATTTCCACATTAAAATCATTCCAGCCGTCTCTTTTGCCGCCGACTAAAATCTTAATCATTCCCGGGAAATTCTTGGCCGCCTTTTCAGCCTCAGCGGCAACATCGCCGTCTGCCGTACATACAATCGCTTTGACTTTTGCGGCTTTATATCTGTATTCAAAATCGTGCTCTACCAGCTGATTGGTTGCAGGGATTGCAATCGCACCGATTTTATGAAGTGCAAGCATCGAGAACCAGAACTGATAATGTCTTTTCAGCACCAGCATAACAGTATCGCCTTTTTGGATACCCAGAGATTCAAAGTAGTTCGCGGTTTTTGCCGAATACTTCTTCATGTCGCTGAATGTAAATCTGCGGTCGGTTTTATCGTTTGCCACCCACATCATCGCAAGTTTATCGGGATTCTTTTCCGCGATAGCATCTACACAGTCAAATGCAAAATTGAACTTATCATCATTTTTGAAAGTGATGCCATTAAATACGCCGTTTGCATCATATGATGATTCGATAAATTGATCTGCGACTGTTTCAGATTTTGCTTTTTGTGCGGCAGCTTTTGCGGCAACGTACGGGGCTTCCGGATATTCCTCGCTCACTGTACCCTCCTGCGGATTTAACACGACTGCGTGAAATTCGCAGCCACCCTCGGATACCGCAATCATTCCGTGCGGAATGAGGCTATTATAGAAGATAGCATCTCCTTCGTTCAGTACATCCACATGGTTTCCAACCTGTACTTTAAGTGAACCCTTGACAATCACATCAAATTCCTGTCCGTTATGAGAACTGAGATTCATCGGCTCGTTTTGTTCTTCTTCGATGTAAGGGAACTTAACCAAAAACGGCTCTGCCAATTTTCCTTTGAATTTAGGCGCAAGGTTATCGTACTCCACGCCGTGCTTTTTCAAAATTTTAAGTCCTTCGCCTTTTCTCGTGATAGCAAATGAGGTAAGCGTTGTGCTTGTACCCTCTAAAAGGTCAACCACTTCAACACCGCAAGCCTTTGCGCATTTATAAATAAATGTAAACGCAAAATCGGTTTCACCTTGTTCCAAAACCTTGTAGTCCTCTAGCGATACACCGCAAAGCTTTGCAAGCTCTTCCTGGGTGTAGCCTTTTGCTTCGCGCAAATCTTTGATTCTTTCTGCTACTTCTTTTAAACTGTACTCCATCTTCTTGTCTCCCTTCATTTTCGCAAACTAATTTTGATTACGAATTTGAATAAAACAAAAAAACCCGTCTCAAAAAAACTTTTGAGACGAGTTATTAAAACCCGCGGTACCACTCAAATTACGGAAAATATTTCCGTCACTCTCCGGACTCTAACAAGTCCTTTGCCTTAACGCAGCATTACGGAAGGAGTCTACTCACTTTCGCTTTCGGTCCTCCGACTCAGAGGTGATGGGTCATTGGAACGCTCCGCCATTGCCTCGCACCAACCGGCAACTCTCTTTCGGTTTTGCAATCCGACCGTCCTCGTCATAGTCGTTTTTTGTGATATTCAAATTTATAAGCATTATATTCCACATTTTTTGGTTTGTCAATAGTTTTTTTGAAAAAAATTAAAATTTTCCGGGTAGGCGAATTGTGAACGAATTAAAAATTATCAAATAACTATTTACACTTACTGAAAATTTCGGTATAATATAGGTATATCATGGAAATGGATTGGATGTGGCGTTTTGTATCTTTTAGGGCTCTTGCGACCGCTTCGTTTGGGCGGTTTGAATCTTATGGATTTACTCATTCGCGCTGTCGTTGTTCTGATTGCTATCTCGACGCACGAGCTTGCCCACGGATTTATGGCATATAAGCTTGGTGACCCGACAGCAAAATCAATGGGACGCCTGTCCTTAAATCCGCTAAAGCATTTAGACCCCGTCGGCGCTCTGTGTATGTTGTTCTTCGGTTTTGGCTGGGCAAAGCCCGTTATGATTAACCCATACTATTTCAAAAAACCGAAACGCGATACCGCTTTGGTTTCGCTCGCGGGACCTTTGTCAAACTTTCTGCTTGCGTTTTTAGGCGTCATTGTCTTAAAAATTTTGACACTGATTCCCGCGGGTGGAAATGCACATGTTTTTATTCCGATTTCGTATATTCTTTCGACCTTTATCGGACTCAATATCGGTCTTGGTGTGTTTAACCTGATTCCGATTCCGCCGCTTGACGGTTCGAAGATTTTTCTGTCGTTTTTACCCAACTGGCTATACCGCGACATTATGCGCTATGAACATTTGGGTTGGCTGATTTTGGTGTTCGCATTGGCAACCAATGTTCTGTCGCCAATACTGTCTACCCTGCAACAAGGGGTTCTGAATGTACTTTTCTTTTTGGTAGGAGGGCTTTGATTTGGAAGAAAACCAGCTTTCGGTTAAGCTTGAGGTCTTTGAAGGGCCGCTTGAGCTTTTGCTCCACCTGCTGAAGAAAAACAAGGTCAGTATTTATGATATTCCTATCGTCAAAATCACGGCGCAGTACATGGAGTATATAAACGCGTATCAGGAATTTGATATTGAACTGTCCAGCGAATTTCTTTTGATGGCAACCGAGCTTTTACTGATTAAGTCAAAAATGCTTCTGCCCCGCCACGAGGAAGAAGAGGAAGATGACCCCAGAAAAGATTTGGTGGCGCGATTAGAGGAATATCAGAAAATAAAAAAGGCATCCGAGTTCTTGCGCGAACACGAATTTGACGGACATTTTCACTTTTTCAAGCAACCAGACGTCATCGAAAAGCGTGCGCCTGATTACAGCTCGCAGCAGTTTGATTTGGACAGGCTGTTAGAAGCCTTTGCCGTAATTTTAGATAAAACCGAGCGAAAAGCGCCGCCCCCGAAAACTTCGTTTTCCGGTATCGTTGGGCACGAAAAGGTTTCGGTTACCTCGCGCGCAGACTATATCAAAGAGCGCCTGACCCGTGAAAAACGTGTAACGTTCACTGCTCTTTTCGAAGATATCAAGACCCGTCCCGCGCTGGTTGCAACCTTTCTCGCTTTGCTTGAAATGATGAAGTTGGAAATCGTTTATGTGGACACGACGGGTGACGAAATTATTATTACGAAGCTAAAAGATGGAGAGATTACCAATGAGTTTTAACATCAGCTCAATCATAGAAAGTATTTTGTTTGCCGCCGGCGAGAGCGTTTCTAAAAAGGAACTTGCAGATATTTTGGAGTTGACAGAAGAAGAAATTGAGGCAGAAGTTGCAAAGCTTTCCGATTTTTACCGCGAAAACGAACGTGGACTGAAAATTATTCATTTAGAGGATGAGTATCAACTCTGTACTGTTGAACAAAACTACCGCTATGTACAGGCACTTGCCGAGCCGCGCAGAAAGCAGACGCTTTCCCCAGCCGCTCTTGAAACACTCTCCATTGTTGCATATCATCAGCCGGTGACGCGCGGAAGTATTGAATATATCCGCGGCGTAAATTCCGACGGTCCGGTGAGCCGTCTCGTCGAGCGCGGCTTGATTGAAGAAGGCGGAAGATTAGACGCCCCGGGCAGACCCATTCTTTATGTTACCACGCAGGAATTTTTGCGCAGCTTCGGGCTGTCTTCTCTATCCGATTTACCGGATATTGAAACCGGTATCGGCGCACAGATTTCTGTCGAACATATTACCGGCGAAGAGGACGATGAATTCGTCTCTTTCGTCGATGAAATGAATCAGGTGAACGAATGATTATTTTTGCTGCTATTTTAGGCATTCTTCTCCTTTTGCTCCTTTTATTTTTGTTCCTGCCGCTTTCTGTCGGAGTGGAATACAGGTATCAGGATGCAAAGCAAACCTGTTTTTTGCGCCTTCGTATTTTTGGAATTCCGCTGAAAATCCGCATCCCGGTCAGTGAAAAAACAAAGAAGAAGGAAAAAACACCCAAGGAAGAAAAGCCGAAAAAAAAGCTGACATTTTCGCGCCTCAAAGGTATTTTTTACGGCATTCGTGATGCCTACAAGGAAACCAAAGCAGAGATTCGTGTGTTGCTTTCCGATTTGCGAAAAGAGCTCATCGTGGAATCTTTGATGTTTCATCTGCACTTTGGACTTGACAATGCGGCGAAAACCGGAATTGCAACCGGTGCTGCCTGGGCATCCTCCTCTTGCGCACTTGCAGCTATCCACCAGATGCTTTCCGTCAAGCACGCAGACTTAAATGTTGTTCCTGATTTTAATACGGAGTGTATGCGCATTTATGTCAAAAGTATATTCCGGTTCCGTCCGGTGCATATTATTAGCATTGGTGCACGTGCATTAAAAATCGTCAATTACTTTATCGAAAAGATAGAGGTTGAATAAATTTAGTACATGAAAATTATAATAATGAAGAAAAGGCGGTGTCAACTATGGCAGAACATCCGATCAAGGGTTTAATGGAAACTGCAATGAAAAGCATCAAGGATATGGTGGACGTTAACACCATCGTGGGTGATGCAGTTGAGTCGAAAGACGGTACGGTGATTATCCCAATTTCCAAGGTTTCTTTTGGATTTGGTGCAGGCGGTAGCGAATTTGGTAACCGTGCAAGCCTCGCTCCCGATGCAAATGCAAACTTCGGCGGTGGCTCCGGCGGCGGCGCAAGCATTGAACCGGTCGCATTTATGGTTGTCGGTCAGGGTCAGATTAAGCTCCTCCCGATGGAGAAAAACTCTTCCCCGATTGAAGATGTTATTGAAAAAGTTCCCTCTTTATTGGACAAGCTTTCCGATTTGTTCAAAAAGAAGGAAGGAAAAAAGGCGAAGAAAGCAAAAAACGAAGGCGATGTAACCATCGAAACCATTGAGACCGTTACTGTTTCCGACGAAGCGTAAAACAATAAAAAAACACCTGTTGGCAATCAATGTGCCAACAGGTGTTTTTTATAACATTTCCAAATCCTTTGCAAGTATCGTTCGTTTTTGTTGTATCTCTTTTTCCGCTTCAACATTGCGGTAAATACCATTATCTTTTTTTCTCCCGCAAAGTTTCCCAAATGCAAATTTAATCGCACGGTGTACCCATGCAACAGGCAAAAGAAACGGATGCTTTTTGACATACGGGTAATTCTCTTCCATCGTTTTTCTGGTAGGAAACAGCATACTTCTTGTCTTCTCGTTCTGCTTTCTCAAAAGGTAGCTATCTCCCTCAATCCCGCGTTCCTTTAGTCTTTCTTTTATATAGGAAACAAAAATCACTCCGTTTGCATCTGTTTCGCGCATAAAGCCCCCACGTTCAGCGAAATCTTCCATCAAGCGGTCAACCAAGGTTTCGTCTGTCTCTATTATTTGAAAATCTGACGCACAAAAACCAAGGTACTTAACACCTACACCTACCATCGCGGCAAACAAGCGACTGCATCTTGCCTGCGCAAGTTTCTCTTGTACCCGCTGATAATTGATTTCGTCCTTATGTGCTTGAAAATATACGAGAACATCTGCCAGTTGTTTGATACCGCCGCCGGAATACAAGAAGTGCTTCACAAAATGGAAAAAAACAAAAAGCGCACCATCGGTCGGCCCTAATTGAGAAAATTCCCCGTACTCCGAACGGAATTTCCCAAATGGTTCTGTGATACTGTCGTGCTCCGGAAACCACTGTTCCTCCGACACATCATCATAAAGCATCACATGCATCTCCAAATGTCCCGCCTGCTGGTGGTCTGCTTCGACATGAGGAAGTCCCTTGGGTCTGGTATAAAGCTCAAATCCCTCACTTTTTAAGATGCCGGAAGCCTTGCCTTCCATATATGCCGGAATTAAAATATCCACATCACCGGAAATACGACACTCGGGTTGGGAGTACAAAACTGCCAATGAATCGCCCTTTAAGATGCAGACGGGAATCTTATGTTGTTCTAGAAGACGTATTTTTTCAAGCATTAAGGTGTGTCTTTGGGTATAGTTCATCACAGCAAATAGAATTTCCATTTTGTAATTGTCCATTTGCTGTTCCCAGCCCGCAAGCTCGCCTTTATCTCGAAGCTTTTGCAGGGAAGTAAGAACAAACGGCCACACGCCCTGTAAAGTCGCTTCTTCTCGTACCGCACTGACATCAACATCAGGGCACTTGCTTTTTTCCGGCTCTTTCCCCAACACTGCGCAGGAAAACAGATAGACCATATCGAGATATGCCTTTGTCATCGTTACTCCCCTCCTTCTCTCTTAATACTTTCTCCAGATAAACTCGTTAATAATTTTCGTATAGCTCTGAATAATTTTTACAACCTTGACCGAAACATTAGTGTCTTCGTAGTCACACGCCATGACGGTTTCTTCATTATTTACCTGCATCGCCTTGGCAAGCTCCACCGCCTGACAAAGCTCAGCTGCACGGATACCGCCGATGACGACCGTACCTTTATCAAGCACCTCGGGACGCTCCGTGGAATTTCTGAGCAAAACGCCGGTAAAGCCGAGCATCGCACTTTCTTCCGAAAGTGTTCCGCTATCCGAGAGCACACAAAAGCTGTTCTTCTGCAGTTTATTATAATCAAAGAAACCAAATGGCTGAAGACTTTTTACCAGCGGATGGAACGTAAAGCCACGTTTTTCAATCCATTTTTTGCTTCTCGGATGCGTCGAATAAACCACCGGCATCTGATATTTTTCCGCAATCGTATTGATTGCCGTCATCAGCGACATAAAGTTCTCTTCGTTATCAATATTTTCCTCTCGGTGTGCCGAAACGATGATATATTTTCCTGCCTCAAGCTCTAAGCGCTCTAACACATCACTTGCATTAATTTTTTCCTCATGTTTTTTCAGCACCTCACGCATCGGTGAGCCTGTCACAAACATATGCTCCTTGCGGAAGCCCTCCGAAAGCAGATAGCGTCGGGAATGCTCCGTATACGGAAGATTGATGTCAGAAATATGGTCCACAATCTTGCGGTTGATTTCCTCCGGCACATTCTGGTCGAAGCAACGGTTTCCAGCCTCCATGTGGAAAATCGGGATTTTGAGGCGTTTGGCTGAAATTGCAGAGAGACAGCTGTTCGTATCTCCAAGCACCAAAATCGCATCGGGCTTGATTTCGGAAAGCACCTGATAGGATTTTGCAATGATATTTCCCATCGTCTCGCCCAAATCCTTACCAACACTATCCAAATAATAATCCGGCTCTCTTAAGCCAAGTTCTTCAAAAAACACCTGATTTAAGGTGTAATCCCAGTTCTGACCCGTGTGAATCAGCACCTGGTCAAAATACTTATCGCACGCAGAAATCACCGCAGACAAACGAATAATTTCCGGCCTTGTGCCGACAATTGTTGCAAGCTTAAGTTGGTTTCCCATTTTTATTTCCCCCTGTAGTTAACACATTATTAAGTACTTGAATGACATACCGATAAAGTATCGATAATATAATACTAGTCAGTGCAAATATAAAAAATCCTAAAATTGTCCTGGGCTTTAGAAAAAACAAAAGCGTATAGCGATGAATTAAAAATAGTTCAAACGACAATTCACCGCAAAAATTAAGCAGCATATTACAAACTCGAACATTAAATAAATAGATGAACGAAATAAAACTCAAGGCCCAACATAGTTTGTTAATCATACAAAACAGATAAAACAATCGTTCAACATTTCTTATCGCTTGTGGCTGTCTTGCTGCAAAAAAGACTATCCCAATCAAGAAAAAAGCAATCGCCGTTTTCCATTTTTTCATAAATGTGTAGCCATATTTCGATAGGACTATACCAAACACAAAAGAAAGTGCCTGCTCCGCTCTTAATTCACCACAAAACAAAAATATAACCGCCGCCAAAATCAGATACATTGCCATTTCATTCAATTTCGGAAATTTCATATTGCATTTTTTCACTACAAAAAATGCAATATACCAAAATGCCAAATAATTTAAATACCAACCATATGTATGCAAAGGCTTAATGAGCAGGACATCCAAAATTGCATTTGAGGCTGTATCGGATATATAGAGCTGTCTGGCTATTAGTTCAAAAATAATGTATGGCAACCAAACTTTAACAATTTTATTTTTGAAATAATGATTGAGCCCTTTTTTCTTAAACGATTCTGACAACCCATAACCCGAGACAATTAAAAACATTGCCACTCCGGTTCCACCTAACGGAGCAAAAAATCTAACTCCAATACCATTTCCAATATGCGAAATGATAATAATTAAAATTGCGAAGCCTTTAATTGTATTGGTATGTAAAAAATCAAGAAATTGCATCTTTTCAAACTTTAGTTTTGGGAAAAAATTTACTGAATGCATACTACACCTCTAAAAAGTATGTATCGGGTTTTTCCGGGTCAAACGGCTCGTTTGCCCACATTACGGTAATTAGGTCCGTATCACCGATATTTTCAATATTGTGCGTATATCCTGTTGGGATATCGACCACCTCAAGTTTATCGCCACTGACAAAGTATTCAATGATTTCCGTTTCCATCGGGTTGCGAAAACGAATGACTCCACGCCCAGCGACCACCAGGAATTTCTCATTCTTTGTATGATGCCAATGGTTGCCCTTGACAATCCCCGGTTTTGCTACATTGACCGAAACCTGACCCTGCCCCGAAAGGCGTAAAAATTCAGTAAATGAACCTCTGGCATCCACATTCATTTTTAAGGGATAGGAAAACTCATTTCTTGCAAGATAGCTCAAATACGTCGAATACAGTTTCTTTTCAAACGCATCGTTCATATCGGCAACCGAAAGCGTTTTTCTGCTGTCACGGAACGAATATAAAAGCTCTGCTAATCTCCCTAAGCTTACCGGATGAACCGGCTCTACGCTATAGTAGTCCCCATTTTTATTGGGTTTTCCCTCCATTGCACGAATAAATTCTTCCACCACATCATCAATATATACGAGGTTCACCACTGCCTTGGGGTCGTTAATTGTAATCTCCTCGTCATGCGCGATTTTATGGCAAAAGGTTGCAACCACGCTGTTGTAATTGGGTCTGCACCATTTGCCGAACAAGTTAGCAAGACGATAAATATAGACTGTGGCTCCCGTTTCTTCTGCATAACGAGCCATACGCTCCTCGCCTGCTTTTTTACTCTTTCCGTACGGATTATCGAGCGCCGCCTGAATGGAGGAGCTGATTAAAACGGGAGCTTTGTTTCCCTTTTCTTTGAGCGTATTTAGGAGCGTATCGGTAAAACCGAAATTACCCTCCATAAATTCCGCCTCATCTTTCGGGCGGTTGACACCCGCTAAATGAAACACGAAATCGCAATCCGAACAAAACTCCGAAAGCTTGTCCTGTGGAGTATCAATATCGTATTCATAGACCTCGGCAAGATTTTTTGCGCGCAATTCCATCACAAGATTTTTGCCCACGAAGCCTTTTGCGCCCGTCACCAAAACCTTTTTCATTACTTACCCCACTCCTCTAACTCCTGACGGATATAGGAAAGAGACAGGAGTTTTTCCTTGACTTCTTCCACCGTCAAAAGCTCGGTATTATCGGAATTAAATTCGGACAATTCCTGACGCTCGGTATCGCCCTTAACGACATACTTATCATAGTTTAAGTCACGCTTATCCGCAGGCACGCGGAAAAAGTCACCCATATCAATCGCGCCGGCACACTCCTCGTTGGTAAGAAGCGTTTCATACATTTTCTCTCCATGGCGGATACCGATAACCTTAATTTCGCTCTTATTTTCCTTGTCAAACAGCTCACGCACTGCCTGTGCCAAAACCTCAATCGTACAAGCCGGCGCTTTTTGTACCATAATATCGCCGGATTCAGCATTAGCGAAAGCAAACAGAACCAGCTCAACCGCTTCTTCTAAACTCATAATAAAGCGAGTCATTTTCGGTTCGGTCACCGTCAACGGTTTTCCCGCCTTGATTTGCTCGATAAATAGCGGAATGACGCTGCCGCGGGAGCACATAACATTGCCGTAACGGGTACAGCAAATCATTGTTTTGTCCGGCGATACAGTTCTTGATTTTGCAACGACAACCTTTTCCATCATTGCCTTTGACGTTCCCATCGCATTGACCGGATATGCCGCTTTGTCGGTGGAAAGGCAGATGACTTTTTTCACGCCTGCGTCAATCGCAGCGGTTAAGACATTATCCGTTCCGATGACATTCGTTCTGACTGCTTCCATCGGGAAAAACTCGCACGATGGCACCTGCTTTAAGGCTGCCGCGTGGAATATGTAGTCCACGCCATGCATCGCGTTTTTTACGCTTGCAAGGTCTCTGACGTCACCAATATAAAACTTAATCTTTTCGCTTTCTTTGGGAAAGCGCGCCTGATACTCGTGACGCATATCATCCTGCTTTTTCTCATCACGGGAGAAAATACGAATCTCCCCAATGTCTGTTGTTAAAAACCGGTCCAATACGGCATTTCCGAACGAACCCGTTCCGCCGGTAATCAGTAAGGTTTTGTTTTTGAACATAGAACTCACTTTCCTTCTTGATACTCAAAATACTTTTATCTCGAAATCTATTTTTCTTGATTGTGTATTTTTTTAGCTAAAAGCATATCACTGACACAATCCACTTCTGTCCATTTATAATCACAAATATCTTTATAATACAGCTTAAAATCTGTTTTAAATATCATTTGTACCAATGCATTTTCATACCACTGATCATGCATATGGTTATTCACCATGTAGGAAATCTCTTTGGATAACAAATGCGCAGATTCTTTCTCAAGTTTTGTTACACCGGCATATTCGCCATAATAATCATTCAAATCCTTGCTCATGACAAGAACAACATCATCCTCAACCTGTACATTGTAATCTCCATCGGTCTTAATTGAGCTGTCGAGCAAAACCATCGGCTTCTCTGTCCAAGAACAAACAATATCTTTAATTAACTCTTCTTCCATTACGATATCACCATTAATGATAACAACATCGTCCCGATTCAAATAGTCTTTCGCAAACCACAAAGATGCAATCGAATTTGTAACATCATAGAACGGATTTCTAATAAAATGTACATTTTCTTTCATCTTTTCTTCAATTAAATCTGACATAAAACCCGTTACAATAACAATTTCCGCTTCGGAATCATGTTTTTTAATAAGAGCAACCATTCGTTCCAAAACGGTAACTTCGCCATCCAGCTTGTATAACGATTTTGGATGGTTCAGGGTTAACGGGTGCAATCTTGAACCCTTTCCAGCAACTAAAAATATGTATGTCATTACAATTCCTCCTTACCACAACAATAATCCTAAACGCAACATGTATTCACCGGGTGGAAAAACAATATCAATTCCGTATTTTTCTGCACTTTTAATCACATTAATTCCTAACGCCTCTACCGGCGATCTTGACATATACGGATTATTACATTTTTCTTTACCACAGCCATTTTTACATAGCTTACAAGAACCTCCAATAAACGAAATTGCCATTGGTCTATTATGTTCCCACATCATTTTTTCCATATCCAATAACGCTTTATGCAAAGCAAGCGTAGACTCGTTTCTGACATCATCATAGCTATCCTCATCAAGAGGCATCTTTAAGTATACAAATGCGCCCCCACTGCATTCTGAGAACATCTGCTTATAATCAATATCAGGTATCTTCGGCGGACAACGCCAATTCGTTCCGTATTTTCCACAGTAAAAACAGTTCATTTTTACTCTTTCTTCGAATACAATGTCCTCAAGGTTGATAGGCGTGATATGAATATGCTGATATTTATCTTTTAAAGAGTTATATACAAATTGTAATAGTTCACGATCGTCTTTTATCATTTATAATCGTACCCCCCGTCTACTCTTACTATTGAGCCATTGATATAATCATTCTGCAAAACAGTATAAACGGCATCTGCAATTTCCTCTGGAAGCGCAAACCTGTTTAACGCTATTTTATCTTCGATTCTTTTTCTATGGTCTGCTGCTTTCGTTTTTTGCCACAGGGTATCCACAAACCCCGGCACTACTGCGTTAACTGTAATCCTTCGGCTTGCAAATACTTTAACCAAACTCTTTACCAAAAAATGGACTCCCGCTTTTGATACGCCGTAAGAAATAGACATTGCATGCGGTTCAATACCCATAATAGAACCAATAAAAATGATTTTTCCATTCTCATTCATATTTGCGCTTAATTTTTGAACCAAGAAAAATGGCATATTTAAATTGACATTCATAACTTCATTCCATGATTCTAATTCTACCGAGCCAAAAGGAGACCTTTCGGTGCGCCCTGCGTTCAAAACCAAGTAATCGATTTTGTGGATAGTGCTTACACAGGCATCTGCAAAATCATTCACATTATCAATGTTTGACAAATCTGACTGAATGATTTTATACTTGCCTACAAATTCATGACAAAGCTCCTCGTTTAATTGACTGGCAGCCTCGTCATCAGTGGCATAATTAAATATAACAAAGCACCCTTCCCGAAGCAGTTTCAACCCTATGCTTTTGCCAATCCCTTTAACTGAACCGGTTACAACTGCAGTTTTCACGCCGTTTCACCTCTTTTTGTATGCCTGTTTTGATCTTCTAAAATATACTTTACTATTCTTTCCGACGATTGATGGTCATCCACACATTTAAGCTTTTGAATCATATTAGAAACAGATCTGCGGTAGATGTCACTATCAAAACTTACAATATCATCTACTAATGCGTCAAAAGTTTTAGCTACTGAAAAAGGCAGTTCTTCAACATTTAGATAAAACCCGCGCTCATTATCTCTGTAATTGTCCAGATCGGGGAAGTAAAGAAAACAGGGCCTCTCTGTAAGTGCAAAATCGAACATACAAGAACTGGCATCTGTTAAAAGCGCATCCGCACAAACCAAATACTCAGCCATATCATTATGCAGATTCCCATTTATAACCTTTCCGTTATATTTTCTTTCTAGCTCATCCCAATCGACCATTTCAGAAACATGATAATGAAAGCGACACACCAATACCCACTCGCCACTAAATTTTTTCGACAACACATCAAATAACTTGTCAAAATCAATTTCACAAAGCTGGTTAATACCTGATCGCAATACATTTTTATCCGAAACATCCAGTCCGTCATTTCTAAATGTCGGCGCATAAAGAAATACCTTTTTATCAATCGGCAACTCCAATTTATTCTTGTATAACATTTTATTTTCTAAAGAACGAAACAAAAGATCGTTTCTCGGTGTCCCTAACAGTTTCATGTCTATTCTATTAAATGTTAAATGTTTCATAATATTTAAAGTAAATTCATTACCTAATATCATTTCCGTTTTTGGGCAAGTAAAATCGATACAGATATTCCGGACCTGATCTCTGCCTATTCTTTTTAAGGGTGTACCGTGCCAGGTGGTATATACTTTTTGTTTTTTAATACGAATAAAAAAATTAAATACGGCTGTCCTCAATCGATAACGTAAAGAATTGTTTCGAAATGTATGTTCTCTATCACCATATACATTATCAATAATTACGCGTGCTTTTCCCCTTATGGTCAATGCGTTTCCGCTATCTATATCCACTCCTACAACATATTCCGGAAGCAACTTGATGTTTTCCCGCTTTACCAACCAAAAAATTTTTATGTCAGGACTAATTTCATGTAATTTTATTGATAAGTATTTGGGACTATCTGAATACTGTCCCGAAAAGCTTGTAAATACCCACATATCCTTCCTAGTGAAATGAAAGAAATATCTTGAAAAGTTCCACGCATTCTTTGTGGCATTTCGGATAAGGATTCCCATGGTAAATATTTTGTGAAGTATTTTATAAAAAAATTTATAAATCCTTTTCAAAAAGAATCGAATCAGTTTTACGCCTGTTCTCAAAATCCCTTTTTCGACAAAGTTCTCTTTCAATTGTTTCCATTGGTTGTGGCGAATCCGCTGTTTTTCTGCACGTTCTTTTCCATACTTTTTTACTAACTTAACATAATGCTCGTGTTCTTTTTTTTCTTCTTCTGAATGCCAAGAAGCATTAAAATGATGGATACATACGGTGTTATCCGTCAAATTAATTTCTCCTGTCTCATAACTTTTAGGGCTAAAAAAATCTTTAGGATATAATGTAAGCACACCTTCAATCTTCTGGAAAGAATTGTTTTGCTGGACTTCATATTTTTCTTGTAACAAATTAGTCATAGTGGCCACATTGGTCGTTAAATCCAAAGAACCATCAGGCATAATGAAATGTCTGTTAGCATAACCAGAAAGCAAACTCTCTAACCATTTGCTCTGTTTTTCCGAAGCCATCATACCCGTCATAATACTTTTTTCATCTTCAAAGCCAAAAAAAGCGGGGTTATGCAAAAATTCGTCCGGATTTTTCAAAAGCTCTACATCCGTATCCATATAAATTCCGCCAAATTGATATAAAGCATGCAAACGGACAAAATCAGTTACAAACGCCCATTTTTTTGCTTCGTATGCTTCTTTTGCATAGGTATTTGAATTAATATCAAAATTGTTCTCATTCCATTCAATAATTTCATAATCCGGACAATATTTTTTCCAACTTTCAATACAAAATTTTGCCAAATCATTCAAAGGATTTCCACCAAACCAACAATAATGAATTATTTTAGGAATCATGCTTATTATCTCCTTTTCAATACCTGTAATAACAATTTTCGTTCCTGCTTGTTTAAGATGAGAAGGTAATTGATGACACATATAAAAACAGCCGTAACTATAACCGCCAAAGCCAAAGTTCCCCATCCGGTAATAAATCCAATGTTTTTTATCAAAATGGCAATAAGAACAGCGATACAATTGGCCACGGCAACTTTTCCGATTGTCCCGTAAAATGTATACCATTTTAGGCCTAAGCACTTTGCACCATAAATCGGTAAAAATGTTAATGTGCGTACAATACTAAAAACTGTACTTACTCCGCAAACAATACACATTTTAGCTAATTCGCTTTGTGCAAAATGCAAAAGAATATATGTAATTGCAATAGTCACAACCGAGTTAAAAAACAAAAACAGAGACGATATCTTTACCTTATTCGTTACAGTAAAAATATTCCACAAAGGTTCTAAAGCCAAAGAAAAGAAAAACGCGGCCGAGGATAAGATACCCAACAGATGCAGCACATCGGCATTTTGCGTCGGCAACCAAAGCGAAAAGAAATCTCCGCCAAAAACAACATAACAAGAAGTCGGAATTGCAGCAATGAAACTTAATAATTTGATTGCCTGATACAGTTGCTTCTTAATGTCTTGTACGTCTTCTTTCGCATAGCTGATTGTTAATTGCGGCGCAAATACATTGGAAATTGTTCCAAAAATAGAAAGAATATAGGTCGGTATTACCTTTGCAATAGACACGACTCCCATTGCGCTTGCACCCACAAAAATATTGGTGATTAAAAGATCCAATCCCGTGGACAGAATACTGCTAAGCTTACTTAAACTATTCCAAATTCCAGACGATACTAATGTAATAATCATTTTTATATCAATATGCTTTTTTCTAATCTCAACATAAGGCATAAATCTTTTTGTGTAATGAATATTCATGCACACAATATAAAGATTGCAAACGACTGTAACAAAACCCATATACCATACATTGGGGCTAAGTAAATAATACATTCCAAAAAGAACAATTGCTCGAAGCACACCGCTGATTGCATCCCGTATCGCTGCAAGATCTAATCGATTGTGGGCAAAAGTTGCAACATCAAAGACACCGCCAATCAAGGTAATAAAAAAGCCAAAAAACAAAAGTCCCCATAACAGCGTAACATCCCGGACAATCCCACCCGGAATTTCGAACATCTGACCCAAATAAGTAAGAATAAACATTGCTACGATGGAAAACGCAGCCGAAAGAACAATGTTGGCAGCCGTAACCGAAGACATATAATGATTCACATCATCATATTCATTTCTGTGAATACTGATTGTTATAAACCGACCAGCCATAGAATTGAGGGCAATCGTTATAATTCCCGCATAGTTGATAAAATTATTGGCAAGACCGATAAAACCATACGCAGCTTCTCCAATATTTTGTATGATAAATGGCGTTAAAAAGAAATTGATCGCTAAATTCAGTACAAAAGTAAGAATTTGCGCTGCCATATTAATAACCAGTTCTTTGTTTCTGTTCATTCTCTACTCCCGAGCAAATAGTTTTTTTATCCGATATAAATAATAGAATAATTTAGGTGAGGTGCAAAACAGTTTGTCACTTCGGCTCTTTTTTTCTTCTTGCTTTGACTCACCACTTTTGCGCAAATCTTCTGAAAAGATTGCAAGCCATTTCTTTTTTTCGGCTTTGGGAAGCTTACTGGCTAACAACCGAACGGCAAGTGATTTCATGCAGGCTATTCGCACTTTTTCATTTTCCTGATACAAAGAATCCATGCTGTGCACTTTGAAAAACCATGCTCTTTCTTTATATACGATATATTCATCCATTCTTGCCAGCGAAAATTCCCGATTCATAATGCTGTTTTTTCTTTGATAATAAAAATACAAATCATCATTGGCAACATAGACTTTTTGAGCGAGTCCAAGTAAACGATATGTCGTAAATCCATCTTCATGGAATTTACCCAATGGATACCTAATATTTTCAAATAAGGCTTTTCGATATAATTTATTGCAGGCAATATTGATATAAATTGTAGCTTTATCATCATAAAGATATTGTTCAAGTACTTCCGCTCCTGTATAGCAGCCTTCGGTCAATCGCTCTGCTTCATCTTTCCTATCGTCATATTCTTTGTGAAAATTAACAGCTGCAATATCTGCATGATGATAAAGGATATATTCATAAAGGACCTGCAAAAACTTTTGATCCACCCAATCATCGCTATCTATAAACGCGACATATTCTCCTTTTGCGCATTCTAATCCTGTATTGCGTGCATCTGACAGACCACCATTTGCTTTGTGAATGACAAAAACTCGCTCATCTTCCTTTGTATATTCATCACAAATTGCACCGCTGTTGTCCTTGGAGCCATCGTCAACCAATATCAGCTCAAAATCTGAAAAAGTTTGAATTAAAATGCTGTCAACGCAGCGATTTAAGTATGTTTCCACATTATATACCGGAACAATTACACTAATTTTCGGCACGCTTACCCCTCCAGCATAGTTTTAAGTTCGCAAACAAATTTTTTGTCCAAAATTCGTATTTTTTCTCTTCCGTTATAATCATCATTCGTATCCACGCGGCAGATGGCTTCTGCAATTTTTTCCGGCGTTTGTTCATCATAATAATAAATATCGCTACCCACCGCCGAACCCTCAATCGCAGGAATCCGAACCGAAACCACCCGAAGCCCGTTTGCCATATAAGATAAAATTTTGGACGGAAAGGATGTCGCATTAAACGCTGCCTGCGGATCTTGTGGGCATAAGCCGATTTGACATTTTTGTAAAAAACGGATATATTCCTCCCCTGTCAAAAGCCCATCATAAGTAACGGTTGCCTTGCCCTTGGCGTTCGTTTCCTCAACCGTTTTTTGTATAAACTCCTTTTCTGTTTCACTCCCAAAGCCAAGAATATGGATGTGATATTTTTCAGAAAGAAACGCCCCCGCCGTTGCTGCTGCCGCGCCGCCTTTTCTCGGGTCAAAAGTGCCCGCATAAACTACATGAATTTTGTCGTCTTCGAATTTCTCTCGGTATTCTTTCTCTACCTGATAAGTACCATGAATTAAGCAATGCGGTTTATTTTGAATATTTAGTTTTTGGTTCAGAAGCTCGGTTGGGAAAATATAGCTATCTGCACAAGCAATAAGTTTTTCCTCCATCTTGCGGGAAAATTCTGATTTTTCACCAACATCATTATAAATCTCTTCCACTTCTAAAACCATTTGAAAATTCTTGATTTTTTTTGCCCAATATACCGCACGCATCAAGCCCAAGGAATGATAAACTAATATTTTTTCTTTTCGCTTTGTTTTTCTCAATAAATAGAAAAATAAAACAAGATTCATCCTTGTAACTTGAAAGATACGAAACAGCTTATAACTACTTCTCTTGGCAGTCTTAAAAAAATGAAGTTTAGTTGTCTCATCAAGTAAAATCTCTTGGGCTTTTGATTTTTCATTGGCAATCATCGAACAAGAGATGAGGTCTGTATGAAAACCGGCTTTTCCGAGCGCTGTGCAGATGTAATTTATCTTATTAACCGCCGCCATGCTGACATTTCTTTTTTGGGAATCAACATCATAAAAGCCGATATATTTCACCTTTTCCACCTCTTTTCTTATTGCCAGAAAAATTCGTATTCGATAATTTTCAAATCCGGGAACAGCACCTGCGTCGCAAAGAAATACAATCCGACAAGCACATAGGCAACTGTAAATCCCGTACGCATCGCCTGTGTTTTAATCGATTTAATCTGATTCGGTATATAAATGATTACATAAATATAGAAATAAAAATACAAGCGAAGAACTGCAGGATTCATTTTAACAACCCAGAAGATTGCTGCTGTCGTTGCCAAAAGAAAATATAACTGCGAATTAATTGGATTGTTTGTCCTAAAATTTCCCGCCATAAGAAAACCGGTAAGTATCATTAAAACAATAAAAACAAACTGCAATTCACCGCCGGTTTCTATGGCGTAATAATAGTTTTTTGACATCTCATTCAGCATTGCCATAATTGGCGAACGGAATATATACATAACAATTCCTAGCACTAAAAAGATGAATGTATTCTTTGCATTTATCTTAAGATAGCGTAGCCAATACATCGGCAAGACAATAATTGCGGTCTGGTGAAAAAGCATTGCTACAAAAATAAGCAAATGAAACGTTAGCGCCTTTCGCTTAGGAATACACAAAAAGGCAAGCACCGTAAAACCTAATGCTATTGCCTGACGGATGGTTGAAAAGGAAAAGGTATAAAAGCCAAAGGCCAAATAGAAGAACCAGCTTAACGGCGGAACATCCGAATGCCGATAGATAAGTATCGCAACCGGAACAATGGCAATAATTGCCTCAATCATTAAAAGCCCCTGAAAATCACCATGTAAAATATTAGCAATTCCCCAGTTCAAAATTTTATAACCGGGTTCGTCAAAAATATTCAGCGACAATCGACTCCATGAGATGTTCTTATAGGACTGGAACGTATAATAATAACTACTGGTATCGATACCGATATTACGCTTTCTTAATCCGCCAATTAGAATAAGTACAAAAGCAATTAATACAAAATACATTTTCTTTTCTTTGTAATTGACGCCATTTAATGGTTCCTCCTTGAGCCGGTAAAAAAACGGATAAAGGATAAAACCAAGCATTGCACAGATTGTATAAAAAATCATTTTATTTCTCCGCCATTTCTCTGTATAGATTCACATATTCTTGGTATCGTTCTTCCTGCTTAAAGTTTAATGCGCGTTTACCGCAATCCTCCGCAGCAAACGGATTTTCCTTTACATAGGCAATTGCATTTTTAAGTCCCGTCACATCATTGCATTCCACAATAATACCGCAGCTTTCATCCACAATTTCCACGCAACCACCGGTACGATATACAATCACTGGGGTACCGCAAGCCAAAGCTTCGGCGTTCACCAGACCAAATGTGTCTTCATGGGTTGGATTTACAAACACATCTGCCATGGTATAAATCTCTGCCAGCCGCTTGACATCCCCGGTGCGCTCAAGACCTATGATTCCTTCCGGCAAGGCAGCAATCTGTTCTTTGGAAAGTCCGGCAAGAACAAGCACGACGTCTTCAGGAAGAATGTTAGACAACGCCACAAAATCGTCATATCCCTTTCGTTTGCTGATTTCCATTGCAAGACCCAAGGCAACAAACTTGTTTTCAAGACCTAATTCTTTTTTTAGTGCGCTTTCCGTCGGAACAAAATGTTCCGTATCAATTCCGTTATAAATAGTTTGAAACCTCGTATTTTCAGGAAAAACCACCGACTGTTTGGCAAGGTTTGTGACCCAATCGGACACCCCAACCACATAAAGTCTGGGTATTTTGCTGAACCACTTTTTCTTGTCCAAAAGCATTTTGGAGGAGCGGTCAAAGAAAAGACTTTTATTGTCAGTTTTCAGATTCGGACAATTGCCGCAGACCCTCTGATAGTTATCACAATTTGCCATCGTAAAATAACAACACTTGCCGGTGAAAAACCAACAATCGTGAAGTGTCAGCACCGTTGCAATGTCATTTTTGGCTAAATATGTAAGAAGCGTTTTCAAATTGATATTATTCGAGTGAAGATTATGAAGGTGCACCACATCAGGCTTGATTTCATCCAGCTTTTTCAAAAGTTCTCTTGTGCCTCGTTTGGAAAAATAGCCTTGGAGTCCGGTAATCCGGGAAAGAAGTGCGTGAATTTTCTGCTCCCGCTTCGAGCCAAAATGGAACACATTTTCACCCTCTGCACGTCCCTGAGAATAGGCTGCATAAGCCTCTATCCCCTCTTGTGCCGCTAAATCATTGATTCCTTTTACAATTCTTCCGGTGCTGGCAACGCCATAGACCGCATTGATTTGTACGACCTTCATTTCTTCCCTCCTTTCTGTTACTGGTTACTTATAATATCTTCAAAACTCTGATACAGTTTTTTCTGAACCTCTGTACGCTGATGATTTCTTTCCATACAAGCGCTTGCTTTTTTTCTATATTCATCAATTTTATCCGGATGATCGGCGATTTCTTTCAGTTTTTCCGCAAGTTCGCTCACGGAACTAATACAAATTGCAGCATCCTCTCGTTCTAAATAGGTCAGCCCTGAATGTTCCCGCCACGCAATTGCCATGACCGCGCACGAGCTTGCCAGACAGTCGATAATTTTCGTGGAAAAAGAAACACGGGTTGCGAGTCTGTGCTTTAAGTCAAATGATTCTACATGGAGCGCAATATCACTTTTTTGATAAATGCCCAAAATATCCTCCGGCTTCGCAGCACCTCGCAGGAAAATCGACTTCCCGTCATCCAAAAGTTTCTTTTGCTTGTCGCTGACTGCATCCCTCGTATAAATATCAAGAATCATTTTTACGCCGTCTGCGTTGATTGTATCAAGTGCTTTCCCGATTGCTGCCAGCGTTTTCCATCTGCCGCAGTAAAGCTTTCCTGCATAAACGATTCGAATTGGGTCGTTAACCGTTTTCTCTATTTCTGTCGGCACTTCGCCGCATTTATGTATGACCTCGGTGCGAACACCGAAGCGTTTTTCATATTCTTCTTTTTGCTCAAGAGACAAAGTGTAATACATACGATAACGCGGCATCATCTTTCGGATGCTGCGCCTTAATATCAGTTCATTCAACCAAAAAATTGGTGAGAAGCTGAATTTTCGAAGCGAATATTCATTGTCACCCGTAAATGCTACCATCGGACAACCGGCGATGTCCTGCACCGTTCGCTCCAGTCGCAACATTTTTGTTGTGGCAAATCGGGGGGCAAAGATGATATCCGGTGCAAACTCTGTAACGAATTTTTCTAATTCCTTTGTGTTATATTTTCCTAATCTCCAAACGACAGACTTAAAAAGTCTTAATGTATTTCCCATGTATCTTCGCAAAAAACCGATGTTTGTCATATCCGTTGTGCCGGCAACTTGGGTTTCTTCCTCTTCCAGCTCGGTTACACACATACCATCACGATAGCCCCGCTTTAAGAGACTTTTGAGCATACCGCCATCGGTAAAACGGAAATATTTTGTTCCCTTTGAGGGGTTGTTTGGAAGACCGGGTGCGCAGTAAATGTGCGCAATCTCACCGTCAAAACCGGAGAGCCAGTTTGTCAGCACATTATTGCCGTGTAGTCGGTCATTCCAGACCTCGTCGGTAATCAATAAAAGTTTCATATCCTTCTCTACTTTCTAATCAGCGCTATGACTCTTGCAGATAAATTCGGACAAATTCGAAATGCCAAAAACATCAATTTAAGTTTTATTGGTGTACCGGAAAATCCCTTGAGCCTTTTGTAAAATTCCAAAAACTTGCTTCGGAGCTTCTTTTCATCATTCTGTATCGTTTTCGAACAGTGCCACTCACTATAAGTAAGCACTAAAATCACCAAATAGCGTTCGATGCTTGCGCGCACCATAAGAGGCTCATTTCTGTTTTCAAAAAACTCGATTCGTTCTTCTAAAATATCAATAAAACATTCATTCTTATATTCTTGGTTGTTGCGCATGATTGAATTAGGCGCCATAAAGTAATAATATAGCGCTCGGTTTGTTATTGCAATTTTTTTTGCCCTACAAGCATATTGATAATAAACCGCTTCATCTTCATGGATTAAGCCTTCCGGGAATTCAACATCGTCTATCACAAATCTACGATAAAGTTTTCCCCAGGCAAGCGTTTTATAACGAAATCCTAAAAGCGCCTCCTGATAACTCACCAATTCAACTTCTTCTTTTATAACCTTATCCGCAAAAAAATCGAGCGTTCCTCGTTCAAAATTCCCCTGAACAATATCGCAATCGCATTGGGTCATAATATCATAAAGCGTTTGAATACATTCGTCATGGATAAAATCGTCACTATCCAAAAAGAAAATGTATTCCCCTGTTGCCCTCTTTATTCCGGCATTTCTGGCGCTTGATAACCCGCCGTTCTCTTTATGTATAACGGTTATATTTTCTCTATCTGCATAAGAATCACAAATTTGAGGACTACTGTCTTTTGAGCCGTCATCAACTAAGATGAGTTCGATATTTGGGTAAGTCTGCGAAAGAACGCTTTTGATACAACGCTCCAAATACTTTTCAACATTATATACAGGCACGATAATACTGACCAGTGGCATCTGCTCCATCACATCTCACCTCGATAGATTTCCTTTAAGATTTGTTCCACATTTTTTACATCAAACTTTCGAACAGCCCTTCGGTTATATTCGCTCATTTCTTTTCGCATCGCTTCGTTCTCTTTTAAGGTAAGCAATGCTTTTGCAAAGCCGGCTGCACCCTCCGCATTGCAAGCAAACCCTGTTTTTCCGTCTTCGGAATATTCTTTGATGCCGCCCGCATCGGAGGTAATAATAGGAAGACCCGCTGCCATTGCCTCAAGTGCGGCTAAACCCAAGCCCTCACGAATCGACGGAAATGCAAACACATCAGCAATCGACAGCCACTCGGAAACATTCGGTTGCCAACCGGCCAGTTTTAAGCGGTCAGAAAAACCAAATTCTTTTGCTTTTATTTCAAGACTATCCTTTCGTCCACCCTTACCGCATATCACATAGTAGATATCTTCATTTTGGATTTGCTTTATAGCATCTAAAATAACCTTATGGTTTTTGTTTCTATTCAGCTCACCAACAGACAAAATAACAAAAGCATCCTCCGGGATTTGCAATTCTTTTCTAAGCTCTTCCCTTTTATTTTCTGCTTGCGCTATTTTATCGCAATCCACACCCATTCCGGGAATGTGGTAAACTTTTTTCGCCTTAAATTTTTTTGCACGCCCGTAATCTTCTTCGTTAATTGTAATCAAAACATCCGTAAAGCGTGCCATCAGTTTTTCTATTGGATAATAAAGAAGCCAGTTAAGAAGCGGTGCTCCTTTATAAAAGTGAAAACCGTGTGCCGTATAGAGCAGCTTCGTTCCCTTTTTTCTTGCGCGGCGCGCGGCTAAACGAGTCAGAATCGACGCGACCGGCGTGTGGCAGTGAATCAAATCAAAATCATTTTCACTGATAATGTTTTTCAGTTCACGATATGCAGCAAAATTCTTCGTTGAAAACGGTGAACGCTCGAATGCCACCTCGTGTTTTACATCAACATAAGGAATTTCTTCCTCTCCTTTTGTCGCCGTATGTACTTCATACCCCTCTTCCTTAAAAAATCGAAGATACGGAATATGAAAACCGTTTATATGTTTAGCAATAGAGGCTGCAAACAACACTTTCATAATTTTTTCCTTTCATGCTTAAAACATCGAGCAAAGCTCTCGCATATCGGTAATCCTGACGTTTTCCTTTACATTCTCAAGATAAGATGACTCTTGATATAAGCCCTTGTCCCTCATCATGCGAACAGTGGTAATAGGAAATATTTTTCCGATATAGAAATCTTTTTTCGGATTATCACCAACATATGCCATTTCCGAATAATCAACATCAAAATAATCCTTCATCATCTCAAACGCTTTGGGGTGAGGTTTCCAGTAATCTTTCCCTAAATCATCGGTAACAATAATTTTATCAAAATACGAGTCTGCTTCCAACGCCTGTAATTTGTTTTTTTGCGCACTTGCGTATCCATCGGTAATAATGCCAAGACAAACGTCTTTCGCCTTTAATTCCATAAGACAGGGCAAAACGTCATCATAGTATTGGATGGTTGGCTTATGCATTCGGTATGCCTCGACTAAAGCGGGAACAGCATCTGCTGAAATATCAAAATACTCCAATACTCTGTTAAAAACATAGGAAGAAGATTTCTGATATTCTTTCCACAACTGTTGATACACTTTTTCCTGCGCACAGCAGTAAGCCTTTTCCACTACTTTCGCAACATAATGAAAGCCACTTTTAACATACTCCTCTTCAGGGAACAGGGTATCATCCAAGTCAAATAAAACAACTTTAATCATTGCATTGATTCATCCTTCTGAAGCACAATACTCTTATCAAATCTTAAAAATAACAGTCTTTCCTGATAATCTTCATGATATGATAATTCCTCCCCGCTTAACAACCGATATAAGTTTTCGCAGGAGTCCGCTCCGGCAGCAATACTCATAGGCGCACCTCCACCGAACCGGGGATTAATCTCTATATACTCGATTCCTTTTTGCGTTTTCATACACTGAATTGTTATATGTCCGATAGGACGCAAAACATCAATCAGTCTCAAAACATCGTCTATAACCCTCCGGTCTTTGACGATTTCCCCTTTGGCAATTTCACCACTTCTAACCGCTAATCTTTTTCGAGGCACTACCGTAATCGGCTTACAGTTAAAATCGCAAAAAACATCTACCGAATACTCTTCTCCCTGCATAAATTCCTGAACCATTGGGTTTTTTATGTATTTAACGAAGAACATTAGTTGCTCATCATTTTCTACCTTAAAAGTGTTTACGCTGGAACTACCGTCTAGAGGTTTGATAAATAACGGAAAGCTGTAATTCTTCTGCTCAATATCTTCTTTTGTGATTAAACGAGGGACATAAAATCCATGCTCTTCAAAAAATCGCTGTGTGTTTGTTTTATTTCTGCAAACAGAAACGACTCGGTCATCCGAAAGTAACAGCATTGCCTTGGTTTTGGATTCTATTTCATTCCGAAACCGTGCTAATTTTTCCAGTTCCGTATCAATGGTTGGAACAATAAGATCGATATCTTCTTGGTTGCATATTTCAATGAGTTTTTCAATATATTCATCTGATGCAATTCGCGGCACCAAATAATGTTTATCTGCAAAGTAAAGAGCCGGTGCTGAATCTGATGCATCCACTGCCACTATTTTTCCTGTAATTTGCATCCTCTCTTTTGCCTCTTGGAAGCATTCTATCAGTTCTACTCTGCGCCCTGCACTTAAAATCAGCACATTGATTGTTTTTCCCACACCGATCACACCTTATTACTAAATATCATTATTTTCCCCTAGAAAATACGCCATCGTTGCTTCTCCTTGCTGGCTGATTCCCTCTCTTTTTACAAACGCATTCCACACGGTTGTAAAAATAATTTTAACATCGCCCCAGAATGTAATGTTTTCTATGTACTCTACATCCAACTCAAACCGGTCTTCCCAGCTGAGCAGATTTCTTCCATTGATTTGCGCCAGTCCCG
The DNA here is from genome assembly GCA_017399695.1 of Clostridia bacterium. GTDB lineage: Bacteria > Bacillota > Clostridia > UBA1381 > UBA9506 > RGIG1666. Next base: position 50,654 of record JAFQBK010000004.1, on the reverse strand, counting down.
AAAGTCCGGGTCTGACTTCATGACGTCGTTTTTGTCTCTCACTATAAAGCGGAAGATACTCCACCAAAAGCGGTCTTGGACCCACCACACTCATATCGCCCTTTAAGATGTTAAAGGCTTCCGGAAGCTCGTCTAAACTTGTGCTGCGCAAAAATTTTCCGAACTTTGTCAGGCGGACGGCATCGGGCAGAAGCTCTCCGTTTTCATCCCGTGCATCTGTCATCGTACGGAACTTATACAGCTTAAAAATCTTCTCGTCTTTTCCCGGTCTGTCCTGCTTGAATAAAATTGGGGAACCGAGTTTAACACGCACTAAAATTGCAACGATGAGATAAAGCCAAGAGAAAACAAGAATCGCCGCCAGCGAGCAAAGGATGTCAATAAAACGCTTAAAAAACTTTCTATACACCAAAACAACCCCTTATCAAATCAATGACTCTGTCCTGGTCTTCTTCTGTCATTTTTGTATCACTCGGCAGGCACAGTCCACGGGCGAAGATATCTGATGAAACATCTTTTTTGTCTGCCGCTACAAACTCGCATCCGTCAAATACCGGCTGTAAGTGCATCGGTTTCCAAATCGGTCTTGACTCGATATTTTCTTTTTCTAATGTCAGTAAGATTTCAAGCGGTTTTACTTTACTCTTCTCGTCCAAAATGATACAGGACAGCCAGAAGTTCGGCTCACCGTACTCGCATTTCGGCATCATTTGTATTTCTGCAATATCAGAAAAAGCCTTTTCATAGCGCTCGTAAATTTCCGTTTTCTTTTTCACGCGCTCATCTAAAACATGAAGCTGTCCACGTCCGATTCCTGCCACCACATTACTCATACGGTAGTTATAACCGACCTCATTATGCTGATAGTGACGCTCCTGCTCGCGCGACTGCGTGGACCAGAAGCGTGCTTTTTTTATCATTTCTTCGTTATCTGAAACAAGCATTCCGCCGCCGGAGGTTGTTATAATTTTATTTCCGTTAAAGGAATAAATACCGAAATCGGCAAGCGTTCCGCATTGCTTTCCATGATAGGTAGCACCAAGCGCCTCGGCTGCGTCTTCAATGAGTGGCACACCATATTGAGTACAAAGGTCTCGAATCGGGTCCATATCTGCCGACTGACCATATAAGTCAACGACAACAACTGCTTTTGGTGCACCAAACTTTGCGAACGCCTTTTCCAGTGCCACAGGGTCTATATTCCAACTCTTTTCCTCGCTATCGATAAAAATAGGGGTTGCACCCTGATAGCAAATCGGGTTTGCTGTCGCAGAAAAGGTCAAGGAAGAACAGAAAACAGCGTCACCACGCTCGACACCAGCTGCTTTTAATGCCAAGTGAATCGCTGCTGTGCCGGAAGAAAGTGCCGCTGCTGAACCTATGCCTACATATTCTGCCAATTCTTTTTCGAACATATTAACATTCTCACCAAGAGGAGCAATCCAGTTGGTCTCAAATGCCCGATGAACATAGTCAAGTTCTTTTCCGCCCATATGCGGTGAGGAAAGAAAAATTCTATCCAATTTATTTCGTCCCCTTCGTTTCTTCATTTTTCCGTTTTCTCCACAAAGCGCGCACACCGTAAAAGAAAAACACACCGACAACCGCGCCGCAAAAGTCAAGCACCACATCCGATACCTGACCGCTTCTGCCGCCGACAAACAACTGGTGCACCTCGTCACTTATAGCATACAGAAGACAAATCAGAAGCGAGATGCCGACCGTTGTCTTTTGGCCTCTTTGATAGCAGTCAATAAAAGAGACCGTTGATACGGAAAGCGCTGCATAGGAGAAAAAGTGCGCCAGCTTACGGATAATTCCGCTGACAAAATACACAATTTCCATTCTCTCTTCCAAGGTAAACGGTGGAATCGGCGTAAACGGTGCCACAAGTTTTTCTGTAAGGCCGCTACTGATGCCCCCGGAAACTTCTGCGTTTTGTGCAGAAAAGGAATAAATCATAGCCATAATCGCTATCATAAACGCAAAAGATATGTACTTGCGCGTTTTTAATTTAATTTTCAACTGAAATACCCCATTTGTGTTTCGCTATCATTTCCATATCGCGCAAAACTTCTGCACCGAAACGGTGCTCGATGGTTTTTGCCGCTTCTTCCATGTGGTTCGCTCTGTGGTCTGTATTGTGACTATCAGAGCCTAAAACACAAGGTCTGCCGGATCGAAGAAGTTTTTTGGTCGTGTGCGTTGCTGACAATACGCTGTCGGCATTGATTTGCAGAATGGTCCGCATCCCAAAAAACGGCTCCAGCTTCTTAAAGCTCCACGGCATCGGTACATACCGCTCGGGATGCGCAAGAACTACCGTCAATGCACAATGGGAAATAATTTTTTCCACCTCGTGATACACCCAACTGCCCCATTCCCCGTAAGGAAGCTCTAACAGGAGCAGATTCGTCCCGTCATAGCAAAGCCGTTCCAAATCATCACGTTGGGAAAGAGCACGCGTAAGATATACCTCTGCCCCGAGCATAAGCTTTGGTGTTTTGACACCTTCTTCAGAAATTTTCCCCTTAAGGTGTGAAAAAGAAGCGTCTCTTTCCATTAAAAAATCATCAATGCTTTGTCGGTCACTATAATAATGTGGCGTAAGCGCTACCAAGCTCACCCCTTGCTCGCCGGCTTCACGGAGCATAGCAAGCGAGACGTCTGAATTCCGCGCGCCATCATCGATTTTTGGCAAAGCGTGGGAATGAAGGTCAAATAGTTCCATAGACTACCCCTCCACTATTTATTCTTTTGCGTCCTCCTGACCATAACCATATCCATAACCGTAGCCGTAGCCATAGCGGTAACCGTATTTATATCCGTATTTATAGTATTTTTTGCTGTAATAACGTTTTTCCTGCACTGTTTCGTTGATTAAGAAACCGAGCACTTTCGCCTCTGCAAATTCCAGTGAGGCCATCGTTTTCTTCAGCGCATCGTGCGGGGTCTGTTTTTGTTTTGCAACAACCAAAACACCGGAAACCAGCTTTGCCAAAACCAAGGCGTCAGCAACAACCGTAACCGGAGGTGTATCAATCAGGACATAATCATAGCTTTCCGAAAGCTTGGAAAGTAACTCTTCCATTTTGGAAGAAGAAAGAAGTTCTGCCGGATTCGGAGGAATATGACCGGAAGAGATATAATCCAGATGCAAATCCTCGCGCGTACGGATAATATCCTTAAGACCTGCAAAGCCAGCCAGATAATCTGCCAAGCCCTCCTTGTTTTTCTCGCCGAGATACTGATGAATCTTCGGGCGACGAAGATCCGCATCAATCACCAGCACACGAGCGTCCACTTGGGCAAATACAATACCAAGATTTAAGGTAGAGGTTGTTTTACCCTCTGCCGGCAGGGCACTGGTTACCACAATCTTTTTGCACCCATTTTCTTCTGCAAGCGAAAACATAATATTGGTACGGGCAACCTTATATGCCTCAACGGTACCAAAAGAAGAGGAATCCGGCTGCAAAATTTTGTTTACATCAAGTTCTTGCACTGTCTGTTTTTTCTTATCATTCTTTTTCACGATTGACTCTCCAATCTCTATTTAATCAAATTTTATCGAATATCCGGAATCATACCCAATACAGGGACATTGTAAAGCTTTAACAAATCGTCTTCATCCTTGACGCGATTGTCAAGGATTTCTCTTAAGACAATAATTCCTGCCGCAATTGCAAATCCAAGCGCTCCGCCAACCAGTGTATAAAGCAACACATTCGGTCCGACTGGCTTAGTCGGAAGATATGCATAATCTACAACCTTCACCGAGCCACCTTCGATAATACGGTCAATTTCTATCGGCGCACACTCTAAAATCGTATTAACCAATTTCTGCGAATGCTCCGGATTGTGTGTACTTGCGGTTACCTGCATAATTTCCGTATCATTTTTCGGATTCATCGAAATCATACCGGAAATCTGACCGCCGCTATAGCCCAAATCTGCCGTTTTTGCCACCTGATCCATAAAGGTATTACTCTTTAATAGCTCCATATAAGTCCATACCAGCATCTGCGATGTTGTCATATCACCGATACTGACATTTTCCGATTTCTTTTCACGCATATTGTTTACAAAAAGCGAACCGCTGGATGCATAGCTCGGTTCAACCACAAAGCTAAAATAGCTGAAAAAAGCAGATGCTCCGACAATCAGCGCCAAAAGAAGAATCCACCAGCGTTTTAACAGCATCTCCGCCACATTCAAAACAGTTAATTTCGCACTCAAAAAAAGTCCTCCTTAAAAGATGCCATCCCGCATCTATTGTTATAATAATATAAGACATATAACCATACAGATTAATTATACAATAAATTAGTATACTTTTCAAGTAAAATCTGTTGATTTTCTCTAAAAATTTGCCTTTTTTTCGGCTTTTTTCGATATTTTTGACAATTATTTCATCTCTTTCAGCGTCTTTTGCGCTTTTTCGCTATCAGTTCAAAAATATTTTATTTTTTTTCAAAAAAAGCTTGACAAGGATTTTCTTTGATGCTATAATAACTAAGTCGCCAAGCGGCAAACTGAATATGGAAGAGTTCCCGAGTGGCCAAAGGGGGCAGACTGTAAATCTGTTGCTTGTAGCTTCGGTGGTTCGAATCCACCCTCTTCCACCAAAACCCTGTTCAACAAGAACGGGGTTTTTCTATAATAAAAAAGACCGCCGTGGCGGTCTTTTTTATTATGCTCTTAATGCATATTTCTCTCTGTATGCTTCACACTGTTTTGCAAAGTCCGCGTCCGTCTTCATCGTGCGAACAGACTCGTGGATATTCATATTATGCTCTGCCGCATCAATGACGCAAGCAGCGATGTTGGAGCAATGGTCTGCCGTACGTTCCAGGTTAGTTAAAAGGTCAGACCATACAAAACCAACTTCAATGGAACATAAACCATCTTTTAATCGTGCGATATGAGCATTTCTCATTGCTGTTCTCAGCTCATCTATGACCTGCTCAAGCGGCTCAACCTTTCGTGCCATTTGCGGGTCATTCTGCACATAGGAAAGATGTGCAATCTCTAAAATTTCTTCTACTGCGGCGCAAAGAACACGAAGCTCTTCCTTGGCATCCGGCGTAAAGGAAATCTTCTTTTGCAAAAGCTCCTCTGCCGACTCAAGCACATTGACACTATGGTCGGAAATTCGCTCAAAATCACCGATTGCTTTTAACATCTTAGAAACATCACGGCTATCGGCATCGCTTATCTGGCTTCTGCTGAGTTTTACCAGATAGCTACCCAAAATATCCTCATAATGGTCGGCTTTATCCTCAGCCGCACGGATTTCATCTGCGTTGTCTGAATGGTACTCTACCAAAGAGTTCAAACCTTCACGAAACGCGCCTACGGAAATATTCGCCATTTCATAGACCAACTGATTGCATCGTTCAACCGCAATCGGCGGCGTTGCTAATAGACGCTCATCAAGCTCTGCAAAAATATCTTTTTTCTCGTTCTCCGGCACCAGACGATATGCCAGTTTTTCCAATAAACCGGACATCGGGAGAAGTACAACGGTGCACAAAATATTGAACGCAGAGTGTGCAACAGCAATGCCGACAAAAGATGCCGATGCACTCAACAGCGGAATTTCCACCAGCCAAGTCACAAGCGAGAATACAGACAGCCAGATAATCGTACCGACGACATTAAACGACAAGTGAACAATCGCCGCGCGTTTTGCATTTTTGTTTGTGCCAAGCGACGAAAGAATCGCCGTGATACAAGTACCGATATTTTGTCCCATAATAATCGGAATTGCCGCACCATAAGACACCTGACCGGTGACTGCCAAGGCCTGTAAAATACCAACTGCCGCCGAGCTCGACTGGATAATTGCCGTCAACACCGCACCGACAATGACACCCAATATCGGGTTGGTGAACAAAAGGAACATTTGACGGAACGCTTCCACTTCTGCAAGACCCTTGACCGCACCTGACATGGTATCCATACCAAACATCAGCGTCGCAAAGCCAAGAAGAATTACCGCCGTATCTTTTTTCTTGCTGCTTGTTCCAAACATCAGCATAATTGTACCGACAAGCGCAAGAATCGGCGTAAAGGTCGTTGGCTTAAACAACCACAAAACAAAATTATCGCCGGAAATACCACCCAAGCTCAAAATCCACGCCGTCACCGTCGTACCGATATTGGCACCCATAATCACGCTGATGGACTGGGTCAGGGACATAATGCCGGAGTTAACAAAACCAACCACCATAACTGTAGTGGCGGATGAACTTTGAATCACTGCAGTAACGCCTAAACCGGTCAAAAACCCGGTCAGTTTATTTTTCGTCAGCCTGCCAAGCAAGGTCTTAAGACCGCTGCCCGCACGACGCTCTAAAGCATCACCCATCAAATTCATACCAAACAAAAACAAACACAATCCTAAAATCAGTTCTAAAGGCTTAAAATCACCCATGGTTTCACCTCATCTGTAAATATTATTATGTGTTTATGTAAAAGCCGCAAACGGCTCAATCTTATCAAGCCCCAAATTTCCTCAATTATATTTTATCATACAATCCCTTCTGTTTGCAATAACTTTCTTTATCTGAATCTTGCGAAAATATTTTTGTGTAAAATGATAAATTATATACATTTTTCACATTTTTCGACCGTTTTCATATATTGGTATCGGAGGTGAAAAATATGGGTTTTTTCAGTTGTAACTGCACATGCAGAAGCGGTTGTATTGCGCTTGCTGCGATTGCGAGCACCATCATTGGCGTAATCACCGCCTTTTTGACGATTACGGCTACTATCACCGTAACGCCGGCATTTTTATGGGTTGCCCTCGGCATCGCAGTCGGTTTTCTTGCAATACTCACTGCTAAAAACGGTAATTCCACCGGGCCGGGCGTAAGGAGCTGTGCGTGTCCTGCGCTGACCTCTCTCTTGGTCGGCATACTGGGTACGGCTCTTACGTCTGTCGTTCTTTTGGCAATTACCTTTGCCGCAACCTCTATTATCGGCGCCATCATTACTGGTCTTTTGCTCTTGTTTTTATCTTTGATACTGACATCGGCAGCTTGTCTGGTAAAATGTGTCTATCGATGCGGTTGCACCTCAGATGACGACTAACCGATAAAACAAGCAACGGTGAGGTGCGGCATTTTGCCCGCCTCACCGTTTTCTTTTTCTTGACTTCACTCCAAAAAACCGATACAATATATGTATTATTTTGGAATGGAGTTACTTTGATTATGAACCGTCGTAAACTGAAAGGAAATCTAATTCTGCTCTTAGCCGCTATCATTTGGGGTACATCATTTATCGCACAAAGTAAAGGCGTGGAGGAAATATCACCGATGACTTTTATCGGTGTACGAAGCCTTTTAGGCTCGCTTTCTCTCTTGCCGGTCATCTTTTTTCTTGACAGCCGCAAAAAGCGAACGGGTGCGGGTTACCAAAAAGCAGATAAAACGCTGTGGGCTTTTGGAACAATCTGCGGACTTTTACTCTTTGCCGCTACTGTTCTTCAAACCGTAGGACTAGTTTACACCAGTCCTGGTAAAGGTGGTTTCATCACTGCACTTTATATGATTATTATCCCAATATTCGGCTTGTTTACCAGGAAACGACCGAGGCCGGTGATTTTGATTTCCGTACTTGTTGCAACCGTTGGTATGTATCTGATGTGCATCAACGAAGCCTTTAGCATCAACATCGGCGATGTGTGGATTTTTATCTGTGCATTTTTCTTTGCCGGACATATTTTGGTGATTGACCACATTTCTCCGAAAGTTGACGGCGTAAAGCTTTCCTGTATTCAGTTCTTTGTGTGCGGCGTCATCAGCATGGTCGGCGCACTCGTGGTAGACAAGCCTGCCGTTGAACCCATCCTTGATGTGTGGGTTTCCATCGCCTACTCCGGTGTAATGTCCTGTGGAGTCGCATACACCTTGCAAATTGTCGGGCAAAAATACACCGACCCAACCTCTGCTTCTATTTTAATGAGTTTGGAGTCCGTGTTCGCAACGCTTTCGACCGTCGTTTTGGTCTCCTTGGGCTTCCCACTGACGGGCGGCGCAATGAGCCCGCGGGAAATTCTCGGTTGCGTTTTGATGTTTGTTGCTATCATTTTGGTTCAGCTTCCATCGAAAGAGGAACATAAGGCTTTGACGCAATAATAGGTACAAAAAAGGACGCCCTGAGGCGTCCTTTTCTTTTTATTTATCTGTCTAAAATTAACTTTGTCAGTTCTACCGGATTTACAATTTCGCCGTCTTTATAAACGCGCATATTACCGGAAGCAATTTCGTCAATCAGGATAACTTCATCATTGTTATAACCAAACTCAAACTTGATATCCCAAAGGTCTAAGCCAATGGTTTTTAAGTCGTCTGCAACAATTTTTGTGATTTTCAAGGTCTGCTCCTTCATGCTCTCAAACATTGCCGGAGACATAACGCCGAGTGCAGCCAAACCTTCACCGGTTACCAGCGGGTCACCCTTTTCGTCATTTTTAAATGTGCACTCAACATAACCACCTTCTAAAGGCGTTCCGTCTTCAATATATTCGCCGTATCTGCGGATAAAGCTGCCGGTTGCAACCAGGCGGCAGATAACCTCAAGACCATGACCAAATACTTTGCCCGGGAGCACTTCCATCGTTGCTTCGTCTACATTGGCACTGACATAATGCGTTTTAATACCTGCTTCTTTTAAGAGGTCAAAATAATAAATGGAAGTTCTCAAATTCGCTTTACCAATACCCTCAATCGTGAGCCCTACCGAGTTTTCGCCCGGATCGAACACGCCGTCTTTACCGGTACAGTCATCCTTGAACTTCAAAAGCACATTGCCGTTATCCAAGCTGTAAACATCTTTGGTCTTACCCTCGTAAATCTTTTTCATAGAATATGCCCTCCTGCAATAATTTCTGTTATTTATAGTAACACATTTTGACGCTATCCGCAATAGTTTTTTACATAAAAATCCATTTTTTTGCATTTATAGCCAAAGGTTTAACAAGCCATACATCACCGGCAGAGAAATGACCGCCAAGACATTGGATATCATCGCCATAGATGCTCCGGTCTTTGTCTCGCCACCAAATGCCGCCGGGAAAACCACGGTATTTAAACCGAGCGGTGTGGCAAAGGCAAAAAATGCAAGCGTAATAATATAGTTATTTGCACCCAAAAGCCTTAAAACAAGCAAAATGAGCACCGGCAGAATAAAAAGTCTTAAAAGGCTGGCAATATAAACACGGACATCCGTAAGCATATCGCGGAACGAGTAGCCGCCGATCACAAAACCTGCCAAAACCATCGCAACAGGACCCATACAGTTTTTGAGCGAATCAACCGCCGTAATGAAAAAGTCGGGCAGAATTTTTCCGATACCACTGACACCGACAAGCATTCCCGCAAAAATCGCAATCATCGGGAAGTTAAACACATTTTTTATAATGTTTCCCTTTCTGTGCTCCTTGGGCGTTAAAATGACAATTCCCCAAAGATATATCGTAAAGCTTAAAGGCAAGGTAAATAACAGATAGTAGTATAAGTGCTCGTCGCCGCCCAAAATCATCGGCACAATGGCATTTCCCATAAAACCGAAATTACCGAATGCAAGTGCATATTGATACACACTTCGGCGGTAAGTATCCTTAATCCGAAAGGCATAGGACAGAAGAATCGCCACACCGACAGAAAATAAAATAGCAATACTTGCATATATCACAATCGGATAGTTCTCTTTTAAGGAATCCACCGTGCAATACTGCATAAACGAAGAAAACGATACCGCCGGCACCAATGCATAGGTTTCGAGCCGTGACAGTGCCACATCTGAACCCTCAGGCAATTTCCCGGTCTTTTTCAGTAAAAATCCGACCAAAAGGCAAAGAAACATCACCAGCATTGGAGAAAGCGTCGCAATAAAAGCTTCGTACATCGTAGCACCCTCTTAATAAAAAATAATCCTTTGATATTATACTCCACTCCCCTCTTTGTGTCAATATTCTACAGAAAAAAACCTTGTGGATGCACAAGGTTCTTAAAATTCTTATTCTTCTTTTTCGAAAACCAAACCGCAAGAGCAATGCTTCTCTTTCCCGCAAGAGCTGCTGTAAGGACAACCGATGCATTTCTTTCCCTTCTTTTTGGAACGGTAAATGTAATATAAGGCAGCAAAAATAATCGTAGCAACAATCGCAACAATAATGATATTTTCCATCCAATCACCTCAGGTTATTTATCCACACTATACTCCACTTTTATTTTTTTATCCGATTTCATACACAGATAAACAACAATTGCTACCATTACTAGCACCGCCAGTAAACCCGGAACAAAGCCTACACCAACTGAGCCAGTGGTGATGAGTGTGCCAATCTGGTATACCAAATAGCCAACCGTATATCCAACGCCCAATTGGAGAGCAATGCCGCCCCAGAGCCATTTGGCGCTCTTCATTTCCGAATTCATCGCACCAATCGCTGCAAAGCAAGGCGGTGTAAAGAGATTGAACATAAGATATGCAAGGGCAGCAACCGCTGTCAGCTCAGGTGCCGCACCAGGAAGTTCTGCCGTAACATCTGTTAAAGCATAGCAAACCGCAAGAGTTGCCACGACATTTTCTTTTGCAATAAAGCCAGTTACAGCCGCCGCTGCAAGCTGCCATGCATGATAACCAACAATCGGAATCAAAAGGTAGGAAACCGGACCCGCAATGGATGCCAAAATCGAAGTATTCGCCTCTTCCGCAACAGCAAAAGTCCAGTCGAAAGTCTGCATAATCTGAACCGCTGTATTACAAAGTAGAATGATGGTTCCTGCTTTAACAATATAAGACCAACCTCGACTGCACATTGCTTTCACGGCGCGCCACAGACTCGGTACTTTATACTCCGGAATTTCAATAATAAAATAGGATTTTCTCGCCTTATAACCGGTAATTTTATTCACCAAAAGTGCGCCGAAGAAAATAATGAGAATTCCGGCAAAGTACATCAGCGTACCTACCCAGGAGGCATCCTCAAAGAATGCGCCTGCAAAGAGCGCAATGACGGGAAGCTTTGCACCGCAGGGCATAAACGGCGCCAGCATCGCCGTTGCCCTTCGTTCACGCTCGTTACGAATGGTACGGCAAGCCATAACACCGGGAATTGCACAACCCGTCGCAATGACAAACGGGATGACCGATTTTCCGGAAAGACCAACCTTTTTGAAAATTGGATCCAGCACGACCGAAACTCTCGCCATATATCCGCAATCTTCCAAGAGCGCGATTAAGAAGTACATTACCATAACCAATGGCAAAAAGCCGATAACGGCAATAACTCCACCAATAATTCCATCCACCAAAAGTGCGCTGAGCAAGGGATTTGCCTCTGCCAAAAGCTCGCCTACCCATGCCTGGAAGGTTTCGAGCCACGCAACCAATGTGTCCGCTAAAAATGGGCCAAAAGAGGACTGGGAAATATCAAACACTAAAAACATCACAAACGCAAAAATCGGGATACCGAGCCATTTGTTAGTAAGTACCGCATCAATCTTGTCCTGATAGTTTTTCTCTTTGGTTAGCACCTTACGCGTTTCTACTGCGGACACAATTTTATTGACAAAAGCAAAGCGTTTTCTGTCCGCCGCCTCTACCTCTTCTTTATCCGTTACATCTATATCGTCCTGCACATACGGTGCTTTCTGCGTTTCACTGCTTCTGTTAAATGCTATAGCAAGCAAATCTTTTAATCCCTCCGCCGAAGTGGAAACCGTTTCAACCACCGGACAATCCAAAAGACCGGAAAGCGTTTTTGCATCAATGATAGTTTCTTTTTTTTCATTGATGTCTGCTTTATTTAGTGCTACAACAACGGGAACACCCAGTTCTAACAGCTGCGTGGTAAAAAACAGACTGCGGCTTAAGTTGGTGGCATCCACAATGTTAATAATTACATCCGGATTCTCATTTTTAACATAAGAGCTGGTGATACTCTCCTCTGATGTAAACGGGGACATAGAATATGCGCCCGGCAGGTCCACGATAACCGGAAGCTCCTCAGACTCGCAGAAAGCTCTCTTTAAGTAGTGCTCTTTTTTCTCAACAGTAACGCCTGCCCAGTTACCAACCTTCTCATTCTGTCCGGTCAATGCATTATACATCGTGGTTTTACCGCTGTTCGGGTTTCCCGCTAATGCGATTCTCATTTGATTTCCTCCTAATTGTTATGTAAATTATTTCATTTTACTTTTGGTTAGCAGAAGCTAACCGTCGGGCAAAAATGAAACGGCAGAATTTCTGCCGAAAATTATAAAATTATAATTGCCTCCGCTAGTTGTCGGTCAATATTATATCTACCATCCTTAATAGAAACAACGCAACCACCCGCAAGATGAGAAATTACAGTGATTGGTTCTCCGCTGTAACAACCCAATGAAAACAGAAAGCTATTTAACTCATCATCTTCCGTGTGAATCTCTTTGATGATATACTCCGTTCCTTCATGAGCTTCCCATAAATTCATACAAAATCGCCTGTCTTCCCGGTCTTATTTGCAGTTAGCCTGCGCTAACCACCAGCCTCAAAAAAACGATTAGCCTCTGCTAACCAAAATAATTTTAGCACATGCCTGTCCTTTTGTCAATACATTTTATGAAAATTTTTCTATTTTTATGACCGATTAATTTATTCCTTGAAAAAGTATTTATGATGTGCTACAATATATTTTGTAAATACCAACGATAAGGAGTGCGCGTTGATGCAACTACAGGAATCTGCAGAAATGTATCTGGAAACCATCTATGTTCTGTCGCAAAAATCTGCCTCTGTGCGCAGTGTGGATGTTGCCGAATCTATGGGATATTCCAAGCCAAGCGTCAGCCGTGCGGTCGGCCTATTAAAAAGCGGCGGATACCTGACGATGGCAGAGGACGGACTGTTAACCTTAACACAAGAGGGAATTGATGCTGCCAAAAAGATTTTTGAACGGCACACCGTGCTTTCTAACTTTTTAATGCGCATTGGCGTCAGCGAAAAAACCGCAGCTACCGATGCTTGCCGGATTGAACATGTCATCAGCGACGAAACTCTTTCAGCGATTAAAAAGTATATGGAAATAAAAAAATAAACAAAACAAAAATCCTGCCAAAAAGCAGGATTTTTGTTTTGTACGAGCGTGACGATTTTACTGTTTCATGTTTTCTCGCAAAAAGTTGGTAACGACAGCGAGTCGTCGTGAGTGCGTTTACAAACAAACAGACGAGCCGAGTGTGACTTTTTGCGAAAAAGGAGCAGCAACGAAGCATATGAAAAATGACCGTTTTTCAAACGGTCATTTTGATTGCAGCGCAGTTTGCTGCGACGTGGCACCGCTTGGGGGAATCGAACCCTCAACTAGCCCTTAGGAGGGGCTTGTTATATCCATTTAACTAAAGCGGCATTGCTTATGAATAAAGAGAAACTGCGGCGGATTCCACCGCAGCCTCTCTATTTTACCACCAATTTCATTGCTTGTAAAGTTTATCCGAAGAATTTTGTGATATAGCCTTGTGCGAACAAGAACAATACGATGACCGGAAGTACATAGGTCACATATTTTCGTATCCAGCGCGGGAATTTTAAGCCTTTTCCGGTATTGACCTCAAGCATAAAATTATCCCAGCCCCAGCCGTAGCGGGTCACGCAGAAAAACAGATACACAAGTGAGCCTAACGGTAACAGATTATTGCTGACAATAAAGTCTTCGATATCCATAATATTCATTCCCGCTCCAAGCGGCTGAAAACCTGCCCACCAGTTAAAGCCAAACACGCATGGCAGCGAAAGAATTGGAATCAGAATCATATTGACCAACACGGCTTTCTTTCTTGACCAGCCCCACAAATCCATCGCAAAGGATAGGATGTTTTCAAATACTGCAATGACCGTTGTCAGTGCCGCAAAGCTCATAAAGACAAAGAACAAAGCGCCCCAGACCGTTCCACCCGGCATAGAATTAAAAATATTCGGCAGGGTTACAAACACAAGTTTCGGACCGCTGTCCGGCTGCACGCCAAAGGAAAAGCACGCCGGGAAGATAATGAGTCCGGACAAAAGTGCAACCGCAGTATCCAAAATAAGAATATTGGAAGACTCACCCAAAAGGGTGCGCTCTTTTCCGATATAACTGCCGAAAATCGCCATAGAACCGATACCGATACTGAGCGTAAAGAATGCCTGCCCCATCGCCGCGGACACAACCTCTAACACGCCGTTCTCCATCATTTTGGAAAAGTCGGGCATCAGGTAAAATGATAGTCCTGCCCCTGCACCTGGTAAGGTAACAGCGCGGATAGCAAGCACAATCAGAATCACCAAAAGGCTTGACATCATCACCTTCGACACCTTTTCCACGCCTTTTTGCACACCGAGCGCACAGATGCCAAAGCTAATTGCTACAACGACGACCATCCAGAAAACCATCACTCCCGGATTTGCCGTCATTTGCTCAAAAATTGCTCCTACTTCTTTCACGCTTTTCGCAACGATTTCTCCACCCACCGAGGTAATAAATTCGCCGCGAATCATCTTCACGAAATACGCCAGCATCCAACCGGCAATCGTGGTATAAAACATCATTAAAAGATAGTTTCCGACCATGCCAAAATAGCCGAAAATATGCCACTTCGTGCCCTTTGGCTCAAGCTCACGAAACGAGGTTGCCACACTTTTTCTGCTGGCACGACCGACAGAAAACTCCATCGCCATAATCGGAAGTCCCAACGCAACCAAAAACACCAGATACAAAAGCACAAAAGCCGCACCCCCGTACTGACCCGTAATATAAGGAAATCTCCACACATTACCAAGGCCAATCGCACAGCCGGCGGAAAGAAGAATAAATCCCAAACGGGAAGATAGCTTCTCTCTTTCTTTCATTCGTATACCCCCATCATTTATTTTTTAGTTCGGGAAGAAATTCGCAAAGAGCGTTTACAAGCGCCTCTGCCATTTTCTCATCCCCCGCTTTTTCATAATGTACGCGGTCTTTGGATAGCAAATCCGCGTGAGCACAAGATACGGAATACAGATCAATCACGAAAAGGTCATATTCCTTGGCAAGCTCCTTTGCCACCGCGTTTCGTTTTATCACTCGCTGCTCTCTTTCTTCATTTCCCAGATGCGTCGTAAGCACAAGGAAAATCGGCGTCTTGGGAAACTCCTCCAAAAGAAACTGTATCATTTTTTCATAGTATGTACGATATTTGCTATCGTCATCAAGATGAAAGCCGTGCAGACCGTTATTAAACAAAACGGCAGAGCGTTGCCCCTCCTGTTTTGCGACCAGATGGATCGTCTCCGCAAAATACGGATTGTCCAAAGCCTTTGACGTTCCGTAATTATCAAATAAAATTTTACTGTCCGTATAGAGTGTAGCCGGTCTTTTATTGTTTACAGAAATCGAGTCTCCAATATACAACACGCGCGTTCTGTCCGGCTCGTCTGCGTGTTCTATCCAAATATTATCCCATTCATAGGTTTCAAGAGGAACATTTCTGTCTATACTTTCATACGTGAAGTCACTCATCTAGCCTACCTCCATTTTTTATATAACACCGTTAGTATATCACATTTTTTCCCAAAAAATCAATATGATATTTGAACTACTCGATGGTTTATGCTTGATTCCTTTCCTAAATTGCAGTATAATATATCTATGAAAAATTTTACAGGAGGAATCACTATGGCACAAGTTACAATTACCACAGTAGAATACAAAAATTTTGGAAAGTGCATTCAGCTTTCCAACGGCAACGTCAAGCTTCTGGCGACCATCGACCTCGGTCCGAGAATCATCAACTATTCCTTCGTTGATGGCGAAAATATTATGTTTGAAGATGTTAACCGCGACTTTACGGCTTCCGGTCCGGAATTTGAAAAGTTTGGCGGTGGCACCTGGTATATCTACGGCGGTCACAGACTCTGGACCAGCCCGGAGGGAATGCCGAAAAGCTATTATCCGGACAACACGCCCGTTCCTTATGAAATCATTGAAAACGGCGTGCGTCTGATGCCGGAACCGCAGAAATGGAACCAATATGCATTTGAAATTGAAGTGACGATGGAGCCGGACACCGGTGCTGTCAATCTGGTACACAAAGTTACTAATATCGCGGCTTGGCCGGTAGAGCTTGCACCGTGGACTTTGACTGTTTTGTCTCCGGGTGGCAAGGAATTTGTACCGCAGCCGACAAAGGAAACCGGACTACTCGGCAACCGACTGCTTGCGCTTTGGCCTTATACCAAGCTGACCGATGCGCGTGTTCATTGGGGCGACAAATTCATTTCCCTCACGCAAAACCCGGACAACTATGATAAATTTAAATTTGGCATTAACTCCGAGCACGGATATGCGATGTACTTTAACCACGGCGACTTGTTTGTGAAACAGTTTACTCCCATTGAGGGCGGAAATTATCCGGATGGAGGTATGAGCTTTGAGACCTTTACCAATAACTATTTCTTAGAGATGGAATCGTTAGGTGAACTTACGAAAATCGAGCCTGAACAGACGGTTTCGCACAAAGAGCGTTGGTGCATCTACAAAGAGGAATGCCCGAAGACCGAAGACGAAGATGTCTTAGAGGCTTTGGCAGCAAAATATATTCGCTGAGTTGGGTGAGATGATGGAAAACAACAAAAAGAAACTGTTTGTCGCAACGGCAAATGCAGGAAAACTCCGCGAAATCCGTGACTTGTTAAAAGGGATCGAGGTTTTTGGGCTTCAAGACCTCCCGTTTCATATTGACATCGTAGAGGACGGCGATACGTTCCGCGCCAATTCGCTTAAGAAAGCAAATGTGTTAATGGAGCGTTTGCGCGTGCCGGTTCTAGCGGACGATTCCGGTTTGGTTGTAGATGCACTCGGCGGTCAGCCAGGCGTCTACTCTGCCCGCTTTGCAGGTGAAAACGCAAGTGATGAGGAAAACACGCAGAAACTGCTTGCAGAGCTTTCCGATGCAGAGGATAAAGACCGCACCGCGCGTTTTGTCTGCGTGATGTGCCTTGTGATGCCCGACGGGACGGTACATTATGCCGAAGGAGAATCAGAAGGAATCATCCTCCGCTCTCCCAAAGGTGAGAACGGGTTTGGATATGACCCCGTGTTTTATGTGCCGGAATTCGATAAGACCTTTTCCGAATTGACATTGGAAGAAAAAAACACTATCAGTCATCGGGCACGTGCACTGGCTAAAATGCGAGAAATCATTGAGCGCGTTCTCTCATAATTACGATACGATTTACTTACAAAGGAGCTTTGGTTATATGCAGGAAATCATATGGGAAACCGCATTAGACTCTATCAAGCTGTTGCCGTTTTTATGGATTGCCTACCTCTTGATTGAATATGTTGAGCACAAAAAATCCGATAAATTAGAAGCCCTGCTCCGCGGAACGGGAAAATTCGGCTGTCTGGGCGGCGCACTTTTGGGAAGCTTTCCGCAATGCGGATTTTCCGTTGCGGCATCCAACTTTTTTACCGGCAGAGTCATCACGATGGGCACGCTGGTCTCCGTCTTTATCGCAACTTCGGACGAGGCGCTTCCTGTTTTGCTTTCCTATCCGGACCGAATGGATGTGACCTTAAAACTTTTGGGAACAAAAATTGTTCTCGCCGTCATTGTCGGTTTTCTGACTGATGTATTCATCCGCAAAAAGCAGAAAAATCCATCATCTGACGATATTCACGAAGAAATTTGCTCTCATTGCAAATGCGAAAGTCACGGCATTTTATATGCCAGTCTCCGCCACACGCTGACCATTTTTCTGTTCATCTTTTTGGTGAATCTCGTAATGAACGGATTGATTGAATGGATTGGGACCGATACGCTGACACAATTTTTCCAAAGCACCTCGGGGCTGCATCCTCTGCTCGCCGTCATCATAGGTCTCATCCCGAACTGTGCTTCCTCGGTTGTGCTGACGGAATTATTTCTATCGGGTACACTATCATTCGGTGCCACGGTTGCAGGACTTTCGGCAGGCTCGGGTATTGGACTTTTGGTTCTGTTCCGGATGAATAAGCGTATGAGGGAAAATATCATCGTTCTTGCTATCATAACCCTCGCCGGACTAGTTGCAGGCTATTTGTTGCAGATGATAGGAATATAAAAAAGAACATCCACATCGTGGATGTTCTTTTTTTATACAAAACGCGAACCACGTCGGGCTAAAAGCCATATAATGTAATATAAAAATCACTTTTGCTCGGAGGTATCAGACTGATATGAAACAAAACAGTTTTGCCGTCATTGGTGGTGATTTCCGTTCTGTTATGGCAGCGCAGCAGCTGGCGGAAGCCGGTTTTTCCGTGCGTGCTTATGGCTTTGATAATACATGTGCGCTTCCTTCGGATGTTGTCCTTACCGACACCCTAAACGAGGCGCTTTCCCATTCCTTTTATATGATTCTGCCCCTGCCGGCACTCGCGCCGTGCGGAACGAAAATCAACACCCCGCTTTACTCCGGAGAAATCCTTGTCGATGATTTTATAAAGCTTCTTCCCCGCGAATGCTTCGTGCTCGGAGGAATGCTTAAAAATCCGCTGACCGAGTATTTAAAAGAGTACCACATTCCGTTCTCAGACTACTTTTTGCGTGAGGAATTTGCGGTAGCAAATGCCGTTCCGACCGCAGAGGGAGCAATTGAAATTGCCCTGCACGAAACACCGTATACGCTTTGCGGTTCGTCTTGCCTCATCACGGGATACGGGCGCATCGGGAAGCTTCTCGCAAAAGATTTAGCGGCACTCGGTGCCTCGGTCACCGTCTGTGCACGGCGCCCCGAGAGCCTTGCGTGGATTCAGGCAAATGGATTTACAGCTTCCTCGTTTGCGCATCTCGAGGAAAACATCAGTACTTATGACATTGTGTTTAACACCGTTCCCGCACCTCTTTTCTGCGGTGAGATGTTAAGAAAAATAAGAAAGGATACGCTCATTATCGACCTTGCCTCAAAGCCGGGCGGTGTAGATTTCGAAGACGCTGCGCGCCTTGGCTTAAACGTCATCTGGGCGCTTTCCTTGCCGGGAAAATGCGCTCCGAAAACCGCAGGCGCAATTATTTGCGATACCATCTGTAATATTATTCGGGAAACGGAGGTGGGAGTATGACACTGGAGGGTAAAAATATCGGGTTTGCGATGACAGGGTCCTTCTGCACGTTTTCTACCGTTTTTCAGGCACTGCCGCTTCTTTTGGAAACCGGTGCCAACATAATTCCCATTCTCTCACCAAATGCACAAACCATCAGCACCCGTTTTGGCACAGCAGAAGAAAACATTGAAAAACTGGAGAGCCTTTGCGGAAAGAAGAGCATTAAGACGATTGCTGAGGCGGAGCCCATCGGACCGAAAAAGCTTTTAGATGCGCTCATCATTGCCCCATGCACCGGAAATACACTCGCCAAAATTGCGGGCGGAATCACAGACACCTCGGTAACAATGGCAGCAAAATCTACCATTCGAAACAGTCGTCCTGTTATTTTAGCCGTATCCACCAACGACGGACTCGGCGGAAGTGCAAAAAACATTGGGCTTTTGCTCAATATGAAGAACATATATTTTGCACCGTTCGGACAGGATGACCCTGTCAAAAAGAAAAATTCTTTGGTGGCAGATATGCAAAGGCTTGCTGAAACGACCGAGCTTGCACTAGACGGAATCCAAATCCAGCCTCTGCTCCTTGGTCCACCCGATATAAAATAATATGAAAAATGGACTGTGATGTATCACAGTCCATTTTCATACTTTTTAATTATTGCGCAAGATAATAATGCGGACTCTGCCCCCAGCCAAGGTATCCTTATCCGTATAAACCGATACCTGATATTCATCCGCTATCTCTAAAAGCTCATCAACTGTTATCATACTGTATGGATTCGTATATGAGCCTTTCACATAAATCTGCACCTTGTCAGACATTGTGTATTTACTGTTATTGATCGTAATGGTCGCACCGCTGATTCCTGTAATTTTCGAAGCTTTGATTTGCGTCAAAGGCATCATCGATGTAATCGTCCGACCATTACTTTTGATTTTTACTGCCTGCCCTGATGCGACACCAAAGGTTTGATTTTGTGTGTTCAGCGTGTTTTCGGTACCATCCACCAAATATTCATAACTTCCCGACAAGCGGTTCCCCTCGGTATTATTTTTCGCCGATATCACAACACCATAGGTGTGCATATCTCCGGTAACATCTCTTAAAATCATTTCATCTATGTTTCCAAGCGTATTTTTTGAGACATATAAAACATCCTCTTCGGATATTTTTAAGCCGTTTAAGCGTTGCGGATAAACCGTAGCAACGGTTGCGGTTTCGCCCGTCTCAGTCGTAGACGTCTCGATGATTTTTACATCTGAGGCAAGTGTATGCGAGCCAATGGAACGAACCTCTGAATCCCATACAACTTTTCCGTATATATTCTGGTTTGATACGATGGAAGAAACCGTCGCTAAACCATTGTCAAGCTTTACCTTAACTGCACGGTTCAGATATGATTCATAATTTTTTTCCGTCGTATATTCGCAAATCTCACCTGATGGGCGCACAATTCTGATATAAGGTTTTTTCACCGTCTTCCCTGAAACGCTTGTATCCTTTGTCCCCACAGCGGACAAAAAGCCGGTAACCTCAGCATCATCCGTCAGGTTTGTCGCAACACCGGCAACATCTCCCGATTTTCCTAATAACAAGGTAACTGTATCGCCATAACTGATACTTCCGTTGGAAGATAGCTTCGAGTATGCATCATCGCCCTCGATGTGATATGTGACACCCGACACCGTTACAGAAACAGGCGTGTCTTTGTTCGGCGTTGCACTTTCATAAATACCGGTGACCTTCTTTGAGTATACCAAAACCTTGTTATATTCCACCATATAGTATGCGATATCATTCATTCGAACCGCAGAAACGGAGGATTCTACTCCATCACGCACAACCTTTACCGCGGAGTCAGCACCCAATTCCTCGTACCAGAAAGACGAAGTCACGGTGATTGGTCCGACCGTTCTGTCAAACGCTTTTACATATGCTTCCTGTGCTCCCTTGGCTTTCGCATTTAATGTGTTGTACACCATTTTTGAAACATCACGACGGGTAAGCTCCTCACCCATCGTTTTTGCAACACCGTCAAGCATTCCCAGTTTTTTCGCCATATCAATCTGGTCGTACGGCCATTCGTCTCCAACATCTGCATCTGTATAATCTAAAACGCGAAGTAACATGGTGATTGCTTCTTCATAAGTAACCGTATTGGATGGGCGGAACGTCGCATCAAAATAACCCTTAAACAGCCCGTTTTTTACTCCTACCGTTACGTAAGGTGCCGCCCAATGCTCTGCCGTCACATCCTGAAATGCTGAGCGTTTGCTGCTTGTATCCACCAAATTGCGGTACTTGGATGCTTGAACGACGATTTTCGCACATTCTGCCCTCGAAACCTTGTCGCCGTATCTCATACTTCCGTTCGGGTCCCCTTGCATAATGGACAATTCAGACAACACCGTTGCTTCATAGCTTGCGTCTGCAAATACGGTTGTTCCCATAACGCAAAACAGCAGCAAGGCAATCATCATTAAAGACCATATTCTTTTCATCAATCCATACTCCTCTCAACAATCATTCAAAGCGCAGGGCGTCTATCGGGTTTAAGTTCGCCGCATTTTTTGCAGGCAAAAATCCAAAAATCACACCAATTCCGACAGATACGCTAAAAGAAATCACAATCGCCGTAATGGATGGGACCACGGTCATATCCATTAGCCTTCCTATGAAATAAGCGGCGACACCGCCGAGCAGTATGCCAATCACGCCGCCAAATCCGCTGATTGTGCCTGCTTCTATCACAAACTGTTGTTTGATATGCTTTTTCTTGGCCCCCAAGGATTTTCGGATGCCTATCTCTTTCGTTCGCTCCGTTACTGACACAAGCATAATATTCATGATACCGATGCCGCCAACCAAAAGGGAAATTCCTGCAATCAGAACCAAAGCACCCTTTAAGGTATTCATAATGCTGTTCATTTCATCTAAAATTTCCTGCGTTGCAATAATCTGATAATAATTACTGCTTCCTAAAATTTCGGTCAGTTTTGCTTCGAGCACGGATTTTGCCATTGTCATCTGTTCCGCATCTTTCATAGACACAACATAGGTATTAATCGATGAGTTCCAGGATATTTTCGAAGCGTTCGTATAGGGAATATAAATACACTGGTCGGACGAGCCTTCGCTGGAATCGCTTTTCTCTTCCAAAACGCCGACGATGGTATAAAGCTCACCGTTAATTTTAATGGTTTCGCCGAGTGCTTTTCCTGTGCCGTAGTATTCCTTTTCATAATAAGTACCAACAACGCAAACTTTAAGCAGTTTATCGATGTCTACGTACTGAAGAAACCGTCCTTGCTGTGTCGCCAAGCCGTCAATTTCATCATACGTCTCATCAACGCCTGTTACCGTCCCGTATGCGCTGTCAGAACTATAAGGAGATTTAATATTTGCCGCGGTCGTGACCTTGGGCGAACAATAAGCGTACAGCTCTTGATTTTCATCAATTAGCTGATACAAGCTGTCGGGTTCAACATATCTCGTACTGCCACGGGACGTGATAGAAACCGTTATGTTATTCATCCCAAGCCCCTCAAAAACATCGGATACCTGTCCGGTAACGCCATCCATAATACTGACCAAAATAATAACAGCCGCAACACCGATGATAATGCCGAGCATGGTAAGGAAGGAACGCATTTTATTCGACTTAATGCTTGAAATGGCAAGAAATACTGTCTTTGAAAATTTCATCCCTTCGCCTCCTCTTTGCGTTTTAGGAGAACGGTGGATTTTATGATTTCATCACCCATGGCATCTCCGTCATAAACAATTTTTCCATCCTGAAGGCGAATGACACGTTTGGCTCTTGCAGCAATCGAGTTGTCATGCGTAATCAGGATGATGGTATTGCCCTGCTCATTTAACTCGATTAAAAATTCCAATACCTCATTGCTTGTTTTGGAATCTAGTGCACCGGTGGGTTCATCCGCTAAAATCACGGACGGAGAGCCTGCCAAAGCTCGTGCGATGGATGCTCTTTGTTGCTGACCGCCGGATAACTGTGACGGCTTATGATGCCATTTGTCTTCTATTCCCACACGCCGGAGGGCCGCCATTGCGCGTTCTTTCTGTTCTTTATCATCTAAGCCTTTATACAAAAGCGGAAGCTCCACATTTTCCAAAACATCCAGTTTCGGCAACAGATTATACTGCTGAAAAATGAAGCCCAGCGTTTTATTTCGTATCTCTGCCTGCTCATCATCTGTTAGTTTACTGACATCCGTCCCCTTTAACAAATATGTACCCGTGGTCGGAACGTCCAAACAACCGATGATATTCATGCAGGTCGATTTACCGCTGCCGGACTGACCGATGATTGCCACAAACTCTCCATCATAAACGGAAAATGAAACGCCGTCTAACGCCCTGACTTCCGCATCGCCCATTGCATATATTTTATAGATATCCTGAAACTCAACCAAAGGCTTGTTCTTTGTGCTTTCTGCCACCCGAAAACCCTCCTTTGACCTTATCTCATACTGCGGCCGCCCGACATTCCACCGGACATTCCGCCACCGGGCATTCTTGCGCCGGACATTCCACCACTGGGCATTCCGCCACCGCCGAACATCCCTGCGTGCATACCCATGATTCCTCCGCCGGTGCCGGTTGACTGGACTTGCGGAATATATACGACATCTCCCTCACTGAGGCCTGATTTAATTTCTATATACTGTTTGTTATATGCGCCCGTTTCTACCCGTACGGAGTAAAACCCTTCCGGCGCCATATCTTTATCGTCCGTCTTTTCGCCCTTGACATAAACCACATTTCCACGATTTACCGCCGAAACCGGAACGGCTAAAACATTCTGCGCTTTTGATGTAATGATTTCTACATCGATATTCATACCGGGAAGCAAATCCTCATCGAAATCCGTAATCACAACCGTAACGGGATAGGTCGTTACACCGCCCGATGTGGTTCCGTTGACTGAAATATTGGTAACTATTCCGTTATATCTTTTCCCTTCGATTGCATCGGAGGTAATGGTAACGTCTTGACCGATTTCCACGTTCTTGATATCCAGTTCATCCACCGAAAGCTCGCACTCTAAGCTCGACATATCGTAAATGACTGCCATCTCGGTTTGCATATTGGAGTTATCCAGTTTGTCTCCGGCTTTCACGTTCTTTTCGACGACAGTTCCTGAAATCGGTGCCGTAATCGTATAGTCATCCAGTCTGTCCTGTGCATTCTGGCGCGAGAGCTGGGAGGACCTTAAGCTGAGCTCCGAAGAAGTAAGGCTGTCTTTAATATCATCACTTTCCATCTTAATTAAGTTTGTTCCGGCGGATACACGAGAGCCTCGGCTGACGTACACCGTGCTGACATCACCGGAAACCTCGGCAGTAATCGTTTTTTCGGATATGTATTCAAATTTACCGGAGCTGCTCGATGTAAATCCGCCGATAATTGCCGTTGCAGACTCGGCATTTGTCAAAACACCGGGGTTTTTCACTTTAATTTTTACGGTTCTCACCATCGTATTTCCTTCAGCAGCATAGCCTTGTGTATTTACATCAAGAACCGTACCGGGAATGATTTCGCCGTTGGAAGAAATCCTGACATCCGCAGTTTGACCAACATAAATATTTTCAGCATCAATGTCATGAAAGGTAAGTGTTAGGGTAAAGTACGAATCGTCGTAAATATCCGCTATTTTTGCGCCATTGTTAACAAAAGCGCCTTCTTTCACATAAATATCTCTGACAACACCGGAAATATCTGACCGAACTGTTAAGTTGTTATATTTATCTACCGCTTTATTGTAATCCATTTGTGAACGCTGATAGGAAATATTTGCATTTTCAATGGTCGTCTGCGCATCGGAGGAATCAATCTGATACAAAATGTCTCCTTCCTGCACAATGTCACCCTGTTCGAAGTTTGCAGAAATGACATCACCCGAAACAAGCGCAGTGATAGAATACTGGTCTTTGGGCTGTACCACCGCAGAGCCTGTAATGGAGGATGTAATATCGAGTTTTTCTACTTTTCCTTCTGTTCCTACAACAACAAATTCGTTTTTGTTTTTGCCTAAATTAAGTCCGAAAAAAATAGCGGCAATTACGGCAAGTAAACCAAGGATAATCCATATTTTTTTCTTTTTGGAAAGACCCTTAAACTTTCTGGGCATTGCTTTGATAGAAGATAATAGTTTCAGTTCCATTCGGATATTCCTTTCGTTGTTTGATTCATTGAAACAATCATAACATAATTTTTTGTACAAAATATGAACAGAATAAAAATATTCAATAAACAAAAAGGAGCTGTAAAAGTACTTTTACAGCCCCTTTTCTATATCCATTAAATCAACGATAAAACAATGCCCAGTACAGCGGAAATTAAAATCAACGTCACCGCGGAAAGCTTTTTGTTCCATACTTTTTTCGCCAAAAGCCACACAATGCATAAAATCGCAAACACTGCCGTCGAAATCCAGTTGGTCGAAAATTCCGTGAGGGAAACATAGCCGACAGCCTTTGCCAAAAGGATGGTTCCGGTGGACAGAATGAGAGCAACCACGACAGGCTTTACGCCTTTTAAGAACGCCTTGACAAAGCGATTTTCAGCAAAGTTTTTCAGAACCGATACAATTAAAAGGATAATGATAAAGGACGGCATAACTACGCCTAAGGAAGCTACAATTCCTCCCAAAAGACCACCCTGCATCGTGCCGATATAAGTTGCCGTATTGACTGCAATCGGACCGGGCGTGGATTCGCAGACGCCGACAAAATTATAAAACTGCTCCGCCGTTGCCCAACCATGGGCAATCACTGCCTCCTCAATCAAAGGAAGCATACCGAAGCCACCGCCAAAGGTAAATAAACCAATCTTAAAAAATTCTAAAAACAAAGTCAGATAAATCATTGATTCTCCCCTGCCTCCTTTCCGCTTTTTGCGAAAGCATACGCAAGGATGCCAAGGATTCCGCCAATTAAAATAAAGAAAATAGAACTGAAATTCACCGAGAATAACTCAAAGAGAATCATCAGTACAAAAATCGCCAAAAACACAGAAAGTGAAAGCCACTGTTTCGGAAGCTTGCGGAATAAGTCCGTTCCCGCTTTTAAGATTAAGAATGCCACCGCCGACTTGATTCCGACAAAGGCATAGGCAACATAGCGGTTCGCCATAAAAGCATCTAAAAATTGCGAAATGGCATAAATAATGATAAGGGACGGCAGAATGACGCCAAGCGTTGCCAACGCACTGCCAAGCACCCCTTTCTTTCGATAGCCGACATAGGTCGCCATGTTAATTGCAATCGGTCCGGGCGTGGATTCCGCAATCGTAATCATCTGGAAAAACTCGTCCTCCGTAATCCAGCCGTATTTCTCTACCACGACCTCACGCACATTCGCAATCATGGCATAACCGCCGCCGAAAGTAAACAAACCAATCTTAAAAAATGTGAAAAACAATGATAAAAGCATTTTCTTTACCACACCTCTTTCATCAAATGGAATATCATCATGCACTATGGGGCATATCAGGGTTAGATGCAAACCTTTTGGTAGCAGGTTTATGTCAAGCCCGGGCAAAAATTTATTTTGTCCACCGTAAATCTGTCATCTCATATTTTCCAGACGAGACGATTCCGTCATAAATTTCATGTCCATCCGACGAAACATAGCAGTTACCTATATACGACCAGTGATTATCATCAACCAGCCAAGCGATATGCATGACATAATACATTTTATTATTCGCAGAAACCGCACTGATGCATCTGTAGGAAATTGGAAAACCGTTCTCTTCTGCTTTCTCTCCTAGCACTTCTCGGCAGAGCTCTTCTGCTTCTTTTTGCGTTATTCCATTTTTCTGTTCTGTAGCAATTGACTCAACATCAGAGATGGGAACCTCTACTATACTTTTATCAGAGGTTTGTTCTGTTTTGGTTTCTGTTATAACAGTAGCGTTATTCACCGATTTATCGTCGATACGATGTTTTTCGGTTTTTTGGCCTATGGTAAAAGCAATTAAAATTGTAATTATCCATAAAACCAAGACAAATAACTTCTTCATAGCTTCATTCCCTTTCGACTCCCTTATAAAGTCCCGAATCATCGGACACCCAATTCTACCAGGAGGGAAAATGCTTGCTCGCAAGGGCATTTTCCCGACGCCGTCAATTGACACAGCGGTCAACGACCGCAAAAAGCCGAACGGCTTTTGGGATTTTATAAAATAAAATCCCGTATGTGTCAATTATAACCCGCACCACCAAAACTGTCAATATTTCCCCTTTTTTTGAGCATTATATTTTACATAAAATACGCAAACAAAAAAGTCTGTTTGAAACCAAACAGACTTTTTATGTATATGATTTAATTATACAATACCCTGTGCCATCATAGCGTTTGCAACTTTCTTAAAGCCTGCAATGTTAGCACCTGCAACCAGATCATAGCCCAGACCATTCTCTTCTGCAGCTTCTACGGAAACCTTATGGATGTTAATCATGATATCTTTCAGTTTCTCGTCAACCTCACTTGCGCTCCAGCTATATCTCATCGAGTTCTGTGCCATTTCCAGTGCGGAAACTGCTACACCGCCTGCATTTACTGCCTTAGACGGTCCGATGATCAGACCTTTGTCTTTTAAGAGTGACATAGCCTCGTTGGTGGTGGGCATATTTGCAACTTCGATATAGTATTTGGTACCATTGGCAATAATCTGCTCTGCCTCGGTGATACCAATTTCATTCTGCGTTGCACAAGGCATACAGATATCAACCTTAACGCCCCACGGCTTCTGCTTTGCAAAGAATTCACAGCCGAATTTTTCTGCATAGTCCTGCGCACGGTCACGACCGGAATTACGCATTTCGAGCAGGTAATCCCATTTTTCTTTGGTGCCAACGCCGTCCGGATCGTAAACATAACCGTCAGGTCCGGAAATCGTAACAACCTTACCGCCAAGCTCAGTTACCTTCTGGCAAACACCCCATGCAACATTACCGAAACCGGAAACTGCTACGGTTTTGCCAGCGAAAGAATCACCCTCGTGCTTTAATACTTCGTTTGCATAATAAGAAGCACCAAAACCGGTTGCCTCCGGACGAATGACGGAGCCGCCGTATTCTAAGCCTTTACCGGTTAAAACACCGTTCTGCCAGCAACCCTTGATTCTCTTATACTGACCGTAAAGGTAACCAATCTCTCTGCCGCCAACACCGATATCTCCTGCCGGAACGTCTACGTCAGGACCGATATGTCTGTAAAGCTCGGTCATAAACGCCTGGCAGAATCTCATAATTTCTGCATCACTCTTACCTCTGGGGTCAAAGTCAGAACCACCCTTACCGCCGCCAATCGGAAGACCGGTCAAGCTGTTTTTGAAGGTCTGCTCAAAGCCCAAAAACTTAATGATGCCGGAATATACGGACGGATGGAAACGAAGACCACCCTTATACGGTCCAATCGCACTGTTAAACTGTACGCGAAAACCTCTGTTAGAATGCACCTTGCCATTGTCATCCACCCAGGAAATACGGAAAGTAATCATTCTTTCCGGCTCAACCAAACGCTCAATCAAGCCGTTTGCTTCATATTCCGGATGTGCTGCCACTACGGGCTCGATGGATTCGAAAACCTCTGCTACGGTCTGTAAAAACTCGGGCTCATTTTTATCTCTTGACTGAACCTGTTCAAAGACCCTTTTTAAGTACTCGTTTGTAATTGCCATACAAAACACCTCTTTTTCTATAATACAATGTAGTATTATATCACACTCTTGCACCACTTGGCAATGAGGAAAATGAAATTTTTTTTAATTTTTTTTCATTTTTGTCAAAAAGTAATAGAAAATCGTATGATTTTGATGGTTTTTTTAAAATAATCGTTCATTTTTCTTCAAAAAACGGCTCTTTTTTATCGATTGCAACTCTCCGAAACACCTGCTTTTAAAAATCAACGTATTAAAAGATTAGTTTTAAAAAATTTAGTCCAACAAAAAAGGACCTGTAGGTCACCCTACAGGTCTTTTTTATGATTACCGTTCTTCACGGAAATATGGCAGGCCAAGCGCCTGCGGAGGTTGGTTCTCCTTTTTATTTCTCATACTTGTAATAATCAGAACGATGATGGTAACAACATACGGGAGCATCTCAAACAGTTTTTTCGCGCTGACGCTGATATCCGGAATGTAGGTCGGTATAACATACAGAAAACCGAACAGAATGGAACCCAATATGCTGAGGGACGGACGCCAAACCGAGAAAATAACCAGTGCTATCGAGAGCCAGCCGCGGTCACCGAACCCGTTATTTGACCACACACCGTTGGCATAGTCCATAACATAATAAAGACCGCCAAGACCTGCAATCGCGCTTCCGATACAGGTGGAAATGTATTTGTATTTGGTTACATTGATGCCCGCTGCATCGGCTGTTTCCGGGCTTTCTCCCACTGCTCTTAAGTGGAGACCCATTCTGGTCTTGTTCAGGATATAGGACGAAATGATGGCAACAATAATCGCCACATACACCAAAAAACCATACGAGAGAAAAATCTCTCCAAACCAGCCGAGATTGCTCGCAAAGGGTAATTGCGTCTTAAAAAAGTTACTGGTCTTGGAAAGAGCAATCGACGGTACATCGGAATCCACCAGCTTAATCAGCGAGCCGCCGAAAAAGTTTCCCACACCGATACCAAAGGTGGTAAGGGCAAGACCCGTAACATTTTGATTCGCGCGAAGCGAAACCGTCAGGAAGCAGTAAATCAGTCCCATAAATGTTGCTCCCACCAAAGCGCAAAGCAAAGGAATCAGAACCGCCAGAAACGGATTCAAAAGGTCAGGGGATGCCACGCTTTGTTCGTAAAGGAATGCACCTGCTACACCACTGATGGCACCTACATACATAATTCCGGGAATACCCAGATTAAGATGACCGGATTTTTCTGTTAAAATCTCGCCCGTCGAACCGAAAAGCAAAGGAGTTCCCTGCATAACCGCACGCTGAATAATTGTTGCTAGCATACAATTTCCTCCTTTTTGTTGAATTTGATTTTATAGTTAATAAAGAATTCGCAACCAATAATAAAGAAAATGATAATACCCGTGATAATATCGGAAAAAGACGAATTCAGTCGATAAACCTCCGAAATCTTGGAAGCACCGCTTTCCAAAAATACGATTAACAGCGATGTCAGTACCATAAAAATCGGATTGAATTTTGCAAGCCACGAAACCATAATCGCCGTAAAGCCTCTGCCGCCCGCCGTATCACTTTTTAAGGAGTGATCTGTTCCGGCAACGAGCAAAAAGCCTACAATACCGCACAGTGCGCCCGAGATAGCCATCGTACGGAGCACAACCTTTTTCACGTTAATACCAATATATCTCGCCGTTTTTTCACTTTCACCGACAACGGAAATCTCATAGCCCTGCTTACTGTATTTAAGATAAATATATACAAGCACCGTAAGCACGACGACAATCAGGATATTAATGAGATACTTCTGCCCGAAAAGCACCGGAAGCTGACCAAATTCCAAGGTTCTCGGCGTACCGGAACCTTTCGGCATCGACCATTCCAGCGTAAAATATGCCACAATCTGAATTGCAACATAGTTCATCATCAGGGTAAAGAGCGTTTCATTGGAGTTGAACCTTGTTTTAAAGTAGGCCGGAACGAACGCCCAAAGCGCACCCGAAATAATACTCACCACAAGCATCACGGGGATTAAAAGGGGCGCCGGAATTTTTTCACCCAGGAAAATCATGCAGGTCGCTGTCGCAAGTCCGCCAATTAAAATCTGACCCTCTGCACCGATATTCCAGAATTTCATCTTGAATGCAGGGGTTACGGCAAGCGCTACACCAAGCAGGATTGCGGTGTTCTGGAAAAGATTCCACACGAGTCGCGGCGTTCCCATTGCACCTTGTGCCATCGTTATATACATTTCTATCGGGTTTAAGTCCGTTAAGGAAACGGTAACAAAACCGCACACAATCAGCGCAAGCAGCACAGAGATAATTCTGATGCCCCACGCTTTCCACCATACGATATCATCGCGCTTGATGATATGTGCCGCAGAGCCCGAAAGGACGGACCAATATAAGTTTTTGAGTTTTTTCATTCCTCGTGCCCTCCCTCGTCCTGCATCATATCTTCTGCTGATTTTGTCATCAGAATACCGATTTCCTCTTTTGTGGTGTTTCTTCCATCCACAATTCCCGTAACGCGACCCGAACCGATAACCATAATCCGGTCACACAATTCGACCAAAACGTCTAAATCCTCACCTACGAAAATAACCGCTACGCCTTTTTGCTTTTGTTCATTGAGCAGATTATAAATCGTATACGATGAGTTGATATCAAGACCTCTGACCGGGTAGGCTGCCATCAGAACGGTCGGCGAAGATGCAATTTCTCTTCCTACCAGAATCTTTTGAACATTACCGCCGGAAAGTCTTCTGACCGGTGTGTAGGCGGAAGGTGTTACAACCTCTAATCTTTCGATGATTTCATCCGCCAGTGATTTAGGGTTCTTTCTCTGCAGGAATGCGGATTTTCCTTTTTTATAGCTTCTGAGCATCATATTATCAACAATATCCATATTGCCCACAAGACCCATACCCAATCTGTCTTCCGGAACGAAAGCAAGCTTTACGCCCATCTGCCGGATTTCAAGCGGTGTCTTGTCGCGAAGATTTTCCTCTTCGCCCGTTTTTGGATTATGATAGATAATACTTCCGCCGTCCAGATGCTGAAGTCCAGCGATGGCTTCCAAAAGCTCTCTTTGACCGCTGCCTGCGATGCCGGCGATACCTAAAATCTCACCGGAACGCGCAGTAAACGAAACATTGTCGAGCAGTTTAATGCCCTCGCGGTTTACGCAATTAATATTGTTAACGACCAGTCTGTCCGTACAGGTTTCCACCGGACTGCGCTCAATATTTAAGGAAATCTTCTTTCCCACCATCATTTCGGTCAACTGCGACTCATTGGTTTCGGAGGTTTTTACCGTACCGATGTATTCGCCCTTACGAAGTACTGCTACGTAATCAGAAAGAGAGAGAACTTCGTGCAGTTTATGCGTAATAATAATGATAGCTTTTCCGCTTTCGCGCATATTGCGGAGCACTGCAAACAGTTTCAGCGTTTCCTGCGGAGTAAGCACTGCGGTCGGCTCATCCAGTATTAAGATATCAGCTCCGCGGAACAATACCTTGATGATTTCTACCGTCTGCTTTTCGGAAACCGACATTTCATATATCTTTTTATAGGGGTCAAGTTCAAACCCGTACTGCTCGGTAATTTCTTTAATTCTTTCGATATATGCGGCCATGTCAAAGCCCTTTTCGTCTTCAAGGCCTAAAACGATATTTTCTGCAGCACTAAAAACATCAACCAATTTAAAATGTTGATGTATCATACCTATTTTATGGTCAAAGGCATCCTTGGGAGAAGCAATCACAATCTCTTTTCCGTCAGCAAAAATCTGCCCGCTATCAGGATAATAGATGCCCGAAACCATATTCATAAGCGTTGTTTTACCACTGCCATTTTCACCAAGGATAGAGAGTATCTCCCCTTTTTTGACTTGCAGGGATATGTTTTTATTGGCAACCACGCTGCCAAAGGTTTTGGTTATGTTTTTCAGTTCAAGCGCTATATTCTTTTCCATAAAAATCTCCATCTTATAAAAATATTGTGTTTTTTAATAAACACCGCATTTTGTTTATGAAAAAACACAAATAAGTTAATATAGGGCGGAGAATTCCCCGCCCTATATAAAATCATTTCATTAGAATTTGCTGTTGAGCAGCGTAATACCATCGATCTGAAGATCGAAGTAAGGAGCACTGCGGTATTCAGACTCATGGAAGTAACCGTCAGCAATAACTTCGGTATCCTTTTCGTAATTAGCATCGGTATCAACGTCTGCCATATAGGAATCCAGTTTCTTGCCTTCTACAGTGAATGTAGCGGTATCAAATACATGGATTTCACCTGCAATCAATTTAGCCTTCGCATCTTCGATTGCTTCTTTCGTTCCCTTTGCAGCAACGTTTTCGTTGATGTCGGTCAGTTTTACAGAACCAACCTCAAAGCCCTCGCACCAGTCAGCAGCAATTGCTTCACCCTTGAGGTTTTGATTGATGATGTACTTGTAGTACGGAGCCCAGTCAATTCTGGAAGAAATGATGAAGGTGTTCGGGCAAGCGCTCTGCGTGCTGCCGTTGTAGGAAACGTTCGGAACACCTGCGTTCTCACAAGCAGTCGGTGCACCCATGGAGTCAGCATGCTGGCTGATCAGTACACAGTTGTTGCTCAAAAGCTTGGTTGCAGCTTCTTTTTCCAAAGCTTC
Source organism: Clostridia bacterium (assembly GCA_017399695.1). Lineage (GTDB taxonomy): Bacteria > Bacillota > Clostridia > UBA1381 > UBA9506 > RGIG1666. The sequence goes on along the minus strand of JAFQBK010000004.1, from coordinate 17,202 downwards.
ATCATACCAGCTACCGGTAAACTGTACTTCCATCGTTACGCTCGGGCAAACAGATTTTGCACCAAGGTAGAAAGAAGTGTAACCGGAAACAACCTCTGCATAAGTATAAGCACCAACATAACCCATCTTAGCCTGGTCAGCGGTGATTTTTCCGCTTTCAATCATTTCGTTCAGCTTCATACCAGCAGCGATACCTGCTAAGTATCTGCCTTCGTAGATAGAAGCGAATGCGTTGTGGAAGTTAGGAACGTTCTCGGTATGAGCCATCGTTCCGGTTGCATGGCAGAATTCTACTTCCGGGAATTCTTTTGCAGCCTTTAACATATACGGCTCGTGACCAAAGCTGTTTGCAAATACGATATTACATCCCTGGTCAGCCAGGTCTGCAGCTGCTTCGTAGCACTCGTTACCTTCCGGAATGTTGGTCTTGAAAATAACCTGTTCCGGCTTTAAGCCAAGCTCAGCAGTAGCTGCTTCTGCTGCTTCGAGGAAGTTCTTGTCGTATGTGGAGTTTTCATCGTGCAAGAAAATAAATCCGATTTTGAAATCTGCCGAGACCTGCTGGTCGCTGCTGCATGCTGTAAAAAGACCCAGTGTTGCCACGAGCATTACTACAGCAAGAAGAAGAGAAATAACCTTTTTCATGTTGTAACCTCCTGCCTATTTGGCAAAATAATTATTTATGTAAAAAATATTTACATACTACATTATTTACGAAAAGTCAAAGAGCAATCCGTCATAGAATCAATAATTGCCAGAGAATCCACACGGATTCCTTTCGCTCTTAGCTCGTCGCCACCGCCCTGAAATCCTTTCTCAATTGCGATTGCACAACCAACAAGTTCCGCTCCCGCCTGATTCAGGATATCCATAAGACCGTTTAAGGCATTTCCTTTTGCTAAAAAGTCATCAATCACCAAAACTCTATCTGTCTTCGACAGATATTCCTTGCTCACAATCGCGTCATAGACATTTTTCCGGGTGAAAGACTCCACTTTCGATGAGTACACCTGATCGGAAATATTGCCGTGCTTATTCTTCTTTGCAAACACAACGGGAACATTCATAAACTGCGCCGCTGCAAATGCGATTGGAATTCCGGAGGTTTCAATCGTCAGGATTTTATTAACCCCCTGATTTTCATAAAGGCGCGCGATTTCTCTGCCCATATCAAGCAAAAACGAAACATCAATCTGATGATTTAAAAAGCAATCCACCTTTAAGATATCACCGGGCAGCACTGTACCCTCTTTTAATATTTTTTCTTCCAGAGCCGTCATCGTGTTGCCCCCTGTAAACATGATCTAGGTTTTATGAAATGAAATTCTGTCAAAAGTAAAAAACGCTCGCAAGCGTATGTGCGGGCAAAAGACCGCAAAAAACCAAAAGGGGTTTGGAATTTATTTCATAAATTTACACACTACAATTATAACACCTTTTTTTACAAAAGTCAACAAAATTCGCCTGTCCCATCTCGCGGATTTGATTACAAAAACCATTGTTTTTCTGCGTTGTTATTTCGCCCATAAAATCTGCCTGTGTCCGCTGAAATTGTCATACCGCGCCGCGAATTTCCATATAATTTTAAGGAAGAACACACGCTTTTGTTCTATCTTAAAAGAAGGTGGATGACGATGAAAATCTTTTTATTGACAAAGAAAACTCTGATTTGCTATGTTGCTTTATTTGCCCTTTCGCTCTCTCTTTTTATTTCAGGTACAAATATTTCCGTCAGCGTAATGAATTCTGCAGACGTAGAGCGTCTGCTCCCAATTTATTGTGTAGACCGGGGCGAAGAAAAACTTTGCTCCATAACCTTTGATGCCGCCTGGGATGATTCGGACACAGACCGGCTCATCAGCATTTTGGAAAAATACAATGCCAAAGCAACTTTTTTTATGGTTGGTTCATGGGTGGAAAAATACCCGGAATCCGTAAAGAAATTTTTCAGCGCAGGCCACGAGATTATGAACCATTCTGACACACATCCGCACATCAATCAGCTGTCGGAGGAAAAAATTAAGGAAGAAATCAATCGTTGTTCTGACAAAATCGAGGCATTGGTCGGCAAGCGTCCCGACCTGTTCCGCGGACCGTATGGAGAGTATAATGACGCTGTCATCCGCGCAGCAGAAATCCTCGGGCACAAGACCATTCAATGGGATGTGGACAGTCTTGACTGGAAAGAACTCGCAACGGACGATATCGTAAGCCGTGTCACCAAGCGTGTGAAACCCGGCTCCATAGTTCTGTTTCACAACGGCGTAAAAAATACGCCGGAAGCACTCGAAAAAATCCTTGACCATCTCACAAAAGACGGCTATAAAATTATTCCTGTCGGTGAGCTGATTCATCGCGATAACTACACCATCGACCATCAGGGAAAACAAATCCTGAATCAGAATGCGCAAAATGAGCCAGCAGAATCTGAATCGTAAAACACCTGAAAATGTTCCCTCTCCTTTTTATTTAAAATCTGAAAAAAATTAGTTGACATTTTAAGGATAAATAGGGTATAATGTAGTGTGTAGTTTTGTCCACTGGGCAACTCTTATGAACCCAATGCAGTGGAGGGAGGGAATTCACATGTCAGAAATCAGGCTTAAGGATCACGAATCTTTAGATAGCGCGCTCAGACGTTTTAAGCGTTCCTGTGCCAAGGATGGTGTTCTGTCCGAACTCAGAAAGAGAGAGCACTATGAAAAACCCAGCGTAAAGAGAAAGAAAAAATCCGAGGCAGCAAGAAAACGCAAGTTCAAATAAGGCTTGCATATTGAGCACTATTTAAAGGGAGGGTGAATTGGGAATGTCCCTCAAAGACACATTGATGAGCGATTTGAAAGATGCAATGAAAGATAAGGACGTGCTCCGTAAGAATACGGTTCAGATGGTGCGTGCCGCAATCTTGCAGAAAGAAAAGGATCAGCAGATTACGCTTAGCGATGATGATATTTTGGAGGTAATCGCAAAGGAAGTAAAAACCCGCCGCGATTCCTTGGTGGAGTTTGAGAAAGGCGGCCGTGACGATTTGGTCGAGGCTGTATCTCGTGAACTGGAAGTTTTGTTGGGGTATTTGCCCAAACAACTCTCGGAAGACGAACTCCGTGCAATCATTAAGGAAACGATTGCAGAAACAGGTGCCGAGTCGATGCGCGATATCGGCAAAGTAATGGCAGCTGTTCGCCCAAAAACAACGGGCAGAGCCGATGGCAAACAAATCAACGCCATCGCAAAAGAATTATTATCTTAACAGATAAAACCAAAGCGGTTCGTTCGAAAGAACGGACCGCTTTTTTCTTACATTATTTGCGAAAAAAAGACGCTCTACTTTGTAGAGCGTCTTATGTTTGCATAAATAAATTACGCACCGATTTTGTTCAGCTTGAGTGCAAGCTGAGCCTTTTTTCTAGAAGCGGTATTCTTCTTAACAATACCCTTGCTGACCGCCTGGTCAATCTTCTTCACTGCGGTGCGGAAAGCAGCTTCAGCGTCTGCCTTGTTACCGCCGTTTGCAGCCGCTTCAAACTTCTTAATATATGTTTTTAAAGCAGACTTAATCATCTGATTTCTGAGCGTTTTCGTCTCAATCACTTTAACTCTTTTTTTTGCAGATTTAATATTCGGCAAATCGTTCACCTCCACTTTCGTACTCACTGACCTAAAATATTGTAACACAAACATTTGGTAAATGCAAGTAATTTTTTAAATTTTTTTAAAATATTTTGACTCGTCTGTTTCCATGCCTGAAAAACAATCGCAAACCGCCGAGCAGGTAAGGTAACAAAGAACGGAGTAATAAAATATGAATAAATATCTCAATCCCCGCTCCAAGCGGTTTTGCGCAAATGTTTGTATGATAATTATACGCCTTTTTCTTCCGTTTGTCAATATGAACTTCTTTTAGATGCAATGTTTGAGAGCGCATAACAAGCTCTTTCAATTTCCTTTTTCGTATTAAAATATCCAAAGCTGAAACGCACGCAACCAATGTCTTTTGTCCCAAGTGTTTCGTGGGCAAGCACGGCGCAATGGAGTCCTGCACGCACGCAGATGCCGTATTCTTCATCTAAGATACTTGCCAGTTCAACACAGTCCATTCCCTCGATATTCAGTGCTACCACGCCAAGCTTTTCTTCCCTTTTGTCTGTTCCGTAGAGGCAGACGTTCGGGATGTTTAAGACCTCATTGGTAAAAAGCTCCGTAAGCTCTGCCTCTTTTTGTCGCACTGCGTCCAATCCCTCACGCAGCAGAAAACGGACGCCTTCTCCGAGTCCTGCGATGGCTGCTACATTTTGCGTTCCGCTCTCTAGACGGTCAGGAAATTCCGTTGGCTGATGGTAGCTTTCGGACTGGCTCCCTGTGCCGCCCTCCATAATTGTCGCCATCGGTAGCCCTTTTCGCACATACAGTCCTCCGGTTCCTTGCGGTCCTAAGAGCCCCTTATGCCCCGGAAACGCCACCAAATCGAACTTTTCTGCCCGGATGGGTACAACTCCCGCCGACTGCGCAGCATCAATCATACACAAAATTCCGTGGTCGTGCGCCAGACGCGCAACTGCCTCGATATCATAAAGATTTCCGCACACATTGGAGGCGTGTGTAATTAGAATCAAGCGCGTATTCGGACGGATTTCACGGGCAAGCGCAACAAGGGAAAGCTCCCCTTTTTCGTTAGCACGGACAATGCTGTAAGTGATTTTTCCATTCCCGCTTGCAGCCTCAATGGGTCTTAAAACAGAGTTATGCTCCATTGAACTAATGACCACGTGGTCACCCTCACGCAAAATACCCTTGATTCCCACATTTAGTGCCTGTGTCGTGTTTTGGCAAAAAACCAATTGTTCCGGTTCCTGCAAATCAAAGAGCTTACAAAGCTCCTCTCTTGTCTCATAAATCAACTCGCCCGCACGTACAGACAGGCGGTGTCCGCCACGCCCGGCGTTTGCCCCGTAATGATTCATTGTATGGTAAACGGCATGGCTGACCTCTTTCGGTTTTTGGAAGGTCGTTGCCGCCGAATCGAAATATATCATAATCTTCCTCACTTTCTATTCAATCATTATTAGCAGTATATTCCGCATTTTTAAAAGCGTTCTTGTTCATTTTCTCCGGGGGCTTGCATATACTGGTAATAAAACAAAAAAGTGAGGCGATCGTATGTTTGATAAACATCTGGAAAAAAAGCTGGCACAAGCATTAAAAAATATCGACCCGCAAAAACTGAATCAGGTAAAAAATATGCTAAATGACAAGGATTCCTCGAAAATTTTAGAAAAGATTGATATGAAAAAAGCACAGGAAAAGCTTAACGAACTAAATTTAGGCGATTCCGGTGAATCTCTCGATTTAGGAAAACTCGTCGGCGAACTGAAAAAGGACCCCTCGCTCCTTGACAACTTAAAAAAGAAACTGTAAGACAGGAGGGTTTTTATGGCAGAGGACAACAACCAGTTAATCCAGAGTTTGATGGGAATGTTGGGTGACAACCCACAGGAAAAAATCAATGCAGTACTCAAGTCATTAACCGGAGATGAAAGCGGAGAGAGCTCCGTCGATTTAGAAAAACTCGGCGAAACGCTCGCTTCTCCATCGGAAGAGGAACAAAAAGACAGCACCCAAAACACAGGCACACCCGACTTGTCCGGACTTTTGAAAATACAGGGACTTTTGTCGCAGCTCGGAGGGACAAGCGATGAACGAGCCTCGCTTCTCCTTTCGTTAAAACCGTTTTTAAACGAAACAAGAAAACCGCATGTTGACCGTGCGCTCAATCTGTTAAAGCTCACAAAGCTCGCCGAGGCGGCAAAAGGTATGGATTTATTAAAGGATTTCAAATTGTAAGTTAAGAGAGGTACTGATGCTATGAATATGAAATACTACAACGCAAGCAACCATTTTTCTGCACCCATTCCCCGCACACCAAAACCGTCCGCGCCTTTTGGTACATTTCCGTCCCGTCGGGAGGTTGTCGTCCCAAGGCGTCCTTCAAGACCCGAGCCGCCGCCGCACAAGCCGCAATCACCGACAGGCGATGCCGCATCTTCCCTGCTTTCCCTGAAAAATCTGAACCTCGCCGACTTAAAGCCGGATGATCTTTTGATTTTAGGTGTGATTGCACTTTTAATCTTTAACTCCTGCGAGGACACGATGTTGCTTTTGGCGCTGGGGTATTTGTTTTTTGTAGGGTTATAGGATGAAATTTTTTGAATACAATAAAAAGAGCCGCAGCAAAATGCTGCGGCTCGTTCATTATGCTATTATTTGTACATCGGACCATAGGTCTGGCAAGCTCTGTAATCCTGACCTTCTTTATCCATACCGAATGCATTCCATGCAGCCGGACGGAAAATCTTTTCTTCCGGTACGTTATGCATGCAAACCGGAATTCTCAGGATGGAGCAAAGCGTAATCAAGTCAGCACCGATATGACCATAACTGATTGCGCCATGGTTTGCGCCCCAGTTGTTCATCACATCGTATGCGGTCTTGAATGCGCCTTCGCCTGTGCATCTCGGTGCAAACCAGGTACACGGCCAGGTGTAGTCGGTTCTCTTCCAAAGGATATCAGAAACTTCATCCGGAAGATTTACGGTCCAACCCTCTGCAATCTGCAGAACCGGACCTAAGCCCTTGACCAGATTCAGACGAATCATGGTTGCCGGCATCTCGGCTCTCGTTAAGAAACGGGAGGAGAAACCGCCGCCTCTGAAGTAGCCAAGGTCAGCCATGTTCCAGGTGGTAGCTGCCATAACAGCATCCTGGTCTGCCTCGGTCATTTCATACCACGGCTTCATAACGCCGTTGCCGTTTTCATCCTTTACTTCGCCGCAAGCATCCAAGCAGCATGCGCCGGAGTTAATCAAATGGATAAAGCCGTCCGCCTCTTTTGCTTTACCGGTAATTTCATAGCCGGCAGCTCTCTTTACTGCGTCGCCGCTCCAGTAGGTTCTGACATCGGCAAACATCTGCGGACGATTGGTTAAGAGCTTACAGAAAAGCATACCTAAACCGTTCAAAACGTCATTTTCGGTAGCCAGAATATACGGCTCTCTTGCGCCGTTCCAGTCAAACGAAGTATTGAGCATTGCCTCCGGGAAGTCACAGTTCGGATAGAAGTCCGTCCACTGTCTCTGACCCTGGAAACCTGCTGCGATTGCGTTGTGACCAACTTTTTCTTCTTCGCAGCCTTCCGGAAGATTTTCGTTGCCGTTCATTAAGTCTTTGATGATACACATCATCTTCACAACAAAAGCAAACTGTTCTTCTTTTTCAGCATCGCTGATCTGCATATCTACCGGGTTCTTGTCAAAGCCCATGTTGCACTTCTCTTTTGCCCAAGCCAGTGCCTTTTCGTATTCTGCCTTGTCATAGATACCCTCTGTCATTCTTCTGATGATTTCTACCTCGTCAACAGACTCAACTCTCATACCGAGGTATTCTTCGATGAATGCCGGGTCGATGATAGAGCCGCCAATACCCATACATACGGAACCAATCTGCAGGTAGGACTTACCGCGCATCGTTGCAGCTGCAACAGCGGCACGGGCGAATCTCAAAATTTTCTCCTCAACGTCTGCCGGAATCGACGTATCCGTCATATCCTGAACGTCATGGCCGTAAATACCGAATGCCGGCAGGCCTTTTTGTGCATGACTTGCCAAAACTGCAGCAAGGTATACTGCGCCCGGACGCTCCGTTCCGTTAAAGCCCCAAACGCCCTTGATCGTCAAGGGGTCCATATCCATTGTCTCGGAGCCGTAGCACCAGCACGGAGTTACGGTAAGAGTAATGTCAACGCCTGCTTTTTTGAATTTATCTGCACATGCTGCAGCTTCTGCAACACGGCCGATGGTTGTATCTGCGATAATAACCTTTACCGGTTCGCCGTTAGAATATTTCAGGTTCGAAGAAATGAGCTCAGCAGCTGCCTTTGCCATATTCATCGTCTGAACTTCCAAGGATTCTCTTACTTTTAAGGGTCCTCTTCTACCGTCAATGGTAGGACGAATACCGATGACCGGGTAATCGCCGATTAATCTACTTTTTGCCATGATAAAAACCTCCTATGCAAATAAAATTTTATCTCTGTTAATTATAATTTTATACTTGATTTCTCCTTAATACTTGTAATATAATAGACTAAAGTATAATAATATTCAGATTTTGGAGGAACTATGGCCTATAATGAAATTCTGCACCGCGGAACCGGTGAATTTACCATTGAGCTCTACCGTTTAGACGAGCATCATCCCCGCTATCATATGGCGCATCACTGGCACAGCGCGGTCGAAATTATCCGAGTTCTTGAGGGCGAACTGACGCTCAATATTAATAATGCGGAACACCGGCTCGCGCAAGGCTCTATCGCTATCATCAATCCTGATTTTGTTCATGGCGCACAACCGTCGGAATGTATCTATGAGGCGATAGTGTTTCAGCCGGAGGGTCTGTTTTCACCCGTTTCGCAAACACGCAGTTTTTGTGAGGAGTTGCTTTCCGGCAATATCCTTTTAGATGAGGTATATTCCGACGACGAAGAAATTATAACTGCTGCAAACCGCTTGTTTGATTCCCTGAAAACAACCTACGATTATTACCATATCGAGGTTATTGCCGCGCTCTACGGCCTTTTTGGAGCCATCATCAAAAAAGGACGGTATCAGAATCAGATCGCCCTTCCCTATTCCCCGTGCGACAAGCGAATTGTTAAACTGAAAAAAGCCATTTCCTATATGAGAAAAAATTATCAGCAGCAGCTTTCTTTAGAAGAGATTTCCGAGGCGGCAGGAATGTCCTCCAAATATTTCTGCTCTGCCTTTAAGGAACTGACGCACCAGACCCCGTTTGAGTACCTGACCGCACACCGCATCGAGCGTGCCAAACAGCTGCTTACCGAAACGGATGATTCCATTACGAATATCGCTTATACCTGCGGGTTTAACGATTTGAGCTATTTTATCAAAACCTTTAAGGCGAAAACAGAAACCACGCCGTCGGCGTACAGAAAAGGGCTGTGACCATACGGTCACAGCCCTTTTTTCTTATTCAAACACTTTTTTCGCTACCTCTGCTGCGACTTTTGCATCTTTTGCATAAAAGTCTGCACCGATTTGCTTTGCATAATCTTCCGTGAGCACTGCGCCGCCGACCATAATTTTCGTCTGCGGACATTTTGCTTTCACCAATGAAATGGTTTCTTCCATGCTCTTAACCGTTGTGGTCATCAGCGCGCTTAAGCCCAGTAGCGGAGCCTGATATTTTTCCACCGCCTCCAAAATGGCTTCCTTTGCTACGTCGCGACCCAAATCAATGATGCGGTAGCCATAGTTTTCCAAAATGACCTTTACGATATTTTTCCCGATATCGTGGATATCACCTTTGACAGTTGCAAGGACAATCGTGCCCTTGCTGATGCTCTCACGATCCGTTTTCATCCGCTCTTTGAGCACATCAAAGGAGACCTTGACCGTTTCCGCCGAAGAAATGAGCTGTGGCAGGAAAATACTACCTTTCTCATAACGCTCACCGACCATATCGAGTGCAGGGATGAGGTAGTTGTTAATGACCGTCATTTCGTCTGCCTTAGCAAGCAGCTTTTCTGTTTCCGCGCGCGCCTCGTCACGAAGACCACGCACTACAACAGAGATAAGACCCTCTTGCGTTTCCTCTTGCGGCGACTCTGTTTTTTGGGTTGCTCCCTCCTGCGCTACGGTATCTTTATACCGCTCAATATAATTTTCTGCGCCCTTGTCGATATTATGAAGCACCCGATGTGCATCAATCACCTTTCGCATTCCCTCGCTGTTGGGATTGATAATCGGAAGGTCAAGTCCTGCCGAAAGCGCCTCTGCCAAAAAGACCTCATTGACAATATCTCTCCTCGGAAGTCCAAAGGAAATATTGGACACACCGAGCACTGTCTTAAGTCCTAACTGTTCTTTGACCATCCGCACCGCACGGAGTGTTTCTTTGGCATCCTCCTGCTGTGCCGAAACAGTCAGCGTCAGGCAGTCAATCAAAACATCTTCTTTCGGAATACCGTAGGAAAGTGCACGGTTTAATATCTTTTCTGCAATTTTAACTCTGTCCTCTGCTTTTTTCGGAATTCCGTTTTCATCCAAGGTAAGACCAAGTACCAAAGCGCCGTATTTTTTTACCAGCGGCAAAATTTCATCTAAAACCTTGTCCTCACCATTGACGGAATTGACAATCGGCTTTCCGGAGCATGCCCGAAGCCCTGCCTCAATGACCTCTGCTTTGGTCGAGTCAATCTGAAGCGGCAGGTCGGTCACGGTCTGGAGCGCCGTGATCACTTCTGCCATCATCGCCTTTTCGTCAATCTCGGGCAGACCGACATTCACATCCAAAATCTCTGCGCCCGCCTCCTGCTGCTCCAGCGCCTGACGCAGAATATAATCCATATCCTTATCTTTTAAAGCTTCCTTTAAGCGTTTTTTCCCTGTAGGATTAATGCGCTCACCAATCACGCGCACGCTATCAACAGTAACAGTTTTTGTTGCAGAGCAAAGGCGCGTTTGTCCTTCGGGATGGCGCACGATAGGCGTTAGACCTTTCAGTTTTTCCACAATCTTTTCAATATGCGCAGGCGTCGTACCGCAGCAACCGCCAAATGCACAGACGCCGATGTTTTGATATAAAAGCATCAGCTCGGAAAATTCGTCCGCGGATACATCAAAGCAGGTCACGCCGTTTTCCACATGCGGAAGTCCTGCATTCGGCTGGACAAATATCGGTTTTTTCGTATATTTTGCAAGCTCTTCTGCCAAAGGAAGAATCTCCTTCGGCCCCAGAGAGCAGTTAATTCCAATCGCATCACACAGTGCCTCAAGTGTGAGTGCCATAGCAGAAACCGACGTACCCATAAAGGTTCGTCCGTTTTCTTCAAAGCTCATCGAGCAGAACACGGGAAGTGAGGTGTTTTCTTTCGCCGCAAGCAGTGCCGTTTTGAGTTCCGATACATCGGTCATCGTTTCAATCAGTATCAAATCCGCACCATTTTGCTCTCCCAAAACCATAATTTCCCGAAAAATATCGTAGGCATCCTCAGCAGAAAGCGTTCCTACCGGAGCCAACAGCTCGCCCAAAGGACCTACATCCAGCGCAACATACCCATCTTCTTTTATGACATCTTTCGCAATAGAAAGTGCAGAAGTCACCACTTCGGAAACACTATAGTCTGTTTTCGCAAGCTTTAAGCGGTTAGCACCAAAGGTGTTTGCCGCCAGAATATCCGCCCCTGCCCTACGGTAGCTTTCGTGAATTTCGCGTACCACCTCCGGACGCGTGATATTTAATGTTTCCGGAATTTCGCCCAGCTTAAGACCTTTTTTTTGGAGTTCTGTACCAAACGCTCCGTCAAAAAACAAAAGCTCTGTACCGAGTTTTTTTAATAAATCAGCTTTCATAGTTTCGAAATGCACACCCTTCTTTATTCGCGCATTGGTCGCACTTATTCTCCGTCATTTTTTCGTTCTTCCCCAGCGCCAAAACCGCGGTTACGGATTTTCTCGGAATCAACAGGTGCGCATCGTTTGTATAAAGACCAATGCGCTTTTCTGCGTCCAGTAAAGATAAAATTTCCTTTTGCTGTGTAATAGGAAAATCCCCATACCCGGGGCTGAAACGGAAATTGCAGATGCCCTCTTTCTGATTAATTTCTTTTTCTAAACAATCACAAACCGCCTCGACAAATGCCGTCGCACAGGCATCCATGACAAGTCCCTTTGCGGCAGAAAAAATCTGTGCTTTTTGTATGATACGCTCTGCCTCATTCCCGAGCGTTGCCGCCATCACGATACATTCGTTTGCTCCCGACAGATGACGGTAAATGGATTTGCCCAAAAAATGTATGTCGGAATGATTCACGCAGACCGCATCTTCTGAAAATGTAATTCCCAAACGTCGATAAACGGTTTTTGGCCGAACCGACGAAACCAGTTCCTGTTTGCACTCCTCAATCAGAGAAAGAGTCGCAGAATCTGCTGCTTTTCGGGACGGATAGCCCAAGTAGCGCAGTACCTCTTCTTCACAAATATGTTTAATCATAAATCAAGCTCCCGATGGAAAGCGTAATTTTACGGGCAACATAGGGGTTGTTCATCGTATAGATATGAATGCCCTGGACACCGTTTGCTACCAGGTCCATGATCTGATTGGTCGCATAGATAATACCGGCATCGCGCATGGCTATTGGGTCATCGCCATAGTGCTCAATCATTTTCCGGCAGGCCTCAGGAATCCTAGCGCCGCACATATTGACCATCTTTTCAATCTGCGTTTTACTGGTAATCGGCATAATTCCCGCAGTTACAGGGACATGAATGCCCTTTTGGCGAATCTTATCCATAAAATCATAGAAATTTCCGTTATCGAAAAAGAGCTGAGTTACCAAGTGCCCTACGCCCAAATCCGTTTTTTCCTTCAGGTGCTGAATATCTTCCTCGAGCGTTTTTGCCTCTAAATGCTTTTCCGGATAGCACGCTGCAGCAATACGGAAATCGCCCTGCTCTTTAATAAATCGAATCAAATCCTTAGCATAGCGAAAATCGCCGACCGGGGCGCTATCCTTTGACACGTCGCCCCGTAGCGCCAGTATATTTTTTACATTCAGTTCTTTTAAATGATTGAGTACCGTCAACACTTCTTCTTTGGTGGAGTTGATTCCGCTTAAATGTGCGAGTGGCTCAATTTTCAGCTTTTCCTTAATCATCTTGGCAAGCTCTGCGGTCTTATTTTCACGCACACTGCCGCCCGCACCGTATGTTACACTGATATAGTCCGGAGACAAATCGCCGAGCGACTCTAAGGTATCGTAAACCGTATCAATCGAGCTTTGCTTTTTCGGTGGAAATACTTCAAAGGAATATACGGTTTTCTTTTTTCCGAATAATTTACTGATATTCATTCCTATCTCCCCTTTTCTTCCTAAATTATACTACGGCGTGGAATAAATGTCAAACAAAAGCCCAATCGGCACTTTTTAAGAAAAAGGTATTTTTTTATAAAAAAAGGGGCATAAAGGATACAAGCACCCAATATACATATATTGAAAAAGCGGAATCGAAGAAAAGGAGGCACACACATTGGAAGGATACAATATATATGCAGATATTGCAGAAAGAACGCAAGGGGATATTTATATCGGCGTTGTCGGCCCCGTGCGTACGGGAAAATCAACTTTTATTCAAAAGTTTATGGACCTTTTGGTCATCCCGAAGATTGAAAACAGCTACTCAAAAGAGCGTGCAAAAGATGAACTGCCACAAAGCGCGGCAGGAAAAACCATTATGACCACCGAACCGAAATTTATCCCGAACGAAGCCGTTTCGATTGCTTTGGGAGAATCCGATGCAACGAAAATGAACGTACGTATGATTGACTGCGTCGGATACATCGTCGACGGTGCACAGGGGCATATGGAAGAGGATGCGCCACGCATGGTACATACACCCTGGGCAAGTGACCCGATTCCTTTTGAGACTGCTGCAGAAATCGGTACGCAAAAAGTCATCCGTGAGCACTCTACCATCGGTCTCGTTATTACAACCGATGGTTCTGTGACCGATATCCCCCGTGCAGACTATGCTGAGGCAGAGCGAAGAGTGGTAAATGAGCTGAAAGAAATTGATAAGCCTTTCGTGGTCTTATTAAACACACGCTATCCCGATCAGCCGGAAACAGAAAATCTCCGCGCATATTTAGAAGAAGAATACGGCGTTCCGGTAATGAGCGTGGATTGCGCGAATATGGATGAGAAAAAAATCAACGAAATTATGGAAAAGGTGCTCTTCCGCTTCCCTGTCAAGGAAATCGGTCTGGATACACCTTTGTGGGTAGATGCACTAAACGACTCGCATTGGCTGAAAAAAGGTCTTTATGACGCTCTGCTTTCTGCAACTGATGGTGTCGAACGCATCTGTGATATTGAAATGATGCTTGCGCGCATTTCCCAATACGAGCATATTCATTCCGCTGAAATCGCGCAGATTGACCTTGGAAAAGGAATTGTAGAGATTAAAATCGCTACCCGACCGGAGCTGTTTTATCAGATTGTAAAAGAGTGCTCCGGCTTCGATATTGACGGTGATGATAAATTACTTTCACTGCTTACCGAACTGTCAACAATGAAAAAGGAATACGACAAAATTGCCTACGCACTTCACGAGGTCGAGCAGAAAGGTTACGGCATCGTCACACCGACGATTGACGAACTCCATTTGGAGGAGCCGGAAATCGTACGTCAGGGTTCTCGTTTTGGAGTCAAACTCAAAGCCTCTGCGCCGTCGATTCATATGATTCGTGCAGACATTGAAACCGAGGTCAGCCCGATTGTTGGAACGGAAAAACAGTCCGAGGAGCTGGTTCACTATCTCCTCTCAGAATTTGAATCCGATCCGAAGCAAATCTGGCAGTCCAACATCTTTGGCAAGTCGCTCCACGAGCTGGTCAACGAAGGATTACATAACAAGCTGTCATTGATGCCGGAAGAGGCACAGTTAAAGCTTCAGGAAACCCTCACCAAAATTATCAATGAGGGCTCCGGCGGTTTGATTTGTATCATTCTGTAAGCAAACGGCGGAAATCTATCTGATTTCCGCCGTTTTTGAATATTTTATGAAAACTATTTTCATCTTGTTGATTTTTGATGTGCCATCAGTTATAATATATCCACTACAAAAAGAAGAGGAAGTGAGGAAATACCATGACGGACAAAAAGAAACAAGAGCTGTTTCGGGGTTGGAAAGACTCTGCGATACAGACGAGCTCGATCGAACCGGAATTGTATTCCAAATATGAAGTCAAGCGCGGTCTGCGCGATATCAGCGGCAAAGGCGTTTTGGCAGGCCTTACAGATATTTCCGAAATTGTTTCCTATACCACCGTAGACAGCGATATGATTCCCTGCGAAGGGCAGTTATACTACCGCGGCATCAATATCAAGGACATCGTGGCAGGCTTTACCCAAGAAGACCGCTATGGTTTTGAAGAGGTCTGCTATCTTTTGATGTTCGGTCGGCTCCCGAATGAGAAAGAATATACCGAATTTCGTGCACTTTTAGCAGAATATATGACGCTTCCCGACGAGTTTGTTCGTGATACGATTATGAGCGCACCCAGTCGGGACCTGATGAATGCGTTATCCAAAGGCGTTTTAACACTTTACTCCTACGACAAAGATGCTGATAATACCTCGATTGAAAATGTCATCCGTCAGTCCATGCAGTTGATTGCACAGATGCCTCTCATCGCAGTTTACAGCTATCGCGCGTACTCGCACTACTACAAGAAAAAAAGTCTGGTCATCCGTCAGCCGAAAGCGGGATTTTCCACCGCGGAAAACATCTTGCGTATGCTTCGGAAAAACAATAAATTTACACAGCTTGAAGCAAAAATTTTAGACCTTGCCTTAGTACTACACGCAGAACACGGCGGTGGTAATAACTCCACCTTTACCACGCACGTGGTAACCTCTTCGGGCACGGATACCTACTCCTCCACCGTTGCGTCACTCGCCTCATTAAAAGGCCCGCGTCACGGCGGAGCAAACATCAAGGTTGTGCAAATGTTTGAGGATATCAAGGCAAATGTTTCCGACTGGAAAAACGAGGATGAAATCAGTTGTTACTTAGAAAAACTGCTGAATAAAGAAGCCTTTGACCGCTCCGGTCTGATTTACGGTATCGGTCACGCAGTTTACTCACTTTCCGACCCACGTGCCGTCATCTTTAAATCCTATGTAGAAAAGCTGGCGCAAGAAAAAGGTCTGGAAGAAGAATTTGCGCTCTATGCAAATGTCGAGCGTTTAGCCCCGCAGGTGATCGCCTCGGTACGCAAAATGTACAAAGGCGTCAGCGCAAACGTTGACTTTTATTCCGGTTTTGTGTATCGGATGCTCAATCTTCCGCAGGAGCTTTATACTCCGCTGTTTGCCGTTTCGCGCATTGCAGGTTGGAGCGCACACCGCATCGAAGAAATCGTCAACGCCGGAAAAATCATCCGTCCGGCGTATAAGTCTGTATCCAAGCACGCATGCTATGAAAAGATGGAAGACAGAACATAAAAAAGACCAAAAGAAAAAAGTCTTGAAACGCTTTTGTTTCAAGACTTTTTTCTTTGGTGAGGATAAGTGGACTTGAACCACCGACCCCTTGCATGTCAAGCAAGTACTCTAACCAACTGAGCTATACCCTCATATGCATATTAAGCTGTAAATCAACATTTTGCTGATTTGCGTATAATCATTTAATGTATCATCCGTCATACAATAACCATTCTTTTTCTCGGTTGTTGACCTGACCATTGACCTCGTTTATTATAACACAGCAAAATATGCTTGTCAACAGGTTTCGTTTTTTTACCGACCCAAATTGTATAAAGTCAGCAAAATCCTGCTATGATAATCAGTTTACCCGATATCATAATACGTTGGGGGAATTTATTTTATAAAGAACAATAACTTCCTGTTCATGTTGTTTTAGTATTGATAGGTAAGATGACCTCTGTCTGTTTCTCTGCACTTTCATAGATAGCAAACAATACGTCCATCGTATGCTTCACATCATCCAGACAGAATTTTGACGATTGTACGTAATAATCATGCAGCGTTTTTAAGTGCCCTTTGCCCCAGTACTGTTTCCCGAGAAATTCCGAGGAATCCTCACAAATCAGCTTTTTGTCTGCATACAGCTTACCGTCTGCGTACAAAAATACTCTGTTTTCAAAATGCAGTTCCAGCTCCACAGCGGAATCACGGGAATAGGCATTTGTCGCAAAAAACACGCCTTTTGCACCCGTTTCAAACTGAATAAATGCACTCACCGTGTCTTCCACATCTATGACGTCTTTTAGGGAATAATTCATCATCGACGACATCACGCGGGTTGCCTTTCCGCCAAAAAGCATCATTAAATCAAGCGCATGAATCGCCTGATTAATTAAGACTCCGCCGCCCTCGCGGTTCTTTTGTCCCCGCCAGTCGTCGCTATTATAATACGCCGCATCTCTTGCCCAGGTCACAATGGCCTTAATGCCCTTTAGCTCGCCGATTTCCCTATCATTTTGCACAATCTCTTTGAGTTTTTCGATGCAGTCATTGGTCCTGTTCTGAACAATGGGGAAAATCCGTTTGGTATCATAGTGCTGACAGAGCGAATCCAGCTCCTGCTTCGTCATAACCACCGG
>JAFQBK010000001.1 GCA_017399695.1 Clostridia bacterium | reverse complement strand
CCTCCATTTTCTTTAATCTGAGACTTCGTTATATTTTTTCGTTTTTGATTCTGCGCTATTTTGACGAAGTGATTCGATATTTTCGTCCATAAATGCAATTCGTTTGGTAATAAAATCCTTCATCTGCAAAATTGCTTCATTATAGTTTCTTGGATTTCTCTCGGTAGGATGCATAAGGTCATACTCCTGATTGAAGGTGTAACCCCATCTTTCGTAATTTCTGTCCACCGCAGTGCCTAAATACTCTATGGTATCATCAATAAATCCAAATAAGTATTCTTCGCTGAAAACTGTTTTTCTAAGCTCGTAGTATCTTGTAATAACCCTATCTGTAAAATCCGAGTCCATAAAAAGCATTTGATACCACAGCCCCGAGTTCAGCCTGAACTCATTCGTTGGCATTGCACTCTCCTGATAGGCATCAAGTGCAGAGTTAAAGTCCCATACACACATTTTGTACTTGCCGTCTATATCCTTGTATATGTAGGTTGAAAGAGATCCTGCATCATAGTTACAGGTGAATTCATTAATTAAAAAATAATCAACAAATGAATCTATATCAATGTAATTCTTGTATCCATACTTCTCGTTGTTGTAGTCATAGGAATAAAGCGTTTTTTCAAATAATGAAAACTCATTTTTTATTGCCTCTTTAAGCTCAGGTGTAATATTTTTAGCTCCGGGATAGACAATCTCATGCTGGGTTTTTGCACGGGTTGTATAGTTAGTAAAAGGATAGAGCTTGTTTTCTTCTTCGGTATCACCCCAATCGAGGCGAAGAGCATAACCTGAAAATGTATTATCTTTCTTGTTTACCTGAAGATTCAGTCTTGAACCTTCTTTTCCGGCAGTTATCATTTCTGTTGCAAGATAAAGACCTCTGTATTCACCATTTAATACAAGCTCAAAAAATCTCACATTCGGGCTATACTCCATAATTTCGCCCGAAATGTGATAGCACATATAATTACGCATCAGCGTTTTGTCAAGAAAAGGACCATGCAGCGCCCACTCGTGATGCGCATCCATTCCAAGAAATTCCTGCGGATTATTTGTGCCGTCAGCATTTACAAATCTTATAAAATAGTTGGGCTTTTCAAACCTTCTTGACGAGTGTCCTCTTACTCTGATCATAACTTCGCCCATACTTTTTGCATTATCCGAAAGATGATTATATTCCTGCTTGTTGTCGATTACATCAAGCGATGCTCTTATGGTTGTAATCCCATCTGCTGCAAGAGTATAATTTATAACATTATACTCCTCATCGTAAATGGGCTTTCCCGGAATTTCCGTTCCGTTTGTATTGATACTTACAATGGGCAGATGCGTGCAAATAGAGCCGCTTGTGTGCGTTTTGCACACCTCTTTTTCTTCTGCCATAATATGCTCTATATATCTTGCGCCATTATCCTCCGGCATCATGAAACTTATACAAAGTACCATGGTCAGCACCAAGGCTGTAACAGATATTCCTATTATTTTATATTTCAACCCCAGCACCTCCTTTTGCGGTCAGTTCATATGTTTAATTTGAAATCTCGTCATTCTGCATAACAGTGTTTACATACTCAATGTTACCAATTTTATAAATCTCATCGCAGATACCAATATTGTTCTTTCTTTCAGCCAATGTAAGCATTTTTGCAGTAATTTCGTATATAAATTCAATAGATTCTGTTGTTGAGTTTTTCACTCTTAAGACCGCTTTTGTTCTAAAAAATTTATACATTATAGCCTGAATTTGTGCCTCTTTGGTACGGTTACCCCTAATGATTACAAGCATGCGGTTATTATTCTTGATTGCACCCAATATGAGAAAAAGTATAAATACGAATGCACTTCCGATACCTGCAACGATAAAGTCACCTGCACCGCAGCAGATACCCACAATAATTGTCCAGAATATGTAAACGGTATCTCTTGAATCCTTAATTGCCGTCCTGAAACGAACAATGGAGAGAGCACCGACCATACCAAGGGAAAGTGCTACATTGTTTCCGATAACCGTCATAACCATTGAGGTAAGAACTGTTAAAACAACAAGTGATACATTAAACTTTTTACTGTAAATTGTTCCTCGGTGTGAAATCATATAGGATATAAAAATTAAAAATCCCAAAATTCCCGAAACTAAAATATTTTCTGCAATCTGCTCCCACGAGAGAGTTGACTGGTCCTTAATTAAATTAAAAATCTGACTTCTCATTTTTTATTCTCCTTTGCACAGCCAATTTCTTAAAACCATAGACATTTCAGCCCTTGTTACGTTTCCCGCAGGGTTAAAGGTTCCGTCAGCATTTCCATTGAAAATTCCGTTCGCCACAGCCCAGCTGACTGCTTCCTTGTTTTCTTCCGATATACTGCGGTAATCGGTAAACCGGGTAATATCAGCTTTTCCCGACATATCAAGCTTTAAGTATTCTGCACAGTTATACATTGCCTTTGCAAGCAATTCGCGCTTGATGGGTTGGTTCGGCTTGAATTCTTTATCATCAAAGGCTGTAAGAATTCCGTTTTCATTTGCCCACACAGCAGACGCATACCACCATTCCGAGCCTTCTGAATCTGCAAATCCACTGTCAGACTCCTGAACTGCATTTACGGCAAGTCTGTTAAGAAGAGTCGCCGCCATTGCTCTGTTTATATTATCATTAGGTGCAAAATTATTATTGCCGACGCCTTTCATCAAACCATTCAAATATGAATAGTACACACTTCCCGAGTACCAGCTTTCCTTTGCCACGTCATCAAATATCTGATAATCCGATGCGATTTCATCGGTGTCTTTGACATTAAGAAAATCTGTATTTTTATTCACTCCGTTTTGAGCGTCTTTTTCATCAATTCTTTCAAGATATGTACCAATAGGAGTACCATCCATTCTGCAAGGCCGACTCATGAGCGTTAGCTGATTTTCAATGTCACAGCCTTTAACAAAATAATTTGCGGCAGTACCTCTTGCGCCTTCTCCTGCCATAAGAATTTTATATCCCGTGTTTCCAAGAACGATTTCATCGCTCTCGGCACTTCTCTTTGAATACGGATATGCTACCGTTTCAGGCTTTTTACCTGTCCAGCCTTCTATACAACTCACGGAAAGCTCGTAATCCTTTTTTACAGTCTTTGCAAAATTCTCAGCCGTTTCATTCTCCATCATACTCATACCGATTCGTTTTTCTTTATTGTAAACATGAAGACCGTATGTATGTGAGCAAAGGTTGATTACTCCGCTTTCAGACATTTCAATAAGTTCTTCCCACGTACAATAGGGAGCACTATCGCCGTTTCTTGTTCCGCCCGAATCAAGATTTTCCCAGGTTGAGTCAATGTTTGCTCCGATTACGTTAAAGTCCGCTTTCATATTATACTTTTTCAAAAGCGGATAAGCATTTGTATACACACCCCAAGAGCCGTCATCAATCGAAATTATAACTGCCTTTTGCGGCAATGATTTTTTTCCTTCAAGATGTCTTATCAAATCATCTGACGTGATGGTTACATACCCATTGTTTTGCAACCAAATCAAGTCTTCTTCAAAATCCTCCGGCTTAATTGAATACTCATCAAATTCCACACCCGACTTAACATCTTCATCAGTCACAAAGTTGTGGTACATTATTACGCTGACCTTTGAAACTTCTTCGGGAGAAATCTCCGCCTTGATGGGACTTGACTCATAAATCTTTTTTCCTGACGCATCATATTTTTCAGCTTTGTAAAAATAGGTGTTCGGGTAGCTTGCCGTATCGTCCCTGAATGAACCTGTGTCCGATGTGCCGATATATTCATATTCTCCATCGGCAGAATCGGCTCTGAAGAACTTATATTCTCCATCATCGCCACAGATAATCACAACATTTTCAGAATCCTGCCAGATTACTTTGATTTGAGAATCAGCACTTACACTAAAAGAAGTTGTAAGTATTATCATAGCAAGAAGTAAACAAATAAATTTTTTCATTATCAAATTACACCTCCGCATAGCTTTGCTGTCTTGCGAGTGCGTATTTACTTACCGACAGCTCACTTTTATTGATGCTGTTTATAAACTGCCTGATGTAATCAAGCAAAAATCCGTTGAACTTTACCTCGAGCACCACATTGAATTTATCCAAAACAGGATACATTACAAGATTTTCAGAAAACAAATCAAAATTGGTTTCCGTTGCCACAATGTTATTGTCAAAGGTAATTCTGATTTTATTTTCCTTTGCAATGTACGCTTTACGGTTATATTGAACAATCGTTTTCGGACGGTAGCACTTATAATGCATAAGTCCGTAACATTCTGTTGCAAAATCCTCCTCGTATTTCAACAAAACTTCATACTTTCCGGCAATTAACGCCTCTGCATCCGCTTTTGTCATACGAAGCGAGCGTTTTTTCTGGTTCGCCCCCTGCTTTTGTTTCATTTCAAGCATGGCAAAATCGTGCTTTGGGTCATAAATACGAAGTCTTATTTTTCGTCTGGTTTCAATGCCTTCAAGCTTTTCAAAAAAATCATCATCATAGACAGTGTCAAAATAAAGCGACCTTATAACATATCCGTCTATCCCATTATGTTCATCTTGAATCATCAAACTGTCAAGATAATGAGATTTATTTCGAAACTCTTCAAGACTTATTAAAAACTTCTTTTCTTCTCTTGTTACAGCATTCATAAAAATCCCCTCTTACAAAAAGAAAAGCTGCAATAATAGAAAGCCATAAAAGACCTTTATCATTGCAGCTGGACTGGCGTGGCATAAAGCTTTAGCCTCTTTGCTTTGCGTCACCGGCTTTCGCCGATTTTGCTAAATATTAAACTTCTATTATTTTACCACAATGAACTGAATTTGTCAAACAACTTTTTAATCTCTGGCAAAAACCCAAAGTGTATTGCTCACGGCGATATCCTCATTACTTAACTTGTAAACACTTAACACTACGGTATCTCCGTTTGTCTTTTTATATGTTATTCTTGGTGTTTTACCTTCTAAAAGCTGTCTTTTTAGTGCATCATAATTCAAAAAGCTCATCATTGCTCTGTGGAACTCAGGCGCAACAGAATCATCTATATATTTGGTTAAAAGAGCGGAAAAATGTTCCTCATTTTCGTTATATCCAAGGTACGCGGGCATTAAAATACGATGTGCTTTGTTTGTATCCAGGTCCACACGATATATTCCGTTATATTTTTCCTTCATAACGGAAATCATCGTATCAATTTCTAAAATGCCCGTCTTTATATGAACATACCCATTATCATTATCACTTAAAGTTCTCTTCGTTTCTTTGGCTTGATAATACTGGGCTTTCGCTTCATACATTCTGATCTCGGCTTCTCGCACCATTTCTTCGGTATTCATATTCCGTGTTCTGTATGACATACCAACCGCAACATGATAATCCATTGTCTCAAGCTGTTTTTCAAGCATATCAATGCCTTTTTTTATATCATCCTGGGATGTATTTTCGGCAAAAACCAAGAACTCATCTCCGCCCATTCGATATATCTTGTGACCGTAGAATACTTCCTTTAGCGTATTGGCAATATACAAAAGCATTTCATCGCCGGCAGCATGACCGTATTTATTATTGCGAAGGTGAAGCTCATTAACATCAATGTAAATACACGAAAATTCCTGCGGTTTTTCCTCATCAAATATCAAAAGGTCTTTTTTATATGTAACACGGTTTGAAACTCCTGTAAGTGAGTCGGTCGTTGCCGCAATCACGGTTTTGTTTAAATGCTTTTTGTTGTAAATTGCAATGGAAAAACAAACTGCAACATCTTCCAAAAGAAGTCTGGTTGTTCTGCCGTTTTTAGGATTTACAACGCCGAGAATGCCGATATGATTGTTTTTGTCAATAACGGATGCATACGAAACCTCTGTGATTTTATGCTCTTTTAGAAAATCATAAAAAACGTGGTTCGTTTTTACAAGATGGTTGTTTGGAGTGATGCACATAAGGCTCACCGCCAGGTTATTCACCTTGTGAAGTTCTACGGCATAACGAAGAATTTCTGATATAAAATATTTTCTGTCATCACCCGAAAGGATTTCTTCCAAACTGGCAGGCATAGCAAAATTGTAATCTTCTCCGTCAGCATCAAAGAATACCGCAGACCGAGATTTTGCAAAGGTGGCAATCTCCTTTAAAGACTCGGAAACATTACTCTGCTGCTGATTTATCTCCAAAAGCAATTTCCTGATTTTTGATGCACAGGCTGTCGCAAAGCTTCTTTGTTTTTCGCCGCGCATCAAAATCATAATATACAAAGCCATGATGAGTAATATTGTGATAAATGAAACAAGGAGTAAGTGAGATATAATGTGTGTTTTTGCAAATACCTGAGACTCATACCTTGCAAGAGTTATCTTCCAGTCAATTCCTTCAAGTGTAGAAAAATGAACATAAAGTTCTTCGTCTTTAAGTACTGATTGGAAAGAGGTATAACCCTTTTCACTATTTATCATTTGCTCATAGGAATAGCCATCACGATATTCTCTGTTTTCTAAGAAAGAAATATTTCCAAGTTTGTCATCAATGGTGTCGATAACAAGATTTCCTGTTTCTTTATCATAAACAAATAATTGCGCGTCAAGCTCTTTTGCCATACTGCCATATTTTTTGCCAATAACATCAAGCTTTATTACACCGTACAAAACACCGACAGTATTATCACCCGATTTTATCGGAACAGCGCTTCTTATGATTTCATAGTTGTCCCTTGTGAGGTCCTTGACTCTTCCGCTGATATATTCACCTTTTGCCGCTTCCTCCTCAAAAGATATTTGTCCATTAAGATTCAATGTTCCCGACTTTGTTATAAAAGTATTATCCGGCATCAGTATTCCTATATTTGCAATAAGACCAATGGGTTCAAAGGAGTTAAACATCAAATCAAAGCTCTCGCCGTCCGAATAAAGCTTTGCTGCAAAATTTGCCATGGTAGCAAGATTTTCGCGGTCAGATAATAGCTGAAGCTCCATATCGTCTTTAATTTGCTTGGTCTGCATATGCAAATTTTCATACGCCTCGTCTTCTGCCGCATGGTAAAAATAACTGACCATAGTTAAAAATACTATACACAAAAGAATTGCTGCTACCATCGTATATAAAATATTGTTTTTTCTGTGTTGTTTTTTCCCGTACTTTATTGCCATATCTATTCCTTCTTATCTGTAATTCAAATTGTCCAATGATATATACATTATAATTATATAATTAGGTGATAGAAAAGATGCAAATCATTCTACCAGGAGTAAAAATGCTTGCCTGCAAGGGCATTTTTACGACGCCGTCAATTGGCATACGCAGGCTGAAAGACTGCAGAAAGCCGTCAGGCTTTTAAGAATTTTATAAAATAAAATTCTGCATATGCCAATTATACCATACAAATCCAAACTTTTCAATACCTGACTGTTTTTATATTCTTTTTCTATATGCAACATAAATATCAAAATCATCAATAGTAATTAAGTCCTCTTCGTTCCGTTTTATATCTCTTATTCTGTTGGCTTATAAAATAAAAGGAAATCTTAGCAACCCATGATGTAAGTCTGCATTTTCCGTGATACTTATGTAAAATCTCAAATGATCGTAAAAAGGTTTCCTGACATATATCATCATGGTCTCTCATTAATTGTCAGTATCTATATACCTTTCTATTTTGTATTTGTTATAAAAAAGTGCCGTAATCTCCAATTTACAGCACTTATAACTTACATTCTATTTAATTTTCATTTCATTCTGTTCACGAGCAGGTTTGTCAACCTTTCATATGAGACACATAAGGTTTAGATGCAACCTTTCAAAGGCTTCTCCTTGAGGAGAGGCTCCGCCGTAGGCGGTGGTGAGGTGTAGATTGCGAAAGCAATCGTTATTTATTTCCACCTCATCCGAGTTGCTACGCAACCCACCTTCCCCACAAGGGGAAGGCTTTCGTTATTCAACAATTTTCGACATTTCTTATTGACTCGTGTCAAGTCAAAAATTATATTACTTCTGTCGTTACGGAAGCATATGTCCTGCTGCACGATAAATTTCATACCATTCCGAGCGAGAGATTGTGACATCGGATGCTTTGCAAATCTCCTTCAGGTGTTCAGGATTCATTGTTCCGGCAATCAACTGAATATTGGCAGGGTGCCTGAGAATCCAAGCTGCCGCAACACCCGTTTTGGTAAGGCCATACTTTTCACCGATTTCGAAAAGCTTTTGGTTCAGTTCGGGAAATTCATCATTATCCACAAAATTTCCTTTGAAAAATCCGTATTGGAACGGAGACCATGCCTGAATGGTTATATTTTTAATTCTGCTGTATTCCAAGAAAGAACCATCGTGCATCACCGACTCCGCATTTTTCATATTGACATTCATTCCCGAAGTTACCATACCTGCCTCGGTTACAGAAAATTGAAGCTGATTGATGACAAGCGGCTGTTTCACCGCTGTTTTTAAGAGTTCCATCTGCATCATATTTTGATTTGAAACACCAAAATATTTCACTTTCCCTGCCGATTCTAATTGGTCAAACGCCTCCGCAACCTCCTCAGGTTCCATGAGCGTGTCGGGGCGATGCAGAAGCAAAACATCAATATAGTCCACCCCTAAACGAGAAAGACTTCCGTCAACCGATTTTAAAATGTGTTCCTTTGAAAAATCAAACTGCCCGTCATGGATGGCACACTTTGTTTGAATCATTATTTTTTCTCTTTGCCCGGGATGGCGTTTTAGGTATTTGCCAAAAACTTTTTCTGCGTTTCCCTTGCCGTAAATATCCGCATGGTCAAAAAAGTTAATCCCGTTTTCTATGGCTGTATCCATGATGGCATCCACCTTTGTTTCATCCAGACCACCCATCCGCATACAACCAAGCGAAATGGCAGATGCCTCAAATTTATTTGCAATTTTAATATTTTTCATCGACCTCTTCCTTTCAACATCACTCGACACAATTACTCCATGCCCACTTTTTCTGCAAGCTGCAAGAGCTTACGCAAGCGATGATTGACGCCCGACTTACTGATGGGCTCTGAAAGCATCTCGGCAAGCTCCGAGATACTCGCCTCGGGATATGTAAGCCGGAGGTCTGCCAGCTCGCGCAAATTTTCGGGAATTGCCTCTGCGCCCCGCTTGGCTACCAGCCTGCGGATTCCTGCAATCTGTGTCTGCGCCGCGTGAATGGTTTTATCAAGGTTTGCCGAGTCGCAGTTCATCTGTCGGTTGACAGAATTATTGACCGACTTTTCAATCATCGTATTATAAAGCTCCATCATCGAGTCCGTCGCGCCCATAAAGCCTAAAATGTCCCCGATTTTCTCACTGCCCTTTAAGTAAGTCACATAATTACTCTTTCGAACAATCGTCTTCGCCTCAAAGTCAAGCTCCGAAAGCATTCGGGACAAATCGCGACTTAAACCAAAATAGTGCGTTTCAATTTCAAAATGATAACTACGCTCGGGCGCGCTCATCGAACCGCCTCCCAAAAAGGCGCCGCGCAAAAACGCCTGCGCGCAGCACGCCTCTTGCGTAAGAAACGGGTCAATCACAAAACGAATCAGCTTGTCTCTGTACATCCCGAGCGACACAAGCAAGGATTTTAAGCCGTCCTCCGCCGTGATACTCAGCACATACAGACTGCTCTTTTGCGTGCGTTTTGCTCGGTCCTCTTTTGCCTGAATCCCATAAAGCTCAGAAAGAAAGACCTTGAGCCGTTCGATAACCTCTTCATTTTCCGTGCGGAACACAAGGGTTTCGCCCCGCATCATACCGCCAAAAGCCAGTATTCCGGCAAGCTCGGCTTTCCTGCAACAGTTTTTGGAAACAGAAAGCGCACAAAGCTCCTGCTTCACCCTGCCTGAAAACGATACCGTATCTTTTCTATTTGGTTTCATACCAACTGCTCCCTACATTCATATCTACGCGCAACGGCGCAAGCAGTTCAGCCACATGCTCCATCTCGTAAGAAAGGAGCTTTTTGACCTCTTCCACTTCCTCTTTGTGCGCCTCGATAATCAATTCATCGTGTACCTGCAAAATCAGCTTCGAGCGCAAGCCCTGCGCCTTGAGTTTTTCATACACACGCACCATCGCAAGCTTGATAATATCCGCCGCGCTACCCTGAATCGGTGTGTTTAGGGCGACACGCTCGCCAAACGCCCGCATCTGAAAATTACTCGAGGATACTTCCGGAATCTCTCGTCTGCGCCCGAACATCGTCTTAACATAGCCGTGCGTTTTGGCAAACTCCACGGTATCCTTCATATATTTCTGCACCTTTGGGTAACTTCCCAGATAATCGTTCATATATTCCTTCGCGGACTTTAAACTAATCTTTAAGTCTTGCGCAAGAGAAAATTCTCCCATGCCATATACCAGCCCAAAGTTAATTGCCTTTGCCGCACTTCGCATCTCGGGCGTAACCTCATCTTTGGCTACCCCGAAAATTTTCGCCGCTGTTGCTGCGTGAATATCAAAACCGCTCCGAAAGGCATCAATCATATTTTCATCCTCTGCAATATGCGCAAGCACGCGAAGCTCAATCTGCGAATAGTCGGCATCGACTAAGATGTGCTCTGTATCCTTTGCAATAAACATCCGGCGCATCTCTCTGCCCAAGGGCGTGCGCACGGGGATGTTCTGCAGGTTCGGCTCGGTGGACGAGATTCGCCCTGTGACCGTCACCGTCTGGTTAAAGCTTGAATGAATCTTTCCCGTTTCCGGATGAATTACTGAAATTAGCCCATCCACATAGGTCGATTTTAATTTTGCTAATTGACGATACTCTAAAATATATTCCACAATCGGATGCTTGTCCCGAAGCTTTTCCAAAACCTCGGCATTCGTAGAATATCCCGTCTTAGTTTTCTTCGCTGCGGGAAGCCCCAGCGTTTCAAATAAAATTGTGGCAAGCTGCTTGGGTGAATTGATGTTAAACTCTCCGCCCGCAAGCTCATAAATTTTCCCGGTCAAAACCTCGATATTTTCCGAAAGTTCTTTGCCAAATTCCTCTAATCGCTCCCGGTCAACGGAAAAGCCTTCCACCTGCATCAAGGCAAGCACCTCGGCTAGCGGCATTTCAATCTCATGGAAAAGCTCCGACTCACCGAGAGAATCCAGTACTTTTTCAATGTACTCTGCAAGCGGACGAAGCATCATCGTCTGACGCTCGAGTCTCTTCGGCTCACCATCCGCTATCATATCAAGCGAAAGCTGAACCCCGCCGGAAGATGCATCCTCCCCTAAATTCACACCCAAAAAGTCGAAACAAAGGTCAGAAATATCATAGCCCTTGCGAGAAGGTTCCAAAAGATATGCTCCGATGGCGGTATCCACCCGAACCCCTTGTGGCAGAATGTCAAACCCGTGTAAAAATACTACCTGCTCTTTGAGTTCGTGCGTCACCTTAGGCTTTTTCCCATCCTCTAAAACCTTCTTCCATACCGGAATGGTTTCCTCATCAAAGCCTGCACGAACGCAACCATTTTCTCCCGACAAAAAGCAAATCTGCTTGCGTTCGGTGTCAAACAGATAAAAAAGCTCGCTTTCCTTTTCTAATCGCGCTTTTAACTCTTTCGCATCTTCAATGGTTTCATAGGTTCCGTCACAAAACTCCGCCTTAACAAGCGTCTCTGCCTCCTCGCCGCCATCGACCTGCGGCAGTTCTTTTAAGAAACGCTTAAACTCTAAACGCGTAAAAATCTCTTTCAGCTTGTCTGTTTGATACGGCTTGATTTTGGCATCCGAAAGCGCCAAATCAAGCGGCACATTTCTGTCAATCGTCGCGAGCGTTCGGCTCAAAAAGGCGTCCTCTTTTCCATCAGTGAGTTTCGCTTTTACCGCTTTTCCAAGCGCTGCTTCGTCTAGTTTTTCATAAATATCCTCTAAGCTGTGAAAGCTTTGGATTAAAGAAAGCGCACCCTTTTCACCAATGCCACGCACACCCGGAATGTTGTCCGAGGTGTCGCCCATTAAGGCTTTCACCTCAATAAACTCTTTCGGTGTCACGCCGTATTTTTCCATTACTTTTTCCGCATCAAAAATCTCTGTCTGGGTGTTTCCCATCCGCGTCGTAACGAGATACACCTTGCTGGCATCCGATGCCAGCTGCAAGTCGTCCTTATCTCCCGTTAAAATGTCACATTCAAAGCCCTCTTCTTCGCACATACGGGAAACAGTTCCAATGATATCATCTGCCTCAAATCCCTCTTTTTCTAAAATCGGGATGTTCATCGCAGAAAGAACCTCTTTCATCAGTGGCACCTGCGGAACGAGTTCCTCCGGCATTCCTTTTCTTGTTGCCTTGTAGCCATCAAACATCTTATGCCGAAAGGTCGGTGCTTTTAGGTCAAACGCTGCTGCAATATAATCGGGCGCAATCTCCTTTGTATAGCGAAACAGAATGGTCAGAAAACCATAGACCGCATTGGTATACGTTCCGTCCTTGGTTGTCAGAAGACGAATCCCGTAAAATGCACGGTTAATGATACTGTTTGCATCCAAAATCAAAAACTTCGGTTTGCTCATTGTTTTCTCCTCGCTTTATCGTTCAAATAGGACCTCTTCGTAATACTCGCGCCACTTACCCTCTGCCTCATCGCCTAAAATAAAAAATACCGTCGAAAGCGCATCGGCATCCATCGCATTTTTCGCCACCACCGTCGCACTTTTTACCTTGCTTTTTGCGGGCATTCCGGTCTTCGCATCAAAAATATGATGATAGCGCACGCCATCTTCTTCAAAATACCGTTCATAATCCCCCGAGCTGACGACTGAAACGTCAGAAACGGTAAGTTCCCTTGCAATGCTGCCCCGCGGTGCATCCGGTTTTTGAATCCCGACCACAAAGGGACGGGAGGATTTTCCCGATGTGATAGTTTCCCAAAAGCCCACGGGTTTTTCACCCATAACCACAATATTTCCGCCCAAATCAAGGCAGGCATTTTCTATCCCATGCTCCTTTAGGACGCGCGCCGCCTCGTCTGCGGCATAGCCCTTGGCAATCGCACCCAAATCAAGTGCCATTCCTTCCTTTTCCAAAGTAACCGTATAGTCATCCTCGGATAAGCCTACGGATTCCCAGCCGGTCGATAAAAGTGCGGCCCTGATTTCCTCCTCTGCCGGCACACGCGCATTCTCCGTGCCAATCCCCCAAAGGTCGGAGACCGGCTTTAAGGTAATGTCAAACACGCCGTCCGTCAACTTGGAAAAGAACAGCGCACGGGAGATGACCGTAAATACCTCTTCGCTCACCTCAGTCGGTGTGCCCGCCGGCGCGCGGTTGATTTTTGCAAGCTCACTGCCTTCTGCGTGCGCATTCATTAAGCGGTCAAGCTCCCCGATTCGCGCAATCGCCGCTTCTGTCGCCGCCTCGCGCCCCTCACCATACACTGTAAGGGTGATGACAGTATCAAAATAGTACGTCGTTTCCTGATACGCTTCCGGTGCTCTGAAAACGCCGAGCAGGAGCACCAAAATCACCAGCGCACACAAGACCCCTTTTATTATCTTCATTCTGTCTTTTCTTCCTCCGTCGGATACAGCATCCGATATATCCGTAAATAATTTTTGACTTTTGCGACATATTGCTCCGTTTCCGCATACGGAATCTTCGTTAGCGTCTTTTGGTCTGCGGAATACGCAGGGTCTAACAGCCAGCGGTCCACATTCCCGTGCCCCGCATTGTAAGCAGCAAGCACGCAGGTTAAGTCGCCATCATAAAGCTCTTCTAAATACGAAAGGTAATAGCAGCCCAGCCCAATATTCATCTCCGGCGTAAGCAGTGCCTCCTCGGATAAGGACCCAAGCCCCAGCTTTCCCGCAATCCAGTTTGCCGTATCCGGCATTAGCTGCATCAGACCTTTCGCCGTCTTGTGCGACACAGCATCTGTTTCAAAATTGCTTTCCGCCTTGATGACAGCCATCACCAAATGCTCGTCAACGCCGTATTCCTGCGCATAATTTGTAATTACCTCTTCGTAGGCAAGCGGGAAAAACGCACGCAGGATATTTCCCGACTGAAAAAATAAAATGAGCACTCCCACCAAAAGCAGAAGCTTAAAAAATCCTTTTTTTATCACGATTCCTTCTCCAATTTAAGCCAATAATTTTTTGCAAGACGCACAATGTCCGCGCCCTCGTTGTTTTCTATGACATCATCTGCCCGAGCAATATAAAACTCGCCCTCCGGCTGCGCCAAAATCCTTTTTCGCGCATCTTCCTTAGAAAGACCATCACGCGACACAATGCGCGAAAGCCTCGCCTTTTGGTCTGCCAAAACATATACTGTTCTGTCACAAAGCGTATCCAATCCACTTTCAAATAACAACGGTACATCAAGCACCCGTACCCCTTTTGCGTTCGCTGAAAGCCACGCTTTGATTTCTTCTATAATATATTTATGTGTAATCTCGTTTAATCTATCACGTTTTTGTTTATCGGCAAAAACAATCCCCGCCATTTTCTTGCGGTCGAGCTCTCCGTTGGGCGTTAAAATCTCCTCACCGAACTCAAAGGCAAGCTCTTTAAGTGCAGGCTTTCCTTTTAAGACGACCTCGCGCGCAACCGCATCTGCATCCAAAACATGCGCACCCTCTTTGGCGAGCGCCTCACAAAAGGCACTTTTCCCACAGCCGCTGCCGCCTGTCACACCCAAAATCAGTTCCATGACGCACCTCCCGGTGTTCTTATTTTTCGCTGTCTATGAATTTAACTAACTTTTCAATCGTCCGTGGCGGTGCATCTTTTGACTCCTTCCACGGCGCATCATTGTAGCGATAATCAAACTTTTTCGTAAACCAGTTAACGTCCTCGCCTACTCGCTTTAAGTTCGCAAGCTCAAGCTCAATTAACTCGCGGCAAAGCTCTTCTTTCTTGCTGCCCGACAGTTCCTCTCCTGCCATTTGAAGAAGCAGTGCAAAATGCGGCAGACAAAATCCTTTGCTTTGGTTGACCTTTTCATGAAACTCCGGTTCTTTTTTATATAGCTCCCAAAACGTGCAGGCAAATTTGGAAAGCGTCGATTCTATTTTTTCGCAAAGCACGCAGGACTGCTCCGTCTCATGAAGAAGCGAACACAAAGCATCCGCGGCGCTTTCTTTTTTCTTAAATAAGCCAGACGCGGATTTTTTTCCGACGATTTCTTCCATTTTTTCAATCACGCGCGCCATATGCGTATCGAGAACCAGCGCTAAGCTCAGCGCACTCCCCTTTTGTTCGGACATCTTAGTAAAATGCCGCCGGCAAAAGCCTTTCTCATTCGATACAATCCGGCTGTCCGGTTCCATCATAGAAGCCCCGAGCGCATATTCCACCGCCTCGGCCTCGAGGCGCTTTTCCAACTTGCAAAAAGGACATTCCGACGGTTCTTCATACGCCTCAGAAAGCGGAATGGTATATATTTTTTCTTTCATCAAATGACACCTTCTCTCTCCGGTTTTAAAACCGAAAAACGAAATACTACCCTTATTTTATTGTACCATTTTTCCTTCACAATTTCAATAAGAATAATAAAAGAGGTTATGGCAAAATGAAAATCATTTCGCCATAACCTCTACTGAATCTGTATATAACAATGCTCTGCCTGAAAATCTATTGCTGCCATCTGTTTTGCGTTCCCGTTGTTTAGATGCCCCACATACTGTTCGGTCAAATCAACCTTTTCCGCTTTGTAAGAGAGATAGCCCTCCATCTTCATCAGCCGTCCTCGATAATCCGCAAGCGCTGACGGTTCAATCACATACATCCCATCCTGCTCTGGCACGCCTGCAAATAATTGCTTTGCTGCAGCAAGCCCGCTTTCGCTGAAATTAAATCTTGCAATGAGCTGGATTTTCGGTTCCACTTGAACAGCGATAGTAGCGTTCTTTGCTTCCTCAGAAGCCTCCGCTGCGCCACCCGATGTGCCGGTTGCCTGGCGAATTTGCGGCCCACGGTTAGCTTCCTGCGTTGGCGCCGCTTTATCTGCCGATACATTGCTCCATTCCCGACCGCTCTGCGAGGATGTCTGCCGTGCTTTTGGAGATGCCGACGGTGCTACCTCTGGCGCTACGCTCGGAGTCGGGGTTGGGGTCTGCGTCGTTTTTTCTTCTTTCTGCTGTACATAAGGAACATTTCCGCGGAAAATGAAATGGCTGGTTTTCGGCGCAAATACAATCGAAACCGCTAAAAATGCGACAACTGCCGCTGCAACCAAACCGCTGCGGTAGCCTCTGAAGCGACTAAAGACCAGAGGCGTGCTTTGCTCCGATTTTTCTTTTTCCTCGCGGAATTCTTCTGCTTCGAGCGCTGCTCCGGCAAGCGCCGATGAAAGCGAAGCGGCAAACTCTTCCGAAACCTCAAGCTCGGGCAAGCCTTTCGTCTCTTCCATGATTCCTCTTAAAAAGCGTTCTTCTTCCCGGCACGCTTTGCAGGTCTTAAGATGAGCCAAAAGAGCCTCCAGCTCTTCCGCCTCTTCCTCTGCAAACGCACCGTCTATGTAGAGGGGCAAAAGCAAACGCGCCTCATCGCATGACATCTGATTCACTTTTCACCACTCCTTTTACTATCTACATAAGATTTGACGAACTACGAAAGAAAAAGTTCCTTATCTTTTTCTAAAAGTTTTCGAAGCATCAGCCGCGAACGATTGATACGCGATTTAATCGTGCCGAGTGTGCAGCCTTGCGCCTCCGCAATTTCCTCATAGGAAAGTCCGTTGATGTCACGAAGAACAATCACTGCCCGTTGCTCCGGCCCGAGCTTTGAAAGTGCCGCCTCGAGCGCTCTTTTCGCCTCCGATTTTTGCGCTTCTTCATAAGGCGTGGGCGCGTTATCGGCAATCGGCATCTCGTATTCCTCGTCCTCTTGAGAAAACTGATGGATGCTGACCGTTCCTTTGGTGTTCTGACGCTTTTTACGGCGCAAAATATCCAAACATACATTGGTCGCAATTTTATAAAGCCAAGTGGAAAAGGCAGCTTCTGCGTGAAAGCTTGCCAAAGACTTATACACGCGAATAAAAACATCCTGGGCGGCGTCTTCGGCATCATCCTTGTCACCAAGCATCCGATATGCCATATTCAGTATTTTTTTCTGATACACCGAAATCAGCTCTTCAAAGGCTTTTGTGTCGCCCTCTTTGCTTTTTTGAAGCAATAAGGCTTCATCCCTTGCTTCTGCCAAAACGCTCACCCCCTTATTTTGAAATAAATTCTTTTATAACAACCGATATGGTTTAAATTTTAAATAATCACAAGATACTAATTTGTATTCCACGGAACCTATCATACCCTGAAGCGCACCGGCGTGTGCCTTGTCGTGCAAATGCCCGTACACACAAATATCGACCTCATATTTTCTCATCATTTGGGCAAAGACAGAATCTTTTCCCGGCGGATAGTGAAGCATCACAATGATTTTCTTGTTTCCCCGTTTTTTTGCTTCCAAGAGCGCAGCCTCAAGCCTGCCCGCCTCCCGAAGATAGAGCTTTGCCTCGGTTTCATCCTCCGGCACTGCGCCTCCGGTATCGGGATACCCCTTCGTTCCGCAGATGACAGCCTCTTCGGTCTCAAATAATGTATTGTGCAAAAAGCGTATCGTGGAAAACTCATTTTTTTCTAAAAATGCATTCATTTTTGAAAGGGTTTCCCACCAATAATCATGATTTCCTTTTGTAATTACTTTTATGCCCGGAAGCGCCTCGATAAAGCTGAAATCCGGTACTGCGTGCGCAAGATATGTCGCCCAGGAAATATCCCCCGGCAAAAGCACGATATCTTCCGGCGCGACCAGTGCCTCCCAGTTGTCGCGAAGGCGACGGACATAATCGGTCCAGTTTGCGCCGAACACTTCCATCGGCTTATCCACGCCGAGTGACAGATGCAAATCTGAAATCGAATAAATAGCCATATCCGTCCCCTTCCCGATAACTTTAGAAAAAGCCCAATCCGTACAGATTGGGCTTTTGTCATTCATTTTTTGCGTCAAAGTTACTTATGCAGTAACTTCGTAAACGCTGACCTGCTTTTTGTCACGGCCTTTTCTTTCGAACTTAACTTTGCCGTCAATCAAGGCAAACAAAGTGTCGTCTCCGCCTTTGCCAACATTCAGACCCGGATGGATCTTTGTGCCGCGCTGGCGAACTAAGATGTTACCTGCTAATACCATCTGACCGTCTGCACGCTTTACACCAAGGCGTTTTGCCTCACTGTCACGACCGTTCTTGGTACTACCAACACCCTTTTTATGAGCAAAAAGCTGAATATCCAATCTTAACATTTGTTACACCTCCAATTCGGTAATTGAAATGCAGTCATCGTACTGCTCTTTTAGGCTTTGAAACGAAAGAACCATACTTTCTAAGAGCACCTTCGCACCAAATCGACTTTCATCATCCATTTGGTCGGGAAGAATGCATTCTAAATATCCGTCGCGCACCTCATAGCCGATGCCGATACCTAAAACATCCGTGAGCCCGTTTAACGCGGTCACGGCTGCCGTGGTAATGGATGCACAAACAATATCCTGTCCGTGCTCAGCGTAGCCCGTATGTCCTTCGACCAGATACTTTATGATTTCTCCGTTTCGGTTGCGGTAAATAGTAATCGTCGTCATGGCGATTATGCGTTGATCTTTTCGATCACAACTTTGGTATACGGCTGTCTGTGACCCTGCTTTTTCGCACTGCCCTTTTTCGGCTTGTACTTGAACACAATCACTTTCTTGCCTTTACCTTCTGCGGTTTCAACCTTTGCAGTTACAGTTGCACCGTCAACCAAGGGAGCTCCAACTTTTAAGGAATCTCCGCCTCCGACTGCCAAAACCTCGTCAAAGGTTACTGTGTCACCGTCTTTGACACCCAGCTTTTCAACGAATAGCGTATCGCCTTCGCTTACTTTGTACTGTTTGCCACCGGTTTTGATAATTGCGTACATCTTTGCACCTCCTCCATCCTTGCTCGCTGTGCCTGATACATCACTGTACAAAGGTAGTGCCATGGCACTTTTATGACCTTTCACACGCGGCTAAGAGACATTATACCACTTGCCATACCCGATTGTCAATTATTTTTTTCATTTTTTCGCATGAATCATCGCAAATTATAAATTATAATATTTATCAAATTCCGCAGGATGAGGAATACGGGAAAGCTCACTGACCTCTTTGCGTTTTGTCGCAATAAAGTTTTTAATGAGTTCTTCCGGGAATACGCCGCCCGCGGTTAAATAATCGTGGTCTGCCTCTAAGGCATCGAGTGCTGCATCCAGCGAAGTCGGAAGCTGCGTAAGCTTTGCTTTTTCCTCCTCCGGCAGATGGAACAGGTTCATATCATACGGACCCCAGCCATTTTCGTGCGGGTCAATCTGATTCTTGATTCCGTCAATGCCTGCCATCAAAATTGCCGCATAGCAGAAATACGGGTTACAGGTCGCATCCGGATTCCGCAGTTCAAAGCGGCGGAGCTTCGGCTCTTTTGCATACGCCGGAATACGAATGACCGCACTGCGGTTCGAGGTCGCATAGCCTACCGTCACCGGTGCTTCAAAGCCCGGTACCAAACGCTTAAAGGAGTTGGTGCTCGGGTTAGTCAGGGCACACAGGGAAGCAATATGCTTTAAGAGGCCGCCCATAAAGTAGTGCGCCTCACGGCTCAAGTTGGAATACCCGTTGTCATCGGAGAAAACCGGCTCGCCGTCTTTTAACAGAAGCATATGAACGTGCATACCGTTTCCTGCCTCACCCATAATCGGCTTCGGCATAAAGGTTGCAGAAAGACCATATTTTCTTGCAGTGTTGTGAATGATGTATTTAATCATCATCGTTGCATCTGCCATTTTAGACATCTGACCAAGCTCCGGCTCAATCTCAAACTGACCGCCGGCACCAACCTCCGGATGATGATAGTTAAGAGCAATGCCCGCATCGTCAATTAACATACACATCTCACTTCTTGCCTCATAGGTGGTATCAAACGGCTTTGCGATGTGATAGTTTTTCTGCTTTGCAACAACATTTCCGAGACCTTCTTCTGCGCTGTTCCAGTGTGCCTGAGAAGCATCTAATGCCACGCCGATGGAATCCGGCTTAACTTCCCAGCCTACCTGGTCAAACAGATAGAACTCAAACTCCGGCAGAATCAGCATCGTGTCTGCAATGCCGCTGTCTTTTAAGTATTTTTCTGCCGCAAGGACAATATTTCTCGGATACTGCGCAAGCGGCCTGTTTTCGGGACTATCAATCATCATCGCATTACCCGTCATCGAAAGCGTCGGAATCTCGCAGAACGGGTCAATGACCGCGGTCTCCGGGTCGGGAATAAAGACCATATCGCTCTTTTCAACAACGGCATAGCCATAGTTCGATGCATCAAAACCAATGCCGTTCTTTAAGGTCTTTTCTGAAAAATTCTTTGCCGGAATGGTTACGTGACGGAACTGACCGCTGATGTCAACCATCTTAAAGTCAATCATCTTAATGTCGTGTTCCTTAATCATTGCCAAAATATCTTTTACTGCCTTTTTCATACGCGCTCTCCTTTATTTTAAGTTTAATAATTCTTCAAAATATCGTTTGCCAAAGACGCGGCAGGACGGCGAATCAAAATGGATTCCGTCTTGATTCAGCGTAAATCCCTTTGCCGATACGACGCGGCAATTCGGAAGTTTTTCTGCAATTTTGTAAAATACGCGGTTCAGTTCTTTCGGGCGCTCGCCCACACGAAATTTTTCATGAATGTTTTCGCTGATCTCACCGATTAATACAGGAACATCCCCCACACCCAAATCTTTTTTAAGGGAAGAAATCATCAACAGAAACCGTTCTTCATAAGTCGCCACATCCTCATCGGAATTGCAGTCACTTTCGCCCTGATGCCACAAAATACCTGAAAAGGTTGATGAGCGCATCGCAAGATGAGTCTGCATTACCGCATGGTCATACAGCACCGTACCCGGCATCCACTCACGCAGACAAGTTCCTCCGTCTGCGCAAGGAATCAAGCCCACCTTTTCTCCCGTGTATTTTGCCAGCTCATCGGCAAACGAAGCCGCCAAACTGATGCCGCTGTGCCAGGCCTCGGAAAAAATCTCACGGTCAGGATTGATTGGCTCGACCATTGCCTGCCACCTGCCCATCCGGAGCATATAGCAGTTCTCATTTCGAATCTCCGGTACCTCGCCATAATGTCCTCTGCCCGCCATGTTCGACTGCCCAATCATCAGATAGGAACGGATTTCCTTGTCTGCTATCTTCTTTCCGTCAATAATCATTGCTAGCCTCCTTACAGTTCCTCGCCAATGAGGCGCTCTAAATTCCCGTGATAGAAAAGCTCTAAATTTTCTTCGGGGAGTCCCAAGCTGTCCACAAAATCCGAAAGCTCATTCGAGTAAAAATCCCGGGCAAAGATAAATTTTTCAGGATAGGTCAGCATCAGTTTTTTTGCATACTCCGGCGAACGCTGGAGGGCAAAGAGACCGGAATCCCCCGAACAGTCGCAGTACAGGTTCGGGTATTTTTCCAAAAGCTTTTCTATTTTTCCGCCGGGGATGACCTCCCCTCGCGGATAGTTCTGCGTTTTTCCTTTATCGTCATTCGAAATAAAACTCCAAAAAGCGGTCGAATGTGCCATAATCGCCGTTTCGGGACAAAGTGCGAGCACGCGCTCTACGGTATCAATATCACCGCCATACCACATATGCGGTCTCGGATATTTCTGATGCGTCGGCGATGCCGCCGCCTCCTGCATATGCAGTACCACAGGCAGCCTAAGCTCACCGCAGTGGCGGAACATATCAATCGCATCGCGGTTGTCGTACATCATACGGATTTTCACTTCGCCGCAGATTTTAATCCCATAATCCCTGACCAGCAGTTCCAGCCGGTCAATCGCCCCCGGAATTCTCGGGTCCGGCGCACAACCAAGCAAAAACCGCTCCGGCGAACGCTCGTAGTATTCCAGACAACGCTCCAGCGCAATATCAAGCGGCCCCGGCTCGTCCGTATTGGTCGCCTCAATCGCCAAAAGAAAAATCTTGTCAATCCCTGCCTCATCCTGCTGGGCAATAATTTCCTCATAGGTCCATCCGGAAAGCCCGGGATGATTGTGTGCATCTATCTTTTTCATATTTTTCACCTCTAAAGTTAATCCACCCGATTCCGACGCTCGCCGCGGAAAAACGCTTCCGTGTTCTTCAGCATTTCCGAAAAACAACGTTCCCTCGATTCCTTTGCGCCCCACGCCATGTGCGGCGTTAAGCAGACATTGGGAAGATGCTTCACCGTATCATAAGGACTTCCCTTTTCAAAGGGTTCTTTGGAAAATACGTCCACACCGATTCCTGCAATTCTCCCTTTTCCCACAGCCTCGCAAAGTGCCGTCTCGTCGCAAACCGCACCACGGGCGGTATTGACTAAAATTGCCGTCTTCTTCATGCCGTCAATCCGCTTTTTATCAATCAATCCCCGTGTTTCCTCCGAAAGCGGAAGATGGACGGTGATGATGTCGCTTTCTTTCATTAATGTATCAATATCGGTGCACTCCACACCCTCTTTCGGGGTGCGCTTAAAAGCAAGCACGCGACAACCAAAGGCCTTTGCCACCTCTGCGACCTTTTCGCCGATGGCACCATAGCCAACAATGCCCCAGGTCTTTCCAAACAACTCGTGATAGACCGGGCGCAGAATGTTTGCCGCACCCTGTTCGGTGTAAAATCCGCTTTTGGTATACGCGGCATATTCCGGCAGATGGTTCACCAAAGAAAGCACCATCGAAACCGTCACCTGCGAAACGCTGTGTACCGAGTAGCCCGGCACATTACAAACCGCAATGCCTCGCGCTCTGCAGTACTCCAAATCAATGTTGTCATAGCCCGTTGCCGCTTCACAAATCAATTTTAGGTTACTGGCATCCTTTAAGTTATGCTCTCCCAGACGAACTTTGTTTAAGAAAATCACATCCGCATCGCCAATATGCTCTATGACCTCATCGTCTTTCGTCGTGTCATACACAAGCACCGTACCAAAACGATTCAGCCCTGAAACATCCAGGTCTTCCCCCAGTGTCAGGCGGTCTAAAATTACGATTTTCATTTGATGCACCTCCCAAAATGACATTGTGCTGATGGCAAAAAACCGCAGTGGCTCAAAAGCTCTGCGGTAATCTGCAATTTATAATACTTTACTTAAGAACGATTTGGTTCTTTCATTCTGCGGGTTTTCGAAGATTTCCTTCGGCGTACCGCTTTCCATAATCACGCCTTCATCCATGAACAGCACGCGGTCTGCCACCTCACGGGCAAAACCCATTTCGTGGGTTACAACGACCATGGTCATACCCTCTGCCGCAAGCTCTTTCATAATTTCCAAAACCTCTCCGACCATTTCCGGGTCGAGCGCACTTGTCGGCTCATCAAACAGCATCACATCCGGATTCATTGCAAGCGCACGCGCAATCGCAATCCGCTGCTGCTGACCGCCGGACAGCTGTCCCGGGTATGCCTCTGCCTTTTCGGGAAGGCCGACACGCGCAAGCAAATCAAGCGCCTTTTTCTCCGCTTCTTCTTCCGTCATCAGCTTCAGCTTCACCGGCGCAAGCTTTATGTTTTCCTTGACCTTCATATGCGGGAACAGATTAAACTGCTGGAATACCATACCCATCTTCCGGCGCAGTTTATTGATATCATTTTTCGGGTCTGTGATATCCGTTCCCTCAAAGAAAATCTGCCCGTCCGTCGGCTGCTCCAAAAGATTCAGGCAACGCAAAAAGGTCGACTTTCCGGAGCCGGAAGCGCCGATGATAACGACTTTTTCGCCCTTTTTAATATGCTCATCAATCCCACATAAAACCTCGTGGTTTCCAAAGGATTTTTTAAGCCCTTTAACGTTTATCACTTTCACGCAGCCTCCTCTCTAGGATACCTAACAGCTTGGTAAGAATGACAACCAGCACAAGATAGATGAGAGCAAGGCTGATGTACGGAATGGTTGCCGTATAAGTCTTACTTACAATGACCTGCGCGGCTTTGGTTACATCCTGAAGCGCAATCACCGTAACCAAAGAGGTCTCTTTTAAGAGCGCAATCAGCTCGTTACCGAGCGCAGGTAGAATATTCTTAAACGCCTGCGGAACGATGATATAAAACATTGTCTGCGCATAGCTAAGACCAAGGCTTCTCCCGGCCTCTGTCTGACCTGCCGGAATGGACATGAGGCCTGAGCGCGCAATTTCCGCTACATAGGCACCGGAGTTGATGCCAAGCGTAATAATCGCACAAAGATTGGTATCGAAGGTACTTTTCGGTACCATAATGACAAAGCCCATAATGAGGAGCTGAACCATCAAAGGTGTTCCTCTGAGCACAGTGACATAAATCTTACAGATAGAATTCAAAATACGCAAAATGATGTTGGGTTTTTTGCGGCTGCTGTCGTGCGCAGAACGCAGGATTGCGACAATCATACCGATGATTACACCTAAAATCAATGCGCCGATGGTTACGACAAAGGTCGTTACCAAGCCGTCGGTAAAGAACTTCCAACGGTTTTCATATACAAATACCTGGAAGAACTGAAAGCAAAGGCGTTGCAGCCATTCCGGAAGATTTTGCATCCAGTCCGGAGCCATATCAGTCAACCACATTGCAAAAGTGAGAACGCTCACCTTTATTTCCCCTTTCGTGAACAAAAGGGGCGATGCGAGCATCGCCCCTTAGTTACTTCCCTTGATAAAACTACATTCAATTATTCAGCCTTGATGTACTTTCCAATGATTTCGTCAAGCTTGCCTTCTGCTTTGAGTTCAGAAAGAGCCTTGTTGAAGCTTTCTAACAGCTCGGTGTTTTCTTTTGCAATAGCAGCTGCATAATCCTCAATAGCAAACTCAGTTTCCAAAATCTTCAGACCTTCGTTTGCAGCAACGAAAGCTTTTGCCGGCTCATTGTCGATAACAACACAGTCAACCTGACCGTTTGCCAAAGCCTGAACAGCTAAAGCACCGTTGTCATAACGAGCAACTGCATCTTCGCCGTAGCCACCGTTTTCCGGGGAATCGGAGCAGTAGATATCACCGGTCGTACCGGACTGAACACCGATTTTTTTGCCTTCTAAATCGTCAATCGTTTTGATTTCGCTGTCTTCTTTTACGATAACAACCTGAATACCGGTTGCATAAGTATCGGAGAAGTTTACAGACTCTTTACGCTCTTCGGTAACCGTCATACCAGCCAGAGCAACATCGATTGCACCGGAAGAAACAGCGGTAATCAAAGAATCAAAAGCCATATCTTTAATTTCAAGCTTCATGCCGAGCTTTGCAGCAACAGCTTCTGCGATTTCAGCGTCGATACCGATGATTTTGTTGTTTTCATCAACCATTTCATACGGCGGGAACGCTGCATTCGTACCCATAGTTAAAACATTTTCTGCCTCTTGTGCACAACCTGCGAATACGCAAACTGCCATCAAAACGGCAAGTGCTAAAGCCAACATTTTTTTCATTTTGAATTCCTCCTTAAATAGGTCAAAATTTAATGGTATTTATAATTATACACGAAAATGTATAAATAATCAAGTATAAATTTTACATTTTTGCGAAAAAAAGCGAAACAGCCACTTTTTTGTTTTGGCTGTTTCGCTACTGAAATGTAAAACTTGCATTTTATGCATTGGCTTGTCCCTCGTCTTCCATCTCGCTGACGAGTGCCATTTGATACTTATCAAGGATTCCGTGCTCTAATTTATCGCGCATATCCATATTAATCGGATGCGCAATATCCTTGAATTCTCCCTCCGGCGTTTTCCGGGAGGGCATCGCCACAAAGAGTTTGTCCTGTCCCTCGATGACCTTGATGTCATGAATAACCAGGCAGTTATCAAAGGTCACCGAAACAACGGCTTTCATCTTTGAGTCGAGGTTAATTTTTCTGATTCTGATATCCGTGATTTCCATTCGTCGTACTCCTTTTTGTTGATGACTTTGCAAGGAAAAATTTTGCTTTCCTTGGGTTTGTTTCTATTTTTTGTGAAAAAAGTGAAATTATACGGAATTTTTTTCAAAAAATGCTTTTAATTTTTCCGCTGATACAATATAATATAAATGTTAGGTATTTTTTAACAGTATGGGGGAATCGGAATGAATCAGTTCAGTCTGGATACGATTTCATATGATAAAGAAATCTTTTTTATCGGCATCGGCGGCATCAGCATGAGTGCCCTTGC
The DNA here is from genome assembly GCA_017399695.1 of Clostridia bacterium. Taxonomy (GTDB): domain Bacteria; phylum Bacillota; class Clostridia; order UBA1381; family UBA9506; genus RGIG1666. The sequence goes on along the minus strand of JAFQBK010000001.1, from coordinate 26,664 downwards.
GGTCATCTTGAAAAATGATGGCTACTCGGTGCGCGGCTCCGATTTTAAGGAAAGCGCCGCAACACTCGATTTAGAGGCGAAAGGAATCCCTGTCGCCATCGGACATCGCGCAGAAAATGTGGACGGTGCCGGTCTCGTGGTCTATACGGCAGCTATCAAATCAGATAACCCGGAGCTTGTGCGCGCACGCGCGCTCGGTATTCCTGCGATTGAGAGGGCAACGCTCTTAGGTGCGCTGATGAAACGCTATAAAAACCCGATTGCCGTCAGCGGAACGCACGGAAAAACGACTACAACCTCGATGCTTTCGCACATTTTGCTTTCTGCCGGTCTTGACCCGACAATTTTAGTCGGCGGCGCTTTGCCCGTCATCGGCGGCAATATGCGCGACGGCGGAAACGACTATATGGTCATGGAGGCCTGCGAATACTGTGCAAGCTTTTTAAAATTCTTCCCCTTATATGCCATTATATTAAATATTGAAGAAGACCATTTGGACTTTTTTAAGGATTTAGATGATATTGTTCGCTGTTTTGCGGATTTTGTAGCGATTCTCCCCCCGGAGGGCGGCATCATCGCAAACTTTGATGACCCCGAGGTCATTTGTGCTGTCCGCGACGCAAAATGCAGCGTGCACAGCTACGCGATTGAAAATAAGGACGCACTCTGGCGTGCAGAGGACATTCTTTTTGATGAAAACGGATACGCAAGCTTCCGCGTACTTTGGAAGGGCGAGGAGCAAATGACGGTAAAACTCAACGTACCGGGAATGCATAATGTCAGCAACGCGCTTTCCGTCATCGCCTGCGCACACCTGTTGGGCATCGGCACAGACGCAATCTGCGATGGACTGTTAAGCTTCGGCGGCACGAATCGTCGTTTTGAGCTGAAAGGAACGATGAGCGGCGTGCGTATTATCGATGACTATGCCCACCATCCGACCGAGGTTCGTACCACGCTTGCCTCGGCAAGACGGGCAGCGTCTGGCGGCAAGGTATGGTGCATCTTCCAACCGCATACCTACACCCGTGCGTATAAATTAAAAGACGAATTTGCGAAAAGCTTTGCCGATTGTGACCACGTCATTGTAAGCGATATCTATGCGGCACGCGAAAAGGATACCGGTTTGATTCACGCACTCGACCTTGCTGAAGCAATTAATGACGAAAGTCATAACGCATCCTATATTAAGGGCTTTGATGCCATCTGCTCATACCTGCGCGAAAACGCAAAAGACGGAGATCTGATTCTGACAATGGGCGCAGGAGATGTGTATCAGATTGGTGAAATGCTGCTGAATTAACAAAGGAGAAAACCAATGGTTATTGTATCGTATATTGCTTCGCTCGTTGCAACCGTTTTAGGGCTGATTGAGCCTTTCGGCAAAAATATGAAAACGATTTTTATCTTTAACTTCTCAGGAAACTTTCTGGTAGGACTAAGCTACTTCTTTGTGGAAGAACCTGCCCTGACGGGCGCCCTAATCTGCTGCGTTGCCTGCTGTCAGGTCATCATTAACTTTGCGTTCGAGACAAAGAAGAAACCCTTGCCGATGTGGCTCATTATTCTGCACGCGGTTGCGTTTACCGCGGTAAACCTTTTGGTGTTTGCGGCGTGGTACGATGTGTTGGCGCTACTCGCATCCCTGCTTTTTGTTTTGAGTCTGGCGCAAACCAATGCTTCCAACTACCGTATTTACTATTTCCTCAATTCGGGACTTTGGATTGTATACGACTTTTTAGCAAAAGCCTACGGAAATCTATTTACCCATGGAGCACTTTTTATTGCTACACTGATTGCTATTTTTATCAGAGACAGAAAAAATAAAAACAAGACAATATCTGCATAGATACAAAGGGCGGTAATCACCGTCCTTTGTTTTATTTTGGAAGGCCTGCATACATTCTTCAAATTTCATTATACTAAGGATAATGCTTATCGTTGAAAGGAGAAAATTATGCAGGCAATCATCTTATGCGGTGGCGAACAAAGCCGCCTTGTAACGCTTTCCGAGTCCACACCAAAAGCGATGCTCCCCATTTGGAACCGTCCTCTGCTTTTTTATACACTTGAATGGTTAAAATCCCATGATATCCGTGACATCACCGTCGCCACCGATGCAGAAAGCGATGGCATTCGTTCCTTTTTTGGTGACGGAAGTGCTTTTGGTGTCCGTCTTCGCTACCTGATGGAAAAGGAACCAAAAAAAAGCGCCAGTGCCATCAAGCAGGCCGAGTGGCTCCTCGACGAGCCTTTTTTGGTCGTGTCGGGAAATATCCTGACCGATACTGATTTAAGTGCCGCCATCAAAAAACATCAATCCACCGACGCAGACGCCACTGTTTTTGTTACGAAAGCCGACAACCCGACCACTTCCCAAAGCATCGTGTCGGGACCGGACGGACGAATCCTTTCCGTCACAGACCGCCCCGACTGGGATGAGGTCGTGACCGACTGTGTTTGCGCCGGCGTTTCTATCATAAACCCTAAGCTTTTCTCCCTGATTCCTCCGCACCGCCCTTACGAACTTTGCGACTTGTTTTCGGATATGCTCACGCTCGGTCTGCCTCTTTACGCGCACCCCGCCAAGGGATACTTAAAAACCATTGATACCAAAGAGGATTACCTCGCGTGCCATCGTGAGCTGCTCGGAGGCCAATGCAGCCTGCCCTCCTGCCGCAAGCTCCCCGATTCGGGTATCCTCATCGGTAACAACTGTCAGGTGCATCCGACCGCTGAGCTTTCTCCGTTTTGTGTACTGGGCGACCATTGTAAGGTAGGTGCCGGCTCAAAGCTTTCCGATTGCATCGTATTTCCCGGTGCGTCAATTCCCGAAAACAGCCGTTTGACCGAGTCCGTTATCACCGGAGAGGCGATAAACACACCTGATACCCCTTTAACATCAAACCCCCTCTGTGGTATATTGTATCAGGATATCCGCCCTGACTTTTTACTCCGCCTCTCTGCCGCCTTTGCCTCTGCTTTAGGAAATAGCGCAAAAATCGCCCTTGCGTTCGGAGATACCCCCAAAGAAATGCCTGCAAAATTTGCAATGCTTGCAGGGCTCTCCGCCGCGGGTGCAAAAACATATCACCTCTTGGGCAGTCCATGCCCCAGCCTTACCAAATTCACCTTGCGCCACCTCGCACTCGACGGCGCAATTTGTGTTCACTCAGAATGCGATATGATGAGCATTGAGTTGCTTTCGAAAGACGGAACACCGATCGATAAATCCACTCTGCGCGCTACGCAAAACGCTCTTGCTTCAGGAAAAAATCTGTTTGTCCCAAGGGATAAAATTCTCCCTCCCGTCAATACAGAAGCGATGACGGACCACTATATCAAGGACATCGCTTTGCACACTACCGTCAAACGGCTCGACTTTACCGTTTTAGTCTGCACGGACTCGCCCGCTCTGCGCGATACGTTCCAAAAACTCGGAAGCTTACTTGGCATCGTATTTATATTCGTCAACGACGCTTCTATGCTTTCTGATTTTGTGTGTCGCAAAAGTCCTGACTTTGCGTTTGAAATCAAAGCGGACGGTAGTTTCCGGCTGTATGATGACAACGCAACCGCCGTCAGTACGGATATGTACTACGCCTTGGTCACCTTAATCTGCCTTTCGGCAGTACACTCTGCATGCATCTATCTTCCGACGGAAAGCTCAGAAACGGTAAACCACGTCGCGCGAGCTTTAGGCGGAAGCATTATCCGCAAAAATAAAAATTACTGGGAGGCGGAGCTTTTATCGAAAGATGAGCCTGCCGCACGGCTGACTCATGCGCTTTGCTTTGACTGTATCCGCGCCGCGGTCCACCTCTGCGAATTTCTGTACCTGAATAACTGCTCGCTTTCGGAGGTGCTTTACCTGCTCCCGTCCATGCACAAAATCCGCCGCTATGTTGCTTGCCCACCCGAAAAGAAAGGCAGAGTGATGCGGAGGCTTTCTGAAATTTTCAACGGTAGCACCTATGAGTCCAACGGAGGCATCACCCTGCACAAAAACGGAAACCGACTGTTCATTCGACCGGACAGGACAAACGCAAAAATCCACATCATTTCAGAAAACCCCTCTGCCCCCTTTGCGATTGAAGCAGCCGAAGAATTTTGCGTCACACTTGAGAAACTGGTAAAAGAGGAATAAAAAATAAGAGCTATAGCAAAAAGAAATATTTTGCCATAGCTCATTATTTTATGTAATTACAGAACTTTACTCAAAAATGCTTTGGTTCTTTCATTTTTAGTCTGCTCAAATACCTCTTCCGGTGTGCCGCTTTCCATCACAACGCCCTCATCCATAAATATCACGCGGTTTGCCACCTCTTTGGCAAAGCCCATCTCGTGTGTTACGATGACCAGTGTCATGTGTTCTTCCGAAAGACGACGAATTACCGCCAAAACCTCACCGGTGAGCTCCGGGTCAAGCGCACTCGTCGGCTCGTCAAAGAGCAGAATATCCGGTTTGAGTGCCAGCGCTCTGGCAATCGCAACTCGCTGCTGCTGACCGCCCGAAAGCTGATAAGGATACGCATTTTCCTTATCAGAAAGACCAATCTGCGAAAGCAACTCCCGCGCCAGCGGAACCGCCTCTTCGCGCGTCATTTTCTTTGTCGTAACCGGTGCTAAAATGATGTTTTCCAAAACCGACTTATGCGGGAACAGGTTAAAGTTCTGAAACACCATGCCCAGTTTATTGAATGCGGCTTTTGCCTCGTCCGCCTTTTGATAAACGCCGTTTTCCACCACGGTCTGACCATCAATCACGAGGTCACCGCCGTCAATTTTTTCAAGGTTAATCAGGCTACGCAGAAATGTACTTTTTCCCGAGCCGGATGGACCGATAATCGCAATCGACTCCCCACGGGCAATCGAAAAATCAATTCCCTTCAGGATTTCGAGCTTCCCAAAGCTTTTCTTGATACCTTTTGCTTCTAGCATATACATCGCGCGCCCCCCTAACCCTTGTAGTAATCAAGCTTCTTTTCGATGTAGCCGAAAAGAATTGTCAAAACGCCACAGAATAAGAGGAAAAATGCGCCCGTGTAAAACAAAGGCCAGATGACGCCACGCGCCGAAAAACGCTCTGCCGCCTTTAAGATTTCCGCAACGGCAATGATGCGGGCAAGGCTGGTGTCCTTGACCAGCGTAATGATTTCATTCCCCATCGCCGGCACAATCCGCTTGATCACCTGCATTAGAACAACCTTAAAGAAAATCTGTACCTTGGAAAGACCGAGTACCTGGCCTGCCTCATACTGCCCCTTGGGAATGGATTCGATACCGCCGCGGTAGATTTCGGAAAAATATGCCGCGTAGTTGATGGCAAACGCAACAAGCGCCGCCGGCATCCGCTGCGTCATCGGGTAGTTAAATACGAGACCCGGCACATAAAATACAACCAACAGCTGAAGTAGGAGCGGTGTTCCACGAATCACCCAGACAAAAATCCTTGTCACGCATCGAATCGGCTTGAAGTTGACAATACAGACTGCCGTCTTGCGAAAGAAACGACCGACAGAAGAGCCTGCCTCCCCCACCGGCAAAAAACGGCGCAAAAAGGAAAGCGGTGCCCATTTGGACATCGAGCCAAGCGTAATGATGAGCCCTAAGGGAATCGCAAACAAAAGTGTCATAAAAAAGAGCTGACAGTTTTGGGAAAAACCCTCTAAAAGCTCGTTGGTTACGGTTTGAAAAGTCATAATGCACTCCAAATAAAATGATTCGCAAGGGTTGTTGGCCGTTCAGCCAAAAACCCTTGCGCTTATGTTCGTATGTAGGAAAAAATTACAGTTCTAACAAATCAGCGAGTTTGTATTTTGCTGCGATTTCTTTCAGCTTGCCTTCTTTTGCGAGTTCAGCGATTGCAGCATTTACTTTCTCAGTGATATCGCTGCCCTTTCTGAATGCGATACCGTACTGTTCCGGAGAGAACTCCTCGGTTTCTACAACAACGAGGTTTTCATAGTCCGTACCCTCGCCAATCATACCGATACTTGCAACATAGTCAACGACGCAAGCACCAGCCGTACCGCTGGAAACTTCCATCAGAGCCTTTGCCTGAGAATCCACTGCGGTGTAGGAAGCAGTCTTAAAGAACTCATGCTCCATTGCAACTTCTTCGCCTGCAGATTCAGCCTCTGCAACAACAACGATGCCCTCTAATGCTTCAGCGGTCTTGTACTTGTCAGCATTTTCAGCTTTTGCAACAACAACCTGCTTGTTCTGCATATACGGGGTAGAAATGCTCATTGCTTCTTCACGCTCCGGAGTGATGGTCATACCGTTCCAGATACAGTCAATGCTCTTCGCTGCAAGTTCAACTTCTTTGGTGTTCCAGTCAATTTCGATGAATTTTGCGGTAACGCCCAGCTTTTCAGCAACAGCGTTTGCAAATTCGGTTTCAAAACCAACCAGCTCTTCGCCCTCATAGTAGTTCATCGGCGCAAACAGCGTCATACCTACAATCATTTCACCCTTTTCGGTGATGTATGCTGCATCGGAATCGGTTCTTGCCTGACCGCAAGCGGTGAGGACCAAAAGTGCAGCAAAGAGAACTGCCAATAATTTCGTCATTTTTTTCATGTCAGAATTTCCTCCTAAAATTTAAATTTACATTTGCTTTTATATTGTACTACAAAAATATCCGTTCGTAAAGAGTTTTTTCGTATTTTATGATTCCTCTTCCTCATCCTCCTCGGACACCTCGGCGCGTACGACCTCTACTTGCGTGACGCGGTGGGAATCGGTTTCCGTGACGGTGACCGTCAGGTTTTCATAGGTGAAGCTGTCCCCGTTTTCAGGGATTTTACCGAGCTGTTCCATCGCCCAACCGCCGACGGAAATACTGTCCGTTTCACATTCGACATCAAAGAAATCGCAAAAATCGTCAAAGTTATACGAGCCGTCAACGCGGAAATTGTTCTCGCCCAGCGCAATAAATTCTTCGATGACCTCATCGTGCTCGTCCCAGATTTCGCCGACCAGCTCCTCTAAAATATCCTCCATCGTGACGATACCTAAGGTGCCGCCGTATTCATCAATAACAACCGCGATATGCGATTTGTTTTTCTGCAGAATTTTCAAAAGGTCATTAATTTTCTCCGACTTCTGAATAAAGAGCGGCTTGGTCATAATGCTTGCAATATCTTTCTCAGTAATACCCGTTTCGGTAAAGAAATCCTTTAAGTGAATGATACCGACAATGTTATCAATATTCTCCTCATACACCAACAGACGCGAATACTGCGTATCGCGGAACATCTGTGCAATCTCCGTTTTTTCCGCATCCAAAGGCACCGCCTCAACATCCACACGGTGCGTTAAAATATCCTCTGCCTCCTGCTCGGTAAACTCGATGGCATTTCGGATGAGGTCGCCCTCGTCGGAATCCAGGCTTCCCTCCAGCTGAACCTCTTCCACGAGCATCAAAAGCTCCTCCTGCGACATCTTCGCACTGCCCTCCAAGCGGAAAATCTTGGATAACAGCTTTTTCCACAGGGTGAACAGGAAGTTAATCGGTGTAAGCACCCAAATCAGCGCACGAATCAGGGGCGCAGAAAACATCGCAAAGCGCTCCGGGCAGTCCTTTGCGATACTCTTCGGGGAAATTTCTCCGAAAATCAGAATGATTACCGTTAAAACAACGGTAGAAATTGCCGCGCCATACAGCGGATTCAGCTGGGTAAACATCACCGTTGCAATAGACGCCGCTGCGATGTTCACAATGTTGTTTCCAATCAGAATGGTCGAAATCAGGCGGTCATACTCCTCGGAAAGCTTTAAGGCGAGCGCTGCTTTTTTGTTTCCTTTTTCCACCATAGTCTTTAATCTGGTCTTGTTAAGCGATGAAAATGCCGTTTCCGTTGCCGAAAAATAGGCAGAAAGCAGCACCAAAACCACCAAAACCATAATATAAGACGGTATGTCCATAATGTTTTTTCTCTCCTTGTAATCCGTTATAGTTTGTTTTTTACACACAAAAAGGCACACCGGTACGAAGCTTGCGTGCCGATATGCCCTCATTATTCAGCTTAAATACAAATTCCGCGCAATTGTTACAATCGCCGTCGTCCGTATCCATCGTCTGACTCCTCACTTTCTTATATTCGGGTCAATTGTATCATAAGTTTTCCGTTTCGTCAATCTTTTTCCGTAAATCTCTTTGTTTTTCACAAAGTGTTCATTTTTTCGGAGACATAACGGACGATATCATCACAAATCCCGTCCGCTTCATCCCCCATCAAAATTTCGTGCCCACCGCGCGTGTACCGTTTTTGCGTTTTGTCTTTGCTTTTGATGTGCTCATATAGGTAATCCGCGCTTTTCGGAATCACTACATCATCGTCATCACACTGCAAAATAAGCGCAGGCGTCGAAATCTCACAAAGCCTGAGCTTTGTGTATTCCAATAAATTCTTGAGCTGTCCGAGCGTTTTGACCGGAATCTTTTCGGAGGCATAATATCGCCTGATGTTTTGGAACCTGAGCGTACGAAAATCCGAAAGAATGTTTTTCGCCACCCGCGGAAGATTGACACAAAAAAACGGACAGTTGACTAAAATCAGTCCCGCTGGTCTGTGACGTCGGGCTAAATTGAGGGCCAAAAGACCGCCCATCGAAAAGCCGACCACAAAAACGCGCGAAAATTTTGCGCAAAGCTCTAAATACCTTCGGTTCGCATCCGAAAGCCATTCATAATACTTTGTTGAAACAAGCTCCTTTTTTGTCGCCTCGTGCCCTTTGATTGTGATTGCCTCTGCAAATATACCCGCCGCTTCGAGTTTTTCTTTTAATTTCTGCATCTGATATCGTCCGCCCGCCACGCCGTGAATTAAAAGACAAGCTACCTGCTGCATAAATAACTTCCTTTCCTTTTTTATAATTAGTTTATGAAATATCCGATAAAAATACCTGATATTTTCAAAAAAATATCATTTAGCTCTTGCAATCGAAAAAAACTTGTGTTATAATTACAATTCGTGACAGACAGTCGTATGGAGAGGTGGCTGAGCTGGCCTAAGGCGCACGATTGGAAATCCGTTTGAATTAATTTACAGATATTTGGCTTAAACCCTTGATACTACAGGTTTTTATTAAAATTTAATATTGCAAATTTTAGCAGTTCCCAAAGAAAGTTCCCAAAAACTTTCTTGGTTTTTCCGAACTGTTAATATATTGGGAGAGATGGCTGAGCTGGCCTAAGGCGCACGATTGGAAATCGTGTAACGGCTAATACCCGTTCGAGGGTTCGAATCCCTCTCTCTCCGCCACTCATCAGGGTTTCCGAAATGCCGGAAACCCTGATTTTTTAATAATTCCTAAAAAAATGCTTTTGGGAACTTTTTTATATATTAACCAATCCCGAAATCGTTTCCATTGATGCTTGCTTAGAACTTGCATCAACATGCGAGTAAATGTTAGCAGTAGTTGCAAAATCACTGTGGCCAAGCCACACCTGAATGTCCTTCATGCCAATTCCGTTAAGTTTACCGTGATTTAGCAAAAGCGATGCACAGGTATGCCTTAAATCGTGAAATCTTACGTCCTTAAGACCCTTTTTCTCAACCATACGGTTAAATGAACTTGTTATGTAATTAGGCAAAATTAATTCACCTAATTCATCTACCATCACATAATCAAGCCATTTTTTCGAATAGGCACGCTTGAATTTCTTTTGATACATCTCCTGCTTTTCCTTATGTGCCAGCAGCCGTGCCTTTGTATCTTTGTCTAAGGGCAAAGCTCGATTACTTGCATCTGATTTTCCTTTGTCTTTAGCGATAATTTTTACTACGCCATCAACTTCCGGCGTGACAACTTTATGATTAACGAAAACAATATTATTTTCAAAATCAAATGATGACCACCGAAGACCCACTATTTCACTTCTGCGCAAGCCATATACACCGGCAAAAATAACCGGAAACTCTAACTTTGTGTCCTTTGTTATTTCAATAGCCTTATTTAGCTCAGATGCATTTAATACCTTTGCAACATAATGCTCTATTTCAGGTTTTTCTACTTCTTCAATGGGATTCTCTTTAATGTATCCCTTTTTTCTCGCATAACACAAAGCAAGCCGTATTATCGCATGATAATGATTTACCGTGTTGCCTTTTACTCTTTGAAGCTGAACATCATAGAAATCCTGAATATCGTCTGCTGTAAGATTGCCAAGTGTTATCTTTTTTTCGCGAAAATATGGTCCTATTGGATTCCTTACATTTCCGACATATCCCGAGTATGTATTTTCCTCAATTTGACGCATTCTTACTATCGGTAAATATTTTACCATATAATCGGCAAACAACATATTGGATACTTGTTCTTTGGTTAGGTCTGCTAATGACACTTTTTCAAGCAATTCCTGTGGTATAACAGAACCAGCTCTACCTAACACATTTTCGCTTTTGTCAGCAGTCAAATCCTCAAGATACAAATCCTCTAATGGAATCTCGAAATTTTCAAGAATCTCCTTCGCCATAGCCTCTGCTTTTTTCTTATTACCCTTAACCGGTAATTTCGTTGGAAAGCTTTTATCTCGTCTTTTCCCTGCGGCGTTTTTATATACTAACACCACATAATATAGTCCCTTCTTTTCGCGGACATATGGTTTAATCTCTATTCCGTTTTTTAACATTTTTCCGACTTTCAAATATATACCTCCTATCCCGGAACAGATTAAACATCTACCATTGATATTACAGATTATACCATTATAGATGTATTCCGTCAACGACCGACATCTATCTACTGTGCTTTGCCAAGAAGAAAATCGGTTACATACGTTTTAATAATTCTGTACTCACGTCCGACTTTAATACTTTTGATCTTCCCCTCCTTTAAAAGCTTATATCCGGTTCTTGTACTAATGCCTCCAAGGGCATTGCACATTTGATCTATATTCATTACTTCCGGATAACTACTTAACAATTTGTTGTAAGTTTTGGGTCTGTTTGTCTGATTTAACATGATTTTTTCCTCCTTAACTTTAAGTATGTTATGCGTAATTTATTATTCATTACATACATATAATAACATGATGCTTGACAAATGTCAATAGTTTGTATATAATATTTTTAAAAATATTTATATTTCACGCTAGGAGATAATTAAAATGCAGATTTTTAATGTTATTTATAAAAAAGAAAAAACGCTCCAATGCCAATTTAGTGATAACTTTATTCATCCAAGATACTTTGGAAGTGAATTTCCTATCGGACAACATCTTATTACTGCTATTAGCTACGACAGAGAATATGTTATGGGGCTTTATAAAGATTTAATTCAGTTTTATATTAATTTTCTTGATACTGCCACAGAAGATGATCAACATTTATTTGAAAAAGCATTATTTAAAATAGATGATTATTGTATCTATCTTCATGAAACTACCAGCAAATTATTGACCATGATAGAAGCCGCACATCCATGCTACTCACTCAACGATTTAGCAAGTTTTCTTAAAGATTTTGACCAGGCAGGGGTAGCAAGATTTTCAAAACAATATACCCAAAGGAAAACAAGCTGTCGCCAACGTTCTAATGAAATCCTGTCTTTATGGTGCATTGCATCAGAACTTTTACTCGACGAATTTGAGTTACTTACTAATACAATAAAAAATGATATTTATGATATTTGCAATGCCCCAGCAGAAGCTACCGGACTTGATCGATTACATCACTTAGATTACGACAAGAAAACCATTCTTTTCAAAATGGAGTTTCCGATACGTCTTAATTATAGTTTAAGTAAATCCATCAACTCAAAATTCTTTATAGCTGATAATTTAGGTGCAAGTAAAGTTGTATACTCTGTGGCTATTCACACAGTTAGGGAATTAATGTATTATGATTTGTTTACTATATTAGAAAATAATATGCCACTAAAAATATGTAAAAACTGTAATATGCCATTTATCCCTAAAGGCAGAATTGATTCTTTGTATTGCGATAGAATTATGCCCGGATTCAATAAAAAATGTTCAGCTATTGGCTCAATCAACGCTTATAAAAACAATTTGTCTGATGTCGAGACCGAATATTACGCTACACACAGACGCTATAACACCAGAGTTAGCCGTAACCCGCTCTTGAAAACTGAATTTGAAACTTGGAAAATAAAAGCAAAAGAAAAACTCACCGCATACAGAAATGGTGAAATTTCTGCCGATGAGTTTAAAGAATGGTTTATGGATGATGCATGGACGAAATAACCAAATGGAGAAACTTCCTTATAACAAGGATAGTTTCTCCATTTTTGTTTGCAATAATTCTACATTTTATAAATTTTTCAAAAAATATTTCTCCTAATATAATAAATTACTACTTTACTCTATCTATACAGATGATTTAATACTACTATTATATTTAGCAAGTGTAATGATTTCCTCTTCGTTAACAGAAAGAGGCATATTAAGAGCAAAAACATAACTTCTACCTTCATCACCCTCAGTGAAACTTACCGAAACATCTTGCACATAAATTTTTCGTTTATCAAATTCATCCATTATATAGTTTTGATAGCCTGTCTCCAATACACCTTTTACAATTAATTTTTTCAGTTTTGATTTTTTAGCACGGCTAAAATTTACATGTAAAAGTAGTTGAGCAATAAGAATAATAAATGTTGTTCCAGTTCCTATCGTATACATACCGGCTCCTATTGCCATTCCAACACCTGATGTAGCCCATATACCCGCCGCTGTTGTCAAACCGGTTATGGTATTTTTATGTACAAAAATCATTCCAGCACCTAAAAATCCAATTCCACTAGCAATTGTCGATGCTACTCTTGAAGGATCTAGTCTAACGTCAGCCACATAAATTGATGTATCCATAGTCATATCAAAAAAAGCATACTTAGATATAACCATAAGCAATGCAGCCCCACAAGCAACAATAAAATGTGTTCTAACGCCTGCTTCTTTCGAGCGATTTTTTCGTTCAATTCCTATTACAATCCCACAAACACCAGCAAGCAATATTCGCAAAACATATCGAAATTCCAAAATATTAAACATTGTCAAGTCTCCACAAAACTAAATATTCTACTTATATAAAACTATTTAACCACGTCTAACAAAAAATAACGTAGTCATCCATTTCCCATGCAACATATTTTAACGTAATGATTGTATGTACTCCGTCATATCCACAACTGAATTCTTTTTCCTTGCCTCTTCTGCCGCAAAGCAGATTAAATGACTTGCGCAGGAAACGGATATGTCTGAAATGGAGTCCGAAGTATTTTTGTTAGCGATATATTCATATAAATCACTCATAATGCCCGCATCACCACCACCGTGACCACCAGCAATTGTCTGGTCAAGTACTTCATTGGAGTTGTAGACCAATATAGAGCGCCTGGTTGCAAAATCATAGAACTGCATACTCTGGTCTTCCATATCAAGATGCAACTCACCTTTAGTACCCATAATGGTCGTAACACGACCGCCCTTGTTAAAGCCCGACATGGTAAGTGTCAGCAATTTACCTTCGCCAAACTGTACATTCACGATTTGGTGGTCCACCACATCATTATCACATTGATACACACACCGACCATATGGTGAAGTCTTTAAACTTTCATCCACTTCTTCATCAGTGGGATTAAATTTATTGGCCACAATGGCGCGAAAATGCTGTACCTCTGCCGTATCAATTCTGTATAAATCAGGTGCATAATAATAGCAGGTATCTTTATGAGGACAACCATCTAGACAACGCTTAGGTGCTCCCTCAGGTTTATTTTTCTCGCAAAAATAAGAAAGCGCAGCAAAGGATTGTACCTTTGTACAGGATTCACCAACAAGCCATTGAAATAGGTCGGTATCGTGACAACATTTTGCCAATAGCATATTGGAAGACTCTGACTCTTTACGCCAGTTACCTCTCACAAAGCTATGGCTCATATGTATATTCCCCACACCCTCAGTATGCACAATATTCATAATCTCACCCAAGTCACCACCTAGGATAAAATTTTTAACTGCTTTATAAAAAGGTGTATACCTGAGGACATGGCATACCAGTACACATACATCGTTCTGTTTTGCTGATTTTGAAATTTGGTAGCATTCCTCTGGCGTAGGAGCAATGGGTTTTTCCAATAACAAATTATATTTCTTTTCTATGGCCATCATCGCCGGCACAAAATGCATTTTATCCTGAGTACAAATCATGGCTATGTCCGCTATTTTAGGCAACGCAAGTAATTCCTCGTAGCTAGCAAAGCAACGTTCTGACGACACCCCGTATTTCGACTGTAAATACTCTCTTTTGGCTTGCACTGGTTCTGCCAGACCAACCAATTTAAATTTCTCCGGATGAGAGTCAAGATATTTTAAATAACTGCTACCTCTGTCTCCTCCACCAATTAAAATAAGTGATAATTGTTTCATTTTTTATTTATCCTCTTTCTCTAATATCCTTGTTTTTCCAATTTCTTCGACTACCATCCCAAAATTTGCATAAAATGACTTTATTTCATTTCCTTAAAGATAAATAAAAACTTGAAGTATGCTTGCGCATTTTTTGTTACCTATAAAACTGTTATGTTTACTTCTCTTTCATTTTTATTGTAAGGTACAAAAACCGTATTATTATTCTCAATTGTAATATTATACTTCACCCCTCGAAACTCACGAGTAACCTTTGCCGGAAGCATTTCTTTGGAGAGACAAGGGCTAATCTCAAGGCCTTCCCAGCAAGGCTTGATACCCAACATATACTGGGTAGCCGCAACATACATCCACGCAGCAGTTCCAGAAAGCCACGAAACATTGGCCAAGCCAAACTTGTCGCTTTCGGGACCAAAAATATTAGAGGAATATACATAAGGTTCTGCCTTATAGCGCCACTCACCCACTTTTTTCTGGGCAACCATAGGAAGTAACTGATGATAATATTCATAAGCATAATCAGCTCTTCCTAACATACATTCCGCAATAATAGCCCAAGTGTTGGCGTGACAGAAAATAGAACCATTTTCACTACACCCCGGCTTATCATAGGTTAATGGGTCTTCCTTGGTGGGATAGTGTTTCATAGAGGGGTGAATTTTCTTGATACCGATGTCGGTATTTAAGTATTCTCGCACACTATCCATAGCCTGTACCTTCTTGTCGTCATCGCCCATGTCAGAAAGCACCGCCCAACTCTGGCTGTTGAGCCAAACTTTGGCTTGAGGTTCTTTATCAGAGCCGATAAAGCGACCGTCATCAGTAATGCAACGTCGGAACCACTTGCCATCCCAAGCCACTTCGTTCACTAGTTTTTTCTGCTGTTCGTAAAGTTCGTTAAACTTTTTGTCACTTTCTCCCTTTAACCGTGCCAGTTCTGCAATTTGACGGAGAACGGTACCAAACTGCATACTCGTCCAGATGCTTTCTCCCTTGCCCTTTTGGCAAACCTTAAATAGCATATCGTTCCAGTCAGAGGCCAGCATTAAGGGAAAACCATTCTCTCCACAATGTTCTTTTGTATAGTCAATCGATTTGTTGATATGTTCCCAAACAGTTGCCTCACCGCCATCATAATATGGAATCACTTCGTTTAAATAGTCTAAACTACCTTCTTCCATTACGATGTGATAAGTCGTCATGACGAGCCATAAATGGTTATCCGAGTGAATTCTTGCAAGCGGCTCCCAGCCTTCGTTCGGGAAACAGTAGTGATTGGTATGACCGTCCTGATATTGCTGTCCAAATAAAAGATTCAGCTTATCCTTCGCTCTTCTCAGGTTAAACGGTACCATAGCCAAAATATCCTGAGCCGTATCACGAACACCCGTGCCTCGAAAAGTACCAGTTGCATAATAGCTAATGTTACGCGAGAATTGAAAGTTTCGCTCTGCCTGATAAGGATTCCAGATATTAATCATAGTTTCTGCATCTTTATCCGGCAACTCCACTTTGAATTTGTTTAAATGAACATTCCAATGTTCACCTAAAGCAATATATGATTTTTCAACAAAATCTTCTTCCCTACAATGTGCCACACACTTTTTAATATCTGCTTCTGTCATAGCAGCACCCAAGAAGATATTCACTGTTTTTTCTTCACCTGCTTTTAATTCTATAGCAATTTCCAATGCAAAGCAGGGGTCACCTCCACACATTGTGCTGTTGGAACAATGTCCGCTTTCCACTCTCTGTGGATTTTCTTCGCTGCGGTAGCCACCGATAAACTCATCACGGTCACAGTCAAAAGCACTTACTGGCATATTGCTTGCAAAATAAATGAGCGGTGTCTCATCTGGCTTAGGCTGCGTCTCTACGCCATATTCATACACTAAAATATCATCCATATTGTAGCACTCTAACTGATGCTTATTATAACACTGCCACTGCAATTCGCGCATAAACTCCATCATGCCAAGCTCCACATATGGGAATAGTGTAACGGTTCTGTCAACATCAGATTTAAATTTAAGATTCCAAATCAAACAATTTTCATAGGGACCGACAAAATAGTTTGCAGTAACCGCCAACCCTTTTCTTTCTGCCTCAAAACGGGTATAGCCCATACCGTGTGTTGCCTGCCATTTTTCCGGACGTTCTTTCACAGGTTCTGCGGTAGGACACCAAACAGAGTCACCCTCTTTGATATACGTATAAAAACCACTTCTGTCGGTGGGTAGATGGAAAAAGCGATAATGATTAATTCGCCAGATTTGCGGCGATTTATAAAACGCCACACCTCCACCTGCCTGACTCATCATCGTGTGGAAAGTTCCGTTAGAAAGATAATTCATCCACGGCGTTGGGGGATTGGATTTCTTTATTGTGATTTCTTTGTTCTCATTATTAAACTGATACATGATTTTTCTCCTTTGTAAATACACTTTTTCCTGTAAAAATCATTTCACCCAAAATGCCATCTACAAGCATTTTCACCGTATCTTCTGTAGGCGTTGTATTCATTTCAATATAAGTAGGATCTTCAGGGAAATACTCAGTTGCAAAATACGGCGAACCATAGTTTACAACTAACTTTTTCTTCTTGTCAAACTGATGGGATGCCCAGATAAGCATGTGCGCCTGACTCCACTGGGATGCAAAAAAGGCATTTACATTAAAGATAACAAGATCATAGTCCTTGGACATTTTTTGCATATCTTCGGGCCAACAGACCAAAGAGAATTTTTCTTCTATATCTCTGCATACATCCGCTTTTATGTCACGTTTTTCAAATTCCTTTTTTAAAAGTTTTGCAGAGCATTCATCTTCATCAGTAACATCAACAATTAAAACTTTTTTATATTTTTCTGTCAATGGCAAAAGGCCTATTTCATTTCTTAACAGACACATACCATGCTTAGCAATTTCCAGTTTAGTTTTATCTACAAACTTTGCATCCGGAACATCATAAGTTTTATTTTTCAGGGCATTTCCCCTGAAAATTTCCATTTTTTCTATTCGGTTAAGAGCATCCTCCAAACGCGACATCGGAATCTCGCCGTTTAAAATTTGTTTTTCAATTTCCTCTGCTGCTTCTACCGGTGGCCAAAGCAAAAGGTCTGCTCCTGCTTTAAATGCCTGAACGCATTCTTTCACGAAATCACCCGTTCCATTGCCGCCCATAATCATCGCATCGGTCACAACAGCTCCCTCAAAACCAAGTTCTCTTTTCAACAATTCAGTAGTCAGTTTTGAAGAAAAAGTTGCAATTGGATAGTAGCCGTTTTCGCCTTCACTATCATAGGATTTTAAAGAGACATGCGTAGTCATTACGCTCATAACGTTTTCCTTAAACATTTCCTTATATGTATAACCATAGGTTTCCATCCATTCATCAAAGGGTAATATGTTAGAGCCAGGAGCTATATGCATATTGACAAAATATGTGCCCAGACCCGGAAAATGCTTAACCGTAGCACAAACACCCTGATCCTGAATACCCCTTACTACCTCGCGATAAATACTTGCAATAACTTTAGGATTATCACTAATCGCCATAAGGTACATCATGGGGTCAAAACACATATCAATACTGGGACCCAACACCCAGTCAACACCCTTGTCATTCATCTGCATACCAATAATTTTACCCCAATTGTACGCATCCTCAAGATCCCGTGATGCGCCTAAGGAACTTTGATTTTCAACCATAACCTTTTGGTCAAACATAACGGTATGATCAGCACATACAAGTAGTTTATTTTGAGAATATTTTTTACATACATTAAGTGTTTCATAATCAAGTTGGCTGCCCATATATTTTCCTTGATTGTCACGATAAGCGGGTGCTTCACCATAATACAGTCCACCAACAGGATAATTCTTAAAAAACGTCTCCGGTCCGCCATGGCTGTTTATCTCACGGATTGTTACCACAAAAGTTTTTAATATTTTTTCTCGTAATGTCATTTCATTTGCACATCCTTTAAAAATTTATTCTTATTCAAACATTTTAAATATAATAATTCAAATTAAAAATACTTGTTTTTTGTATTATGATTATACAGCTATCGTTTAATTATTTCTATGATTTCACCTTTGTCATTAGTATAAGTAATCTCAATGTTCTTACCATTGATTTCAATTCCACAACCAATATAATATTCATCAAAATGTATATCAGAACCAACAACCGCAAGACACGGGAGACCTCTATTATCAATCGAACCACCAGGCTCACATATATGAAGTGCATGCATATGCCCACAAAGCATCAGTGTCGGTTTTATGTATTCTCTTAAGAGTCTGCACCATTCATTAAATAAATCATCTTCTATGTCAAACGTGGGATCTGCAGGCTTATAAAAAAAAGGGTTATGTGAAATAATCAATTTCTGCGTAATTCCATGTGCATTGTATTCCTCCGATTCTATTACATCATAAATAAATTGAGTTTCTCTTTCCCTAAACTTTTGACAAGAAATAGTATTGCCATATTCTTTACGACTATCCAGCTTATCTTCGCCACAATCTAAAACCATTCCCCAAATGCTTCCTAAGCGGAATGTATAATAAGAATTGCCGTTGTCCGTAGGTGTAAAATCAGAAAGTTTTTCGGCATAACGCCCTCTCATATCGTGATTTCCCCGAGCAAAAACAATCGGAATTTCACCTTTTGCAATTTCTGAAGAAATTTTATAAATAGTATTAAAATTCTCAATACTATCACAAAAATTTAATATATCTCCATTGAAAACAAGAAAATCCATTTTTCCATATGCTTTTGCCGCCGGAAGTGCAAGTTCAGTATAATCATGTACGTCACCCATATGATAGAAACGAACAGAATCTTTTTTTACTGGGCGAAAAGAAAAAGAATACTCTTCTATAGCCCCCGTTTCTGTAAAGTACGGTTTTCTATCGATTATTCGTCTTCCACATATAGTATAATTTCTCGCCTTATCAAGTTCCTCCATTGGAACAATCATTTTATGTATAGTTGTTTCCGAACGTAAAACGCCATTTGAATCATCATGATAACAATTATCACCTATTTTTACCCACATTGTACATCTACAATCTGTCTTCACAAAAATTTGATAAGTGTCTTTCATTGCAAAAACAGCTGGTTTAAAATACAACATCATTATTCTCCTCCTAAAAAATTTAATTATTTTATCATCCTTCTGATTTTGTATTTTCAAAAATTGATCTATCATAGCCACGTCTACGGCATATATATGAAAGAAATCTTTCTGCTGAAATATTTAAAATTTGTTCCTCGCGTATTCCCGCTTCCATAGCCATTTTCCAGCATTCATCTGTCTCGCCTATTTCAAAGGCACTATGTGCATCAGTAGTTAAAACGACATTTACACCAAGTTCTGCACATCGACGCGCTATTTTTTTACAATTTTCTATGTTTGCTTTACGAGCAATAAAACTATGATTGTTTAATTCAATAACTTTATCTAATTTTTTAGCTGTTTCTAGCACTGAATCTATATCATACGGAAAAGACGGAGTACCACTATGACCCAAAGCATCTATCATCGGATTCTTTAATGCGTTGATATATGTATCTGTATGGTCTTTTATACTTCCAGGTTCCAAAAAAGGAACATGTATGCTAGCAATAACCCAATCAAGTTTTGCTAAAATTTCTTGCGGAATATCAACGGTTCCATCGTAGGAAATTAAATTTGCCTCTGCTCCCCTTAAAAAATATATTGAATTAACTTTTCTTGGAATAGCCTTTAAATTTTCAAAATACCAAGTATGAGGACTGTCTGGATAACTGGGACCATGATCTGTTACCGCTAATAGCTCAAGTCCCTTTTGTTCAGCCATATTTATCATTTCACCAATTGTACTGTAAGCGTGAAAACTAGCTATTGAATGTGTATGAACTTCCGCTTTGACTTTTGTTGTTTTCATTATACTTTTCTCCAATTCACATTATAATATACTTAGATATAACTATAATCTAAGCTACACCACAAAATACAACAAAATGTGCTTTTGCGCCTGCATATTTAGAGTGTTTTTTCTTTACAAATAAACAACTCAGAAACCACTTTATATTTGTTTCTTTTAAATCATCAAACTAACTTGCTTTAAACATAATCAAGCATCAGTAAAATTTCTTTTTCGCTTCCTTTAAAAATTTTATTGAATCATAAAAATCCTTTTCAAACTCTTTTATAGTAGGAAACCAAGGTGCTGTTATAAAACCTAACACCTGTTCATCCGGAGCATTGTCTTTAAAATATTCGACTAAATCTTCGGTGTTGTAATCACATTTGTTTACTACTGATGCACAGGGAATATAGTGGTATCCCTCTTTCATAAGCGGTAATGCTACTTTTCTAAAATTTACTAAAAACGGATCTTCTTCCACGAATTGAATTCCCATTTTTGCGTATTCACCCTCATTATAATATGCCACATATTCCGATCTTGATGAAATTGGTGTCCAATGTTCTTTTCTAAATGCATTATAGTACCACGGAGAAAGAACAGCATCCTCTACTCCAATATGCTTTTTGTATTCTTCAGGATGGTCAAATAATGCACACGACCAAATCCACGGCTTTGCTCCTGTATCTTGAACACAGTCGATAAAATAACGAAGATCATGCCAAAAAAGTTCACCTTGTCTGTATATTGCCAGTTCCTGTTCAGCAACATGCTTTGCATCTTCTTCGTCCATACCAAGATGAATATATTCCGGATGTTCAAAGAGCTCATAAACTTCCTTAATTAAATCATTAACCACATGATAATACTGTTTTGTTGAAATCATCCTTGAATATTCTCCAAGCCACTTGCAGTGAGGTGTTGCAAAATTTAACTTAGGGATTAAAGCAATTCCTTTTTCTTTACAACGTGCAATTTCTGTGCGAACACGCTTTCTTGTCCACGCTCCTTTTGTCGCAATTTCAGGGTGCGATGCATATTCAATGCCGTTTGCAACATCTAAAACAATTGTATTTATACCTGCCTCTTGACTTTTTTCTAAAATAGAATTCCATAGCAAATCATCAAAAACTAAATTTTTGTAACAAAACTTGCCATGCCATAAATCTGTTCCCAAATGAACCAATAATGCCCACATTTTTTCTTTCATTGCTTACCTCCAACGTAAAATATACTCTATTTTTTGTATTAAAGATGAAGACTGTTATCTCCATTTACTGCGAATATTACTGTATCCTGCTCCACCAGTAAAAGAAGTCCCTTTGTATACATTTTCTATTCCAACATTTCTTTTGCCAATGTTTTTCGATTCAAGAAACATCGTCTTGTTTTTCTAAACTTTCTGTATTTTAGGTAATTGTATAATTACTTCTGTATATTCATCAGGTATTGATTCAACTTTAATACCATACGGAACACCGTAAATAAGTTCAATACGCTTATGAATATTATTTAACCCAATATGCAATCTGTCTTTTTTGCCAACCGCATCAATTTTATCTGTTTCAAACAACTCTTTAATATTTCTCTCGGATATGCCTTTGCCATTATCCCAGACAGAAATATACAAATTATTTGAATCCTCTGTGATACTAATTTTGAGTTTTGCTTTTTTTCCTTTTTTCAGATTTTCATTCAATCCGTGTATAAACGAATTTTCAATAATAGGCTGACATAGCATGCTTAAAAGTTGATAATCGTAGCACGACTCATCTACACACATTTCTACTTCAATCCGATTATTATAGCGAATTTGATACAACGATATATAATCGTTAATGTTATCTAATTCACTTTTAACACTTACGGTAGAATCCACAGAAGATATAGCATTGCGCAAGAATCTTCCTAAAATCAAAAGCATATTTGCTATTTCGCCTTGATGGTTTAAAATTGCTTTAAATCTGATTGCCGCAATAGTATTATAAAGGAAATGCGGATTCATTTGATATCTTAGCATTAAAATATCAAGTTTTCTTCTTTTCTCTTCTTCTTGATGTATTCGTTTGCGCAAGCTTTTAATATGCTTAACCATACTGTTAAACCCTAATACCAACGTTCCTATCTCATCATCGGAACGTTTTTTAAGTTCCATTTCAAAATTATCGTTTTCAATGTTTTTCATTGCTGCATGCAGTTCGCGCAAGGATAATGTAAGCTTTTTAATGACGAAATAGTTAAATGTATACCACGCTGCAATTAAAAATACTAAAAGGAAAATTGTAATATATCTTACATATTCCAGTTCTTGCACATAGCTGTCGTAACTGATAGTACGCACCAATCTCCAGCCTGTAATAGGCGATGTATAATAAATTACTCGATATTCCTGATTTTCAATTGTTACATTAAATCCATCTGTATCTTGTCGGTAATCTCTGCTTTTTGGATTAAATGTTCTTTGAAAATAAGTATCTCTGAGTTTCTCGTTACCTTTACTATAAATAAAACTGTTATTGGCATCATAAACAGAAATACTGTCTTCCATATTTTGAAGTGTTACATAAGATTCACCGTCAAACCGAACCTCATTTTCCTCTTTAATGTCAAAAAAGCTGTCTTCGAAAACCATATAAATCGTTCCCAGATATGCGTGGTCTTTTTCAGCCCTGAAATCTCTTAACATTGTTCCTGCGACAATTTTATTGTTTTTTTCTTCGGCAAAATTTTCTTTTAGCCCCATCCAAGAAACAACACCAGCATTTTCGCCTACATCATCATACTTAAATACAAGAGAAAAGGCATCTTCCTGTTTCACTTTCTCCCCTGAAACATACACATTGCCATTAATAGAAAAAAGCAATAGTGATTTTAATGATTTTTCATTTTTTGCAAATTTCTCATATATTTCATCCATCATTTTTTGAACAGATTCATTTTCTGTTTTTTTGTCTTTTTCTCTTAAATTGCGATAAAAATCTTCATCATCAAATAAAATATCAACGGCATTTTGAAGTCTGTTTATTCTGACAACAAGATTATTATCATAAAGCTTCAGTATACTTTTCGATTCTCCATCCAGTTTTTCCATCACTTGATTACTTAAGACATAAGAATAGTATGACATGAAAAAAACAATAGGAATTAAACCTATAATAACAAAATACAACAGCACTTTTTTTTG
Organism: Clostridia bacterium; assembly: GCA_017399695.1. Taxonomy (GTDB): domain Bacteria; phylum Bacillota; class Clostridia; order UBA1381; family UBA9506; genus RGIG1666. The sequence continues at coordinate 3,157 of JAFQBK010000001.1, read as the reverse complement.
CAGCGATTTCATATTCACTCATCCTTTAGAATTGTTTCTTAAATTCCTTTGGTGATTTTCCGATTGTCTTTTTGAACATCCTTGAGAACTGGTCGGTATTATTATATCCGACACGCATTGCAACCTCATATATCTTTAAATTGGTATTTTTTAAAAGCTGTACCGCTTCTTCCATTCTCACCTGCATAAGATACTGCGAAAAATGAATTCCTACTTTCTTATAGAAAACTTTACTGAAATGCCACGGACTCATTTCCAGATACTCCGCCACTTCATTTAATGAAAGCTGCTTACCGTAATTGTTTTTAATGTATTGTTCTGCCTTACTGATATCGCTGTTGCTCATCAAAATATCAGCTACCTCATTTACGCTTTTTAAGAGCCAGCTATTAAACGCTTGCAAATCCGCCTCATCTTTAATTTCATTGTAGCGAATAATATGTTCCGTAAATTCTCCTTTCATCTCTTTTTCTTCCAGAAAACTCATCATTTCAATATAGTATAAATAAAATAATTTCTTTATTTGCTCAATCTGTTCATAGTTTTTTATTTTAGGGGATACACGGAGTGTATGCGCTTCCTCGCGAAGCCTATCAGGTTCCGCTTTGGATAACAGACGTTTAATCTCTCCGATTTTTTTGGTAATATTCAATTCTTCGCCCTCGAATAATACATCGTGAAATATCACCAGTTGGTCATGCCCCGTAATGAAGCTATATGAGCTCGCCATTTTGGCTTCCTGATGAATCCTCTTCAATTCGCCGAAGCTGGATACAGGACCGCTTACACCGCAATCAACCTTCATTCCAAAACAAAGCAAAAAGGCATTTTGGATTTGTTCAAAAACCTTTTTACAAACACTTGCGGAATGATTTATGCCGGCACATAAAATAACAAATTGATTTGGTAAATTGCAAAAAGGATACATCGCATCATAATTATCACAAGTTTCTTCCAAAACATTCAAAATTGCATATTTCAGCATTTCCCGTTCGCCGTTCCAGATACTCTCCTCGATTTTGTAATAATCCAAAAGAGTGAGCGACATGATATACATATTATCTTCACAAACCACGCGCCCCGTTTGGGAAAGTTGCTTTGCGGCTTCTTTTCCGTCTGCACCCCAAATAATATTTTTAATAATCCCCTCTCGGTTGTTCCATTGCTCTTTACTTGTCAGGTTGGAATAAAAGTTGTTCTGATACATTTTCTTAAACAACTCTACATTGTTAATTTCCTGCGCGATTTTTTCGTTTTCTGCTTCTATTTCTTTTTGAATTTTAAAAATGCTTTGTAAAAGCACATCTGCATCCATTTCCATTTTCAGAAAATATTCCTTTACACCCAATTGATACGCTTCGCGTACAAGATGGAAATCATCATATCCGCTCATAACAATAAATTTGACTTGGGGAAACTGCTCTGATGCCTTTTTGATTAATTCAAGGCCTGACATAATCGGCATTTTAAGGTCCGTAATTACGATATCTACGGACGTATTTTGCAGCATTTCCAATGCTGTTTTGCCGTCGTCAGCTGCGCCGACAAGCGTAAAGCCATATTCCTGCCAATCAATCAATTCCTGATACACATCGCGCATCATCGGCTCATCATCGACAACCAAAATTCTCATCATTTTCCCCTTCTTTCCGTCCCTTTGCTTCCCGTTTTTATATATTGTCAGACAAAATAACAACATATAAAAGCGGGAAGCGCTTCTATATTCTGTTTTCCAGTTTTATAAAAGTGCTTCCCAAATAGTTTTATTTTATACGCACAAAAAATTCGTCCGTTTCAAAATATTCCCGCTCGGGAATATCAAGCACCACTTCTGTCATGCCTGATTTTGAAACCGTCACCGCTTTTTCATAAATAGCGTTTTGCTCCTCTTTATCACTGTAAATGACAAGTGCCGCATTTTTTGCCTCGTTACTTTCGCTGTAAATCTTAACGCAAACGCGAAGTGCAAGTTTTCCCTGCGGTTTCCGAACGAGAGTCGCCCCGTCGTAAAGCGTAACATCGGCAATACTGATTCCGTCGATTCCGTCGCTGTAGGTCGCGCAGAATTTCTCATTACTGCGGATTGCAACCGAATTTCCGCTTAAATCGGAAACGGATGACGGTGCATACACCTGCCAAACATCTAAAATGGTGCCCGACGGCTCGAGCGTCGTAAGCACAACCTTTTTCTGTGCAGGGATATAGAGTGCATCTGAAACCACGATCTCCTGTCCGAATAAAGACTCACGAAGAATTATATTCCCACTAGTTACCGTGGCAGGATTGAGTGCGGTGCTACTTTGGTAGCTTGCCGTATAAAGGTACCCCGCCGGCAGCGCAGTTCATAAGCCCTGCTCTTTCGCACCCATAATCGGTTTTGCATTAATTAAGCTGTCCCAAATGAAGAGCTTGATTTTCGTTGCATCCGCATAGGTCACATTCGATACATCAAGCGTTGCAGCAATCGTGGTCTGCTTCGAAGAAGCATCGTAGGTGGTATCTGCCAGACCCAGCTTCATCAGCTCATCACCTTCATAAATCGCATAAAGAGCAACAGCAGTGCCAAGCCTGCCATTCAGCGTTGCGGAAGCCTTAAACGAGGTAATCGTGGACTCGTCATCCGGAAGCTCGGAGCCGTCAACAGCTGTCAGTGTAATATCGGAAATGGTCAGATAACCTGCAATTTCGCTCTCATATTTCTCTGCAACATTTTCTGCCGAAAGAATACCTTCATACACCTTAAACTCAGCAATGTCACCAATAAACCCATACGTACGCGTTGCATCGTTACCAATAGAAAGATATTTCGAATCTGCATTTCTATTCTTTGTATCCCACGCCTTATATTGTCCTTCATTGGTAACACTAGTTACACTCTGTAAAACACCATTTAAATAAAAACTTGTAGAGTAAGTTGCTGCTTCTTCATCATATTTTCTGGTTACTACATAGTGTGCCCATGTTCCCCTTGCCGAAACTGCATCTTTATATCTGATAATCTCTGCTTCTTGCGTATTATCTACTTCTGTTTTTTCCCCACTGGGTCTAACCATATATGCATTTTCGGAGCTCATAAGAAATGTCTGAACGTTTGCACTTTCGTTTCCTCCAGTTCTTGTTGCCAAACTGAACATCGTGCAGTACTTATTAATTGAGT